>NC_015682.1:0-1200000 GCF_000215975.1 Thermodesulfobacterium geofontis OPF15 | reverse complement strand
CATCTGTATAATATTCTATAGAACCTCTAATTATGTTTTCATGCCTTGGTCTTGCTATTTTATTCAAAATAACCCCTTTGATTTCTATATCTTTTTCAAATTCAAGAAAGCCTTTTATTAAAGCTGCAAGACTTCTTGTCACTTTTGTGCAATCAAGAATTAAAATTATGGGAACTTTTAAGAGTTGAGCAAGTCTTGAAGTGCTACAACTTCCAAATATATCAAGTCCGTCAAATAATCCCCTATTACCTTCAATAATAGCAAGATCGGAATCTTTAGAGCCTAAATAAAAGGAATATAAATTATCCTTTTCGTCAAACAAAAATAAATCTAAATTTCTACAAGGGGTTTTTGAAATTTTACTTAACCAACCTGCATCAATATAATCAGGTCCCTTTTTAAAGGCGGATAGATTTAATCCAATAGATTTTAAATAATAAATTAATCCAATAGTAAATATAGTTTTGCCTGAACCACCTTTATGCGAAGAAATTAATATCCTGGGAATGTTATAAGAAATTTTCATAATTTAATTTTTAAAATAAAAATAAGAAAGAAGGAGGAGAAAAACTTTCAAAAATTATTTTTTATATAGAACCCCTTCGTATTTTACCACTAATTCTTTAGAAGATTTTACTTCTAAAGCAATTTTATAAAGGATGGTCATAATTAAAAATCCGGTTGCCCAAACACCTAAAGTAATTCCAATTTCTGGTAAAGTTGGTCTGTAGGGAGTGATAGTTTCGAAAGGTGTAGGAGTATATCCACCAGTAATTAATCCAATACCTTTATCAATCCAGCAAGAAAGAAATACAGCTATACAGGCAAGAGCTAAAGTAGTTTCGTTTCTTC
The DNA here is from genome assembly GCF_000215975.1 of Thermodesulfobacterium geofontis OPF15. Classification (NCBI taxonomy): domain Bacteria; kingdom Pseudomonadati; phylum Thermodesulfobacteriota; class Thermodesulfobacteria; order Thermodesulfobacteriales; family Thermodesulfobacteriaceae; genus Thermodesulfobacterium; species Thermodesulfobacterium geofontis. The sequence goes on along the minus strand of NC_015682.1, from coordinate 1,199,148 downwards.
TTAAAGCTGGAATAACAAGTAGTATTATGGCAATAGCTGCTAAAATATAAGAAGTCCACATAAAGGGTACCCATTCTGCATGTCCTTCAAGTCCAACAAATAAGTATTTAATAGGTGCTTGATGGCTATGAATTCCACTATAAAATGCTGTAAATAACTCAAAGAGGAATAAAAGGACATTTATTACAAAAGCATAGGCTACTATCTTTGAAAGTGTATCTATAGCCTTTTTACCTGCGTCAAAATTAGCAACCTTTTTTAATAAAAGAGCAACTACAATAATTAAAGCAGGTCCGGAAGAAAAGGCTGAAGCTAAAAATCTTGGAGCCATAATAGCTGTTAACCAAAAATGGCGCCCTGGTAATCCTTGGTAGAGAAAAGCGGTAACAATGTGAATACTTGGAGCCCATACTATAGCTAAGTAAATAAAAGGTTTTAACCAAGAAGGATATTTCGTTCCTTTGTATTCTGCATGTAAAACAGTCCATCCACAGAGTAAATTTAATAAAAGGTAACCACTTAGCACTATTACATCATAAAACATTATAGAATTTGGAGTAGGAAATCTAAGAACATTTAATACTCTCATTGGTTGTCCAAGATCAACAAATACAAAAAGAATACACATAGTAACTGCAGCTACAGCTAAAAATTCACCTAATATAGTAATCTTCCCAAATTCTTTATAATTATGCCAATAATAGGGAAGTACAACCATTACAGCTGAAGCTGCAACTCCAACTAAGAAGGTAAAATTAGCAATATAGAATCCCCAAGAAACATCTCTACTCATTCCTGTAATTCCTAATCCTACTTTAAATTGATAAAGATAACAAAGAAATCCTATAAATATAATAGAAAGCAAAAATAAAACCCATAACCAATATTTTTTACTTCCTACCAGTGCCTTTTCTAACATATTTACACCTCTCCTTTAAAAGTTTTAATCTATTAAATAAAATACAGATGGATGAGTTCCTAATTCTGCTTTTCTTCTAAGAGCAACCTTTTCTTTAAGAATTTTACTAACTTCTGAGTTTTCATCTTCTAAATCTCCAAAAATTAATGCTTTCTCAGGGCAGGCTTCAACACATGCAGGAATTTTTCCTTGAGCTAATCTTTCATAACAGAATAAACATTTTTCAACTACACCTTTCATACGGGTAGGATATTCTGGATTTACTTTTTTAATATATGGACGAGGATCAAACCAATTAAAAGATCTTGCTCCATAAGGACAAGCTGCCATACAAAAACGACATCCTATACATCTATGAAAATCCATCATTACAATTCCTTCTTTGTTTTTAAAAGTAGCTTTAGTTGGACACACTCTTACACAAGGAGGATTATCACAGTGGTTACATAAAAGTAAAAAAGGAACATCTTTGAAGATTTCCTTAAGATGTTCATCTGCCTGTTCCGGAAAGGCATGTTCAAACTTATCTTCCCAAATCCACTTAATTTCTCTTTTTTTATCAGGAATTGAGGGAACATTATGTACATAATGACAAGCTTCTATACATTTAAGACCACAAGTAGCCCTACCCTCTTTACATTTTTTAACATCAATTACCATTGCCCACCTTTTACCCTTTAAAGCTTCTGGAGGGGAAGTATACTCCTGTGCCTTTATTTCCCCCCTGTTTAATAAACCCTTAACTGCAGTTCCTAATAAAGTTAAACCTGTTAATTTTAGAAAGGTTCTTCTTTTTATTGCCATTTTTTCGCCACCTCCGGTGCAATATGACAATCCCAGCAATCTGGGTGTGTTATCACAAAATTATGACACCTATCACAAAATTTTTCTTTATCTGTATGACATTTCATACAAGTTCTTTGTAAACTGATAGTATATTTTTCTCCATCACTTGCAATATACATATGCTGATTCTCACGAATAGCTTTTTTTCTCCATTTATCTAATAATTTCATGTGATAAGCTTTCATATATTCCTTTGATTCTACACATTTTTTTTCTTCCTTAGGAAGTTCTGGCTGTGGAATAGCTTGTAATCTTCCAAAATTTAACCACATTGGTATAGTAAAAAACACAATAAGTACAATTATAAAAAATATTACCTTCCCTGCATTATACATAATTTAACCTCCTATTCTTCAGATTGATCAGTACCTTTTACAGGGTGTTTTAGAGGTCTTCTTCTTAAATCTACATCCCTTGATTTTTCTCCTTCAAAGACAAGTGCATTAGCAACTAGTTCATGAAGTCCTCCTACATCAACCCCAGGAACCCAATATCCTAAAAGAGTTGGGAAAACTGCTCTATCAATAGCACATATGCAAATTAATTGATTAACTCCATATTCTTTATGCACATACTCTACTGCATTTGCTCTTGGAAAACCACCTCTTTGTCTTATTTCTAAATTTTCTCCAGCATTAAGACCTGCCCCACTTCCGCAACAAAAAGTTTTTTCTCTAATTGTATTTTCTGGCATCTCAACAAAGTTATTACATACATGTTTTAAGATAAATCTTGGTTCTTCAAAAAATCCCATAGCTCTTGAAGGATTGCAAGAATCATGATAAGTAACTATTAGATGGTCATTTCTTGAAGGATCTAACTTTAACTTTCCATGGGCAATTAGATCTGCTGTAAATTCAACTATATGAACAATCTTATTAGATTTGGCATGCTCAAAAACTGTTCCTGTAATAGGAGATTTTGGAACTTCTAAGAAATCTATAGGGCCAAACCAAGTATTATGGTATTGATGCCAGACCCTCCATTTATGTCCACATTCTCCACCAAGTATCCACTTAACTTTAAGTCTCTTAGCTTCCTCATATATTTTTGAATGAAGTCTTTTTGCCATCTCTAAAGAATGGAAGAATCCAAAATTACCACCTTCAGTTGCAAAAGCACTCATAGTTACATCTAAATCTAAATACTGAAAAAGGGCAAGAATTCCCATCATTGTATAAATACCTGGATCAGCAAAATAGTCTCCAGACATGGGAACATATAAAATTTCAGCTCCCTTTCTATTTATATATCTATCTAAATCAATATGGATCCCTGTAATATCTTCAAATTCCCAAGCCAAAAATTCTAAATTTTCTTTAAATGTATGAGGAGGAACACCTACATGATTTCCTATATAATAACTATTATGAACTGGTTTTATTCCCCAATCTGTACCAATACCAAGTTCAAGTAAAATTTCTCTCATCATAATAGTTACTTCTGCAGTATCTATACCATAAGGACAGAATACAGAACATCTTCTACATTCTGTACATTGATAAAAATAATAAAACCATTCTTTTATGACATCTTCAGTTAATTTTCTTGCACCTGCAAATTTTCCAAGAAGTTTACCAAAGGTAGAAAATTCACCTTTTATTATAGATCTTATAAGTTCTGCTCTTAAAACAGGCATATTTTTTGGATCTCCAGTTCCTAAGAAAAAGTGGCATTTATCCGCACAGGCTCCACATCTTACACATATATCCATAAATAATTTAAAGGATCTATGTTTTTCCATCCTCTTTAGAATCTCTTTTCTTACAATCTCTTTCCAATTTTCAGGAAGAGGCCATTTTTCATCATAAGGTTGCCATTTCCCCAATGTGTTAAGATCTAACTCTTCTAAATATTTAGGTTCTACTATTCCTAAATAATATCCTCTTTTTAATTCAGGTTTTATATCCATCCAATCTTTTTCTGGAGTTTTATGCAAATTCACATCAGATATTAATTCCTCAGGTTTAGGAAGACTCATCTTTACCCCCTCTCTTTATATATTTTTATGAGGACCATACATAGTATACCATTCATGTTCTTCTTTTGTTACTTCCTCGTCTATAGGAATTCCAGCTTGTTCCATTGCCTCTCTAAATTTTTCTTGAAATTCTGCATAGGTTAAATGTTTTACCGGATATTCCCAAGGATTAACATGTCTTACAGCACGGTTGTTATTAGCCATATTACGGGTTGGACTGAAAAATACACCTACCATATGAACAAGCTTGCTAAAAGGAAAATAGGCAGCAAGAGATGAAACTAAGAATAGATGAATATAAAAAATTACTCCTATTTTTGCTCCCTCAGGAATGACAGGATTGAATGTAGCAAGACCAAGAGTTAATTGTTTAACTGCATATAAATCAACCTTTATATAATATCTCATTAATACTCCTGTAATTACAATACCAAGAATTAAAAATAAAGGAAAGAAATCAGAGCCATAAGAAAGATAAGACACCTTGGGGTCAAAGAATCTTCTTAACAAGAGAAAAGTTAAACCAGCTAAAATCAGTATATCTGTAATATATACCGGAGGGACTCCTAAGGTTTGAATAAAGCTATCTAAATAATCCAATCCTTGAATAATTTGAGGCACTGGATTAGTAAAAAGCCTTAAATGCCTCAAAAGGATTATAAAAAAGGACCAGTGAAATAGAATAGCACCCAGCCATAACCATTTTGCAGAACCATAAATAAGCCTTTTTCCATATAGATCTGCCCTTAAATTTCTAAATAGGCTTCTAAAAAATACAATTTCAAAAAACATTCTTAGAACTACTTCCCAAGTATAAAAAGGTGATTCTAATCTGTCTCTAAAAGTTCTCTTTACCCAGGGAAGACTTTTTTGTTGTCCACAGGTTGCAGGAATTTTGTAAGGAACAGGGGATTTAGCCCAATATATAATTCGGTAAATTAGACCTATTACAAATACCAAAAAACAAGCATAAGGAATTATAATTCCAAATAAACTATCTAAACCTAATACCCCTACTCCAAACCAAGGTATAGCAACTAAAATACCAAAAATTATAAAACTTACTAAGGCATTCATAATCCATCCCTCTCCTTTTTATTAGTTAATTTCTTCAGGTTCACTTTTAGGCATTCCCTCCATAGGATCATAAACTAAACCTGCTCTTTTTAAAAGAAGATAATGGGCTCTTTTCCATTCATCATATCTAAGTTGATTTAATCTTTCTCTATACTCCATGAAAAAATCAAAACTTCTAATCATGAAAGCATTAATTCTATCTTCCAACTTGATAAATTCCTCTACACCAAATTTTTTTAGTATATCCTCTCCTATTTCTTTTCTTATTATACTTTTTAACTGAATAAAGAGATTTAAAGCTTTTGAAGGAATTGTCTCTTGAACAGCTCTTAATTGAACAAGTCTTCTTAAATAATAATCTGCTTCCTCCCAATTAAAATCTCCAAACAAAATACCAATTAATCCTTCAAAGGTTTCATCTATTCTATAACCAAAAGGATTTTGAAATCTATCCACCTCTTTAGTAAAAAATCTTTTAGCTTCTTCTCCAAAGGAGTCCCAAAAGATAGCTTTCCATTTTTTTAAAATACCATCTCTTTTATTTTCAAGATATCTAATTAATTCTTCAGATAAATTAGTAGATTTCCTTTGCATTTTTACCTTTTTATATAGTTTAATTTACAAAAGTCAACCGTAATTTTGAAAAATTTTAAATATTTTTCTATTGTATTACTAAGGTTTTATTAAAAAATTTTTAGAATTTTTTAATTTTTTTTAAATTTTTCAACTTTTTTAAAATTTGAAAATTTGAGGAAGTCTTTTAAAAAGTGCTAATTTTTCCGATTCTCCTAATTTAACTTTTCTTAAAATTTCTTCCAATTCTTGAATAGTGGTATCATAAAGTTTTCTATTTAGTTTGTAAGGATAGCCATCTTTTCCTCCATGAGCATAACTATAAATAATTGGATCTTCTCTTGAGGCTTTTACATTGTAAATGAGTTCTGAAGCTAAAGTAAGAGCTCTTAAGGTTTTAGCACCCACACCCTCAGTTAAAATCAATTCTTGAAAATTTGAAGGTGGATTTTCATAGGTTTTTTCCCAAACTTTTCTAAGAGATTTAAAAGAAAAATCTTGAGGAGTTAAAATATGATCTTTTTTAAAAATTATGTGAACCTTGGGAGTTAATTCTTTCATTACTATATTTAGATTTTCTTTTACTAAGCTCACTAAAGATTCTTGAACTTTTTTACTTTCTTTAGCTACTAAATTAATTACTTCTTTCTTTTTAATTGGAGATACAATTCCTGTATGAGGATTTTCACAAAAATTAGTAATCCTTTCACTATACCACTGATATCTTCTTGCATAGGAAGTTTTCTCATCCATTCCTTGTTGTATAACACCCCATTCTCCATTTTTTGAAAAAATAAATAAGTGAAAATAAAGTTGAAAACCATCTTGTATAGCATTATTGTCAATTCTTGCAGTAAGTCTACTCAAGGTGATAAATTTAAATGTTTCTTGAGAAAAACCCTCCTTTTCTCCCCAATTAATTATTTCTTGCGGGGTATTTAAAGCTCTTTTTCCTTTCCCTCCACATATATAAATTCCCAAATCTTTAAAATAGGGTTTTAGCGCTTCCTTTACAGCTCCCCCTACAGTAGTAGTTAAACCAGAAGAATGCCAGTCAAACCCAAGTAAACAACCAAAAGCTTGAAACCAAAAAGGATCAGTCAATCTTTTAATAAGTTCTTTGCTTCCAAATTCTTCATAAATAAGAATCAGAATAGCTCTGCTTAATCTTACCATTCTTTCAAAAAGCCAAGGTGGGCACTTGCCACCATGTAAAGGTAAATCAACAATGCTACGAATGATCATTTTTTGCCATCCATGCTTTTTTTATTTCTTCAGCTATTTTTTGGCAGACTTCTTCTGGAGAAGAGGATTCTCTAATAGGTCTTCCAATAACTAAATAATCTGCACCTGCTAAAACAGCTTCATAAGGGGTGGCAACCCTTAATTGATCATCTTTACCTTTTTCCCATCTTATCCCTGGCACAATAGTTTTTAGTTCAGGAAAGGCTTCTTTTATTTTTTCTACTTCCTTTGCTGAACAAACAATTCCATCACATCCAGTTTTATATGCTATTTGAGCCAATTTAAAAACTAATTCCTTAATATCTCTTGCTAACTCAGAATAAAAACCTAATTCCATGAGATCAGCTCTATCAAGAGAAGTAAGAATGGTTACCGCAATTATTTTTAAATTATTAGACGCAGATTTAACTACACTTTCTAAAGCTGATCTTCCTGATAAAGTATGAACTGTAACCCAATCAACACCTAATTCAGAAATTACTTTAATTACTTTGGTTAAGGTATTAGGTATATCATAAAGCTTTAAATCAAGAAAAATTTTTTGCTTACTTATTTTTTTAATTTCTTCAATAATTTTTGGGCCACAGCTTGTAAAAAGTTCTAAACCTATTTTAAAAACTCCTACCAGTTCATTAAGTCTTTCAACCCAATATAAAGCTTCTTTTAAATCCGAAACATCTAAGGGGAAAACTATAATTTCTTCTGGTTTTCTATTATTTTTCATTTTTCAATTCTTTTATTTGAGTAATAAACTCATCTACATCTTTAAATTCTTTATAAACTGATGCAAATCTTATATAAGCTACTTTATCCCATTCTTTTAATTTAGAAATTACCCTTTCTCCTATATATTGAGAAGGTACTTCTTTTTCTCCTCTTTGAATTAGATCAAGTTCAAGCTCATTTACAAATTTTTTTATAGTATCTTCACTTATAGGTCTTTTATGACAAGCCTTTCTTATTCCTGAAACTAATTTTTCTCTATTATAGGGTTCTCTTCTTCCATCCTTTTTTACAATCATTATATCCAACTCAAGTTTTTCATAAGTAGTAAATCTATACCCACATTTACTACATTCTCTTCTCCTTCTTATAGAAAATCCATCTTCTATAACTCTTGAATCTATAACCTTAGTTTCAATTTCTTTACATCTTGGACATCTCATAATAATTTTAATTTTAATTATAAATTCATTTTTTCATAATACAAACAGTATAGTATAATTAAATTTATGATCTTTAAAAATTTACTTACTGAAGAAAAAGTTAAAGAAATTATTTTCAAAGCTTTGGAAAATTCTGACATTTTTTGTTTAATTACTGATTCTGAAGGAAAAATTCTTTATTCAAATGAGGGAGTTTTAAAAATTACAGATTATCAGAAAAATGAACTTATTGGAAAATCTATCTATTCCCTTTTAATTAATGCTTCTGAAATTGAAAAATTTTTGAAATCTAAAAAGGTTTTTAAAGGTTTTATTCAAGGAAAAAAGAAATCTGGAATAAACTTTCATCTTTATTTAGAAATTTTCCCTATTAGAGAAAACAAAAAAATAACAGGTTTTGTTTATTTAGGAGAAAAAATTTTAGGAAAAGAAAAATTACATAAATTTTCAAATGCAGAGGAGTTTGATATTATTACCGGGCTTCCTCATGAAAAGGCTTTTTCTACAGTAATTACTACACATATTAATAGATATAATGAACCATTTACCTTATTAATAGCTGATATATGTGGATTTTCAGATTTAAGTATAACCTATGGAATAGAATTTTCTGAGGTCTTACTTAAAAAAATCACAAAAAGAATAAAAACCTTTCTTCCTTCTAAAAGTTTTATTGCCAAAACAGAGGCAGATGAATTTTTAATTGCCCTTTTTAAAACTACTAAAGATGAAATAGCAATTTTTGTATCAAATTTTTTTGAAAAGTTTTTAGAACCTTTTGTAATAAATGAAAAATCAATAGTTGTAAGTTTAAACATTGGAATTTCTTTTTTCCCAGAAAATGGAAAAACTTACGAAGAACTCTTTAATAAAGCTAAAATTGCCCTTGAAAGAGCAAAGAAAAAAGGAGAAAATACCTTTTCGGTTTATGAAGAAAATTTGGAAAAAGAAATTAAAAATTCTCTTTCTTTAAAAGAAAAGTTAGCAAATTTATTAAAGGAAAAAAAATTTGTTCTTTATGGTCAACCTTATTTTTCAACCTCAAATAAGGAAATTTCAGGAATTGAGGTTTTGCTAAGGATAAGGGAAAATGAAAAAGTTGAGTCTATAGCTACTGTAATAGATTTTCTTGAGAATTCAGGATTGATTTTAAAAATTGAAGATTTTCTTTTTGAGGAAATTAAAAAAATTGGAACCAAAACCAAAATTCCTCTTTCTATAAACCTTTCAGCAAAATCTTTTCTCTCTTCAGAAATTTTTTCAAAACTTGCTGAGCTAAGAAGAGCACTTAATTATCCTTTTATTTGTGAGATTACAGAAAGATTATTTTTAGAAAGAGAGGCTTTAGAAATCATTAAAAAGATAAAAGAACTTGATATAAAAATTGCTATAGATGATTTCGGAACAGGATATTCATCCCTTTTTTATATTGAAAATCTTCCTATTGACATAATAAAAATCGATTATAGTTTTATAAGAAGAATGCTTGATGAGCCAAAGGCTTTGGCGATTGTTCAGACAATTATTGACCTTGCCAAAAAGCTTGGTATAAAAACAGTTGCCGAAGGGGTTGAAAATGAAGAACAGTTTAGGATTTTGAGGCTCCTTATGTGCGACTTTGTGCAAGGGTATTATTTAAGTGAACCAGTTCCTATAGAAGATCTTATTAAAGATAGATGAAGAGGAATAAGATTCTTCTTTCTCTTTATAAGGGAATAAAGGAAATCATAAAAGCCTTAAGTTTTAAAGAAAGGGCTGAAGCTGTTTGTAAAATCTGTGTTAAAGATTTAGGGTTAAGCCTTTGTTGGATTGGTAAAAAGGAAAAAGACGGATCGGTAAGTGTTTTTGCTCAATATCCTTTTGATCATCCCTATCCAAAACTGATAAAGGTAAGATGGAATGAATCTGATTATGGAAAGGGTCCTACTGGAAGAGCTATTAAACTTGGAATACCGCAAATTTTAAGGGATGTGGAAACTCCAGAATACAAAGTTTGGCTTTCTGTAGCTAAAAAATACGGATTTAAGTCTTCTGCTGCCTTCCCCATAAAAGATGAGAAAGGAGAGGTTCTGGGAAGTCTAAATCTTTACAGTAAAAAGAAAAATTAATTTTCTTCTGAAACTATTGAGATTTTCAATTCCTTTTCAGATCTTCTTGGTCTTGCCTTCAGAAACGCTTTTCTTTTTGAAAAGGCAAATCAAAGATTAAATAAAATCATGGCTTTAAGGAATATTGACCTTGCCATACTTTCAAGTTTTGATATAAGGGTTATTTATGATGTTTTTCTTCATGAAATGGTTTCTTTACTTCAAATAGATGCAGTAAGTTTACTTGAATTTGATGAATTTACTCAAGAATTCAAGTTAAAAGTCCAAAAAGGGTTACCAAATGAAGAGCTTAAAAAACAAAGCATTAAAATAGGTAGATTTATTCCTGGAAAAGCTGCAAAGGAAAGAAGAATTATAAAAGCAAGCTTGGAGGAAATGGATGAACTATTGAGAAAAAGGATTATGGAAGAGCAAGGTTTTAATATTTATTATGCTTCTCCAATGATAGCCAAAGGAAAAATTCTTGGAATGGTTGAGATTTTAAGAAGAAGAAGAAGAAGAAGAATGGATTGAGTTTTTTGAGGCTTTAACAGGGCAAGTTTCGATGGCCTTTGAGAATGCAAAGCTTTTATTTGAGCTTCAAAATGCTAAAGAGGATCTCCTTTTAGCTTATGATCAGACGATTGAAGCCCTTTCCTATGGTCTTGATTTAAGGGATAAAGAGACTGAAGGACATTCTCAAAGGGTAACAGAGCTCACAGTAAAAATTGCTGAGAAATTTAGGATAAGGGGAGAAAAATTAAGATATGTAAAATGGGGAGCTTTACTTCATGATATTGGAAAGCTTGGAGTTTCTGATAGTATTCTTCTCAAGCCCGGACCTTTAACTGAGGAGGAATGGGAGATAATGAGGAAACATCCTGAATATGGGTATAACATGCTTAAGAAGGTTGATTTTCTTTTACCTGCTTTAGAGATTCCTCTTTATCATCATGAAAAATGGGATGGTTCAGGATATCCGAAAGGCTTAAAAGGGGATGAAATTCCTCTTCCTGCAAGGATATTTGCTGTGGTTGATGTATGGGATGCTTTGACCAATGAAAGACCCTATAGACCTCCCTGGAGCAAAGAAAAGGCTCTTGAATATATTATTTCTCAATCAGGTAAACATTTTGATCCGGAGGTTGTTAAGGTCTTTTTAGAAGTTATAAAGGAATATTTATAGCTCTTGACATCTTTAAAAAGTTCATTATATTTTAATTAGCTTTTTTAAGATCGCGGGGTAGAGCAGCCTGGTAGCTCGTCGGGCTCATAACCCGGAGGTCGTGGGTTCAAATCCCACCCCCGCAACCAATTTTTTCTCTGAGAAATAATTAAATTCTAAATATATTCTCAAGATCTTACTTAAGGGATTTTAAACCAAGAATTTTTAGAAAAATTTAATTATAAAGGTGCTTTAGTGGGTGAATTAGAGAGAATAAAAAAGCAAATCTTAAGACAACTTGTTAAAAAACCTTCTACTTTCTGGGAATTAATAAATTATCAAGATTCACATATAGTTACTTTCTTACAAGCTATTAAGGATTTGTTAAATGAGAAACTTATAATATACGAAAAACCCTTTTTTCATATTAATAATAATTTAGATGTGCCTCCTTATAAAAATCCTGGATGTCTTATGTGTTCTCCTTTTACTGAAGATATTTTTTGGAAAAATATTTTAGATAAATTTTTAGAATTAGTTAAAGATAGACCTCTTCCTACAAGTGATTTTGATCAAGGATTTATAAAACCAGAAGATACCTTAAAAAGAACTGCTTTTATTTATAAAAGGGGAGATCTTGAGGATTCAGAAATTTTTATACTGGGTGATGATGATCTCATTTCCTTAAGTATGGCTCTTACAAAGCTTCCTAAAAGAATTGTCGTGGTAGAAATTGATGAAAGAATTAATAAATTTATCAAAGAAAAGGCTAAAGAAATAAGATATGAAAATATAGAAGTTTATAATTATAATGTTATTTATGAGCTTCCGGAGGAGTTAAAGGGTAAATTTGACATATTTGTGACTGATCCGGTAGAAACTGAAAAGGGTTTAAAGTTATTTATTAGCAGATGTATTAGTGCTCTAAAAGGTAAGGGGTCAGCAGGATATATGGGATTTACTCATAGAGAGGCATCTCTAAGAAAATGGTATGATTTTGAAAAATTTCTTCTTGATTCTGGATTCGTCATTACTGATATTTTAAGAGATTTTACTACCTATCCAGAAAAGGAAAATCAATGGGAAGATTTTTATCGCACCTATAGAATCATGAAAGAATTTGATTTGGATTTACCAAATGTGGATTGGTATAAATCTTGTTTTATAAGATTTGAGGTAGTTGAGGGACCAAAAATACTAAATATACCTATGCCTAAGGATTTAGAGGAATTATATTTTGATGAAGAAGCCTGGGCTACACCTCTTCCTTCTTTTTTAGAAAAAAAGGAGGGGTAAACCATGGCTTACACAACCTCAGATTTTAAAAAAGGCTTAAAGATTGAATGGGAAGGTAAATTGTATGAAATTTTAGATTTTCAACATGTAAAAGTCTCTAAAAATCAACCTACTGTAAGAACAAAATTAAAAGATCTTGCTACTGGTAGAGTTTTAGAGGTAAATTTTAGAGCTGGAGAGCGTTTTGAAAAGCCGGATTTTCAAGAAAAGGAAATGCAATATTTATATAAAGAAGGAGATCAATATGTTTTTATGGATTTAGAAGATTATGACCAAGTTTATATAAAAGAGGAAGATGTAGGAGAAGCATCAAAATATTTAAAAGAAAATTTAAATGTATATGTTTTATATCATAAAGGGAAAGTGGTAAGTATAGAGCTTCCTAATGTAGTTGAATTAAAAGTAATAGAAACTGAGCCTGGAGTTAAGGGAGATACAGTAGGAACCGCAACTAAACCTGCAAAACTTGAAACAGGACTTGTAATTCAAGTCCCTCTTTTTATAAATGAGGGAGATATAATAAAAGTTGATACAAGAACAGGAAAATATTTAGAAAGAGCTGGTTAATAAGCTCTTTTAAAATATTTTTAAATGGTTTATTACATAAGAGCTAAAAGCTATTATAGATATGCATTAGATTTATTTAAAGATTTTTCTAAAATAAAAGGAAATCCTTCTGAACTTCAAAAAAAAGCTAAAGAAATTTTTAATTTAGGATTAAAAGCTGTCTGGGCACTTTCTTATGTATTTCCTCCTGAAAAGCCTCCTGAATTTGAAGAGCTTTGGAGAAAAACTGTAGAATCTTTAGACCCAGATGATGTAGGAAAATTAGAAAAAATTAAAAATGTTATTTTTTTTGAAAAACCTGAAGAAGAAAAAATTATAGAAAATATTAGGCTTTTTTTAGAAATCATCAAAAAGGTATTACAACCTATTCTTTAAAAATTCAATTTTTATCTTTTAAATTCATTATTTGCATAAACTCTGAAAAGTGATATTATAAAAAAATCTTATGGAAAAAGCAAAAATTCAAGAATATTTAAAGGTATTAGCTTGTCCTAAATGTAAAGGAGATTTAATTTATAAAATATGGAATGAGAAAGAGGGATTTTATTGTAAAAAATGCGAACTTTTTTATCCTATAGAGGAAGATATTCCTATAATGCTTATAGAAGAAGCTATCCCTCTTTCAGAAAAAAATGAGTCATCCTAAAAGTCCACCTCCACAACTTTATTTTGTTGCTATTACAGGTAAAGATTTAGATTTATGGGAAAAGGCTCTTGATCTTTTAAAACCTGAACTCGGCTCCCCTATCTTTCAATCTAAAATTTATGATTTTTCATCTTTTACTTCTTATTATGCTAAGGAAATGGGAGAAAACTTAAAAAAGGGAATTTATTTTTTCGAAAAATTAAAGCCTCCTGAATATTTAATTGACCTTAAATATAAATGTTACGAAATTGAGAAGAATTTTGCTGATTCTTTAGGAAATAGAAGAATTAATTTAGATCCAGGTTATTTAGGTCTTTCAAAAGTAGTTCTTTCAACTTTTAAAGACTATGCTCATAGAATATATTTAGGTAAAGGTGTTTATGCTGAAGTTACTCTAATTTATAGAAATAAGACCTATATGGAACTTCCTTGGACTTATCCAGATTATAAACAACCTGAAATTATAGAAATCTTTAATAAGGTAAGAGCTTGGTATAAGGAAAATTTAAATGTTAATTGATCATTTAGGAAGAAAGATTGAATATTTAAGGGTTTCTGTAACAGATAGGTGCAATTTTAAATGTATATATTGTTTTACTCATCAAAATTGGAAATGGCTTCCTCATGAAGAAATATTAAGATTTGAAGAAATAGAAAGTATAGCAAAGGTTTTTGCTAAATTAGGTGGGAAAAGAATAAGATTAACAGGTGGAGAACCTCTTTTAAGAAAAAATATAGAATATTTGGTAGAAAAACTTTCCCAAATTCCTGAAATAGAAGACCTAAGTCTTACTACAAATGGCTCTTTTTTAGAAACTCTTGGCGAAAAACTTAAAAAAGCAGGATTAAAAAGAATAAACATAAGTTTAGATACTTTAAATAAAGAAAAATTTGAAAAACTTACAGGAACTTCTGAATTTGAAAAAGTTCTTAGAAGTATTGATATAGCTTTGGAATTGGGATTTAATCCTGTAAAAATAAACACTGTAATAATAAGAGGTTTTAATGAAGATGAGATTTTAGACCTTGCTAAGCTTACTTTAGAAAAACCCGTTGAAGTTAGATTTATAGAATTTATGCCCATAGGAAAAAATAGCTTATGGAATGAAAAACACGTTGTTACTATAAAAGAAATAAAAGAGGTTTTAGAAAGTTTTTCTGAACTAATTCCTGATTCTTCTTTTGGTGGGGGACCAGCTAAAGTTTTTAGATGGAAAGAAGCAAAAGGAAAAATTGGGTTAATTTCTCCTATTTCTGAACATTTTTGTCATAAATGTAATAGATTAAGAATTACTGCAGATGGAAGATTAAGACCTTGCCTTTTTTCTGATAAGGAGATAGATTTAAAACCTATTTTAAGAAAAGGTGAAGGAACTTTGGAAGAGGCTTTTTCTTTAGCCTTAAAAATAAAACCCTCTGAACATAATTTAAATTTTACTTTAAAACCTATGAGAGCTATCGGGGGATAGATGTATAAAAAGGAAAACACAAAAGGTATTTGGTTAAGTTTAGGAACTCTAAAAAAGGGATTTCCAGACCAAGCTCTTAAACTAAATAAACCTTTGCTTAAAGGAAATTATGTCCTTGCGAAATTACCAGACGGAAGAAAAGAAGTTTTTATTTTAACAGAAAATTCTTATAAATTACCTTTTAATGTAGAAGGTATCCCTTTTGTTATTAGAAAAGCAACCTTTAAGGAGATTAAAGAGTATGAGAAAAAATTAGAAATAGAAGAAAAGGGGAAAGAATTTTGTTTACAATTTGCAAAAGATCTTGGGATAGAAATGAATTTGGTAAGAGTTGATTGTTTCTTTAATAGAAGCAAAATTATCTTTTATTACACCGCAGAAGGAAGGATAGATTTTAGACAATTAGTAAAAGAGCTTGCAAGGGCTTTGAGAATGAGGATTGAAATGAGACAAATCGGGGTCAGAAATGAAACTGCTCTTATAGGAGGAATAGGATATTGTGGGAAAGAATTTTGTTGTGCCAAATTTTTAAGACAATTTATCCCGCTTTCTATTAGAATGGCAAAAGAACAAGGACTTATTTTAGACCCTAATAAAATCTCCGGTCCCTGCGGAAGACTTTTATGTTGTTTGGCTTATGAAGAAGATATTTACAAAGAGTTTTTACAGGATTTACCTAAAATAGGGAACAAAATAAGAATTAATGGAGAGCCCTATAAAATTTTAAAATACAATATTTTCCAAAAGGTAGCCTATTTAGAAAATAAAGAAGGACAAATAATTCAAATTCCAGTTTCCCAAATAAAGATTTTAATAGAAGAAGAAACTGAAGAGGTAATGGAGGAAGAGAAATTAAAAGAACTTGATGAAGGGTAAAAAAATGATGAGGATATACCTTACTACACCAATTTACTATGTTAATGCTTATCCCCATTTGGGGCATGCTTATACTACAATTTTAGTAGATTCTTTAGCACGCTTTTATCTTTTAAAGGGCTGGAAAGTTTTTTTTCTTACAGGAACAGATGAACATGGGGATAAAATCCAAAAATCTGCAAAAGATAAGGGAAAAGAACCTCATGTCTTTGTAGATGAAATAAGTTTAGCTTTTAAAATTACCTGGGACTACTTTGGAATAATTTATAACAAGTTTATTAGAACAACCTCCCAGGAACATAAAAAAGTTGTCCAATATATTTTGCAAAAACTTTATGAAAAAGGAGAAATATATCTTGACGAATATGAGGGACTTTATTGTATTGGTTGTGAGAGATTTTTAACTTCAAAAGAACTTGATGAAGAGGGAAAATGCAAAGATCATAAAATTTATCCACAACATATAAAAGAAAAAAATTATTTTTTTAATTTAGAAAAATATAGAGCTTGGTTAAAGGATTATATTTCTAAAAATGATTTAATTTATCCGGAATTTTATAAAGAGGAAGTTTTAAATATGCTTGAAGAAGAACTTCCACCCCTTTGTATTTCCCGTCCTAAGGCAAGACTTTCTTGGGGAATAGAGCTTCCCTTTGATTCTAATTATGTAACCTATGTATGGTTTGATGCTTTAATTAATTATCTTTCTGGAATAGGCTATCCTGAAAATCCAGAATGGAAAGATTGGTGGATAAATGCCCATCATTTTATTGCAAAAGATATTTTAAGGCCCCATGCTATTTATTGGCCCATTATGCTTAAAGCAATGGAACTTCCTATTTATAAAAAACTTCTTGTGCATGGATATTGGTTAGTTGATAAATTAAAAATGTCTAAATCCTTAGGTAATATTGTTGATCCCATTGAGGTTGCTAAAAAATTTGGGAAGGATCAGTTAAGATACTTTCTTTTAAGAGAAATGGCATTTGGCTATGACGCAGACTTTAATATTTCTTCTTTCATAACGAAAATAAATGCAGATTTAGCTAATGATTACGGAAATCTAATTTATCGCACCCTTAATCTGGTTGAAAAATATTTCGAAAGTAAAGTTCCTTCCTTAGATGAGCTAAAAGATATAGATAAAGAATTTTTAGAAGAAGTAAGGTCTGCACTTATAGAATATGAAAAATATTTTTCTCAATTTCTTTTTTATAAAGCTTTAGAAAGACTTTGGGAAGCTATAAGAAGAGGAAATGTTTATATAGATAGGACTACTCCTTGGAGTGAAATAAAAAAGAAAAATGAAAAAAGGGCTGGAACCATTATAAGAGTGCTTTTAGAAAGTATTAAAAGTTTTGCAATTGCTCTCTACCCAGTTATGCCTGAAACCTCTAAAATTCTTTTAAATAACTTATCTTTAAGCGAAAATGAGATTAATTGGGAAAATGTTTTTAGATTTAATTTACTTAAAACCGGAGCTCAAATAAGCAAAGGAAAACCTTTATATCCAAGAATTGAAAAGATACCTGAGGTTTCTTAACCTGGAGGCCAACCCATCGTTCTTCCTGCTAAGACATGGAAATGAAGATGAAATATGGTCTGACCAGCTTCTTCCTTACAATTAACAACTACTCTATATCCTCTTTCATCAAAACCAATGTCTTTAGCAATTTTATTTATCACTAAATAAATATGCCCTATAAGCTCTTTATCTTCCTCTGTTACTTCTAAAAGTGTAGAAATATGTTTTTTAGGAACAACCAATATATGATAGGGTGCTTGAGGATTAATATCATGAAAAGCAACTACTTTTTCATCTTCATAAACAATGTTAGAAGCAATTTCTTTATTAACAATTTTACAGAATATACAGCTCATAGTAATTCTCCTACAATTTTTATTGTATTATAAGGTTATAGCTTGCAAAATAGAGAGGGACAGGACTCCAATTTTTGTAGGCTTTTAAGCTTCCAAAGGAGCCTGCCCCTCCGTCCCTCAACATCCAATAAATTGGTTACTTTTCCCACTCCTTTCTTAACATCCTCCTATAATTTCTTATCTTTAAAAAAATTTTAAAAATTAAAAAAATAAAGTCAAGAAAAATTTAAAAAGAAAGATTCCATCTAAATCCAACTATAAATCCTTCTTTATCTTCGCTACTTTTTTTATAATTATCTTTCATGTATTGAAAATCTAAAGTTAAATCAGATTTTAGCTTCTCATAGGAAAATAGATTAAATTTTGCATAAGCCTCAACAGCATGTGTATTAGAAATGTCTGCTTTATCAGCTCCATCTAAATAGGCATATCCAATACCTATTTCATTTCCTTCTCTACCAAGAAAGCAGAAAGGTATATTAAAGCCTGCTGAAATGTAATAATCATAATCAACTTGGGTATCATCATCCTCCCAAGCACCGAGTAAGAAAAATCCGATTGGATTTTTACTAAAGGGATTTTTAATAAATCCAAGATCTTGGTCAATTACTACTCCTAAACCATAGCGAGAATCTTTACCTTTTCCATTCCTTTTATAAAAATCATTGCTTGTATACCATCCAAATATTTTATAATTTCCTTCTCCCCATTTTGATTTTAAATTATATCCAAGTTGAAGAGCATAATATTGATAAAACCCTTCTTTTGCTTCTTCTTCTCCTTGTGGAATTCCTATTTCAGTTTTGGTTGTCATTCCAAGGGCTCTTAAAGTAAAGGGACCTTTTGTTAATTCTGCAACTATTCCTAAATCATAACTTGGAGGTGTAAAATTAGCTGGTGGGTCTACAAAAACCTCATTCATAAATTGAGTAATTTCATCATCAGCAAAACGGTTGTCAGCAATGTATTTTGTTGCATCTATAATTCCTGCAGTAATTTTTAAAGATGTGTCATTGCTAAAATTAAAAGTATGGGCGTACCACAGTTCTAAAATATTATCTTGCTGTTTATGTCCATTTATATTTTTTACATCATCTTCTAAATCATCAGCATTAGGCTTAAGTTTAAAGGGGGAAACATTTTCTGGTTTCAGCCCATTTCCACTTGCAAAGCTTCCAAGAACATAAAATTCATTATTTTCAGTGGGTTTAAAGCTTAACCCAAGGTCAATTGCCCCTGAGCCTCTATTTTTACTTTTAATATTTGATCCATCTAACCATTGATAAACTATGGTAGAAGTCCCTTCAAAGGATAATTTTTCATTTACTTCAAAACCCCATCCCGGAAGTGCCTGAGCACTAATCAATGTTAATCCACTTAATATAACAGCTAAATCCCTTTTTCTCATTTTTCCACCTCCTCTTTATGTTTTCAAAAAATTTTCACACATATTAATATGTAATTAAAATTTTTGCAACAATATAATTAAAAAATTTTAAAAAATTAATCTTGCAAATTGATAAACCAAAAAAGATACTATCCAAGCGGTTGTTAAGGTAACAAGTATGATCTGCAAAACAAATTTTAAGGACACTGCCTCAGTCTTAACCGCTGCTGCATAAACCATGCAAGGAAAATAAAGAAGAGTAAAAACCATAAAAGATAAGGCTGAAGCAGGGGTAAATCTTTTTTGGAGCTCGGATAAAATTCCCGCACCTTCCTCTGGTACTTCTGCAGAAATACTTACCACCCTAAAAGAAGAAACTAAATTAAGTCCAGCCTCTTTGGTTTTTTCAGCAAAGGTTAAAATCAAATCTTTTAGGTCATCTTTAAAAGATAAGCTCTTTTCTTCGCTTTTTTCTTCTTCTCCTCCGTATATTTGAGCCATCGTTGAAACAACTACTTCTTTTGCAGGAAATCCTGTTAACAAGCTTGCACTACTTGCCCAATCCCCAAATCCAAGAGGTTTAAAAACCGGAGAGATTACGTGTCCCAGTTTACCTAAAACTGAATCTTCAGGTTTTTCGGGCTTCCAAGGAAGGTTTAACGCCATCCATACGATAATATTAAAAGCTAAAATCCAAGTTCCTGCTTTTATTACAAAATGTCTTAGTTTTAGCCAGGTATGAATAGCAAGGTTTTTGAGCGTAGGCATACGATAAGGTGGAAGCTCCATAATAAAGGGAGCCCCAACTCCTTTAAAATAAGTTTTATGAAGAATAGTTGCTATAGTAAGAGCTACTACGATACCAAGTACATAAAGAAAAAGTAATACTTCTGCTGAATAAGATGCAAAAAAGGCAGAAACAAATAAGGCATAAACAGGAAGTCTTGCTCCACAAGACATAAAAGGTATTACAAACATAGTAAGTTTTCTTTCATGCTCTTGTTCCATAGTTCTACAAGCATAAACTGAGGGCACATTACAACCAAACCCCATAAGTAAAGGTATAAAAGCCTTTCCTTGAAGCCCAAAAGAACGCATAATCCTATCCATAAGAAAGGCTGCTCTTGCCATGTATCCTGTAGCTTCAAGAAAGGTTATCATAAGCATTATCATTCCGATTATAGGAATGAAAGATAATACCGTTCCTACCCCTCCTACGATACCATCAAGTACAAGAGAACTCAACCAATCTGCTGCACCAAGGGAAGAAAGTCCAGCCTCTATCCATTTCTTAAAAATCTCATTTATAGCCTTATCTAAAAAATCTATATAAGGATTTGCCACATCAAATGCAATTTTAAAGGCAATCCACATAATTAAGAGAAAAAGAGGTATACCTAAGACCCTATTTAAAACAATTTTATCAATCTTTTCTGTAAGGGTTTCTCTACGAATTTCAGGACGTTGAAGAACCTTTTTTGTAACTCCTGTTGCTAAACCATATCTTATATCAAGAAGATAATCATTAAGCCCTACCTCATGAACAGTTTTTATATGACTACTTATGTTTTCTATCTCCTTTTTATCAAACTTAAGTCCTAATTTGTTTATTAATTCATCATCTCCTTCTAAAATCTTAAAAATTACACCTAAACTAATTCTTTCTAAATCTGGATTAAAAGCTTTAAGATGAAATACAACTTTTTCTATCAAGTTTTCTAAATCCTCTCCATAAGGGAGCCTCTTAGGAACAAGCTTTTTCTCGAAAACTTCAACCAAAGCCTCCTTAAGTTCCTCAATTCCTTGCTCTTTTACTGCAACCGTTGGAACAGCTCTTACTTCAAGAATCTGCTCTAAAAGTGGTATATCAACCTTATATCCGAGCCTTTTTGCTTCATCAAACATATTTAAAGCAAGCACTAAAGGCTTTTCAAGCTCCATAAGCTGAACTACAAAATAAAGATTTCTCTCAAGATTGGTGGTATCAACCACACATAAAATAACATCATAATCCTCAAGAAAAAGAAAGTCCCTGGCAATAGCTTCATCAATGCTGTAAGGAGTTAGACTATAGGCACCGGGTAAATCAATAAAATGGAGAGTATATTCTTTATAGGAAAGTTTCGCTTCTTTCTTTTCAACAGTTACTCCTGGCCAGTTACCAACCTGAAGTTTGGCTTTAGCAATAGCATTTATCAAACTTGATTTACCTGTGTTTGGATTCCCTACTACTGCTATTTTTATTTCTTTCATGATAACACCTCCACTTCAATTAATTCTGCTTCTTTTTTTCTTATGGATAGATGATACCCTCTAACTACTACGTCAACAGGGTCTGCAAGAGGAGCAACCCTAACAATCTGAAGTTCAACTCCAGGAGTTATCCCCATTTCTTTTAAGCGCTGTTTTACCAAAGGTGGACCTTCTACAGAAAGTACTTTTACTTTTTGTCCAATTTTTGATTCTGAAAGTTTTGGCATTTCCTCGACCACCTCCTGTAAATTTTTTATATTAATCCTAAATAAGCTTTTATTTTTTGTTCCACGTTAAGAAAGGCTTCTACTACCTCTGGGTCAAATTGAGAGCCTGCACCTTTTTTAACTCCTCTAAGGCTAAATCAAAACTTAGAGGTTCTCGGTAAGGGCGTCTATCTATCATAGCTGAAAAAGCATCAGCCACAGCTATAATCCTTGCAGAAAGAGGTATTTCTCTTTTTCTAAGTCCATAAGGATAGCCCTTACCATCCCATCTTTCATGGTGATAAAGTATCATTTCTATTACCCCACCTTTTCCTTGAAAAATTTTAATATTTTCAAAGCATTTTGCTCCAACAACTGGATGTTGTTTGACTAATTGCCATTCTTCCTTGGTTAAAGGTCCTGGCTTTTTTAAAATACTGTCAGGCAAGGAAAACTTTCCTACATCATGGAGATGCCCTCCAATGTGAATTAGGTCTGCAACCTTTGGAGGTAGCCCTAATTCTAAAGCAAGCATATAACTAAAAACTGCCACCTTCTCAGAATGATCTTTAGTAAAAGGATCTCTATTCTCCATAAGGTTGACCAAAACTTCACAAATTTGATGTACCGTAATCATCAAAGTTTTACATCTCTCAAGTTGGCAACAAAGCTCTTCAATTTCAAAATCATAAAAATGTTGTCTAATTAACATAGGACTACTCCTTACAACTAAATACTAAATTTTTACCAAGCCGTTTAGCCTGATAAAGGGCTTTATCAGTTATTTCAATAAGTTTTTCTAAAGGTCTAATAGGGGGAGCTCCACAAACTCCAAAGCTTAAAGTAACTCTTAACCCTTGGTCTTGCCAATAAATGATATGGTCAAATATTTTCCTTCTTATACGTTCTGTTATGAGTTTTCCTAAATCGATGGTGGTATTTTTAAAAAACAAAACAAATTCTTCCCCACCCCACCGAATAGCAAAGTCAGTTTTTCTAAGGCAGTTTTTAATAATTTGGGCAATCTCTTTTAAAACTTGGTCTCCTGCTTGATGCCCAAAGGTGTCATTAATTTTTTTAAAATTATCTATATCTGCCAAAACAAAACAATAAGGAGGATTAGTTAATTCTCTCTTTAGTAAATTTTCAGCAAATTGCCGGGTTAAAAGCCCTGTTAATTGGTCAAATCTGGCAAAATCTCTTAAAATCTCATAAGAAGATTTTAGGGGTCTTACTAAAATCTGCTTAAGGATACCTCTCTCTAAAGCAATCCTGCTTTCATCAATTTTAACCACCATACGCTCTCCTGAGAGATCTTGATGAATGACCTCTAAAATAGTTCCCTCTTGGATTCCAATACTTTTTAGTCTCAAGCTTAGATCAAAATCGGAAATACAAATCACCTCAACCGGCTCTTCTAAAGGAATTTCAGATAAAGGGTAAAGGGGAAATTTACCACATTTTCGAATGCTCATCCCTTTACCCTCTTTTTATTACTTTTATTCCCATAGCTACCCTTCTGCTTAGAGCTATAAAAGTTTCTCCTACTTTAAGAAGCATAGGATTACCGGGTCTGTTTTGTTTTACTTCAACTATTTGCCCAGGTTTTAATCCCATAGAACTTATCCTTTGGCAAAACCTTCTTCTCCTTCTAAAACAATGCCCCCAACCACCCCAACCTCCTGGACCACCCCAAAATTCAGCCTCTAAACTTAGATCAGGAAGAGAATAAATTTCCCCTACCTCTCCCTCTCTTAAAAGTCCTAAAGGAACTATTTCGTTTCTCTTTCCAGACATCTTCCCTCCTGTAATTTGTTTTGCATTTCATTTTCAATTGGAATTGAAATTTTATTTGAATTTTTAATTTCGTCAATAATCTTTTTTATTTCACAGAGACCTTTTTTATGGCAAAAGATGCATTTTGTTTTATCAATTATTTTTGCTAAATTAACAAGCTCATGGGACACACAACCAGTGATTACAATTATATAATCTGCTGAATTGAGAGTATGAAATGCATAAGGGCACCACTTATTGATAAATTTAAGTTTAACACCAATCTTTTTAGAGTATTGTTCTAATTGGTTTTTAAATCGGTCATGTCCTCCTAAAACTACAACAGTCATAAAATACCTCCTGCAATTTTTAAGGGGCGGATAGAAGTTTTTTTACTCCTATCCGTCTCTTTTTAAAAATTATTTAACTTCTTCCTCGCATGCGCCATGTTCTCCAGCATGTGGTTCTTCTGTTGGGGCTGTCAAAGGAGAAGCAAGTTCTCCAGCTTTAACCGCATTCAATACATCTTGAACTTTTAGTTTTGGTCCTGGATAAACCTTAACTTCTGCATCCTTAAGCATGTTAAAAGGTCTTGGACCGATAAGTTCAACCACAACCGCTTTAACTCCCTTTTTAATAAGAGTATCAGCTAAGGTCACCCCTCTTCCGGCTGGAAGGTTCCTTGCAGTATTTTCCATCACCTCTACTTCTCCAGTTTCTGTATCATAAATAAAATAATGGGTAGCAGTAGCAAAATAGCGAGCATAAGCTGCATCAACGGAATTTCCTAAGGCTGCAATTGCTACTTTCATAACCCACCTCCTTTTTGATTTTGAATTTGATTTTCAATTTTAATTATATAAATTTTTTTTTTTTTTTTTTTTTTTTTTTTGTCAAGAGGTTTTTTTAAATTTTTCTAAAAATTTTCATGTACAAACTTTTTTGAACAATAAATCTGTTGACAATTTTCAATAAAGACTTAGTATATTATTTACAGTATCAGATAAAATATCTGAAAGGAGGGATAGAAGGGATGAAAATAAAAATGGTTATACATGGAATAGCGATGGATCCTCTATCAAATAGTCCGGTTATGCTTCTAAAAGAAGTTGACGGAGATAGAATTCTTCCTATTTGGATAGGAGTTTTAGAGGCAACTTCTATTGCTGCAAAACTTGAAAATATTCAATTTCCAAGACCTTTAACTCATGATTTAATGAAAAACATTTTTGATTTTTTAGGTGTAAAGATT
This sequence comes from Thermodesulfobacterium geofontis OPF15, assembly GCF_000215975.1. Classification (NCBI taxonomy): domain Bacteria; kingdom Pseudomonadati; phylum Thermodesulfobacteriota; class Thermodesulfobacteria; order Thermodesulfobacteriales; family Thermodesulfobacteriaceae; genus Thermodesulfobacterium; species Thermodesulfobacterium geofontis. The sequence continues at coordinate 1,174,480 of NC_015682.1, read as the reverse complement.
CCAAAAATAGAAATCGTAGATCTTAGGGAAAATACTTACTATGCTATTATCACTCTTAATATTGAAGGAAAAACTTATGATATTGATGCAAGACCAAGCGATGCAGTTGCTCTTGCCTTAAGAACAGGAGCTGAAATATTTGTAAATGAAGAGGTATTACAAAAAAGTCAACTCTATACTGAAACTCCTTCAACTGAAAAAGAAGGAGAATTGGTTGTTACTACTGAAGAAGAAAAAGAGAAACTTAAAGAAATTTTGGAAAATCTTGATCCTAAGCTTTTCAAATACAAAATGTAATTTAATTTTCAATGATAGATTTTCATTGCCATTCAACTTTTAGTGATGGAGAACTTATTCCTGCTGAAATATGGAGAAGAGTAAAAGTTTTAGGATATTCAGCTATAGCTATTACAGATCATGCAGATCATTCCAATTTTGAATTTATTATTAAAAGTTTATTAAAAATAAAAAATGTATTTCAAGGCTTAAAACCTCGGCTTATTGTAGGAATAGAGTTAACCCATGTCCCTCCAGAATTTATTCCAGAACTTATAAAAGATTCAAGAAAATGCGGAGCAGAAATTGTAGTGGTTCACGGAGAAACAATTGTAGAACCAGTTGCAGAGGGCACTAACCTTTCGGCTATACTTGGAGGAGCAGATATTTTAGCTCATCCCGGGCTTATAAAAGATGAGGAAGTAAAATTAGCTGCTGAAAAGGGAGTATTTTTAGAAATTTCTGGAAGAAAAGGTCATTGTTTCACAAATGGACATGTTGTTTCTCTTGCCAAAAAATATGGTGCCAATTTAATAATTAATTCTGATGCTCATAGCCCTTCTGATCTTTTAACCAAAGAACTTGCTTTAAAAATTGGATTAGGAGCAGGCCTTACCTTAGAAGAAGTAGAAAAAATATGGGAAATAGCAAAGAAGAAATTCTTGTAAATGAAGCACTTTCAATACTTAAAAATATTTTCAAAGAAAAGGGATATTATGGAAACTGCTTTTTTGAAGAAGGAAACTATCAATTTTCCTATAAAGAAAAACCTTTTAACATCTTCATCCCTTTAATTATTAAATACAATTCTAAACCTTTACTTATAGTAGATTATAAGCCTCAAGAAAATTTAACCCCTTCAGAAAGAGGTATAATTGCTTTAGCAAGAGTTTTCTTTGATCCCCCACCCTACTTTGCTTTAATCACCAATTTAAAAGATTTTGTTTTAATAGATGTATATACTCAAAAAAAGGAAAAGGGAGGAAAAGAAATAATACCAGATTTTTCGGAAATTAAAAAATATGAACCAAAATTAATAAAAAACTTTAATATAGAAATAGAAAAGAAAATTCTTGCTATTTACTTAAGTGGAGGTTGAAAGGGAGGGGTTTGCAGATTGTAAGTCTGCAAAAATTTAAGTATAAAATCTTTGCCTTAAAGTTTCAAAAATTGCAATAGCTGTAGCAATAGAAACATTTAAACTTTCTATTTTCCCTCTCATAGGAATTTTAGCTAAAAAATCACATTTTTCTAAGATAGTTTTTCTTATACCTCTCCCTTCATTTCCTACAATAAAAACCAAAGGTTTTTTTAAATCTAATTCATATATAGAAATATCAGATTTGTGAGTAAGTCCAATTATCCAAAGATTTTTTTCTTTAAAAAAGGATATAGCATGTTTAAGGTTATTTACCTTTGCTATAGGTATATTAAATACAGAACCAGAGGAAACTTTAATTACAGTCTCATTTATATCACAGGCTCTTAATTTAGGTATTACTATCCCGTGAACACCTCCTGCATCAGCAGTTCTTATAATAGAGCCTACATTTTGAGGATCCTCTACTTCATCAAGCATAATAACTAAAGGATTTTCCTTTTTATTTTCCCAATTTTTTACAATATCTTCTAAATCTGCGTATATAAACTCACTTATGTATGCTACCACACCTTGGGTATTCGTATTAGGTGAAATTTTAGGGGGTCTGAAATCTGGTTTGGAAATTAATTTTAATGGAATCCCAAATTTTTTAGCTTTTTCAAGTATTTGATATTTTTTACCTGAAAGAGTTGTCTTATTTAACCAAATTTCTTCAATAAGTTCTGGATGAGAATTTAAGGCTTCTAAGACTGCATTAACTCCATAAATGGCTTTACTCATAAATTAATGATTTTAAAATATTTTGCCAATTGTTATTTCTAAAGGGTCTACAAAGTTCGGCTTTAATAATTGAAAAAAAATTATCCTTTGCTTTTTCCAAATCGTCATTAACTATGATATAATCAAACCAGCCTGCAAATTTAATTTCTTCTTTCGCCCTTTGAATACGCTCCTTTATTTTATTTTCATCTTCTGTCCCTCTTTTTTTAAGTCTTTTTTCTATTTCTTCTATACTTGGAGGAAGAATAAATATAAAAACTGCAGAATTACCAAAATAGGATTTCATACGAGTTGCTCCAATTACCTCTACATCTAAAATCAGATGTTTGTTTTGAGAAAAAGCCTTTTCTATTTCGCTTTTAGCAGTCCCATAGTAGGTACCAAAAACTTCTACCCATTCCAAAAATTCTCCATTTTTAATCATTTCTAAAAACTTTTCTTTATTTATAAAATAATAATCTTTTCCATTTATTTCATCTTTACGAGGCGGACGAGTTGTGTGAGAAACAGAAATATAAAATTCTTCAGGAGGTAAATATTTAAGAAGGGAGGTTTTACCTGCTCCTGAAGGACCTGTAACAACAATTATTAAAAATTTATTCTTCTGCATCCTTTTCTAATTTTTCTAATGTATCACTCATAAACCTTTGAGCCACTGTTTCGGTCTGAATAGCAGAAAGAATAACATGATTACTATCAGTAATTATTATAGATCTTGTTTTGCGACCTTGAGTAGCATCAATAAGATGTTTAGCCTCTTTTGATTCCTCTTTAAGTCTTTTCATGGGTGCTGAATTTGGATTAACAATAGCGATAATCCTATTAGCTACTACGAAATTTCCAAACCCAATATTAAGTAATTTAAACGGAGTCCCCATATCTCATCCCCTCTTTTAATATATTTAATCTTAAAAGAATTTTTTTTATTTTAACCAAAAATTTTAAATCAAGTTTTCAATTTGTCAATTTTTCTTTTAATTTCTTAAAATCCTATTTTAAATTGCTATCCCTTACTAAAGTCTTAAAATATCAACTCTTGAAAGTGCCCTTCTTGGTAAAGTTTTTAAAAAAATTTTTACGATTATTTTTAAAAAATAAAAAGGGACCCAAAAGCAAATAAAAACTAAATATTATAAACAAATAAAAGGATGGGTTAGAAGCAATTATTGTTAATCCAAGAATAAAAAACACTAAGAAGTAAAAAGCTTGTGCTTTCTTTATTTTAAATTCTTTAAAACTGGGATATTGAATAGGAGAAACTAATAAATAAGCTACAAGGTAAGTTAAAATTAGCAACCCATAGGTTTTGTAAATAGGATCAATGTCAGTTTTTAAAAGAAAAAGAACAGAGGAAGCTAAAATTCCAGCTCCTGCTGGAGAGGGTAATCCTTCAAAATAACTCTTTTTAAAAAGATTCTTTACATTAAACCTTGCTAATCTTAAAGCTACACAAGTAGCATATAAAAAACTTGCTGACCAACCAATTTTGTTGAAACCTTTTAAAGAAAATTGATAAATTAATAAAGCTGGGGCAATTCCAAAAGATACAAGATCACACAAAGAATCATACTCTAATCCAAATCTACTTTGAATTTTAAAAAGTCTTGCTATTCTTCCATCAAAAATATCAAAAAATATAGCTAAAAATATTCCCAAACTTGCTTTAAAAAAATCTCCATCTATAACTTTAACAATAGCATAAAATCCAAAAAAGATATTTAGGGTGGTAAATATATGAGGAAGAAGATAGGTCATGTTTAAGTCTTTAAAGGAATTCTTCCAAGAACAGTTTCACCAGCAAAAACTTTATGTCCTTCTTTAACGTAAATCTCAGTTCCCTCTAATGGAAAATAAAGTTCAACTCTTGAACCAAATTTTATTATTCCTATCGGATCTCCTGTAACTACGTCATCTCCGGGAAGAACAAAACTCTTTATTCTTCTTGCTATAAGTCCTCCTATCTGAATTACCCAGAAAGGACATCCATCTTCTCTTTCAATAAGATAAATTTGTTTTTCTCTGTTTTCTTCTTTGAAATAACTCATTTTCAAAATTTTTCCTGTAACTGGGCTTTTATTGATGTGCACATCCCATAATCTCATAAAAATACCTATCCTCCAGAGTGTTCCCGGATACCAATCTTTTTTTTCTTCTATTTTACAAAGAACTATCTTTCCATCGGCAGGGGAAATGATCAATTCAGGATTTAATACAGGTTCCCTTTTGGGATCTCTAAAAAAATAAGCGTTTAAGGTGCTTAACATCAAACCTGCAGCTGCTAATTTTTTCTTTTTAAAAATTAAAGCAGTTGTTGAGAAAAAAAGAGGATATAGTACCCAGGGAATCCCTTCTTTGTGAATCATTTTTATCTCTCCATTTAAATTTTTAAATTTTTAAATTTTTTACTGAAGGAAAAAGATCTTCATTGGTATGGGGTAAAAATAAGGTAGCCATGTAATATTCCATATATTTTGGATAAGTTGAAAGTTCAATATTGGTCATCATATTAACTACTTTTTCCATTTTTAAAAGTATTTCCTTATATGATAAAGCAAGTTTTGCTCCTTCAAGGCTTGTATTTCCTAAAAAGAAAAATTTTTCACGAGGAATATCTGGCAAAAGTCCTATAATAATTGCTTCCTCTAAATCTATATAATTTCCAAAGGTTCCTGCTAAATAGATTCTTTCAACATCTTCAAAAGAAAGTCCTATAGATTCTAACAATACTTGACATCCAGCAAATATGGCTCCTTTGGCTCTAATTACGTTTTCTATATCATTTTCGGTAAAAACAATATCTTCACCGGTTGCTGAATTTTCTTTCCAAACTACTACATACTCCCATCCATCTTCACCTTCTCTTAATCTGGGATGTTTTGTATCTCTTACAAATTTACCTGATCTATCTATAAGCCCCACTTTAAATAAATTAGCCAAAAGTGAAACTATTCCAGAACCACATATTCCCTTAGGTGGTTTTTTTTCTATAGTTAAAATCATTGGTTCAAAAGAGACAGGATCAATATTGACAACTTCAATAGCTCCTGAAACAGCCCTTATTCCGTTTTTTATTCCCCCTCCTTCAAAAGCAGGTCCTGCTGAACAGGCAGCACACATTAAAAATTCTTTATTTCCTAATACAATTTCACCATTTGTTCCAAGATCTATAAATAAGGTTAAAGGCTCTTCTTCTGCCATGCGAGAGGCAACAACACCTGCAACAATATCTCCTCCTACATAACTTGCTTTACAAGGTGCAAGCTGAATTAAAGTAGTTTCTTTAAGAGGAAGTTCTAAATCCTTAGCAAAAATTAAGGGAAATTCAGTAGCTACTGGAACATAAGGATATTCCCTTAAATATTTAGGCTCCAATTCTAAGAACAAATGACTCATTACTGTATTCCCTGCAAGAGAAATTAAGTTTATATCTTCTAAATTTTTTTGTGCTTCTCTTAACATTTCTTCAATTAAATTTACTATCTTTTCTCTAACCTTAGATGCTAAAATCTTTAAACCATCTTTTCTTTTAGCAAACTCAATTCTACTTATCACATCTTCACCATAGCTTATTTGAGGATTATAATCAGAAGTAAAAGCTAAAGTTTCTCCAGTATTTAAATCTATAAGCTCAAGCTGTAAAGTTGTAGTTCCAAGATCTATTGCTACTCCTAAGTTATAAGAAGTTTTGTCTCCACTTTCTATATCTATTAAATAGTATCTATCCTTTCTTGGATCATAATATAAGTTTAAAGTTACTTCAAATTCTTTTTCTCTCAAAATGTGGGGCAATTTTTTAAAAATATTTATATTTACTTCGGGATTTAAAATTTTTTCTTTTTCTAACGCATATTTTATTCTTGTCCAATCTGAAAAGTTTTCTTCAATGGTAGGTAAAGGGAGTTTAAAATAAAGTTTTTTAAAAGGGGAATCTGGTATTTTTTTGATTTCTTTTGATAAAAAAGCAGGTCTCTTTTTTGGTTTTAGAAAAGTTGCCCTTTTTTCTATATAACTTTCTATAGGAATTCTAACAACTAAATCTGAAAGAGGAAAAGTTGCACAAGCTTTATAAAAATTATTCTCAATAATTTCTCCTTTTACTTTTCCTTCTTCAATTATGATTTTACATTTATTACAAACCCCAGCTCCTCCACAAGAGGCATTTATATGAATACCATATCGCATTGCTGTGTCTATAATAGTTTCTCCTGGAAGTGTAGTAACTTCTAAATTGTAAGGTAAAAATTTAATTTTAAACATGATCTTTTTATTTATAACTTTTAATCTAAATGTCAATACTTCGATAATAAAGACCTCTAAAAGTTCTTTAAAATACCGATTTCTTGACAACCACCTATTTTTACTTATAATTTTTAAAACAAAAGAAGCAAATTAGGAGGTGAAAAAGTTTATGTGGAATGTCTTAAAAACTTTTTTATTTTTAGCTATATTAAGCATTCTTTTTATTGTAGTTGGAAATTTAATCGGAGGAAAAACAGGGGCAACTATTGCTCTTTTCATGGCTTTAATAATGAATTCTATAGCCTATTTCTTTTCGGATAAGATTGTTCTTGCAACAACTGGAGCTGTACCTGTGGATCGTAGTCAAGCTCCAGAACTTCATGCTATAGTAGAGGAAGTAGCAAGAAAGGCTGGAATTCCTAAACCTAAAATATATATTGTCCCTGTTGAAACTCCTAATGCTTTTGCTACTGGAAGAAATCCTAAAAATGGCGTAGTTGCTGTAACTTCAGGATTATTAAAACTTTTAAATACTGAAGAATTAAAAGGGGTTATAGCACATGAAATTGCTCATATTAAAAATAGAGATATTTTAATTTCTACTATCGCTGCTGTATTAGTAGGAGCTATTACTTATCTTGCTCATATGGCTCAATGGGCTTTAATGTTTGGTGGAATTCATAGAGATGATGAGGATAGAGGAAATCCACTTGGTCTTATTGCAACCCTTGTTGCTATTATTATTGTTCCTATAGCTGCAACACTTATTCAACTTGCTATAAGTAGAAGTAGAGAATTTTTAGCTGATGAAACTGGAGCTAAAATTATTAAAAACCCAGGTGCTTTGGCAAAGGCTCTTGAAAAATTAGAAACCTGGAACAGAGCTTATCCTTTAGATGTAAACCCTGCCCATGCTCAGATGTATATTGTAAATCCTCTATCAAGTAAAAGTTTATTTAAATTATTTTCAACTCATCCTCCTATTGAAGAAAGAATTGCGAGACTTATGAAATTAGCAAAAGAAATTTAGGAGATAGGTTTTCTTTGGAACTTCTTTTTTTCCTAAAAAATATCTTACATTATTTAAAACCTTTCTGGAAAAAATTTCTCCTTGCTCTTTTTTTTGCTTCTCTTACTTCTACTTTAACAGGTTTTAGCACCTGGGCTATAAAACCTATTTTTAATTATGTTTTTATAGAAAAACATTATGAATATTTTAAATGGATTCCTTTCTTTATCATTTTAATTTTTACCCTTATGGGATGTTTTTCCCTTCTTCAAGCTTATTTAATGAAAGATGTTTCAACAGGAATGGTAAATCTTATTAGACTTGATCTCTTTAAAAAATGTCTTTCCATCCCTGTAGAACATTTAACTAAATATGGAGAGGGGCAAACTATTTCAAGAGTGATAAATGACACCTCTCAAATTGAACCTATCTTAGGTGATAATCTTCAAACCTTTTTTAAAGAAACTTTGACTGTTTTTGCTCTATTAGGAGTTGCTTTTTATCAAAAATGGGATCTAACTTTGGTTGCACTATTAACTATCCCTATAATTGTCTTTGGAGCTAAAGCTTTAGGAATAAAAACAAGAAAAGCAAGAAAACTTGCTCAAAGTGCTACAGGAGAGCTTACTCAAAAAATGAATGAAATAACTAAAGGGATAAAAGAAATAAAAATAAGTGGCTCCTATGATAAATTGTCAGATCTTTTTTTAAAGGAATTAAATAAATTCTATAGATGGAGCTTAAAAATTACCAAATATAGAGAAGGTTCTAAAAGTTTAGTAGATATTATGACAGGATTTGGAGGTGCTTTAGTTATAGGCTATGGAGGTTTTTTAATTATAAAAGGCTCTCTTTCTCCAGGAGCCTTTCTTTCTATCTTGGCATCTATCCTTCTTATCTTTAATCCCCTAAGAAAACTTGCAAGGTCTTATACAGGTTTAAAAGAAATTCAAGGAGCCTGGATAAGAATCCAAGAAATTTTTGAATTGCCAGAAGAAAAAGGAGGAACTTTAAAAGCCTTTGCTCCCTCTCAGGGATTCTTGTTTAAAGATGTATCTTTTAGATATTCACCTCAATTACCACTTGCTTTAGAAAAAATCAATTTATTTATACCTACTAATAAAATCACAGCTTTAGTTGGGCAAAGTGGATCAGGAAAAACTACTTTAGTTTCTCTTCTACCAAGATTTTATGATCCTCAAGAAGGAGATATTTATTTAGATAGCACTCCTTTAAAAGATTTTGACATTTCAAGTTTGAGAAGTCTTTTTGGTATGGTTTTGCAAGAACCTTTTCTCTTTAATCTTTCAATTTGGGATAATTTAATAATGGTGAAACCTTCTGCTACAAAAGAAGAAGTGATAGAGGCTTGTAAATTAGCTATGATTCATGATTTTATTGAAAAACTTCCTCAGGGCTATGAAACTATTCTTGGGAAAAATGGATTGAGTCTGTCTGGGGGAGAAAAACAAAGATTAGCTTTAGCAAGGGTTTTTCTAAAAAAACCTCCTATAATAATTCTTGATGAAGCTACAAGTCAACTTGATAGTATAACAGAATTTGCTATCCACCAAGCTTTAGAAAATTTAAAAGACAAGCATACTATTATTATTATTGCTCATCGTTTATCAACTGTTAAAAAAGCAGATAAAATCGTTGTTCTTGACAAAGGAAAAATCGTAGCTGAAGGAACTCATGATGAATTACTGGAAAAATCTCCTCTTTATCAGGAACTTTATAAAACTTTTCATAGAGAATAATACTTTATAATTAGCTCTTCCAAAGCATTTTTTACTTCTTCAGGCTTTATCTCAAACATACACTTTAATTCTTTACATTTTTTCTTAAAACAGGGGCTACAAGATAAAGAACTTCTAATAACTTTAAAATCTCCAGCCCAAGGTCCGGTTCTTTCTGGAGAAGTTGGTCCAAATAAGGCTACTACAGGTTTTTTTAATGCTTCAGCTATATGCATAGGTCCAGTATCAACACTTACCAAAGCTTTTGAATCTTTTATTAAGATTATTAGTTCTTTTAAAGAAAGTTTACCAACTAAAGAATAAATATAGGGGTATTTTTTTTCCATTTCTTCTGCCCACGATTTTAAATTTATTTCTGATGAACTTCCTGTGATAAATATATCAAAATTCTTAGCTAAATCTTTACAAAGCTCTATAAGTTTTTCCCAATGCGAAAATGGCCACCATTTAGTCTCCCAACGTGCAGAAGGAACAAAAACTATATAAGGTTTTTTAATAAATTTAAGCTTTTTATTTAATATTTCAGAAGAAAAAATTGGTTCTGGTATTTCTTCAGAATAAATTAAATCCTTATGCTTTCCTAAAATTTCGATCGCTTTTTTGGTAAGAAAAAGGTATCTTTTAACTGCATGTAAATTTTTATCATAGGGAGGAAGTTTAAGGTTATAAAAAAGGGGGCTTCCCTCTCTATGATTGGCAAAGCCAATTTTATACTTAGCTTTGCTTAATCCAGTAATAATTCCACTTTTTAAAAGTCCTTGATAATCTATAACTACGTCGTACTCCTCTGATCTTAAATCTTTTAAGAATTTTTTCAGGTTTTTAAAAGAAAAAAAGGTATTATTTGAAAAAACTAAAATTTTATTGAGATAAGGATGCTTTTCTAAGATTTCAGCATTTCTTTTATCTACAACCCAATCTATCTTAGATTCAGGAAAAACCTTTTTTAATAAACTTAAAGAGGGTAAAGTCTGAACTACATCACCTAAAGCTGAAAGTTTTACTATTAAAATTTTCACTTTTTCTGAAAACAATCCTTTATAATAAATTCAGCAGCACTTTTAAGATCCTTTGCTACAAAATGGGGAAAAATCCCTTTTTGAGGAGCTACATATTTAAGTTCCCCCTTCCCATATCCTGTCAAAACAAGAATTCCTTTTATTCCAGCGTTTTGTGCTGTTTCTATATCTATAATTTTATCTCCTATTAAATATGATCTTTCAAGGTCTATGGAGTATTTTTCAAGAGCTTGTAATATAAGACCAGGTTTAGGTTTTCTACAAGAACAATTTTCTTCTGGATGATGAAAACAGATAAAAAAATCATCTATAGAAACACCTTTCTTCTTAAGTCTTTTTTGTAAAAGTTCATTTGTCTCAAAAACTAACTCTTTTGGAAAGTAACCTCTTGCAGGTCCGCTTTGATTACTAACTACAATTAACTTAAATCCGTAATCTTTAAGAAGTTTTAAAGCAGTTGCTACTCCTGGTAAAATTCTTAAACGAGAAAGATCATTAATATAACCCATTTCTTCATTGATAGTTCCATCTCTGTCTAAAAATACTGCTGGTTCTTTCATAAATTTATTTTACATAATATGAAATTTATACTCCCAAATAGGGAATTCCTTATTTGGTTTTAAAGTAGCGGTAAAATTATATTTTTTTTCAAGATCTTCCAAGTATTGGATTTCTTCCCCTATAATCTCAGATAGCTCAGGATTTATCTCTATTTCAACCTTCTTATTTTTAATATGGGGACCCATTTTCATAATTCTTCTTAATATTTCATAATAAATAGTCCTCTTACTTTTTATTTTTCCTTCACCAGAGCAATAAGGACAAGTTTCATAAAATATTTGATAAAGAGACTCTCTTTTTCTTTCTCTTGTCATTTGAAGTATCCCAAAAGGAGAAATAGGTAAAATGCTGTGTTTAGCTTTATCTTTTTTTAAAGCTTCTTTTAGTGTCTGTACAACTAATTCTTGATGTTCAGGATTTTCCATATCTATGAAATCAATAATAATGAGCCCTCCTATATTTCTAAGCCTCAATTGATAAGCAATTTCTTCTGCAGCTTCTAAGTTTATTTTAAAAACTGTCTCCTCAAGCTCTTTAGTTCCAGTATATCTTCCTGTATTAACATCTATAGCAGTGAAAGCTTCGCAAGGTTCAATTACAATAAAACCACCTGATTTTAACCATACCTTTCGAGAGAGTATTTTTTTTATATCTATTTGAATTCCATGAGCTGTAAAAATATCTTCATGTCCTTCATAAAGTTCTACATAAGGAGTAAGATGAGGGAAAAACTTATTTAAAAAATTTTTAATCTGTTCATAAAATTCTTTATTATCTACTATTATGGCTGAAATCTGTTTATTAAAAAGATCTCTTATTGCTCTTAAAGCTATATTTAATTCTTCATAAATAAGGGCTGGAGCTTTTACTTTTTCTGCTTTTTCTTTTATTTCTTGCCAAAAATTCAGTAAAAACTCCATTTCAATTTTTAGATCTTCTTCAGAAGCCTCAACTGCAGCAGTCCTTATAATCCAACCAGTATTGAGGGGTCTTATTTTATCTAACATCTCCCTTAATCTTTTACGATCCTTTTCATTATTTATTTTTCTTGAAATACCTATATGATTCATATAGGGAAGATAAACTAAGTAGTGCCCAGGTAAGGTAAGATTGGTTGAAACCCTTGCTCCCTTGTTTCCTATAGGCTCTTTTATTACTTGAACCAAAATCTCTTGCCCTTCTTTAAGAATTTCATGTAGATGGGTAATCATTATACCTTCTTTATCCCAATCTACTTCACCTGAAGGCATTATATCATCACCAAAAAGAAAAGCAGTCCTTGACAAACCAAGATCTACGAATGCTGAATTAATACCAGGAACCACTCTTACCACTTTGGCTTTATATATATTCCCAACCAATCCCTTTTCAGAAGGTCTCTCCACATAAAATTCTACTAATTGATTTCCCTCTATAAGCCCGACTCTTGTCTCAAACGGTGTATAACTTATAAGTAATTTTTCCATTTTAAATTTTTAAATCCCTTATAAATGCCCTTATAATTTTTTCTAATCTTTTTTCTGTTTTTTTAGATTGTTCTACCACTTCAGAAAAAAGAATAGGTTTGAAATTGTCAGGATCATTAACATTAGAAATAACTGAAATTCCTAAAACTTTAAGTCCTGCATGGACAGCTACAATTACTTCAGGCACTGTAGACATTCCAACTGCGTCTGCTCCTATCATACGTAAAAATCTTGTTTCTGCAGGTGTTTCTAAACTTGGTCCAGGAACTGCAACATAAACCCCTTCTTTTACTTCTTCATTAAGTTTTTGGGAAACCTTTTTAAATAAATCCCTCAGTTCTAAGTCATAGGCACATGACATATCAGGAAATCTTGGCCCCCAAGCTTCATTATTAATCCCTCTTAAGGGATTATCTGGAATTAAATTTATATGATCTTTTATAATCATTATATCTCCAGCTTTAAAACTTAAATTTAATCCTCCTGCAGCATTAGAAACTATATAAATTTTTGGTTTAAAGAGGGTAAGCACTCTTAAAGGAAAAGTTAACTCTTTTGCAGAATAACCTTCATAATAGTGAAATCTTCCTTGTAAAACAGCTACTTTTTTATCTTCTAAATAACCGAAAACAAGTTCCCCTTTATGAGTTTCTACTGTAGAAATAGGGAAATTTGGAATTTCTCTATAAGGAAAAGTTTTTACTTTTTCAACTTTTTCTCCCAGAGAAGAAAGACCAGTTCCTAAGGTAATTATTATATCAGGGGCAAAAGGGACATTTTCTTTTAAAAATTGGTAAGTCTCTTCAACTTTTTTAAAGTATTGGTCCTCCTCTTTCATCTGTTAAACCTTCTTCACTATCAAATTTAGTAGTAAATCTTGGTCTTCCAAGTTCATCAAATTCTAAAACCTTTACCCTTATTTTTTCTCCAATACTATAAGCTGATTTTAAATCCTTAGGAGGATTTTCCATCTTAGAAATATGTAAAAGACCTATTTTACCAGGGAATACTTCTACAAAAAGTCCATAAGGTTCTATTCTTGTTATCTTTCCTTCGTAAATTTTACCTATCTCAATTTCAGCAATTATAGCTTCTATTTCTCTTTTTGCTGCCTCTATATCTTCTTTTGTTTTTCCAGTAATAGAAACTTTTCCTCCCTCAAGAACCCATATTATAGTGTTAGTTTTTTCTCTTATTTCTTTTACAGTTTTTCCTCCCGGACCTATAATTAAGAATGCTTTGTCTTCTGGAACAGTTATAATTTCAATTTTAGGAGCATAAGGTGAAAGTTCCTTACGAGGCTCCGGAATTGCTGAATACATTTTTTCCAATATAAATAAACGTGCCTTTTTAGCTTTTAATAACGCTTCTTCCATAATTTCTTTTTTTAACCCCTTTATTTTTATATCCATTTGAATACTTGTAATTCCTTCTTTTGTACCTGCAACTTTAAAATCCATGTCTCCTAATTGATCTTCCTCTCCTAAAATATCTGTTAAGATAATATATTTATCTTCCTCCATCACAAGTCCCATTGCAATCCCAGCTACATGTTTACTTACAGGAACTCCTGCATCAAATAAAGCAAGAGAACCTGCACACACAGTTGCCATAGAAGTGGAACCATTAGATTCAAGAACGTTAGCTACAATTCTAATAATATAGGGAAAGGTATCTTCTGGTGGAATTAAGGGTTCAAGTGCTCTTTCAGCTAAAGCCCCATGTCCTATTTCTCTTCTTCTTGGTGGTCCCCAGGGTCTTGCCTCCCCTGTAGAAAAAGGTGGAAAATTATAGTGGAGCATAAATCTTTTAAAAGTTTCTCCTTCATAGATACTTTCAACCATTTGTGCTTCTTCAGGTGAACCTAAGGTAACAGTAGCAAATACCTGGGTTTGTCCTCTGGTAAAAATGGCACTCCCATGAGGTCTTTCAAAGGGATGGATTTTTATCTCTATTGGTCTTATTTCATCAGGGGTTCTTCCATCAATTCTTTTCCCTTCTTCAAAAAGTTTTTTTCTTAAAATTTGGCTAACTAATTTTTTATAAAAATAACTAAGAGCTACCTTATTAATCTCTTGATTCTCTAAACTCGCAATAAATTCTTCTAAAATTTTATTAAGTTCTTCTTTTCTCAACTTTTTATCTGGAATTTCTAAAGCTTTTATTATTTTATTGTAACAAAATTCATTTAGCCTATTTATTAGTTCCTCTGGTAAATTAAGAATTTCTATCTCCTTTTTAGGGATACCTATTTGATTTCTTAGATTCTCTTGGGCAGATATTAAAGCTTGACATTTTGTTAAAGCCAAATAAAGAGCATCTATAACAACTTTTTCTTCAACCTCTTTTCCTCCTCCCTCAACCATAACAATTGCATCTTTGGAACAGGCAACAACCAAATCTAAATCTGCCTTTTGTCTTTCTTCATAGGTAGGATTGATTAAAAACTCTCCATCTATTCTAGCGATCCTTATACCTGCTAAAGGACCTTCAAAAGGAATTTTAGAAATATGTAATGCTGTTGAGGCTCCTATAATTGAGAGAACATCAGGATCAAATTTCTCATCAGCAGATAAAGTTAAAGCTGTTACCACTACATCATAGAAAAAACCTTCAGGAAAAAGAGGTCTTATAGAACGATCAATTAGACGGGAAACTAAAACCTCTCTATCAGTTGGTTTCCCTTCTCTTTTTATAAATCCTCCAGGGATTTTACCCCATGCAGAGGATTGCTCTCTATAATCAACTGAAAGCGGGACAAAATCTATCCCTTCAACTAAATTTTCTCCCATAACTGCAGTAACCAAAACTGCAGTATCTCCTTGTTTAACAATTACTGCTCCATCAGAAAATCTGGCGTATTCACCAGTTTCAATTATAATCGGCGCAGAAGAACCAATTTCAACCTCCAATCTCTCCATAGACTTAATTCCTCCTCAGAAAATTTTGAAATTTGGTTAAAGTTTAGAATATAACTTAAATTTTTCAAGATAAAATTGTTTTCCTATTTATCACACTAAAGCGCAATTTTTATCAGGCTTTAATCCCTCGGTTGTCCAGGTAAAATTTGTGGATTAGAAGTTAATTGAAGACTTGTGCAGAAACCTTTTTGAAATACTTTCCTTAAATAAACTTCTTAAATGCTAACAAAATTAGCAATTACTTGTTATAAGAATAAAGTTATTTATAATTGTTCACTAATTTTAATTTTTTGATTAAATCTTTAATTTCCTCAATTACTTCTTTATTATATATTTCCTTTTTATCCCCTTTCTTAATGGAAAAAATAATAAACACCTTACCACCAATTTTTTCTTCAAAACTCTTGTGCGTTCTGCTAAGCCAATCTTTCCACTTGTGAATTTCTGGAGTTTGATTATAAGTAATGGGTTTTATCTGCAGACCTATATATTTTCCATTTACCTCTATATAAAAATCTACATTATAAAGTCTATCCCATTCGTCGGGTGCTGGTTTTATTTCTATATTTAATTCCTTTCGTAGTTTTTTATAAACAGTATCTATTTCTGTTTGATAACCCTCAAAAGTTCTATTTATGACAAGATTGTAAATATATTTCACACAATCTTCTTCTGACACTTCATCTATTTCAGCTCTTATTACTTCTGTGATTTTGGTGTAAAGCTTTTTCCCAAGATATTCAAGATATTCATAAGGTTCAAGAAAAATATTTTTCAAAGAAAGAAATTCTTTTAATTTTTCAAAATAACAATTTTCCCATTCTTTAAGATCCTTAGGGTCACACTCCCTTATCCATTCCGAAACAGGACCGACGCTATCCTTTTTATTAAGTCCCCATCTGTTAGTTGCCATGTTAAGTATCCATTCTTTAGCCACATTTTGTCTCCTTTTCCAATTCTAAAAACTTTCTTTTTAATTTATATTCTTTCTCTCTATCTGCTTGAGCTATTCCTGACTTTATAAGATAAGCATTAATAAAAATTTTATTTTTTAAATACACATAAGCAAAAATCGTATTTTTATTTAATACTGAATTGCTTTCTAACCTTAGCATGACTTCTTTTTTCAAGAGATATTCTTTTAAATATTTAATTGCCCTGTCTTTATCAACAATATTTACTCCTAAAAACTTTACTAAAAGACCTGTATTAAGTTTTATTGTATTTTCATCTACTATATCAACAACTTTATACAAAGCATTTTTTCTAAAATTTAACTTTTTGGGATCTAATTGTGGTTTTGCATCTTGGATACTTGGTTTGTAATTTACATTGTTTAGTTTTATTTTTTCATTTCTTTTAATTATTTCTACATCATAAACTCTTAATAGTGAATTTTTTATACCCATCTTTTCTTTAATTATTTCAAGAAAATTTTCGTTTATCTCATATCCTACAGCATTTCTTTTTAATTCAAGGGCAACTTTTACAGTTGTTCCACTTCCTACGAATGGGTCAAGCACGGTATCTCCTATAAAAGAATACATTTTTATTAACCTTTTCGGTAATTCCTCTGGAAACATTGCTTCATGATTTATTTGTTTCTCACCTCCAAACCCCCAATGCCCAGCAAAATATTCTTTCCACTCTTCTTTGGTAAGCTTTGAATTTTCCTTTATCTCTTTTGGAACTTTCCCTACTGTCCCAGGTTTTTTAAAAACTAAAATAAATTCATAATCTATCTCAATCATGCCATTTGGTGGATAAGGATAGGAACCCATTACAACCGCTCCACCTGTTGTATTCATTGTAGTTTTTTTCTGCCAAATGATTGCTCCCATGTAATCAAAACCAATTCTTTCACACTGAGATATAACCTCAGCATGCAAAGGAATGATTTTATATCTTCCATATATAACTGACCTAGCAAATTGGTCCCCTATATTAATACATAATCTTCTTCCTGACTTTAAAACCCTAAAACATTCTTCCCAAACCCTATATAAATCTTTCAAGTATTCATGAAGTGTTTGACCATATCCAATCTGACCAACCTTTCCATAATCTTTTATATGCCAATAAGGAGGTGAAGTAACAATAAGATCTATACTTTCATCTTTAATTTCAACCATTTTTCTGCTATCACCAATAATTATTTTAGCCCAAGGTATCATAGAGTTTTTTAACTTTTTACCAAAAATTATAACCTATTCTGTAAAAATTGATAGAATACTTTAGCTTTAGTAAATATTATAAAATAAATTCTCAAAAAAGTTTTAAAAATTGTTTAGCATTATAGTAAAAATTTTTTAAAAGTGTATTATAATAAAAATCAAATCTACTTAAATAAGGGGTTCAAAAATGGAAAAACTTTTAGAAATTAAAGACCTTTGGGTAGAAGTAGAAGGGAAAGAGGTTCTTAAAGGGATAAATTTGACACTTCCTGTAGGACAAACTCATGTAATATTCGGAAGAAACGGTTCAGGTAAAACTTCTCTTCTTATGACTATTATGGGTTTTCGTACCTATAAAATCAAACATGGAAAAATTTATTTTAAAGGTGAAGATATAACAAATCTTCCTCCTTATGAAAGAGCAAAAAGAGGTATTGGGATAATGTTTCAAAGACCCCCTACTTTAAAAGGAGTAAAACTAAGGGATATTTTAAAACTTTGTGCTAAAGAAAATAGTGTAAAGATTGAGGAATTAGCACGAACTTTTCAATTTGAAAACTTTCTTGATAGAGAGGTAAACAAAGGTTTTTCTGGAGGAGAGCTTAAAAAAAGCGAACTTCTTCAACTTTTAATACAAGATCCTGACTTAGTCTTGCTTGATGAACCAGAATCAGGTGTTGATGTAGAGAATATCCAATTAATCGGAAATATGATTAAAAGACTTTTACAAAAGGATATTCCTCATAAACCAAGAAATAAAAGTGGTTTAATAATTACTCATACAGGATTTATTCTTCAATATGTAGCTGCTGATCTTGGATATGTAATTATGGATGGAGAAATTTATTGCCAAGGGAATCCTGTAGAAATATTTGAAGGTATCCAAAAATATGGATATGAAGAATGTAAAAAATGTTTGAAAAGAATTAAACTGTTTTAAGTTTAAATCTTTTGGAGGATTTATGGAAGAAAAGACAGTAGATTTAAAAGAATTTAAGTCAGCTAAAGAAGCACCCAAGCCAAAAGATCTTGCTGAACTTGATAAAGAAGAGAAAGAGCGTCTTAAACTTCTTGGTTTAGATGAGGAATTAAAAAGGGAAGGAGAATATGTTCAAATAGATGCAGTACCACTTCTTTGTCGGAAAAAAGTAGAAGGATTGGAGATTTTACCTATCACCGAAGCTTTAAAAAAATATGAATGGATTAAAGATTATTATTGGAAGGCTGTTTCTCCTGAAAAAGATCAGTTTACAAAAGCTGTAGCAGAAGATTTAGATGATGGCTATTTTATAAGAGTTTTCCCTAATTATAAATTGGTATATCCTGTTCAAACCTGTCTCTATATAAGAACTGAAAACATAGCTCAAAAAGTTCATAATATCGTAATTGTAGAAGAGGGAGCAGAACTTAATTTAATCACTTCTTGTTCGGTTCATCCTCATATAGGATCAGCGCTTCACATAGGTATATCTGAGTTTTATATTAAAAAGGGAGGCAAATTAACTTTTACTATGATTCATATGTGGGGAGAAAAAACAAGTGTAAGACCAAGAACAGGTATTATAGTAGAAGAGGGAGGAACTTTTGTTTCTACTTACGTTAGTCTTTTTCCAGTAAAAAATATTCAAACAGCTCCTGTTTGTCGTTTAATAGGAAAGGATGCAAAGGCTTCTTTTATTTCCATAATTGCAAATCATCCTGATTCTTATATAGATATAGGTGGAGAAGTCCATTTAGAAGCAAAAAATTCAAGAACAGAGATAATTTCTCGTAATGTAGTCTATGGAGGTGAAAATATTGCTCGAGGTAAAATTATAGCTAAAGCTCCAAAAGTAAAAGGACACCTTGAATGTCAAGGACTTATGTTATCTGATAAGGGAATTATGAGGGCTATACCTGAATTAGATAGCTTCTTTTATGATGTAGAATTAACTCATGAAGCTGCAGTAGGTAAAATAGCTCAAGAGGAAGTAGAATATCTTATGGCAAGAGGGTTAAGTGAAGAGGAAGCAATTTCTCTTATTGTAAAAGGATTTTTAACTATTAAAATAGAAGGAATACCACCTGCTTTACAATCTCAGATTGATAAAACTTTAGAACTTGCAAAATTAGGATTTTAAATATAAAAATGTCTGTTAAACCTCATTTAAAATCTCTTAAACCTTACCCTCCTGGCAAAACTATAGAGGAATTCAAAAAAGAATTATCAATTTCAGGAAAAATATATAAAATGAACTCTAATGAAAATCCATTGGGTCCTTCCCCTAAAGTATTAAATGTACTTAGAGATTCCCTTTCTCAGATTAATTACTATCCCGAAGCGAGCTATAAAGAACTTAAATCAGCTTTAGCTAAAAAATGGGATGTTTTGCCTGAACAAATTATATTAGGAAACGGATCAAATGAAATAATTGATTTTCTTTTTAAAGCCCTTATAGATTCTCATGAAGAAATTATTATAAGTAAACCAAGCTTCTTAATGTATGAAAAATTTGCCCAAATATACGGAGTTAAGATAAAAACTATACCCTTAACTAAAAAATTAACACATAATTTCAATAAAATTTTAAAAAGTATTACAAAAAAAACAAAAATTATATTTTTAGATCATCCTCATAATCCCTCTGGAAGTGTTTTAAATAGAGAATCTTGGGAAGAATTTTTAGAAAAAATTCCTCCTCATGTATTAATAGTAATAGATGAAGCTTATGGAGATTTTATAGAAGACCCTTCTATCCCTTTAGGAATAGAATTTTTAAAGAAGGGCTATAAAGTTTTAATTCTTAGAACTTTCTCTAAAGCTTTTGGTCTTGCTGGATTAAGACTGGGATATGGGATAACCTTTTTAGAACTTTCTAAAGTACTTGATTTAGTGAGACAACCTTTTAACATAAATATTTTAGCTTATAAAGCTGGTTTAGCAGTTCTTGAAGATAAAGAATATATAGAAAAAAGCATTAATTTAGTAAAAGAAGGAAGAAAATATTTAACAGATGAATTAAAAAATCTTGGATTTAAAGTTTATCCCTCTCAGGCTAATTTTATTATGGTTGATTTTGGAGAAAAAGTAGAATTTTTATATGAGCAACTTCTAAAGAGAGGCTTTTTATTAAGACCTTTAAAGGCTTATGGATTTCCTAAAGCTTTAAGGATTTCTATAGGCTTACCAGAGGAAAATGAAGCTTTTATAAAAAATCTTAAAGATATCCTAAATGTTTTATCTTGACAAAAATTTTTTAACAAGTAAGTTTAATTAAACAATGAAAAACAAATTAGAAAGGTTTAGTATGGGTATAATTTTTGTGATATTTCTTATAGGTGGTTTAGTAATTTTTAATGGTTATAGTAAAAATGCCTCTTCAAATCCAGTAGAAGAAAAACCAAGGGATTTTAAATGTTTAAAATGTCACAAAGGTTCTAAAAGTCTTGAAAATATGGTAAAAGAAAAAAACATTACTTCTGCAGAAGAGCTTAGAGTTTTAATAAGAAAGGGTCCTAAATCTGGACTCCATACAACTGTTCCTGATGAAGATTTGGAAAAGGCTATTCAATACTTAAATCTTAAATAGTTTAATTGGTTTATAATTTTTCATGCCCTCAAAAAAGAAAAAAAAGTCCCTCTATAATTTAGAAGAAGAAATTCTTTCTCTCTTAAAAAAACAAAAAGACTTTCTTTTTCTAAGAGATATTTATCATCATTTACATGTTCCTCCTGAGAAAAGAAAAGAGATAAGAAGAGCTGTTAAAAAATTACTTGAAAGCGGAAAAATAATTCAATTAAAAAGAAGAAAATATGGTCTTCCAGAGAAATTTCCTATTTATCAAGGAAAACTAAGAGTGCATCCTGATGGTTTTGGATTTGTAGAAACTGAAGATGGAAAAACTATTTTTATTCCTCCAAGAAAAATTAAAAACGCTTTGAACGGTGATATAGTCCTTGCAAGGATCGAGAAAATCACTTCTAAAGGACCTGAAGGGAGTATTGTCAAGGTTGTAGAAAGGAAAAGAAAAAACATTGTTGGATACTTAGTTAAAAGAGGTAAATATTTTTTTGTTGAACCAGAGGATCCAAGGTTTCCTTTTGAAATTTTTATTCCTAAAAAACGTCTTCATGAAGCTAAAAAAAATCACTTAGTGGTTACAAAAATTATTCAAAATACTTCAGAGTTCGGACTTCCTGTTGGAGAAATAATTAGAGATCTCGGGGATCCTGAAAAATTAGAA
Organism: Thermodesulfobacterium geofontis OPF15; assembly: GCF_000215975.1. Taxonomy (NCBI): domain Bacteria; kingdom Pseudomonadati; phylum Thermodesulfobacteriota; class Thermodesulfobacteria; order Thermodesulfobacteriales; family Thermodesulfobacteriaceae; genus Thermodesulfobacterium; species Thermodesulfobacterium geofontis. Next base: position 1,152,949 of record NC_015682.1, on the reverse strand, counting down.
ACCCATGCTTGGGCTGTAATTTATGCTCATGACCTTCCCCATCAATGGAGTTCAAAAGTTCAAAAAGAACTCATAAGAATACCAGATGAAGTTACTCCTGAGAATAAAAAAGGAAGGGTAGACCTTACAGAAATTCCTTTAGTTACCATTGATGGAGAAAATGCCAGAGATTTTGATGATGCAGTATGTGTAAAAAGAACTAAAAATGGTTATAAACTATGGGTAGCTATAGCTGATGTAGCTCATTATGTTTTAAAAAATACTTTTTTAGATAGAGAAGCCTATTCAAGAGGAACAAGTGTTTATTTTCCCAATATGGTTGTCCCTATGTTTCCAGAAAAGCTTTCTAATCACCTTTGTAGTTTAAATCCCAAGGTTGAACGTCTTGCTATGGTAGTAGAAATAGATTTCACCAAGGATGGAGAGATTATTAAACAAAACTTTTATGAAGCTGTTATAAAATCCCATGCCCGTTTAACTTATACAGAAGTAAAAGAAATGATAGTTGATAAAAATAAGAAAGTTATTCAAAAATATGAAACCTTATATCCCATGTTAGAAGTTGCAGCTGAACTTGCCCTTATTTTAAGAGAAAAAAGACTTAAAAGAGGAAGTCTTGATTTTGATCTTCCAGAACCAGAGGTAATTATAAATATGAAAGGAGAAATAGAAAATATCGTAAAAAGAGAAAGAAATTTAGCCCATATGCTTATAGAAGATTTTATGATAGCTGCTAATGAAGCTGTGGCGGAATATTTAACTAAAAGAGGATATCCTTTTCTTTATAGAATTCATGAAAAGCCGGATCCAAATAAATTTAAACAACTTTCAGAGATATTTTTAGCCTATGGAATAGATATTAATCATCCAGAAGAGCTAACTCCTCATTTTTTCCAGGAACTTATTACCAAATTTAGCGGAAAACCTTACGCTTATTTGTTTAATTTCCTTCTTTTAAGATCCCTTAAACAGGCAAGGTATTCTCCGGAAAATGTAGGACACTTTGGTCTTGCTTCTACTTGTTATTGTCATTTTACTTCCCCTATAAGAAGATATCCCGATCTTGTAGTTCATAGAACCCTTAAAAGGGCTCTAAGGAATAAAAAGCCTCCTTATAAAGAGGAAGAATTGGAAGTAATGGGTAAATTTTTATCTGAAAGAGAAAGAATAGCTGAAGAAGCTGAAAGAGATATATTAAAAAGATTTCAAGCCTTCTTTATGAAAGACAAAATAGGGGAAGTCTTTCACGGAATTATTACAGGAATTACCGCTTTTGGCTTTTTTGTAGATTTAGAAGAATATTTAGTAAGCGGAGTAGTAAGATTAATTGATATAAAAGATGATTATTATGTTCTTGATGAAAAGGGAATAACTCTTGTAGGAAAAAATACAGGCAAAACCTTTCAATTAGGACAAAAAGTCAAGGTTAAAGTTAAAGAGGTTGATTTAAAAAGATTTTACATCAATTTTGAACTAATAAATTAAGTTTTTTAAGAGGGTAAACTTTTCCCAAGAGTAGTTAGGGCTAAATTAAGATGAAGAACTCCCTTTTGTGCCTGAATTTTATCTGCAAGATCCTTTATCTCATTTGCCTTTCCTCTTACTAAGATTGCCTCTAAGCATCTATCATGATCTACATGAATGTGTTGGGTAGTAATAATTTTATCATAGTAATCATGCTGTATTTCAATTAATTTATCAGTAAGTTCTCTTTTATGATGATCATATAAATATGTTATTACACCTACAACTTCTTCTTTTGATTCTCTCCATTCCTCTTCTACTAATTTCTGTCTTATCAAATCTCTAATTGCCTCTGAACGATTAGCATAGTGTTTTCTTTCTATATATTCATCAAAAGCTTTTAATAATTCTTCAGGGATAGAAATCCCAAAACGTGCTAACTTTTCCATTTAACTATCCTCCTTTAGTGCTACTTATTTTGATTCTATAACTTTAAAGTTTGAATATTAAAATAACATGATTATTAATTTTGTAAAGACTATGAAAAATAAATAAGATTTTTTATATTGATTGTGAGAGGTTTTATGTTATTTGATACTTAATCTAAAAAATCTTGAAATCTTTGAGTTATATGATAGTTTTTAGAATTTAGTAATTTAATTATAGGGGGCTAAAAGTGAAAGAATATAATGTAGCTATAGTAGGAGCAACAGGGGCAGTTGGTAGAATGATGCTTACTGTTTTAGAAGAAAGAAACTTTCCTGTTAAAAATTTAAAACTTTTTGCTTCTCCTAAATCGAAAGGATTAAAACTCCCTTTTAAAGGAGAAGAAATTGAAGTAGAAGCATTAGAAGAAACTAAAAGTTTTAAAGGTTTAGATATAGCTTTATTTTCTGCAGGTGCTCAGAGAAGTTTAGATTATGCACCGCTTTTTGCAAAGGATGGTGTTGTAGTTATTGACAATTCAAGTGCTTGGAGAATGGATCCAGAAGTTCCTTTAGTTGTTCCAGAAGTAAATCCCCATGCAGTAGCAGGATATAAAAATAAAGGAATTATCGCCAATCCAAATTGTTCCACTATTCAAATGGTAGTTGCTTTAAAGCCTTTACATGATTATGGAAAAATTAAGAGAATTATAGTTAGTACTTATCAGTCAGTTTCAGGAGCAGGGCAAAAAGCTATAAATGAATTAGAAGCCCAAGTGAAAGCTTGGTGTGAAGGAACTCCTATGCCACCTCCTAAATATATTCCTCAAATTATAGCTTTTAATTGTGTTCCCCATATAGATGTATTTCTTCCTAATGGATATACTAAAGAAGAAATAAAAATGATTGAAGAAACTAAAAAAATTATGGAAGATCCTAATATAAAAGTAACTGCAACAACTGTAAGAGTTCCAGTTTTTTATGGACATGCTGAATCTATAAATATAGAAACGGAAAGAAAAATTACTGTAGAAAAAGCAAAAGAACTCCTTGAAAAAGCTCCAGGAGTAATAGTGCTTGATAACCCTAACGAAAAACTTTATCCTCTTCAAATTGAAGTCGCTGGAAGAGATGAAGTTTTTGTAGGAAGAATAAGAGAGGATTTTTCTATAGAAAATGGACTTAATCTTTGGGTGGTTGCTGATAACCTTAGAAAGGGTGCTGCAACTAATGCAGTTCAAATTGCAGAAATTTTAATTCAAAATTATCTATAGAATTTACTCAATTAATGGAAATTTTTATTGAGGAATCAGCCCTTTCTTTTCAATTAACTAAAAAAATTCTTAAAGATTATTCTGCAAAAATAATAACCTCCTACGAAAATTTTAGATGGGAAGAAAAACCCTTTTATGAACTTATCTCCTTAGGTAAAAAAAGACTTTTTCTTATTAATTATAAAGGCAATTTCTTCAAAGTTTGCCCTGGAACAAAAATCTATTTTTGTTGTGGATACAAGATTTTTCATTTTGGAGAGGGTTGTCCCTTAGATTGTAGTTATTGTATATTACAGACTTATCTAAATAGACCTGGGCTCAAAATTTGGGCAAATTTAATAGAAAATGGACTGTCAGAATTGGAAAAAATTTTAGATGAACATAAAAAACAAAAAAAAGTTTTAAGAATTGGAACAGGGGAATTTGCTGACAGTATGGCTTTAGAATCTATTAGTAATGTCTCTGAAATTTTGATAAACTTTTGGGAAGAAAAAGATCCTTTGGCTGTGCTTGAACTAAAAACTAAGGTAGCTATTTCAGAAAATTATTTTTCTAAATTTAAACCAGATCCAAGGATTATTTTTGCTTGGTCTGTAAATACAGAAAAAATTATAAAAGAGGAAGAAAAAGGAACAGCACCCTTAGAAAAAAGACTTGAAAGTGCTAAAAAAGCTATTAATTTTGGATTTACAGTAGCTTTTCATTTTGATCCTATTATTTTTTACGAAGATGCAGAAAAAGAATATCCTAAAGTTTTAGAAAAAATTTTAAACACTATCCCTCCTGAAAAAATAGCTTGGATAAGCCTTGGAACTTTAAGATATCCTAAAGAATTAAAAATTATAGCAGAAAAAAGGTTTCCCAAAACCAAAATTTATTCACAAGAATTTATAGAGGGTTTAGATAATAAAAAACGTTATTTCATAGATTTAAGAAAAAAACTTTATATTTCTTTTAAAAAATTAATAAATGAAGTAAAAGATTTAGTAACTTTCTATTTTTGTATGGAGGGGGAAAGAATTTGGGAAGAAATTTTAGAAAAAAGAGTGACTTCTTCTTTCGAAGTAAAGCTTCTTCTTGATAAGGTTGCTTTAAAGCTTTGTTATACTAAAAACAATTAAATGAGGAGGTTAAATGAGAATTGATGGAAGAAAACTTGATGAATTAAGACCTGTAAATTTTATAATTGATTTTTTAAAAAATCCTTTAAGTTCAGTACTTGTTGAGTTTGGAAATACTAAAGTTTTATGTACTGTAACTTTAGATGAAAAGGTACCACCCTTTTTAAAAGGAACTGGAACAGGTTGGATTACTGCTGAATATGCCTTTATTCCTGGTGCAACTGTAGAAAGGACACCTCGAGAAACAATGGGAAGAAAAGGAAGATCTATGGAGATTCAAAGAATTATAGGACGTGTTTTAAGAGGTGTAGTAGATTTAACTAAATTGGGAGAAAGAACCTTATGGGTAGATTGCGAGGTTTTAAATGCAGATGGAGGAACAAGAAGTGCTTCTGTGACAGGAGCTTTTGTAGCTTTAAAACTTGCTATAAAAAGACTTTTAGAAAGAGAAATTATTAAAGAGGATCCAATTTTAGATTATTTAGCAGGGGTAAGTGTAGGTAAGATAGGTGACCAGTATTATCTCGATCTTAATTTTGAAGAGGACCTAATTGCAGAGGTAGATGCTAATTTTTTTATGACCCAGTCAGGTAAAATTATTGAAATACAAGCAACAGCTGAAAAAGCACCCTTTTCTTGGGAAGAAATTACAATTATGAAAGATCTTGCTTTTAAGGGTATTTTTGAATTAATTAAAAAACAAAAAGAGGTACTAAAAGAGTGAAAAAACAAATATTACTTATAGCAACTTCTAATATGGGAAAAGCTAAAGAAATAAGTGAAGCTTTAAAAGACTTTGATTTTGAAATAAAAACTCTAAAAGATTTTCCTAATATAACTCCCCCTCAAGAAACTGGAAATACCTTTTTTGAAAATGCCTATCTCAAAGCCAAATATTATGCAGAAAAAACTGGACTTTTATCCTTAGCAGATGATTCTGGATTAGAGGTAGATATCCTAAATGGAGCACCAGGAATTTATTCCTCTCGATTTGCAGGAGAAAATGCTTCTGATGAAGAAAATAATAAAAAACTTTTAGAACTTCTCAAAAATGTACCTCTTGAAAAAAGAAAAGCTCGATTTGTTTGTGTTATAGTAGTTTATCATCCAAGTGGAAAATATATAAAAAGTGAAGGCATTTGGGAAGGACTTATAGGATTTGAACCGAGGGGTTCTTACGGATTTGGGTATGATCCCATATTTTTAGTTCCTGAATACAATTACAAAAAAACCGCAGCTGAACTCCCAATTGAAGAAAAAAATAAACTAAGTCATAGAGGTAAAGCCTTAGCAAAACTTAAAGACATTTTAACTGAATTTTTAAAATCTATAAGCTAAGATTATGAAAAATTTATTATGTGTTTTCAAAAATTTATTTAACACTGAATTTATATTTCCACCAATTTTTAAAGATATTTCTGTTTTTGGTGTTTTTTCCCAAAAATTGCCCTACCCTTTTAATTTTAATTCTTTAAATGCCTTAAATTCATTTAAAATTTTTTTTCCTAAACAAATCCATAGCACTCAGATAATCAAATTAGAAGAAAATTTATTTTCTAACACTTCTTTATCCCTTTTTGAAATTGAAGGAGATGCTGTATATACATTTGATAAAAATATTTTTTTGGGTATAAGAACTGCAGATTGTGTCCCTATTTTAATAACCAGCAAAAACGCTGATTTTGTAGCTTCTGTGCATGCAGGATGGAGAGGATCTGTAAATAAAATTTTATTTAAATTTTTACAAAAAATTATAGACTTAGGTATTAAATCTGAGAATATTTTAATTGCTATGGGACCTCATATTAAAGTTTGTTGTTATGAAGTAGGGGATGAGGTAATTGAAATGATAAGAAAAAATTTTGAAAATCCAGAAAGGTTCATTTTCTTTAAAAACAAAAAAATTTTCCTTGATTTGGAAAATTTAAATTATTATCAAGCTTTAGAATGTTTGATTCCTAAAAGTAATATTTGGATTTCAAAAGATTGTACCTATTGTTTAAAAGATAAATATTGGTCTCAAAGATATCATAGAGAGAAAAGAAGCTTTCAAATTGCACTAATAGGAATTTTAAAATGATTTTTCAACTTTACACCTTTTTATATTACTTAGTTAATGGATTTTTTTTACCTAAGGAATTTTTTAAAAGACCTTCTCAATTAAGAAAAAAATGGCTTAAAGATAAATTAGCTCTTTTTACCAAAACAGATTTTATTTCGCAAAGGAAAGTTGTTTGGATACATGCTGTTTCTGTAGGAGAAGTGATTGCTATCTCAAGTTTAATAAAAAGTTTGGCTAAGGAATATGATATCCTTCTTAGTACTATTACTGATACTGGAAATCAAGTTGCTTCTCAAAGATTTAAAGATCTTCCAGTTAAAATCATTTATCTTCCCTTAGATTGCCCTTTTGCTATAAAAAGGACTTTAAGAACTTTTAATCCATCTGCTTTACTTATTGCAGAAACTGAAATTTGGCCTAATTTGATTTTAATCTCTTCAAAAAAAATACCTGTATTTTTAATAAATGCAAGAATTAGTGATAAATCCTTCAGAAGATATAAAAAAATAAAGTTTTTCTTGAAGCCAATTTTAAGCAGTTTTTCTTTAATAGCTGTTCAAGATGAAAAATATAAAAATAGGTTTAAAGATTTAGGAGCTCCTGAAGACAAAATTGTAGTTACTGGAAATACTAAATTTGATATAGAAATACCTTACATTTCCTTTTTATGGGAAAATTTAGTTCCTCGTCCTATTATTGTAGCTGGAAGTACCCACTTTCCAGAAGAAAAATTAATTACTGAAACATTTTTAAAAATTCCTATTCCTTCTTCTCTTTTCATTGTTCCAAGACATCCAGAAAGATATAAAGAAGTAGAAAGGATTATAAATTCTATGATTGATGAAAAAAATGAAATAGGTTTTTACAAATTAAGCGAATTACCTTTAGATATGAGAAGCTATTTTAAAATTATTATTTTAGTAGATCGGATGGGAATTTTAGGGTCCCTTTATAGAATAGCTGATATTGCTATTATTGGGGGAAGTTTTATTCCTCATGGAGGGCAAAATCCTTTAGAAGCTATTTATTGGAAAAAACCTGTAATTTTTGGACCCTCTATGGAAAATTTCCCTTTTATAGAAGAGTTTTTAGAAAGAGGTGCTTGTTTACAGACAGAAAAAGAAGAATTAAAAGATTTATTGGAAGATTTGCTCAAAAATCCTGATAAAAGAATTGAATTAGGCGAAAAAGCTTATCAGATTTTAAAGCAAAAAACTGGAGCTACAGAAAAAATTTTAAATTTGCTCAAGAGCTATTTAAAATAGATAACTTCTTAGTATTGCAAAATTAAAATCAGGTCTTAAAATTAGTAAAAAGTACTAAATTGGAGGAGTGCCCGAGTGGACGAAGGGGTGCGACTGGAAATCGCATGTACGGGCTAAAACCCGTACCGCGGGTTCGAATCCCGCCTCCTCCGCCATATAAACTTAATGTTTAATATAACCCTAAAAGAACTACTTGCTCCTTTAGAACCTAATTGTGCTGGAGAAACAACAATCAGGATTGATCTCTATACAAGAAAAAATTTCTTAAGTTTTATTAAAAACATCCAGGCAACAGTGGAAAAAAACTGAATATTTTGCAAATCTAAAAGGGTAGTTTAAATGAACAGTAATATTTCTACTTTTAAATCAAAAGCTATAAGGTTAACTCTTTTAAGTTTCTTTATAAGCATCTTAATTTTTGTATTTAAACTAACTGCTTTTTTTATAACCAAATCCGTAGCTATCTATTCTGATGCTATGGAATCAATAATTAATATTATTTCTGCCTTCATAGCATTTTTGGGAAGTAAGATTGCTTTAAAACCACCAGATGAAAAATATCCCTATGGTTACACAAAATTAGAGTATTTTATATCTATAATTGAAGCCTTTTTTATTTTATTTGCTTCAATTTCTATATTATGGAAAGTTTATCAACAAATTTTAAATCCTAGACCCTTTATAAATTTAAACATAGGTGTTTTTTTAATTTTGATTACTATAGTTTTAAATTCATTTCTTTCCTATTACATACATAGACAGGGTAAAATTGAAAATTCTCCTATTTTAATCTCTCATGCTTCCCATCTTTTTACAGATGTTTTAACTACAGCAGGAGTAATAATAGGAGTTTATATCGCTCATTTTTCTAAACTTTTGGTATTAGATTCTATAATTGGATTGATAATAGGTATTAATATCCTTTATTTGGGATATAGAATCATTAAAAATTCAATCACTGCTTTACTTGATATAAGTTTACCCAAAGAAAAAATAGATTCCATTCAAAGGATTATAGAAAATACCATAAAAAATTCCTCTTACGGAACTTATATTATACATGATATCCACGATTTTAAAACAAGAAGAGCTGGAAGGAAAGGATTTGTAGAATTTCATCTTACAGTTTCAGGAGACATGCCTGTAAGAGAAGCTCACAATTTATGTGATGAACTTGAAAAGAAGATTATAGAAAAATTCCCTGAACTTTCAGTAACTATTCATATAGAACCTGAAGAAGAAAAGAAGAAATAATTTTATGAGATTAAATAAATTTTTGTCTTTTTGTGGAATTGCTTCTCGCAGAAAAGCTGAAAATCTTATATTATCAGGAAAAGTCTCTATAAATGGTAAAATTGTAAAAGATTTAAGTTATAAAGTTGATCCAAAAAAGGATAAAGTATTTGTAGAGGGCAAACTTATTACACCTCCTCCAAAAGTTTATTATCTTTTTTATAAACCTAAAGGAATTCTTACTTCTTTATATGATCCCCACCATAAAGAAACCATTAAACCTTTTTTAGATAAATTACCCTTTAGAGTATTTCCTGTAGGAAGACTTGATAAACATAGTGAAGGATTGATTTTGCTTACAAATGATGGTGAACTTGCTAATCTTCTTTTACACCCTCGCTATGAAGTAAAAAGAGTTTATAAAGTTTGGGTATCTCCTAAACTTGAGGAAGAAAAAATTGAAAGATTGATCAAATCTGGAGTTATAATAGAAAACAAATTAATAAAACCCCTAAGTTTTGATCTTTTAAGAGCAAATGAAGATAAATGGATTTACCAAATAACAGTTAAAGAGGGAATAAAAAGAGAGGTAAGAAAAATAATAAATTATTTAGGAGGAAAAGTATATAGATTAGTGAGGGTTAAATTTGGACCTCTCTCTTTAGGAAATTTAAAACCAGGAGAAATAAGACCTCTTTCAAAAAAAGAATTGAGAAAATTATTCTCTTTTGTTTCTCAACTTAAAAATTCTAAAATTTTAGATAAAACTTCTTCAGCAGAATTAACATAATGAACACCCGGAATATTTTCCCAGGTCTTAAGTCCTATAACAGGTTTCCACATCTTTAAAGCTAAGGCAATTTCAGATAAGGTGCCATATCCTCCTGCGATTGCAACTACCATTTCTACAGATCTTATCAAAATTACATTTCTTGCATGTCCCATATCAGTTAAAACGAGAATTTTTACATAGGGATTAGCGTCTTCAGCTTTATGACCAGGTAAAATTCCAACTGTTATTCCTCCTGCTTCAAAGGCACCCTTTGAAGCAGCCTCCATGACTCCTCCCAGTCCTCCTGTATAAATAATTGCTCCTTTTTCTGCAAGTAATTTTCCTACTTTATAAGCTAATTCATAAATTTCTTTATTTACTATCCCAGATCCTATAATCCCTATTCTTTTATTCTTTAAATCCATAAGCGCCTACTAATTTTACGAATCTAACAGGTTCTAAAGTTTCTGTATATAGTTTCCCTCCCTTTTTTATTCCTTTTATTAATACTTGAGAATAAACATCCCCTACAGGAATTACTATTCTCCCCCCTTCTATCAGTTGTTCTATAAGAGGTGGGGGAATTTGAGGAGCAGCTGCGGTAACAATTATTGCATCAAAAGGTGCTACTTCCTTCCATCCTAAGCTTCCATCTCCTAATTTAAAAGAAATATTTTTATAACCAAGATTTAAAAGTATCTTTTTTGCTTTTTCAAGTAAAGTAGAATACTTTTCTATGGTATAAACCCAAAATGCCAATTCAGCTAAAATAGCAGTTTGATATCCTGATCCTGTACCGACTTCTAAAACCCTTTCATTTCCCTTCAATTCTAAAGCTTCTGTCATAACAGCTACTATGTAAGGTTGTGAAATAGTTTGTCCTTCACCTATAGGAAGCGGAAAATCTCCATAAGCTTGATCTCTCAATGCTTCATCTACAAATAAATGCCGAGGTACTTTAAGCATAGCCTCCAAAACCCGCTCATCTTTTATACCACGAGCTTTAATCTGAGTTTCTACCATTTTTTCTCTTGCAATTCTATATAAATCTTTTTCGGTTTCTGAAAGCTTCATATTATCCCTTATTTTTTCTTTTTAGGAGAAGTAATGGTGTAATAAGTACAATCTATTACCTCTTCTCCTTTTATAGTTATTTTTAAAACTTCTGTATAATCTTCACCTTTATATTCTTTAACTACGGGAACTTTTTCCCAAAAATTTCTAACTCTGTAATAATAATACCATTCTTCTTTTCCATCAGGAAAAGTAAATATTTGTACTGGAGGACCCAAAAATTGCAAAACTTCTGCTTTTGTAGTTTGCTTAGGATGAATTAAAGCAGCTTTAGAGGCTAAATTAGGACCTGGCTTGGTTGCACATCCATAAATAATAATAACAAAACTTATACAGAAAATTAACTTTTTTAAAAATTTTTTATCCATTGTAAATTGGTTTTATTTTACTCTTAAATTACAATAAAAACAAGTAAGATATAATAAAATTCTTCTTTTCACAATAAAATATTTAGGTTAAAATAAAAACCATGAAACATTATAATTGCAAAGAAGAGCTCAAATTAATAATTAAGGATTATCCTTTTTTGTGTAAAATTTGTAAAAAAGAAAAGGCTTTAATAGAAATCCCTTCCCAAAAGATAAAGGTTTGCAAAAACTGTTATAACAATTTCTTTGAAAACAGAATTAAGAAAACTATAGAAAAATACAAAATGATAAAACCACAAGACAAAGTAGGAGTTTTTCTATCAGGTGGAAAAGATAGTTCTACCTTACTTTTTGTATTAAAAAAACTTTATCCAGATATAAATTTACAAGCTATATTTATTAATTTAGGGATAAGATACTATTCTGATAAATTAGAAGATTTGGTTAAAAATTTTTGCAAAAACTTAGAGGTACCTCTTTTTATATATAATTTACCAGAAAAAGAAGGATACAGAATTGATGATTTTATTTTTACCTATTTTAAAGATAAAGTTTGTTCTGCTTGTGGAGCTATAAAAAGGTATCTTTTCTCAAAAATTGCAAAAGAGTTAGAATTAAATGTAATAGCAACAGGACATCATTTAGATGACACAATTTCTGTTATGTTAAATCTATTTTTTCAAGGAGATTTTTTAGGAATTGCAAAATTACAACCCTCTTTACCTCCTCTTTTTCCAAATCAAGTAAAAAAAATTAAACCTTTATATACTACTCCTGAAAAAGAAATTCTTTATTATGCTATTTTAAACGAAATACCTTTTGAAAATTTTAAGTGTCCTCATGCAAATGTAACACCTTCAAAAAAAATCAAAGAGCTCTTAACAAAATTAGAAGATGAAAACAGACAAATAAAATATCAGTTACTTTCAGTTTTTACTAAAAAATTAATTCCTCTCATAAAATCAAATTATAAAGAAGAGGTTTTAAGCTTATGTATTAAATGTGGAGAAATCACAAGTTCTCAAGATAAAATTTGTAGCAGATGTAAAAGAATTGAATTACTTGAAAAAATAGATAATAAAACTTTAGAACTCACAAAAGAAGAATTTGAGGATTATATAAAAAATTTGAATTCAAATTGGGTTCTAATAGATTTAAAAAATAGAGAGAATTTATTAAATGAATCTACAAAAAAACTAAAAAGATTTTTCAAATCTTATAGAGATAAACACATATTTTTAACTGCATCTGAACCAGAAATTGGTTATTTATTTACTTTAAAACTTAGAAAATTAAATTTTAAAGCTTATAATATTAAAACCGTTTAAGATTAAAATTTATAGGAGGTTTTTTATATGACAAGAATTGCTTTAGAAAAGGAATTACAAATTCTAAAAAATCTTTTATCAGATATGGCAAAAATTGTAGATGAAATGGTAAATGGTGCTATTTTAGCTATAGATAAATTAAATCCTGAATTAGCTAAAAAGGTTGTAGAATTTGATGATCAAGTAGATTATTACGAAAATATGGTGTCTCAAACTGCATTAGAAGTTATTGCTTTACAACAACCAGTAGCAAAAGATTTAAGATTTATAATTACTGCTATAGATATAGCAAAAAATTTAGAAAGAATAGCAGATCAATCTGTAAACATTGCCTATAGAGTGCTTGATATATATAATACAAGAAAAAAAACTATCCCTCAGTGTCAAGTAACTATTATAGAAATGGCTAATGAGGCTCTTTATATGTTAGAGTCTGCTATAAATGCTTTTATAACTGAAGATGTTAAAAAAGCTTATTCTGTAATTGAATATGATGATATAGTAGATAGGTTTCAAAGGGATAACATTGAACAGATAAAGGATTGCATGAAAGGAAATCCTGAACTTCTTGATATTGGAATTGATTATATAATAGTAGTTCAAAATTTAGAAAGAGTTGGAGATCTTGCTACTAATATTGCTGAAGGAGTAATTTTTACAGTAGAAGGGAAAAGTCCTAAAATTGAAATTGAAAAAATAAGAGAAATAAAAGAAGTAGTCTTAAAAGAGTTTCCTGTTTTTGATTTATTAAAAAATCACGCCCATCTTGTTCTTGAATGTGCTGAAAGACTTTCCCTTGCTTTAGAAGCTTATAATAAAAAAGATTTTGTAAAACTTGAAGAAATTGCTAAACATATTTTTGAAATAGAAAAAGAAGCAGATCAAATGAAAAGAAACATAAGAGGACATCTTCCCAAGGGAATTATTCTTCCAGTAGAGAGATTTGAACTATTCTTATATTTAAAAGAACAAGATGCTATTGCTGATGTAGCAGAAGAAATTCTTAATTGGCTATCTTTTAAGCATTTAGAAATTCCAGAAACAATTTTTAAAATGATAGAAGAACTTTTATTAAAAAGTATTGAATCTTTGAAATTTTTAGAAGATCTAATTATCTATTCTGCAGATTTCCTTTTGTACAGAAACGAAAATAGTAGAAATGAAGCTAAAGAAATTGTAAGAAATATAAGATACTCACAATATTTAGCAGAAGAATTTGGTAACAAAATTAAAAAAGAAATCTTTTCAAAAATAAATGATCCATTAAATCTTTTTTATACTCTCAAATTGGTTGAATTAATTTTAGGTATTCCACATCATGCAGAAAATACAGCAGATCTAATGAGGGCTATGATTGCTAAATAATTTAACTTTTCAAAGTTTTACATATATCTACAACTAAAATATTAGCTGCTATAGCTCCTAAAATCGCAGGAATAATGTAAATTTGCTTATAGGCTAAACCTTCAAACCAATATCCAAATACAGGACTTCCAAGCCAAGCTCCTATCCAGCTTACTATAACTTTAGATAAAAAAGAGCCCCAACCAGGTATAATATAATACTTTAAGCCAAAATGAATAATTGCTGTTACTATCACAGAAATAATTAATAAAATTAAAAACCCAACAAAATCTATTCCTATCATTTTTGACCTCCTTTAAATAGGATATTATTTAAATAATTATTTTTAAAAATGTTAAATTAGTCAATAAAATAAACACTTAATTAATATTTTTATTAAAAAATTATTGAATCAACTTGCCAATTCGGTTAAATCTAATTTTAAAATCTTGAGAGTCCCATGAAAAGTAGATTATTAAAGCTTTTCCTTTAAGATATTTAACAGGAACAAAACCCCAAAATCTACTATCATAACTTTGGTCTCTATTATCTCCTAATACAAAAATATGTTCAGGTGGCACTTTTATAGGTCCATAATTATCTCTGGGACTTATTTCTTGAGGATAAATTTCTGGATCACTGAACTGAACATAAGGTTCATTTAATAATTTACCATTTACATAAACTTTTTTATTGACAATTTGAACGGTATCTCCTGGAAGACCTATAACTCTTTTAATAAAGTCAAGCTTCTTATTTTGAGGATAGGTAAATACAACAATTTCTTGTCTTTTCGGAAATTTCCAAAAATAAATAAAATCATCTTTAATAGGATTTTTTATACCATAGGCTAATTTATTAACCAATAAATAATCTCCTATAAGAAGAGTAGGGATCATGGAACCAGAAGGTATTTTATAGGCTTGAACTATGAAAGCTCTTATAAAAAGAGCCAAAATTAAGGCAATTAATAAACTCTTAGTCCAATCCCAAAGTTTATTTTTAGAATCTTGCATTTAGACTAACCTCCTTAGAATTATATTTTAAGAACAGCTAAAAATGCTTCTTGAGGAATTTCTACATGACCTATAGCCTTAAGTCTTTTCTTTCCTTCTTTTTGCTTTTCTAAAAGTTTTTTCTTTCTTGTTACATCTCCACCATAACATTTTGCAAGCACATCTTTTCTTAAAGGTGGTATCCTTTCACGGGCTATTACTTTATTTCCTATAGCTGCTTGAATAACTACTTCAAAAAGTTGTCTCGGAATTACTTCTTTTAATTTAGAAGTAAGTTCTCTTCCTCTATAATAAGCTTTATCCCTATGAACAATTAGAGATAAAGTGTCAACAGGTTGCTTATTTATTAATATATCCATTTTAACTAAGTCTCCTGCTCTATAACCAATAAATTGATAATCTAAGGAAGCATAACCTCTTGAATAACTTTTTAGTTTATCATAAAAATCAAGAACAATCTCACTAAAAGGTAACTCATATACCAGAACTACTCTGTCAGGGGTCAAATATTTAATTTCTTTTTGTATACCTCTCTTCTCTTCACAAAGCTTAATAAGAGACCCTATATATTCTCTTGGTGTGTAAATTTCTGCTCTTATATAAGGTTCTAAAACTTCTTCAATTAAAGCTGGATCAGGCCAATGGGCAGGATTTTCTATTTCTATTTCTTTTTTGTTTTTAAGTCTTATTTTATATTTAACTGAAGGTGCAGTAGAAATTAGATTTAATTTAAATTCTCTTTCTAATCTTTCTTGAACAATTTCCATATGAAGAAGCCCTTGAAATCCGCATCTAAATCCAAATCCTAAAGCTGCTGAAGTTTCCAATTCATAAGAAAAGGCTGGATCATTTAGCCACAGTTTTTCTATAGCTTCTTTTAAATTTTCAAAATCATCATTATCAACAGGGAAAATACCTGCAAAAACCACAGGTTTTACCTCTTTGAATCCTGGTAAGGGTTCTACACAAGCATTAGCCTCTGTAATAGTATCCCCAATTTTTGCTTCCCTTACCTCTTTTATTCCTGCAGCAATAAAGCCAACTTCCCCTGCAAATAAACAATCCAAAGTTGCTGCTTCTGGTGCAAAAACTCCGACCTTAGTAATTTCGTAAACTTTACCTGTAGAAAGAAATTTTATTTTTTGTCCTGGATAAATTTTACCATCTACAACCCTTACTAGAACCACTACTCCTAAATAGGGGTCATACCAAGAATCAAAAACTAAAGCTCTCAGAGGGGCTTCTCTTTTTCCTTTAGGAGATGGAATCTTATTAATAATTGCTTCTAAAACCTCTTTTATACCTATTCCAAACTTTGCACTTACCAATAATGCATCTTCTGTAGAAAGCCCTATAATTTCTTCAATCTCTCTTTTTGTTTTTTCAATATCAGCTTGAGGTAAATCTATTTTATTAATTACAGGGATAATTTCTAAATTATTTTCTAAAGCTAAATATACATTAGCAAGAGTTTGGGCTTCTACCCCTTGTGAGGCATCAACTACAAGAAGAGCCCCTTCGCAAGCTGCAAGTGCTCTTGAAACTTCATAAGTAAAATCTACATGCCCTGGTGTATCAATGAGATTTAATTGATAAACTTCTCCATTTTCTCTTTGATAATAAAGTCTCACTGCTTGAGCTTTTATAGTGATTCCTCTTTCTCTTTCAAGCTCTAAACGATCTAAATATTGCTCTCTCATTTCTCTTGCGGAAACAGCTCCTGTAATTTCAAGTAGACGGTCTGCAAGCGTAGATTTACCGTGATCAATATGAGCAATAATACTAAAATTTCTAATCCTTTCTATAGGTATAGGTTTCATAGCAATTTAAAAAATAACAAATCTATTTTAAAAAACAAGGGCTTCTACTCCCCTATTTTAGTAATTTTTCCTGTTTTTTTAGCAAAATTAAAGGCAATCACAAATGTTCCTGCACTTAAAAGAAAATATATAAAAACTAAAATATAGGCTTTTACAATAAAAATATAGGGGGTATAACCCTTTAAAAGAATTTGTCTAAAAGTTTCAAAAATATAAGATGTAGGAACAATCTTTGCGATAGATTGAAAATTTTCTGGTAACACTTCTATTGGATAAAATACTGCTGAAAAAGGTAGAAATAAAAGTGCTAATGCCCAAGCCAAGATTTCTGCCTCTTGCCCAAAAAAGAGAATAAAAGCCATGGTTAAAAGCCCTATACTCCAAGCAAAAATTATTAAACACCCTGTTAGAAGAAAAACATCTACTCCTTGCATCAAAACTTTGAAATTAAATACAAAAAAAGCAAGAAAAGCCATTAATAAAGAAGCTACAAAAGCTTTAAATAAACTGTATATAAAAAGCCCCATGAGATAT
The DNA here is from genome assembly GCF_000215975.1 of Thermodesulfobacterium geofontis OPF15. NCBI lineage: Bacteria > Pseudomonadati > Thermodesulfobacteriota > Thermodesulfobacteria > Thermodesulfobacteriales > Thermodesulfobacteriaceae > Thermodesulfobacterium > Thermodesulfobacterium geofontis. The sequence continues at coordinate 1,135,849 of NC_015682.1, read as the reverse complement.
TCAAAGATTGTCAAAGGAGATATAAAAATGTGAAGGAGATTCCTTGCCCATATGTCTTCTAAAAAACCAACTGCTAATCCTTGTTGAGCACGAATAAGAATATTCCAAAAAATGAGAGCTCCTAAAAATTGAAATATCCATTTGCTTCCTTGATAGAAACCTCTCTGTAAATAAAGTGTTATAAATCCCCATAAAAATAAATCAACTGTAGGCCAATATAAAAGGTCAATCCACCTGCTTATACTATGTTTTAATAAATATAAATGTCTTAGAACTATTCCCCAAACTCTTTTAGGTCTAAATATGTTTAAATTCATAAACCTAAACAAACACTTTAAAATAAAGTTCTTCTAATGAAGATACTTTAAATTTTTGAAAAAGTTCTGTAATGTTTCCATAAGCAAGGGTTTTTCCTTCCTTTATCAAAAGTGCCTTAGTAATTATTTTTTCTAACTCTCCTAATTGATGAGAAGTAAGGATTATAGAAAGATTTCTTTTTTGAGAAAATTCTTTAAACAAATCTCTTATATATTTTATATATTCCGGATCTAAACCAGCTGTTGGCTCATCTAAAAGCAAAATAGACGGATCATTTAAAAAAGCTCTCACTAAATTAAGTCTCATCATCTCTCCTGAAGAGAGTGCTCTGGTAAGAATTTTCTTTTTATCAAAAAGTTTAAAAATTTTAAGAAGCTCATCTATTTTTTTATTGACTTCTGAAATCTCATATAAATGGGCAAAAATTTTTAAATTTTCTTCTACTGTAAGAGAATAAGGTAAACTTATATATTGGGACGCAAAACTCACTTTATAAAGAATCTCGCTTCTATTTTTAGAAAAATCTTTTCCAAAGTAATATATTTTTCCTGAATCTGGAGAAACAATACCTAAAAGAGTGTAAAGTAAGGTGCTTTTTCCTGCTCCATTAGGACCTATTATGCCAAGAATATCTGATGGATATAATTCAAAGGAGATTTTATCTAATACTACTTTTTCTCTATATTTTTTAATTAAATTCTCTACTTTTAAAATAGGAAACATCAAAGAAGATTTTTTTGAGAAAGAAAAATTGATTTTAAGAGATTTTTGCTTTTTCTAATCTTGCTAAGGCTTCTTCTAAACTCATTATACCTTTTGCTACAGCATAAGCTACATAGGAATATACTCTGGGATCATAACCTTCTGGTCTTGGAAAGAGCCCTTTTGCACGAAGTTTTGCAAGTTTAGCTCTTCTTCTCCTTCTTCTTTCAATTTCTCTTTCTCTTTCTCTCTTTTTATGTCTTGCCATTCTAACCTCCAGATATAACTAAACATCCTCAAATATAAATTTTTTTAAGTGTTTGTCAAGATCTTTCTTAAATTATAAAAAACTTTTAATTTGTTTCCCAATTTCTTCAAGTTTCAATCTTAAAGTGTCTCTCTCTCTTTTTGCATAGGCTCCCATATTTAAAATAATTCTATCTTTCTCTGGAATTAAAATTATCCAAAAAGTTTTAGGTTCAAAAAAGTAAACTCCTAATAGCCCTATTATTATTAAAGTAAAACCTGTATAAACTACAGGAACACCAGGGTCTCTTTTTACTTGAAGCCCTGAAACATAAGTAATTTTTTCTACATTTTCTAAAAATATCTGCAATCTATCTTTATCTACAGGAATGTTAAAATGAGGAAACCCTTGTATTATAATACCAGGAATTTGTTGACCAGTTTCAGAATCAAAAAAGATAATTTTAGCATAAATTAATCCATGAGCAGAACCAAAATCATTTAAAGCAATAGTATATCTATCATCAATAGAAACTGGGGAAAAAGAACTTAGGGTATAAAATCTGTCTTCTCCTTTATATCTTACTTTAATTTTAAATTCAGGAATAGTATCATAATTTGCTTGGTAAAAAGTTAATCCCTTATATTTAAAGGGAGAATTAACCTTTATAAGAGCATCTATTGTATGGTTCCCGTCTATTACGGTAACATTTGAAATATATTCTTTTGGAGTTCCATCAGGATAAAATTCTATAGTAAATTTATTAAGTTTTATAGAAAAATCTAAAAATATAGGTTCTTTGCTTTTAAATGGTGAAACTGTATTAGAAGTTTGTCCTTCTATTATCCACATATTTCCTCTATATCCCCAAATTGCTCCTATTAAAGCACCTATTATTACTATTATTATGGAGAAATGGACCAAATAAACAGAAAGATGTGCCCATCTATTAAGATCTTTATAAAATAAAATCTTTCCATTAAAATCTTTTTCAGCTTTTTTAAATTTTAATTTGTTATAGATAAAATTTTCAATCTCTAAAAGGCTACTCTTTAAAGTAATTTGGTATTTATAGGGTAAATTTTCTAAGTTAATTTCTAAAGGATTTTTTTTATAGAGTTTCCAACTAATAGGAAATCTTTTAATAGAACAGGCTATTAAATTTGCTAAGAAAAAAAATAAAGTCCCTACATACCACCAAGAACGATACGCATCATCAAGTTTTAAAAAAAGAATAATTTTCCCTAAGGATGGGCCATATTTCATAAGATAAAATTGAGAAGGTTCTCCTTGTGGAATAATTGTTCCGAAAATAGAAATAAAAGCTAAAATTAAAAATAAAATAATGGCAAGTTTTGCTGAACTGAGAAAATCCCAAAGCTTACTCATAAAAAAACCTTCCTTTGAAAAAATTTTAAATATTATAGAAGCTTTATAAAAATTAGCAAGACATTTTCGTTAAATTTGAAAATTTTATTTGAAGTTCCCATTTTTGAAGTAAAATTTAAAAAAGGACTTTTATAACTTAAGCAAAGGAGGGTTATATGCCTGAAGAAGCAAAAGAAAAAAGAGAAATTCCTCAGGAAATAATTGAAAAGGTTAAAAAATTAAGAGAAGAGATTGAATATCATAATTACAGATATTATGTTCTTGATTCTCCTGTTATTTCTGATGCTGAATATGATGCTCTAATGCGAGAATTAAGAAGATTAGAAGAAATGTATCCAGAATTAATTACACCTGATTCTCCAACCCAAAGAATTGGTTTTAAACCTGCAGAGGGATTTAAAGAGGTACCTCATGCAGAGCCAATGCTTTCTTTAGATGATGCTATGAATGAGGAAGAAGTTATTGAATTTGATAAAAGAATTAAAAGATTTTTGGGACTACCTGAAGAAACTCCTATAGAGTATACTGTTGAGCCCAAAATAGATGGTCTTGCAGTAGAACTTGTTTATGAAAATGGGAGTTTATCAATAGGGGCAACAAGAGGAGATGGATATGTTGGAGAAGATGTTACCAATAATATCAAAACTATCCCTACTGTTCCTCTAAGATTAAGAAAATTTACTGAAGATGCACCAGATATTCCTCCTCGTATTGATGTAAGAGGAGAAGTATATATGAATAAAGATGAATTTAAAAGAATAAATGAAGAAAGAATTCGCAAAGGAGAACTTCCTTTTGCCAACCCTCGTAATGCCGCAGCAGGATCTTTAAGACAACTTGATCCCTCAATTACAGCAAAAAGAAAACTTGATATTTTTTATTACGGAGTGGGAAAGGTTGAAGGATATAAATTTAAAACTCAATGGGAAATATTACAAACTCTTCCTAAATGGGGATTAAAAGTTAACCCTTATGTAAAATTAGTGAAAGATATAAAAGAAGCTATCAACTATCATCATCATATAGAAAGAATAAGAGATACTTTACCTTATGAAATAGATGGAGTGGTAATAAAGGTTAATGATCTTTCTCTCTGGGAAAAATTAGGAACTAAGGCTCGTTCACCAAGATATGCTCTTGCTTATAAATTTCAACCTACCCAAGTAACTACTCAACTTTTAGATGTAGTTTTTCAGGTAGGAAGAACAGGTGCTATTACTCCTGTTGCGGTATTAAAACCTGTTCAAATAGGTGGAGTTATTGTTGAAAGAGCAACCCTTCATAATGAAGATTTTATTAAAAATTTAGATATTAGAATAGGTGATTGGGTACTTGTCCAAAGAGCAGGAGAAGTTATACCAGAAATAGTAATGCCTATTAAAGAAAGAAGAACTGGCCAAGAAAAGGAAATAATATTTCCTACTCACTGCCCCATTTGTGGAACAAAACTCATTAAAAAACCAGAAGAAGCTATTTGGAGATGCCCTAACAAAAATTGCTATGCTCAAGCAGTAAGAAAAATTCTTCATTTTGCAAGTAGAAATGCTATGAATATAGAAGGGCTTGGAGAGAAAGTAGCAAGAGATCTTGTAGATAGAGGTCTGGTTCAAAACGTGGCAGATCTTTATTATTTAAAATGGGAAGATTTTATGAAACTTCCAGGTTTTGCTTACAAAAAAGCTAAAAATCTTTATGAGGCTATACAAAAAAGTAAAAAAACTACTTTGGGAAGATTTATCTATGCTCTTGGAATAAGACATGTAGGAGAGGCTATGGCACAAATGCTTGCTGAAAAATTTAAAAGCCTTGATAAATTGATGAATGCTTCTATGTCTGATTTGTTAAGTATCCCTGGAGTAGGTTATGAAGTAGCTAAATCAATAGTTGAATTTTTCAAAAATGAAGAAAATCGCAAAATGATTCAAAGAATGCTTGATGCAGGGGTTACTTTTGTTGAAGAAGAAAAAGAAGAAAAACCTAAAATTCTTGAGGGGCTAACCTTTGTCTTTACTGGAACCTTAAAATCTATGACCAGAGACGAAGCAAAAGAAATAGTAAGAGAGCTTGGAGGGAAAACCACAGATTCAGTTTCTAAAAATGTTGACTATGTTGTAGCAGGAGATAATCCTGGATCTAAATATCAAAGAGCTTTACAGCTTGGTGTTAAAATAATTAATGAAGAAGAATTTTTAAAATTAATTGGTAAAGCAAAATAACTTTAAATTATTTTTTTCCTGAAAATAATAATATTTACTTCTTCTACAGTTTGATGAGCTATTTCTCTTGCTGTCTCTATACCTTTATATAACATTTCTTTCCAATCTTCTTTTTCTACTTCCAACCTTTTATCCCAAATTTTTTCAAGCTCAAATATTATTCTTTCTGCCAATCTTTTTTTACACTCAACACATCCTAAAACTGCATTTTTACAATCTCTTATAATTTCTTTTATTTCTTCATCACTATAGTAAAGTTTTATTAAGTTAAAAGCAACACAACGATTTTCAGGATCTCCTGGATCACTTTTTTTAATTCTTTGTGTATCTGTAACATAGTTCATTACTTTCTCTCTAACTACTTCTGGTGGATCATTTAAAAATATAGCATTTCTATAACTTTTACTCATTTTTCTTCCATCAATACCTGGAATTTTTGAAACTTCAGAAAGTATAGGTTCTGGTTCAGGAAAATAATTCACTTTATAAAGATAGTTAAATCTTCTTGCAATCTCCCTTGTTAACTCTAAATGAGGAACTTGATCAATACCTACAGGAACTTTTTGTGCTTTATAAATAAGAATATCTGCAGCTTGAAGAACAGGATATCCTAAAAATCCATAAGTATTTAAATCTTTATTTTGGATATTTTGAAGCATTTCTTTATAAGATGGATTTCTCTCAAGCCATGGAACTGGAACAAACATACTAAATAATAAATGAAGTTCGGCATGCTCCTTAATTGCTGATTGAATAAAAAGAGTGCTTTTTTGGGGAGAAAGACCAACCGATAACCACTCTAAAAATAATTCTTTAGAAAATTCAGAAATATTTTCAGGATTTTCATATTCAGTTGTTAATGCGTGCCAATCAGCAATAAAATAAAAACAATCATATTTTTCTTGTAATTCTAACCAATTTTTTAAAACTCCATGAAGATGACCAAGATGTAAAGGCCCAGTAGGTCTCATCCCACTTAAAACTCTAATTTTAGACATTTTTCCAAAAACCCTTTCCAAAATTATTGCAATTTCTATGAAATTTTATAAAATATCACAAATTTAAAAATTTTAAACCAATTTTGAGGGATAAAAAATGCAATGCGAAAGATTAAAAAACTTAATTAGAGATTGGTATCAAGAGGTAAGAAATTTCACCCTTTCCCCTATAAAAATGATGGAATTAATAAATAAACACATTAAAGCCTGTGAAATCTGTCAAAAGGACGAAGATCTTCCTTTAGAACTTGACCAATTAAGAGAAATTATAAGAGTTCCTTACACGCTTCCTTTAACTGAGGAAACTAAATCAGAATTAGAAGAAGAATATTTATACGAAGAAGAAATTGTAGAAGAATCAGAAGAGGAATATTAAATTTTAAAATTCAGGGGGGTTATAACCCCCCCTCTGAATTTTATTTTTTATGACATTCGTTACACTTAGTTGGTGCAGCTTTTCCTTGCTCTGCATTAACTTTTTGATGACAATCTATACAATTTTTATGATAAGCTAACATATTTTTAGGTGCATTGGGAGCTTTTTCTGTTCCACCTGTTAACCCATGACAGACTGAACATTTTAGAGCCCCTTTTGTTGGATCCTCTTCTTTATGATGACATACCTTACAATCTACTTTGTAATCCTTAGTATGCTTTTCATGAGAAAATTTAACCCCTGCCATTTTTGCGCCTTCTACTATTATTTCTACTTCAGTAGGGGGTGTAGCTTGCTGAGCTAATAAAACAGTTCCTCCCAACATAAAAGATCCGCTAATAATACCAATTAATAATTTTTTAACTTTCATACCCCTTCACCTCCTTTAGTAGATTTTTTTATATTTTTAATGTTCTTCAGGTTCTTCTTCATATCCTGTAATCATAGCAATAAAATGAGCCCAAAATGTATGTCCTAAAGTGGCTAAATAAAAATGAATTATAATAAAAGCACTAAAAAATATCCACAATCCTACATGAATTAAGGATACTATTTGAATTCCTCCTAAAATATTTGCTAAAAATTTAAATTTCACAGGATCCCAGAGTACAAGTCCTGTAAGAAGCTGTAAAGGAATACATATTATCATAATAAAAAAGTAAGCAACTTGTTGTAAAGGGTTAAATTTATTTTCAGGAGTTGGATGATGAGGGTTCTTATCCCCTACCATTATTCCATATCCATAATATTTGGCTTGACGAAGGGCTCTTTTGATAAATTCAATAGGTTTCCAGAAGGGAGGTAAATAAATTTTAAAAAATTTCAAAGTTGCAAAATAATAAACAAACCAAATAAGATAATTGGCAATTAAGATGAATCCTAACCAACTATGTATTTTTACTGCAGTTTGAAAGGACATAAAAGTCATTTTATCTCCTAATCTTATCTGAAGCCCTGTAATAATAAGTATTATAAAACTAATAGCATTTATCCAATGCCAAATCCTAACAGGAAGAGGATGCAAATAAATTTTTTTCATTTTATCCTCCTCTTCTTTTTCTTCTAATTGGTGTAGTAATTAATCTTAAGAAAATATGTCCACCAGCTACACCAGCTCCAGCAATTAAAGCAATTACAAAAAGTATATCTAAAATATTTATTTTAGTCAATCCCAAAACATAGAAATCTTTAATATTAGGTATAGCATAAACTGAATTCACTACATTTTTCTCTAAATTAAATTTTTCTGGTTTTTCTCCCTCTTTATTAAATTCTAATTTTCCTACAAATTGAGCTTCTGGATTATGACAAAAAGCGCAATCCTTTACAGCACCTTGCTTAGTAAGTATCTTGTGAGCATCATTTCCGTTGACTACATCTAATCTTCCTTTAAATTGAACCTTTTCTTTATCTTTAAAATTCTTTAAAAATTGATAAAGTTCTTCTTTTTGTATTATATTATCTTTATTACTATCAAGTTTTGATTTTATTTCTTCTACACTCCAATTTGTAAGTTTAGATATTTCTTCTAAAGTTAAAGGTTTATTTTCAGAAGTAATTAAAGTTAATACTATAGCCTTTTCACCAGATATATGACAAGTTGTACAAGTGCTTCCAGCAAAATGAACATCAACGAAACTTTCTAATTTAAATGGAGGATTATATAACCATTTATTATGAGATTTTTTCACATCTTTATGACACTTAATACAAGCTTCATTTAATTTAGCTATATTAGTAGGCAATACTTTATGTGCATTGTGACAACTTGAACAGACAGGAGCATCTTTTTTACCTTCTTCATAAGCTTTATAATGAATACTTTCCTTAAAACTTTTATCTTCTTTATCATGACATCTTATACAAGTTTCATATCTTAGTGCCAAATTGGAAGTAATTTTAGCTACGTTATGATATCCATGACATTTTAAACAATCTGGAGCTTCCCTATTTCCTTTTAAGATTGCCTTAGCATGTATACTATTATTATATTCTAAAGTTTCATTTTTATGGCAATTAGCACATATTTCTTGAGCTTTACTTCTATAATCAGCAATAGATTTAAAGCTTCTTATAGGATGAGTTTTAGTAGAGAAACCAATGTGACACTGAGAACATTTTAAATCTTTATGAGCTGAAGCCAAAATTTGTTTTTCATCTACTTTTACTGATAAAATCTCTCCATTTTCCATTTTTTTAACTAAACTTAAAGAGTGACAATTCATACAGTATTTATTTTCTGGAACTCCTGCTGGAACTTTTAAAGATTTCACATTATGATAGCCATGACAATCTATACAAGAAGCTGTTTTAGCAATTGCATAGTGAGCAGGATTTTTCTTTAGCTCTTCATCAGTATGACAGGTTTGACAAATGCTTCTTGAAAGATTTATTGAATATTCTTTTCTGGTTTTAAAATTATAACTTGGGTGTGCCTTTTTTGAAAAATCTTTATGGCAAACTATACATTCAAAGTTTTTATGAACCGATTCTTTAAGTTGAGTTAAATCTACTTTTAAACTAATTTTTTCTTTATTAGGTAAGGTCTTAAATAAATCTAATTTGTGACAGCTCATACAATATTCTTGATATTTAGCCTTTTCTTTCCATTCTCTAAAGGGTTGATTCTTATGATGTCCGTGACAATCTATACAAAGGATTTTTTCCTCTTCTATCAATTTAGCATGTCCTTTGTGTTTAGAAAGAACGTCTTTTGGATGGCATCTAAAACATCCAGCAGTTATTTTTTTAGCATAGGCTTTTTTACTTTCTATACGTATAGGACGCGGATGATTTGAAAAATCTATTCCTTGATGACATACCCAACAACCTACATCTCCGTGAACAGTTTTCTTAAATGCCTCTTTATCTACATAAAGATCCATTTGTTCACCATTTGGAAGAACCTTAGGAAGTCTTCTTACCGAATGACATCTTAAACACTTATCTGTTTCTTTTTTCCACTGAGCCTTTGATTTTACATAATGATTCCCATGACATCCAAAACATACCATTCTATCTTCTTTGAGAAATCCTTTATGGATAGGAGATAATGTATTTAAGGGATGACAGTTTAAACAATTTTTGAAAATCTTTTTAGCATATTCTTGTTTAGATGATATTTCTACAGGTTGAGGATGATTAGAAGGATCTACATCTTTATGACAGAAAAGACAACCTATTTTACCATGGACAGAATTTAAAAATTTCTCTTTATTTACATAAAGATACATTTTTTCTCCACTTGGAAGATCTTTAGATAAATCTTCTACAGAATGACAATCCAAACATTTATCTGCATCTTTGGCTAATTCTTTCATAGGTTTAATATAATGAGAACCATGACACTCTATACAAGATATTTTACCCTCTTTAAGAATATTTTTATGAATTGGTGATAAACCATCTTCCGGATGGCAATTGGCACAACTTTGAGAAACTTTTTTAGCATATTCTAATTTACTTGATATCTTCATAGGTCTTGGATGGGTGGCTAGATTGATATCACTATGACAATCTGTACAACTAAGACTCCCATGAACAGAATTTAAAAATCCTGTTTTATCTATATAAAGGTCCATCTTCTCCCCATTAGGAAGAACCTTAGGAAGTCTCTTCACTGAATGACATTTTAAACAGTTATTCTCACTTTTTGCAAAAGTAAGATTCTCAGAAAAAATATAGAAGCTTGTAAAAATAAATAAAAATACTACTATCCCAAAAATATAAAAAATTTTATTATTTAATTTCATCCTCGCCCCCTTTCAAAGATTAATAAATCTTTACTATTTTCACCAAGTTAATAAAATCTTATAAGAACTCAATTTTTTGTCAAGAATAATAAAGTTAAAATTTTACTTTTTTTAATAAATAAAGCTTAATTTTGAGCAATTTTTTTTATAATTTATCTAATTTCTTACAAATTTTTAGCTTTTTTTATTTTTGAAACCTTAATCTTGTATAAACTTTTAATATATTTTTACAACCTATACATAGAGCTTTTTCTTTTCTATCAGTATCTAAAATAGAATTAGAAAAAGCCATTACACATTTAGGATTTTCACAATGAATAAGATAAAAAAGGTGTCCCAATTCATGAGTAGCTTCTTTTAAAACCCTTTCTAAAAATAATTTTTCATTAGGTTTTTGCCCATAAAATTCAGGTTTAAGTCTTGTTAGAGAAATTATTCCAATTCCTGATCTCAAATCTGCCTGACCAAAAATAAAATTTAAACCAGAAGCATAAAGATCAACATCTACAACAAGTAGCCATTTTTCCTTAGGGTCCTTCTTTAATTTTCTTGCTTCTCCAATTATAATATCTGCTAAATATTGATTTCTTTTGAAATTATAAGCCTTAGAAATATCCAAGGGAAGATAAGCAATATCAAGTTCTGAAAAATAAGTTTTTTCAAGATGTTCCTTTAATTTTTCAAGATGTTCATCTTTTAAGGCACAAAAAATAAATTTAATAGAAATTTTATTCATTTTTTGAAAAATTTTAATTTAAATTTTTAAAAAAAATTACTTAAATCCCACCCTTTGTCAAGATTTTAAAATTTGCTATTTTTTGCTTTTAATCTAAAATTAGTATTATGAGTTTAAAAAAGTTTTTCCTTTTGCTTTCTACTTTTATCTTTTCTTTTTTATTAATTTCTTATCTCTTTATTTTTAAATTTTTAGAATCAAATTTTTTGTCCTTAGAAAAAGAAAATTCTAAAAATAGAGTAAATAAAATAGAAAACTATTTTCAAAAAGAGATGACTAAATTACACAATTTAACTAAAGACTGGGCAGCTTGGGATGATGCCTATCTATTTATGGAAAATAAAAATTTTAAAAAATTTATAAAAGCTAATCTTACTCCATCAACTTATTTAAATCTTAAAATAGATTTACTTCTCTATACATATTTAAACGGAAAAATAAAAGCTGGGGGACTTTTTAATAAAAAGAGCGGTAAAATTTATCTTAACAGAGAGCTTTTAAATCTTATTAAAGAAAACTTAAAAAATCTTTCTAATAAAAATTTATATGATTATAAAAAACTGGTTTTATTTATGGATAAACCTTTCATTATCTCGATTTATCCTGTTCTAAAATCAAATTACACTGGTCCTCCAAAGGGATACCTTTTTATGGGTAGATTTTTAACCTCTGAAGATATAAATACTTTAGCAAATTTTTTTGATGTAAAAGATCTTCAGATTTTTAAATCTGATAAACCCTCACCAGAAATAAACTTTATAAAAGCAGATTTTAATGAAATAATTTTAGAAAAGAACCATTTTTTAAATGATAAAAATTTAAAGGTTAAGGTAAGCTTTTTTGTAGAAAAACCCTATATTAAATCTATCATCCCTTTTATAGGTATCACTCAGATCTCCTTATTTTTAATATTTGCTATAATTATGTCTTTTTTGATAGATAAATATATTTTAAAACCTTTATTAAAGCTTTTAAGTGAAATTAAAGAGGTTGAAAATAAAGAAAAAACAAGGCTTTCCTTAGATTATCCCACTAAAGAGTATAAAAACTTAGCTTCGGTAATAAATGAATTTTTAGAAAATATTTCTGTAAGAGAAAATATTTATAAGGCTGTTGCAGAAAAAACAGAAAATTTAATTTTACTTTTTAATGGAGAAAAAAACATAATTTTTAAAAATGCTAACGTAGACCTTTACTTTGATTCAGAAGAACTTAAATATCTTATAGAAAAAATTTCAGAAGAATTAAAAAATATAGAGCTTTTTGAGGGAAAACTGGAGATTAAAAATTTTAATATAAAAAATTACTGGTTCAATTTTCAAATAATTGAAGTTTTTAAAAACCTATATTTATTAATTGGACAAAATATAACTGAAGCAAAACTAAAAGAAGAAAAGCTTTTTAAAATGGCTACCCAAGACTTTTTGACAGGTCTTTATAATCGCAGATATTTAGAGGATGCTTTAGAAAGAATTATGGCTGCTTCAAAAAGAGGGGAGAAATTTGTTTTATTATTTATAGACTGTGATGACCTTAAAAAAATAAATGACACCTATGGTCATTTAATAGGGGATAAAGTTCTAAAAGTTGTTGCCCAAGCCATAAAGGATAGTATAAGAAAAGAAGACTTGGGATGTCGTTGGGGAGGAGATGAATTTGTAGTAATTTTAAATCATTGTGACAAAAATTTAGGAATAAAGATCGCCGAAAGAATAATTAATAAATTGGAAAATTCAGAAATTAAATTAAATTCCGTTAAAATTAAACCAAGTGTAAGTATCGGAATTGTAGAAATCGACGGAACAAAAGAAATTAAGGAAGTTCTTGACTTAGCAGATAAATTTGCTTACAGAGCTAAACTAAACGGAAAACCTAAAATAATATATGAGATATAAATATTTCCTTTAGTTGACAAAGGGGAAGTTTTTGGCATAATCTCTACAAAGATTTTTTGAAAAATTTTTTATGTTAAGAATAATCAAAGCTATTGGGCTTGTCTTTGGAGATATTGGGACAAGCCCTATTTATACTCTTACAGTTGTCTTTCTTCTTTTACCTCCAACAAAAGAAAATGTTTTCGGGGTATTATCCATTATTTTCTGGACTCTTATTATTATTCCTACTTTGCAATATACTGTTCTTGCTATGAGTCTTAGTTTAAGGGGTGAGGGTGGAACCCTTATTCTCTTTGAAATTTTAAGAGGACTTCTTACCTCAAAAAGGGCTATCTCTGTAGTAACCCTTCTTTCTTTTCTTGGTACCTCCTTACTTATGGGTGATGGAGTTATTACCCCTGCAATAAGTATTCTAAGTGCTGTTGAGGGTATTTCCTATATTCCTGGATTTAGACCTCTTACTGAAATGGAAATAGTATTTATAAGCATACTTATTACTTTAGGGCTTTTTATCTTTCAATCTCGTGGCACAGAAACAGTTTCTGGTACTTTCGGACCTATTATGAGCCTTTGGTTTAGTAGTCTTTTTCTTTTAGGTTTTATTAATATTATTAAAATGCCTGAGATATTAAAAGCTATAAGTCCACATTATATTTTTCAATTTTTTAAAATTAATGGCTGGAAAGCCTATCTTGTCCTTGGAGAAACTATTCTCTGCGTTACAGGAGCTGAAGCAATGTATGCTGATATGGGACATTTAGGGGCAAAACCTATTAAACAAGCTTGGAAACTTGTTTTTCTTGCTTTAGTTACTAACTATTTCGGACAGGGAGCCTATCTTTTATTAAATCCAGAAACAAAATCAGTTCTTTTTGAGATGTGTCTTGGCACACTTTCTTTTTTTTATATCCCCTTCTTAATAATTGCTTTACTTGCAACCATTATTGCTTCACAAGCTATGATAAGTGGAATGTTTAGCATAATTTATCAAGCAATTACTGCAAGAATTCTTCCTATTTTTAAAGTTAAATATACTTCGGTAGAACTTCCTTCACAAATTTATATTCCTACTGTTAATTGGTTACTCCTTTTAGCTGTTTCTTTTATCATGTATGAATTTAAAAGCTCATCTTCTCTTGCAGGGGCTTATGGACTTGCTGTAGCTGGAAATATGACTATTACTGGGATATTCCTTATTATTATTTTTTACTTAAAAAGGCATTTTTCTTTTATGAGTATTGCCATCTTTACCGCTATTATTACTTTTATCTATTTTACCTCTACCCTTTTTAAATTTCCCCATGGTGGGTATTGGGCAGTAGCTCTTGCAAGTTTCCCCTTCTCTATAATTCTTCTTTACACTAATGGACAAAAAAGACTTTATCGTTTTACCAATTTTCTAAGTAAAGAAGAATTTATAAATAAGTTTGAACGTTTTTATGCTACAAATCCTAAAATTCCAGGAACAGCTCTTTTTTTAATAAGAGATCCTTCTGTTTTTCCTCCTTATGTAATAGAAACTCTTTTTTTCCATGGAATTATCTATGAAGAAAATATTTTTCTTTCACTTATCCGCAAAAATGAGCCCTATGGAATTACTACAAGTTTCCTTCAACCACTTTGTAATGGTGCTAAGGTCTTTGAAATAGCTTATGGTTATATGGAAATTCTAAGAGTTGAAGAAATTCTTAGAGAAAATGGAATAGAGGAAAGAGTTATTTTTTACGGTTTAGAAGAGATTCAAACTTCAAGTCCTCTTTGGAAAATTTATGCTTTTATAAAACAAATAAGCCCTCACTTTGTTAAGTTCCTTGACCTTCCTCCAACCAAACTTCACGGTGTATTAACTAGATTATCTATGTAAAACTAAATATATTCTTAGTCTTTTAACCCTACTGCTTCTTTAAGAAGACGAATCTCTTCAGAAGAAAGCGGAATTATTTGTGAAGGTTTTAAATCTCCTAATTTAATTGGTCCTATGGCAATCCTCTTTAATTCTAACACCTTATATCCCAATTTACCAAACATTCTCTTTATTAAGTGATATCTTCCTTCTTTAACCTTTACTTGCAAAAATTTTCGAGTTAAATCTAAAATAGAAATTTTGCAGGGTAAAGTTCTTCCATCAGAAAGTTCAATTCCTTCTTCTAATTTTTCTAAATCTTTTTCTGTAATTTCCTTATCTATTTGCACATAATATGTTTTAGTAAGTTTCCACTTAGGATGCATAATACGATGAGCAAGCAATCCATCATCTGTAAAAATCAATAATCCTTCTGCATCTTTGTCAAGTCTTCCAACAGGAAAAATCTTTTTTAAACCTGGGAGATCTGAAGGAAGAAGATCCATTACTGTAGGGGCTTTATCTGCTTTTGAAGTAATATAACCTTTAGGTTTGTAAAATTTATAGTAGTGTTTTTTTGGCAAAGCAGTTACCAAAATTCCTTCAACTTCAATTAAATCTAAATCAGGATTTACTTTAATACCACAATTAGTTACCTTTTTTCCATTTATCTTTACTTTGCCACTTTTTATTAAATGAACTATTTTCCTTCTTGATGCTATACCAAGATCTGACAAAAATTTATCTAATCGCATCTTTATAAAAACTAATAACTTATCTCAACATAATGATCTGCTACAGGGGTATTCATTTTTTACAGCTTCTAAAAGAGTCAATCCTGCATTAGTAAGGCTGTTTTGCCAAAAGTTCACGTAAAAGATAAACTAATTCTCTTCTTGCACTTCACTGAAAACGCTTCAATTTTAAACAAATTTAAAAAAATTTAAAGGTATTTTAAAAAACTCTTACATATCTTTGGATTTGGGGAGTGCAGAAAATTTGCAAAATTTTAAATGCTATAGAGTATATAGATTATTAAAAAAATGGCAATTACAAGAAGTGAGATTACTAAAAGTATATCAAGCAATATAGATGGTTTGTATGTATCCTCATCAATTTGTTTTTCAATGCTTTTATATCTTATAAACGCAAGAAAACCCATTACTGCTCCAAGAGCAATAAGAAAAGCTCCAAAAAATGAAGAGTATCCATGATGAGGGGTTAGAGGAATTTCTTTACCAAGAAAAACTGAAAGTTGTCTTACAAAAAGAGCAAACCTTTCAACAACAAATCCAAATGCCATTATTCCTATACTTGTTCTTATCCATGAAAGAAATGTTCTTTCATTTGCAAGATGAACTCTTCTATTACGAACTTTTGGATGAATTTTTTCCTCTTCCATCTTTTGTACCCCCCTATTTTAGTTCTTCATTTTTCTTTTTCATAGTCTAAAATATCTAGCAGAGATTAATCCTTTAGCTATGATTCAACCACTGTAAACGATGAAAAAACATTATTTACACAATTTAAATCTTTTCAAATAAATTAAGTTTTTTCAATTTCAAAGTTTTGAGAAATTTTAATTAAATTTTCAAACCTTTCAAGTTTTTTCATAATTAGTAAGTAACTATCTTTAGAAGCGCCTCGAGGGTCAGGAGTGGGGGTTAATAAAGGTAACCGAAGATGAAGTAAGTGCGTTTAGTGGAAAAGTTAAGAAGAATAATATAGAGCGGATAACGAAGAATCTGCTAAAGAGGGGATATTAAATTTAAAGGAAAGATGGGATAAAGTATCCCCTAAGGCAGTTTATTTATACACTAATCAGCTTGAAAGATTAGCAAAGGAGATAAAGAGGAGAATATAGAGGTATTTTCCAGATAAAACATTAGTGAAAAGAACGTGCCTTAACCAATTCTACTAAGGATACTTTAAGTTATGCCTAAACTTTTTGTTTATGGAACCTTAAGAAAAGGAGAATGTAGACATAGTACTTTAGCTGATTGTAAATTTCTGGGCTATGCTAAAGCCAAAGGCTTTCTTCTCTACAATGTTAGCTCATTTCCAGGTATGGTACAGGGTGAGGGCGAAGTTATAGGTGAAGTCTACGAGATACCAGAAAGCCTGCTTGAAAGGCTTGACTTGATTGAAGGAGTACCTGAATTATTCAAAAGAGAGCTCATAGAGGTTGTGCTTGAAGATGGAACCATTATTTCCGTTTATGCCTATCTTTATAATAAAGGGGTAGATAACAAACTTCTTATTCCTTCAGGAAATTGGAAAGATGTAAATAAAATTTAATAAAATTAATTAAATTAAAGGAGGCATTATGGTTTACTATTTTGCATATGGTTCAAACATGAGTTTAGAGCAGATGAAGGAGCGTTGTGGCAACCTCTGGAAAAAGATTGGTATTGGGTATGTTGAAGGCTATGAACTTGTATTTGATGGATATTCAAGTACGAGGGGTGGTCCCACTGCTAATATGGTTGAAAATCCAAACGAAAGGGTTTGGGGAGTAGTATTTAAGTTTAACTCCTTTGATGATCTTATTAATTGTTTAGATAAGTATGAAGGCTATCCTTTTAGTTACACAAGAAAGGAATTTGGAGTTTTTCTACCAGAGATGGGTAAAAAAAATAAAAGCTATAGCTTATGTGAGACCAGAACCAAAGGAAAGAGGGAAACCACCGAGATCCTATATAGAAACCATTCTCAAAGGAGCCATTGAAAACAGTCTCCCCAATGAATGGATTGAATATTTAAAGAAATTTCTATAACCAATTTTTAAAAATTTTTAAATCAGAAACCAAAGAAGGTTGTTTGGTCTTACTTTGCAAGTAGACGGCCGCAATCTTTTTTGATCCCCAAGTCGCAATCCCTTTTGATCCAGGGCAGGTTTCAACGATTTAAACTATCAACTTGAAGAAGCAAAGAAATTTATACGTCGCAATCCCTTTTGATCCAGGGCAGGTTTCAACTGAAATCAGTAGGTCAAGGAATAATCACCGCAAAAACATATGTCGCAATCCCTTTTAATCCAGGGCAGGTTTCAACCTAAAGTATGGGATACCAAAATTGAAAAAGTAGAAAATATTGTCGCAATCCCTTTTAATCCAGGGCAGGTTTCAACCTATAGAAGGTTATGGAGTGATGAAGGCTGTATCTTTAATGTCGCAATCCCTTTTAATCCAGGGCAGGTTTCAACTAATTTTTAATAAGATTGTTTGATTATTCTTTTCTCTGGGTGTCGCAATCCCTTTTAATCCAGGGCAGGTTTCAACGTGTTCTTTCAGTAGTTTTTAGAGTTGCCCAATTTTTTAGGGTCGCAATCCCTTTTAATCCAGGGCAGGTTTCAACATTAATATTTGGAACGAAATCGGAGGAAAAGTAAATAAAAGTGTCGCAATCCCTTTTAATCCAGGGCAGGTTTCAACGTGTTCTTTCAGTAGTTTTTAGAGTTGCCCAATTTTTTAGGGTCGCAATCCCTTTTAATCCAGGGCAGGTTTCAACTAATCAATATCAAATTATTAGGGCTGGGCTGGACAGAAGTCGCAATCCCTTTTAATCCAGGGCAGGTTTCAACCTTCTCAGATTAGACTTTCTGATGTCATAAAGTCTGCGTCGCAATCCCTTTTAATCCAGGGCAGGTTTCAACCACTAAAAAGGGGGAAAACTATGATTGAAAAAGTAGCAACTTTTCGCAATCCCTTTTAATCCAGGGCAGGTTTCAACAAATAAGGAGGTGAGACTTATGAGAAAGGAAATGGCAAATTCGCAATCCCTTTTAATCCAGGGCAGGTTTCAACCATTAACATTCCTATAAATTTTGCAGATGTTAATTCGCAATCCCTTTTAATCCAGGGCAGGTTTCAACATTAATATTTGGAACGAAATCGGAGGAAAAGTAAATAAAAGTGTCGCAATCCCTTTTAATCCAGGGCAGGTTTCAACGTGTTCTTTCAGTAGTTTTTAGAGTTGCCCAATTTTTTAGGGTCGCAATCCCTTTTAATCCAGGGCAGGTTTCAACTAATCAATATCAAATTATTAGGGCTGGGCTGGACAGAAGTCGCAATCCCTTTTAATCCAGGGCAGGTTTCAACCTTCTCAGATTAGACTTTCTGATGTCATAAAGTCTGCGTCGCAATCCCTTTTAATCCAGGGCAGGTTTCAACCACTAAAAAGGGGGAAAACTATGATTGAAAAAGTAGCAACTTTTCGCAATCCCTTTTAATCCAGGGCAGGTTTCAACAAATAAGGAGGTGAGACTTATGAGAAAGGAAATGGCAAATTCGCAATCCCTTTTAATCCAGGGCAGGTTTCAACCATTAACATTCCTATAAATTTTGCAGATGTTAATTCGCAATCCCTTTTAATCCAGGGCAGGTTTCAACATTAATATTTGGAACGAAATCGGAGGAAAAGTAAATAAAAGTGTCGCAATCCCTTTTAATCCAGGGCAGGTTTCAACATAAAAATAAAAAATCAAAAGGAGGAGGACAAAAATGAAAAAGTCGCAATCCCTTTTAATCCAGGGCAGGTTTCAACCCATTTGAAAGAGAAAAGGGAAGGGGAGGTAGATTTAGATCTTCGCAATCCCTTTTAATCCAGGGCAGGTTTCAACTTCTATTATACAGCCGATACGAAAGTTTACGGAGGTGTCAATTCGCAATCCCTTTTAATCCAGGGCAGGTTTCAACCTTTTGGTTGAACTATCAACATTTAATTAAATCATTTTTCGCAATCCCTTTTAATCCAGGGCAGGTTTCAACTAAAAATTGTCCTTATTATAAGGAAAGTGGCTTTTGTATATTCGCAATCCCTTTTAATCCAGGGCAGGTTTCAACAAAAAATTCATTATCATAGGAGAAGACAGGGATCTTATTTCGCAATCCCTTTTAATCCAGGGCAGGTTTCAACAAAATATAAAGGAGGGTTATTATGCCAGAAAAAAAAGATTCGCAATCCCTTTTAATCCAGGGCAGGTTTCAACACATATGAAGAGCTTTGTGCTGAGGGTAAAGAGGTTTGTATTTCGCAATCCCTTTTAATCCAGGGCAGGTTTCAACCCGAAATTACCATCAAAATTGAATAAATCCTCCACTCCTCTCTTTTCGCAATCCCTTTTAATCCAGGGCAGGTTTCAACCTTTTGGTTGAACTATCAACATTTAATTAAATCATTTTTCGCAATCCCTTTTAATCCAGGGCAGGTTTCAACTAAAAAAGAGGTGTAAGCCATGATAAAAAAAATTACCACATTCGCAATCCCTTTTAATCCAGGGCAGGTTTCAACACATATGAAGAGCTTTGTGCTGAGGGTAAAGAGGTTTGTATTTCGCAATCCCTTTTAATCCAGGGCAGGTTTCAACATTAATATTTGGAACGAAATCGGAGGAAAAGTAAATAAAAGTGTCGCAATCCCTTTTAATCCAGGGCAGGTTTCAACATTTAGAGTAGTTGAGTTTGAGAGGATAGAGCAATTTTTCGCAATCCCTTTTAATCCAGGGCAGGTTTCAACTTAAAAAGGAGGTAAGGTTATGTTAGAAAAATGTCCTGTTTCGCAATCCCTTTTAATCCAGGGCAGGTTTCAACTCGTATTTGAATTCCCAGTATGGCACAAACCAAAACCGGAAGATTCGCAATCCCTTTTAATCCAGGGCAGGTTTCAACAATAAAAAAAGGGAGGGTTAAAATGATTTACAAAGAGGTTTCGCAATCCCTTTTAATCCAGGGCAGGTTTCAACTTGTGAAAAAGAGTGTGCGAGTAAGATAAAGAAGTTCAACGAAATTCGCAATCCCTTTTAATCCAGGGCAGGTTTCAACAATTTGAAAGAGACAATTGAAAGAATACTTTATGATCAATTTTCGCAATCCCTTTTAATCCAGGGCAGGTTTCAACTCTTGAATGGACCTGTCCACATGAAAAATTTTATTTTTGTAATTCGCAATCCCTTTTAATCCAGGGCAGGTTTCAACCCTAACACTATGTAAATCTTATAAAATCTTATTTGTGAATATTAAAACAAATTAAATTTTTTAAAATTTACCCTTGGAGAACACATTTATTTTGAGCTACAAGATCAGGGATAACTGAATCTCAATATTTCTTTTTTAAAATTTGCTTCTTTAAAGCTTTAATGATTTTTACTTATGGAAAGGAGAAAAAGTTTAAAATTAATGCTCCAATAAAAAACCTGCCCTTCTAAATTATTCAATTTTCAAAGAACAATTTGCTATTAAAATTTATTATAGTAAAAATTTTTAAAAAATAAATTTAATCTTTTCCCAATTTTGACCAATTTTTCTTATTTCTCCTTTTGGATTAATCTTAAAAATAGCTACTCTATATTTCTCACCCTCTTCCTCAAGCAAAACTTTTATTAAGTTTTCATAACTTTCTAAACTCTCAAATACACTCCATTGAGCATGCACTCCAAGCTTTTTCAAATTTTTCCTAACCTTTTCTCTTATTTTTTCTGTCTCATAATCGTAGACTATAACTCGCATTTTACAAATCTCTTCTAAAAATCAAAATTTTCCAAATCAGTTAAAAACTTTTTCATAGAAGTTATTAGTTCTTCTTTGAGCTGATTGAACTCTTCTAAAATCTTATAAATGGCTTGTTTTTTTAAATAAAAATAATTATTTTCTTTAACAAAATCTTCCTTGATTATCTTATTCTTAGTAATAAGCTCTGCAGAAAATAAAGTTAATTTAGGACGAATTATTTCCATTAAATCTGAAGCAAAAGCAGCATGTTTACCTCTTTTAAAATGAAGAAAAGATATAAAAGGGTCAAATCCTTTTAAAACAATAATTCCAGTTGCTAAATTATAACCAAGAGTATAAATAAAACTTAAAAGGGCGTTTACTTCATCTTTTGGAGGACGATAATTCCTATCCCAAAATTTAAATTCTGTATCTTTTATCATACTCTCAAATTTTTGAAACATAACCTTAGTTGCTATTCCTTCAATACCAAGTAAGGAAGTATAATCAGTTACTTCATCAATTTTAGGTTTAAGTTCCCAAAGTTCTACATTAAAAGTGCGTTCTATTTCGTTATATTTTCTTTTTATTAAATATTTAGCAATTTCAAATCTTTTGAAAAAATAGAGACCGAATTGTTTTATTCTTTTATTAGTAGTTTCACTATTAGCCGGGGGTAAAATCTGTCCCTTTATTTTTCCATAGATAGTAAAAAGGATAATAGGAATTTGTTTTTTCATGCAAAGAGAGATAGCTTCTGAAGTAAGATAAGATTTTCCAAAAATGAGTATTCCGTCTATGTTAGAAAGAGGTATACTACATTTAGTTTTAGGAGTTTCAATATATAGTCTTCCTCCTTTACGACTTACTTCTACATAATTACTGTAGATAATAATAGTTTGTTTCATAATTTATTACTCCTTTTTAAATTATAAAAATTTTCCAAGGTTCAAGAGGATAGCCTTTAAATACCTCTGGAGGATGTACTGGATAAAAGAAAACCCGATCGGTATTCTTATCAATAAGTTTAGAAATTTCTTTAAATAAGAAATCTATTATATTTCCCTTTGTTTCAGGTAAATAAAATGCACTATATTGGATGCGATAACCAAATTTTTGTAAAAGTCTTGATACTTTAAGTCTCTTTTTGTGGTCTGAAATATCGTATACTATAAGGTAATCCATATAAGCTCCTTTTTAACTCCTACATGAATTAATTTAAAATAAGGAATTTTAAGTAAAGCTTTTGCATGTTTCCAAAGTAAAAAAGAAAGAAAACTTTTTGCTATACAAAATTCATCTTTAAGTGCTTCCCCCAATAAAAGATCCGCAGTTGATTCAAAGACAGTAAATATAAAAGCTGGAGCAAAGAAAAAATCGTCAAGAAAATCTTGCCCATAAACTTCTTCTACTACCTTAGGCAAGAATTTAGGTAATCCAACATTAGTAAAAAAGAGGGCAGTCAAAATTGCACAAGCAATGCTATAATATCTGTAATAGGCTTTAATTATTGTAGAAACTTCTTTTACTAATAATCTATATGGAATTGGCTCATTAAAAGACTTTCCATAAAGTTTATGATCTCTGTACTTCAAAGCTAAATAAGCAGTATTTTGGAATTCTTCTAACCACTTTCTACGTTCTCTCAAAAATTTTACAAATAAATTTTTAACTGGTATTATCGGTTCTTTAAAATTTAAATAAATTCTCGAATAGTCTTTAGAAGGAAAAAGTCTGATTAAAGGAAGACCAATATTTTCAAAACCGCTTTTAAAGCTTATGATAGAGGCTATATCTTCAGAAAAAGTTACCTTTTGTCCATAGTATATTAAAATTCTACCATACATTTTAATTAATATTCCATTAAGATCTTTGCTATCTCTTCTAACCTATCTTCTCTATATTTTACTAAAATTTCTTCTCCATCTTTTCTGACATAAATGCTATTTCTTTCAAATCCACAATGGGCAAAAAAATTTCTTGGGTTAAAATCTTCACTTTCCCCACCTATATATTCTCTCAAAAGTTTATATTCTTTTTCAAATTTATCTTTATTTCTATCAAAATTATTTTTTATTTCTTGAGAAAGATAATTTCTATTTTGAACCAATCCAAAATATTTATAAAGACTTTTGTTTTCTTCTACAAATTTTTCTCTAAGTTCGGATATTGAAACTTCTTCTTTTTTTGCAATTTTATAAGTTTTGAGAACTTCTGTTATTCCTTTGTAAATTGCTAACATAAGGAAAGCTTTGCGAAAAAGATCAAAGTTAAGTTTAGGAGTGTTTTGATAATTTTGAGTAAGACTGTCTTTTACTAATTTTATTAAAATCTGTAGTCCTTCATTTATACGTTCCTCCGAATGGTAAGCCTGAGTATAAAGCACCAGAGGAATATTATTTTTAATAGCGGAATAAAAAAATTTCCCGTAGGAAAAAAGATCATTTAAATCTCTTTTAATTTCTCTGTTTTCTTTTGCCAATTCTCCTGCAAATTTCATATAACCTTGCCTAAGAGAATATTCATAAGGTTTTTCAGGATAACTAAAAAATACTTTTACTTCTAAAAGGAATCCTTTATGAATTTTGAAGGTTCTCTCATAGGGTGGTAGAATCGGATCAGAAAAAGTTATAAAAACGTTAAGTTCTTTTCCTTTAGTTAAAAAATTTTGTAGTTTATAAAAAGTTAAAAATAATCTTCCTGCTTCAAGAAGAGCTGAAGTGTATATATTATGACCACTTGAGATATCAAGATAAAGTTCAGAAAAAGGCTCATCTTGATACCGCTTAACCATATCAATAAAGATTTCAAGAATTAGCTCTTCTAAAGTTGCGGAAAAATTTATACCTTCATACTGCCCTATGCTGTGAATTACTATAAATTCATCTGCTTCTTTTGAATGGGGATGCTTAGCAAAATATGGATATGGATTTGAGAGATAGTTAAAACGTTCGGCTTTATTGTATAAAATACTTTCTATTACCTTTTTAAAATCTATTGGAATATTTTGAGTTTGAGGATTATTTTTGTTCGAAAGTGATTTGTTTAAAAATAAGCTAACGGGATAGATAAGAATAACCTTAGATGCTTCTCCATTTTCAAGAAAGCTTTGGCGAAGAGCAAAAGAACTAAGTTGAGCTGTATATTCTTTTCCATTAACTTCAAATTTTATTGGATTAAATGCGCCTGAATCAAGCCGACCAATTTGGTAAATTAGCATCATCGATGCCCTCCTCAGCAGTAATTTCATCTATATTAAGTGCTTGAAATTCAACCATACCAAGCCCCATAGTGGTTTTTCTACCAACGCCGGCATATCTTGAAAAATGTCCAAGAATATTAAGCCACCTCAATTCTTCATCTATCAGACCTTTCCCATAAAAAACAACTTTCCCTTTAAAACCTGTCACAGCACTTCCAAGAGAGAGTTTGATTTTATAAGTCCTTATCTTACTATAAACTATGCATAACTTCTCCTCTAAAACTTTTCTTAAATCAACTTCTATTCTAAAAGGGGAAAAGTAATTCCATTTATTAATCAAGCTTTTAAAAAAAATCTTAGGGTCAGGCAAGGGATAATCAATTTGTCCTTTTTTAAAGGAAATAGGTGTAATAGCATAGAAATACATGTAGGTTTTTGGTTGGATGTTTAAAAAATTTTCAAATGTACTGTATTCATCATTTTTTATTAAACTTCCTGGATTTTGTAATAGAGAAACCTTGTAAGGTCCTAAAAATAGATTTTTTCTATTCTCAGTAAGCTTAAATAAAAATGGAGAAAAGAGTTCATCTTTTAAAAAACTAACCGTTATGGTTAAAATTGAATTGGAAAAATCATGAAAAGTCTCTTTATCTTGAAGAAACTTAAATATCTTAGGTGCCCATAGGCAAAAGGGCTTGTATCTTGAAGGTCTATGAAGAGTTTCAGCTATATTTGAAGGAAGAAGACTAAAGAAAAACCCATGCAAAACATCAGGCGTAATTAACGAGGGATTTTCTACTTTACTCTGAAGATTTAAATCTATAGAGAACCTAACAGGCATTTTATTCTATGTATAAAAAACACCAACCTAAAAACTTCCCCTCACTTTCAACTACTCTTCTGGTTTTATTAAGCTCACACCTTACTTGAGGGGCAGAAACTTTAAAAATATCATCAAATAAATCAGGTCTTTCTTCTTTTACTAATTGCATTATAGTAATGCTTAAATATCCTTGATGCTGACCAATTCTTAAAGGAATTATAATTTTTGAAGAATTTTTAGCCTCTCTAATATATACTTCTAATTTTTCTAATTGTTTTAACAAAGAATTTTTAAGTTCTTGATCTTTTACTTTATTTTTTACATAATTTTTCTCTTTCTCAATTAAACTTGAATAAAAATCTATAGCACTTTCTTTTAAAAATTGCCAAGTTACTTTTTCTATATTTTGATTTTTAAATTTTTCATTAAAAATGGTTAATTTCTTTAATCCCTCAAGAGCAATTTTTTCATCAATAAACCCATCTAATTTAATTCTCAAACCCCCTTTTAATATTTCTGAATAGCTTCTTAAGTCTCTACTTGAATTTAACACTCTTATAGCATCTATATAAAGATCGTTATAGGATATAGAGAATGAATCTGAAACAGTAATAGCTTTAAAAAGATCATATTGTGCATCTTCTTGATTTGCACGAAAAATTTCTCTTTCTAAATTTTCAATTAATTTTGATATACTCTCTAAGACCTTTCTTTTTTCTTCTTTTTTCTCTCTTTCATCGTAAACATTTGCTAATTTTTCTATTTCTGGTTTTATTTTTTCAAGTTGATTTAAAAATTGGCTTTTTCTTTTAATATCTTTTTTCAATATTCCATACAGAAATACAGTTCTTAAAGCACCCTTTATTTCACTTCCAGGAATATAAGGTCCTTCAAGATTTTTAATAAAAGTCTTAATATTGTTTTCTGCTGGGATACCAACCTTTGTAGTTATTTCATATTTTGGAGAAATTGAAATCTTGACTTTTTTAAAATAATCTTTCAAATTTTCTTTTAAGCCGTTCTTAGCTGTTTCTTTAAGTTCTATTAATTTAGGAAGTAAATCTTTTGGCTCTTTATACGTTTCATAAAGCTTATCTATGAAATAGTCAAAAGGATAGATTTTGACTTTATTATCTTCTTCTATATATTCAAAAGGAATAAGTTCTTCTCCATCTCCTATATGCAAAGGAGAAAGAGTTATAAGTTCCATCTTATCCTCCATTATTCTTTTATATAAAATGGAAAGGCATAACCATACTGATAAATTTTCACTTCCTTTGAAGGATCAATAAGAGATCTTGAAGAAAGAACATTTATTAAATTACCATAAAAATTTTTTTTATTACCATCTTTTATAGTTAAAATGGAACCAGGTTGGAGATATAATACCTTTCTTTTTAATATCGGAGCAACTAATCTATCATAAAAATTTTCAACCTTTCCACAAAAGATTTCTATTTGATAATAACTATTATCATAATCAAAAGAAGAATCTGGAAGGGTTGAAGAAAGTGTATAAAACTTTTGAGTAAACTGATTTAAATATTTTTCAAATTTTTCTACTCTATCAACCTTTATCAATTTAACTCTTCCATAACCAGTAGATTTATTACCTCCAAAGGATATATATTTAAACACAGCTTTAATTTCATCTAATAAATTTTCATCAAATAAACAAATAAAAAATGAAAACTCTGGGTAAAAGTATGAAAAAACATTATATAACTGACCACCTACTGTTGTCCAAGTTAAACGATTTATTGAATTATGAAGTTTTATTGTCCTATGAATTGATATAGTCTCAAAACCTTTACATTCTTCAATTTTTTGACCTAATTTCCATTTTGTTTTAATTTTCCCCTCTAAAAATTCTATAAAGATATCTTCAGGAATATAATTTAGTTTTTTCTTAATTTCTTTTTGTTTTTTATATTCTTCTATATCTTTTGGTTCAGGAAAAGCCTCCTCTATTTGAGGACAAGGAAAATATCTGATATTTCCCTTTTTAAAAATGCAAGAAGAGATTAAAAAGGGAGGATTTGAATTAAAACATTCAAGAAGGTCTAAAAGCTTTTTTTCGCCAAAAAAATTTCTATATCCCCAACATAAAGCACCAAAAATTGTATAACTTTTTATTTCAGAAGTAAAATATGATAATCCTTTAAAAGTAAATTCATAAAGTTTCAACTTTAATACCTCCAATTTTAAAGTGTATTTAGTTTTTCTGATAAATTTTTTAAAATTTCGTTGAGCTGATTATTTTCAAAAAGTTTTCTTTCTTTTTCTTCTTCACCAAGATAATATTCTTTTGGTCTCCATATAAGGGTAATATCTTTAAATTTTACTTTTCCTGAACCTCTTGATCCATATCCACCAAGATAGTGATCTTCAAGACATTTCATTCCTTGAAAAACAACTTTCAAAAGGTCTTTATCTTCATCTTTATACACATCAAAAACCATAGTTCCTTTAAATTCAGCCCCAGCTGGAACCCTTTCTACCTTTCTTGGATTTGATTTAGAAGTTAAACGATTGATCTGATTTTCAGTTTTAATTTCTGTAAAAATATTTTCACCAAGAGCATCTTTTAAACGTTTTAAGGTCTCATAAGTTGGATAAGCATCAAAAACTCTAAGACGGGGCGGACCAGGAATAAAATCTATTCCTTTTTCTGCTAATTCTTTCACTCTTTCTGCATCTCCAGTTCCAAATATCTTACAAATCTCACATTCTCCACAAGTACAAGCTCCTCCTGCTTTATCAACTTTTTTTTCATCTTTTATATTTTTATCATCCTTTACTTTCTTTATCATTTTCTCTACATTCCCATTTAACCATTCAAGTAAACTTCTCATCTTTCCTTTTAAGCTTGAGCCAGGGATATAAGGAGCTCCTTGAGGCAATGTATTACCATTTCCATCATAATCTGGGATCTCAACTTCAACTTTAATAACTGGATTATCAAGTCCTCCTATTTCGAACTGTTCCTTTGAACCTCCTATTCTAAGACCGGTTAAAGCTTTTAAAGTATATTCTATAATAAATGAACCTTTATAATTAAACATATTTTCACCTCCTCTTTTTAATGTTCTTTCGGAATACATGCTACTCTCTCGGAATATACGCTACTAAAGCTTTTAAAAATTCATATGAAAATTCTAAATTCTCATCAAATTTTTCGTCATTGCCTACTAAAGTGTCTAAAATAGCCCATATTAAATTTTTGAAATTTTCCTTAATTAATCTTCTATTTACTTGATATTGAAGAAGAGGATAAAGTTTGTATAAATGAATTTTGGCTTTCTCTTTATTTTTATTTTTTTTGTATTCATCATATACGTATTTAAATTCAGAAAATACTTTTCTTAACTGAACCCTGGTAAGTTCATTTTCCTTAACTACCTGTTGTGCATAACCATTCGGTTTTAGTAATTCATATAGACTAAAATAACAAAGTCCACTCTTTTTCTTAATTTCGTCTGTTAATTTTTTAGTAATTTGATCTCTATTTTGCCCATTAGACATATTTTATACCCCCTTCACTTTATTCTCTTGTTTTCATTATTACATATTTAGCTTTAAATAAAGCATCTTTCTTTACTTGATAATCATTTTTTGAATCAAGAAAGAAATTTATTACTTGCTCTCTATCATCTTTATCTTTAACATTTCTATATAAATAGTAATAAAATTGAGGATAAAATTTAGGAGAAATATTATTTTTATTATCCCTAAAAGACTTTAATAATTGATAAAATTTATAAAATAAAGACCGCCCTATTTTTTTATTATTTACAAGATTAACTATGCCTTCTGCTTCTTCAATTGCTTTTTCATATTCTTCCCACTTTAAACTTTCACTTAAAACTCTAATTGTTGACTTGATTTCCTTTGCTTTATCTTCTTCACTTCCTGCTAACTCACCAGCAAATCTTACAGGATAAGAATCACGCCCTACAAAAACTCCGCTTGAAAGATCTATATCCTTGTTTTTGCATGTATATTTTTTAAAATCCTCTCTTATTCTTTCTAAGGCTTCAAAAACTATATCCCAAGGACCAATTATGAAAAAGTCATCACCACCTGCATATAAAACATAAATTTTATTTTTAAATTCTTCTAAATTAAAAAGATAATTAAAATAGCCAGAAAAATACAAATCCAAACTTCTACTTAAGGCTGCTATCCTTGAAATGCTATAATCTTCTCCTAACCCTTGCATAAAAATAAGCCCAAGATTATCTACATCACCCCTTGCAAAAGCAAGTTTCTTGTCTCCCTTTGCAAACTCAACTAATTCTTCAAAAGTCATAACTTCGGAATTTGTTTGAGGAACTATTTGGGCTATTAATTTGAATCCATCACATCTATCTTTCTTTAGAAAATTAGTATCATTAAGAAGGTATATCTCATTATTTTCTTTAATCTGAATAGAAACTTTTGATAAATTTTCTAAAAAGTAAACTCCGCCTATTCTATCAATGTGAAATCCTGGTAGATTATTTAATTTTTCTTTAGAAAAAATTAAATATTTTGCTTTGGGAATAATTTCTCCTACTTCTTTAAAAGTTTCACACCACTTACATATATTTTTTTCTTCCTCTCCCTTTTCTTCTGTTATAACTACCTGACAGGATGAGCAAACTGTATAATTTTTTTCTATATCCTTAAATTCTTGATTTATTATATCTAAAAGTTGATCTATAGAATAATTAATTAATACGCCTTTAAATTTCTGTTTTTTGTTTTTCTCAAGAACTCTATAAATGTTTTTCATTATTTTATTTCTATAAATTTCTTTATTCCTTAACTCAGATAAAGTAATCTCGGTATAACCTAAAGCTAATCCCAGAGCTCCATAAAAATTTTTAAATAAAATCTCTTCTACTTCTTTTGAAAATTTATCTAATTCTTTTTCTATCCCTTCCTCATAACCTAAAACAATTTCAAAATGACCACCTCCTGAATAAAGAATGTTAACAAAGGGGTAACCAAATTTGTCAAGGAGTGCTTTGGCTACTAAATCAGGAAGAAGAGCTAAAAAAGAACTTCTTCCTCTTAATCTCTTTGCAACACCTTTAATATTTGTTATTCCATAAAGAAATTTTTGAATTCCACTTATATCCCCTTTCAAAAATATTAATTTTATTTCTGTTTCTGGTTTATCTCCATTTTTAATAATATTTAAGTTATAGTCTGTATAAAGAGAAGTAGAAAAGGCTGAACAAACTCTTAAGTGATCAAAAAGAGAAATATCTGGGTAGTGCCTTTCTTTTCTTTCTGGATCATAAGTTGAAGCAGGAACGCACCAAAAATATTTGTAAATTAAATAATATAAAGCTGTAAGAAATTTTTCTGAAGAATTTAATTTTTTCTCTTTTATATAAGCATTTTTTAAGATATTAAATTCATTTTGAAATCCCTGCCATAAATTTTTATATGCAGTAATTTCATCAAAACTTATAAGATCTTCTTTTTTTATTGGGAAAATTACTTCATTATTTATTTGTAAAGGTTGAAGATTGTAAAAGTACTCTTGTTCTGAAAAATTTTCTTGACTTTTCGATTCAATTTTTGGAACTTTAATATTTTGAAAAATCACTCTTAATAAATTTTCTTTTTCTATTTTTTCTTTTTCACTTCTTTCTGAACTTGAATAATAATCAGCGAGTTGATAAATTTTGGCATAAAGTTTAAACTCTTTTTCAGCACCATCTGGATTATGATGATAGCTTGATGCAAGAATAACTGGATTATCAACAATATTTTTTAAAAATTCATAAGTTGAATAGGCATGAGCATATTTAAATTGTTCTTTATAATGTTTTTCTTTTTCAATTTGTTTAAAATACTGTTCAGTTTCACCCCAAAGTGCTCTTATTATTACTTTACCAATATCATGAAAAAGAGCACCAATAGCAAGTAAATTTCTAACTTCCTTTTTATTTTCTTCCATACATCCCTCTCTTTACTACTTTAATTTATTATTTTTAAACATTACTTTTTTCTAATTCCTGACAGCTTCTTCCCTAATTTTTCTTAAAAATTTGAATTCTAAGACTGGTTGATAGGAAGAGCCTTCTTTTTGGAAATTGTAGATCCAGCCGTCAACATAATGACCAAAGGCTAAGCCTACCATGAAGGCAATAGGAACCGGGCAAGAAAAGAAGAAGTGATAGGTCTTCATTGAAAATTGAGAACGAATATCTTGGATAGCACTAGCACATTCTTTGGCAACCTCAGAAAAGCTCTCAATGGGGACATTCCCTTTTTCTTTAGCCTCTAAAACTAAAAAAGAAGGATTATTGAGATGGGAAAAGGCATAGGATTTTACATCTGCAACCGCTTCGTGATGTCCAAAGTTAAGCACCATCGCTAAGTCTTCTCCATTATGTTCAAAGAGCGTATTAATATAATTATACTGAGATTTTCTTTCTTTCAGGTATCTCGGTTCATCTATGGGAATGGTATGGTATTTTGTCTCCCACTCCTTAGCTTGATAGTGGTAAAAGACGAAAGGATAGAAGTGAGAATAAAGCACTCCAAGAGCAAAGCTTAAAGCCACAGCACCTCTTATGCCTATGTGAAAAATCTTATTCCCAGGGAGAGTAGTAACAATTTTATAATAACGAGTATAAAAGTCTTGACAAACTTTCTTCCAATCTTCCTCAGTCTTTAATTGTCCAGTTACCTGATAAAAAGTGTCTTCTTGCAAGCCATAGAATAACTCAAGCCCTTTAATGATCTCGAATTCTTCAAAAGTTTTTTCTCCAATGAAGTCTTTTAGAAAGTTTAAAAATTCCTCATATCCTGCGGTCGTGATGTAAAAGGGTATGTCCCATTTATCTTTTTCTAAATAAGCTTTAATAGTATTAAAACGCTTTACCTGAAGAGGAGTTATAAGCCTTAAACCGTGAGATTTAGCAAACTCTATTTTTTCTTTTAGATGTTCAACCTCTAAAACATCTCCTTTAATATTTAGGGCTCCTGTAAATCTTAAATCTTCAGGTATTCTTTCGATGCTTAACGCACAGGCAAGAGGAAGCATAAAACTTTTTCCAGAGATGTAGGAATCAAAGAATACAGCAAAGTTTTTGTTTAAAAACTTCTTAATAATAGTTAAAGAATTTTTAAGCTCAGGTAAATTGGTTATGATTTTAGAAGTATCAGGTATTACTAATCCTTTAGCAAAATCCGATTGGTCTTTATCTACAACGATTATTTCAAAATGTTTACCTTTCCCTTTAACAATCTGCTCGGCATCTTCAATAGGCTTAATCTTTAAATGCTTTACTAAAAGCTTGGGGCTAAAACTATCTTTCAACCTTTCGCGAATATAATTAATAAGACTAAACTGAATTTTTGGAGAAAATAAACTCCACCTCATTAAGAGCTCTTCAATATGTTCATCAAGTAAACCTTGCTCAAGGAAATTAAGTAGATGATTCTCGTCAAATTCTTCAAACGGAAATCTCGACATTTATTGCCTCCAACCAAGAGGTATAATCTGCAAGTTCAGGAAGGTTTGTAAATTCAAGCTTGATTGTTTCTAATGTACCCTCAAATAGAATATTGTTTTCAACTTTTATGGTTACTTTCTGTCCTAAGTAATCTTGTGGAAGATAGAGGGTGAGCTTTGGTCCAACCTCAGGGATTTTTTCAACTATGGCGAAGAAGTTTTTGCCTTTATGCACATTTTTTGAAGAAGCTGCCTTAGCATAGGCGAAATGAGAATTTTCATAATAGGTTTTTAGGTCATCTGGGATGGTAAAAACTGAAGGAGCAAATTGATACTCTTCAAGCTTTTCAAGATAAGTCAAGATAGATTCTGTATTGTAAGGGGCAAGAAGCTTCATCAGAAAGCGGATGTATTCGCCGCGAATGTCCTGAGGGATCTTGGCGCACTCGGCGTAGTCTTCAAGACGGTGGATGTCTTCTTCGTTTAGGATCCCTCGTTTAAAAGTATAGGTAAGTAAAAATTTTTCGTCCAAATATACCCAAAAAGGCAGCGCAACTAATAATGTTTTGAAATTATGAAGTTTTAGGATAGGGGTTTTAGGATTTAGCCAACCAAGAATGATCTCTTCTGTCAAGACAATAGCCTTGAAAAGTCTTTCTTGGTAAAAAGAAATCTCTTCAGCCAGAACAAAATAAATGGAAGGAAAAGTGCAAAGCTCACGCAACTCATTCACCTTAGGAGGGATTTTTTGAGAGACCGGGAATATTACAAGTTCTTTTCCTCTCAAAAATTGATATAATTCCCATTGCTTTTTAATTCTATCTGGTTTCTTCATTATTTAGTCTGGTGTCTAATTAAAAGTCCCTTTCGCCAATAAAATTTATTTCCTACTTTTAAACAAATCAAGCTTTTTGCAGATTTCTGACATAATAACATAAAATAATTTATCAGCAGAGGTACCTTCAAAAACTTCCTCTCCTAATATTTTCTTAAGCTTTGGTTTAAGCCTTTCCCACCTTTTGTATATAGCGTCTGCACTTGCTTTAACATCTTTTGGATTTTGTTTGTAGGCTTTGTATATGTACCAACAAAGCGTTTCTAATTCTTTTTTGGTTAATCTTTTCTTTAAGCTCATAACAAGATGACTCAAGGCACTATCTTCAAGAAAATTCACAAATACTGGGGGAAGCAAACTTTCAACACTGAATTTTTGCTCTTTATTCTCTTCTTGAGCTAAGTTTAAATCGTCAAAATTTACTTCTCTTTCCACAACTTTGAATCCTGAAGAAAGATGAAAATAAATTATGTTTATTGCAGTAGATAGAAGATATCTTTCATTTATATAAGGCAACTTAAGAAAACTATCCTTCTTAGAGACAATTCTAAAAATCAGTTCTGAAGTTAAGACTTCAAGATAGTCCGGTCCGTAGAACTTATGAAAAAGTTTTTCGATGTCCAAAGTAAAATAAACTTTAAAAGCTTGCCTGAATATCCGTTTAAGAATATTTAAAAATTTTTGATATTCTTCAGAAGTAATTTCATTTCTTATTATCCTTTCAATATTAGGTTTGTAATCGTACATTTCTTAAAAAACTAAAGTTTATCTAAAAATTCTAAATCTCGGCATACACCACAATGTATAACACCTTCAAGTTGCTCTTCTGGAGATTTAAGGATTAAACAAACAGGATTCTCAGGTGAAGAAAAAATTACATAAGATTTGGGAGAAAATTTAAAATATGGACAATTTTTCTCTAAGCTAACACAATTATTTAAATCAACAGCTATAGGAGTAAATCGCGAAGTGGTTAAGAAGACAATTTTATAACATTCCTTGCTATTTTCTTTGGATTTCCAGAAAATGCAAGGCCTAATTTTTCGCGAGATGTGACTACCTAAACAACCTCCTGCAATCTCGTCGAATTTTCTTAAAATCCGATTAGGGACTATGGCAAGGTGTTTATAATCTCCAGAATTAAGCTTAAAAAATAGCTTATATGGTGTAACCTTCCTTCCCATTTTTAAAGTTTTATCCATTAGATTAATTGATAACTAAAATTTAAATTTTAACAAGAGGGGAGAAAGTGTTAATCTTGAACATCCTAATTTATAGTGTCCCTTTTATTGTGTAAACCTTCTCCGGAAAGAAGATGATGGTTCTCCAATTCAATTTCATTAAATCATCTTAAACTTCCTTGAGTTTAATTATGCTTTTTTTAACTTTTTAAGTCTTTACACAATTAATAAGACACTACCTGTTATCATAGTGTCTCTTTTATTATGTAAAAATTTCTCTGGAAAGGGCATGGTAGGTCCCCAATTCAATCTCGTTCCTTTCAAGCTGATTAACTCTTTGATACTATCTCGCTTAGCTTTTTCCCAGCCCTAAACTTTACTACCCTCTTTTCAGGTATTTTTAATGGTCCTCCTGTCCTTGGATTTCTTCCTGCCCTTTCTGCCCTCCTTACTACCTTAAAAGCCCCAAATTCTACAAGCCTTATAGCGGATCCTTTTGAAACTCAAATCTTTACATAATTAATGGGACATTACTGTTTGAAAGGGTTGAAAAAGCCTAAATAATGGTTGAGACTAGTTTGGGCTTGGTTTGGAGTGAAGATTTAATTAAGATATCAATTTTCAGTAGCAATTTATTAAGGAACTAATCTTTTTATTTCTGGAAGCTTGTTAAAATCTTCATCATATGAATAAATTTCTTTTACTTCATGTTCTAACATAAAAAAATAATTAAAAAGATCTGCAAAAGAAACATTTGTATTAGGAAATGTTTCTAAAGCTTTTTCAAAAACAGCTTTATAAGGTATTTTCAACCCTCTCAAATTAATTAGAGGCAAAACTAAATCTCTTATTTCCTCTCTTAAAAGTTTATAATACTTTTGAAGAGTAAAGATTAATTCAAATATCACTAATGGGCTTGTGATTGCTTTTTCTTCCCCTCTTTCTATTTTCTTTAATAAGTCTAAAACCTTATAAGCTTTTTCTTCATCGTCTTTTGTAAGATAACGGAGAAATATGTTAGTGTCTAAAAATTTTCTCATTTAAGTTTCTCTATCACATTTTTTGCCATTTCGTTTTCCACAAAATCTCTTATTTCTTTGAAATTTTCTGGCTTTTTAAGCGCTTTCACCTTTCCAAAATTTTCTTCAAGTTTTGATTTTAAAGGAACAATTTTTACTTCATTGCCTTCAACTATAAAGCCTATCCTTTCCCCAGATTTTACACCAAGAATTTGTCTTATTTTTTTAGGTAAAGTAATTTGAAACTTTTTAGTAAGAATCGAGGAACTTGTAAGATTTTTAATCATTCTTTACCTCTATTAAAGTATTACTTCACTTTTAGTATTTTAATTCTTTATAAAGATTTTTCAAGTATTCAAGTATTTAGATAAGGTTTTTAAAAACAGATGTTTTTTTTGTGTAAAAACTTCTCTATAAAGTATGATAGTTCCCAATTCAATCTCATTGAATTCGTTTAACCTTCTTGAGTTTAACTTCTTATTTTTTTATAGTAATTCCTTTCCAGTAGTTTTAGATTCTCTGTCTTTTGGGAAGCTACCATTCCCTTTCTCATTTTTCAAGTCTTAACACAATTAATGAGGTACTACCGATCTTTCATCAATTAAATCATAGATAATTCTTATCACTATACTTAAATTTTTTACTTTCTTTAAACCCCCTTAAATCTTAATTTTTTATAAAAAATTTTTTTAGTTCTTAAAAATTCAGATATAATTTTAGGGCTAACTTAGATGAATGTTATATAATGTGCTTGGTGGAATAAAATGAACAATTACCAAAACCAGATGCAGATTCTACTAAGGCGAGAGATGTGTATATAGGACCGTTTGCTAAAAAGTGTAGAGAATATGCAGAAAAATTTTATTCAACATCTTGGTGCATTTTATCTGCAAAACATGGATTTTTGTTTCCTGATGAGATTGTTCCAGGTAATTATAATGCGACCTTTTGTAAAAATAGATCACAAAATATATCTATAGAGGAACTTTCTAAGCAAGTAGTAGAAAAAAGATTAGATAAGTTTGATAGAATTGTAGTTTTGGGCGGGAAATGTTATGTAGATATAGTAAAAGAGGTGTTTAGGGGAAAGGAAATTTATGCACCATTCATTGGTTGTCGAATTGGAGAGATGATGAAAAAAAATTAACGAGGCTATTCAAAGAGGTATTCCGTTATGACCCACATGCTATCATCTAAAAAGAGCGTATATAGCTACATTCTTTCAGCATGTCATACATATTACTCGTTTTTTTATAGCTCTCTCTTTTTTAAGAAATACTCTAACATCTCGATATCCTTTAAATCTTTTTCTCTCATGGCTAAAAGTTTCATTTTAATTAACCATTTTGGATGAAGAACTTTAACCTTTTTGGCTTTTATTTTTATACTGAAATACAGCATTTCTTTTAACCAATTATCTTGGGCAAGTAGAATATCAAATTGAAAATTCTCTTTTCTTACGGCCACATTGGTTAAATCAATTTCTTTCCATCCTTCTATTGTATAATTTTGACTTTCGAGAACAAAAATAAAATCGTTTATATGGTCTTCATCAAGCAAAACATCAAGCTCTCCTGGAGTTGGTTTTCTCTCGGGGATCCAAAAAGACACTGCCAATCCACCAACTATGGCATAGTTATATTCAAAAATTAAGTTTAGAAATTCTCTTACTTGCTTTATTTGTATA
Organism: Thermodesulfobacterium geofontis OPF15; assembly: GCF_000215975.1. NCBI lineage: Bacteria > Pseudomonadati > Thermodesulfobacteriota > Thermodesulfobacteria > Thermodesulfobacteriales > Thermodesulfobacteriaceae > Thermodesulfobacterium > Thermodesulfobacterium geofontis. Next base: position 1,098,623 of record NC_015682.1, on the reverse strand, counting down.
AACTCATCAAAATATGAATGAGTTGATCTATCCTTTTGTAATTTCAACTTTTATTTTTATTACCAAGAGAATTTCGGTAAGATGTTTTTTAAGTTATTACTTTTAAATTAATTAACATTAACTTTTACGAAACATGTTTGGATCATTCATTAACTCGGCTTCCATTTCTTTTAATTGACGTTTTAAATTCTTAACAGATCTTTTAGAATAAATATTTTTGATCATATCAAATGAGAAACCCAAATCTCTTAGTATACAAATTTCTAATAATCTTTTTAAGTTTAAAACTACATTTGCAAGTTCGTTCTTTTTTATAGGTTTATCATATAAGATATTCTCATTTGCAGAATCACTTAGCATGTTTCCTATCATTACGACTTTCTTAATAAATTCGTTTTCATCTGTAATAAATTCATCGATAACCTCATTAAGTTCTTTTGAATGTTTTCCTAAGCAATTATTTAAGAGATATTTTAATTTTTCTTGTAAAGCAAATCTATTAAGACAATCTAAATTTGTTATTAAAATATTTGCCTCATTTTTAGATAGCATGTTATTAATTAACTTCACTATTTCGTTTTTAACCTTATTCCATTTATCTTCCGACAATACATTAAAACTATTTGAATCATTAACTTTTCTCTTATAATCATGATATATTTCCAAAGCTTTGATTAAACCTAAAAATTTATGTTCTAAAGATACTTGTTTATTGTAAAACATTTCAAAATAAGCATTGTATACCCTTTCAAATAGTTTCGAATTCTTAAACCAATTTTGAAGAATTTTTTCCAAACTATCTTTTATATCTTTACAGGTAAATAAAAAATCAACCTCATTAAGACTTATAAATTCCTGATGAAATTTTGCAACATTATGAAAAATTTGAATTGGATCAATTCTATATGTTTTCTTTCCAACCTTTTCCCTTTTAACTTCGCTAATACCTTTTATTTCTTGCAAATAAACTGGATAATTTAATCCTAAGCTTATAAACCTTAATAAATGACTTATCATTTTCAAAAAATCAGTAAAATGTCTTTCATTAGAAGGTCTAATTATAATAGATTTTTTTGGATAAACCTTGATCTCCTCTATATTTAAAAATTGATCTTCTTTTGCCTCAAATAAGCCTCCTAATTGAAACTTACTTTTAAAAACTATCGTAAAATCATCAATGTTAACTTTTATAGGTTTGGGATTTTTAAACTTTACAATAGTTTCATCTTTAGAAACATCTTCTAATTCAACGGCAGCGATCTTTAACCAATCATCTAAATAAGTGCATTTAAAAGTAAGATCTATAAATTTAATATCTTCTTCTTTAGGAAAATGCACTCCGATAAAAGCAGTTTCACAATATAATTTAGTTGGCATTCCTATAGAGTCTAAATAAGGGACAATTTCATAACAATTATACAGAGTAATTTCTGTATTATTTATTGATTTTCCAAGAATAATTGTAGGATTGAAAGCTTTTAATTCGTTATCGGTATCATTATCTTTATTAAAGCTTTCACTTAATGTTAAAAATATTCCATCTCCATAAACAATACTTAAACTGCCTGAAACTTTGTTATCTGGAGCTTCAGGAAGCCACCAAACACCTGTATATTGAATTTCTTTCATTCCTTCCCCCTTTAGGTTAATTTTATATCAAACCAATATAACTACTGATTTTATTTAACCAGTCCTGTAGTAAATTACAACCTTCGCAGTTTGCCCTTCCTTCAGGTGGTGTATCTAAGGAAAGAATTTCAAAAAGAGTTTGACATAGTTCTTCTACCCACTCAGGGTCCATTAGCTTTACTGGCACAACAGTTGGATTAAAGCCAAAGAGGAATTTCTCTTTAGTTCGGTGTAGCATGACCTCATCATTAAGGTCTTTATACTCTGGGTCAAAGTATACTAAAGCTAAGCCTACAACAGGCTTTCCCAACTTTTTGTTAGCTAAGTAGGCATAAGCGTTAAGTTGTGCCTCATAAAGAGGTCTTATCTTAAGTTGATTTTCAGTTAGGCTTGATGCTTTATAGTCAATAATAAACAATGAGCCATCAGGGAATTCAAGTATTTCGTCAGCTTGTCCACTTAACACACATGCCCCATCAAAAAGAGTAACCTGGAAACTACTTTGTTTGAATAGCCTAACATTTTCAAAATCAAGCTCGAGATAATAATCTTTTAATTGATTTAATAACCAACTTGGTAAAAAATTTAGTTTTTGTACATAGTATCTAACTACTCTTTTAATGTAAGAATCAACTATATTAGGCAAACCTGAAAAGGGCAAAGAAAATGGATGTTTATCTTTAAGCGGAAACTTTTTAGTAATCCAGAAGCACCGAGGGCAGAAATCATCAAGAAGGGAATTTCCAATATCTCTGGCATTGAGAGTTATTTTATTTGTTTGAGGTTTAGATTGCTGCTTTTTAGCCATACTTGCCTCCTTTTTTAAATTAAGCAAAGCTTGCAAATCCAGTCTCATATAGTTGTCTAAGCATCCTAAGCACCTTTATAGCAGTTCTCTTGTATTTGACATTGTTAATAATTGATGTCTTTTCAGTTTCAGGTTTTTGCTCTGTATGAGGATGATCGCTTTCTCTTTCTTGTGTCTCTTCTTGTGTCTGATTTTGATTTTCACCTGATGTCTGAGATTGTGTATTAACCTTTGGGGATGCCCCTTCATTTGCTTCATTTAATTTTAATTCTTGTATTAATTTTTGTATTACTTTAATTAAATCTTCAGTTTTTGGCTCCTTTTCCTCGCTTGTCAAATTTTTCCAAATTTCTTTTTTCAAATCATTTAAATTTTTTGAAATTGCTTTTACCAAATCATCGCCATTCTTTATTTCTGAATTTCCCAAGCACCAATTTAAAACTAACCATAAAGGTTTTTCTAACTTCTGTCTTGGACCATGGAACTTTGGTAATACTTTCATTAATACTGCAAAGTCTAAGGCTTGTTCAAGTTGGAGCTCTCCTACTTCCTTAGGTGCATTCGTTGCATATTTAATAAACAAAGCTATTTCATCTAAAACTCTATATCCGAAATGTAGGTCGTAGGATTGAAGAATTTGATTGAGTTGTTTAAGTTCTATCAAAATTATTTTACCCTTTTCTACTTCCTCACTATTTACTTTTTCACTATAATTATATATCCATTTTAACGCTTCCTTAATTTCCTCTTTATCACCTACAACGCCGCAAAATCTTACTTGATCATTATTTTGTTTATTATTTTTACTTTTGATCTTTTTATTTCGTAAATCCTCAAGAAGTTTACTATGAATACTAACTGCCATTTCTTTTGCTTTATCTTCATCCATCTTAATCTTCGCTTTTTCATTATTAATATTGAAGGAAATGTAGTTATCAAAATCAACATCCCAAAATTCAATCGTAAAAGCTCTGTCCAACACTTTTGGACTAAACATATAGGTTGTCTCATCTATATTAACAGAACCTATGATGTAGAGATTAGGTGGTAAATTAATTTCTTTAGGTGGCAAATTACTTTCTTTACCCTCTTTAACATTATTAGAATCAACATTATGAAGCTTTATTGTTTCTTTTGTCCAGCCATGCTGGTCACGCCCTGATTCTAAAACACTTAGAAAATCAGCAAAGTAGTATTCTACATGAGATAGGTTCATTTCATCTAAGATGATGAAGTATGGATTCGCATTATTTTTATTAGTTTTATAATCATTTCTAGCTTTTAAAATAAAATCCAATAAAGGCGTTCTTTCATATTTTCCAGTAATAGGATTGTAGTAGCCAAGCAAAGCTTTGCTATCTCTCCAATCTGGTCTTACAGGAAGGAAAAGATGCGTGCACTTACATTGGTTTTGATTTTCAGAACTTGCTTGAGCAATCTGCATATTTTGCTCGTTTTGAGGATTACAATTAGGGCATAAAAGCTCAGCAAATAGTTGAGCCAACTTTGTCTTTCCGGTCCCAGTAAGACCTGAGAGAATGACAAAGCCTTTAGTTTTAAGAGCAGAATAGAAGGCTGTTATTAAATCTTGGTCAAAGTAGAAGCCTTTGTATTGGAAATACTGTTGTAAGGTTAATTTAGATATTTCTGTTTGTTTTACAGATTCTAATTTTTTTCCAACTTCTGCAATATTGGAACTTTCTCTGTTTTTATCTTGACTCTCATCTGATTTATTTTTCTTTAAGTCTCCATTTTGTTCACTTATAAAGTATAAAAATTGATCAACATCGTAATAATCCACTTCTTTATCTAAATTCTTTTCTATAATTGGCTTAATTCTTTCCTTTAAATAATCAAATAATGGTCTAAATTTTGGATAATATTTAAAATAAGAAGTTGGATTTCTTCCTGGGTTCGGGAACTTTTGATCTTTTTCATCTCTTGCTAAATTATTAATCCCTAAATTATTAATTCCCTTTATAGAAGCATTATTAATTAAGTAAAATTCTTTCGGATTTCGTAAGGTAAGTAATTCGGTTGCGTAAGCAATTCCTATATCTTTGGGGTTTTTTTCTGGTAATTGGTCTCCAGGATTTATTTTAATAAGACTTTTTAACCAAGTTTTAAATTCTTTAAAATACTCTTCGTCTCCCTTCTCTATTATTAAAGCAGGTATTTTATTTCCCCTAGATGCATCTGTCATTTTAAGCAAAGCACTTAGCTTCTCACTTGTTAAACTTTCAATACTTTCTTCATCTTTTAATAGTTCTTGTGCATTCTTTAATTTCTCACTTCTATTTTTTACGTCATTTTGCCCTTTCTCACTATTCAAATATTTTTCAAACTCTTCTAAATACTTTCTTATCTTCTCTTCATCCCATTTCCAATTGTTCAGTATCTCCTCTATTTTAGCCATCATTCCACCTCCCTTTATGTTTTTATATCTTTTTCTAATCATTTTCAATCGGATTTAACCCTATAAACCCTACTCCTTCAAATTTTTCTATTACCTCTTTCAAATTTTCTTCTACTTCCGATAATGAATAATTTTCCTTCTTTCTGCTTACATAATAAAAACAACCGCTATCCCCCGGATACACTACAATTGCTGCTCTACACTGCAAAGCATCCCTATAAGTATGCATCTTATATACATCATCAACCTTAACTACTTTTTCCAAATTTCCTTCTCTAATAGCTTCCTCTTCCGCCTCTTCCAATTTCTTCAAATCTTTATCTTTATCTAACTCCTTTAAATCAAACCTAAACTTGGCATCAAAAACAATTTCTAAGTTTTTCTCATCTTTTATTAGTGAAAAATCTGGACGAAAATCAAAAGTATATCCTTTCAAAGTCTTGTTATACACAAGCTTGTATCCCTTTCCTAAATCTGCTTCAGTCTCTCCTTCAAGACCGCCTTGTGGACCTTCTTTTATTCTAAACTTTGGCTTTGCTCCTTCTCCATTTATAACCTTTGCCAACATCTCAGACAACTTAAAAAAGCACCACAATTCATAAAGCTGGTCTATCCTTCTATTATCTATCGCCTCTTGTATGTTGTTAAATATAGGGATCCTTGCAAGGTGTAAAAGCCTATAAATGGTTAAGCACTCACGATAACCGTCTCGTTTTAATAAAACTTGTGATGAGGCTGGGAAAATAGTCATCTCCCCTACATCAGCAAAAAGCGGGTCAGCTCTAAAATACCTAACATAGTTTCTTAATCTCTCTATTTGTTCCTTATGTGAACTATCTTCTTTTAAAATATTCAGCCTTTCCAACTCATCACACCAATAGAGTATAATATCCATGAACTTTTTAATAAAACGGTTTTCAGGATTGTCTAAGCTCTCTATAAACTGCCTCTGATAAACTTTTAATGGAAGATATTTGGTATCTGTTGTATTATTTTTAAGAAATTTAGTTAAATACTCTAATTCTTCTCCTTTATACTCCTGCAAATATTCAGGATGTTTAAGCATCATAATGATTGTGTCTTCATCTACCTGCTTTGCTTCGCTAAGATATCCCCATCTTTCTTCGGTTGCTAATTTTCTGTAAGGGTTGTGCCAAATTGTTTGAAGGGCTTGGATTATAGCTTCTGCATTGTGAGCTAAGGTGTGAAGGATAAAGACTGGAGATGGTGGATAAGAATACTCCTCAGTATAAAATTCAGTAGGTGAGCTTAAGTCAAAAGGACATGTAGCAAGGTAATTGATTAAATCGTCTATTAGAGCCCTAAGAAATTGGCAATAGGGAAGCTTACCGTTTTGCTCATTTTCAGCCAAAGTAGTCTTACTTGAAATAACTTCTATCGGGTCCGTAATGATTTCTTTCCCATCCGTAAACTTCACCCTTATATAGCTTTTTCCAAGATAGTTTCTGAAAGTGAAAGAATACAAGCCTTTAAGGTATGGGATTTTGTTTGCTTCATTGGCTCCAAAGTAAATTTTGTCAACTTTTCTTCCTGAACTATCCTCAACCTTTACCCAAAGCTCTTTCCATTCTTCAACTACAACGGGAGAGATTTCAAAATCTTGATAAATAATAGATTTTTTAGATTTTTCCGTTAAAATTGGAGTTTCGTCATGTATTTCTTTCCTTAAAATTGGACTTTCGCCATGTATTTCTCTTAGGGTCAATCTAAAACCATCCTTTTCATCCTTTTTCCAATAAACTGTGTTTTTATCCTCACATTTTTTCCACATACCTTAGCCCTTATTTATTATATACTCTATTTCCCAATCACTCTCTCCGCTAAGCTTGCTATCTTGTGGGCTCTTTCTTGCCTCATCCCTAAATAAACTACTAAAAAGCATTCTACTACCTCGTGAATGAGGGTTTTAAGCTTTTCTTTTCTTGATAGCTTATTATACACATATATTTTCTTATCCCAGGTCCATACCCCATGTTCTTCTTCAAGGTCAAAAACTTCTCCTGTAATGTCATCAACGATTTTTCTTTCATCAGTAAAGTATATTTGCATAGAAAACTTCCGAGGGAAAAGGGTGCCCTGGGCAATACGCCTTGGGGCAATTTTTACATCCTTTATCTCTCAAGCACGATCCATCTCATGTATTTAGAACAACAATCCTTGTATTTCATCTCCTTACCATAAAAACTACCTCTTCTATTTGAACATAAGCCCCATTCTTCGCTTTCAACGGTTGACGATCTAACCTGCCTCACGGCACCCCAATACTCACAAGTAGCACAATATTTAGAACTGGCTGAGGTTCTGCATACCCTCATCTTTTACCCCCTCTTTTGCTTTGATTTAGTCTTTGCTTGCCTTTGCCTTTTGCTAAGCTCATCCTCTAAAAGTTCCATAAGCAGTTTTTCTACTTCGTTTGGCTCAACCCTTTTCTTTACGAATTCATAAGCTTCAAGAGATGCTTTCTCAGCACCATATCTACCGATAATATCTAAATAAAAAAGATACATTACCCTACAGTAAGGATTTTTAGGACTTAGATTTTTAAGCAGTAGATCTTAATATCTTCAAGCCACATACTATTATAAATCTTAGCCAACTCTTCGTCGTCAGAGAGTATTCTATCTGCTATCAAAGAAGCTAAGACATTTAAAAACTCTATAAGCTCTCTTTTAGAGAAAGTCTCAAGGCTCAATCCTTTGGTTTTTAAATACTCTTTTGCCATCTCTAAGGTTGGCTTAACATCAGCTTTATTGGCAAACAATTCTTCGATTGCTTGAATGATGGGGTCAAGGGGATACTCTTCCTCTTCGCACTCGCATTGCGGTAGCTCTACTTTTGGCTCTTCCTTACATCTACGCTCAAGATATTCTCGAATAGACCCTCTTCTATTTCTTTATCTTGAACTACATCCTCCTTTTCAGTGAATTTTTGATCTTCATCAATGTTAATAATATCTTTGACTTTAAGTTCTACCATCTCAGTTTCAGGATCAAGATTTAGCGTTCTCAGTTCATTTAAAATAAGAATGTAGTTAAAATCATAGGGATTGAAATAGTAGTAAAAAACGTGCATTAGATAATATGCTGAGTCAATATTTTTCAATTTAGCGAACATTCTAAGAATTTCTAAAAATTCTCGTTCAAGCTTTTTTCTTTCATCTAAAATAGTTTCAGCGTCAAATCTTTCCAAAATCTCATTTGAGCATTTAATAAGCTGAGTGATAATCTCCCTATCTATGATTCTCCTTTCCTTTTTATCAAGCTCTCCGGTATATCTGTAAAGATTTATTCCCTTGTTTCTTAAAAACCTATCTAATTCAGTCAAAAATATATAAGGATTCCCTAAAACTTTAGCCTCGTCGGTTAGTTCTTTAATGATCTGCTTAAACTCTTCAAGATTGACTTTACTCATTATCTCCTCCAACAAAACCTAATTTTTCTTCCTTTTTCACCTCCTGCTTAAAGGACGTTTGAAGCTTGTCTATCAAAGCTAATACTGTATTAGGTTCGTATCTTGTTTCTTCATACCGAGGCTTAAGTAAATGCTTAACTAATGTTACAATGAATGCACCTGTCACCTTAAGATTAGAAAGCTTTCTCCTTATCTTTTCGTCTTTAAACATTTCACTTAAGCGTTCATCTTTTGATTCTCTTAAAACAAGATTAGGATAAAATTCTGGGTCAAGTTCGCTAAACTCCATAATGAGGTCAAACCTGCCTGGTCTTCTCAAAGCAAAATCAACAAGCCTTCTATCGTTAGTAGTAGCAATCAAATAGTGGTCATCTTTTTCAATAAAACCATCTAAGGCTTGAAGTGCACTTGAAAGTTCTCTCGCTTTAAAAGGGTTTTCTCTTGACCCAACTAAGAGGTCAATATCGTCTATGCATAGTAAAACCGGGCTAAATATTTCTGCATATTCAAAAACATGATTTAAAGATATGCCACATCCTGCATCAACCTCTATTACTGTTATTCCATTAGACTTTAAACACTCAGCTATGATAGCTTTCACTGTATCTGTTTTTCCTGTCCCAGGCTCACCAACAAAAAGATATCTAAGCCCCTGATTTTTCCTTTTTACAGCTTCTACAAAATCCTCAAGATCTGATTTGTCTTTTAAATAAATATCATCAAGGGTAAGATTGGGAGGAGGTAAAACTTTAAATTTGACCTTTTCAATATTGTCAGCAGGACTAGAAAATTTCAGGAATTTTCCGTAATAGCCTGAATTTCTAATAGCAAGCTTTATTAAAAGATTGGTTAACTCAATGGAGTATAATTCTTCTGGGTCTTCACCTACCACAAAAATAACATAAAAATTCCCGACCCTCTCTTCAATAGTAGAAAATGAAATGTAATATCTTTTATTTATATACCTAACAATAGCAAGAAAAGACTGCTCTGAAGAAGTATAATTATCAAGAGGATCAAACCCTACAACCATAGGCAGAGTCAAAAACCCTGGTTTAACATAAGAGAAAGCATCTTCAACAGAAAAAGGCAATTCATTAGCTGGAGGATTAACCTCATAGCCCATGTAAAGCTTGAGTAAATATGATTTAACCGTCTGAAAGATTTCATAAGGAACTGTTCTATAATAAGCACCAACGCCAATCCTTTTGGCCACATCTTCTAACCTTTCTTTGGTCTCTCTTAGTCTTTTCATAAGCATACTACCACCTCCATTGTTTATTTTTGATAAAATGATCTAAAAATTTTAAAAAGAGAATGTATCTGCGATGAGAAAAAAAGACTTAGCTTAGGTGAGGAGAAAATCCTTTTTCTTCAAGTCCAGGATTTTCCATTGTTTAATCCGAAATACTTTTGATTTTAGTTAATTTTAAATTATGTATAAAATAAGAATTTTGTCAAGTTTAAAAACAAAGAAATTTTCAATAATTTGAAGGAATATTCGTTAAATTTTAGGATTATCTTAATAATGAGTATTTTTTCTTGAATTTTCTTCAAAAATAAAACATTATTAGGGATCATCTTCTTATACTTCCTCAAGATTGATTTAGTAAGGGGTTGCAAGAATCTTATGAAATCTGATAATCTCTTAAGGAAAAGGTAAGATTATGCGGAGGTTGTTTCGAAATTTTAGTTTATATGATATTTTTGTAATGATACTAATTTTAGATGGGGGGTTTGAGGAGAAACACCTAAAACAAAAAGTGTGGAAGACTTCAAAAATATGCAGAGAGTCTTATCATAGCTTTTCGGTTGTATCAAAATTCAATGAGATACCCCTCACTGAGAAACGCTTGCTTTGGCTTCTCAACAAAACTTTCCTACCTTTCTCTACATGATTGTCACTACAGAGTTAAAAATTTAAATGAGAAGCTTTTAAAAGTTCTTATAAAAGAAAGCTTTAAGATCTTTTTTTCAAAGAGAAGCTCGAGTAAAGCATTATATTGCTGATGCTACAGGGTTTGGCTTTGGAAAGAAATATTGTCTTAACTGGCAAAGAGGAACAAAGATAAGGACGGTTTAGCCTGTGTTAGGCTTGCAGTTGTTATATCGGTAGATGAGAGAAGAAGCAATGATAATGGGATGTGAGACAGGTAGTCCCTATGCGAGTGAGATTGAAATGTTAAAGAAACCTTAGGATAAAAATAAGACATCCAGTTAAGAAGTTATTGGTGGAGAAACTGGAAAAGGTACGGTAAATATAAGTACCGGATAGAGCCATTATTTGGATCAATAAATTTAAAGCTGGGTTCAAACTTTAGAGTAGTGAGAATGTTTACCCAAAGATCATTTGTAGGGAAACCAAAAGCAAATGTTTTTTGAAACAGCCTCATAAAAATTTTTAGCTATTTTTGAAAATTAAATGCTAAATATACGTTTAAATTTTTTAAATTTTTTAAGTTTTCTAAATTTTTTAAAATTTTAAGAAAATTTTTAAAAAATAACAATTTAAGGTTGCTTTGCAGATTAGTTGATATTTAAGCTAATTTAAGTGGCTAATAATAAAAAAAGCCCGCACAAGGCGGGCTCTAAAAAAACATAAACTAAAAAAGTCTTACCAGCTATATCTTAACATTACTTTTCCTGTATAGCCTGAGTAATCTCCGTTAAAGTCCCCTCTTCCTGAAATCTCAAGCCCAAGGTTCTTCTGAAGCATAAATTCTCCTCCAAGCTGAACAATAAAAGTAGTCCTGTTTATCTCCTTTGATATTTCCCATCTTGTTGGGTCGCTTCTCATATAGTTAAGCGCACTTATATCGTTTTCTCCAAATGCCTGTTCCAATCTTCCATATGCAAAAAGATTTACTGGTATGCCACCTGCCTTAGTCTCACCAGCAACCATAACACCAACCAACCCTTTCCACATATGTTTGTTATCAGGATCATAATATCTATCCCAACTTGATACCCTATTTCCAGCACTGTCATAAACCTTTGTCCAAAAACTTTCAGGATTGTAATAAGTATATTTTATTCCAATCTCAGGAATTATGTTTAATTTCCCTCTATAAACCTTACCAATAAGTATCTCTGCATGCACACCATTCATATTGTAACTTGCCTTCTCTTTAAGCTCAAAATTAAATCCTGTGCGCCCATGATAGTCATTTGAACTGCTAAATCCATATACGTTGTACCTCAAATAAGTATCCTTCATCATTTTCCACATACCTGCTATACCAACTGAAAAGATGTCAGAATCACCGTCTTTGGCTGAACTAATACTATAATCATATTCAGCTCTCAAATAATTGGCATAGATACCTAAAGAAAAGTTCTTTGTAAGGAAACCTCCTAATCCAATATTAAATCCATAAGCATCAGCATCAAAACCAAGGTCATCTGCATCAACATAAGTGTAAAGAGGTTTAAACCACATACCACCACGATATTCTATTCCACCAACACTATATCCAGCTCCAACATCACTAACACCAGAAGATGCAAGCATTATTGGCTGATAACCCTTCACAAAAATCAAAGGAGAAGATATAGGTAGAAAAGTAAAAACATTGTCTACCATAATAGAATTAATTATAACCCCACCTGTTATACTACTAACTGGTCCTAATGCTTGTTCTGGATTATTTAAAGCTGAATACTTAAAGATAATCTGGGCATCCTTATCAGTTATAGTTGAGTTATACCATGTTACATTAATAAGTGGGTTTGTATAGCCTTTCTCTAACCCGCCCCAGTTACCATTTACTGTTCCATTATATTCAATTATACTATAGGGAGTATTCACTACTATGTATTGAGCACTGTTATTCCAAAGCCTTACAACTAAGGTTGTGCTATTAAGATTAAGTGCTGAGCCACTTGCAACATAGATAGGAGCTATATTATGACCAGTTCCAGGTGCTCCAAAGGTAATAGCAAATTTGTCCTTAAGAGTTACATTTGAGCCGGTATCAACATAAAGAGTACGAATTTTTGCTTCAGAGGGAACATTACCCCAAACAACTACCTCACCAGGATTTGAAAGTTGAACTGTAGAATTAGCAACATAAATTCCAGCTACCTTATCTACATTTCCGCTTGCATACACTTTAATGGTTCCATTATTTGTAAAAGTTGTATTTGAATCTTTTAAATAAATTCCAATGCTGTTAACTGACCCACTTGTAGATATGGCAGATACATCAATAAGTCCCTTATTAAGGATAGTTGATCCAGTTTGTGCTTTCTCAACATATATTCCGGTTGCATTTGCAGACTGCTCTCCTTGAGCTGAAACTTTAATTAACCCGTTAATATCATTCAAAAGGGTTCCTGTAAGAAAAACTGCGTATAATCCAGTTGCTTCTGCATCTTTACCAGTTGCTGTTATCTTAATGGTGCCATTATTGGTAAAGTTTCCTATAGTATCTACTACGCCAACATTTAATCCATAAGCTTTTGCAGTTCCATTTGTTGCAGTTGCTGTTATATCAATTGTTCCTGCATTGGTAAAATTGCCTACATCACCAGCTAAAATTCCATATGCTGTTGCATTCCCATTACTGGCAATCGCATTCACAGAAATTGTCCCGTTACTTGTAAAACTACCTATATTTCCTGTCCCAACCCCAGCAGCATAGACATAGTCTGTCCCATTTGCTATTACACTTATACTCCCATTATTGGTAAAATTACCAATATTACCTGGATCAACTCCACTGGCAAACGCAGGTCCATTTGTCGCTTGAGATACCACCAAAATATTTCCTGTATTCGTAAAATTATAAATAGAACCATATGCAGAAATTCCTTCTGTAAATGCACTTCCGTTTGTCGCTTGAGCTGTCACCCGAATATTCCCTGTATTCGTAAAATTACCGATATAATCATGTGCATCAACTCCTATGGTATACGCCATTCCATTTGTCGCTTGAGTTGCCAGCCAAATATTACCTGTATTCGTAAAATTATCTATACTATCATCTCCCTTAACTCCCTTGGCCCCCGCATATCCATTTGTCGCTTGAGCTGACACCCAAATACTTCCTGTATTCGTAAAATTACTTATATAATCTACCTTAACTCCCCTGGCATGCGCACTTCCGTTTGTAGCTTGAGCTGTCACCAAAATATTCCCTGTATTCGTAAAATTACCGATATAATCATCAGCATAAACTCCCCATGAGGTTGCATTGCCACCTATCGCTGTTGCATTTATTAATCCAGCATTAATAAAATTGGTCAAATTCCCATATCCACCTGTGTCTTTAAATGCACCCACTCCATACACTGTAGCATTACCACCAATATTATTCCCATAAACCTCTATCCTTCCCCCTGATAAATTCTGAAATTCATCTATCGTTCCGTTAAATACTGCTACTCCTGTTACGTGTAACTCTGCACCACCTGTATATCCTTTTACTGTTAAGTTCCCATTATTAACAAAAATACCAATGGTTCCATTTGCCCCTCCACCGATCTCAGGTGGTAATCCTGCAAGCACTCCACCTACTATTCCTCCACTTGTTGCATTAGAAGTAACAGTTATATTTCCTTCATTAGTAAAATTACCCAGATTATTTGATCCAACTACACCAGCAGCAATAACCTTACCAGCTGTTGCATTTGCAGTTACATTTATTGTTTTAGTATTAGTAAATAGTGTCGCATTTCCTACAAAAACTCCGCTTGATGTTGCATTTGCTCCAGTTGCAGCAGCTGTTATTATTCCAGCATTTGTAAATGAGGTAGCATTAGAGTCTATCTCAACTCCAGTTACATCTGCATTGCCAGTTGCAGTTGAAATAGCTGTTATTGTCCCATTATTGAAAAATTCATCTATATTATATGCAGTAACTCCTTTTGTATTTTCTGCATTCCCTCCAGTTGAAGTTGAGTTTGCAGTTATACTTCCTGAATTAATAAAATTACTTATTGTTCCATCTACATCCACACCTTTTGCAGTTGCATTACCATTAAAAGCTATCGCCGTTACGTTAATTACTCCAGTTGCATTATTGGTAAAATTATCTATATCACTAGCAGATACTCCATATGCTTCTGCATTCCCATTTGTTGAAGTTGCTATAACATTTATATTCCCTTTATTAGTAAAATTACCTATACCATTCCACAAATATATTCCTAATGCACTTGCCTCGCTTGTCCCATTTGCACTCGCTATTATACTACCCTCATTCGTAAAGTTACTTATGTCACCCCCTACACTTATTCCGGCTACCCATGCACCCTTAACTGTTGCAGTAGCATTCACAATTATATTGCCTTCATTTGCAAAATTACCTATATTACTCACATTACCCATTGTTTCTATTCCATATGCAGCCACATTACTATTACCTATAGCATTTGCATTTATATTATTTTTGTTCGTAAAATTATCTATACTATTACTTACACACACCCCCCATGCCTCTGACCAATCTGTCCCATTTGCACTCGCTACTATGCTACCTGCATTAGTAAAATTGCCTATACTTCCTGCAAAAACTCCCATTGCCCATGCTCCATTTGTTCCAGTTGCACTTACACTAATTGCTCCATTACCAGTGAAATTGCCTACGCTACCCCAAACCTCAACTCCAGATGCTCTTGCCTGTCCGTTTGTTGCATTTGCACTTACACTAATTGCTCCATTACCAGTGAAATTGCCTACGCTACCCCAAACCTCAACTCCAGATGCTCTTGCCTGTCCGTTTGTTGCATTTGCACTTACACTAATTGCTCCATTAGTGGTAAAATTGCCTACGTTACCACCAACCTCAATTCCAAATGCTTCTGCCCATCCATTTGTTGCATTTGCAATTGTAGTTATTTCGCTATTAAGTGTAAAATTACCTACATTACTACCTGCTACAATTCCTCCTGCATATGCACCATTTGTTCCAGTTGCATTTACATTAATTGTTCCATTGTTAAGTGTTAAATTATTTATATAATAATTTGTTACTACTCCATAAGCTTCTGCAACATCACTTGCATTTGAAGTTGCTATTATATTTCCTATATTTGTAAAATTACCTATACCATTTTCTGCATATACACCAGCAACAGTTGCATTTCCACCAATGTTCTTTCCATAAACCTCAATCCTTTCTAAATTCTGAAAATCATCTATCGTTCCATTAAATACTGCTACTCCTGCTGCATTAAGCTTACCACCACTTGCATATCCAGTTACTGTTAGGTTTCCATTGTTAACAAAATTACCAATATGTCCCGAATGAGCTTCCTCAAATTCTTCAAGTTGTCCTGCCATTACCCCTATTACCGCAGAAAAATCCCCGCTTGTTGAATTAGTGAAAACGGATATATTTCCAGTATTGTTAAAATAGCCTATTTCATATGACCTTACTCCAACTGCTGTTGCATTTATAGATTCGATTGAAACATTTATGTTTCCAGTATTAGTAAAATTGCCAAGACTTGCAATCTCAAAACCAGCTGGAACATTATTTTCTGCATAATTAACATATCCACCAGTTCCGTTTACAGTAACATTTCCATTATTGACTACATTTGTAGCAGCATTTTCAACATATACTCCTCCAACCATAAGTTGCCCAGAAGGATAAGTTACATTACCAAAAACACTAATTGTTCCATTATTTATAAGATTATCCGTAACATTTCCAACAAGTACTCCACCTGCAAACACTGCTGTGCCGGACGCAGTAACAGTTATTATACCCCCTCTCTCAAGCTTAAAATCATCTATATTACCATATGCTGATACTCCAGATGCTCCTGCAGTTCCATTACTGGCAGTTGCACTCACAGAAATTGTCCCGTTGCCTGTAAAACTACCTATATCTCCTGCCTCAACCCCAGAAGCATAGACAAAGTCTGTCCCATTTGCTATTACACTTATACCCCCATTATTGGTAAAATTATCGATACTATATGCATAATACAAACCATAAGCCTGCGCATTCCCGCCCGTCGCGTTCGCTATTACACTTATACTCCCCTCATTAGTAAAGTTCCCTATATATCCATATTCTTGATATATTCCATATGCTTCTGCGTAGTTTGTCCCATTTGCAGTAACAGTTATTATGCCACCTCTCTCAAGTCTAAAATCACCTATATTACCAGCATTAACTCCATATGCTTCTACACCCTCATTACTGGAAGTCGCACTCACAAAAATTGTCCCGTTGCCTGTAAAACTACCTATATCTCCTGCCTCAACCCCAGAAGCATAGACAAAGTCTGTCCCATTTGCTATTACACTTATACCCCCATTATTGGTAAAATTATCGATGCTACTCCATACTCTAACTCCATAGGTTAACACATATCCGTTTGTCGCTTGAGCTGTCACCCTAATATCTCCTGTATTGGTAAAATTACCAATACTCCATGCTCTAACTCCTGTGGCATACACATGTCCGTTTGTCGCCTGAGCTGTCACCAAAATATTTCCTGTATTCGTAAAATTATTAACAAAATTCTCATCGCCCAATACTTCTACACCATGTGCATAAAAGGATGAGCCACTTGCATATCCCGTTACCGTTAAGTTTCCACTATTTACAAATGTTCTCATCTGCCCGGGATAATATCCCTCAAATTCTGTAGGTTTTCCTGCCATTACCCCTACTACCCCCGGCCCCGGTGTGCCTCCGCTTGTTGAATTAGCGAAAACGGATATATTCCCAGTATTGTTAAAATAGCCTATATCGTATGACCTTACTCCAACTGCTGTTGCGTTTATTGATTCTATAGAAACACTTATGTTTCCAGTATTAGTGAAATTGTCAAGTCTTTCTTTAATCTCAAAACCAACTGGAACATTATTATGTGCATAATCAACATATCCGCCAGTTCCTTTTACAGTAACATTTCCATTATTAACTACATTCGTAGCGTTTACTGCATACACTCCCCCAACCATAAGTTGCCCAGAAGAATCAATTACATTACCAAAAACATTAATTGTTCCATTATTTATAAGATTATCAGTAACATTTCCAACCGCTATTCCACCTGCTACAACAGCTGTGCCATTTGCTGAAACATTTATTGCTCCATTAGAAGTGATAGTTAAATTACCAATAGGTCTTGCAGTCATTTCATCACCAAAAGCTCCCTGAGTAAAAATACCTAAAGTATTTGAAATTTCAGTTTCATTATTAAAAGTAAAGGTAGTAGAATTTGTTTGTGTGACTGTGAGCGCTGCGTTAATGGTTAAATCAGAAAATAGAGCTTGTGTATCGTTATCTATAAATATTCCTCCAGTATGAGCACCTGTATTATCAGATACAGATAAAGCTTGTTCTAAAGTATAGGAACTGTTTGAGGCATTCAAAGATACGCCAATTTTAGCCTCTTGTCCAATAGTCAATCGTGCACCCATGCCTATTATCAATAGAATAAATACCCCTACTGTCAACCATTCTAAATATTCTTTAAAACCCTTACCTTGCATCTTTTTTTCCTCCTATTCCATATTCAAAATTTTTTATTATTCAAATTCTTTTTATTCATCTTTATATTTTTTTCCCAAGTCTAATCTCTCTCCACTTCTTTCTCTGCTCATCATTTAATACTCCATCTATCTTCTTTGCTGTCTCAAGCTCCTCTCCCCAAAGCTCCCCACGGAGACAATATATTTCCTTTGCAAGTTTTTTTACCTCCTTAATATCGCTACCACTGTTTAACATTTGATTTAGCTTTGCCTCTTTTTCTTTTATCTTATCTACAAATTCCTTTTCCTTTTTAAAATATTCTTGCAAAAACTTTTCTATCTCTTTAACCTGCTTTTCATTAAGCTTTAGCTCTTGCTTAAAATCAAGGATTGTTCTTCTTCCTTGAACACCACCTCCAGCTCCCTTAACCCCCTCCTGTGAATAAACATTAATTACTAAACTAATCACTAAAATTAAAACTAAGCCGAAAGTCTTAAATAACGACTTTAACAAAAAAAGCAAATTCTTAAGAATTGAGCTGATCTTTGAAAATTCTATCAAATTTTTCTTTCCTTAATCTAAATCTAAATATAAATATTTTATTAAAACCATAAAAATTTGTCAATAAAAATTTTTAGCTATTTTTGGAATTTAAATGCTAAATATACGTTAATTTTTTAAATATTTTTTAAATTTTCATATATTTTTTTAAATTTTACATAGTATCCCTTTATTGTGTAAAAATTTTTTTTGGGAAGGGCATGGTAGGTCCCCAATTCAATCTCGTTAAACCCCCTTAACCTCCTTGAGTTTAACCTCTCATTCATCTCTTTCAAGATCAAATATAATAATCTTTCAACTGATACTTCATCTGAAAATACTTCTATTACCTTTATCCTCCTTTTTATCTCCTTTGCTAATCTTTCAAGCTGATTAGTTGTATAAATAAACTGCCCTAAGAAATATTTTACCCTATCTTTCCTTTAATCTTAATATCCCCTCTTTAGCAGATTTTTTCAGTATCCACTCTATATATCCTTCTTAACTCTTCAGCTATAACCTCTTAAATCCCATTTCCCCTCTTCCATCAGACTTTGTTCACTACGAGCTAAATAAACAGCTCTTTTACTACTTTATCTCTCCAAATAAATACTAAACGCACTTAATTTATCTTCAGTCACCTTTATTAACCGAAAAATCTTTGAGGTGAATACATAAAGGGTAATAATAGCAGATGTAAGATCTAAATCATCCTTCCTTCTTTCAGAAAGTATAGCAGGACGAAAACTCCCATTCCTGACCCGAGGCACTTTTAAATCTTGAACCTTCCCATACTTTGTAAGTAAATCTCTGGTATAAAATCTATAGTTTGTGTGGTTCAAGTTTTAGTTTTTTTCTTTTGTGGTAGCTTCCCTCCTTTCCTGGTAGTTTTAGTTAGTTATCTCTTGGGAAAGTTATATATTTCTCTTATACCTCAAGTGTTTCCCCAATTAATAAGATTTTGGCTTTAACGAGGTTGAAAATGGGGATTTATTAAGCCCTTCTTAAAAAAGTTTTCACGTAATAAAAAGATACTACGGGAAATTTATCAAGAAATTTGTAGCTTTTTTTCAACAAATTTAAGAATTTCTTCCGCTAAAGAGATTGCTTTTTCAGCATCAGATCTATCAAAAGCTTCAGAAGGGATTCCACCTGGTAAAGCATTGGGATAATGGGTAGGAATATAAAATTTGTCCAAAGACTTGCAGGCCTTTTCAATTGTTTGAAACTCTGAATCAAACTTTTTAGCATCTTCACATAAATCTGCTACCGAATGTCCCCATACGAAATCAGCACCTTTAAAAATCAGATAAGCTTTTATAGCTTTTTCTGCAGATTGTTGAGCTAAGAAGCAAGCAACATTAAATCTTTCTCCAGATAGATTAAATTTTGCATCATCTAAATCTCTTTGAGCCTGCAAAAACCATCTTTGAGCTTCATTCTTTTTGTTTCTTTTCATATGCAACAACTCCTTCTTTTAAAGCCCATTTAATAAACGAGTTATTTTCTTTCATTTCTTTAAACTCTTCAGGGGTATAAACAAAAATGTCAATAGCTACTTTCGGATTTAATTTACTATAAAACTCATCAAGCCTATCTAAAAATTTTTTATCAGTCTTTTTCACAATTATCAAATCAATATCGCTTGTTTTATGAATATCTTCGGTTACTAAAGAGCCAAAAAGGATAATTTTTTCTACATCAAGCTTAATAATTTCAGGAATTAAGCGGTTTAATTCATCTATTAATTTTCTTTTCCTAATTTCTGCTAAACCTGTTTTGATAGGCATTTAGAGATCAGCTTAAGCTACGTGCTGGGTACCTATAACTTAGCATTTTCTAAAACTAAAAATTCATTTACAATTGAACGAAAAGTTCCTCTAATAAGAGCTCCTCGAGTTTGGATTACCATTTTTATTTTTTAAAAATTGATCTAAAGATGGTTTTTGTGTTTGTTGTGCTTGACTCTTTTGTTCTTTGTTTTCTTCTCCCTTTTTAATGATAATTATCTTTTGTTTTTTTTCTGTTCCATAATTTTTCTATTTAAATTTATTTTTTAGTTTTTAATAGTTTTATAATGGTTTTTGCAAATTCTTCTGCAGCTTGAGGACCGGAAGCTGTAACTATATTTCCATCAACTTCAACAGGTCTTCCCGTATAATATGCACCTTTTCTTTCCAAATTCTTTCCTTCTTCTGCCCAACAAGTTGCTTTCTTCCCTTTTAAAACCCCAGCTTCAGCTAATATTCTTGGAGCAATACAAATAGCTGCAAGGATTTTATTCTTGGAAACTGCTTCTTTTGCTATTTTATGGGCTATAGAATTATTAAAATATTCTTTAGCACCTACTCCTCCTACAAAAACTATAGCATCATATTCATCTACTCTAACCTGATCAATTAAAATTTGAGGTGTAACTACAGCACCAAGCATACCTTTAGCTGGTTTTAAAGAAGTTCCCGCTATAACCACACTATAACCCTCTTTTTCAAAAAGCTTTTTGGGAATTAACAATTCTTCATCCCTAAAATTTTGTTGAGCAATAATCATTAAAATTTTTTTGTTAATTTTAGATAAACTTATAGAAGAACTAAATAGAATAATAAGAAATATACTTAAAAAGATTTTACAAATTTTTCTCATTTTGCCCCCCTTTTTAAATACATTTAAAAATATTTTAACATTAAACATCAGTAAAACAATTCCGATATAATTTTTAAAATTTGTTAAAGGTTCATATAGTGAATAAAAATCTTTATCCAGAAGTGTTAATTATCGAAAAAATTCTTTTTGAAGTCTCTGAAAGAATAAAAACAGCTAAGGTTGGAATTTTTATAAGGATGGATGTATTTGAGATGGGATACATAAATATAAAATATGGTTTTGAAAAGGGAAAAAGATTAATTGAGGAGATAGAAAGATTTTTAAGACAAAACTTAAGAAAGGAAGACCTTATTGGAAGAATTGGTCCAGATGAATTTTTAATTTTTATTGAGGTTAAGAGAAAAGAGGATGTATTTTCAGTTTTAAAAAGAATTGAAAATTTTTCTTCTTTTAAATTTGAAGATATAAGTGTCTTTCTTACTTCTGGGGTTTCTATTTATCCATTTGATGGAGTGAATCCTTTAGAACTTTTTGAAAAAGCTGGATTTGCCCTAAAAGAAGCTAAAAAGAGCTCCCCAAATGCTATAGTGCTTTATGATAAAAAGTTTGAAGACAAAATATTAGAGACCTTAAAAATACAGACAATCATTAAGGAAGCAATTGATATAAATCTTTTTAAATTCTATTATCAACCGATATTTAGTTCAAAATTTTTTAGGTTCTATTATCAACCAATATTTAGTTCAAAAGATTTGAAACCTTGCTCAGCCGAAGCTTTAGCAAGAATAGCTAGTGACAATCTTTATACTGCAAGTGAATTTATTCATCTACTTGAGGTTCATCCATTTATTTATGAGTTTGAAGAAAACCTTATAAAAACTTCTACCTTTAAAAGTAAAAACTGGGATATTCCAATTCATATAAATGTCTCAGAAAAAACATTTATAGAAGGAAAAATCGTTGAAAATTTGAAAAAATATATCAAAGCAGGATGCAAAATTACAGTTGAAATTGTTGAAAGAGTTATTATAAAGGATTTTAAAAGGGCTGTAAAAACTTT
Organism: Thermodesulfobacterium geofontis OPF15; assembly: GCF_000215975.1. Classification (NCBI taxonomy): domain Bacteria; kingdom Pseudomonadati; phylum Thermodesulfobacteriota; class Thermodesulfobacteria; order Thermodesulfobacteriales; family Thermodesulfobacteriaceae; genus Thermodesulfobacterium; species Thermodesulfobacterium geofontis. Next base: position 1,076,694 of record NC_015682.1, on the reverse strand, counting down.
AGAAAGAGTGCTTTATCATAATTCTATCACAATTTATCACAGTGGAAGGAGTTAAATTTTTGGACCCCTTGAAAATACAATCGGGGCGAGAGGATTTGAACCTCCGACCCCCTGCTCCCAAGGCAGGTGCGCTTCCAGGCTGCGCTACGCCCCGTATTTCTTATAATTATAATCTTTTCTTATTATTTTACAACCACTTTTTCTAAACTTTATCTTTGACTTTCTATAAAATCTAATGCTCTCTTTAATCTCTTTTCAACTCTTTCCTTTCCTAAAACTTTCATTATCTCAAAAAGAGAAGGACTAACCGCTTTTCCTGTTAAAGCAACTCTTACAGCTTGAGCAATATTTTTTAACTTAATACCTGATTTTTCAGAAAGTTCTCTAAAATACTCTTCAAATTTCTTTTCATTTTCTAAAGGAATTTCCTCTAAATCCTCAACTATTTTTTGAAGTAAAGGTTTAATTTCTGAAACTAAAAATTTTTTAGCTCCGTCCAAATCATAACTTACTTCTTCTACTAAGTAAAATTCTATCATTTCGGCCATCTCAACCAAGGTCTTGCTTCTTGTTTTTACCGTTTCTATAGCAGAAAGAAGATATTCCTCAGAAAACTTATCTAAATCATAAGACTTGAGAAAATATTTAAGATGCTCTAAAAGATATTTATTATCGCTATTCTTTATCCAATAAGCATTTATAGCTAAAAGTTTATCTTGATCAAATCTTGCAGGAGAGAGATTTACACTTTGAAGATCAAATTTTTCAATTAGTTCTTCTACTGTAAAATATTCTTGATCTCCATATCCCCAACCAAGACGAGCTAAATAATTAATAAGTGCCTTAGGTAAAAAACCAGCCTCTTTATATTCAAGAACAGATTTTGCTCCATGCCTTTTAGATAATCTTGCTCCATCAGACCCAAGAACCATAGGGATATGTGCAAATTCTGGAGGATTAACTCCAAGGGCATTATATATAATAATTTGTTTAGGGGTATTAGAAATGTGATCGTCTCCTCTTATTACATGAGTTATTCCCATAGTAATATCATCTATTACTACTGCAAAATGATATGTAGGTGTTCCATCTGAACGCATTATTATAAAATCATCTATTTCTTCCGCAGGAAAAACGATCTTTCCTCTTAAAAGGTCTTCAAAAATAATTTCTTCAATTTCTGGTACCTTAATTCTTAATGCCCTACCCTCACCTGGACCTAAATTTTTATCTCTGCAAGTTCCATCATATCTTGGTTTAAGCCCTCTTTTTAACATTTCCTCTTTCTTTTTTTCTAAAACCTCCTTAGAACATTCGCAATAATATGCTTTTCCCTCTTCAAAAAGCTTTTTTGCATATTTTTGGTATATTTCTATTCTTTCACTTTGAAAATATGGACCTTCGTCCCATTCAAGCCCAAGCCATTTTAAAGCAGATATTATAGAATCCACATACTCAGGTTTTGATCTTTCTCTATCTGTATCTTCAAAACGAAGGATAAATTTTCCTTTGTTGTGCCTTGCAAAAAGCCAATTAAAAAGCGCTGTTCTTGCTCCTCCAAGATGTAAATGTCCTGTTGGACTCGGAGGAAACCTAGTTACAACCATTTTTAAAATCCCCCTTCTTTAATAAATAATTATTCCTCCATATCCAACTACAGAAGAATAATCCTTTATTATATCTCCTGAAGTTTGATATTCTACCAGTTCAGCTTTACTCGCTCCGAGATTTTTACAGGTATTAATAGTAACAGCTATAGGAATATACCCACAGGCACTTATTTTTTCTTCATAAATAACTTTAAGAAAATCTTCTTCTGAAAGCTTTAATATTTCTCTTATTGCCATTAAATCCTTTTTCTTAGCTACTTCATGAGGTACATAATGACTAAAATCACTACTCCCAACAATTAAAATATATTTATCAGAATGTTTTTTTATAACCTCAGCTATACCTTTTCCTAACTCTTTAACCTCTTCTAAACTAAGTTTACTTAAACATATAGGAACTATTTTTACTTTAGGATTTATGTATTGTAAAAAGGGAACTTGGACTTCTATTGAATGTTCATGTAGATGTGCCATAACATCTCTTGATAAAAGTGGAACTGATTTTATTAAATCTTCTGAAATTTCTTTATCAACCGAAACCTCACCTAAGGGGGTTATAAATGCCTCTCCAGGAAATAGGGATATCCTTTCACCTAATCCTGTATGATTTGTTCCAATTATTATAGCAGTATCAGGAGGTATTATGCTTCCGTAAACTTTGCCTGCTACCCATCCAGAATACATATATCCTGCATGAGGAACAATTATCCCTTTAGCTCTGATTTTATTTTCTCTAAATTTAATAAGAGTAGATAGATGAAACTTAAGTTCTCGTGGATTGTCACTATAAAAATATCCTGCAACTGCTGGTTCTCTTTTCATAGCTCTTCCTCTTTTAAAGTTTTTATATATTCCAAATCTTCAGGGGTATCAACTTCTGGAACCTCTTTTGGTACTACTGTTACAGCTATTTTATAACCATATTCTAAAGCCCTTAATTGCTCAAGTTTTTCAGAAGCTTCTAAATCTCCTGGTGGAAGACTTATAAATTTATCTAAAAAACCTTTTGTATAAGCATAAACTCCTATATGTTTTAAATAGAGTGGTTCTTTACCAGAAGGAACAAAATAGGGAATAGAAGATCTAGAAAAATAAAGTGCCCTACCTTCTTTATCTAAAACTACTTTTACTCTATTAGGATTTTCAAGATCTTTTAAATTTTTTATAGGTGTTGCAAGAGTGCTCATATGAATATCAGAAGAAAATAATAAGGGTTTTATGAGCAAGGAAAAATATTCAGAGGGGAAAAGGGGTTGATCAGCTTGCAAGTTTATTATTAGGTCTTCTTCATCAAGTCCTAAAATATTAACTGCTTCTGCAACTCTTTCGGTACCGCAGGTATGTTCTTTACTTGTTAAAATTGCTTTTCCTCCAAAACTTATTACTTCATTAAAAATTCTTTCATCATCAGTTGCTACATATATTTCTTCTATTTCTGAAGCTAAAGCTCTTTCATAAACATGACGAATAATAGTTTTACCCCAAAGCAAAGCTAAAGGTTTACCAGGAAATCTTGTAGATCCATATCTTGCAGGAATAATGATTACCTTTCTCATTAAATTTTAATTTAATCTAATTTTTTCAAATTAAAAGAAGCTCTTGAATTTTCTTACTTTAAGATTAAACTTATTTAAACTTAATTTTTAAAAATTTTTAAAAAATTAAAAATTTTAAAATTAGGTGGTTAATGGCAAAAATAAAAGTTGTAGAATTAGCTAAAGAATTAAATTTAGATCCTAAGGAGCTTCTTAAAGAACTTCAAGAAAAGGGTTACACTGTAAAAACAATAGCCTCTTCTGTTAGTGAAGAAGAAGCCCAAAAAATAAGAGAACACTATAGTATAAAATCTAATTTTATTATTATAAGAAAAGAAGATATAGAAAAACATCAAGTTGATCTTTCAGAAAGTGCCTTTGCCGAAATTTTAAGCCCTGAAGCTTTAGAAGCACCAAAGAAGAAAAAGTTAATTATAAAAAAAATTAAAAAAGAAGAGCCCGAGATTGAAAAGCCCGAAGCTGAGAAGCTGGAAGTTGAAAAGCCTGAAGCTTTAGTTACTCCAGAAAAAGAAGTTTTAGAAAAAGAAAGCATTAAATTAGAAGAAACAATCAAAGAAGAAAGACCTTTAGAAGCACCTGAAAGAGAAATAAAAGTTTCTCATGAAAAAAGAGTAGTTACTGATTTTAGACCAAGAAAAGAAAGACCTTTTAAGCCAAGAGAAGTCCCTTCAGCACCTATCCCCACTGAGGAACCTGAAACAATACCAAGACCAGAAAAAGAAGAGATAAAGAGAAAGAAAAAAGAAAGAGAGCTTGAATTAAAGGAAAAGAAAAAAAGCAAGAAAAAACCAGGAATATTTAAAAAAGAAAGGAGAGAATTAGAAACTTTTGAAGATTTCTTTTTAGAGGAACCAGAAGTTCTTTTTGAAGAAAAAGAAGAGCTTGTAGAAGAAAAACCTAAAAAAGTAAAAGAAAAAGTAGAAAAAGTTCCAGAAAGACCACCTACCCTTCCTCCAAAAGAGAAAAAAATTAAAATTTATGAAACTATTCAAGTTAGCGAACTTGCTAAATTGATGGGAGTAAAAGTAGGAGAACTCATTAAAAAATCTTTACAAATGGGGATGCCTGTAACTGCTAATCAATCTATAGATGCTGATACTGCAGCTATTTTAGCTGACGAATTTGGTTATCAAGTAGAGAAAGCACCTATCGAGGAAGAAATTCTTTTACAGTATATCCCTCCATCTCCAGAGGAGCTAAAACCAAGACCACCTGTAGTTACAGTTATGGGACATGTCGATCATGGAAAAACAACACTTCTTGATGCTATAAGAAAAACTGATGTTGCAAGTAAAGAAGCAGGAGGAATTACCCAACATATAGGTGCTTATACAGTGAAATTGGAAGATGGAAGAATTATAACCTTCATTGATACCCCTGGACATGAAGCTTTTACTTCTATGAGAGCAAGAGGAGCTCAAGTAACTGATATAGTAATCCTTGTAGTTGCTGCTGATGATGGGGTTATGGAACAAACTAAAGAAGCTATAGAACATGCAAGAGCTGCTAAAGTTCCGATTGTAGTTGCTATAAACAAAATTGATAAACCTGATGCTAATCCTGAAAGAGTTAAATCCCAATTAGCAGAATTAGGGCTCGTTCCAGAGGAATGGGGAGGAAATACTTTAGTAGCTAATATCTCTGCAAAAAAAAGAATAGGAATAGAGGAACTTTTAGAGCTTGTTCTTTTACAAGCGGAAATGCTTGATCTTAAAGCTGCTTATGATAGACCTGCAAGGGGAAGAATTATTGAAAGTAAACTTGATAAAGGTAGAGGACCTGTAGCTACTGTTATTGTTCAAGAAGGAACCTTAAGAGAAGGGGATGTTTTTGTAGCTGGGCTTACCTATGGAAGAGTAAGAGCTATGTTTGATAGTTATGGAAATAGAATAAAAACTGCTACACCTTCAATTCCTGTAGAGATACTTGGATTTGAAGATGTTCCCCAAGCTGGAGACGACTTTATAGTAGTTGATGAAGAAGAAAAAGCAAGAAAAATAGCAGAATATCGTCAAAGAAAAGCCCGTGAAGCTGAAGCTGCTAAAGAAGTTAAAATTTCTTTAGAAAAACTTTTTGAAAAACTTAAAGAAGGAGAAATAAAGGAATTAAATATTGTTTTAAAAGCAGATACTCAAGGAACTTTGGAAGCATTAAAAAGTTCTTTATCAAAACTTTCTACCGATAAAGTAAAAATTAATATTATACGTGCTGGAATTGGAGCCATTTCAGAAAGTGATGTAATGCTTGCCTCAGCTTCTAATGCAATAGTGGTTGGTTTTAATGTGAAACCCACTCCTAATGCAAAAAATGTTGCTAAGGAAGAAAAGGTTGAAATAAAATTTTATGATGTCATATATCAGCTCATAGATGACATTAAAAAAGCTATGGTAGGTCTTCTTGAACCTAAACTTGTAGAACATATTACAGGCGTTGCTGAAGTAAGAGCTACTTTTAAAATCCCCAAAATTGGTATAGTTGCCGGTTGTTATGTAAAGGAAGGAACAATTAGTAGAAATAATAAAGTAAGGGTTATTAGAGATGGAGTAGTAATCTTTACAGGAAATATTGCTTCTCTAAAACGTTTTAAAGAAGATGTAAAAGAAGTTGCAGCAGGATATGAATGTGGATTGAGAATAGAAAACTTTCAAGATATTAAAGAAGGAGACATTATTGAGGCTTTCGAAATAAAAGAAGTTGCTCCGGAGCTTTAAAATGGTGGTAGGGATAGCAAAAATAGAAATCTTTTTCCCTGAGCCAAATTCTTTAAAATCAAAAAGAAAAATATTAAAAGCTCTTATCCATAAATTAGAATCTCAATTTAAAAAAATATCCTTAGCTGAAGTTGATGGTCATGATCTTTGGCAAAAAACAACTCTTGGTATAAGTATAGTTGGAAAAGATCAAAAATTTGTGGATAGCAAACTTACTTCTATTTTAAACTTTATAAAAAATGACGGAAATATTGAAATTATTAAAGCTGAAATAGATTTTATTTCCTATTAAAAACTTCAATGTCCTATAGATCTAAAAAAGTTGCCAGTCTTTTACAAGAAGTCATATCAGAAATAATTATGCATGAATTAAATGACCCTGCACTAAAACAATTTATCACCATTACTGAAGTAAAAATTGGAGAAGATTTGAAAAAAGCAATCATTTATTTTACAGTTTATGAGGGAGATATAAAAGAAGTAGAAAAGGCTTTAAATAGAGCAAAAGGTTATATAAAAAAACTTTTAGGAGAAAAAATAACTCTTAAATACCTTCCAGATATTGAATTTCGTCAAGATGACAAATTAGAAAAAGAAAAAAGACTTGATGAACTATTTGCTAAAATTTCAAAGAAATTATAAAAATGAATGAAAATTTAAAAAAATTTTTTAATATTTTGGAATCTTTTGAAAATTTTATATTAATTACCCACTTAAATCCAGATGTAGATGGAATATCTTCTATGCTTACCTTACACAATCTTTTAAAATTACTTAATAAAAATTCTTTCCCCCTTTTAGAAAATATTCCAGAAAATATAGAATTTTTACCCTATTCAGAAGATCTTATTTTGGTAGATAACTTTAGTAATCTTCCTCAAAAATTTGCTACTATTATTTTAGATGCCCATAGTCCAGAAAGAATATTTGAAAAAATTTACGAAAAGATTTTAAATTCTGAAGTTTTTATTATTATAGATCATCATCAGATTGAAAAAAATAAAAAATCCTTTTCTGAAGATGAAATTACAATAATTGACCCTTCAGCCCCTTCGACTACTTTTTTAATATATAAAATTCTTAAAAACAAAAATTTTATTATTACTCCTGAGATGGCACAAAATTTATTAGCTGGTCTTTACTTTGATACAGGTTGTTTTAAATATGAAAATGTAGATGAAAAAACTTTTTTAATAGCAAGTGAATTTTGTAAATTAGGAGCAAAACCTCATTTAATAGCTTCTCACCTTTTTGAGAATATATCTCTTAAAGAATTGGAAACTCTTAAAGTAATTTTAAATAGACTTGAATTTCTTGAAAATGGAATTATAGCTATTTCTTATTTAACTTATGAAGATATTCAAAATTTAGGCATTAAAAATTTAAACGATTTTTCTAATTTTTTAAGAAGTATAAAAGGGGTTAAAATTTCTGCTCTTATAAAAGAGTTTGAAAAAAACATGGTTAGTGTAAGCCTTAGAAGTAGAGCTCCTATTGAGGTACTAAATTTAGCTAAAACCTTCGGTGGTGGAGGACATAAGTATGCCTGCGGTTTCAAAATAAAAATTGAAAATTTTTATGAGTTTTTAAAAAAATTTAAAGAAATTCTAAAAAATTACTATGGAAGCTAAAGCCTCCTTATTAAATGGAATTTTAGTAATAGATAAGCCTCAAGGATTGACTTCTACTGAAACATTAGAACAGGTTAAAAAAATTTTAAAAATTAAAAAAGCTGGGCATGGAGGAACGCTTGATCCTATTGCAACAGGAGTTTTACCAATTTTTTTAAATAATACTACTAAGCTTGCAGAAATCTTTTTAGAGGGAGATAAAATATATGAAGGTGAATTTCAATTAGGGATAACTACTGATACTTATGATATTACAGGGGAAATATTAAGTAAAGCAGAAGTTCCAGATATAAGTATAGAAGAAATTCAAGAAATAGCCAATTCCTTTTTAGGAGAAATTGAGCAAATCCCCCCTCCCTTTTCTGCTACTAAATATAAAGGAAAACCGCTTTATAAATACGCTAGAGACGGAATATTTATTCCTAAGAAACCAAAAAAAATTAAAATTAGCGAATTTAAAATTCTTGGAAAAGAGGATTCCAAAATCCGTTTTTATCTTCATTGTTCTAAAGGAACTTATGTAAGGTCCTTAGTTCATGATTTAGGGAAAAAGCTAAGTTGTGGAGCTGTTCTTGTAAATTTAAGAAGATTACAAAAGAGTATTTTTACTTTAGATAAATCTATAACTTTAGAAAAACTAAAAGAGCTTTATTCTCAAGGATTAGATAAATTGATGCCTTTTATTATACCTCCGGAATCTGCTCTTGAATTTTTACCTAAGGTTATTGTTAGTGAAGACCTTTCACAAAGAATAAAAGACGGTCGACAGATTCATACATCTTCTTTTCTCTCTTTCATAAAATTTCAAAAACTTGTTATTTCTCCTACAGAAAAATGGATAAGGGTTGTTACTACAAGGGGAAAATTAGTAGCTATTATAGAAAATCCACTCCTAAATCCCTCAGCTACTTATATTAAATATTTTCGAGTATTTAAAGATTGAAGGATTAAAATGAAAAAACTTAAATCCTATTTCCTCTTTTTTCTTAGAATTTTTATTACCTTTTCCATACTTTATATTCTTTTTAAAAAAAGCGATTTTGAAAAACTAAAAAACATTTTTAAAGGAATTACTTTACCCTATTATCTTTTAGCCTTATTAAGTTTTAATACTTTTCAAATATTAGTAGCTCTTAGGTGGAAGACTATATGTGAAAGTTGGAATTTTAAAACTAAATATTTATTTTATTTGAAAACTTATCTAATGGGCTTTTCTCTAAATACTATCTTTCCCGGAATTATAGGAAGCGATATTTTAAGAACCCTTTTTCTTACTAAAGAGGGGTTAAATTGGAAAAAGGCAAGTTTAAGTGTCTTTTTCGATAGAATATTTGGTTTATTAGGTATTTTTCTGATTCTTTTTTGGTCTTTGCCTCTTTTTGGAAATTTTCTTCCTCATAAATTTTACTCATTTCTTATATATTTAGTTTATGGAACTTTATTGATGGCAATTTTGGGAAATGTGATAATTAAAAAATATTACTCTCCGGAATATTTAAAACCTATTCTTTTCCCTTACAATATAAAACCCTTATTCTTAGGTTTCACTATTCAAGTTCTTTTTGTTTTGCAATTTGTTTTTCTAAGTAAGGCTTTGCATCTTAATTTAAAATTTTTTAATCTCTTTGTAATTATACCTGTAGTTAGTTTTCTTGCAGCTCTACCTCTAAGCATTTCAGGATTAGGAGTAAGAGAAGGAACTTTAAGTTATTTTCTTTCTCTTCTACATTATTCCTTAGAATATGGAATTTCTTTAGGACTTTTAGGATACTCCATCATTCTCATTTCTTCTTTACCAGGACTTTATTTTTATTTAAGAGGAAAACATTTATGGAAACAGGCTTCTTAATTAAAAGTTTTCTAACTCTTTTTACTATTATTGATCCTATAGGAGGTGTCCCTTTCTTTTTAAGCATTTCTGCAGGATATTCTGAAGAGGAGCGCAAAAAAATTGCCTTAAGAGCTTCCTTAACAGCTTGTTTAACTTTGTTATTTTTTTTATGGATAGGAAAATATTTATTATCCTTTTTCCAAATTTCAGTTTCTTCTTTTAGGATAGCCGGAGGTATACTTCTTTTTCTTATCTCTATGGAAATGCTTTTTGGAAAAACTACACAAGTAAAAACAACTGAAAAAGAGACCTTAAAAGTAAAAGAAAAAGAAGATGTTTCTATAGTTCCTCTTGGTATCCCATATTTAGCTGGTCCTGGTGCTATAACTACTACTATAATATTGGGTGAAACTTCTACTTTACACACCAAATTAGGTTTATCCTTAATAATTTTCTTAGTTTTACTAATTACTTATTTAATTTTTAGTTATTCTTCCAAAATTTCTAAACTCTTAGGAGAATTAGGAACAAAAGCTATAGTTAGAATTCTTGGACTTATTCTTGCAAGTATAGCAATTGAATATATTACTACTGGATTAAAAGAAATTTTTTAGTATAATTATGGTTTAATTATGAACCTTTTTAGAAAAAAACCTTTAAATCTTGCTGAAAAAATCGATTCTAAATTAAAAAGAGAACTTCGTTTATGGGATATAGTTTTCATAGGGATAGGGGCTGTTGTTGGGGCAGGAATTTTTGTTATTACAGGACAAGCAGCAGCTTCTTATGCTGGTCCTGCTATTGTACTCTCTTTTATATTGGCAGGAATTGGAATAGGAATAACTGCCCTTGTTTATGCTGAACTTTGTTCTGCCTTTCCTCTTGCAGGAGGTGCATACAATTATACTTATTTTGTTTTAGGAGAATTTTTTGCTTGGTTAGTAGGGTGGAATATACTTCTTGAATATGGAGTTGCTACAGCCGCGGTTGCAACTGGTTGGTCAGGATATTTGAGGGCTTTTTTAAAAAATAATTTTAATTTCGTTCTACCAACTGCCCTTTCAGGTCCAATAAATCTTCAACAGGGTACCTTTATGGATCTTTTTGCTTTTATGGGAGTTATTTTAATATTCTTACTTGTAACCATAGGGATTAGAAAAAGTGCTTTAGTAAATAATTTTATAGTAATTTTAAAACTAATTGTTCTTATTCTCTTCGTAATTATAGGAAGTAAATACGTAAATTGGGAAAATTTTAAAAATTTTATGCCCTATGGATGGAAAGGTGTTTGGAGTGGAGCCTCCCTTATAGTTTTTACTTATCTTGGCTTTGATGCCCTTGCTACTCTTGCTGAAGAAACAAAGGAAGTTAAAAAAACCCTTCCTAAAGGACTTATTCTTTCTTTAATTATTATAACTTTTCTTTATATAATAGTTTCTTTTACCTTGGTGGGAATGCTTCCTTATTGGGAATATGAAGGAAAACCAGATGCTCTTGCCTATGCTATGTATAAAGTTAATGAAAAATGGGTAGCAAATTTTATTTCCTTAGGGGCAGTAATAACTATTACTTCAGTAATGCTTGTTATGGCTATAGGTTTTACAAGGGTTCTATATGCTCTTGCAAGAGACGGGTTAATTTTTAAAGCTTTTTCTGAGGTTCATTATAAGTATTTTACTCCTCATAAGGCTTCTCTTTTTGGTGCTTTATTTTTATCCTTATTTGCAGGATTTTTACCTTTAAAAATACTTGCAGAATTGATAAATATTGGAACTCTTTTTGCTTATTTCATCATAGGAGTAGCTGTAATATTATTAAGAAAAAATAAAGATTATAATCCTGCCTTCAAAGTCCCATTCCCTAAACTTTTTCTTCCTATAAATTTATTTTTTCTTTTATTTATAATGCTTGGGCTTCCCATCGAAACTTGGATTAGATTTGGTGTATGGACTATTATAGGAATTCTAATTTACTTACTTTATGGATATAAACATAGTTTACTTAAACCCGAACCTTAAAAAATTCATCTTGACAGATATTCAATTTAAAATAAAATTAAGTAAGTACTTACATAGGATTAAATTATGAAAAAATATTTAATAAGTTTTTTTGTCATCTTATTTTTAGGTTTTTATTCTAATCTTTGGGGAATTCAAACTCTTTCTTTAGAAGATGTTATCTTAATAGGAATTAAAAATAATCCCCAAATTCATATTACAGAAAAAATAAAAGAACAGTATTACTACCAGAAAAATATAGTCAGAGCTGGTTTTTTCCCTTATTTATATTTTGAATATAGTTTTCAAAGATGGGATCGTGGAAAAAATGAACCTACTGTAGATTATCAAAGATGGGGACCTTACTTAAACTGGAATATATTTTCTGGATTTTCAACCTGGCATAGTTATAAAGAAGCACTTTTACTAATATCCTCTCAGGATGAAAATATAAAAGCTACTATTTTAAATATATCTCTTAATATCATACAGGCCTATTTAGACTATTTTAAACAAAAAGCACTTTATGAATCAGCTTTGGCAGATTTAGAAGATGCAAAAACCCTACTTAAACTTGCTCAAAAAAGATATGAAGTAGGGCTTTCTCCTTATGCAGATGTTCTTGATGCCCAGGCAAGGGTTAAAGAGGCTGAGTTTAATGTAACCAATTATAAATACACCGCTGAAATTGCTAAAGCTAATGTTCTTACTTTGATAAATTATGATCTTACAAGAATAGGGGAGTTTGAATTTTTGCCAGTTGAAGAAAAAGCCTTTAAGATTAAAGAACTTACAGAATATATAAAAATAGGACTTATGAATAGACCAGAATTAAAAGCTAAAGAAAAAGAAATCCTTGCTCAAGAAGAAAGAGTAAAAAGTGTAAAAGGAGAATTTTATCCTTCTGTTGATGTTTTCAGTAGTTACTACAAATATGAAAATTTACCCCATCAAGATGAAGAATTTGTAGCAGGGGTAAAAATAACCCTTCCTATCTTTTTAGGTTTTTCAAGAATTGCTAAATTAGGAAAAGAAAGAGCTTTATTGGAACAGAAGAATTTTGAAAAAATTTCTACAGAACTTAACATAAAACAAGAAATTTTTACTAATTATAAAAATTGGCAGACCACAAAAGAAAATTATGAATCTGCTCTTGCCTGGCTAAAGAGTATAGAAGAAGATTATAGGATTATTCAAAAAAAATATGAAGAAGGTTTAGCAAGTATTGTTGATGTAACAACCCTTCTTGCAAGACTTTCTCAAGCAAGAGCTAAAGTAGCAGTATCTAAATATGATTGGATATATCAATATTATAAACTTCAAAAATCTATAGGTCTTATTCCTGGAATAGAAAAATGAAAAAATTTCTTTTCCTTTCCCTTTTCCTTTTTTTTCTTTTTACAGGATGTAAAAAAAAGGAAGACAAAAATCCTCTACCTAAGGAATCTGTTAAAGTAAAAAGAGGAACTATTTTTTTAGAAGTGAGTGCAACAGGTGCGATTAAACCACAAGTTGGAGCTGAAGTTAAAGTAGGAGCAAGAATTTCAGGTAAAGTTGAGAAACTTTTTGTAACTCAAGGAGATAGGGTTAAGGTTGGACAACTAATTGCTGTTATTGAACATAAGGACTTACAAGATGAAGTAGATAGAGCCTATGCAAATTATAAAGATGCCTTAGCTAATATGGAAAAAATCAAGAAAGTGTATCCAGATAAGATTTCTGCTCAGAAAAAAAGAGTGGAAGCCCTTAAAATACAATTAGAACAAATAGAAAGGGAATTAAAAAGATATGAAGCTTTATATAAAGATGGATTAATCTCCCTAACTGATTTAGAGAGAATGGAAAGAGACTATAAGGTAAAGAAAGCTGAGCTTGAATCTGAAAAATCAACTCTTTCTGCTTTAATTTCTGAATATAAAAAAGAACTTGAAAGAGCTCAAGCTCAAATTTCTGCTTCTAAAAATGCATGGGAAGAAGCAAAAGTAAAACTTAGTTATGCCTTTATCTATGCACCTATTTCTGGAGTAGTTTCTCAAGTAACAACTCAACAAGGAGAAACAGTAGTTGCAGGTCTTAATGCTCCTACTTTTATAACTATTATTGATCTTTCAAAACTTCAAGTAGAATGCTATGTTGATGAAACAGATATAGGAAAAATAAAAGAAGGTCAAGAAGCTACTTTTACAGTAGATTCTTATCCTGGCAGAATCTTTAGAGCAAGAGTTAAAACCATTTACCCAGGTGCTATTATAAAAAATAATGTAGTTTTTTATGATGTAGTTTTGGATATCTTAGATCCTTATGAAAATATTCTTCGTCCTGAAATGACAGCTCATGTTACTATAATTGCAGGAAAAAAGGAAAATGTTTTGATAGTTCCTTCTCAAGCTGTTAAAATAGATCCTCAAGGTAATTATTATGTAATGGTTAAAAAGGGAGATAAATGGGAGAAAAGAATAGTGAAAGTGGGATGGGAATCAGGAGGAAAAATTGAAATTATTTCCGGTCTTAAAGAGGGTGAGGAAATAGGTTTGTGGTAGAAAAACTTGTAATTCTTAAAAATATCACCAAAACCTACAAAACCGGCAAAATAGCTTATCAAGTTTTAAAAGGAATTAATTTAGAAGTGGAAGAAAAAGAATTTTTAGCTATAATGGGAGCTTCTGGAAGTGGAAAAACCACCCTTTTGAATATTATAGGTCTTCTTGATAAACCTGACTCAGGTATTTATATATTTGACGGGCAAGAAGTAAGCAAATTAAATAAAAATGATCTTGCTTATATAAGAAATAGAAAGATAGGTTTTGTATTTCAAGCTTTCCATTTAGTTCCTTGGGCTACTGCTCTTGAAAATGTTTTAATGCCTCTTTTATATAGAGGGGTTTTTAAAAAAGAAGATGAAGAAAGAGCTTTACAACTTTTAACTCGTTTAGGACTTGAAAAAAGAATGAATGCAAAACCAAGTGAACTTTCAGGTGGAGAACAACAAAGGGTAGCTATTGCAAGAGCTCTTATTACCCATCCTAAACTTCTTTTAGCTGATGAACCTACAGGAAATCTTGATAGTAAAAGTTCTCAAGAAGTAATGAAAATTTTTAAAGAACTCAATGAAGAAGGACTTACCATTATTATGGTTACCCATGATCCTGAAATTGCTAAATTTGCTCAAAGAATTAAAATAATAAAAGATGGTGTGTTTGTAGAAAAATGAATTTTATCTTTTTTCAATTTCTAAAAGATATTCTTAAAGAGCTTTTTTCTAATAAAGTTAATTTCTTTTTTATGTTCATAGCTTTAACTATAAGTCTTATTGCTTTAAATACTATTTATTCCTTAGGACTTTCTGCTAAAAAACAAGTTTTAGATTCTTTAGCAAGTGTTCAATTTGGAAAAGATGCCATGCTTATTTTAGCTGGTGGCGGAAGAATAATGGGATTAACTACTACAAGAACAGATACTCTTAAATTAGAGGACGTAGAAGAATTAGAAAAACTTGATTTTGTAAAATTAGCCTCCCCTATAACAAGAGGAACACTTGAAGTCTCTTACAAAGATTTTGCAGAAAAGATGAGAGTTGAAGGAGTTTTTCCCAATTATACTGTTGCTAATAACTGGTATCCCCAAATAGGGAGATTTATTAATGAAAAAGATTTAGAAACCTTGGCCAAAGTCTGTGTTGTTGGAGCTGATGTACCTGAAAAACTTAATAAAAAAGATATTTTAGGAGAAAAAGTAAAAATTGGAGGAGAATATTTTGAGGTTATAGGTGTATTAGAACCTAAGCCATCTTTTGGACATTTTAGAAGAAACGAAAATATTATTATCCCTTTTACTACAGCACAAAGAAGGGTTTTCAATAAAGATTATATTGATGCAGTTAAACTTCTCTTTAGAGAAGGAACAGATATGAAACTTGCTGAAGCAAAAATAAGAGAAATCTTGAGGAAAAGACACAGTCTTTATGGGATAGAACCAGATGATTTTAGAATTATTACCCCTGAACTTGCTATTTCTGTATTTACAAAAACTTTAAGAACTATAAATGTTTTTCTTTTAGTCATAGCTTTAATAAGTTTAGTTATAAGTGGTGTTATTATTATGAATCTCATGTATGCAAATATTGAAGAAAAGGCACCTATTATAGCTTTAAGAATTGCTCTTGGAGCAACTTCCAAAAAAATAATAGAGCATTATCTAATAATGTCTTTCCTTGTTGCTTTTATAAGTGGTCTTGCCGGCTGGATATTAAGTCTAATTTTAATGGAAATTATTTCTCTTTTTACCCCTTTAAAGCCTATTTTTTCTTGGTGGATCTTTTTGCTTAGCTTTTCTTTTGCAAGTTTTACTGCTATTAGTTTTACTTTAATTCCAGCTATAAAGGCTTCTCAAATTGAGCCTGCCATTTTATTAAAGAGTCTTTAATTATGTTTATTAAATATAAATTACTTTGGGGAGGACTTTTTCATAAAAAACTTAGATTATTTCTTTCTGTAATCGGAATAATTATTGGTGTTTCATCCCTCCTTCTTATGAATGCTTTCGGAGAATCAGCAAAAATTAAAACTCTAAAAGAAATTGAAACCTTTGGTCCAGATGTGATGATGGTTGTTGCAGGGAGTGTAAGAGTAAGTGCAGGAAGAGCTATACAAACTGAAATTACAACTACACTTAAACCTTCTGATGCTGATGCTTTGCGAAAAATTAAAGGAATAAAATATCTTTCCCCTGTCTATAATGGAGATGCAATTGTTAGATATTTTGGAAAAAACTTAACTACTATAATTAATGGAGTAAATGAAGAATATCTGTTATTAAGAAAATTCCCCTTGTCTGAAGGAAGAAATTTTTTAAAGGATGAGGTTTTGGGTTATAAAAAAGTTGCCATTTTAGGATATAAAGTGAAAAATGAATTATTCGGAGATGAAGATCCTGTTGGAAAAATTAT
Organism: Thermodesulfobacterium geofontis OPF15; assembly: GCF_000215975.1. Lineage (NCBI taxonomy): Bacteria > Pseudomonadati > Thermodesulfobacteriota > Thermodesulfobacteria > Thermodesulfobacteriales > Thermodesulfobacteriaceae > Thermodesulfobacterium > Thermodesulfobacterium geofontis. The sequence continues at coordinate 1,060,413 of NC_015682.1, read as the reverse complement.
TCTCATAAATAGGCTTCCCTTTAGAATAATAGGAGTTCTTGCTCCTATAGGAATTGATGCCAGCAATGCTGATCAAGATGATCAAATACTAATTCCATGGACTGTGGCTATTTCAGCTCTCTATAACGTAGATTATATAAGAAGTATATATTTAAATGTAGAAAATCCTGAAGAAACATCTACTATTGCAAAACAAATCGATGAAATCCTCTTAAAATTGCACAAAGTTAGTGAAAAAAATAGAGATTTTAGCATAGTTAAAGCTGAGGATATATTAGAAGTAAAAACTCAAACTACAGAACTTTTCTCTTCATTGGTAAAAAGCATTTCTATTTTGTGTCTTTTAGTTGGCTCACTTGGAGTTACAGCTATTATGACTCTTTCTGTAAACGAAAGAAAAAAAGAAATAGGTATAAGAAAGGCTATCGGAGCTGAAGATAAGGACATTCTTTTTCAATTTTTAGTGGAAAGTGTATTTATTACTCTTTTAGGTGGTATAATAGGAATTTTAATAGGTATCATTGGTTCTCTAATATTTCTACCCCTTTTTAAATATCCTTTAGTTTTTCCATGGGGTCCTATTTTTGTTTCTGCCTTTTTAACCATTATTTTTGGAATTATCGCTGGAATATACCCAGCTTATAAAGCTGCAAAAATTGACCCTATAATTCTTCTAAGACAGGGTTTTTAAATTGAAAAATAGTTTCTCAAGTCTTATATTTAGAAATTAGAAAATTTCAAAAATGTAGGAGGTGAAAATGAGTAAAAAGGGGGATAAGTGGATTAAATACACTTGGGAATTTGAAACATCTGAAGATCCTTATGCAATAAAAGCTGCTCCTGCTGGTGAGGCAATTTGCCCCAGATGTAATGCTGTTTTTAAAGATAAAAGATGGCTTTTAGATGAAGAGTTATACGAAGAATTAAAAGATATAGATACTGTTCCTCAAATTATTTGTCCTGCCTGTAGAAAGGCTCTTGAAAAATATGCTATGGGATACCTTTATATTTCTGGAGAATTTTGGAAAACTCATAAAGACGATATAATGAGACTTATAAATAATGAAGTTGAAAGAGCAAGAGGTCTAAACCCTCTTCATCAAATAATTGATATTTATGAAGAAGAAGACAAAACTGTTATAGAAACAACAACCGATCAGCTTGCTCAAAGATTGGGAAGAGCTTTATACAAAGCTTACAAAGGGGATCTGGAATTTAAATGGTCAAAGGGAAATAAGTTAGTTAGAGTTTATTGGTCAAGATAATGTCTCAAACTATAGCCTTAGCTATAGATTTTAAAAAATTTACTAATTCTGTTTTAGAAACAGGTCTGTTTTTAAAGGAAAAACTTTATCCTGAAAGTAAAATAGTTCTTTTTCATGTAATCGAATTTTTTTTCACACCTCCCCATTATCTTATCCCCTATTTTAAAGAAGAAGAAAATAGATTAAAAACAGAATTTTTGAATCTCTCCCAAAAATTCAAAAATAAAAATATTCCTGTAGAAACTGAAGTAATCTTTGGAAATTTTTGGGAAGCCCTGAAAAATTTTGTAAAAAATTTAAATCCCCATTTATTAGTTTTAGGTTATCAACCCTATAGATTTAAAATTCCCACAGCTGAAAAAATCTTAGAAAGAGTAAAGAGTAATTTTTTAGTAGTAAAAGATTCTCCTTTACAGGAAATTAAAAAAGTATTATGTTGTATTGATTTCTCTGAAAATTCTTTGCCTTCTTTAAAAATGGCAAATTTTATTAGCAAAAAATTAGGTGCCCAATTAATAGTTTTAAATGTAATTTCTGAAATTAAAATAAAAAATCATAAATTGAAAGAAGAAATATTAGAGGAAAAAAGAGCCAAAAGAAATGAACTATGGAATAATTTGTTAAACTCCTTAGAAGAAGCTAAAAAGGAGGTGTTTAATTTTCAAATAAAGTATGGAAAAAAAACAAACGAAATTCTTAAAACTATAAATGAGTTTTCCCCTGATTTATTAATAATTGGAAAAACTGGAAAAATAGTAGAATTTGGACTCGGTTCTGTAACTAAGGAATTATTAAAAAGGGTTTCTATCCCTATTTTAATAGCTGAAACTATCTAAGCTTTATGGAAGTAGTACTTTTAATCTTTTCTCTTGTAATTATATTAATTTGTGCAGAACTTTTCACAAATGGGGTTGAAGTATTTGGGGAAAGACTTTCTTTATCTCAAGCAGTAGTGGGAAGTATTTTAGCAGCTGTAGGAACTGCACTTCCTGAAACTATAATCCCTTTAGTTGCTATTTTTTTGTATAAAGGAGAAAGCGGGGCTCATATAGGAATTGGAGCTATTTTAGGAGCTCCTTTTATGTTAACAACTGTAGGACTTTTCTTAGTAGGCCTGGGTGTATTTACAAGTTATTTTTTTAAAAAAAGAAAAAAATTAGAAGTATATTTAGAACCTCATACCTTTATAAGAGATTTTAGTTTTTTCCTTTTAAGCTATTCCTTAGCTATTTTTTTTCCTCTAATCTTCCCAAATACCCGCTTACTTCACTATTTTATCGCCCTTTTCTTACTTTTTAATTATATTTTCTATTTATTTCTTACTTTTAGAGCTGAGAGCTTAAGAATAGAGTCTTCAAAAGATTTATATCTTGCGAGATTGCTAAGATTAAACATTAATTTTGAAAGGAAAATCCTCTATGTTTTTCTTTCTTTCTTTCAAATAATTCTTGCCCTTCTATTTATGATAAAGGGAGCTCATATCTTTGTAGAAAATTTAGAAATACTTGCCAAAAATTGGGGAATAGACCCTCTTCTTTTTTCCCTTCTTTTAGCCCCTATAGCTACAGAATTACCTGAAAAGAGTAATAGTCTTCTTTGGACCTTAAGAAAAAAGGATATCCTTGCCCTTGGAAATATGACTGGAGCTATGGTCTTTCAATCAACCTTTCCTGTAAGTATTGGGCTTCTTTTTACTTCATGGGAAATTAAAGGATTAGCTTTAGCTTCTGCATTAATTGCCTTATCCTTAGGAATATTTTATCTTTTATTTTTAAAACTTTTTAAAAAACTTCCACCTTATATTTTTATTCTTTCCGGATGTGCCTATTTAGTTTATGTGTATTTAGTTATAAAATCAGTTTATTCCTAAAATGGAGAGAAATTATTTAGATTGGCTTAATTCTTATCAATTTCATGGGATAAAACCTGGTCTTAAAAGAATTAAAGAAATTCTTAAAAGACTCGGGAATCCCCATCAAAATATTACTACTATTCATATTGCAGGAACAAACGGAAAGGGGTCTACTTCAGCTATCTTAAGCGAAATTCTTTCTCAACATGGATTTAAAGTTGGACTTTATACCTCACCGCATCTATTTCGAATAAATGAGAGATTTAAAGTTAATGGAGAAGAAATAGAGGATAGTAAATTAAATGAATATTTGAAACGTATAAAATTGGAACTCAAAGATTATCCGGCAACTTATTTTGAAATCACAACTGCTTTGGCTTTTCTATATTTCTTTGAAGAAAAAGTAGATATAGCAGTTATTGAATGTGGACTCGGAGGAAGACTTGATGCTACAAATGTTATAAAACCAGAAGTTTCTATAATAACAAGCATTGGTTGGGATCATACTAAATACTTAGGAAATACTCTTGAAAAAATTGCTTTAGAAAAAGCAGGAATAATGAAAAAGGAAACCCCTTGCGTTTTAGGAAATGTTTCAGAAAATTTAGTTCCTATTTTTCAAAAAAAAGAAGCCCTTTTAAAAGCTCCTCTCTATATATTGGGGAAAGATTTTAATATAGAGCTTAATGAAAGGAAAAATTGGAATTATAAAGGAGATTATAGTTTTAAAGATTTAGAATTGAATCTTAAAGGATTTTATCAGGGAAGCAATCTTTCTTGTGCCTTAAAAGCTTTAGAAATTCTTGAAAAAAAGAGATTTTTGAAAATCTCAGAAGAAAAACTCAAGATAGCTTTAACCAAAGTTAAAATGCCTGGACGTTACGAAACTTTAAAAATAAAAGACAAAACCATTTTAATTGACACAGCTCATAATCTGGATGGTTTTATTGCGCTTAAGTCCTCACTCATAAAAGATAATTTTAAAGATTTCTTATTAGTTTTAGGTATTACCAATGATGATGGAGAAAAGCCCTTTGATAAAATGCTTGAAATATTAATTCCTTTGGCAAAGGAAATTTATTTATGCCAATTTAATTCTCCAAGAAAAATAGTTACTTTAGAAGATTGGAAGTTGGCTTTAAAAAATCTATCCTTAGAAATTAATAACATAAAATTTATAGAGGATTGTGAAAAAGCAGTTAAAATGAGTTTAGAAAGTTCTTTTGAAAAGGTTTTAGTTACTGGCTCTATCTATTTTGTAAGTGAATACTTAAGGATTATAAATAATTCTTTAAAATTTCATAATTAAAGCTAACAATTTCTTGATAGGTTTTTTTATTTTCAACTACCTTTTCCAGATCTTCCTCCGTTTTTGAAGTAAATTTATAATCTAAAAACTCAGGGAAACTTTTTATCAAATATTCACAAACTTCTTTTCCAAGTTCTGTAGGTCTTAAAAAGCCTTTTTCTTTTGTTACATATTTCCTCTTATAAAGAATATCAAGCAAAGTTGCGTAAGTAGATGGTCTTCCAATACCAAGAGATTCAAGTTTTTTTATTAAAGTTGAGGGAGTATAAGGAGAGGGTGGTTCTGTTATATGTTCCTTAATTTTCCAGGCTAAAATTTCAAAGATTTCTCCAGCTTTTAAATCTATAAATTCCTTTTCTTCTTTTTCTCCCTTGAAAACCTTTAAAAAACCTTCAAAAAGAAGCTTTTTAAATATAGCTTTCAAAAAGTAATCTTTTTCTAAATTCTGGTTTGTAAAAATATAGGTTCTAATAAGATATTTTGCAGGAGACATTTGGCTTGCAATAAAATAAGTTCTTATAAGCTGATAAAGTTTCTTCTCTGGCTCAGAAAGAGGAACTTCTTCTCTAAATACATCTGTTGGTCTAATGCATTCATGAGCATCTTGAACAAATCTATTTTGTCTGATTTTTCTTTCCTTTCCTACAAATTCTTCTCCAAAATAAAGCTTTATAAATTCTTTTACCATTTTTTGAGCATATTCACTTACTCTGACAGAATCAGTTCTCATGTAAGTAATATATCCATTTTCATAAAGTCTTTGAGCATAATACATGGTTTGCTTTGGTTCGTAGCCTAACATTTTTTGAGAAATTTCAATAAGTGTAGTTGTTTTAAGGGGTAAGGGTGGATTTTTCTTTTCTATTTTTTCTTCTATTTTCTCAAGGATTATCAAATTATTAAGAAGCTTTTCTTTATAGAATTTTATAAGTTCCTCTTTATTTTTTGTTTTATAAAGTCTATTTTTATAATAAAACTCAGATAGAATTGTTACAGAATCTCTTTTTAGTTTAATTTCTAAGGAATAGCTCTTTTCAGGAACAAAATTTTCTATTTCTTTTTCTCTTTCTACAATCAATCTTAAAGCTACACTCTGAACCCTTCCAGCTGAAAGGCTCTTTTCAAAAGTTTTTGAAAGTTTTGGAGAAATTAGATAACCTATAAGTCTATCAAGAACCCTTCTTGTAAGCCAAGATTGATAAAGATAGGGATTAATTTCTCTTAAATTGGAGAGAGCTAATTTTAACCCCTTTTCTGTAATTTCTATCAAATCAAGCCTTTTAAAATTAAGCTTAGGATTAGCTTTAGAGAGATATTCATAAAGATGATAGGCAATAGCTTCTCCTTCTCTATCAGGATCTGTAGCAAGGTATATTTCTTTTACTTTTGAACTTATTTTTTTAATCTCTGAAAGAACTTTTTTCTTATTGGGAAGCCAATATAACGCTGGCTCAAAAGTTTTTAAATCAATACCCAGCTTAGCTTTGGGAAGATCTTTTATATGCCCAAGAGTAGCCCTAAAAATAAAACCATCCCTTAAAAATTTCTGCAAAGTTCTAATTTTGGTAGGGGATTCAACTACAAAAAGTATCATAATTTTTAATTATTACTTCCAACCTTTTTAAGTATTATATCACCTACTTTTACTTTTAGATGCCTTGCAATAATTACACATTTTGCTTTTAGAAGAAAGAATATATTTTTCTTCTTTTCTTCGCTCAATGTTTCATAATTACCTTGCCCTTTAGAGATTATCATATCTGCATTATTATAAATTTTTAAAAACTCTTCTGAGCATAAATTTAAGATTGTTCCAGGGGCATCGCAACCGGTAGTAATGACTTCAGCTACCTCATTCATTTTAACTTGCTCTGCATCTTCTATAGTTACATCATTGATCACTGGCGCACCTTTTACTGCATAATAAATTTTTAACTTATGCTTTTTTAGGATTTCTTCTATTAGTATTTTATCAAAAACAATCTCCCCAGCATTATCGCCAAGATAAAGTAATGTTCTTGAATTTTTTAAGCTTTCGCAAAATAAATCATAATGGTATATAGCAAATTCTTGAGTTAATACCTCTTTCAAAGTTGCCTTTAGATCAAACTGACCACCAGTTGCACCAAAATCAACAATATTTCCTGCGATTGCAAGTCTTATTGCAGTTAGTAAAGGATCAGATGAATTTTCTACTATATTTTTAAGCTCTGGATACATATTTAATGCTATCTCATTATATTTAACTTTTATGTCATGATAAGGGTCTTCGCACTTCGTAACTTCTTTAATAATTCTGTAAATGTGATAGGCTATATACGGAGGAGTAGGAACTTCATCTGGATTATTTTGAAAAAAATTAATAAGAAAATTCATTACTTGGATTAGAGTTATTCTCTGGATTTTCTCATCATCTGTAGAAAGCCTTACAGTATCAAGTGCCTGTCTTATTAAACAGGGGATACAATCTAAATATGCTTTCATTTTGATTTAATTTATTTGTTGTTAATTTTAGTGAATTATATAAGATTTATGAAAGAATTTTCAAGCTTTTTACTATTTTATCTTTCCCTTCCCTACCTTTCAGGTCTTTACACAATTAATGAACACTACTATTTTGTAGCTAATTTACCGATGTAACGTTTTGAAAATAACAACCACAAGATATGGTATAAAAGATAGTGTTTCATTAATTGTGTAAAAATTTCTTCGGGAAGGGCATGGTAGTTCCCCCCAATTCAATCTTGTTAAATCCCCTTAACCTCCTTAAGTTTAACCTCTCATTTCTTTTCTTTCATGGTAGCTTCCCCTCCTTTCTAGTAGTTTAAAGTTATTAACCATTGGAGATGCTACTATGCCTATTTTACTTTTCAAGTCTTTATACAATTAATTAGACACTACCAAAATTTTAGCAAAGGTATTAGAGAATATATTGATTTTTAATAATTTTAAAAGGAAATAAGTGCAAAATGATAAAGTTGGTCACGTATAGAGAACCCAGCAGTTCGGTCAAAATTGGAATATACAAAATATTTCGTCTATACTCACAATTCAGGACAAAAGCAAAGTACTTGATTTATGAAAGAATTAGGTATAATAAAAAAGAATTAGGTAAAAAAATTTGGGAGGTGAGTGAAATGGATATAGAAGGGGCAAAAAGGATTATCCTTTATGTGGTAGAAAAAACTAAACATAGATGGGATCAATATTACGAAGATTGGGAAAATATTGATGAAGTATTTCTTCGCAGAGGGTATGAACAAGGAGGATTTGAATGCTGGAAATTTATTGGTCTTTTAAAGGAACAGGGAATATGTTCAATAAATAGCATCGGACAAATTTTAGACAAATTAGATATACAAAAAAATAAAAAATACAATCGCAACTTTGCAGGGTCTATTTCAAGTCCTTTATATCAGAGTATGAAAAATGGAGAATACGGTATAGAAGGTTATAAATTTTACAAATGTGTTGAAAATTATTTAGAAAAAGAAGAAAATAAGAAAGGAAACAGTTTTTGGAAATTATTATGGTATATGTTAGTCTGTTGTAATTATTTAAAGAATAACTATAACGCAAGTTTTTCCTACTTTTTAAAAAAGAAATATTGTGAGTATAAAAAAATACCAGATATTACCGATTCTGATTTTCTTAATATATCTCCTGAAGATTGGGAAGAATTTAAAAAGATAAAAAAACCATGGAAAGAATTATATGGTATAGGAGAAAATATATTCGATTTTATAGTTGGTGACATTAAAGAAGCTCAGTTTGCAATAAATTCATTTAAGTTGGACTCGGCTAATAAACACTTTTTAAAAATTACAGGGATATCTAAATTAATAGGAGATCTTAATGAAAAAAATGTGATAAATTTCTTAAAAAAATTAAATCTTCCATATACATTAAGAGAAATCAATAAAGGAATTTACACCTATTGTTCTAAAACTGAATCATCAAACTTTGGATTTTGTCGCAATAAAACTATTTGTAAAAAGTGCGGAATAAGTGATATATGTGAGAAAAATTTTTAAGAAAAGAGCTCTATTTAGCGCCAGATAAATGATGGAAAAAGTACAGGAAATTAAGAAAAATGATTATCAAGCTTGACCCAGAGCGGGGGAAAGAGTTAATTAAACTTCTTTATGAAACATATACGAAGACTGGTATTTTCGGAAAAAAGGAGATGCCTGAGGATATATTGCCAAAAGGTATGACTAAAGGCTCCCGTGAACATGTGCTTTTTATAACTTTTACGGTATCAATTGACTATCAAAGAAAAGCTGATGAATTATGGGAAAGCGCAAGAAGAACATATGAAGACCCGGAAACGAGATATTTATTTTATCCAGAAAAGGTATATGAAAGTTCTTTTGAAAAAATTAAAGATGATATAAAAAAACATAATTTATCCTGGAGAGAAAAAAAAAGATGTTTCAATTTGGAAAACCCTAGGGACTACTTTTTGGGAGAAGTGGAAAGGGGATCCATTAAATTTTATTAAAGACTGCAATAATGATGCAGAGCTAATTTGGAGACGACTACAAAATAAAAAGGAAAATAATAATTATCCGAACCTTAGAGGTCCTAAGATTGGTCCTTTATGGATAAGAATGCTTAGAGACAATATTGGTCTTGAATTAAAAAATTTAGATAAAATTCCTATCCCGGTAGATATACATGTGATAAGAGCTACATTAGCAACAGGAGTTATTAGAGGAAATTTTAAAACTGAAAAAAATAAACTAACTAAATATACACAAGAAGTTTGGTTTGAGAGTTTTAAAAAACTTCAGAATGAAGGCATAGATTTGATACCATTAAATATGGATAAACCTCTTTGGTATCTTTCTAAAAATGGTTGTTATAGGCGAGATAAAATTACCGGGGATTGTCCATATTATTCTGAATGTATAGCAAAAGAGTTTTGCGTTAAAGGAATGATTAAAATAAAAGGTGATATAGTGGAGGTGAGCACATGAGGACACTGTGTATAGTTTCTTGTGGAAAAAAGAAAATATGGGATGAAAAACCAGATGCAGGTCCTACTAAGGCAAAAGATGTATATATAGGAGCGTTTGCTAAAAAGTGTAGAGAATATGCAGAGAAATTTTATTCAACATCTTGGTGCATTTTATCTGCAAAATATGGATTTTTGCTTCCTGATGAGATTGTTCCAGGTAATTATAATGCGACCTTTTGCAGAAATAAATCAGAAAAAAATATCTATAGAGGAACTTTCTAAGCAAGTAGTAGAAAAAAGATTAGATAAGTTTGATAGAATTGTAGTTTTGGGCGGGAAATGTTATGTAAATATAGTAAAATCGGTGTTTAGTGGAAAGGAAATTCATGCATCATTAATTGGTAGAATTGGAGAGATGATGAAAAAAATTAACGAGGCTATTCAAAGAGGTATTCCGTTATGACCCACATGCTATCATCTAAAAAGAGCGTATATAGCTACATTCCTTCAGCATGTCATACATATTACTTGTTTTTTATAGCTTTCTCTTTTTTAAGAGACACTCTAACATCTCAACATCCTTTAAATCTTTTTCTCTCATAGCTAAAAGTTTCATTTTGATTAACCATTTTGGATGAAGAACTTTAACCTTTTTGGCTTTTATTTTTATACTGAAATACAGCATTTCTTTTAACCAATCATCTTGAGCAAGTAGAATATCAAATCGAAATTTCTCTTTTCTTACGACTACATTAGTTAGATCAATTCCTTTCCATCCTTCTATTGTATAATTTTGATTTTCGAGAACAAAAATAAAATCGTTTATATGGTCTTCATCAAGCAAAACATCAAGCTCTCCCGGCGTTGGTTTTCTCTCGGGGATCCAAAAAGACACTGCCAATCCACCAACTATGGCATAGTTATATTCAAAAATTAAGTTTAGAAATTCTCTTACTTGCTTTATTTGTATAAACTCATCAAAATATGGATGAATTGATCTATTCTTTTGTAATTTCAACTTTTATTTTTATTACCAAGAGAGTTTCGGTAAGATGTTAAGGTTAATCTTATAACAAATAATTGCTAATTTTATTTAACCAGTCCTGTAGTAAATTACACCCCTCGCAGTTTGACCTTCCTTCAGGGGGTGAATTCAAAGAAAGAATTTCAAACAGGGTTTGGCATAAATCTTCTACCCACTCGTTGTCCATAAGCTTTACTGGCACTACTGTTGGGTTGAAACCAAAAAGAAACTTTTCTTTAGTTCGGTGTAGCATGACCTCATCCTTAAGGTCTTTATACTCTGGGTCAAAGTATACTAAAGCTAAGCCTACAACAGGCTTTCCCAACTTTTTGTTAGCTAAATAGGCATAAGCGTTAAGTTGTGCCTCATACAAAGGTCTTAATTTTGTTTGATACTCTGTTAGAGCAGCAGTTTTATAATCAATGATGAATAATGAGCCATCAGAAAACTCTATAATTTCGTCAGCTTGTCCGCTTAAAAGGCATGTCCCATCAAAAAGAGAAACCCGCCAAGAAGTTGGTCTTATCAATCTAATATTCTCAAAATCAAGGTGAGGATAAAAATTCTGCAATTGATTTAGTATCCAAGTTGGTAATTGGTTTAATACCTGCACATGCCATTTAACAACATCCTTAACATATTTATCGGTTATGCTAAGGATACCTGCCATTGGAGAGCTAAAAGGATGTTTATCTTTAATCGGAAACTTTTTAGTAAACCAAAAGCACCGAGGACAGAAATCATTAAGAAGCGGTTTCCCTATTTCGCTTGGGCTAAGAGAGATTTTATTTGTTTGGGGTTTAAATTGTTGCTTTTGTCTAAACATAATAAGTCTCCTTAGAAACTCGGATTAAAAATTATTATCAAATTTTTAAAAAACATTATCAAATCCTTAACATTATCTACTAAACCTTATTCTTTATTAAGTTCAGATAGTATTTCTTTTACTAATTGTTTGTATTCTTCGGAAATTCTATAATTTTCTTTTTGATGTTCGCTTATTTTATCGTATCTCAATATTTGGCGCAGATAATCTCTTTTTTCTATTCCTATTTCTCTTGAAATAGTGGTTATAATTTTCCCGGCTGAAGTTTCATCTTCAGCTTCTCCTCTCTTGAGTAATTCTTCCTTTATCATGTTACGAGTTACAATAGGATGTTCTAAGCATAAAGGAAGTAATATCGTTCTTATACGCTTTGGAACAGGTCTATCTTCTGAGAGATATTTTAATAATAGTTTTTTTAATTCATCTATATTATAATTCCCTGGTTCATCAGACAATTGAATTTTTATCTGCCCTCTTTGTTTTTCAGCTCTTTCTTTTTCTATCTCTTCAGGTATAACCATAGTTCTTGCAATTAATTCCTCACCATTCTTTGTTTTTACATATTTTAAAAGAACTGCATTGATACTCATTCCGTATTTTTCAGAAAGCCAATCGATCATTCTTTGTAAACGGTCCTCCATAGAAAAACCCACAAGCAAAATTTTTTGATTTTGGTTAAGGTTAATGTTTGAATCCTCCAAATTCAAGTTTTCATCAATGATCAAGTCTTTTAATTTTTTGTTAATACGCTCATTAATATCATCTTCTGTCCAAGAAGCCACTTCTGAAGCATAGTCTATAGCCTGTGCTAAAGCATCTCTCCCAAGTCTATCCCTTTTAAGCTCAATAATGATGAGATCTCCTGTCTCCTTATCTATCCCTAGAAAATCAATAAATCCTTCACTAGTAGAAACTTGTTCTTCTATTACTAGGATATTTTCTCCTAAAATTTCTGGATGTGTTTTAATCCAATTTTCAAGGTCCTTTTCTAAACGCTTCTCCTCTACCATTGAAGTTTCAATGGGTTCTAATGTTTCATTAATAATCTGCCATACTTTAATCTCTGTAGCCATAACTATTCCCTCCTTCCTTTTTATTTTAATTTAATTTTCAATTTTGTCCGCATGGCAAACTTTATTTCTGCACAGCCTTTTCAAAACCCCACTACCCTCTCCACAAAGCTTGCTATTTTATGGGCTCTGTCTTGCTTCATCCCTAAATAAACTACTAAAAAACATTCTACAATCTCATGCATTAGAGTTTTAAGCTTCTCCTTCCTTGATAATTTATTATATACGTACACTTTCCTTTCCCAAGTCCATACTCCTTGTTCTTCTTCAAGGTCAAAAACTTCTCCTGTAATGTTATCAGTAATTGTTTTTTCATCAGTAAAGTATATCTGCATAGAAAACTTCCGAGGGAAAAGGGTGCCCCTGGGCAATACGCCTTGGGGCAATTTTTACATCCTTTATCTCTCAAGCACGATCCATCTCATGTATTTAGAACAACGATCCTTGTATTTCATTTCTTTACCATAAAAACTACTCCTTCTGTTAGAACATATACCCCATCCCTCGCTTTCAACGGTTGACGATCTAACCTGCCTCACGGCACCCCAATACTCACAAGTAGCACAATATTTAGAACTGGCTGAGGTTCTGTATACCTTCATCTTTTACCCTCTCTTTTGCTTTGATTTAGTCTTTGCTTGCCTTTGCCTTTTGCTAAGCTCATCCTCTAAAAGTTCCATAAGAAGCTTTTCTACTTCGTTTGGTTCAACCCTTTTCTTTACGAATTCATAAGCTTCAAGAGATGCTTTCTCAGCACCATATCTACCGATAATATCTAAATAAAAAAGATACATTACCCTACAGTAAGGATTTTTAGGACTTAGATTTTTTAAGCAGTAGATCTTAATATCTTCAAGCCACATACTATTATAAATCTTAGCCAACTCTTCGTCGTCAGAGAGTATTCTATCTGCTATCAAAGAAGCTAAGATATTTAAAAACTCTATAAGCTCTCTTTTGGAGAAAGTCTCAAGGCTCAATCCTTTGGTTTTTAAATACTCTTTTGCCATCTCTAAGGTTGGCTTAACATCAGCTTTATTGGCAAACAATTCTTCAATTGCTTGAATGATGGGGTCAAGGGGATACTCTTCCTCTTCACACTCGCATTGCGGAAGCTCTACTTTTGGCTCTTCCTTACATCTACGCTCAAGATATTCTTGAATAAGCACCTCTCCTATTTCTTTTTCTTGAACTACATCCTCCTTTTCAGTAAATTTCTGATCTTCATCAATGTTAATAATATCTTTGACTCTAAGTTCTACCATCTCAGTTTCAGGATCAAGATTTAGCGTTCTCAGTTCATTTAAAATGAGAATGTAGTTAAAATCATAGGGATTGAAATAGTAGTAAAAAACGTGCATTAGATAATATGCTGAGTCAATATTTTTCAATTTAGCGAATATCCTAAGAATTTCTAAAAATTCTCGTTCAAGCTTTTTCCTTTCATCTAAAATAGTTTCAGCGTCAAATCTTTCCAAAATCTCATTTGCACACTTAATAAGCTGACTGATAATCTCCCTATCTATGATTCTCCTTTCCTTTTTATCAAGCTCTCCGGTATATCTGTAAAGATTTATCCCCTTGTTTCTTAAAAACCTATCTAATTCAGTCAAAAATATATAAGGATTCCCTAAAACTTTAGCCTCGTCGGTTAGTTCTTTAATGATCTGCTTAAACTCTTCAAGATTGACTTTACTCATTATCTCCTCCAACAAAACCTAATTTTTCTTCCTTTTTCACCTCCTGCTTAAAGGACGTTTGAAGCTTGTCTATCAAAGCTAATACTGTATTAGGTTCGTATCTTGTTTCTTCATACCGGGGCTTAAGTAAATGCTTAACTAAGGTTACAATGAATGCACCTGTCACCTTGAGATTAGAAAGCTTTTTTCTTACCTTTTCGTCTTTAAACACTTCACTTAAGCGTTCATCTTTTGATTCTCTTAAAACAAGGTTGGGATAAAATTCTGGATCAAGCTCTTCAAACTCCATAATGAGGTCAAACCTGCCTGGTCTTCTCAAAGCAAAATCAACAAGTTTTCTATCGTTAGTAGTAGCAATTAAATAATGATCCTCCTTCTCAACAAAACCATCTAAGGCTTGAAGTGCACTTGAAAGATCTCTCGCTTTTAAAGGGTTTTCTCTTGACCCAACTAAGAGGTCAATATCGTCTATGCATAGTAAAACCGGGCTAAATATTTCTGCGTATTCAAAAACATGATTTAAAGATATGCCACATCCTGCATCAACCTCTATCACTGTTATTCCATTAGACTTTAAACACTCAGCTATGATAGCTTTCACTGTATCTGTTTTTCCTGTACCAGGCTCACCAACAAAAAGATATCTAAGACCTTGATTTTTCCTTTTTACAGCTTCTACAAAATCCTCAAGATCTGATTTGTCTTTTAAATAAATATCATCAAGGGTAAGATTGGGAGGAAGTAAAACTTTAAATTTGACCCTTTCAATGTTGTCAGTGGGACTAGAAAATTTTAGGAATTTTCCGTAATAGCCTGAATTTCTGATAGCAAGCTTTATTAGAAGATTGGTTAACTCAATAGAGTATAATTCTTCTGGGTCTTCACCTACCACAAAAATAACATAAAGAGTCCCGACGAACCTATCTTCAATAGTAGAAAATGAAATGTAATATCTTTTATTTCTATACCTAACAATAGCAAGAAAAGACTGCTCTGAAGAAGTATAATTATCAAGAGGATCAAACCCTACAACCATAGGCAGAGTCAAAAACCCTGGTTTAACATAAGAGAAAGCATCTTCAACAGAAAAAGGCAATTCATCAGCTGGAGGATTAACCTCATAGCCCATGTAAAGCTTGAGTAAATATGATTTAACTGTCTGAAAGATTTCATAAGGAACTGTTCTATGATAAGCACCAACGCCAACCCTTTTGGTCACATCTTCCAACCTTTCTTTGGTCTCTCTTAGTCTTTTCATAAGCATACTACCACCTCCATTATTTATTTTTGATAAAATGATCTCAAAAATTTTAAGAAGAGATGTATCTGCGATGAGAAAAAAAGACTTAGCTTAGGTGAGGAGAAAATCCTTTTTCTTCGAGTCCAGGATTTTCCATTGTTTAATCCAAAATACTTTTGATTTTAGTTAATTTTAAATTATATATAAAATAAGAATTTTGTCAAGTTCAAAAATAAAGAATTTTTCAATAATTTGAAAAAATATTCACTAAATTTTAGGATTATCTTAATAACGAGTATTTTTTCTTTGAATTTTCTTCAAAAATAAAACATTATTAGGGATCATCTTCTTATACTTCCCCAAGATTGATTTAGTAAGGGGTTGCAAGGATCTTATGAAATCTGATAATCTCTTAAGGAAAAGGTAAGATTATGTTTTACTTTTATGACAACGGGACTTAAAAACCAAATTTAGTAGGCTGATTTATCGTTTTTAATAAAGGGTTGAAAGTGAGAAAAGATATGACTGAACTAATTTTTACACAATAAAAAAGGCATTATACAATTGTTCATTCTGCTTTTAAATTTTAATTTCTTTCAATAATCTTTCCTACTCTTGAGTAATTTACAAGAAAAAGTAATTGCCTGATGTATAGTAGCTTTCTCTGAGGGCTCACATACTAAACTAATTGAACCTTCATGTCCTTCCAAAATTCTCATACACTCCCCAGTTTCTACATCCCAAAATCTAATTGTTGCATCATCACTTCCTGATATAACAAGCTTACCATCTGGGCTAAAACACGCTGAACTTACACGGCCTTTATGTCCCTCAAAGGTCCTTATACGTTCCCCTGTTTCTACATCCCAAAGTTTGATAGTTTTATCATCGCTTCCAGATAACACATATTTCCCATCTAGGCTAAAAGAAACGGAATTAACGCTACTTTTATGTCCTCTAAAAGATTTAACTAATCTTTCTCTATGTATATCCCATAACTTTATAGAACCATCTCTTGCTCCAGACACTGCATATTCATCATCAGGACTAAAACAAACCGATAAAACGCTTGAAAAATGTCCGAAAAAGGATTTACTTGCAAAACTTTCAAACTTTTTTGAGAACCGGGAGTAGAGGTTGTCTGTAATTTTATTCTGAACTTTTGCTCTTTCTCCTCTAAAACTTCAACTTCTGCAAGTTTAAATTTAAATACTACGCTACTATCAGACATAACTTCCTCTTTTTTAGTTATTTTCAATTATTGCTATCTCGTCTTCTGTAAGATCATATAGTTTATAAACTAATTGGTCTATTTCTTTTTCAAGCTCTTTGACTTTTTGCTGTTTTTCTTGGTTGGTTTCGTAGTCTGATGATTGGGTAAGCGTGAGGATTTCGTCAACTTTACCTAAAATACTGTCATCCAACTTTATACCAGATCTGACTTCTTTATCATAATCCAATATGTGTTTAATATGGTTATAATTAAAACCGTATAAATATCTACATATTACAAAATCAGCAAGGTCCAACCTATCTTTTATTCTTCTTGTTTCAAATCGCTTCCTTTCTTCATCAAAAACAGAGAATAAGCTATTCATCAAATCTTTTCTTACATAATTAAGTAGTTTTTTATATCGTAATATATTGCTTTCTTCAGGAATCCTAAATTCTTCAAAAATGTCTGTATTCATGTGTCTTCCATCTCCGTAAATTCTGAACCAAAAATAGAATAAAGATGTATTAACAATTGATACTATGAAATTATAATATGCCTCTTTTACATATAACGGTTTTATTTCTGAACTTTCATATGGTTTTTTATCCCAAGCATTATACCAGTAATTTCCACTAGTTCTAATATACATTAATCTACCATTTCTGCTTAATGCATTTCCAATCTTATTTTTAAAAGATATTAATTTATTTAAAATTCCAAGATTAATTGCTTCTCCAATTTTCGGTAATCTATGTGGATATTCAAAACTAGTACCTATAGGTAGTAAATAACGGTTTGCTGGAGAAAGCTCTATATTGTATATATCTGGTGTCTCACGAAACATTCTACTTGTAAAAAAACCAGTTCTATGTTTACTTTCATAATCTATGGCTTTTAAAATTGAAACAGACTGGGTCATGCTCTCGAAAATACTGCATCTATCTCTATCAAAAGAAATAACTTCTATCCTTTTGAATTTCATATTTAACAAGTATCTAGATTTGGAGAAATCTTTATTAAATGTTATTGCAAACGTGATTATATAAAATAAATTTCCTCCCGGCTTTAAAAGCTCAACTCCTCTCTCAATAAAAGGACTGGATATGTCTGAAGTTGTTGAAAATCTATAATATTCTTCAACAAATTTTTTTGTATTTTTATTAACATCTTTACCTAATAGATCTCCATACGGCGGATTTCCAATCGCAATATCAAAGCCATCTCTCACTCCGAACATCCATTCAGAGTCAAACCAATCAGCAGAGGCGTTCTGGTCAAAGGGGTCAAAACTTGCAATCTTTTCAGCTTCATCAACGGACCATCCATGTTTTTTTAAAATATTAGCAATCTGTTTTCTTAATTCTTGATCTTTCTTCTGTAGTTCCTCTTTTTCCCTACGGGTTTTTATCCTAAAATACCTGTGTCTTAACAATTTTAAATCCCTCTCTAATGTAGCAGTATGTTGATAAATCAAATGCAAGGTATTGCTTGGTTTTTCTAATCCAATCAAAGTATTTGCAGCAATAAACTTAGTTTCAAGATTTGGCAAAGGTAAAATTCCACAATTTGGCTTACTTTTATCTACTTTCTGGTCCAATATTAAAGAAATAAAGAATCTTAATTTACTAATCTGAATGGCTATTGGCTGAATATCTACTCCATATATACAGTTTTCAATCAAGTATAGCTTTCTTGCATAATCAGGCTCGTTTATATTAGTATCAAAGTTTTCGTTTAATTCTCGCAAAAGCTCTTCTCTTTTTTCTTTATCCTTTTCTGTTCTAAATATTTCATCTGCCTCTTTGGATGCCTCTTCTAATTGGATTTTATACCAAATCTTATTATCTGGGTCTATCTTCTGAAGAATATGCACAAGTTTATGTAGAGCACCCATCGGAAAAGCACCTGAACCACAGGCAGGGTCAATTATCTTCAAGTTGTTTATAGCTTTAGCAATCTTCCATCTCTGCTCGTCCGTTAAATCTGGCACTACATCACTATAGGACAAAAGAAGTTCTATACTTTCCTCAGGTATATCTGGAAGTACTGTTTTAAAATAGGCTTTCAAGCTTTCATCTACCATATAATCTACTATCTCTCGCGGTGTGTAATAGCTACCCGTTGCCTTTCTTGCCGTAGTTGCTGTTTCAGGATTGTATGAGGCAAGTAAGTTTTCAAACACCTTTCCAAGTAGCTCTGGGTCAAGAGCTATCTCTTGATCAATGGGTGTAGCCTCATCGGTCGTAAAGTTGTAGCTTTTTAAGATCTCAATCAGACCTCTAAATTTTTTTCTACCAAGTCCATATTTAGACAAGTCTACTGTTTGTTCTTCTTCCTGAAAGAACAAATAATCAGGTATTTTAGCTTGCTTTTTCGGATTTCTTGAAAAACCATCTATATAAACTGAATCTCTATCTAAACAGTCAAAAAGTCCGCCGTTTATAAAAGGAATTTCAAAAAATATCTTCATTACTTCATCAGGAGGTATAAGAAACTTATCTTCATAGCGGTATAAACTTTTTATTCCAAAATTAGATTTGTTAGCAGGATAACCTTTATCATAAGCCCAACCTCTTTCGTTTATTGGACGGTTTAGCGTAGCAAAGAAAAGGTTTTGAAGAATGGCATTGTAGTAATTATGCCCTTTGCCAAAGTCTTTCACAATGCCCTTTAGTTGTTCTTTATCAAAAAGAACCTCAGGTATAAGTTCTTTTTCTTTTAAAAACCAAATAAAGATTAATCTTGTGATGAGCCTAATAAGGTTTAAGGCAGTGCGTATTTCCTTATCTTTTTCTGGGTCATCTGAATATTTATAATCCTCAGGGAACCAAACTTTATCCATAGCATAGTAATACCAAGCTTGCAATTCATCATAAAATTGTTTTGTTACAGGTTCTACACTAAAGGCGGTTTTTATGCTCTGAAAAGTATCAAAATCGCACTTTCCTATTTGAAGAATAAAAGTCTTATTAGAAAGCTTAGGACTAACATAGAAAGTATACCTTTTATAATAGCTATAGTCCGCTTTTGTGCCAAATGTTTCCTTATACACTAAGGAAAAGCGAAAATTCCCTGAACCATCATGAAAAATAAAAAGACCAGCATTTACCAATTGAGTATTAAGAAGCTTCTTTGCTATATTAAATTGCCTTTTCTTGCTCGAACGCTCTGTAAGCTCAGTTGTGAGCTCTAAAGTATAAACATGAAAAGGCTGACCATCTATCTCCTTTGTTGCAAATAATTGAAGATTTTTAATCCCGTATTCATCAATAGGCTTGCCTTCTAAATTGTAAAACTTTTCTAATTTAATAGTAAAATTTTTTCTAAATAGAAAATCGTTTAAAGCTTCATAAGAAAGATTTTTAGCAAGTTCTTCAGCAAGTTTTATATCTCTGTCAAAGCTGTGTATAGGCATAGTATATCCCCCAACTACCAATTACAATATTGCTTGATTTTCTATAGCTATGATTATTTCTCTGTCTAAACTTTTCAAACGTTCTTTTATCTTTTCTAAGAAATCTTCTCCTATTTCTTCTTTTAGTTTCTTAAGGGCATCTGCTATTTTATCTATCTCACCTTTTTTTAGAAATGTCTCAAGCGATACTATTTCTGCCCACACATAGTCTGACAATGTTCCATATTTTCTGATATCTTCTATCAAACTATGAATAAACGGAATTAAAGGTTTAATTTGTTCAGCTTCTAACTTTAGTAAAGTATTTAACAAATTAAAAGCCTTATTTGAAAGTTCATTAGGCTTTAATTGCCTTGATTTTTGATAAGCTATCCTTTCGTTTAAAATTTGGTCATAGTGGTCCCAGAAATCGCTTGATAGAGATAATGCCGGTTCATCCTTTTCGCACCGAACTTTCTCTATTACCTTTTCAAAGGAGACTGCCTCTGGAATAGCCTTCCTATAATCCTTATAACTTACAAAAAGGTCTTTTCCTTTTTTTACGAAAACTAAAAGCTCGTAAGACTCTCCTCTTTTAGCTACCTTGATACGCTTTGGTAAGTTAGATATTTCTTTCTCTATTTCTGGGTATTTCTTAGTTATGTTTTCGTATTCACTTTTAATCTTAGAATAAAAACTCTCTTCCTCATCTTCTTTGTATGTAGTCAGCCTACGGTAGAGCTCTGCTGGTTGTGGCTCCTCATCAGGAGCAAAGATCTTTGCGTCTTCTCCAAGTATATTATGGATCATGAACATTTTAGTTTGAGCTATCTCTCGGGATTTCACAATGTCTGCCCCCTTTTCCGTCGGGAAAAAGTTAACGATGTAAATCTCATCATAGACTTTTTTCCCTATGCGGTTTATACGCCCAACCCTCTGAATTACTCTAACAGGATTCCATGGTATATCATAATTTATCACGACTCCAGCCCGGTTTAAATTTATTCCTTCCGAAAGTTTATCAGTTGTAAGCAAAATTTTATATCTATCATCCTGCTCCTTATATTGTGCATCAAAGTTTTTGTAAAGGTCTTCTAAAGTGCTTTTACTAAGATTCCCAATAGCTACGAGTAAACTATCCTCAAACTCCCTCCTTAAATATTCTGCCAGATGTTTAGCCGTATCAATATATTCTGTAAAAATGACCACCTTTCTACCTTGAGCTAAATATTCCTTTAATCCAGATGTTAAACGCTCAACCTTTGGATCGTATTCTCTTAATCCAACTTCTTCCAATCTTTTCATTAAATGTTCAAAAAGCCTAATGTCGTTTTTAATATGAGTTATGAATTCGTTTTTTTGTTTAAAGTTATTTACTTCATAGATTTTATAATATTTTCTGTTAATCTTCTCTTCTTCTAAACTTTTTTCATACTCGGCAAGTTCTGCCTCAATGGTTTCATCGTCTGCCTCGGCTATCTTTTCCAAAAGCTTTCTATCCAAAATAAACTTCCCAGTCCTTTCAATAAACTTTAAAGCCTTTTCATGTGTTCTTTTAAACCTTTGCAAACTTTCATAAAAAGCACCAAAGCTACTTTCAAACCTTTTTACAAGAAGCCGTCTCATGAAATCATAGAGATTTCTTTGGCTAAAATAAAGAAAACTTTCTTCAGGGGTGATATATTTGGGTCCTTCTAAATAAAAACTGATTTCCTCTATATAGTCTTCTATTCCCTTCTCATACTTTATTGGGAAATAGATAGCACCAGAAAAGGTTCTTGAGCTTCCGTCAAAGGGAGCAAAAGTTTGGATAACTTCATCATAAAATTCTAACTGCTCTGGTGTTAATTCGTAGAACCACTCTATCGGGTCTTTTACTTCTGGAAGGTCTATTTTCTCTTTAAAATGTCTAAGATCAAGACGATTTCTTCTTATAACTACTGGCTCAAGAATCGACCTTATCTCATTCGCAATCTCCTTAGCCTTTTCATTTACCTTCCCTAAGTCTACCTTTTTACTTCTAAATATCTCCTTATAATACTTCTCTACTTGCTTTCTTTTCTTAATATCATAAGAATTATGGTAATTCTTAATGTAAGAAAGTTTTTTAAAAATATGCTCATACTCCCAAAATCTACTTTCGAGGTCTTCATCGAGCACAATTGATGATTTTTTAGGTATAGTAAAAAGCTTTAAGAGGGCAAACAAATCAGCCGGACGGTTATTGAAGGGTGTTGCTGTAAGTAAGATTACCTTTCTACCTCTACAAATTTCGCTTAGATAATAGTAGCTTTGCGTTCTTTCATTCCTAAACCTGTGAGCTTCATCAACGATCACGATCTCAATATTTTCTCTCTTTTTAACAAAATTTAATGCTTCCTCAAGTTTACCTACTGAAAAGACTTCCCAATCGTAAAGCTTAAAATCTTCAAGATACTTCTTCCATCCTGATAACTTGGCATCATCCCCTATTAAATGTGGTGGACAGATTACTATCCCTCTTTTTCCAAGCACTTTAGCGGTTAGACAAGCTATAACAGTTTTTCCTAAACCAACAACATCGGCAAGAATAGTTCCATTATGGGCTTCGCAGTTTGATTTAGCTTGAGAAACAGCGGTCAGTTGATAAGAATAGGGCTTATAACCAGCTTTTTCCATTAGTTCCTTAGGATCCTCTTTTAAATCCTTTCCTTGATGTATCTCTAAATAAGTTTTTAAGAGATAAACATAAGCCGTAAAAGGATTGACTTTTCTTAATAAAGTTTCATTTCTAAGGATGTTTACCAATTTTGAAATATCATTCTTAGATAATTCTACAGCCTTATTCCAGTGCCCGTCAAAATACTCCTCAGCCTCTTTAAAACCAAAATCTTTAATTTCTACATTGAACTCATTTTGAGATGTTAAACCAGCCTTTGTAAGGTTGCTACTTCCTATAATGAAAAGATTAGGTAAAATTTCATTATCTTTGAGCTTAAAAAGATACAACTTAGCATGATTTGGCTCTATTGTTTTTCTAAGAATCAGCTTCTCTTCTTCAAGTAGTTTGATGAAAAAATCTACCTGTTCATAGAAATCCTTATTATCCATCTCATCTGAATTAAAAGCCCTTTTTACGGATTCAAAAAAAGTCTTTTTTATTGCATCTATGCTGTATTCTTTAAAGTATGCTCTCTTTCTTGCTATTTCATAAATTCCATAATTATCTACATCTACATACAGACCAACGAGTACCTTTATATGCCCTGTTTGTAATTCATTTTTTTTATACATTTCTTTTAATGTTTCATATAATTCTCTCATACCTGAAAAGTAGAAAAACCCAACAAGAAACTTCAATTCCTCGCTATTTTTTATCAAAACTTTCAGTCTTTCTTTGAAATTTTTTACTCCTTCATTTGTGATAAAAACTCCCATTTCCCCTCCATTTTATCAATCTTTTAAATTTTTTCTCATGAACACCCTCTTTTTCTCTATAGAAATTTTCATTTCGAACCAATTTTTAATCAATATTAATAAAAACACCAATAAATATGCTTTAGATATTCTCTTTTAGCCAATTCTATATCTTAAGCTCCAGGTCATAAAAAATCCTTCTTAGCGCCCTTTTAAACAATAAAAAAACCTGTCGAGAAGAGCATAATGCTTCACCAATTTAATCTCATTAAATTTTCTTAATTTTCTTGAGTTTAACCTGTTATCTAGTTCTATCAAGATTAAATATAAATAATCTTTCCGCTGATACTTCATCTGAAAATACTTTTATTACCTTTATCCTCCTTTTTATCTCCTTTGCTAATCTTTCAAGCTGATTAGTTGTATAAATAAACTGCCCTAAGAAATATTTTACCCTATCTTTCCTTTAATCTTAATATCCCCTCTTTAGCAGATTCTTCGGTATCCGCTCTATATATCCTTCTTAACTCTTCCACTATAAACCTCTCATTCCATTTCCTTTTTTCCATTAGATCTTACCCATTTCAAGCTAAATAAACGGCTTTTTTGCTACTTTACTTCTCCAAATAAATACATACTAAACGCACTTACTTCATCCTCGGTCACCTTTATTAACCGAAAAATCTTTGAGGTGAATACATAAAGGGTAATAATAGCAGATGTAAGATCTAAATCATCCTTCCTTCTTTCAGGAAGTATAGCTGGACGAAAACCACCATTCTTGAATCGAGGCACTTTTAAATCTTGAACCTTCCCGTACTTTGTAAGTAAATCCTTAGCGTAAAATCTATAGTTTGTGTGGTTCAGGCTTTAGTTTTTTTTCTTTTATGGTAGCTTCCCCTCCCTTCTGGTAGTTTTGGTTATTAACCATTGGGGAAGCTGCCATGTCCATTTTTACTTTTCAAGTCTTTACACAATTAATTAAACACTACCATAGTGCTTATTAATTGTGTAAAAAACTTAAAAATTTGGTATCTCAACTTCCTGAGTTGCTTTATATAAGTTTTGTGATAATTTATAAAGACTTTCGAAAACTCTTCTTGAAGGAGGGCTCTTTATGGAAGAAAAGAATACAGAAGAAATGAGAGAACTTCCAAAATTGGAGAAAAAACTTGAAAAGATGACCATTAAAGAGCTGAGAGAAATTGCTCTTCAAATTCCTGAAATTAGCGGTGTTCACGGAATGAATAAAGAGGAACTTATATCAGTTTTAAAGAAAGTTTATGGAATTAAAGAGGAACCTAAAAAGGTTGGAGAATCAATGAGAGAACTTAAGGCTAAGGTGAAAAAATTTAAAGCCCTTGCTGAAGAAGCTAAAAAAAATAAAGATTGGGTAAAATATGAAAGATATAGAAGATTGGCAAGTAGATTTAAAAAACGCACCAGAAAATTAGCTAAAGCTGTCTCCTAAATTTATGGAAAATGCTCTTTTCCAAACAGATATCAAAGAGATTCCCCTTTTAAAAAGGGGTAAAGTAAGAGATATCTATGATCTTGGAGATAGACTTCTTATCGTTGTTACAGATAGAATTTCTGCTTTTGATGTGGTTTTACCTACTCCTATCCCTGATAAAGGGAAAATACTTACTCTTATGACCCTTTTTTGGCTTGATTTTCTTAAAGATATTGTAGAAAACCATTTAATCACAGCTCATATAGAAGAATATCCTAAAATCCTTAAGCCCTATAAAGAAATTCTTTATCAAAGAAGTATGATTGTTAAGAAAGCTAAAGTTATTCCTGTTGAATGTATCGTGAGAGGTTATATAACAGGCTCTGCGATGAAGGAATACCAAAAAACTGGTAAAGTTTGTGGAATAAAACTTCCTGAAGGTTTAAAAGAAGCTGATAAACTTCCAGAACCCATTTTTACCCCCTCAACTAAAGCTGAAGAAGGACACGACATTAATATCACCTTAGATGAACTTATAAATATTGTAAGAAAAGAAGTTGCAGAAACTTTAAGAGACCTTTCTTTAAAACTTTATATAAAGGCTTCAAATTATGCTGAATCAAAAGGTATAATTATTGCAGATACAAAGTTTGAATTTGGATTTTATGAGGGAAAAATAATTTTAATTGATGAGGTCTTAACTCCTGATTCCTCACGTTTTTGGCCAAAGGATGAATATGAACCTGGAAAACCTCAAAAAAGCTTTGACAAACAATTTATAAGGGATTGGCTTAGCTCTCTCTCCTGGGAAGAAAATGCTCCTCCAACTATTCCACCTGATATTGTAGAAAAAACAAGAGCTAAATATTTTGAAGCTTTATATAGGCTTACTGGAAAAACTTTGTAAAAGTGCCCTTAAAATATACTACTCTTTCCATAGAAAATGTAGATCTTCAAGATAGGACCTACCTTTTTTCTTATCCAAAAAGAGGAGAACTTTTAAAAAATAGCATAAAATCTGTAGGGCTTCTCCAACCACCTATCCTTTTTTTAGAAAAAAATTATCCAAAATTAAAAATTATTTGTGGAGAAGGAAGAATAATTGCTTGCAAGGATCTGGGGATTTATGAAATACCTGCTTTTATCGGAGAAAATTATTCATCAAAAGAACTTTTTCTCCTATCTCTTGAAAGTAATCTTTTTAGAACCTTAAATATTGTTGAAAAAGCAGAAGTTGTAGGAAAGGCTTTAAATTTC
Organism: Thermodesulfobacterium geofontis OPF15; assembly: GCF_000215975.1. Lineage (NCBI taxonomy): Bacteria > Pseudomonadati > Thermodesulfobacteriota > Thermodesulfobacteria > Thermodesulfobacteriales > Thermodesulfobacteriaceae > Thermodesulfobacterium > Thermodesulfobacterium geofontis. The sequence continues at coordinate 1,034,448 of NC_015682.1, read as the reverse complement.
TTTTCTATAGAAGAGGTGATAAATCTTCTTTCTAAACTAAACTTAAATCCTTCCTATTACTGGATAGAATATTTAAGCGCAATTTATAGCCTTGATGAGCCTTTTAAAACACTTATTGTAGAAGAAAAATTAAATCCAAAGGTTGCAGTAGGACTTGTTGATTTATCCTCAAAGGAAAGAGAAGATTTCTTAGAGATTCTTAAGAAATTAAACTTAACCTTTAGCGAACAAAAAGAAGTTTTAGAAAAACTTTTAGATTATAAAAAGCGAAAAGACCTTCCCTCTCTTTTACCAGAAAAATTAAAAGAAATTCTTAAAGAAGAGGATTTTAACAAAAGAAAGACAGAATTTTTTAAAATTTTAAAAGAACTTTATTATTCCTTTTATTTTCATAAATGGATCAAAATCTCTCCATTAGTTGAAAAATTTCGCAAAAAAAATATTTATCTTAATTTTCCACCCTATTTTGAAAAAAAAGAAATGGAAATTCAATTCAAAAATGTTTCTTTTGAAGATTTTCAAGAAAAATTAGAGTTTATAGAAAAAAATAAAGAAGAGATCAAAAAAATTTGGGAGAAGCTTTAATTTTTCTCTTTTTCCATTTTATACCATATATTTAGAAATAGCTCATTAAAAACTTTACCTGGATTTTTGAAATCTCTTTTTATAGCAAGGTCAGCTTTAAAAAATTCCTCAAATATAAAATTAAAATCTTTTATTTTTTCTGAGTGAATTTTTATATTAAATAAGGCATAGGGATGAGATTCTGCAATTATTTTGGGTATCTCTTCTAAGGGACTATCCTTTAGCTCTTGAAATTTTTTATTAAAATTGGGATATCTCTTTTCTGAGGCAAGTTCTGGATATTTTTCCAAAAATTCTTTTAATATCTGCATCTTTTTGAAAAATTTATAAAGGTGTCCTAAAATTTTGGGAGGTTCTATCTTTCTATCTAAAAGATTTAGAACTATTTTGTATGCCCTTTCAGGTCCATAATGGAAAAACTTATCTGCTAAATAAAATAAAGCATCCTCTTCAGAGGGAGAAACAATTTCCCAAACATCTTCTTCAGTTATTATTGATCTATCTTCAGTATAAAAAATCAATTTTTCAAGTTCATTTTTAAAGTAATGATAATCTTTGCCCACTAAGGAAATAAACAGGCTTGCTGTGCTTTTGTCCATGCTTTTCCCATATTTCTTTAGAGTCATTATAAGTTCTGATTCTAAAAGATCCTCCTCTCTTTTGGTAGAAAAGGGTATAATGGCTCCATTTTCAAAGGCATATTGATATAAAGGACGATTTTCATTAAAATTTTCACTAATTAAAAACCAGCTAAATAACTCCTTTCTTTCATTAAGATTTTTAATTATTTCTTTTTCTTTTTCAGAGGTAATATTTTCTGCTCCTAAGATAAGATAAACCTTTCTTATTCCAAATAAACTTTCTTGATATCCTCTTGTTTCAAGAAAGATTTGTCTTTCTTCTTTATCTTTAAGATTGTAAACTTCTAAAAGTAAGTTTTTTTCTCTTAAAACCTCATAGATTTCTTTAGCTTTTTCCTTACAAATATTTTCGGGTCCTATTAAAAGATAAACAGGAGCTATGCGATTTTTTTTAGCAAGATCAATTAATTTAATTACCTGAATAGGAGTAAAAATAGGCATAATCTTTATTTACTCACAAATTCTAATATTTGATCTTTTTTTATTATTCTAATAAGATTTGTAGAACCAATTTTACCCATAGGATAACCCATAGTTAAAACTAAGGTATCATCTTCTTTTATCAATTTTTCTTGATAGGCTTTTTTAACAAATTCTTTTACCATATTTTCTGGCTCTTCTTTTTCTGATAAAACCATATATGGATAAGTTCCCCAAACTATTTTTAATCTTCTTAAAATTTCTTCATTATGCACATTTACTATAATAAGAGGCTTTGGTCTAAATTTAGCTACTCTTTTAGCTGAACTTCCAGATTTAGTAAAAACAACTATAGCTTTGGCACCTATTTCTTCAGCTAAAATACAACTACTATGGGCTATAGCAAAATCTGGAGAAACAGGTTTTATTTTTTCTAATTTTTCATCATAAAATTTTTCTGCCTCCTCAATAACTCTTACCATAGTTTTTACAGCCTCAACAGGATAATTACCTACAGCAGTTTCATCAGAAAGCATAAGGGCATCTACTCCCTCAAAAACAGCATTTGCTATATCTGAAACATCAGCCCTTGTGGGCATAGTGGAATTTATCATGGAAGTTAGCATCTGAGTAGCAATTACTACAGGAATACCATACTCTCTTGCCTTTTTTATAAGAATTTTTTGAATAACAGGAATTTTTTCTACAGGAATTTCAACTCCCAAATCTCCTCTTGCAATAATTAACCCATCAGAAACTTCTGTTATTTCATCTATATTATCCAAAGCTTTTTGAGTTTCAATTTTAGCAAAAATAGGGATATCTTTATCAAATTTTTGAGCAATTTCTCTTGCATCTAATATATCCTTCTTATTTCTTACAAATGAGAGGGCAATAAAATCAACCCCTTCTTTTAGACCAAATTCCAAATCTTTTTTATCTTTTTCTGTTAAAGCTTTTATTGGAATTTCTGCACCAGGAAAATTAAGACCCTTTTTTGAAGAAATAACTCCTCCCTGAATTACTTCTGTTATTACCTTCTCAGATCTTTTTTCTATTACTTTAACCTTTATAAGTCCATCTGCTATAAAAATTAAATCATCCTTTTTAACTTCTTTCAAAATTTCAGGATGATCTATATATACTTTACCAACCTTGTCTTTCTTTTTGCAAAAAACAGGTTCTTTATAAATTTCTAAAATTTCTCCTTGATATAAAGGAAAAGGATTTTTTACTTCACCTATTCTTATTTTTGGTCCAGAAAGGTCTTGTAAAATTGCAACTGTTTTTTTAAGCTCTAAAGAGGCTTTTTTAATCCTTTGTATATTTTCCTTATGATAATCTATATCTCCATGAGAAAAATTGAGCCTAAAAACATCAACCCCTGCTTCTATAAGGGCTTTAATAGCTTGATAATTTCTTGATGCTGGACCGAGAGTTGCAATTATTTTAGTCTTTCTCATTTGCCTTTTTAATATACTCCATTTTCAAAAATCAAACAATAGATATAATCATGATCAAATAAGTTTTTAACCCGTTTGTTTTTATATAAATTTGTTTAAATTTGTCTTGAATTTACGAAAAATAGATTTAATTTTTTAAAAAAATATATAAAAGGAGAAAAGCGATGGAAAAATGGGATAAAACTGAAAAAATTGAGAAAAAAGAAGAAGGTATTTATGGTGTAGGTGAACCTGATTTAAAGTCTATTTATACTGGAAGTCAAGCTATTAAAAAAGCACCTAAGGTATATGGAGTCCCTACAGGTATAGTTGGACTTGATGATTTGTTTTTTATAGTGACCTCTGAAAATGGAAAGTTGGTAAAGAAAAATCTTGGGGGGATACCAGCTTATTCAGTTTTCAATATTACAGGAGTTTCTGATACCGGAAAATCTTTGATGGTAGAACAATTTGCTGTCAAACAGGCATCCTTAGGTGAAAAGGTAGCTTTTATAACAGTTGAAGCTCCTGCTAATTTTGTGGTGGCATCTTTAAAATTAAGAGCGAATGCTATGGGATTTAGATTTGAAGATTTTGAAGATAATATAATTCTTATTGATGCAGCCTCTTCAACCAGACTAAGGGAAAATATTCCTGATCTTCTTGCTACCTTAGCTTATGTTATCCAAAATTATAAAGTAAATTTCACCATTATAGATTCTGTCACAGGTCTTTTTGAAACAAAAGAAATGCTTGCTCGTGCTATTGTAAGAAGGCTTTTTAATTTTATGAAAAAGTGGTATCAAACAGCTCTTTTTGTTTCTCAAAAAAGAAGCGGTCATGAAGAATTAACAGCTGAAGCAGCTGGTGGATATGCAGTTGGTCATATTGTTGATGGAACAATGGTTTTAGCAAAAGAACTTATTGATTCCTCTTTTAAAGCAAAACTTTATAAAAAAGAAGTAGGTGATATTGTCAGACTTTTCAGAATTGATGGATGTAGAATGTGCGGGCATGATACTAAAACTCACTTTTTAGAAATAACAGAAGAAGGTTTAGTAGTAATTAAAGAGCCAATTTCTAAAATTAAATAAGGGGGTGATAAAATGGTTATACAAATTGGAAGTCCTGTTGTTTCTGATGCAGAAATAGAACATTTGGTAAACCGTGTGTTTTTTAAAGCTATAGAACTTTTAGGGGGTCTCGGTAAACTTGCTGAATTTAGAACACTCACTTGGCTTCCCTCTTTAGCAAGGGCTGCTTTTGTAGTGGTTTTAAAAGAAGAATTTATGAAAACAGACGAAGAAATTGCCTCTAAAGTTGGTTTAACCAAAAATACAGTAAGAAATATTCTAAGAGCTGATCCAGAACTTGCTCTTCAAAAAATAAAAGCTTTAGAAGAATTAGTAAACGAAGAAGCAAGAGAGCTTAAAGTTCATACTGCAGGTGGTATTGCAAAACTTGCTTATAAAGAAATTAAAGAAGGACATGATGCTCAAACCTTCTTCTATTATTCTTCTGCCTTGGCAGAAGATATATTAAGAGGACTTGATATACCTTGGGCTTATTTAGTTTTAAGAAAAACAAAGGGAATAAAATATCCTATAACCTCTCCAGAAGAACTAAAGGAAAAACTTGATGGACTAACCATTAAAGGTTCCTCTGCTGAAGAAATAATAAATAATATACATTATCCTATAAAAACCCCTGCTATGCTCATTCATGAAATAAAGGAATATCTAAAACTAAAAGAAGCATAACCCTACCATCTACCACTTCGTAAGTGGTAGAAAATTACCACTTACGAAGTGGCAATTTTTATTTTTAATTTTAGTGTTTGTGGTATAATAGGGTAACCTTCTCATGTTTTTTAGGTAAATGTTTATTAAAAGATTAGAAATTTATGGTTTTAAGTCTTTTCCTTATAAAGTTTCCATTCCTTTTTCTCCAAAAATAACAGCTATTGTTGGTCCAAACGGATCCGGAAAAAGTAACATACTTGATGCTATACGCTGGGTTCTTGGAGAACAAAGCCCCAAAAAATTAAGAGTAAAAGAACTTTCTGATCTAATATTTTCAGGAAATAACAATAGAAATATCGACTTTGCGGAAGTAAAACTCCTTTTAAATCATGAACCCCCAGTGTGGGAAACATATAAAGATTTTCCAGAAATATTAATTACAAGAAGATTTTATAGAAATGGAGAAAGCGAATATTTTATTAATCAAAAACCTTGTAGACTTAAAGATATACAGTTTCTCTTTCTTGATTTAGGAGTAAATCCTCAAAGTTACGGAATTATTGAACAGGGGGAAGTAAGCAAATTTATTGACCTTTCCCCTAAGGAAAGAAAAATACTTTTGGAAGATCTTGCAGGTGTCTCAAAATTAAAAATTACTGAAGAAAATACACTTAAAAATCTTCAAAAAACAGAAGAAAATCTATTAAGACTTAAAGACATAATTAATGAAGTTAGAGGACAGTATGAAATTTTAAAAAAACAGGCAGAAGAGGCAAGAAAATATATAAGCTTAAAAGAAAAACTCCAAAAGCTTTTAATCCAAAAAAATTTGTATCTACTTGAATTAAACCAAAAAGAAAAAGAAAAATTAAAAAAAAGAAAGGAGGAACTTTTAAATCAAAAACAAACCCTTGAAAAAGAAGTAGAATGTTTAGAAAAAGAAGAACAAGCAATTTATCAGGAAATTCTTATTTTAGAAAGAAAAATAAAGGATCTTAAAAAGGATCTACAATCTAAAGAAAATTACTTAAAAGAACATAAAGAAAATTTAGAAAATTTAGTAAAACAAGAAAACGAATTAAACCATAAATTGGAAAAAATAAAACTAAAAAGAGAAAATGAAGAAGAAAAATTTAACAATTTTAATAAAGAACTTTCTACTATAGAAATTAGTTTAAAAAATCTGAGAGAAAAAAAAGAAACCCTCAATGAAAATTTAATAAATCTTAAAAGAGAAAAAGAAAAAATTTCAAAAATATTTGAAGAAAAACTCAAAAATTTCCAAAATTTTGAAAAAGAATATCTTTTAACAGAAAAAGAAGAAGAAAATCTCAAAGAAAAAAGAAACTCTCTTGAAAAAAAAATTTCTCAATTAGAAAAAGAAAAGGATATAAATGAAAAAATTTTAGAAGATCTTTTTATAAATTTGAAAAACTTAGAAAAAGAAAAAAAGGCTTTAGAAAATCTATTTAAAGAAAAAGAGAAAACTTTAGAGGATTTAATTAATTTTAAAGAAAAAATCATTGAAGATAGTAAGGAATTATATAAAAAGCTTGAAAATTTCAATGCTAAAAAGCAAAACCTTTTAATTGAGATACAATCTTTAAAAGATAGACTAAGTCTAATAGAAAAGATACTTTCTAAAAATTTATCTTCAATTTCAAAAAATTTAAATTTACCCTCTTTGGAAAGTTATCTTAATTTAAGTACTGAAGATATATCATTACTTGAGTTAATATTTAAAGAAAATTTAGATGCCTTTGTGATAGAAGAACTTAATTTAATAAAAAATTTTATCTCACAAGACCTTAAAGAAAATATTATCTTTCTTTGGGGAGAACCTGAAATAATTAAATCTTTTTCTATAGAAAGATATAATTCTTTTTCAGATGAAATTTTAGAAAGTTATAAAACACATCCCAGATTCATTTATTTTATAAAAGAAAAAATTTTATTAACTCCTTATGGATTTATTTGCTTTATAAGAAAAGAAAAAAAGGGTGTTTTTAGTTTAAAAAAAGAAAAAATAGATCTTTTAAATAAAGTTGAAGCTTTAGAAAAAGATTTAAAAACTCTTCTTGAAAAGGAGAAAGAATTAAAGTTAAAAATAGAAAATTTGGAAAAGGAACTTAAAAGGGCTGAGAAAGAAATTAAAAATATTAATAATGGGCTTGAAAATTTAAGATCTCAAAAGGAAAAGATAGAAATATCTTGTATAAAATTGGAGACAGAAAAAATAAATTTAGGAGAAAAAATAAATCATATCGAGAATGAATTAAAAAGTTTAAAAGATGAGAAAGAAAATCTCAATAAAAAACTAATTGATATAAGTGAATTGATTAATAGAAGGAAAAAAGAATATGAAACAGTTAAGAAAGAAAATCTAAGTTTAAAAGAAAATTTAGAAGAAATCAATCAAAAAATTAATTTTCTTGAACAAGAAATAATAAAAATAAAAACTGAAGAAGAAAATTTAAGAAAAAGAAAAGACTTTATTCAGGAAGAAATTAAAAAAATAAAGATTTTCTTAAGACAGTATGAATTTGATAAAGAAGCTTTACTAAAAGAAATTAACTATTTGAAAGACAAAATAAAAGAGTTTAATAAAAGAATTAAAAATTTAAGTTCTGAAATTTCTGATCTTACTAAAGTCCTTGAAGATCTTTTAATGAAAAAGGAGGAAGGAGAAAAAAAATTAAAAGCTTTAGAAAATAAAAAGAGAAAAATAGAAAAGGAACTCAAGGAATTAGATACTGAGGAACACAATTTAGAATTGTATTTGTTAGAGAAAAAATTGTTTTTAGATTCTATTTATAGGAATTTAAAAGAATTTGGGTTTGAAATAGAAACCGAATTTATTCAAGAAAATAAAGAAAAATTTAACCTTGAGGAAGTCGAAGAAGAAATTGAGAAAACAAAAAATTTATTAAATGAATTTAAAGAAGTTAATTTAGCAAGTTTAAGGGAATTTGAATTCGTATCCCAAAGATATGAAAAATTAATGAAAGAAAAAGAGGATTTAGAGGTAAGTATAAGAGAATTTAAAAAAATTTTAGAAAATATTAGAGAAATATCAAGAGAAAGAATTTTAAAAACCTTGGAAGAGGTTAATAAAAAATTAGAGGAGATTTTTCCTCTTGTTTTTAAAAATGGGAAGGTTGAACTTTTGCTTTCAGGAGAAGATCCTTTAAGCTCTGGGCTTGAGCTAAAAATAAATTTTCCTCATAAAGGTCTAAAGCATATAAATATGCTTTCTGGAGGAGAGAAATCCCTTTGCGCTTTAGTTATCTTAATTTCCTTTTATTTAGTTAAACCTGGACCCTTTTGTATATTAGATGAAGTAGATGCCTTTTTAGATGAAAAAAATTCCTTAAAATTTATTAAACTTCTTGATTTAATTAAAAGATCTTCCCAAATAATTTTAATTACCCATAATCCACATATTATGAAGGAAGTAGATACCCTTCTTGGTGTAACTATGGAAGAAAAAGGAATTTCAAAAATATTTGTTATTAAAAAAGAAAATTTCTTTAGCGAGTATATAAATCACTGAGGGAAGCTAAAGCAATTTCTGAAATAAGAGAAGATAGAGCTTCTCTATTTGCCATATCCATTTCTGTAAACATTATTCCAAATTCTGTGTGAAATTTTTCATTTTTAACCCATCTTATTTCAGCCTTAGTTTTAATAGACGACTTCCATTTTATTACTAAATTTATAATATCTCCTTTATTTAAATTTACTTGAGAATCTGTCTTTAACCTTGCTCCTTCTGCACTTATATCTACAATTTCAACCGGAAAGGTACTTCCTTTTTCAGTTGCCACCCTTCCCTTTAAAGAAATTACATAACGAGTATAATAACGTTTATCTGCATCCATTTTATAACTTCTTTTTCATTTTATTTTAAATCAGAAAGATAATGTATTATTTTATTAAGCCTTTCTTTTAAATCATTATAACTATTTTTTTCTTTTTCAACAATTTCTCTGGGTGCTTTTTCCAAAAATTCCTTATTTTTTAATTTTTTCTCAATTTGAACCAATTTTTTTTCTATTTTTTCTTTTTCCTTTTCCAATCTTTTTATTTCTTTTTCTACATCAATTAATCCTTCAAGGTTTATAAATATTTCACCTTCTTGTAAAACTACAGAAACTTCACCCTTTTTCTTTTCATAATTACTCCTCAATTCAATATCTGAAATCTTTGCTAAAAATTTGATCGGTTCTTTTTGATTTTTAATAAAATCTAAAACCTCTTTATCTGAACTTCTAAAAGTAACAACTAAATCGGTTTTCGTAGTCAAGTTATATTCAGCTTTTATACTTCTTATCCCTACAATTAATTCTTGCAAAATTTTAACCCACTTTTCAGCAATTTCGTCAACAAATTTTTCTTCATATAAAGGATATTTAGCTATAATAATGTGCTCGGTCTCTCTTTCAGGAAGATATTGCCATATTTCTTCTGTGATAAAAGGTATGAAAGGATGCAATAATTTTAATGAATTTTTAAGAACCTCTAAGAGTACTTTTTGAGTGCTTTTTCTATAATTAGGATCTTTTAAATAAATTTTAGAAATTTCCAAATACCAATCGCAGAATTTATCCCAAAAAAAGTGATAAACTTGCATAGCTGATTGATCAAATTCAAATTCTTCAAGTTTTTCTCTGGTTATTTTTATAGTTTTTTGAAGCTCAGAAAGAATCCATTTAGAAAATAAAGGTAGTTCCTCAAAATTAAGGTCTTTTTTATCAGGAATATAATCTTTTAGGTTCATTAAAACGAATCTGGCAGCATTCCAAATTTTATTAATAAAATGTCTAAATCCTTCAATACGAGCTTCTGAAAGTTTAATATCTCTTCCCTGGGCAGCAAGAGCAATTAAAGTAAACCTTAAAGCATCGGTTCCATATTTCTCTATCATTTCTAAAGGATCTATCACATTTCCTCTACTTTTGCTCATTTTTTGTCCTTTTTCATCCCTCACCAAGGCATGGATATATACATTTTTAAAAGGGATTTGACCTGTAAAATGAATTCCCATCATTATCATTCTGGCAACCCAGAAAAAGATAATATCAAAACTTGTTACCAAAACCGAGGTAGGATAAAAAGTTTTTAGAGCTTCTGTTTTTTCAGGCCAACCAAGGGTAGAAAAGGGCCAAAGAGCTGAAGAAAACCAAGTATCAAGTACATCTTCGTCTCTTTTTAATTCCTTAGACCCACAAAAAGGGCATATATCTACATTTTCTTCTCTACTTACTATAGTTTCTCCGCAAGAGCTACAATACCAGACAGGTATTCTATGACCCCACCATATTTGTCTTGAAATACACCAATCTCTTATATTTCTCATCCAATCAAAATAGAGATTAACCCAGTTTTCAGGAATAAACTTAATAAATCCATATTCTACTGCTGAGATAGCTGGCTGTGCAAGAGGTTTAGTAGACACAAACCACTGTTTTGAAAGCAAAGGTTCAATTACAGTATTACACCTATAACAATGCCCTAAAACGAGTTGATAATCTTTTTCTTTTTCTAAAAGTCCTTCTTTTTTTAAATCTTCTATTACCTTTTTTCTTGCTTCAAATCTATCAAGTCCTACATATTTTCCTGCTTCTTCAGTCATTTTTCCTTTTTCATCTATAACTTTTACAAAAGGTAATTTATGTCTTTTTGCAATCTCAAAATCTGTAAAATCGTGAGCTGGTGTAACCTTAACAGCTCCTGTTCCGAACTCAGGATCAACTATTTTATCAGCAATAATAGGTATAATCCTTCCTATTAAAGGGAGTTTTATATTTTTACCAATTAAAGCTCTATATCGTTTATCTTCAGGATGCACTGCTACTGCTGTATCTCCAAGCATGGTTTCTGGTCTTGTAGTAGCAACAACAATATAATTGCTACCATCTTCTAAGGGATATTTTATATACCAAAGTTTTCCTGCTACACTTTCAAATTCTACTTCTAAATCCGCAAGAGCTGTTTCACATCTGGGACACCAGTTGATAATATAGTCTCCCTTATAAATTAAACCTTCTTCCCAAAGTCTAACAAATACTTCTCTAACTGCACGAGAAAGTCCCTCATCCATAGTAAATCTTTCATAGGACCAGCTGCAACTTGCACCTAATTTTTTAAGTTGGCTAATAATTTTGCCTCCGTATAATGCTTTCCATTCCCAAACTCTCTTCAAAAAAGCCTCTCTTCCTAAATCATATCTTGTAAGACCCTCTTTAGCTAATTCCTTTTCAACTACATTTTGAGTTGCTATTCCTGCATGATCTGTACCAGGAACCCACAATACATCATATCCATCCATTCTTTTATATCTAACCAATACATCTTGAAGTGTATTATTTAATGCATGACCGATGTGTAAAGCTCCTGTAACATTTGGAGGAGGAATTACTATAGAAAATTTGGGTTTAGTTTTATCATAAGTTGGCTCAAAATAACCTTTTTCTTCCCAAATTTTATACCATTTTTCTTCAACCCTTTTAGGATCATAACTTTTTTCTAAAATTTCAGCTTCCAACCTTAATCCCCTCCTTTAGCCAAAATTTGAGTCCCCAGTCCTTCATCAGTAAAGAGTTCTATAATTAAACTATGGGCTATTCTACCATCTATAATATGAACCTTTTTTACTCCTGATAAAATCGCCTTTCTTGCACTTTTTAATTTTGGAATCATTCCTCCTTTAACTATCTCCTTTTCAATAAGCTCATTTATATCCTCTACATAAAGGGTAGAAATTAAATTTCCTTTTTCATCTTTAACTCCCTCTACATCTGAAAGATAAATTAATTTTTCTGCCCCCAAAGCTCCTGCTAATGCTCCTGCAACAAGGTCTGCATTTATATTATAAGCTTCTCCATCAGGTCCTACTCCAACAGGAGCTATAACAGGAATAAAATCATTTTCAATAAGGGTATATAAAACTTCGGGATTAATTTCTTTAACCTTCCCTACTCTCCCTATATCTATAATTTCTGGTGGTCTATCTTCTCCAGTGTATTTATAAACTGTCATTTTTTCTGCTAATATAAGATTTCCATCTCTTCCTGAGAGTCCAACAGCTTTCCCCCCGGCTTTATTTATAAAACTTACAATTTTTTTATTTACTGTACCTACAAGAACCATCTCAACAACATTCATAGTTTCTTCATCTGTAACCCTTTGTCCTTCAATAAAAATTGGCTTTAAACCCATTCTTTCCATAACCTGATTTATTTGAGGACCTCCTCCATGAACAATAACTGGGCGAATTCCTACATACTTCATTAATACTATGTCTTGAGCAAAGGCAGATTTCAAGGCTTCATCAACCATGGCATGTCCGCCATATTTAATAACCATAATTTTTTTGTAAAATTTTCTAAAATATGGAAGAGCTGAAATTAATATCTGAGCTTTTTCGTGAATATTAACAACCATAAAAATTAACCTTACCAAAGGGCTGGAGCATGAACAATATAACACTTAAAAGGTTTTTTACCTAAGGTTTTAACTCCGTGAACTTCTTTAGGGCTAATTACAATTACATCTCCTTTTTTTACAGTTTTCCATGCGTCCTCTATGTATATTTTGGCAGTTCCTTCTAAAACAAAAATGGTATCTACCTCTTTTTCATGTGTATGTAATGGAATTTCAGCACCAGGCGAAATTTCAAGAACAGTAATACTTAACTCTGGATGTTTTTCTTTAGTAAGAATATATCCTATTTTAACGCCTTCAAATTTAGGATGGGCTTTCATTTCTAAATTTTTAAGATTTATGATAAATGCCATATTTAATTGCTCCTTGGTTAAATTTTTTCTTTTACTTTATATATTACCATATAAGGAAAATCATCAAAAACTAATTCAAAATACTTGGGATCATATTTTCTTAAGATAAACATCTGATTAAACAGAGTTTCAAAAACATCTTTATCTAATATAAAAACCTGTCCTCCTTCTTTTCCTTTAACAACCTCAACTACATAACCTCTTTCAAAAAACTTTTTTTGAAAAAAATTTTCTGGGGTTTTAAAATAAAAATTACTAATAGTGGCTACTCCCTTAGAAGAATCCGTTATTATACCGCTGTTTAAATCTATAGAAAGTCTTCCATCTTCGCAATCAATAAAATTTTCAGTTAAAATTTTGCATTGACTTGGAGCTATAATTCTTCCAAATCTTCCTTCTTTAGTGTCAAAATTATAACTTCCAAAGTAATGGATCCAAGCAAATTTCCCAAATAAATCCAAAGTAAATACCCAGTAAATTGGTGTTTTTATCTCTTTTATATATTTTCCCTCTCTTATTTTTTCTACCAATTCTTTTGCAGAAATCCCTTCTTTTAATTTTTCTGCAATACCTGTTAATCCAAAATTACTTATAAAAGAAGTAATAAACCAAGCTTCCCTCGGATCTGAAGTAGTAAAGCTTCTTGCTATAAAATATGTTTTAGGAGAACTCTGAGATCCACCATCGTGGAAAGTTGTTCTTCTTGAGTAAAGCTGAAAGGCATAACCATAATCCCACCATGTCCAAATAGCACTATTCTCAGGCGTATGAATTTTAATATACTCCATATCTTTAACTAATGGAGAAAAAACCTTGGGATAGCTATTAAATCCCAAAACAGGTTTTTGAGCCCATATAGTTAAAAGAAGAAGAAAAGACCCTATAAAGTGAATTATTAATCTTTGCTTTTCTGGTTCTTTAAATAGTGCTAACTTAGGCATAAATTGATTAAAAAATAAATAAATTAAATAGCCTATTCCTATTCCTATAAATGGTGCAAGATACATTGCAAAACGAGCACCTGAAAAAAAGGATAAAAGTCCTATTACAAAAAAAGGTAAAATAAAAAGTGTGTTTCTCAAATTAAAAAGAAAGAAAAGAAAAGCTCCTATAAGCCCCAAAATTCCTAAATAGTAGTTTAAAATAACACTTTCTATAACCTCTTTAAATTGTAATCTTTGTAATTCAGAAATAGACATAAAAACATTAGGAAAGTCTTTAAATAAAATTTCAGCAGAAGTAGGACTTTTAATATTAAAAACTAAGACTTTTACCTGTTCATAAAGATGAAAAGGACCTATATATATATACCAGAGCTGCGGAAGTATAAGTAAGATAATGAACAAAATATCTTCTTTAATCCAATTTAATTTTCTATCCCAAAAATATCTTAATAGGAACATAAAAACTAAGACAAAATTAAGATTAGGATGAGCGTACCATAATTGGTATAACACTAAGGATATAGAACTTATCAAAATCCATATATATTTTTTAAGTTTCTCCTGAGTTTTAAAAAATTTGTAAAAGGTATAAGCAATAAAAATTGGAAAAGTTAAATTTAAAATATCATGGTCAAGTCTCATAAGATTTGTTCTTGAAAGATACATGGGAGCTGAAATAGCTATCAGCCCTCCTATCAATCCTGCATAGGAATAATTAAGATCTTTAAGATAAAAAAACATAGGAAAAGCAACAAGTGTAGCTAAAACGGGTATCAAGTACCAAGTAAGTTTTTCAAGAGAGATATTAAACCACTTAGAAAGATAGGCCCAGATTATACTTAACAAATTACCTGAAATTGAATATTCTGGATAAAATTTGGTCTTTTCATCAAGTTTTGCTTTAGAAGAATTATCAGGAAAAAATCTGTAGTTGTCGATAGAACCCGGCTTAAATTTTCCTTCTTTTATATCTAAAGCAAGTCTTGCAAAATAATAAGAATCGTATTCACTATAAATAGGTAAATCCTTATAAAAAAATATCTCTTTTCTTTCTTCCCAAAATTTTATGTCATCAAATCTTATATAAAGACCAAAAAAGATTACCAATAAAAGAAGCAAATAAAAATACAAATGTTCAATTTTTTTCATCTTTTCCATTTCCAATCTTAATTTAAATTGAAGATTATATAAAATAATCTTAAAAAAACAAGCTTTTAAAGATTTTTAATTACTAAAAAATGTTTGAAAACCTTACTGAAGAACAAAAGAAAATTCTTTCCCAAGAAGGAGATTTGATAGTTATTGCTGGACCAGGGACAGGAAAAACTTATACTCTTATTAATAAAATTAAATATCTTTTAGAAAATAATCCTCCTGAAAAGATTTTAGTTTTGACTTTTTCTCTCAAAACTTCTCAGGAATTAAAAGCTCGTTTAAAGAAAGAAAAGCTTAGTTTTATAAAAATTGATACCTTTCACGGACTTGCCTATGATCTTTGGAGAGATTACTTCAATAAGGAGCCTCCTTTAATTTCAGAAAAAGAAAAAACTATGATTTTAAAAAAACTTTTCCCCAAAATTAAAAATCCTTTAAGAAATGAGAAATACAAAGAAATGTATTTTAAATATCTTAGATCAAAAAATTTACTTGATTTTGAACTTTTACTTTATGAGGTCTCTAAAATTAATTTACCTGACTTTAAGAACTACTATATTATAATAGACGAATTCCAAGATCTTTCACCAGATATATTGGAATTTTTAAAACCTTTTCAAAAGGCTAATTTTTTGTTATTCGGCGATCCCAATCAATCTATTTATGGCTTTAGAGGAGTAAATTTAGAAAAAATTTATACCTTCTGGCATAATTTCAAACCTCATATAAAGGTATTTAATCTAACTTTAAGTTTTAGATGCCCTGAAAGGATTTTAAAATATGCTGAAAACTTTAAAACTGCACCTTGGAAGGTTCCTCCTTACAAAAGTTTAAAAGAAAATGGAACAATTCAAGGGTTCATATTCCCCAACACTTTCGAAGAAGAAGATTACCTTGTTAATCTGGTTAAAAATCTTTTAGGTGGGCTTCAATTGGAGAATCAGAAATATAGATCTACATCTCCAAAGGATATTTTTATTCTTTCAAGAATTAAAAATGTGTTTTCTTCTTTAAAAAATAAATTTTTAAAAGAGGGAATCCCTATAAATGTTGTAGAAGAAGACGCCTTTAATTGCTTTGAAAAAATTACTGAGTTTTTAAATCTTTTGGAGAAAAGTGCATTTCCAATAGATAAACTTATCGAAAACTGTGACCCAGAAATAAGGAATTTTTTAGAAAACCTTTGGGCCTTAGCTTCTGAAGATAAAGAAAAATTTATAAGTTATCTTAAAATTCTTGAACCTTCTGATTTTATAAATCCTTACAAGGAAGGAGTTAATTTCCTTTCTATTCATGCATCTAAAGGACTAGAAGCTGAATATGTAATTTTAGTAGGTGCAGAAGATGGATTAATACCTTTAAAATTATTTGAAGACACTTCGGAAGATGAAGAAAAAAGACTTATTTATGTTTCTCTTACCAGAGCAAAAAATGGATTTTTCTTTACCTCGGTAAGAGAAAGGAAAGTTTTTAATTTTACTTTAAATAAAGGAGTTTCTTCCTATTTTAAAAATTTCCCCTTAAAAACCTTTTCTCCTAAACCTAAAAAACCAAAGCAGTCAGGACTTTTTAATCTCTAAGATCAAATTTCTCTTTTTGAACAAGTTGTCTCATTTTAGCAAGAGCCTTCTTTTCAATCTGTCTTATTCTCTCTCTTGAAACCTTAAACATATATCCAATTTCTTCTAAAGTATATCCTCCATATTCTCCTAAACCAAATCTCATACGAATTATTTTTTCTTCTCTTGGAGAAAGGGTAGCTAAAAATTTCTTTAATTTTTCAGATACATCTTTTTTCCTGGCTGTTTCATAGGGAGAAGGACTCTTTTTATTTTCTATAAAATTACCAAGTGTGCTATCCTCATCTCCGATAGGAGTCTCTAAAGAAACAGGTTCTTTTGAGGTTTCAAAAATTGTCAAAATTTTTTCATAGGGTACACCAGTTCTTTGGGCAAGTTCTTCAGGAGTTGGCTCTCTTCCCAATTCTTTGGAGAGTTCATAAAATACCTTAAATACATGATTTCTCAATTCTAAGAAATGTACAGGTAATCTTATGGTACGAGTTTTATCAAGTATTGCTCTGGTAATAGATTGTCTTATCCACCAAGAAGCATAGGTGCTAAATTTGTTTCCTTTTCTATAATCAAATCTATAAACTGCTCTCATAAGACCAAGATTTCCTTCTTGAATTAAGTCTGCTAAAGGCAGACCTTGTCTTATATATTTTTTAGCTATAGAAACTACTAACCTTAGATTAGCTTTTACCATTTCATCTTTTGCCTTTTCAATTTGAGCAATATATTTTTTAATTTCTTCACAGAAGTTTATAATACTTTTTTTATTTAAGTTTTTATATTTTTCTTCACAAGCTTTTATAGTATTTTCAAGATAATTCACATAACTTTTCTTGGGCTTTAAATTAGGATCTCTTCTTTTCCATTCTTTTATAGTTTCTTTAAGTTCTTTTATTTCTTTTAAAGAAATTTTTGTATTTTCTATAAGCTCAATTATTTTTTCAAAACCTTCTCTTATTTGCCTTGATAATTCTTCTTCTTTTTCTGGTGTTAGAAGCTCATATTTTCCCATTTCTTTTAGATAAATAGACAATAGCTCCTCACTTCCTGGTTCAGAAATAGTTTCCTCTTCTTCGAGCTCCCCTTCTACAAAGATGGATAATTCTTTTATTTTATCTTGAACCTTTTTTTCTATTAATTCCTCTCTTTCATAAGGATCAAGCTCTTTTAATTCTATTCCATAAGATTCAAGAAGATCAAAAATTTCTTCCATTTTATCGGGATCATTATATTCTTCTGGTAATATACTATTCAATAGATCATAAGTAAGTTGCCCAGATTTGCCAAGCTCTACAATTTTTTCATGTAAATCTTTTGAAGCCATATTATTTTATCACCCCTTACCTTTTAATAAATTTTATGCTATAGTATTGAATTAGCTTTTCTTAAATAGCTTATTAAAAAATAATTCATTTATATTATATATTCAATGATAAATAATTTGCTTTTTAAATTTTTAAATTATATTTTAGCACATCATCCTGAAGAATTTGGTTTAATACCTGATAATAATGGATTTTTTAAAATCAAAGAAATTTTTCAAGTTCTAATTTTTACTAAAAAATTTAAAAAAGTAAAATTAAAAATTTTAAAACAATTTTTTTCTTATTATTATAGAGATTTTTTCGAAATTTCGCAAAATTTCAATTTAGTTAAACCAAAACTCCTTTATTACTCACCTCCCCAAAAAATTGAAAATTTACAAATTAAAAAATTTACTACACTTTGGACATTTGTCAAGCCCAAGTTATGGATTAAAATTTCTATAGAAGGGCTATGGGAACCTATATATTCTCTTATACCTCTTTTTACTGATAAAGAATTAGCAGAAAATTGGGCAAAAGTAAAAGGTTGTATCCTTTTAGAAGCTTTTCCTAAATTTTTCCCTTCTGATATTAATGTTTTTGTTTTTGGAGAAAAAATTTTTTTAGTAGATAAAATAAATTATGAAGCCCTAAAAGGTCCTCCTATTGATCAAAAATTTCTTAGAAAATACGGTCCTAAACAGGAATTACCCTCAAGACCATCCCTTATTATTCCTTTTAAAGCACAAATTTCAAAAATAGAAAGTGAAAAAGAAGAAAGCAAACTTCCCTTTAGAAAAATTACTCAAGGGAAGAAAAAGGAAAAACCCTGGAAAAAATACCAAAAAGAAAAAGCTAAAAAGAAATTTTTCTTAGATTAAAATTATTTACCAACTGTTGCCATATAAATTACACTTTCTCCATTATCTAATTCTAAAAACTTATTCAACTCTTCATCAAAAAAAGCACCTACAGGGCAAGCTTTTAGCCCAAGAGCTTCACTTGCTAAAAGTACATTTTGACAAATATGAGCTACATCCATAAAAATGTATCTTAGTCCTCTACTTCCATATTTTGATATAGTTCTACTTAATACTGCAGACCAAATAAAAATCACACTTGCTCCCCCTAAAAATGCTTGTCCAAGAGCTAATTCACTTAATATTTTTCCCATATATCCTTTTTTTAAAAGGGCTAAAGAAAAATCTCTTATTTCTAAGTGGTATATCCCTGGTTCAATTTCAGAAGAAAAATTAACTGCCAAATAAGTTTCTATAGGATATAAAGCTCCTGCAGAAGGTGCAGTTCTTAAAAGGTAAGGTCCAGCAATACCTGTAACTCCTTGTGCAGAATAGCATAATAAAGAAATCTCCTTTAAAGATAAAGGAGCTCTTTTATAACCTCTTTTACTCCTTCTTTTTGATAAAATTTCAAAAAAATTGGGAGTTGGTGGAAATTCATCTATAAAAAGTTTTATCTTTTTTGCATCAGGATATTCTTTAAACGGTGAAACTGGAGGAACTACTGCTTCCCTAATCCCAAGATTTTTTAAAGATAAATTAGTGAATTTTAAAAACTGATAAGCCTGGGTTTCTTTTAGTCCCACTTTTAAAACCTCCTTTAAAGAATTTTTTAAAACTATTTAGAAATCTTGAGAAATAACATTAGATGATGAGCGTTTTTTCAAATAAATTTGGATAGCTGAGATTGCTGCAGGTGTAACACCAGGAATTCTCAAAGCTTGACCTATTGAGGTTGGTCTTATTTTGCTAAATTTTTCTTTCATTTCATTAGAAAGCCCTGGGATTTCAAAATAATTGAGATCTTCAGGAAGTTTCATATTTTCAAGTTTTTTAAACTTCTCAATTTCTCTAAGTTGCTTTTCAATATATCCACTATATTTTATTTCTGTTTCTATTTCTGATAAAACATCTTCTGGGAATTTTTTTAAATCTGGTATTAATTCTGAAAGAACATTTATCTCTACTTCAGGTCTTCTTAAAAGTTCATAAAGTCTTATACTTGATTTTAGAGGAGTTGAACCTATGCTTTCAAGATAGCCATTAACACGATCTGGAGAAATTTTTGTTTCTTTTAAAAATTCCATCGCTCTTTTTATTTTTTCTTTTTTATCTAAATATAGCTCCCATCTTTCATCGTCAACCAAACCTATTTTTCTTCCAATTTCAGTTAGTCTCAAATCTGCATTATCTTCTCTCAAAAGGAGCCTATATTCTGCACGGGAAGTAAACATTCTATAAGGCTCATCTGTTCCTTTAGTTACTAAATCATCTATAAGAACCCCTATATAAGCTTGAGATCTATCAATGATAAGAGGTTCTTCTTCTTTCACATAAAGAGCTGCGTTAATTCCTGCTATAAGTCCTTGGGCTGCTGCTTCTTCGTATCCTGTAGTTCCATTTATCTGTCCTGCTAAAAATAAACCTGAAATTAATTTTGTTTCTAAAGTATGTTTTAATTGGGTTGGAATCACATAATCATGCTCTATTCCATAACCTGGTCTTAAAATTTCTGCCTTTTCTAAACCTGGGATACTTCTTACCATTTCCCACTGCACATCAATAGGAAGACTTGTACTTATTCCATTAGGATAAACCTCTACTGTATCAAGTCCTTCTGGTTCAAGAAAAACTTGATGTCTTTCTTTATCAGGAAATCTAAAAACTTTATCTTCAATAGAGGGACAATACCTAACTCCTCTTCCTTTGATTTTCCCTGTAAAAAGAGGAGATCTATCTAAGGCATTTCTAATGATTTCGTGAGTTTTCTCTGTAGTGTAGGTTATAAAACAAGGAACTTGTGGTAAAGGGGGTCTTTTGCCTTTGTTTTTAAAAGAAAATAGCGGAGGTGGAAAATCGCCCCATTGTATTTCAAGTCTACTATAATCTATAGTTCTTCCGTCAAGTCTTGGGCAGGTTCCGGTTTTAAATCTTCCCATTTCAAAGCCAAGTTCTTTTAAATGTTCAGGAAGTCTATTAGAGGGAGGATCTCCCAATCTTCCTGCAGGAAAACTCTCTAAACCTATATGGATAAGCCCATGTAAAAATGTTCCTGGAGCAATAATTACAGCTTTGGCTCCAAATTGTTCTCCTGCCTTTGTTTCAATACCTATTACCCTTTTATCTTTTATTAAAAGTCCCGTTACTAAAGCCTGTTTAATATAGAGATTGGGTGTTCTTTCTAAAACCCTTTTCATTCTTTCTTGATATTTAAATCTATCTGCCTGAGCACGGGTTGCTCTTACTGCGGGGCCTTTTTTAGTATTAAGTTTTCTAAACTGAATTCCTGTTTCATCTATAGCTAATGCCATCTCTCCACCAAGGGCGTCTATTTCTTTCACAAGATGTCCCTTCCCTATTCCACCAATGGAAGGATTACAGCTCATAGCTCCTATACGTTCAAGATTTATAGTAACAAGAAGGGTTTTACATCCCATTCTGCTTGCTGCTAAAGATGCCTCAATTCCAGCATGCCCCGCCCCAATTACAATTACATCAAAACTCTCTAAAAACTTCATCCTCAATCACCATTTTTATTAATTTTTTTATTTTAAATATAATCTTCTTTTGTTTTTTTACCATCTTCAATTAAAAGCCTTACTTTTATAAAATAAAAATATTTATTTTGACAAAACTTTTTTGTCAAATTATATTGTTTATAACCGTGTATAAAAAGGTTCTTGTAGAAATTAATGAAATTGTTACTGCTGAAATATTTGCTCGTTATGCTTTAAAATTTGCAAAGCTCAATAATGCTTCACTTTGCTTCTTTTTTATTCATAAAAAGGGAATAAAGTTTGAAAAGATTTCTACTATATTAAAAAGAATTTTTCTGGAAGCAGAAAAAAACCATCTCAAAGCTGAATGCATTATAAAAGAAGGTGAAAGGCTTAAAGAGTTAAAAGATATTATATTAAAAGAAAAAATCGACCTTGCCTTTTTACCCTCAGATGATTTTAAAAAAACCTTAAAACTTCCTTGTTCAGTAGTCATAATAAAAATCATCAACGTGGGGAAAATATCTCCTAAAAGAATTCTTTTTATTCTGAAAGGGGATTTAAATTATTTAAAAGAAAAAACAGATTTTATAATAAATCTTTCAAAAATTTTTCATGCAAAGGTCTTTATAAATTATTTTGGAAAAGGCGAAAATATTGAAAAAATTTTTTCATCTTTAAAAAGGCACGAAATAAAGTTTGAAAGTAGAATTTTCCCAAAATTTTCTTATGAAACCTTGATATTTCAAACTCTTTCAAAAAAGATTGAGCTTCTTGCTGTTGAGCAGAAAAAAACAGAATTTTTGGGAATTTTCAAGCTTGATTTAGTAAGTAAATTAATTGAAAATCCACCTTGTAATTTAATTATATTTAAACCATATCACAGAAAATGAGAATAACAGAAGTTACTAAGGAAGAGATTTTTAAGTTACTTGATACATCTGAGGCTGGGCTTAAAGATGAGGAGGCACAGCGAAGGCTTCTTTATTTTGGTTATAACGAAATCAAAGAAATTCGAAAAACTTCTTTTGTTTTAAAATTTCTACGTCAGTTTACCCATTTCCTTGCAATTATTCTATGGCTTGCTTCAGCTTTAGCTTTTATTTCTGATTATATTCATCCAGGTGAAGGAATGAGGCATCTTGGATTTGCTATAATAGGAGTTATTTGTATAAATGCAATTTTTGCCTTTGTGCAGGAATATAAAGCTGAAAAAGCAATTGAAAAACTAAGGCAAATGCTTCCCTTTTATGTAAAGGTAATACGGAATGGAATACAAAAAGAGATTCCAGCAAGAGAAATTGTTCCTGGAGATTTAATTATTCTCTCCGAAGGGGATAAAATTCCAGCAGATGCAAGGGTTATTGAGTCAAACTTTCTTACAGTTAATAATGCACCACTTACAGGTGAATCTATTCCTATTATTTTAACTTGCGAACCCTTTAAAGGTGAAATAATTGAAAGCAATAATATCGCTTTTGCAGGTGCAACTGTAGTTTCAGGAAGCGGGAAAGCGGTTGTATTTGCAACAGGAATGACAACAGAATTCGGAAGAATTGCCCATCTTACAGAAACTGTTCAAGCTGAAGCTACTCCTCTTCAAAAGGAGATTGCAAGAACATCAAAGTTTATAGCTATATTCGCTACACTGATCGGCTTAATTTTTTTCTTTGTAGGACACGCAATTGGAAGAAGCTTCTGGGAAAACTTTATTTTTGCAATTGGTGTTATTGTTGCCCTTGTTCCTGAAGGAATGCTTCCAACTGTTACTTTATCCCTTGCTATAGGAAGTCAGAGAATGCTTAAAAGAAAAGCACTTATAAAAACTCTTACTTCTGTTGAAGCTCTTGGCTCAATTACAGTTATATGTACTGATAAAACCGGAACAATTACCCAAAATAAAATGGAAGTTAAAAAAATCTGGACAATTGACACTTCCTCAGTTGATATGCTTATGAAAATTGCTTATCTTTGTAATAATGCCAAATTTTCTGATAATCAATATAAAGGTGATCCTACTGAGGTTGCCCTTTTAAAATATGTTAAAGAAAATTTTGGAGGTTTTGTATCAGAAAGAATATCAGAAATACCTTTTGATTTTGAGAGAAAAAGAATGACAACTGTTAATCTCATAGATGGAGCCAAGATTTCTCTTACAAAGGGTGCAATTGAGACTGTTTTACCTTTGTGTAAATATGCAAAAATAAATGGAAAAAAGGTTAAACTTACTGAAGAAATAAAAGAAAAAATCAAATATGCCAGCCATTCACTAATGGATGAAGGATTAAGGGTGCTATGTTTTGCTTATTCAGAAGATGAGCCTGAAAAAGACATGATATTTGTTGGACTTATTGGACTTGAAGACCCGCCAAGACCTGAGGTCAAAGAAGCTATTAAAAAATGTCATGAAGCAGGAGTAAAGATAATTCTAATTACAGGAGATGCAAGTAGAACAGCTCTTGCAATTGCAAAAGAAATAGGACTGGTTAGAGAAAATCCTATGATAATTGAGGGAGAGGAGTTCCATAAACTTAGTGATATAGAACTTAAAGAAAGGCTTTCACATAAAGAAGTAATTTTTACAAGAATGACACCAAAGGATAAATTAAGAATTGTAACCCTTTTACAAGAAATGGGAGAAAGAGTTGCTGTTACAGGAGATGGAGTAAATGATGCACCTGCCCTTAAAAAAGCAGATATAGGAATTGCTATGGGAAGTGGAACAGATGTGGCAAAAGAATCTGCAGAAATAATACTCCTTGATGATAATTTTGCAACCATTGTTAATGCAATTGAAGAAGGAAGAGCAATCTATGAAAATATAAGAAAGTTTATCTCATACTTTTTTACCTCAAATGTTGCTGAACTTTTACCATGTATTGCTTATGCAATTTTTAGAATACCTCTCCCTCTCACAGTTATGCAGATTCTTTCAATTGATCTCGGAACAGATATATTTCCAGCACTTGCACTTGGAGCAGAAAAACCAACAAAAGAAGTAATGAAAAAGCAACCAAGAAGCCATAAAGAAAGACTTTTAAATTTAAAGCTTCTTTTAAGGGTATTTTTATTTTTAGGACCAATTGAGGCATCTGCAGGACTTTTTGGATTCTTTTATGTTCTATATACAGGAGGATGGCAGTGGGGTTCTGCTCTTTCAGCAAAAAGCATTCTTTATATGCAGGCAACAACTGCATGCCTTACAGGAATAGTTCTTGCACAGGTGGCAAATGGCTTTGCCTCACGTTCTTTCACAGAATCAATTTTTAGCATAGGAATATTTTCAAATAAGTTTCTGCTTGTTGGAATACTCTTTGAAATTGCTTTACAGATTTTTATTGTTTATCATCCAGTTGGAAACAAAATATTTTCAACATATCCAATTCCATTAACTGTATGGTTTATTTTAATACCCTTTGCCATAGCACTAATTGTTATAGAAGAAATAAGAAAGCTTATTGTTTCTAAGCTATTAAAGGTATAAAATTTGGGAACTATCCTTTTTTCTTACATTTACCTTTTCCTTTGGTAGCTCCTTCTTTTACCTTTTTTCTACATCTTGTTTTTGACTTAGGCTTTCCTTCAAAGTTTGAAGAAAGACTTGATTCTTGAGTCATCTCCTCTGGAGTTAATCCGTATTTAGCCAAAACTATTCTTTCAGCCTCTAACCAATTTTCTAAATCTCTCCCTGGTACATATCCACTTTTCACATAAAGCTCATAAGCTACCTTTCTGATTTCTTCTTCTAAAGCTTTTTTATCCACAATTATCCTCCCAGATTTTATAAATTTTAATTACCATAAAAACAATTTAAAACCTTTAATTTTAAAAATCAATAAAAAACATATTTTCGCAAATTTTTCTAAAATAATAACCACAACAAATAGATACAGAGTTGAATTTTTCCTTAAATTATCTTATTTTAAAAATATGAATACCCAGAAGCTTTATTATACCTTAAATGAGTTTTTAAAAGAAAAGTTTGGAGAAAAAGTAAAAAAAATTCCCTTAGATGCAGGGTTAACCTGTCCTAATAGAGACGGAACTAAAGGTTTAGGAGGATGCATATATTGTGATCCTAAGGGTTCTGGAACAGGACTTTATATAGAGGGAAAATCCTTAAATGAACAATTGAGGTATTTTCTTGAACTTTTTAAAAAGAAAAATTTTAAAAAATTTGTAGCTTATTTTCAGTCTTTCTCTAACACTTATGCTCCTTTAGAAAAACTTAAAGAACTTTATGACATAGTCTTTATGGACCCTTCTATAGTAGGATTAGCAATAGGGACTCGTCCTGATTGTATAGACGAAAATGTAGTAAACCTTCTTAAAACCTACCAAGAAAAAGGTTATTATTTATGGATAGAATTAGGACTCCAAAGCATATATAATGAAACCTTAAAACTAATTAATAGAGGGCATACTTTTGAAGATTTTTTAAAAGCTTATCATCTTCTCAAAGAAAATGATATTCCAGTAGTAGTGCATATTATTTTTGGATTACCTAAGGAAACAAAAGAAATGATGATGGAAACTGTGAAAACATTAGCTAAACTTAAAATAGATGGAATAAAATTTCACGCCCTCTATATTCCAAAAGGTTCTAAAATGGAAGAAATGTATTTAAAAGGAGAATATAAGCCTCTTGAAATGGAGGAATATGTAGAACTCGTTGCTTTAGCTCTAACTTATCTTCCACCTTCAACAGTTATTCATAGAGTATGTTCAGAAGCAAAAGAAGAAGATATTTTAGCACCTACTTGGGTTTCAAAGAAAATGGAAGTTATTAATTTATTAAGAAAATTTATGAGTGAAAGAAATCTATATCAAGGAAAAAATTATCAGCCTTAGCCTTTTATTTTTTAATTTGAAGATTATCAATTACTTTTACTACTCCAGAAACACTTTTAGCGTGTTCTATAGCCTTTTTCTTTTGATACTCACTTTCTACAACTCCAGTTAAAGTAACTACACCATTTACTGTATCTACATCGATGGAAAGTGCTTTTAAATCTGGATCCTCTATTAATTTAAGTTTAACCTTTGTAGTAATTTCTTTATCAGAAAGATAAGAAGTTATTCCTCTTTTTTCTACTCTTAAATTATTAACTACCTTTTTAACTCCCTTAACATTTTTTGCAATTTCTATAGCTCTTTTTATTTCTTTCTCACTTTCTACAACTCCAGTTAAAGTAACTACACCATTTACTGTATCTACATCGATTTTACGAGCCTTGGTTATTGGGTCTTCAATAAGTTTTAATTTTACTTTAGCAGTAATTGTTGCATCATCTATTTGAGTTCCTATACTTCTTGGATCTGATCCTACTTTATAACCTTCATATGCAGTTCCTCCTCCTACTATAAGCCAACCACAACCTGAAATATTAAGAACTAAGATTAGAAAATAGATCAAACTGAAAATTTTTAAATTTTCTTGAAATTTTCCGATAATACTATTAAAATATTTATTCATAGGGAGCCCCTTATGAAAATATATTCAAAATTTATTTTTCCAATTAATTTTACTACTGAATCTATAACTTCAAAGAGTGGAAAAAATCTTTTTGAAGAATATTTAAAAGTTGCTCTTTCTGAAATAGAAAAAAAAGAACTTTTAGGAAAAACTCAAAAAGAAAGAATTAATTTGGTATATCAAAAATTAGAAAAAAGTTTTGAAATTTTAGAAAATATCACCAATTTAGAATTAAATGAGGCCTCCTCTGAGACTATTGGAGATTTTATTTTAGCACAAGCTTTGGAAATAAATAAAATTTTAGAAACCTTACCTGATTCTTCATTAAAAAATCTTTTAAAAGATTGGACATTTTTTATAGGAATTGAAGCTCAAAAAATAAAACAGGGATTTTATTCTTAGGTATTTTTATCTCTTAAAGTTAATTCTAATAATTTCTGAATTAGCGCAGGAAAACTATAACCTGCAACTTTTGCTGCAAGAGGTAAAAGACTTGTTTCTGTCATACCAGGAATGGTATTAGTTTCAAGTACATAAATTTCATCTTCTACTATAATCATATCAGTTCTACTGTAATGCCTTAGCTTTAATGTTTTATGAGCTATAAGTCCATATTCTTGAGCTTTTTTAGTCAGTCTTTCTGAAAGTCTTGCAGGGCAAATTTCTTCTGAAAGACCTGGAGTATATTTAGTTTCGTAATCAAAAATCTCCGAAACCTTTGGGACTATTTCTACTACTGGTAAAGGTTTATCATCTAAAATACCTACTGTTATTTCTTTCCCTTTAAGATATTTTTCTAAAATTATTTCCCTATCCACATTAAAAGCTGCTTCAACAGCCTTTTTAAGATCTTTTTTATCTTTGACAACACTTAACCCAATACTTGAACCCTGTGTAGCAGGTTTAACAACCAAGGGGAAACCAATTTTTTCTCCATAAGTTTTTATTATTTCAAAGGAAGAATCTTTTGAAAAAGTTTTTCCTTCAGGAACATTAAGTCCAGCAAGTTTATATAGACTTTTAGATATTCCTTTATGCATAGCAAGAGCACTTCCTAAAACCCCTGCTCCTTGATAAGGAAGTCCTATAGAATCTAAAAAACCTTGCAAAGTACCATCTTCTCCTCCTGGTCCATGAACTACTAAAAAAGCACAATCAAACTCTTTTGCTCTTTGAGCAAGTTTAGGAAGATCTTGAGCTGGATCAAAAAATTCATATTTATGCCCTAACTTTTCTAAAGCTTTTTTTACTACTTCTGCTCCCTTTAAAGATACTTCCCTTTCAGATGAGGTTCCACCAGCAAGAAGAGCAATCTTTAATACACCTATAGAGGACATCCCTTACCTCCTTTATTTTTTCTAACTCTATTATTTTATCAGGTGTAAAAGGGATTCTGCTAAAAATGCGTTTCTCAATTAAATAATTTAATTTTTCTAATGCTTCTAATCTTGAAATAGTTTGTTCATTTTTACCATATCTCTTTTTTAAATCTTCAAATCTATCTTTTAAAGTAACTATTTTATCATGCATTACCCTTTTATCTGCATAATGAACTATTTCTTCTTCGGTTACAGGAAGATTAAAAGAATTTATCTCCAAATAAATGTGAGCTTTTATAATCTCTCCTATTCTTTTATAACCTAATTTTTTCATAAACTCATATCCAAGAAGAGCATGATTTTCTCCTGTTAAGAGCGACTCATATTTTTTTATATCATGAAGAAGAGCCCCTACTACTAAAAGTTGAGTATCAATTTTTTCTCCCCTTTCCTTTAAAAAACAACCGATAAATAAAGAAATGAGAGCTACCTTTTCTGAATGTTTTATAATATGTTCCGGAACCTTTTCTTTTTCTAAAAGAAAATAGGCTTCCTCAAGGGAAAGAATCATATCATTAAATAAATTTAATTTTTAGAATTATTAAAAAAAGTGGAGAAGAAAGTAAAACACTATCTAATCTATCAAGTAATCCACCGTGACCTATAATAATTTTTCCTGAATCCTTTTTATCTACAACTCTTTTAAAAGCCGATTCAAGGAGATCTCCTATACTTCCTACAAAAGAAAGAATTGAAGCAATAAAAAGATTAATAGGACTTTCAAAAAGTCCCCAATAATAGTTTAAAAAGAAAGCTATTACTAATGCAAAAATAATTCCCCCAAAAAATCCTTCCCATGTTTTTTTAGGTGAAATTTTTGAAAAAAATGGGGTTTTTCCAAAAATTTTTCCTATTAAATAAGCTCCTGTATCATTAGCAAAGATAACAGAAAAAAAATAAACTAAATATTTCCTTTCAAAATTTTTTAAAATCTCCCAAAAAGGATAAAATCCTATAAAAATATATATGAGACCTATAAGAAAAGGAAAAAAGGTTTTTTTAAATTCTTCTTTTTCATATTTGAATAAGTGTGGAAGGAAAGAAAAAAAAAGGAAAAAGTAGAAAATATAAAAAACTGAAGAATTATATAAAAAAATAGCTAAAAAACTAATTATAAGAAGTATTTCACCTATTAACCATAAAGAAAAGGGAATTTCATAAAGATTTTTCCATTCATAAAAACACAAAGAGGTAGAAAGGAGAATAATAAGAAAAATGATAAATAAACTTGCCTTTAATAAAACTAAAACAAGAAGAGGAAAAAGGGTAATAGCGGTAATTACTCTTTTAAGGTTCATAAACTTTACCAAATCTCCTTTCTCTTTGCTGATAAGAATAAAGAGCCTTTAAATATTCCTTTTCATCAAAATCTGGCCAATAAACAGGTGTGAAATAAAATTCTGTATAAGCTAATTGAAAAAGTAAAAAGTTAGAAATTCTCATCTCACCACTTGTTCTTATAAGAAGATCTGGATCAGGAATATCTTTGGTATCTAAAAACTTTCTAAAAAGATTTTCATCTATATTTTCTGGAAGAATTTTTTCTTTTTTAACTTCTTCAGCTATTTTTTTTGTAGCCTTAATTATTTCAGCTTTTCCTCCATAGCTTAAAGCCATACATAAAACCATTTTGTCATTATTTTCTGTAGCTTTTTCAATAAACTCTAATTTATGCTTTAGTTCTTCTGGAAAATCTTCTTTATCTCCTATTACTTTAAACTTTATTCCTTCATTTTTCATTCTTTCAAATTCTGCATCTAAATAGATTTTTAACAATTCAAGAAGGGTTTCAACTTCCTCTTTAGGGCGAAGCCAGTTTTCTTTTGAAAAGGCAAAAAGAGTAAGATAGGGAATACCTAACTCTTTAGTTTTATAAACAATTGTTTTCGCTACTTCTGCACCTTTTTTGTGACCATAAACTCTTGGTAAACCTCTGCTTTTTGCCCATCTTCCATTACCATCCATAATAATAGCTACATGTTTAGGAAGTTTTGAAGGATCTAAAATTATTGAAGAATCATTTAAGGAATTTTCCATTTTAAGGAGCTAAAATCTCTTTCTCTTTTTCTTTTAAAGCTGTATTAATCTTTTCAATATATTCATCTGTCAATTTCTGGACCTTTTTTTCTAATTGAAGATAATCATCCTCAGATATTTCTCCTTTTTTCTTAGCTGTTTTAAATTTTTCTAAAACGTCTCTTCTAATATTACGAATAGCTATTCTTGCTTCTTCTGCAAGTTTACTTGCTACCTTTATAAGTTCTTTTCTTCTCTCTTCAGTCAAAGGTGGCATAATAAGTTTTATAGTTTTTCCATCACTTGTAGGATTAATCCCTAAATCAGATTTTTGAATAGCCTTTTCAATCTCTTTTACTAAATTTATATCCCAAGGTTGTATAACAAGCATTTTACCTTCCACTACATTTACAGTAGCTATCTGAGGAATAGGCATTTTTGTTCCATAACAATCCACTTTAATAGCTTCTAAAAGTGCAATTGAGGCTCTACCTGTTCTTATATGAGAAAGCTCTTCTTTAAAATTTTTTAAACTTTTCTCCATCTTCTTTTTTACTTCTTCTAAAGCGGAATTCACAAATTCATCACCTCCCTTTCTAAGGCGTTATTAAAGTTCCTACTTTCTCTCCTAAAACTGCTTTTTTGATGTTTCCTGATTCTAAGATATTAAAAACTAAAACAGGAAGTTTATAATCTCTTGCTAAAGAGAAGGCAGTTGCATCCATTATTTTAAGCTTTTTTTCAAGAGCGGAATCAAAAGTAAGAACATCATATTTTTTAGCTGTAGGATCTTTAACTGGATCTTTATCATAAACCCCATCTACTTTAGTAGCCTTAAATAAGATTTCTGCGTTAAGTTCAAGAGCTCTTAAAACTGCTGCAGTATCTGTTGTGAAAAAGGGATTTCCTGTACCACAAGCCAAAAGAAGAATTCTTCCCTTTTCTAAATGTTTGAGTGCCTTTTCTCTTATATAAGTTTCTCCTGCTTTTACTACTTCAAAAGCAGACATGATTCTACAAGGAATATTCTGAGAAATTAAAGCATCTTGAATAACCAATGCATTAATTAGTGTTGCAAGCATTCCTATACAATCTGCTCTTACTCTATCCATACCTTTTTCTTGACCTATAACACCTCTAAATATATTCCCTCCCCCTACTACAATTCCTAATTCTATTCCAAGACGATATACCTCTTTTATTTCTTCAACTATTTTCTTTACAATTTGATGGTCTATACCAAAGGATTTATCTCCTAAAAGAGCTTCTCCAGAAATTTTTAAGAGGATCCTTTTATATTTAGGTTTTTGCACCTTTATTCACCTACTTGAAATCTACAAAATCTTTTAATTACAATTTTTTCCCCAGTTTTAGCCATAAGTTCATTTAAAAGATCTTGAATAGTAAGGTCTGGATTTTTAATAAATGGCTGCTCCAACAATACATTTTCTTTATAAAACTTTTCAAGTTTCCCTTCAACTATTTTAGGAATAATATTTTCTGGTTTCCCTGCCTCTCTTAATTGTTCTTCATATATTTTTTTCTCCCTTTCTAATATCTCTGGTGGAACCTGTTCTCTACTAACAGCAACAGGATTGGTAGCTGCAATCTGCATAGCTAAATTATGGGCAAATTCTTGAAATTCTGAAGTTCTGGCTACAAAATCTGTTTCACAATTTACTTCTACTAATACTCCAATTTTTCTGTTACTATGAATATAGGCAGCTACAACACCTTCCAAAGTCTCCTTAGCTGCTCTTTTTGTAGCAATAGCAAGCCCCTTTTTTCTAAGAATATCTATAGCTTTTTCTATATCTCCTTGTGCTTCCTCTAACGCCTTCTTACAATCCATAAATCCAGCTGCTGTTCTTTCTCTCAATTGTTTTATCAATTCTAAACTAATTTCAGCCATTTTAACCTCCTCTTAGCCAAAATTTTTATTCTTTTTCCATTAATTTTTCTGCTTCCTCTTCAAATCTTAATTCTTTCTCTTCTTCAATAAGAATTTCTTTTAATATTCGGTCTACTTTTTCTTCTTCCTCTGGAAGCTTTTCTTCAAGAGAAATTTCTTTATCTGTTTGAGCTGCTATTCTTTCTTTATAAATTTCCAATCCTTCTAAGCAAGCATCAGCAATTTTACTAGTGATAAGTTTGATAGCTCTTATAGCATCATCATTTCCAGGAATAATATAATCTATAAGATCAGGATCGCAGTTAGTATCAACAATAGCAATAATAGGAATACCTAATTTTCTAGCTTCTTTGACAGCAATTTCTTCATGTACAGGATCAACTATATATAAAGCTTGAGGAAGAGTTTCCATATTTTTTATTCCTGCTAGATTTTTTTCCAATTTGTTTTTTAATCTTTCAAGTCTTAATCTTTCTTTTTTAGTAAATCTTTCAATAGTTCCATCCTCAAACCAAGTTTCAAGTTTTTTTAACTTTTCTACACTTTGTCTTATAGTTCTAAAATTGGTAAGTGTTCCACCAAGCCACCTATTGACCACATAATACATTCCACATCTTTCAGCCTCTTCTTTAACAGTTTCTTGTGCTTGTTTTTTTGTTCCTACGAATAAAATTTTCCCTCCCTGAGCAACTAAATTCACCACAAATTCATAAGCAATTTCAAAATAATGAAGTGTTTGTTGTAAATCAATAATATGAATCCCATTCCTTTCTCCAAAAATAAAAGGTTTCATTTTGGGATTCCATCTGCGAGTCTGATGTCCAAAATGGACACCAGCTTCAAGAAGTTGTTTCATGGTAATGTGTGACATATTCCTACCTCCTTTGGGGTTTTTTACTTCCGTCTAAGGTGGATTTTAACCAGCATCCCGTATGGGACACCCCAATCCTTAGACGTGCTTTTTTAGAGACATAATTAAATCACTTTTTATCCAAATTTCAAGTTATAAAATATTATATAAAGTTTTAATGTCTCAAATATCTTGAAAAAATTTTATTTAGGTGTTTAATTTCCTGTAAAAATTAAAAACTCTTAAATTAAGGGAGCACCTTTATGTATAAAAAGAATTTAAAATTTAATTTACTTTTAAGCTTTTGTCTTATCTTTCTTCTAATTTTTAGTTGGGGATTTTCTAAAGAAACCAAAGAAAAAAACGATGAAATCTATAGGTATCTCAAACTTTTTTCTCAGGTTTTAAGATTAATAGAAGATAATTATGTAACTGAAGTAAATCCTAAGGATTTAATTTATGGTGCCATTAATGGAATGTTAAACTCTCTTGATCCCTATTCCTCCTTAATGAAACCTGAAGAATACAAAGAACTTGAAATTGAAACTAAGGGAAGTTTTACAGGAATTGGGATAGAAATTACTATTAAAGATGAAATTATAACTGTAGTGGCTCCTATAGAAGATACTCCTGCTTGGAAAGCAGGTATTAAACCGGGAGATAAAATCTTAAAAATTGACGATAAACCTACTAAAGGAATGAGCCTTTTAGAAGCAGTAAAGCTTTTAAGAGGTCCTAAAGGAACAAAAGTTACTATTACTATTCTTAGAAATGATAAAGATATAAAAGAAATAACTTTAGTAAGAGATGTGATACCTATAAAAAGTGTTAAAACTAAATTACTTGAACCAGGATTTGCATACGTTAGAATTACAAGTTTTCAAGAAAAAACCCCTCAAGAACTAATTGAGGCTTTAGAAAAATTAGAAAATGAACAACAAATAAAGGGAATTATATTAGATTTAAGATTTAATCCCGGAGGACTCCTTTCTTCAGCAATAGAAGTAGCTGATGAATTTTTGGAAGATGGTCTCATTGTCTCTGTAAAAGGGAAAAGTAAAGAAGCACAAATGGAATTTAAAGCAGCACCGAATCCTTCTCACAGAAAACATCCTTATCCTATAGTTATTCTTATTAATCATGGAACAGCCTCTGCTGCTGAAATAGTTACTGGTGCTTTAAAAGATAACAATAGAGCACTTGTTTTAGGACAAAAAAGTTTTGGAAAAGGTTGTGTACAAACTGTAATTCCTTTAGAGGAAGATTATGCAGTAAAATTAACCACTGCCTATTATTATACACCAAAAGGAGTCTGCATTGATAAAGTTGGAATTAACCCTGATATAGAAATTCCTGAAATAGAAACTCCAGGAGACAAAAACTCAGAAAAAGCGAAAGAAGATAAAGTTTTTAAATATTTCTCAAGCCCTGAGGAAGATTTCCAAGTAAAAATGGCTCTTTCTATACTAAAAAATGTTAAAGAAATTTCTAAATTGAGATTCTAATGATTGATCCAAAAATATTTCTTTTTCTCACTCCTCCTTTATTATTAGCTTTGACAGTGCATGAATTTTCTCATGGATTTATTGCTTATCTTTTGGGAGATCCCACTCCTAAATTAGCCAATAGATTGACCTTAAATCCTATTAAACATTTAGATTTTTTTGGAACCCTCACTTTATTTATTACTCAGGCTATAGGATGGGCAAAACCAGTCCCTATAAATCCTAATTATTTTAAAAATCCTTGGAGAGATATGGCTTTAGTATCAGTAGCTGGACCTCTTTCTAATATATTTTTAGCTATT
Organism: Thermodesulfobacterium geofontis OPF15; assembly: GCF_000215975.1. Lineage (NCBI taxonomy): Bacteria > Pseudomonadati > Thermodesulfobacteriota > Thermodesulfobacteria > Thermodesulfobacteriales > Thermodesulfobacteriaceae > Thermodesulfobacterium > Thermodesulfobacterium geofontis. The sequence continues at coordinate 999,885 of NC_015682.1, read as the reverse complement.
TTATTTGGTTTGTTTTATAATTTGTTTAGTAATTTGAATTTAAATCTTCAAAATTTTGCTATCTCTGAACCCTTATCCCTAATGTGCTATCTGGGAGTAAAAATAAATATTGGTCTCGGAATTTTTAACTTACTTCCTATTCCCCCTTTAGATGGAAGTAAAATAATAGTAAAATTTTTACCTCTTCCTCTAAGAATAAGCTACTTAAGATTAGAAATTTTTGGTTTTTTTATTATCATTTTTTTAGCTATAACTGGAATACTTTCTAAAATAATTTATCCTATTATAAGTTTTTTTTCTGATTTCATTCTTTATTTTACAAATATCTTTTAAAAATTTTATGCTGAAATTTAAAATGGGAATTTTATAGTATTTGGGAGTAAAAAATGGAAAAAAAGGTTTTAATATTGTGGCTTTTGACTATTCTTTTTTGGGGTGTTTCACCAGTAATAGAAAAAATAGGTCTTAGAAGTGTTGAACCTTTGCTTGCTCTTTTTATAAGAACTTCTGCAGCTTTACTTGCAATTTCTCTAACTTTATTCTTAAGCCCTTCTATTTCTTTATCTTCTTTAAATTTTAAAAATGTAGGGATTCTTTCTCTTAGTGGGATTTTAGCAGGATTTTTAGGAATGCTTACTTATTTTTCTTTACTTAAAGCTAAAAACGCTTCACAAATTGTTCCCTTAACCTCAACTTATCCTTTAGTTGCAACTTTACTGGCTGTTTTATTTTTAAAAGAAGAACTCAATTTTTATAAAATTTTGGGAACTACTTTTGTAGTAGTAGGAATATATTTATTATTTAAAAGCTAAAACTACCACGGAGGGATTTATGGAAAGGACTTTAGTAATGATTAAACCTGATGGGGTAGAGAGAAATCTTATTGGCAAAATTATTAACATTTTTGAAGAAAAGGGTCTTAAAGTAGTTGCTATTAAAAAACTGAGATTAACAAAGGAACAAGCGAAAGCATTTTATATAGTCCATAAAGACCGACCCTTTTATGAGAGCCTAACAGATTATATAAGTTCTGGATCGGTAGTTGCTATAGTATTTGAAGGAGAAAATGCTATAAAAAAAGTGCGTGAAATAATGGGAGCAACAGATCCAAAGGATGCTGAAGAAGGAACTATAAGAAAATTGTTTGGTTTAAATAAAGAAAAAAATACTGTACATGGTTCAGATAGCCCTGAATCAGCTAAAAAAGAAATTAATTTTTTCTTTAGTGAATCTGAATTAATCGCAGCAGAATAAATGACAGAAAAAGAATGGCTTAAATATCTTAAAAAATATATTATAGAGAATTCTTATGTAATAAAATCAAAAAATGAAGATTGCGCAGTTATAAAATTAAGTAAAAATAAATATCTTCTTTTTACCACAGATGCCTTAGTAGAAAAAATCCATTTTCACTTTTCTTACACTTCTTTTTTTGATTTAGGAGTAAAGCTTGCTACTTCAAATTTAAGCGATATAGCTGCTATGGGAGGAGAACCTAAATGGGCTCTCTTAACCTTAGGTTCTCCTAAACCTATAGATAAATCTTGGATTAATCCTTTTATGGAAGCTCTAACTTCTACTTTAAAAAAATTTGAAACACATTTAGTAGGTGGTGATACAGTTAAAAGCCCTTTTTTCTTTGTCAATTTAGCACTTATAGGGGAAACTAAAAACCCTATTTTTAGAAAAGGGGCTCAACCAGAAGATTATATCTTTGTTTCAAGACCCTTAGGAGAAAGCTCTGCATTTTTAAGACTTATTCAAAAAAAATCTCTAAAAGATATCCCTGAATCTGTAAAACAAGCCCACCTGAGACCTGAACCAGAAATACTTTTAGGTAAAGAGCTTTCCAAACAAAAACTTGCTACCTCAATGATAGATATTTCAGACGGACTTTTAATTGATCTCTGGAGAATATGTGAAGAAAGTAAAGTTGGAGCTGAACTTTGGGAAGATAAAATTCCAATAGGTAATTTTGCCACCTTAGAAGAGGCTTTATCTGGTGGAGAAGATTATGCACTTTTATTTACTGTAGAAGAAAAAAATCTTAAAAAATTAGAAAATTTAGCTAAAAAATTTAATAGAAATTTTTTTAAAATAGGAAGGATTATTAAAGAAAGAAATTTCTATTTAATAAAAGGAACAAAAAAATTAAAAATTAAACCCAAGGGATTTGATCATTTTGAGAATTAATTAAATTAAGAGGGGGATAACCCCCTCTTAATTATCAAACTATTTTTCAACATTAATTTTAATTACTTTTTTCTTTTCTTCTGGTTTCTTTGGTAATACAATTTTTAATACACCATTTTTATAAGTAGCTGATATTTTTTCTTCTTCTACATCACAAGGTAATTGAATAGATCTCATAAAACTACCATAATATCTTTCCATTCTATAAAAGTTTTCTTTCTTTTCCTCTTCTTCTTTTTTCTTTTCACCTTTAATAATTAATACATTGTCAGATAAACTTATTTCTATATCTTCAGGATTTACACCAGGAACATCAACTTTTACTATTATTTCATTATCTGTTTCCGAAACATCAATAGCAGGTATCCATTCAATACTCTCAAATCTTTCTGTTAACCAACTTTTACCAAAAAATTCTTGCCATATACGATCCATTTCTCTTTTTAATTCTTGTAATGGACGCCAAAGAATTAAATCTGCCATATTTATCACCTCCTTTTATTTTTTTGTTTTTATTTTTACTTTCATGTTTAAAAATAAGTATAATTATTTTTTTTTCAAGGTTTCAAAATTTATATATTGAAATTTTGATGATCATATTTATTTTTAAATTTAAACATTTTGAAATAGGAGGTTTAAAAGATGAAACTTGATAAGTTTACTTTTAAAGCACAAGAAGCCTTACAGAGTGCTCAGCGTTTAGCTGAAACCTATAACCATCCTCAGATAGAACCAGAACATCTTTTAAAAGCATTAGTTGATCAAGAAGGTGGAATAGTACCTACAATCCTTGATAGATTAGGAGTAAATTCAAAAATTATTTCTTCAGATTTAGACGAAATTTTAGAAAAATTTCCTAAACTTACTTATGGAACTTATCAATTATATATTTCTTTAAGTTTAAAACAAATACTCGATAAAGCCGAAAGTTTAGCTAAAGAGATGAGAGATGAATATATTTCTACTGAGCATTTATTTTTAAGTATCATTGATAGCCCAACCAGAGCTGGAGAAATTTTAAGAAAAAGAGGTATTACTTTTAGCAATGCTAAAGATGTAATTACAAAAATAAGAAAAGGACAAAGGATTACAGATCAAAATCCAGAAGAAAAATATCAAGCTTTAGAAAAATTTGGAAGAGATCTTACAGCGCTTGCTAAAGCTGGAAAACTTGATCCTGTTATAGGAAGAGATGAGGAAATAAGAAGGGTTATGCATATTCTTTCCAGAAGAACTAAAAATAATCCTGTTCTTGTTGGAGAACCAGGTGTTGGTAAAACTGCTATTGTAGAAGGTCTTGCTCAAAGAATCGTTGCTGGAGATGTACCTGAAGTTTTGAAAGATAAAAGAATTATTCAATTAGATTTAGGAGCCTTAATTGCAGGAACAAAATTTAGGGGAGAATTTGAAGAAAGACTTAAAGCTGTTTTACGTGAAATTCAAGCCAGTGAAGGAGAAATTATTTTATTTATAGACGAAATTCATACTATTGTAGGTGCTGGAGCTGCTGAAGGAGCTATAGATGCAGCAAATATGCTTAAACCTGCCCTTGCAAGAGGGGAATTAAGATGTATAGGTGCAACAACCATTGATGAATATCGTAAATATATAGAGAAAGATCCTGCATTAGAAAGAAGATTTCAACCTGTTTATGTAGATGAACCAACCCCAGAAGAAGCTATTGCAATTTTAAGAGGATTAAAAGAAAAATATGAAGTTCACCATGGAGTTAGAATTACTGATAATGCTATTATTGCTGCTGTTATGCTTTCTCATAGATATATTACTGATAGATATCTTCCTGATAAAGCTATAGATCTAATAGATGAAGCTGCTGCAAAACTTCGTATAGAAATAGATTCTATGCCAACTGAAATAGATGAAATAGAAAGAAAAATTAAACAACTTGAAATTGAAAAAGTTGCTTTAGAAAAAGAAACTGATCCTAAAGCAAAAGAAAGACTCAATAAATTACTTGAGCAATTAAATGAACTTAGAAAAGAGGCTGAAAAATTAAAAGCTCAATGGTTAAAAGAAAAAGAGGTTATTCAAAAAATTAGAAAATTAAAAGAAAAAATTGACCAACTTAAAATCGAAGCTCAACAAGCTGAAAGACAAGGTGATCTAAATAGAGTTGCTGAAATTATATATGGCATGATTCCTCAACTTCAAAAGGAATTAGAAGAAGAAAATAAAAAATTAGAAGAACTTCAAAAGGAACATAAATTCTTAAAAGAGGAAGTAGATGCTGAAGATATAGCTCAAATTGTATCTAAATGGACAGGAATACCTGTGCACAGACTTCTTGAAAGTGAAAGGGAAAAACTTTTAAGAATAGAAGAAAGATTGAAAGAAAGGGTGGTCGGGCAGGATCATGCTATTTCTGCAATAGCAAATGCTTTAAGAAGAGCAAGAGCAGGACTAAAAGATCCAAGAAGACCTATTGGTTCTTTTCTCTTTATTGGTCCTACAGGAGTAGGAAAAACAGAACTTGCGAAAGCACTTGCTGAATTTATGTTTGATACTGAAGATGCAATGATAAGAATTGATATGACAGAATATATGGAAAAACATTCTGTTTCAAGATTAATTGGTGCACCTCCTGGATACGTTGGATATGAAGAAGGAGGACAACTTACTGAAGCAGTAAGAAGAAGACCTTATTCTGTTATTTTGTTTGATGAAATCGAAAAGGCTCATCCCGATGTTTTTAACATTCTGCTTCAGATTCTTGACGATGGGAGATTAACTGATGGTAAAGGAAGAACCGTTGATTTTAAAAATACAATTATAATTATGACTTCAAATGTAGGTAGTTTCTATTTCCAAGATTTGTCTCTTTCTCGTAAAGAAGTAGAAAATAGAGTATTTGAACTTTTAAAATCCACTTTCAGACCTGAATTTTTAAACCGTATAGATGAAATTATAGTCTTTAATAATTTAACCAGAGAGGACATAATTAAAATTGTAGATATCCAAATTAGGTATCTCAATGAAAGACTTTCTGAAAAAGGAATGTTCTTAGAACTAACTGATAAAGCTAAAGAACTTCTTGCAACTTATGGATATGACCCAGTCTTTGGAGCAAGACCGCTTAAAAGAACTATACAAAAATATATTGAAAATGCTTTAGCTTTGAAAATTTTAGAAGGTGTTTTTTCTGAAGGAGATAAAATAATAGTTGATGTAAACGAAGCAGGAGAATTTGAATTTAGAAAAGCTGAAGAAGTAGAAGAATTAAGGAAAGTTGCACTTCATTAATGAAAAAATATAGAATAATTTTTTTTGGAAGCCCTGAATTTGCTATACCCTCTTTAGAAGCTCTTTATGAAAAAGAAGAAGTAATTGCTGTTGTTACTCAACCAGATAAACCAAAGGGAAGAGGATTAAAACCCTCCCCTTCCCCTGTAAAAGCTTGGGCTTCATCAAAGGGTCTAAAAGTATTAGAACCAATAAGATTAAAGGATCCACAATTTATTCAAATACTTAAAGATCTTTCACCTGATTTAATAGTAGTTTGTGCTTATGGGAAAATTATTCCTAAAGAAATTTTAGAAATCCCTAAATTTGGCTGCTGGAATATACATGCTTCCCTTCTTCCAAAATATAGAGGTGCATCTCCTATAAATTGGGCAATTTTAGAAGGGGAAAAAGAAACTGGTATTACTATCATGCTTATGGATGAAGGGCTTGATACAGGACCTATACTCTTACAGAAAAAAATTCCTATTTCAGAAAATGACGATGCTAATTCTCTTTCCCAAAAATTAGCTCAGCTTGGGAAAGAGACTATTCTTTCTGCTATAGAACTTCATAAAAAAGGAGAATTAAAAATAATACCTCAACCTGAGGAAGGAATTTCTTATGCTCCCATTTTAAAAAAAGAAGACGGATTTTTTACCTTTGAAGAACCAGCTGAAAAAATAGAAAAAAAAATAAAAGCCTTTTTACCTTGGCCTTCTGCCTTTACTTATTATAAAAACAAGCTTTTAAAAGTATTTTCAGCAAAAGCTGTTCCACTAAAACATGAAGAAAAGCCGGGAACTATTTTAGACATAAATAAGGATGGAATTCTTGTTGCCACTTCTAAAGATGCAATTTTGTTAAAAGAAGTTCAATTAGAAGGTAAGAAAAAAATTTCTGCTTATGAATTTGCTTGTGGTCAAAGACTTAAAAAAGGCGTTCTTTGGGAATAAGTTCTGGCACTTTTCCTTTATGTAAAACTTTTAAAATAGGAGAAGCAATAAAAATAGAGCTATAAGTTCCTACAATAAATCCTATAGTTAAAGCTAAGGCAAAGTCTCTTATAACTATACCTCCAAAACCAAGTAAACTTACTGAACCAAAAAGAGTTGTAATAGTAGTGATAAGCGTTCTTGCTAACACTTCATTTATACTTATATTCACTAATTCATCAAAATCTTTAGATTTCCTATTCAAAATATTTTCTCTTATTCTATCAAAAATAACCACGGTATCTGTTAAGGAATAACCTGCTAAGGTAAGTAAAGCGGTAATAAAAAGGAGATTTATTTCTTTACCCAAAAGATAAAAAATTGCTAAAGTAAAAAGAACATCATGAAAGGTTGCTATTCCTGCAGCTACACCAAAGTTAAAATTAAATCTAAAAGTAAGATAAAGTATAATACCTAAAAGGGCACCTAAGATAGCTAAAGTGGCTTTCTTTTTTAATTCTTTACTTATGGTAGCTCCGATTTCTTCTTTTCCTAACAAAGTAAAGTTATATTCAGGAAATTTACTTTTTAAGGTTGTTAAAATCTTATTTACATCTTCGGTAAGAGTTTCTTTAGAACTTTTTAGTTTTAAAAGAAGCATATTTTCACCTTTAACATCCTGAAGAGTAAAGTCTCCAAAACCCTCTTGAGAAAGTGTCTTTCTTATTTTATCTAAGGAAGGAGGAATTTCACTTTTTAAATAAATAAGAGTCCCGCCTGTAAAATCTATCCCCAAATTAGCCTTTCCTCTGAAAGCTTGAATAAAAGCTAAAATTCCTATTAAACTAAAAAGAATAGAAACTATAGCAAAAATCTTTTTATATTTCATAAAATCAATTTTAGGATTTCTTATAATTTCAAAAAATTTAATCTTAAATTCTTTACCTTTTTCATATAAATATTCATAAAATATCTTGGTTGCAAAAATAGCTGTAAATAAATTTACAATAATAGAAATGGATAAAGTTACTGCAAAACCTCTAATAGGACCTGTACCAAAAAGAAATAAAATTAAAGAGGTTATTAAAACTGTAATGTGAGCATCAAAAATGGTCCAAAAAGCTCTTGAATATCCTTGAAAGATAGCTGAATAGGTACTTCTTCCCAATTTAAGTTCATCTCTAATTCTTTCGAAAATAAGCACATTAGAATCCACTCCCATACCAATGCTTAAGATAATTCCAGCAATTCCAGGAAGGGTTAAAGTGGCCTGAAAAGCTGATAAAAGAGCTAATAAAAAGTAAATATTTAAAATAAGTGCACAAACCGCTATCATTCCAGAAATCCTGTAATAAATAGAAGTGAAAACAATAACTGCTGATGCTCCTATTAAACCTGCTATAATTCCTTTCTGAATAGAATCTTTTCCAAGGGAAGGTCCGATAGTAATATTTTGTAAAATTTTAACAGGAGCTGGGAGAGCTCCTGCCCTTAAAACAAGGGCAAGGTCTGATGCTTCTTCCATTGTAAAACTACCTGTTATTTGAGCATCTCCTCCTGAAATTTTTTCTCTTATAACTGGTGCAGAACGCACTACTTCATCAAGAACAATTGCAAGCCTTTTACCTACGTTTTCTCCAGTAATTTGCTCAAATATTTTTGCTCCTCTTGAATCAAATTGAATCCATACATAGGGCTCATTAAATTGAGGATCTATACGAACTTGTGCATTTTTTAGATACGTTCCAGTAAGAACTGCCTCTTTTTTTAAAACAATAGGCTTTTTTATTATTTTCCCTGTGGTTCTATCTTTTTCTACCAAAAAATAAAATTCTGAATCTGGAGGTATATAAGGTTTAATTAGTTTTCTCCACTCTTCTATAGGAGCATCAAGAGAAATTTTCTTTTCCTTTATCAAAGAATTAATAAGGGCATCTAAATTCAATTTTTGCATAGCTTCTTCATCTACCAATTTAAATTCAAGCTGAGCTGTTTGACCTACTACATTTATTGCTCTTTGAGGATCCTTTAAGCCAGGAAGCTGAATTACTATTTTGTCAGAACCCTGTTTTGTAATTATAGGTTCTGCTACTCCAAATTGGTCAATTCTATTTCTTATAACTTCAAGAACCTGATCTAAAATATGTTCCCTTATATAAGAAACCTTTTCCTGAGATAAACTAACTTCTACAAAAAAGGCATCTTTCTCTTTCCCTTCTTTAACTATCTGCAATTCCTTAAAACCTTTTATTATTTCATCTTTAAATACTCTTAAATCTTCCTCTTTATAAAACTTAAAAGTTGCCTTATTTTCCTCAGGAATAAGCTCAAAATTTATATTTGTTCTAAGAGCTTGAGCTTTTATATCTTGCAAATAATTATCAAATTGGGTTTTTAGAGCTTTTTCTAAATCTGGTCTAAGAACTAAATGAACACCTCCTTTTAAATCAAGACCAAGTTTAAGCTCGCCTCTATAAATGTACTTTTTAAACCAGGGAGGAAGGTCTTTTACAAAGGTAGGAAGAAGTAAAAAAACAGAAAAAAGTATTAAGAAAACTAAAAATGCTATTTTTAATTTTATCCTAAGGGACAAAGTCTTTTAGCCCCCTATTTACATTTAAGTGCTTTTTTAATATTTAGCAAATTATATCTCAAAAGTTCTATGTAACTACCAGGCATATAATAGGTTCCTCCAGACCAAAGTTTTATTACTTTTATTCCCTTTTCTTCAAAAAATCCTCTATACTTTTCAAACTCAGGATCTACTAAAAATACAATTTCAACTCCTTTAGTTTTAAGCTTTTTATACATTTCTGTTAAAGTTTTAATACTTGGTTCTCCTTCTTTGTGGGGACTTTTTAAAAGTGTTATTTGTTCTATTTTTGAATCTTTTAAAAGATAACCAAAAATAGGATGACCTAAAATATAAATTTCTTTAAATTTACAATTTTTTAGCTCACTGTAATCTTTTTTAACCTCTTCCAAGGACCTTAAAAATTTTTGAACATTTTTTTGATAAAAATCCTTTTTATAAGGCTCTTTTGTGCTTAAATAATCCCCAAGTTCCTTTATTAAAGCTTTTACTCTTTTCAAATCAAACCAAAGATGAGGGTCTAAAAACCTTTCTTCTCCTTTTGAAAGACTCAATATTTTTTTCCCCTTTCTTAATTCATATACCCTTTTTGCCCATCTTTCAGTTCCTACAATAATAACTAAATCAGCAGTTTTAATTTTTTGCCATTGAGATAAAGTCGGTTCATAAGAATGGAAATCTTCTTTTTCACTTTGGAGTTGATAAATTTTACAATCACTTGCTATTTCTCTTACAATTTTTTCAAGAGGAGAATTGGAAACCACAATTTCAAGAGCATAAAGAGGTTTTTCTAAAAATAGAAATATAAAAATTGAAAATAGAAAAATTAATAAAAATTTAATTTTTTTCATAGTTCATTCTCTTGATTTTTAAAAGTACTGTAAATTTTAATAATTTTTTATTAAAAAACAACTAATTTTTTGCTTAAATTTTCTTCGGGAAGGGTGACAATTTCTATTTTTCTCTTTGCAAAATCTTTTTCCTTTTTCACAGTCCTTAATGATAAAAGATTTTTTTCAAGAATTTCTTTTTTACCATAAGGAATTTTTAAATTATAAATAGTTTCTGGCGGAGTGATTTTTCTTCTTAGCTCAGCATTTAAAAGCAAAAGCATATCATAGTCAATCTCTCCCGCAACTGAAAATACTTTTAAATCTATTCCACCATTTACCTTTATCTCTTCATAATCAAGAATTTTATTCTCTGGTATTGAAAATCCATATTTTTCTGGATCTTTTGCTATTAAAGTGATTGCCATCCATTGAGGCAAATAAATCATTGTTTCAATTGGTATTTCCTTTGAATTTATAATTTGCCAATAATCTATAAAATTTTTAGCTTCCAAAACTCTTTTAATTTTATTTTCTCCTAAATTATAACTTGCTATTGCTATTCTCCAGTCTCCAAAAATTTTATATAGAGTTTTCAAATATTTAGCTGCAGCATAGGTTGATTTGATAAAATCTCTTCTTTCATCAATCCAATAATCTATTTTTAATCCATATCTTTTTGCTGTAGCTTCCATAAATTGCCATATACCTGCTGCACCTGCTGGTGAAGTGGCAAAAGGATTACAACCACTTTCAATAAAAGCAAGATAAACTAAATCATCAGGTATGCCATATTCTTTAAAAATTGTCCTAAAGTAGGGTAAAAATAAACTACATCTCGCCAACCAACGATTTACAACTTCTCGTTTTTCGTTAGTATAATATTTTAAAAAGTAAACTACCTGAGTATTTATATCAGGAGGTAGATTTTTAATAACCTCATAAGGAAGTTCTCCAAAAGCTTCATAAGCTTCTTGTTGATAAAATTCTTTATCTAATAATTCGTTTTCTGACATTAATTGGATCGGGAAAAACATAAAAAAAAGAAAAAATACTATCCCAATAAAACTTCTAAAATACATTTGAAAGAACCTCCATATTTATATAAGTATCCTCTTCATTATGAGCTTCTGAAACTAATAGAGGTTTTATTTTCTTTTCCTTTAAAAATTCAAATATTTCTTTAAAATTTACCTTTCCTTTTCCAATAGCCAAATGGTCATCATATTTTCCCAAATTATCATGGCAATGAATTTCTTTAATATAAAAATAAAGAGTCCCTAACCATTCCATTTCTTCTTTTTCAGAAAAAACTTTTGCATGGGCAGGATCAAAACACCAAAAGAGTCTTTCTTTAAAATTTTCAAAAACAGGTTTTAAAAATTCAGGTTCTGGTTCAAAAACATTTTCTAAGGATATAGTTAAACCTAATTCTTCAGCTAATTCTAAAATTTTATCCATACTTTCTAAAAATATATTCCTCCATTCACTTTTTACTTCTCTATGATAATCCATATGATATCCCGAATGCAAAACCAAATTTATAGGTTCAAAAATAGCAGATCTTTCTATGGCTAAAAATATTCTTCTTAAACTTGTTTCTCTTATCCAAGGATCTAAAGCTCCTAAGGAAAGATCCATAAAAGGTAAGTGGACAGTTGTTTTTATACCTGATTCTTTAAGTTTTTTAGAAATATTTTTAAAATCAAGATAAGAACATTCATCAAGTGCTTTTGCATTTAATGTTATTTCAATATTTATCTTCTTTTCCAAAACTAAGGGTAAATACTTATTTATCAAAGGTTCCCAAGGAATAGAAACAAATATAAGTTTTTCCATTTTTCTATTTTTTATAAAATTCTTTTATAGATGAAATGACATAATCTATTTCTTTTTCTGTTAAATATGGATGTAAAGGTAAACTTAAAACTTCTTTTGCAAGCCTTTCTGTAACAGGTAAGTCTCCATTTTTAAAATTAAAATCTTTATAAACTGGCTGTAAATGCAAAGGTGTTTTATAATACACCCCTGTCATTATTCCTTTACTTTCCAAAAAAGCTTTTAATTTATCTCTATTTTTAGCTCTTATAGTAAATAAAGAATAAGAAGAAAAATAGTTTTTAGGAAATTGAGGAAGTCTAACATAGGGTGTTAAATCTTTTAAATTTTCTATATATTTTTCTACTATAGCTTTTCTTAATGCTATTTCTTTTTCAAAATATTTAAATTTTACTAATAAAATAGCGCTATGAATTTCATCTATTCTCCCATTTATTCCATGATATTTGTAAAAATAAGGCTTAATTTGTCCATGTTCTTTTAATATTCTTACTTTTTTTGCCAAATTTTTATGGGAAGTAAAAACCATTCCTGCATCACCAAAAGTAGAAAGAGGTTTTGTAGGATAAAAAGAAGTAGCTGAAGCAATTCCAAAGGTTCCTACCTTTTTATCACCTATTTTTGCTCCAAAGGCTTGACATATATCTTCTATTAAATAAATCCCTTTTTCTTCACAAAATTTTTTAATTTCCTTAAGATGAGCAGGCAAGCCAAAAAGACTTACTGCTATTACTGCGGAAACTTGTTTTCTCTTTTTTTTAAGTTTTTCATAACTTTCTTTTAAACTTTCCAAAGAAATATTGTAAGTATCTTCTTCAACATCAACAAAATAGGGAATAAGACCAACTCTTACAATAACCTCAGCTGTAGCAACAAAAGTAAACGAAGGTACTAAAACATATGTATTTTTAGGAAGATCAAGAGCTTTTAAAATAAGAAACAGAGCCTCTGTTCCTGAAGAAACACCAACAGCATAAGAAGTACCTAAATATTTGGCTAAAAGATTCTCAAGTTCTTGAGTTTGTGGACCATTCAAATAAATTCCACTTCTAAGAACTTCTAAAACCTTTTTTTCTATTTCTTCTTTATAAACTTCGTAATTTCTTTTTAAATCTATAAAAGGTATTTTCTCCATTTTTTCTTAAAAACCTTGAATTAGAAAATCGCAATAATTATACTTTATTTTTTAAGAATTTCCAAATCAAAAATGAAGGAAATTCTTTTTTATAGAAGAGGAGCTTTTGGAGATACCCTTTTAACCTTCCCTATTTTTGAGGCTCTAAAAAAGAAAAATTATTATATTGTAGCTATAGGAAATACCGATTATCTGAAAATAGCCAAAGAATTAAATTGGGTTGATGAAATATATAGCGATTTTTATAAAAAGATTTTAGAGAGAAATTATGAGCTTAAAATGATATTTTCTAAAACCGAAGGCTTTGATCCTTTCCCCTCAGAAAGGATATGGATAGTTGATTACTATTTTGATTTGCTAAAATTAGAAAAAAATTTCTCCTTAGTTCTACCTATAAAAGATTTTATAGATAGCCCTTTAAAAAACAAAGTGGTTTTACATCCAGGAAGTGGCTCCCCTAAAAAAATTCCAGATTTTTCTCTTTTTAAAAAAATTGAAAAGTTTTTTCGCTCTAAAGGGTTTGAAGTAATATATTTTGTTGGTGAAGCTGATAGCTGGATTAAAAATTTTACTCAAAATTTTTGGGAATGTTTTGATCCCTTAATATTGGCTAAAGCTCTTAAATTGGCTAAAATTTTTATTGGAGTTGATAGCGGAGTATCTCATCTTGCAAGTTATTTAGGAATTAAATCCTTTATTTTTTATGGTCCTACAGATATTCTCTTATGGAAACCTATAGGAAAAAATTATAAAATTATTTCTCTTAACTTAGAATGTAGCCCTTGCTTTCCAAATGTATGTAAAGAAAAACCTTGTTTAGATCCTGATTTACTTTTTTATAAATTTCTAAAATCTTTAAATGATTTATAGATTTTTTAAATAAATTTTTTGTTTTTATATTGATATTTTTTATTAGAATTTTTCTGTTTTTAAATATAAATTTTTTAAGAAAAAATTATTAGGAGTTTGTGGGATGAAAGAAATTAATGCTAAAGGACTTCCTTGCCCTCAACCTGTAATTAAAACAAAAGAAGCTTTGGAAAATTTAAAAGAAGGAGAAAAAATAAAAGTAATAGTTGATAATGAAACAGCTTTAAAAAATATTCAAAAATTTGTTAATTCACAAGGACATAAAATTCTTTCTATAGAAAAATTAAATTCGGACTTCTTAATTATCATTGAAAAAGTAGAAGGTAAAGAGAAAGAAATTACTATTAGTTGTGAACTTGAGCCTGAAAAAGATGAGGGTCTTTTTGTAGTTATTGCAACTGATACCATGGGAAAAGATGAAGGTCTTGGAAAAATTCTTATGAAAGCTTATTTTGAAACTATGCTTGCTCATAATCTTTTTCCTAAAAAGATTTTTTTTATGAATAGAGGTGTTTTTCTAACTACTCAAGAGGAAGAAATTATTTCTATATTAAAGGAACTTGAAAAAAGAGGGGTAGAAATTTTTAGTTGTGGAACCTGCTTGAAATATTATCAATTAGAAGATAAATTAAAAGTTGGACATAGAGCAGGAACTGATGTATATTTAGAAGGAATTTTTTATTCTAAAAAAACAGTATGGATTGGATAAAGGAGTAAAGATATGAAAGTAGGTATTCTTATGGGAAGCGATTCAGATCTTCCTATTATGAAAGAATCAGCAGAAATTTTAGAATTTTTTGAAATTCCTTATGAAATATCTATTATATCTGCTCATAGAACCTCTGAAAAAGCTTTAGAATATGCAAAAACTGCTGAAGAAAGAGGTATTGAGGTAATAATTGCAGGAGCAGGGGGAGCAGCCCATCTTCCTGGAGTTATAGCTTCTCTAACTCTTATCCCTGTAATAGGAGTTCCTATAAAAAGCAATTTTTTAGATGGGCTTGATTCTCTTTTATCAATTGTTCAAATGCCAGCAGGAATTCCTGTTGCTACAGTAGCTATAAATAATGCTAAAAATGCAGCTCTGCTTGCAATTCATATCCTTTCTATTAAATATCCTGAATTAAAAGAAAAACTTAAAAAATATAGAGAAGAGATGAAAAATAAAGTAATAGAAAAAAACGAAAAACTTCAAACTCTGGGATATAAAAAATACTTATCAGGTAGCTAAGTATTTAAAAGCTTTTTTTCCTATATCTTTTCTGTAATGTGCTCCTTCAAAATAAATCATTGATACTGCTTTGTAAGCTTTTTCTATAGCTAAAGGAATATTTTTATCAAGAGCTGTTACCCCTAAAACTCTTCCTCCATTTGTGTAAAATTCATTATTAATTTTTTTTGTTCCTGCATGGAAAATAAGAACTCCGGGAATTTGAGAGGCTTTTTCAAGCCCTTCTATTTTCTTACCCTTTTCATATTTTCCTGGATAACCTTTACTTGCCATAACCACACAAACTGCTGATTCACTTTTTTCTTTTAAATCAATTTTATTAAGATTTTTTTCTAAAGCCATCTCTATAATCTCAAGAAAATCATTTTCTACTCTGGGAAGAATGGCTTGGGCTTCTGGATCTCCAAGTCTGCAATTAAACTCAAGTACGTAGGGTTCTTTATTAACTATCATAAGTCCTGCATACAAAAATCCTACATAGGGATGACCCTCTTTTTCAAGGATTTTTAAAGTAGGTTTTATTATTTTTTCTTCAATTTTTTCTTTAAGCTCCTTATCTATAAGTGGAGTTGGTGAATAAGCTCCCATTCCACCTGTGTTAGGTCCTTCATCATTATCAAGAAGTCTTTTATGATCTTGAGAAGTTGGCAAAGCCTTAAAGTTATAACCATCTGTAATCACAATATAGGACGCCTCTTCTCCTACTAATTTTTCTTCAATTACTACTTTATTTCCAGCTTCTCCAAAAATTTTTTCTTCCATTATTTTTTCAATTGCCTTAATAGCTTCTTCTTTTGTTTCACAAACAAAAACTCCTTTTCCAGCACAAAGCCCATCAGCTTTCACTACTATAGGTGCTCCCTTTTTTTCTATATAAGCTTTAGCTTTTGAAGGTTCATCAAAAACTTCAAATTTTGCAGTAGGAATACCAGCTTTACTCATAATTTCCTTAGCAAAAGATTTACTTCCTTCTAAAAGTGCTCCAATAGTGTCTGGACCAAAAACTTTAATTCCCTCTTTATTTAATGAATCCTTTAATCCTTTTACTAAAGGCTCTTCAGGACCAGGAATTACAAGATCAATCTTATTTTCCTTACAAAATTTGATAATATTATCAAAATCTGTCATAGAGATATTTTCTATAGTTTCTGCTATTTCTGAAATTCCTCCATTTCCTGGAATACAAAATAATTTTTCAAGCTTAGGACTTTTAGAAAGGGAATAACAGATTGTATGTTCTCTTCCTCCACCACCTAAAACCAGAACCCTCATTTTATACCTTATCTAAAATTCTTAATTAGTTTTTTATTATAGATAGAACTTTTAAATGTCAATATCTTAAATTTATAAAGTATCAAAATAATGAGAAATATACCTCCTATTTGAGTCCAAAAGAAGGTCTGTTTAAATGCATCTTGAAAAGCAAAACTTAAAGCCTGAATATATTCTGTTTTATATAAAAGTGCCTTTGCTTTTTTGAAAGCATAAGCCTCTGAAAAATATTTTTGAGCATTATACCACCATTTTTCCACTAACATATTTATGTATCTAAATTCTTGAAGTTCTGTAATTCTCAAAAAGTGATAATTTGTTCTTTTTTCAAGGGTATTGGTAGCTATGGCAATTCCTATTGAACCACCTACAAATCTTTGATAATGAAATAGCACCACCCCTAAGCCTGTTTTTTCTCCCAGATTCCTAAAAGCTAAAGTGGTTAAAGGTGCAAAAAAACATCCCATGGCAATACCTAAGGGGATGGTTAAAATTGCTGCTTTTAAAGCAGGGGTATAATAATTTAACTTAGGCAAAAGAAAAATAGTAGTGACACTAAGAATTAAAAAATTAATAGAAAGAATAATTATGGGAGAAAATTTATCAGAAAGTTTTCCTGAAATAATTGCAAAAATACCTGTAAATGAGGCATAAGAAAGCATGTGAAGACCTGCTTGAAAAGTAGTAAGCCCTTTTAAATTTTGGTAATATATAGGGATTAAATAAAAAACTTGATACATAACAAATCCTAAAATAAAAAACTGAAAAGCCATTGCTAAACCAAATTCTGGGATAGTATAAATTTTAAAATCTATAAGTGGCTTTTTACTCATAATTTCAGAAGCAAAATAAAGGGAATAAAAAGTTAAACTTAAAATAAGAAAGGATACTATAAAAGTAGACTGGAACCAACCATATTGCTGACCCTTTGACACAGCTATAAGTAAAAAAATAGTTGCCAGTGAGATTAAACCGTAACTTATAAAATTAAAAGAAAACTCTTTTCTCTTTCCTAAGGTATAAGGTAGAAAAGAAATTGCAGCAACTAAATCAAGAATTCCTATAGGTACATTAATATAAAATGCCCATCTCCAAGAAATATATTCTGTAAGAAACCCTCCTACTGTAGGACCTAAAGCTGGGGCAAAACTTACTCCCAAACTATAAATTCCCATAGCAGTTCCTCTCTTTTCTGGAGGATATACATTAAGAAGAATGGTCTGAGCTGTGGCCATAATAAAAGCTTCTCCAACACCTTGAAAACTTCTAAAAATAATCATCTGAGGTAAACTATTGGCTAAACCAGAAAAGGCACTAAAGGTAATAAAAAGAATAAGCCCTATTGTATAACATAAAGCATAACCTACGTATCTTGAAAAAGTTTCTACAAATAAAAGAGTAATAGCTGCAGAAATCATATAACTTATACCTACCCACTGAACTCCATATAAATCTGTAGATAGAGGACCTAAAAGTTTGGGCATAATAGTATTTACAACTGTTGTATTTAAAATAGCTAAGAAATGACCGATCATAAGGGTGATAGTTATAGCTATTCTTTCTAATGGGGTAACTTGATAATAAAATTCTATTGGTTTCATTTAACTTAAAGATTTACTTTGAGCTTTATATATTTTCCTGGTAAATTTTCTACTAATCCTTTAAGTTCTAATTCTGTAAGAATAGAAAGGACTTCAAAAGGAGATTTATTTACTTTAGCAAATATCTCTTCAACATGTTGGGGATAAGAAGATAAAAGAGAAAGTATTTCTTTTTCTTCTTCTGTTAGTTCGACCTCTATTTTTTCTCTTGATAAATTTTTTTCTTCACCCCATCCAAAATAAGCTAAAATTTCTTCAGGAGAAGTAATAACATTTGCTCCCTCCTTTATAAGGTAATGAGTTCCTTCGCTTTGAGAAGAAAAAATACTTCCTGGAATAGCAAAAACTTCTCTTCCTTGATTTAACGCCCATTTAGCAGTTATTAAGGTTCCGCTTTTTTTACCAGCCTCTATAACTACAATTCCTTCGCAAAGACCACTTATAATCCTATTTCTCATAGGGAAATTTTCTTTTCTTGGTTTTGTATCAAAAGGAAATTCTGAAATTATTGCTCCACCACTTTTAATAATCCTTTCAAAAAGTTCTCTATTTTCAGCAGGATAGATAATATTTATGCCACAGCCAAGAACCCCTATTGTATAGCCATTCCCGTCTAAAGTCCCTTTATGAGAAATACTATCAATTCCTCTTGCAAACCCAGAAACTATCCCTACACCATTTTCTGCCAATTTCTTAGAAAATTTATAAGCTACTTCTTTTCCATAAGAAGTAGGCTTTCTTGAGCCTATAATAGCAATTAAATTTTTATCTTTTAAAAGCTTCCCTTTTACATATAAAAATAGCGGTGCATAGGAAATAGTTTTTAATTTCTCAGGAAATTCCTTATCCTTAATAAAATAAATTTTAGTGTTCTCCTTTTTAGCTCTTTCTATCTCCTTTTTTGCTAAATCAATTATTTCATTTTCCGAATACTTTTTAAAACTTATAATTTCTCTTATATCTATTCCTTCTTCAAAGTATTTTATAGTTTTAAAAATATTTCTCTCTTTAAGATAAAAACCAAGCCAAAAAAGTTTTTCTTCCATTTCAAAATTGAAAAGAAAGGGTTCTTCTGTCTACTTTAATCTCTGCTAAGTCTTTCAATTGGTGAGAGAGAACTTTTAAATTTTTATAAACTAACTCATCTAAATCTTTATCCCATAAAAATTCTACTCTCTTATTCTTTTTTATAAAAATCTTTAAATTGGTATTTTCTTTTAAATTTAGAAATATTTCTTGACAAATATTACAAAAGAGACCCTTTAGTAAATTATAGGGAATTTCAATAAAAACCTTATCCTCTTCAAAAACTTCTTTTTTAACTTTATGTTTAAATGGCAAAAAGGCTTCCCAAAATAATATTTCTTTTTCTATAAATTCTTTAAGATCCCAGGGACCGGTTTTTTCATTATAAATTTCGTCAAAAGCTGTATCTATTTGATTCTGAAGTTTTTGTAAAAGATTTAAAGTTTTATTTATCCTTTCATAGATTTCTTTATCTAAATCAGATTTTTTTTTCATAAGTATAAGTTGAAGCTCTAAAAATATTCCCTGTAGTGTCCCCCTTAAATTATGAAAATAGCCTTGAAGAAGCCCTCCCAAGGCTATTCTTTTACAAAAATTAAAATTTTCTTTCATTTTTCCTTTAAAATTTCTCTCCCAAAAAGTGCTTTTTTAAGAGTTAAGGGATCTACAAATTGAATTTCCATCCCCATTGGGATACCACAAGCGATTTTAGTTACTTTAACTGGATAATCTTTTAAGACTTCAAGAATATAAGAGGTGGTTGCTTCTCCTGAAAGAGTGGGAGAAAGGGCTATGATTATTTCTCTTATATTTCTTAATTTTATAAGATAAAGCATATGATCAAGTCCCAGTTCTTTTGGTCCTATACCATCCTTAGGGGATAAAAGATAGTGCAAAACAAAATAATATCCATTAAAAACTCCGGTTTCTTCTATATAAGAAAGACTAACAGGATTTTCAACAATACAAAGAAGTTCTGAATTTCTTTTTTCATCTTTACAAATGGAACAAATTTCTTCTTCAGATAGATTTCTACAAAATTTACATAACTTAACTTTATAAGGCAATTCTTTAATAAGCTCTCCTAAGATTTCACAAAGTTCAGGTTTAGATAAAAGAAAAAAAGAAATTCTTGTAGCACTTTTTTCTCCTAATCCGGGAAGTTGTGAAATTGTTTCTATAAGTTTTTTAAAAGTATAAGGATATACTCCAGACATAAATAAATTAAAAAAGTCCAGGGAGATTTAACCCTGGTAATTTAAGTCCACCTGTAATTTTAGATAATTCCTCTTCTACCATTTCTTTAGATCTTTTTAAAGCCTCATTTACTCCTGCAATAATAAGATCTTCTAACATTTCTTTTTCTTCAGGATTTATAAGTTCCTTTTCAATTTCAATAGAAAGAATTTCTTGTTTACCGTTTGCTGTTACTGTAACCATTCCACCACCTACTTGAACAGTTACTGTTTTTTCTTCAAGTTGTTTTTGTGTTTCTTCAAGTTTTTTTTGAATTTTTTGCATCTCTTTAAATAATTGTTGAAATTGAGGTGGTATTTTCATTTTTTACTCCTTTAAAGGTTGTATATAAGCTATTTTAGCTGATAAAGTTTTTAAAATTGCCTTTACTTCAGGTCTTTCTTTTACCTCTTCTAAAGTAAGTCTCTTTTTCTCTTCTATTTCAACTCTAAAAGGTTTATTAAAGTAGCTTTCTATTTTTTCTTTTAAAAGCTTATAATAAGGAGACTCAATGATATTTAAAGATGAGCTTATTTTTAAAAATATTTCATCTGCTTTTATTTCAGGCTTTGGTAAACTGCTTACCAACCCATAAAGAGGTAAATTTTCTTTTTTAATTTCTTTTACAAAATTTTCCCAACTTTTTTCTTTTATTTCCTGATGTTCTTGCATAGTCGAAGCAGAAATAGAAAAAGAAAAATGATTAACTGTTACTTGATCAAGTTTTTCTATTAGATCTTTTATAGGAACAAATTTCCCATATTCGCAAATTCTAAGCAGGGCAAGTTCAAATTGAAGCTGAGGATAACTACTTTTTCTTAATATTTCGAGATCTCTTACTAAACTTTGAAATATTAACAAGATATCTTCAAGTTCATTTTCGAGGACAAGATCTCTAATTCCAAGAGTATGGAATCCTATTTTACTTTCCTTAGGAAATGCTTTCATAACTAAAAGTTCTCTGAAAAATTCTGTTAATTTTTCCATTAGATATATTAAATCTATTCCTTGTTCATAAACTCTTTGAGCAAATTCTAAAGCTTTTTTAAGATTTTTTTCTAAAAGAATACTTGCGATTTCTTCCACTAATATAGTCTCATGCCAACCAAAAGCTGTGATTATATCTTCTTTAGTTTTACTTCCGTATGCCATTGCCTGATCAAGCAAGGAAAGGGCATCTCTTAAACTTCCTTGTGCTTCTTTAGCAATAAGTTCTAAAGCCTCTTCTTCTATTTGATAATTTTCTTTTTCACAAACCTCTTTCAGATATTTAACTATTAATGGATGTTCCAATCTTTTAAAATCATATCTTTGGCATCTTGAAAGAATGGTAGGTAAAAGTTTGTTAGGTTCTGTAGTTGCAAGTATAAAATAAACATGGGAAGGTGGCTCTTCCAAAGATTTTAACAAAGCATTAGAAGCTTCTCTGGTGAGCATATGTGCTTCATCTATTATATAAACTTTTACTTTTCCTTTAACTGGAGCGAATTTTAAATTTTCAATAAGTTCTCTTATTTGATCAATTCCCCTATTTGAAGCTGCATCAATTTCTATAACATCTACAAATATTCCTTTGCTAATTTCTAAGCAATTAGAACACTCATTACAGGGTTCGTAATTATCTATAAGATTTTGACAATTTAAAGCTTTAGCAATAATTCTTGCTACTGTAGTTTTCCCAGTTCCTTTTATACCTGAAAATAAAAGGGCATGAGAAAGTTTTTGATGTTTAAGTGCATTGGTTAAAGTTTTTATCACATGATTTTGTCCTATTACTTCTTTAAAACTTTGTGGACGATAACGACGTGCTAAAACTAAATATGACATAGGTATATTTTAAAACCTTTTTAAAACTTGACAACTTTCTTTATTTGCTTGACAAGAATTTTTTTAAAGTTAATTTATTAAGTAAAAGTTAACGGGGCGTAGCTCAGTCTGGTAGAGCTCCGGCTTCGGGAGCCGGGTGTCGCAGGTTCAAATCCTGTCGCCCCGATTTAAAAAAGCCGGGGTGGCGGAATTGGTAGACGCGCTGGATTCAGGATCCAGTGGGAGTTAATCCCATGCGGGTTCAAATCCCGCCCCCGGCATTTAATTAAGGTTTATAAAAATTATGAAAAAAAATCAAAAACTCCCTTCTGAAGAGCTTCTTAAAACTACCTTTATTGCAGATTTACATATTCATTCTAAATACAGTCGTGCCTGTAGTAAATTTATGGAAATTCCTTTTTTAGCTGAAACAGGAAAATTAAAGGGGCTTCAAGTTATAGGAACTGGTGATTTTACTCATCCTATGTGGTTAAAAGAATTAAAAGAGAATTTAGAATATGACACAAAATCAGGGCTCTATTTTTTTAATAAACTCCCTGATGGACCCAAATTTATTCTCACTTCTGAAATATCACTTATTTTTTCTAAAAACAATAAATCCAATAGAAGGGTGCATCTTATTATAATAGCCCCAGATTTTGAAACTGTAGAAGAAATAAATCTCTATTTATCAAAACTCGGAAATCTCCTTATAGATGGAAGACCTACCTTTGGAATAGATTGTGAAAAACTAACTTTAGACCTGATTAAAATCTCTGAAAAAATTTTAATTATACCTGCACATGCTTGGACTCCTTGGTATTCAGTTTTTGGTGCATTTTCAGGTTTTGATTCCTTAGAAGAAGCCTTTGGAGAAGCTACTCCTTACATTTATGCTATAGAAACCGGTCTTTCATCTGACCCGGAAATGAATTGGAGAATTTCTAAACTTGATAATATCACTTTAATATCTTGTTCAGATGCCCATTCTCCTTCTAAATTAGGAAGAGAAGCAACAGCCTTTTTTTTATCCTTTAACTTATGACAATATTTATCAATCTATTAAAACTGGAAATATTGCTTTCACTATAGAATTTTATCCTGAGGAAGGAAAATACCATTACGATGGACATAGAGCTTGTAAGGTATGTCTTTCTCCTAAAGAAACAAAAGCTATAGGATATAAATGCCCAAAATGCGGTAATCCTTTAACCATAGGAGTACTTCATAGAATAGAAACTTTAGCTGATAGAGAAGAAGGATATATTCCTTCTGGTAAACCTCTCTCTATTCATTTGGTGCCTTTTGTAGAAATAATAGCTGAAGTTTTTAATCTTAATAAAATGAGCCCATCTGTAGAAAAATTATATAAACAATATACTTCTCTTATAGGAACCGAATTCGACCTACTTCTAAAAATGGATCTAAAAGAGCTTGAAAAGGTTTTTCCTTCTAAGTTATTAGAAGGAATTAAAAGAGTAAGAGAGGGGGAAATATTTGCTAAGCCTGGTTATGACGGTAAATATGGAATTATAAAAATATTTGAACCTCCTGAAGAATTAGGTCCTCAAGGTCTAAAACAACAAAGCCTTTTTTCTTTGCAATAATTGCAATAACCTTGAAATTTCTGCATTCTTTAAATTAACCAAAGCTTGCTTATTCTTTCATAAATTTTAGGCATGATTTTTGAGATTATTTATTCAGCATTTTAAAATAGGAGGTGAGAGAATGAGAAACCTTAAGTTTTTAATCTTAACTTTTATTTGGGTTTATTTTTTAACTCCTTTTAATTTAAAATCTTCTTATGGAAAGGATATAGATATAGGAGTTTCTATAAATGACGGAAGACTTTCACACTTCTATTTTTCGGTGGGAGATTATTATAGAGTTCCCGTAGAAAAAATAATTATTATTAAAAAGAGATATCCATTTATCTTAGAAGAGGAAATACCTATAATCTTTTTAATCCACGAATATCGTGGGATAGAACCAGATATAATTATACAAATGAGAAAGAAAGGATACTCTTGGTATGATATAATGATTTATTTTGGATTATATCCAGATACTTTATTTAGAAAATATGTAGTAGTTTATGGACCCCCCTATGGTAAGGCTTGGGGATATTATAAGAAACATAAAAGAGAAAAAATCGTTATTTATGATGATAGAGACATTATAGAATTAGCAAATATCAAATTTTTAACTGAATATTATCATGAAAATCCCAAAGTAATTATTGAATACAAAAAGAAATATCCAAAATATATAGAAATTAATGAAGAACTTTTCAAAAAGCACAAACTACATAAAAAACAAATAATTATAGAATAAAGGTCTCCCCCTTAAATAGGAGGAGACCTTTAAAAATATAAAATCAAGACTTAAAAATTATTTCTTTTCAGCGGGTTTTTCAGCAGGTTTTTCAGCAGGTTTTTCAGGAGCTGGTGCACCTGTTACATTTCCTGTTACATTTCCAGCTGGTGCAGGAGCTTCTACTTTTGGAGCTTCTGTCTTAGGTGCTTCTTCTTTTTTCTTGCATCCAGCAGTTAAACCTACCATACCTACTAAAGCTAAACTCAATACGAAAGACACTAACTTCTTCATGGCTTACCCCCTCCTTTTAATAATTTTAGATTTTTAAAATTTAAAATAAATTATTAACACTTTCAAAATTTTTGTCAAGGGAAATTTTTAATGAAATTAAATCTTTTTACCTAATTATGAAAAAAATATTTAAATTTTTAAACAAATTCTTTTTGAATTAATAAAGATTTATATAACCCAACTTTTAGATATTTGTATATTTTTTCTGGCTCTATATTAAGATTTTTTAATAAATTTTCAGGAACCCTATAATTAAACACATCTACTCCTCCACCTATCCCAAGCATATTTGCCAAAATATTTGAAAGCGCCACAATACTTGCTATATCACTTTGAAGCATAAGATCACTATCATGATGAGCTCTTATAGCAAAGGAAATATATTTGGGAAATTCCCACCTTTCTAATAAATGAGCTCCTACAAGTCCATGATCCACCCCTAAAACTAACCACTCTATCTGAATAAAATCCCAATCTACCTTTTCCCTTGCAATTTTTTGGAATTCTTTAATTTCTAATTTAGTATATAGATCAAGTACTATTTTACCTATATCATGTAAAATTGAGGCTATATATACTGTTTCTATTTTTGCTGGTGAAAAACCAATATCAAAAGCTATCTCTTCAGCTATAATTCCACAAGCAAGTGAATGAAACCATATATCTTCTACACTAATTCCATAGCCTATTAAATCTTTACTAAAATATTTTTTTGCAACTGAGGCTACAACAATAAATTTAATCTGATTAATTCCTAAAAACATAAAAGCTTTAAATAAAGAATCTATTTTCTGGGGTAAACCAAAGGCTGGTGAATTTACAATTTTTAAAAAATTTGCAGTAATTCCTGGGTCACTTTTTATTATTCTTTCAAGTTCTCTAAAATCTACATCTTCCTTTTTTAATAATTCAAGGGCTTGAAAAGCTACCTTAGGAAAAGCAGGAATAGTATCTACTTTATCAAAAATTCTTTCTAAAATTTGCCTTTTCATAATACTTCTTCCTCTCCATTTAAATTTATTTTTAAAATCTTTTCCTTTAAGTTAACTTCTAAAAAACTCTGACAATTAAAACCAACTCTAAGTATAATATTTTTAGGATTAATAGGATATTTAATTAAAAAGCTCTGAAGTACTTTAAAATTTATTTCTCCTATGTTGAGAGCCTCAGGAGAACTTTTATATTTACTACCTCCTGCAATAGCTATTTTAGCAGATGAAAAATTAAAGCCCTTTTTTTCTAACTCTTCAAAAAATAAAGGTAATAAACTCTGTCCAGATAAAATTAACTCTCCTGCTTCAATTTCTAAATCACCTTCTTTATAGGGCAAAACAAAATAACATAATCCTGCTATCTCATTTTCTTTATCAATCATCCCAAGAGCTATACCACTTCCTAAAAAATCTGTCTTTAATATTACTCCTCTTTTTTCAACTATTTCATAATGTCCTTTAGAAACCTTTATTACCATTTAAACCCCTTTTATTACAAAATTCTAAATTTTTTAGTAGGAGCAGTAACTACATCAAGTTTATCTATTTCTTGTAAGGCTTTAATTACATTTTTTTCTTTAGTTTCATGAGTAAGCATAACCACAGGTACAGAACCTTTCTTTTTTTGCCTTCCTATCTGAACTACTGAAGCTATGCTTATATTATTTTTACCCAAGATACCAGAAATTTTAGATAAAACACCAGGTTTATCTATGGCTGAAAATCTAAAATAATATTTAAACTCTACTTCTTCTATAGGTCTTATATTAAAAAAATTATTATTTTTTGTCAATGGATATTTTATAAAGGGTTTTTTCCCAAAATAAGAATACTCTATTGCATCAATTATATCGCTTACCACTGCACTTGCAGTAGGCTCTTTGCCTGCTCCTAATCCATAAAGTAAAATATCACCTACAAAATCCCCTGTAATGTAAAGGGCATTGTAATTCAAACGGACTGAAGTCAATACATGATTCTCAGGAATAAGAGTAGGGTGAACCCTTACTTCAATTTTTCCTTTTCTTTTTAAAGCAAAAGCTAATAATTTAACTACGTATCCAAAATCTTTAGCAAATTTTAAATCCATTAAATCTATTTGATCTATTCCTTCTATATAAACTTTTGAAACTGGTATGTAAAATCCAAATGCAAGAGAAGCTAAAATTGAAATTTTGTGAGCTGAATCAATCCCTTTTATATCCAGAGTCGGGTCAGCCTCTGCATATCCTTTTGCTTGAGCTGCTTTTAATGCATCTTTAAAACTAAGATTATTTTCAAGCATTTTGGTTAAAATATAATTAGTAGTACCATTTATAATGCCTATTATAGACTTTATGTTATTCCCAATTAAAGCCTCTTTTAAAGTCTTTATTATAGGTATCCCACCACCAACTGAAGCTTCAAAACCCAAAAATCTTTTTCTTTTTCTTGCTTCTTCCCAAATTTCATCTCCATGTTGAGCTAAAATCGCTTTATTTGCTGTAACTACTTCCTTTCCTTCTTTTAAAGCTTTTAAAACATATTCTTTAGCTGGCTCTATACCACCCATCAATTCACAAACAATGGAAATTTCAGGATCTTTTAAAATTTCTTCTACATTAGTGGTTAAAAGATTTTTATCTACTTCTATTTCTCTTTTCTTTTTCAAATCCTTCACCAAAATTTTTTTTATTATTGGCTTTATTCCTATTTTTTCTTTTATAAGATCGGAATTTTTAATTAATAATTCATAGACTCCCGTTCCAACTGTTCCGAATCCAAGTAAGGCTATATTTACTTCCTTCATTTTAACTCCACACCTTAAATTAAAGAAAAACTGCAAATAGGACAAGAAGATTCTCTTTCTTCTGAACCTCCTATATAAATCACTTGCTCTCCTTTGGAACCATACCTAAATACAGTGACCCCCTTTAACCCTAATTTATAAGCTTTTAAATAAATATTTTTAACATCCTCTACAGTTGCTTCCTTAGGTAAATTAATCGTTTTAGATACTGCATTATGTGTATATTTTTGAAAAGCGGATTGAATGGCTAAGTGTTGCTCTGGTGCTATTTCATAAGTTGTTACAAAGAGTCTTTTTATCTTTTCAGGCAATTTCATATCCCTTAAAATCCCCTTCTCTTTAACTTCTTCTAAAATGCTTTCTATTTCATTTTCGGAAAAATTTTCTCTCTCTAAAATTTCAATAAAAAGCGGATGAAATTCTTTTATAAAAACATTTTCAAGGGTTTTTCTCTCATAATAAATTCCAAAAAGAGGTTCTATCCCTGAAGAAACTCCAGCAATTAAAGAAATACTTCCTGTAGGAGCTATGGTAGTAGTTGTTGCATTTCTCATAAAAGGTGTTTCAGGATTGTCCCAAATACTTCCTGGATAGGCAGGAAAGTTTCCCCTCTCTTTAGCAAGCTCATAAGAGGCTTTTATAGATTCTTCATTAATAAATTTCATAATTTTTTTAGCTATCTCTATAGCAGAAGGTTCAGAATAAGAAATATTAAGTTTTATAAGAAAATCAGCAAAACCCATTACTCCAAGGCCTATTTTTCTTGTAAGTCTGGTAATTTTATCTATTTGGGGAACAGGAAATCTATTAATTTCTATTACATCATCAAGAAATCTTACAGCTAAATGAATCGTTTCTTTAAGTAACTCCCAATCGATTTTACCATCTTTAACAAAATTGGTTAAATTAATTGAACCTAAATTACAGGATTCAAAAGGAAGAAGAGGTTGCTCACCGCAGGGATTTGTAGCTTCTATTTCTCCTAAATGGGGTGTAGGGTTATACTTATTTATAGTATCTATAAAGATAACTCCCGGGTCACCAGTTTCCCAAGCAGATTCAGCTATTAAGAAAAAAATTTCTTCAGGATCTACATATCTTACCACCTTTTTATTTCTGGGATTTATTAAAGGAAATTTTTCTTTTTTCTCTAAAGCAGACATAAACTGATCAGTAATAGCTACAGATAAATTAAAGTTTGTAAGGGTATTTTCGTTTCTTTTAGCTAATATAAATTCTTCTATATCAGGATGATCAATTCTTAAAATTCCCATATTAGCACCACGTCTTTTCCCACCTTGTTTAATAGCTTCTGTAGCGCTATCGAATACCTTTATAAAAGAAAGAGGACCACTTGCTACTCCTTGAGTAGAAGCAACTATATCCCCTTTAGGTCTAATTTTTGAGAAGGAAAAACCTGTTCCTCCTCCAGATTTATGTATAAGGGCTGTATATTTTAAGGTTTCAAAAATTGAATCCAAGGAATCCTCAATAGGTAGAACGAAACAAGCAGAAAGCTGTCCTAAAGGACATCCTGCATTCATTAAGGTAGGAGAATTGGGTAAAAAATCGAGATTTGCCATCATTTCATAAAATTTTTCAGCATATTTTTCACAAATATAAGGATCCTTAGAGAAATTTGCCTCAGCGCTGGCTACAGCCTTAGCAACTCTTTCAAAAAGTTCTTCAGGAGTTTCGATAATTTCGTTTTTATCGTTTTTTAAAAGATATCTTTGTCTTAGTATAATAAGAGCTGATTCTCTTAAATTTATTCTTTTACGGCGCTTCATATCTCTTTTAGGCTTTAAGATCTATAAGTATAAGAGTCTGATACTTAGGATCTGGAGGCTCACTAAGATCTACATATTTAAATTCATCTTCAAATTTTTTAATTGTAAAATTTAAAAAAGAGTATAGCAATTCCTTTTCTAAATACCACTTATTTTTTGCAAAATTTTCAAAATTTTTGAACAACTCCTCCTTTAACTCTTTTCTTAAGTAACATACCCCTTCTTTTTCCTCTATTAATTTATTAATCACTTCTTTCCACGCACTTTTAGGAAGTGCCTTAAAAACAAACTCTCCTCTATAGAGATATTGAGAAAGTGCAGTAAGAATTAGAGAGCTCCAAGTAAGAAAATTAGTATCAAAATTTCTTCCAGGTTTATTTACTTCATTTATCCAAGAAAGAGGAGGGCCAAATATTTTTTCTATAAGTGGTGCCATATAACCTATCTCTTCAATATATCTCCTTACCATTTTTATTTCACTTAATTTTCTAAAAATGGTATATTCCTTTTCTGTTCCTATTTTATCAGGTTGAAATAGTGCTATTTCATTTATTTTTTTAGCTAAAACCCCTTTTAAAAAACCATGATAAGGTTGGTCAAGATAATTGAGAATAGAAGAATCAAAATCTTTATTTTTGGTAAGGTTAAGTGCAAATCTTCTTAATTCCTTTAAAACATTTTGAGCAACTTTAAAAATATCTTCTAAAAAGTACTCTTCTAAAAATCTTTTTGCTATTTCTAAATTTCCCATAGAAACATACTCAAGTCCTATATTTAAAGAACCCCATACTTTATCTAAACTCCTTTTAATTTGATCCATTTCATCAATAACCACATTATCCACAATAATCACCTTATTTGCTATCCAGGCAAGTTCTCTTTTTATTCTTTCAATTTGACTTAAATCATCTAAAATCTTAAGAACTTTAAAGATAAAAAGTTCTTCTGAGCCTGTATAAACCATGATATTAATAGATGGTTGACTTTCTTCACTTATAGGCAAATATTTAGGGTCTATTTTTCTTAAATTTTTAAGCGGAATATAAGAGTAAATATCAAGAGCTTCAAAATACTCAGGTATCCCCTCATCTGCAAGTCTACCATTCCTCCATTTATAAGCTCTTTCTTCGACTTCTGCAGGTATTTCCCATATTACAGATTCCATAAGAGCAAAATATGTATCTGGCATCTCTTCTCTTAGAATTTCAATCATTCTTCTAAAATAGAATTCAAGAGAGGATACTTTAAAGTCTATAAAATAAAAATCATCAAGAGTATAGGGAGGAAGAAAATCCATCGCCTCTATAAGTTCCATATCATCAGGTTTTTTATAAACTTTTATAAATTTTTGAAGTATAGCTATCAGAAAGTCCCAATCTGCAACCCTTAACCATTCTAAAACTTTATCTTCTCCTGCATTAAAAAGAAGAATTATCCAAGAAGCAACCCTTTCTGCTTTTATTCTATCCTTATACCAAGCATCTATATCAAACATAAATTGGATTTGACTTCCCTTAGCATAAGAAAGAAGTTCAACAGCTAAATCAAGAGAAGAGGCTTTTAAAGTAAGAAACAGTTCTTGAGGAGGAAGATTTTTAACAATGCCTTCTGGATAAGGAGAATAAAGAATTAATTTTGCCCTTTCCTCCCAAGGTGTACTTAAAACCAAATCATAAATTTCATAAAATTTTAGATTTGCTAAAGTTTTCTCTATCTCGCTTTCAGAGAGCTTAAGAAGATTTTCTAAATTAATACCGGGTAAAATCTCTTTCTTTGTAAAAAGCAGATTCATAATGAATAATCTCCCCCTTTCTTATTCTTAATACTATAACATCAAATCTTATTTCCTTTATTTTACTTAATTTTTGAAAATTTTTAAGAAGAAAATACTCTGCCACCTTTAAAATTTTTTCTCTTTTTCTAAAATCTACTTTTTCTTCAGCCAGAAACTCATCCTCACCAAATTCACTTTTTACCTCTATAAAAATTAAAATATTCTTTTTCTTAGCAATAATGTCTATTTCTCCAAAAGAGGTTTTATAATTTTTTTCTAAAATTTCAAATCCTTTGGAGATAAGATATTCTAATGCTAATTCTTCAGCTTTTTTACCTTTTTCTTTTGAAGTGAGTTTTTGAAAAAACTCTTTAATTTTCATTTTTGGAAGCATTTATAATAAATTCTGTGAAGTGGAGAAGGGCCATATTTTTTGATTTTTTCGAAATGAAGTTTTGTTGCATATCCTTTATGTTGGGAAAAGGCATATTGAGGATAAAGTTTTTCCATTTCTTTCATATATTTATCTCTTGCCACCTTTGCAAGAATGGAAGCTGCTGAAATGGAAAGACAAAATTTATCTCCATCAACTATAGCTTTTTGTAATCCTTTATACTCAGGGATAATCCAAGGTCCATCTATTAAAACGAGCTGTGGTTTGACTTTTAATTTTTTTAAAGCTTTAAGCATAGCTTTGAAAGTAGCTTGAAAAATACCCAATTGATTAATTTCTTCAACATCCACATAGGCTATAGAATAATCAAGAGCAACTTTACAAATATAATCAAAAAGTTCCTCTCTTTTTTGAGGGGAAAGAAGTTTAGAGTCTTTTATTTCTGGATTTTCAATTTCAGAGGGTAATATTACTGCAGCTGCAAAAACAGGACCAGCAAGGGCACCACGACCAGCTTCATCTACTCCTGCAATTAAAGAATAACCTAATTTTTTGAATTGAGCTTCTAAATTCAGACTGCTCGGAAGATTAAATAATGTATTTTTCAAATTTTCAAAAAATTATTCCATAATTTTATTATCGAATCTTTCTTTTATACGAGCAGCTTTCCCGGAACGCTCTCTAAGATAGTAAAGTCTTGCTCTTCTAACTCTTCCTCTTTTAACAATTTCTATTTTTTCAATCCTAGGTGAATGAAGAGGAAAGGTTCTTTCAACACCTACTCCAAAAGAAACTTTTCTTACAGTAAAAGTGGCGTTAATTCCGGAACCTCTTCTTCTAACTACTACACCCTCAAAAACTTGAACTCTTTCTTTTTCTTCTCCTTCTTTCAGTCTAAAATAAACTTTAACAGTATCTCCTGGATTAAATTTAGGAAGATCAGAACGCATATATTTTTTCTCAACTTCTCTTATTACAGGAAGCATAAATAAAACCTCCTTAGTTAAAATTACAAAAAGCTTGAAACAATTATATCATATAAAAATAATATTTGCAAATTTAGAAAGAATTATTTGAATGGGGAGGCCGACGGGACTCGAACCCGCAACACCCGGGGCCACAGCCCGGTGCTCTACCATTGAGCTACGGCCTCCATAAAGACTATTTTTTTCAAATAAAATTTAATATATTTTATCAAAAAAACAACTGATCTAAAAATATTCTCAATTTTTATTTATACCTTGAATAATTAATCGAGAGTCTTAAATTTTTATGAAAAATTTTTAAATTAAAATTATGAGAGAAGAATTAGAACTACAGATTCCAGAGGTTTCAGAAGGAGAAATTATAGACGTTCCAGAAATATTGCCTTTAATGGCAATAAGGGATATTGTGCTCTTTCCTTCTATGGTGGTCCCTCTTTTTGTAGGAAGACCAAAATCTCTTAAAACTATAGAAGAAGCATTAAATAAAAATAAACTTATAGTTCTTTCTACACAAAAAAATTCCCGTATTGAAAATCCTAAACCTGAAGATCTTTATAAGTTAGGAACTATAGCTTTAATAATCAAAACTTTAAATCTTACAGAAAATAGACTAAAGGTTGTAGTTCAAGTTTTGTCAAGGGTTGAAATAAAAGAGTTTTTACAAACTGATCCTTATTTTAAAGTTAAAATTGAGCCTTGTAAAGAGATTGAACCTGAAAGTATTACTCCAGAAATTGAAGCCTTAATGAGATCTGTTAAGGAGAATACTGAAAAACTTTTGTCATTAAAAGGAATTTTAAATCCTGAAATTTCAACAGTATTACAATCTATAGAAGAACCTGGAAGGCTGGCAGATCTTATTACAGCTTATTTGAAACTTAAAACTAAAACAGCCCAAGACCTTCTTGAAACTCTTGATGGAGTTGAAAGGCTGAGAAAAGTTTCAGAAATACTTATTCAAGAAATAGAGATAACTACTCTCCAAAATAAAATACAAGCAGAAGCTCAAGAAGAAATAGGTAGATCACAAAGAGAATACTTTTTAAGAGAACAATTAAGAGCAATTAAGAGAGAACTTGGAGAATTGGAAGATATAGAAAGTGATATAGAAGAATTAAGAAAAAAAATCAAAAAAGCAAAAATGCCTAAGAATGTTGAAAAAGAAGCTTTAAAACAGTTAAAACGTCTTGAATTTATGCATCCCGATTCCTCAGAGGCAGCAGTTATAAGAAATTATTTAGAATGGTTAATAGAACTGCCTTGGAACAAATCTACCAAAGATAATTTAAATCTAAAACATGTAAAGAAAATTTTAGATAAAGACCATTATAATCTTGAAAAAGTGAAAGATAGAATTCTTGAATTTTTAGCAGTAAAAAAGATAAATCCAAAAGCAAAGGGAGCTATTATCTGTTTTGTTGGACCACCTGGTGTTGGAAAAACAAGTCTTGGAAAATCTATAGCTACTGCCTTAGGAAGAAAATTTGTAAGGGTATCCTTAGGTGGTGTGAGAGATGAAGCTGAAATAAGAGGACACAGAAGAACTTATGTAGGGGCTTTACCTGGAAGAATTATTCAAGGTATAAAACAAGCTGGAACAAATAATCCTGTCTTTATGCTTGATGAGATTGACAAACTTTGTGTTGATTTCCATGGAGATCCTGCTGCAGCATTACTTGAAGTTCTTGATCCTGAACAAAATAAGGAGTTTGTTGATCATTTTTTAGATGTCCCCTTTGATCTTTCTAAGGTATTATTTATTGCAACTGCAAATATGACTGAAACCATCCCTAAGGTTCTTCTTGATCGTATGGAAGTTATATATATATCTGGCTATACTTTTAAAGAAAAACTTGAAATTGCAAAAAGACATCTTTTACCCAAACTTTTAAAGGAACATGGTCTTACTAAAAAGGATATAGTTATTCCAGACGAAGTAATTTTAAAAATAATAGAAGAATATACTTCTGAATCTGGAGTAAGAGAGTTAGAAAGAAAATTAGCTGCCATTTGTAGAAAGATTACTAGAAGATTGGCAGAAGGTGAAAAGGGTCCTTTTGAAATTACAGAAGAAAATTTAGTAAAATATCTTGGACCTCCTGAATATGTGGAAGAATTAAAACAAGAAAAGGATGAAATAGGAGTAGCAACAGGTCTTGCATGGACTCCTTATGGAGGAGAAGTTCTTTATGTAGAGGCGGTAACTATGCCTGGTAAAGGGAATCTTATTTTAACAGGACAATTAGGAGATATAATGAAAGAGAGTGCACAAGCAGCTTTATCCTATATAAGATCAAAATACAAAGAATTTAATATTGATCCTAAATTTTACACTAAATATGATATACATGTTCATGTTCCTTCTGGAGCTATACCCAAAGATGGTCCCAGTGCTGGAGTAACTATTGCTGTAGCCTTAATTTCAGCTTTAACCAAAAAACCAGTCTCTAAAGATTATGCTATGACAGGTGAAATCACTTTAAGAGGAGCCATACTTCCTGTAGGAGGTATAAAGGAAAAAAGTCTTGCTGCTTTAAGAAAGGGAATTAAAAAAGTTCTTCTGCCCTTTAAAAATAAAAAAGATTTAGAAGAAATTCCTAAAGATTTAAGAGATCAAATAGAATTTATTTTTGTTTCCCATTTGGACGAAGTAGTAAATTTAGTGATAAAAAATAATTAGATCTTTTCAAATTTAAATTTTTTGGTAATAATAAATTCAAATTTTTAATTTAATCTTTTAATTTAATCTTTTAAATTAAATGCACGAAAAAATCAAAAAAAGAGGAAGAAAGCCTAAGGAGACCCCAGAGGGAAGAAAAAGAGAAATTTTAGAAATTGTTGATAAAAATTGTGAACCTGTTAGTATCTTAAATAGGGAAAGTATTCATAAAAAGGGGCTTTTTCATAAAATTGTTCATGTGTTTCTTTTTAATGAAAAAGGAGAAATATATCTTCAAAAAAAATCCCCCCTTGTAGATGAAAATCCTGGTCTTTGGACCTCTTCAGCTTCTGGACATGTATTAGCTGGAGAAGGTGCTTTAATTTCAGCACAAAGAGAATTAAGAGAAGAACTTTCTCTTAAAGTAAAACTTAAAAAAGTTTTAAAATTACCTCCTTCAGAAGAAACAAATATGCAGTGTATTTCTCTATTTGTAGGATATACTAAAAAAATACCTAAACCTAATCCTCTTGAAATTGAAGAGGGAGGATTTTTTACTATTGAAAAAGTAGAAAATCTTCTTCAAACTAATCCTGAAATTTTTTCTCCTACTTTTCGTTTTCTTTGGAAAAAATATTGGGAAAATGTTTCTCAAAAATCTCAGTCGGAAAAGTAAGCCCCTCTTTTTCAATTAAAACTTTTAATAATTCAAAATCTCTATATTTGATATAGCGAGGAATAGGAGCTAAAGCAAGTTTTTGAAGTTTTTCTTCTTTTTCCTCTGAAGAAAGATTTAAATTTAGAATTTGTTTTCTTAAATCTTTCATAAGCTCCACATAAAGCACATACTCTTCTCCTATTATTTCTTCTAAAGTTTCTCTTAATCTTCTCGCTACAGCAGGACTTACTCCTGAGGTAGAAATAGCAATAGTTAAAAGACCTCTTCTAATAGTTGAAGGTACTATAAAACTACATAGTTCAGGAACATCAACTACATTACAAAAAATACGTTTTTCTTCTGCTTCTTTAAATATTTCTTTTTGTATTTCTGGATTATCTGTTGCTGCAATCACTAACCAAGCTGAGTGAAGGTCTCCCTTTTTATATACTCTTCTTTCCCATTCAATTTTTCCCTCTTCAGCTAATTTTTTAAGTTTTAAAGTTACCTCTGGAGAAATTACTTTTACTTTTGCTTGAGATGTAAGAAGATTTTCTACCTTTCTTTCTGCAACTTTCCCCCCACCTATTACAATACAAAGTTTATTTTTAAGATTTAAAAACACTGGGAAAAATTCATTAATCAATTTCTCCCCACCCCTCTAATTTAGACTTCCAAAATTGGGTTGCCTTTGGATATATTTTAGAAAATTCTACACAAAAATATCCATTTTTCCATTCTGTTTTTTTAACTTCTATACTCACTTTAGCTATACGAAAATGTGCAAGCATAGCATGAAAATTACTTTCCTTTTTAAATCTTACTCTAAAAGTTTCTTGCAAAAGTCTTTCTGTTTTAAAATTTTCTAAAGTTTCTTCAAATAAATTTTTTCCTAAAACACTATAAACTTCTTCTTTAAATTCTTCAAACTCATAAAGATTTAGTGCAAGTCTTATCAATCTTAAAGATACAAAATAGGGATCTATCTCTCCGAGATAGGGAAAAACTACCCTTAAATCCTCAAGATTAGAAAAGGGAGTTACATATTTAACTCTATTTCCTTCATAATCTGGTTTAAAAACTACACCTTCTCTTTTTTCTAAATGATACCTTTTGAGAAGTTCTTTTATTTTTTGGTAATCTTTCTCTGGATCAAAGGGTCCTTGTATTTCAGGAGAATTTAATCTATATTTTTTTAAAAGCTCTAATTTTTTAGATACATTTAAAAATTCTCCTTCCCCTTTCTTCATAAAATCAAATACAAAAAAATTAATATCCTCTTTTATATAAGATGGATACTCACTTACAAAGGGATTTTCAGGTCCTGCAACTTCTGCACAAACTACTAAATCAGGATTTTCCTCAAAAAACCTTGGAAGCTCAGGTAAAAAATCTTCCCATCTATCAGTAGCAAAAGCACATACATATCCTCTTCTTGTAAAAGCAAGGATTTCATCATCAACCTTTACTAACCTAACATTATATCCTTCAATTTTTTCTTCAGCATAAAAGGGATATTTAAGATATCTTTTAAGCCCAGTTTTTAATACATAAATTCTTGGGATATGTGGATAGCCGAGAACTAAAATTTTTTCATTAAAAAAAGTCCCCAGGGGATAAAATTTAAAGTCTTTATTGAGTCTAAAGAAATTTTTATTTTTCCAACTAAAAAATAAAACCTTTCCTTTGTAATAGGCATCTTCCCAGTCTTTTAGAGGATATTTTCTTAAATAAACATTTGTCTCCCAACAGTATTTCAAATATCTTAATATCTCTTTTTCCTCTTCTTTCAATTTTTACCTCCCTTAATTTTCTTTCCTTTATAAAACCTCAATATCAAAGGGATTATCCGGGGCTTTTATAAAGAATGTAATAAGTTTTTGAAGGTTCTTTTTCTTCCCTAAATTCTATAAATTGATATCCCCTTTCTAAAAGGCTTTTAATTTCTGGGGTAAGATCTTTTCTAACTAAAAGAATTTGGCAATTTTTATCCTCGGAAAAAGGTTCAATTTTTTTTGAAATTTGAGCATAAAAATAAACATTAGCGACTGGCTTATTTATCTCACAAATAAGAGCTTGAGGGATTTTATAAGAAAGTTTAGCTAAAAATTCTCCTGCATCTTTTTCAGAACTCTTAGAATAATAAGGTATAAGCATAGCATAAACCAACCATTCAACTACTAAAAACTGGAAAATAAAGCCAAAAAATCTTTCTTTCTTAAAAAAGAGAAAAACTAAAATTTGTAAGAAAAAACTTAAAATCAAAACTGCAGTTACTATAGGAGAAATCTTTAATTGTAGATAAGGAAAAATTAAAAAAAGCCCTAAAGTCAAAATCATCAACATAAAGCTTATCAAGTTATAAACTTTAAGTAAAAATTCATCTAAGTGGTTTTTCATATAATAGGTAATTAAAATCGCTGAAAAAGGAAGAATAGGTAGAATATAATAGCCTCTTCTTGCTTTAGCTAAAGTAAAAAGCAAAAATATGGCAAGAGAAGTTAAGAAAAAAAGCTTTTCTTCATTAGAAATTTGCTTAAGCTTTTTAGCAAACTTTAATATAGCTCCAAATAAAAAAAACGACCAAGGAGCTAACCATAAGGGCCAATATAAGAAATAAATATAAAAAGGTCTAAGATTATCATAAGGCTCCACTGCTTGCTTTAGGTTTTCTTTAAACCAAAGATAAAAAGGAAGTTCACTTCGTAGCTCATAAGCAGTTAAGTAATAGGGAAGAAAATAAAATCCCAAGACAAAAATTCCAGTAATAATGGATTTCCAATTTAAATGATAAAATCTTTTTTCTATAAGTGCATCAATTAGAGGAAGAATAAAAAGTACTGCAAAAGAAGTAATGCCCTTTGATAGTCCACCAAAAACCATACCAGCAAAAAAACCTAAATACCCTAAGAAACTTTTTTGATCTCTGAAATAAATATAAAAGGTAAGACTCACTATTATTCCAAAAAGTTGATAAATTTCAGACTGAGCAAGACGAGAAAATTCTACAAAACCTAAGGAAGTAAGAAGAATCCCTGTAGAAATAAGGTTCCAAGGATAGGAAAAAAGCTTAGTTACAGCTTTATAAAAGCACCATAAACTTAAAAAGGCAAGTAAAGCTCCTGGAAGTCTTACGGTAAATTCATTAAACTTTTGAAAAATCATTCCAGAGAGTTTTATCAACCAAAAAGGTATTAAAGGTTTAGTTACATGAGGTTCAAAGTTGATAGTTGGTACAAACCAAGATCCTCTAAGTACCATTTCTCTTGCAGCCTCCCCCCATCTCCCTTCTACTCCGAAAAGTGGTCTCTCTCCTAAATTCCAAAAAATTAAAAAACCTGCACATATTAGTAAAATCCAAAAATATAATTTCTCTTTTTTCATAAAAAAACCTTAATTTAATAAGCTAATTTTAACCTCACCTGGATTCCCTTCTTTTCCTAAAACCTCAATATTAATCTCTTTCATAAATTGAGGAATAACCCAAGCTTGGGTAAGAAGATGCTTAGTAATTTTCGAAGTTTTATAAATAAAAATTTTTTCACGATTTTTTATTATAGCAAAAGTTAAAGGAAGCAAAATTTGATCTCCAAGATGTTCTTCAAATTGAGCTTCTGTTTTTAAAAATTCCAAGAATTGAATAGCTGAATTTTCTCCTACTTTTTCTGCGGGATATCCCTTTTTACCAAGTTCAAAAAAACCAACCCTTTTTATCTTATCTTTATCTATAGAATAAATAAAAAGCATAGTCCCAGGAGAATCACTTTTAACTTTTTCAAATATTTCCTTTGGTGATTTTAATTGAGCAGTTAAAAGTTTTTTCTTAGCTGAAATTGCTTGTCTTTCTAAAATGTGAGAAGGCAAATCTTCAGAAATAAGACTTATTATAAAAATCTCATCTGGATCAAATTTTTTACTTATATTTGGTAATTTAAATTCTTTCCAAGGAAAAATTTTAGCTCTTATTTTACCACCTCCCTTTGGATAAAACCCTGCTTTTTCTAAATAAATTTCAGCTTTTAAACCTAAAAAATTTACTATAGGTAAAAACACATATTTTAAATAATGAAAAGAAGGGCTAAAAGGAACATGGGTTCCTCCTTTTAAAATTAATTCTCCCCCTTCTGATAAGGCTAAAGGGTAAAGTAGGGTTTGAAAAAGTAAAGAAGTTGAGCCTGCGGTTTTTATATCAAAAAAGTATGTTTTATTAGTTGGTTTTTCTTTAGGAATAAATATAAGCTCTTTAGAATTAAGTTCTGCTCCTTCAAGTTCTGCTTTTGAAATTTCAGCGCATGCTTTTACACAGGCAAGATGTTGAGGTTGAAGTCCTGGTTTGGGTCTACCTGCTCTTATTTTAAATATTTTAAAAGGTTTTCCTAAAACAACTGAAAGAGA
Source organism: Thermodesulfobacterium geofontis OPF15 (assembly GCF_000215975.1). Classification (NCBI taxonomy): domain Bacteria; kingdom Pseudomonadati; phylum Thermodesulfobacteriota; class Thermodesulfobacteria; order Thermodesulfobacteriales; family Thermodesulfobacteriaceae; genus Thermodesulfobacterium; species Thermodesulfobacterium geofontis. Next base: position 960,034 of record NC_015682.1, on the reverse strand, counting down.
AAGACAGGTTCTCAAGATTTGTCCTCCCCCTTCTCCATAAGATCCATCTATTAAAATCATACTCCTTCCTCTTCCAAAGTTTTAATTTCTTTAATTAAAATTTCTGTTAATTTTTCTGCAAGAATTTTTCCTTTTTCTGCTGAAGCTTTTAAAGGATTCCCCCATATTCCAGAAGACCAATATTTTTCTTTATCCTCAACAATTCTAAATTTTGGAAACTTAGGATAATCTTCAAAAGCTCCCTCTTTCACAAGTTCTGGCTTAAAATAAAATACAAGGGATGTTTCCCATTCTCCCGCATGAGAATCACTCTCGGGAATATTTAATTCTTCTAAAACTGGCTTTAAAAGTTGAAAAATATCTGCTACAAAAATTTTAGTATCTTTATGCAACTCAATAAAAGCTTCTGCAGTATCCACTAAATAAGCTATGTGTGTACCTCCAGCATGCCCGGAAAGAATAAAAAAATTTTTAAAACCATTGCGATAAAATTCAGAAAGAAGATTAAAAACAAGGGCTTTTAAAACCTCACCTTTTAGACTTAAAGTTCCAGGAAGTGGTTTTGTACTTCTACATAAACCATAATATAAAGGCGGAGCTACAAGAACTTTTATTTTTTTAGCTATAAGTTTACAGATTTCATATATTGTATAAAGGTCTGTTGCTAAGGGTAGATGAGGACCGTGAGCTTCGATAGATCCAATTGGTATTATTACTGTTTTGGTATCCTTTTTTAATTCTTCAAATTCTTTAGAAGTAATATTTTCCATTAACATGCCAATCCTCCTTAATTTGAAAAATGTTTTTAAGTGAATTATATTTATTTTTGCTATGAAAAAAAGAGTTTATATAAAAACTTTCGGTTGCCAGATGAATGAAAATGATACGGAGAAAATGTATATTTTGCTCTCAGATGAATATGAGCCAACTTCTAATCCTGAAGAAGCAGATTTAATTTTAATTAATACCTGTTCTGTAAGAGAAAAACCTCAATTTAAAGCTTTTAGTGAAGTAGGAAGATATAAATACCTCAAAAAAAAGAAACCAGATCTTATTATTGGAGTTACAGGTTGTGTAGCTCAACAAGAAGGCGAGAAATTAATTCAACGACTTCCTTATATAGATTTAGTTTTAGGAACACAAGGATTTTATTTTATTAAAGAAGCTTTAGAAACACTCAAAAAAAATAAAAAACCTGTTGTTTTTACAGAGCTTAAACCTGACTTTAAACCTCCATTAATACTTGATAAAGAAAATAAACTTTCTCTTGAAAATAAAAAAGTTACTGCTTACGTAACAATAATGCAGGGTTGTGACAATTTTTGTTCCTATTGTATTGTCCCTTATGTTAGAGGAAGAGAAATAAGTAGAAACCCTGAAGATATTCTTAAAGAGGTTAAGGAGTTAGTTAAAAATGGAGTTAGAGAGGTTACTCTTTTAGGACAAAATGTAAATTCCTATGGAATTAAAGAAAAGAACTATCCTGATTTCCCTGAACTTTTAAATATGATTTCTCAAATAGAAAATCTTTGGAGAATAAGATTTACTACAAGTCATCCAAAAGATCTTTCTGATAAATTAATTAAGGTTATAGCTGAAAATCCAAAAGTATGTAAACATATTCATCTACCTTTACAAGCTGGTTCAAATAAAATTCTCAAAAAAATGAACAGAAAATACACAAAGGAAGAATATCTTGAAAAGGTGGAGAAGTTAAAAGATGCAGTGCCTGATATTGCTATCACTACTGATATAATTGTAGGTTTCCCCGGAGAAAGTGAAGAAGATTTTAAAGAAACTCTGGAAATGCTTGAAAAAGTAAGATATCATGAAATCTTTTCTTTTAAGTATTCAGATAGACCTTTTACTCTCGCTCAGAAATTAGAAAATAAAATTCCAGAGGAGGAAAAAGAAAGAAGACTTAAAATAGTTCATCAGATTCAAGCTAAAATAACTAAAGAAATTTATGAATCCTATGTAGGAAAAGAGGTAGAGGTATTAGTTGAAGGACCAAGTGCTAAAGACCCAAATATGTTAATGGGAAGGACCACAACCAATGTAATTGTCAATTTTAATACTCCTCGTTTAGATTTAAAAGGTGCTTTAGTAAAGGTTCTTATAAAAGAAGCTGGTAAACATTCTCTTAAGGGAGAATATTTGGAAACTTTAAAACTATAATTTTTGCAAAATCTGCATAAAATTGCAATTTTTATAAAGTTTAAAAAATCTTTAGGTCTTTTTATCTTTTTAAAATTCGAAAAAAAAATTTCAGGCACGATTTTTGATTTAAATATTTAAAAACTTAAATTTAGAGGAGGTGTAAGATGTTTAAAAAACTAAGTAAAGCTTTAGCTATTTTAGGAACTATGGGGGTTTTAGTTGTTGGAACTGTTTTAGCTCAAAATGAAACCACACCCCAACAAGGTCCAACAAGATTTAAGCCTCACCGTGGTCCGATGATGCGTCAAAACATGCCTCAAGTAGATCCGCAAAAGGCTCAAGCATTTTGTAAAGAAATAAGTCCTCAATGGCAAAAAATGTGGCAAATTAAAAATGAACTTCGTGGATTATGGAGTAAAACCCCACCTGATTGGACAACAATTGAGAAAAAAGAAATAGAATTTATTAAAACTAAGCTTGAGATTGATAAAAAGGCTTACGAAATGGGTTTGCCTTATGGTCCAAGAGGCTTAAGATTAAGACAAATTTGTGGTTGGTAATTTAAAAAAATTTAGGAGCGGAAAAAACTTCCGCTCCTAAAAATTTTTAGTTATAATTTAAAAGGATATGAAATATTTGATTCTTTTAATTTCTTTTTGGTTATTTTTCTTTTTTCCTTTTTCGGTTAAAGCTGACAAACTTTTTCATTACCAATTTTTTGAAAGATACGATCCTAACACAGAAATTTTTATAAAGGGAAAAATTAAAAGAGTTTGGGTTTTGCCTAAGCATGAACTTGTAATTTTAGATGTAGAAAGAGAAAGAAAAATTTACAATGTAGTTGTTGGTCCTTTGTGGTTTGTGAATGAAGAAAACATTAGAATTGAACCTGGAGACGAAGTATTTATAAAGGGTTCTAAATTTTTTTCAGAGGAAGGAGAGATCTTTATTCTTACTAAATCTTTATATCTTGTAAATAAAAACCAAGTTTATCATTTTAGAGATAAAGATTTTAAACCTTTGTGGAAAAAGAAAAAATTAAAGGGCTTCTAGGTTATATTCTTTAATTTTATAATAGAGAGTTCTTAAGGAAATTCCAAGTAATTCAGCTGCTTTTTTCTTATTACCTCCTGTCTTTTTCAAAGCCTCTAAAATTGCTTTTTTCTCCATTTCTTTTAAACTTCCTGATATTTCTTTATCTTCATAAACTCTTTTTATATCAATAAATTCTAATTCAATATCAAGCTCTTTTCCTTTTGCTAAAATTAAATTTCTCTCCAGTATATTTTCGAGCTCTCTTATATTGCCAGGCCAGGGATAATTTTTTAAAATTTCTTTTGATTTTTTACTTAATTTTAAAGGCTCCTTTCCCATTTTTTGGGAAAGCTTATTTATAATATATTCAGCAATTTTTAAAATAGCTTCTTTTCTTTCCCTTAAAGGTGGAATAATTATAGGAAATACGTTAATTCTAAAATAAAGATCTTCTCTAAATTTACCCTGTTTTACTAATTCTAAAAGATCTTTATTAGTTGCTACTATAAATCTTGCATTTGTTTTTATAGGAGTAAGTCCTCCCAGTCTTTCAAAAGTTTTGTCTTGTAAAACCCTTAAAAGTTTTGCTTGTATTGTTAAATTCATTTCTGCTATTTCATCAAGAAAAAGTGTTCCATCTTTTGCCATTTCTATTTTTCCAGATTTAGACTTAATTGCTCCTGTAAAGGCTCCTTTTTCATATCCAAAAAGTTCAGATTCTATAAGAGTTTCAGGAATGGCTGCACAATTTATTTCTACAAAATTACCCTTTCTTCCACTTAAAAGATGTATAGCTTTTGCAATAGCAGATTTTCCTGTTCCTGTCTCTCCATAAAGAATAACTGTTGTTTCTGTAGAAGCAACTTGTAAAATTTTTTCGTAAATATCTTCAATTCCAGCAAATAAAATTTCAAAAGGAGGAATTTCAAAAGGTTTTTCAATAATTTCGGTTTTTTTAGTAGTAGATAATAATTTTTCAATTAAAAATAAAAAATCTTCTGGACTTGATAAAGGTTTAGTTATATAATCAGCTGCTCCTTTTTTCATAGCTTCTACTGCTGAGGGAATAGTTCCATACGCTGTAATTACTATAAAGGGAATATTTGGAAAAATATTTTTGGCTTTTTCTAAAAAGGCTATACCATCCATTTTAGGCATCTTTAAATCTGTGATAACGAGTTGAGGATTAAAGTCAGGCAGTTTCTTTAGGGCAATTTCTGGATCGTCATAAATCTCTACTTTATATCCTCCCTCTTCTAAAATAGTTTTTAAAAATAGGGCAAAAGAGTTATCATCTTCAACTATAGCAATTCTGGAATAATTAGACATGCTCTTGTTCCTTCCCCTTTTTTGCTTTCTATCTTAAACTTTATATTTAAGGTTTCACATAGTTTTTCTACTATTGCTAAACCAAGTCCAGAACCTTTAGGTTTTGTAGAAAAGAAAGGTTCTGTTGCCTTAAGTAAAGTTTTTTCATCCATTCCTGTACCATTATCTATAATTTCAAATTTAATTTTGTCCTCCTTTTTTTCTATATTTAATTCTATATTTTTCTGATTTTTAGAACTCTCCAATACTGCATCCACTGCATTTTGTAAAATATTGGTAACTATTTCTTTTAACTTATCTTTATCACTTTTTATCTTTATTTCTTGATTAAGATTTAGCTTAAAAATTATTTGTGGATAATTATTTTTAAATCCCATCAAAATTTCTTCAACCAATTCTTTTAAAGAAAATTCGGTAAGATAAATTTTAACAGGATTGGTATAAAGAAGCAGTTCATCTGTAAGCCTTTCAATTCTTAAAGCTTCATTAATTATTATTTTAATAGGATCTTTCAATTTATCTTCTACCTTATTCATTAAATATTGAGAAAATCCTTTGATACTTCCAAGAGGATTTCTTATTTCATGAGCAAGAATTTTGGTCATAAGAGATATACTTTCTAACTCTTTAAATTTTATTTGCATTTCTTCAACTTTTCTAATAATTAAAGTTCCTAAGACTCCAAACAAAATAAGTCCAAAGGAAGCTAATATTTTTATTCCTGCAAAAATTTTAGCTTTCCTTACTATTACTTGAGCAGGATAAGTATGTAAAGCTACTCTTAAAATATAATAAATTCCGTGAGGAAAATTAATTTTAAAATCACCTACAAAAACTTTTTCTAAGGTTTCAAGGGTTAGATAATAATAATAAGGATAAGAAGGAAATCTTTTAAGTTCAATTTTTTTACCTATAAGCTCTGGATTGGAATGTAAAATAATGTATCCTTTTTCATCATAAAGACTTATGAAAGCGATTCCTTCCCATTTTTCATTAAGTATTATTTCAGAAAAAATTCCATAATCCACATCTTTTAATTCATCAATTTCTATGGATTGTAAAAAACTTTGAATAGTTATAGCTATTCCCATAGCTTGCATTTTTAAAGCATTTTCTGCTGCTATTTTTGTATTTTTATAAGTAAAAAAAGCACTTATAATTAGAACTGCAGAAGATACTAAAACTACAGTCCATAAAATGAATATGGACCAGAGATTTCTATATTTAGAAAAAAATTTATATATTTTTCGGCTTTTCATAAAATTTCCTTTTATCCTTGCTAAAACTAAAAAATATTTTATATTATTTTTAAGCTATTTTAAGATGCGCCCGTAGCTCAATCGGATAGAGCATTGGACTACGAATCCAAAGGTTGCAGGTTCGAGTCCTGCCGGGCGCGAATTTTATATCTTTGTTCCCTACCAAGTTCTTCTTTTACATTTTCGAAAAAAAGAAAAAATAAATACATAAATGAATAATATAAAAAGCAATTCCAAGATAAAAATTTTATTTACTTTTATTTTATCAAGTAATTTTTCCATTCCTTTTTATAAATTTCTTTTCTTTTTTCATAAGGGATAAATCTGACACCAAGTATTTCAAAGATTTCTTTTTCTTTAGTAGTTATTAATTCTCCTGTATCTCGATTAAAAAGCCCATATTGATTTAATAAAAAGTTTTTTCTTTTTGCTATTCCGCGAAGCCATACATTAAATTTTCCTGAACCAACAAGATAAAGAGCAAAACTTTCCCAAGAATCTTTATATTCTTCAGGTAAATAATAAATTTCAAGCCTTTCATAAAAGGGAAAATTTTTTAAAATATTTTTAGTTTTTTCGTAATCCCTTTCGTTTACTAAGATATCAATATCTCCTATAGTGTTTTCTTTTCTTATATAGGAACCATAAATTCCAAATTTAATATTTTCCTTTTTTAAAATCTTTTCTATTTGTTCAACTATTTTTTGAGACTCTGAAAAAGTTATCCTTTCTTTTATTTTAGCCATTTTTTAAAAATTTTAATCTAATTTAATTAAAAGCCAAAACTCAGAAGGTTTAAATCTAAAGTAAATTTGACTAACCTTTAAATTAGAGGTATTATTTTTAAAAATGCGGATTCTCCTTTTTGAGGTAAATCCCTTTTCACCTCCCACACTTCCCATTTCTCTCGGCTACCTTGCAGCTTTTCTCATAAAACATGGTTTTAAAGTTAAAATCATTAACCTTTCTCAAAAGGGAGAATATTCTATTAAGGAATTAGAAAAGGTTATTAAAGAGTTTTCTCCCCAATTGGTAGGTTTTAGTACTTATCAAAGAAATATTTTGTATGTTTTAGGAATTGCTAAATTCATTAAAGAAATAAATAAAAATATAAAAATAATCTTAGGTGGTCCGCAAATTACTTTTATACCAAGTTTAGCGCTAAAAAATATGCCTATGATTGATTATCTTTGTAGGAGTGAAGGTGAGTTAACTCTCTTAGAAATTGCTAAAGCTATTGAAAGTGGCAATCCCTTTAATGGAATAAAAGGGGTTACCTATCAAATTAATGGAGAAATAGTTGAGACAGAAAGAATTGAAGGGTATGAAGAACTTGATAAATATCCTTCTCCTCATTTAATGGGGATATTTGATTACTCAAAAATAGATGAAGTTATTCTCTTAACCTCAAGAGGATGTCCTTTTGATTGTATTTTCTGTTACACTCCAGTTGCTTCAAAACATAAAATAAGATTTCACTCTGTTGAAAGGGTGCTTGAAGAAATAAAATGGGTAGTTAAAAAGGGAAAAAATCGAATTTGGTTTGCAGATCCTAATTTTTCATTTAAAAAGGAAAGAATCTATCAAATATTAGAAGGAATTTTAAAGGAAGGACTTAAAGTAAATATATGGTTAGAAACTAGAGCAGATTTAATAGATGAGGAGATGCTTAAGTTAATGAAAAAGGCAGGAGTTCACACCATTGCTTATGGACTTGAATCTGCTTCTGAAAAAGTTTTAAAGATAGTAAGAAAAAGGCTTTCCCTTGAGCAATTAAAAAGAGCTATTTATTTGACACAAAAATATGGAATTGAAGTGGAAGTATTTTCCCAATATGCCTTACCTGGAGAGACTTTTGAAGAGGCTTTAAGAACTTTAGAATTTGTCAAATCGCATGGAATTAAAATTCAAGGTAATTCTAATGCTCAGCAAATGCAACTCTATTTTGGTGCACCAGTTACAGAAAATTACAAAAGATTTGGTATAAAACCCTTTCCCGAAAAAAGACCATCTTATATATCTATAGGGGATAGATATGAAACTGAAACAATGAATAGAAAGGAAATTGAAATTATAAAATCACTTTGGATTAAAAATTCACTTGATAAAGGAAGGAGGATTGTTTCTTAATGGAAATATATATAAAACTTAATAAAAAGTTTGATTTTAATAAATTTGTTTCTAAACTTCCTGAAATAAATATTTTTAGCGATATATATGTATTTTTAAATAATTTCAAATATTTCGAGCTCCTTTTTAATTTATTAAAGGAGTTAATAAAGTTTTTAAATACCTACCCTTTTTTATATCTTCGCTTGCATATTATTCACCCTTACAAAGAAAACTTAGAGTCCTTTTATTTAAGAGTTTACCAATTAGTTAGTCCCTTTTATTTAGAAGGTTATAATCATCAGATTTTGCCAAGACTTATGGTCTTTCCAATTTTTTTATTTACCTTACCGAGAAATTTAAAAGATTTTTTAGAAACCTATTTTTTCCCTCCTGGTATAATTTTAGATAAAAAAACACAAAACCATACTTTGGAAAGGGTTTTTATAAATTCTCATAAAGACCCTCTTCTCTCTATTGGTTATCAAAATATTTTATTAAACCTTTTAGAAAACATTCAATCTTCTAAAATAGATTGGAAAGTCTGCAATCCTATGATGATTCTTGAAGAAGAAAAAATTTTCCCTTGTATTTATGCTTATGAAAGGAAACTCTCTTATATTCATGAAGAGCTTTGTAATAAATGTCTTTATAGATTATTAAAAAAATTTTCTCCTTTGGGTCTAATAGATCCTCAAGAATTAGCAACTCTTCATTTTAGATTGGCGCTTGACTTATTTGAAAACAAAAATATAGAAATGGCTTTAAAATATTTTTATGAAACTTTAAAATTTGCCTCCTCAGATGAAAAAGAAGAAATTTATTATTACTTAGGTATAGGTAAAGCTCAACTTGGTGATTATGCTTCAGCTATTAAGTATTTAAAAAAAGCAAAAATTGATCATAATACCTATTTTTATTTAGGTTTTTCTTTTTTTCAAAAAAATAACTTTTTGAAAGCAAAAGAAAATTTAGAAAAGGCATTAAACTTTAATTTGCCTTTGGAGGAAAAAATACCCATAGTTATTTATCTTGGACATACTTATAAAAATCTTGGATTATATGAAAAAGCTATAAATCTCTGTGAAGAAATAGTTAAGTATGTTGAGCTTGAACAGATATTTAATCTAATGGGAACTTGTTATTTTAAATTAAAAGCTTATGATAAAGCAGTTGAATGTTTTAAAAAGGCTATTTTAATTGATCCCTTTTGTGCAATTGATTATGCTAATTTATGCTTAAGTTTGAAGGAGTTAAATAAAAGGGAAGAAGCTATATATTATGGAGAAAAAGCATTAGAGCTTAATCCAGAACTTGAATTCATAAAGAAAATCTTAAGGGAGATTAAAAATGATTAGTGAAAAGGATCTAAAGGAAATTAATTTAGAAAATTTGAAATTTTTTCTTATAAGAAAAGAAAAATCAAATCAAATTTTTTCAAAGTTTGAAGAATTTTTAAATAATTTAAAAGGACATTTCTCATTAAATTTAGAAATTAAAGAAGAAGAACTTCCTGACTATCCAGCTTTAAAGGTAACAGATAAGGAAGAAAAAGTTCAGATTTATTATATGGCAATTCCCGAAGGATTAGAAAGGCAACCCTTTTTAAATGCACTAAAAGCCATTTCAAAGGGAGAAAGTTTTTTAAATAAGGAAGAAGTTGAAAGGATTAAAACTATTAAAAATCCTGTTGAAATTAAGATTTTCATTACTCCTTTCTGCCCCTTTTGTCCTTTTGTGGTAGATAAGGCAAACCAAATAGCTATTGTTCAGAATTTAATAAAAGTATTTATTATTGATGCAACCCTTTTTGTCCAACTCTCTCAAAAATATAAAGTTACTGCCTCTCCCACAGTGGTAATAAATGAAGATTTTGTTCTTGTTGGAAATGAAGCTAAGGAGGGATTATTGAATTTTATAGAAAAGGCAGGGGAAACTCTATATGATAAAGAAGTTTTAAAAAATTTGCTTAAACAAGCTCAGGCAGAAAGGGTTATAGAACTCTGTGAAAAGGAGGAAAAGTGTCTTTATACACTTATTGAGCTTTTGAAAGCACCAGAACTTTTTACAAAGATTGGGACTATGTATGTATTAGAAGAGATGGCTGAAAGAGGAAAAATTAAAAATAAAGCTAAAATCTTGTCCCATCTTATAGAAACTTTAAAAACCGTTAAAGATGAAAGAGACAAAGGGGATATTCTTTATTTATTGGGTTTGATAGGTACTCCAAAAATTGTATCAAAAATTGAAGAAGCAATAAAAGATGAACCACCTCTTATAAAAGAAATTGCTTATGAGGCAATAGAAAATATAAAAAAGCGAGAAACCTTTCATTAAGTTAATTTTGATAGATTTTTTGCATTTTTCAAAGTAAACCTTGGCATTTTTTATATACATAAATTATAATTGATAAGTTAAACTAAATTATAAAATTGAGATATGAAAAATTCACATACTCTTTTATTAATTGAAGAAGCTTTTGAAAGAATTCAAAGATTTAATTATGAAAGATATATAAAAGAACTCGAAAATATCTCTTATTCAAAGAAAAAACCAAGCAGAAAAAAACATATAGTTAATCGAATTTTAGAAAAATTTGGCTTTCATTTTAATGCGGGAAACTACTTTTGAAAAATTTGAAAAATATAACAAAATGGGCAAATGGAGCTCGGTGGGAACATTCCAACTTGCTCTTAAGATCCCGGAAAAGTTTGACGAAGTTTATAATTTATTCACTGACAAAGAATCAAGATTGACATTTGATTGGTTTATTCAATTTAGAATTGCTTATGCATTTTTGGGTGAAATAGCAAAATTTATATTTCCGCCAAATATTTCTAGCGAAGAATTTAAAAATAAAAAAAGAAACATCAAAAAATTATATCCTAATGGTTTTATAAAGATGGGAGGTTATAAATTTTTATCTAATCCATTACAAGTTATAGGTTCGTGGGTGTTTGAACAGTATAACTTAAAAGGAGCATGTGAAGTTTCTTCAGGAGATTTTGTTGTTGACGGTGGTGCATTTAAAGGAGAAACTTCATTTTGGTTTCTTTCAAAGGGTGCAAGAAGGATTTATGCTTTTGAAGGAGACATTCAGAATTTCGAAATCTTACTTAAAAATATAAAATTAAACAAAGTTGAAGATAAAATTATTCCTGTAAATAAATTACTTTTAGATAAAAACGGAATATCCAAAATTAAAATGACGGGTACGGGTTCAAGTTCGATTTTAAGTGAAGAAGGAACAGAGATTGAATGTATTATTCTTGACTCTTTTGTTACTCAAAATAATATCGAGCGTATCGATTTTATTAAACTTGATGTTGAAGGAGTTGAAATTAATGTTCTTAAAGGTGCAGTTGAAACAATTAAAAAATTTAAACCAAAGATGGCTATTTCAGTTTATCATAAACCAGATGACATTATTACTATTCCTACATTTATCTATGGATTATTACCTGAAGCAAAATTTTATTTAAGGCATTTTAGCAATGGTATTAGTGAAACTATACTTTTTGTAAATCCAAGAAATGGAGAAAGAAATGATGAATAACAAAACCTCTAATCAACCTTTAGTTAGTGTAATCCTTCCTACTTATAATAGAGCACATATTGTAAGTAAAGCTCTTCAAAGTGTGCTGGCTCAAACTTATCGTAATTTTGAAGTTATTGTTATTGATGACGGTTCAACTGATAATACAAAAGAGATTATTACAAATATTGCATGTAAAGATCCGAGAGTAAAATATTTTAGAAACAATGAAAATAAAGGACCAGCAGGGGCTAGAAATGTCGGAATAAACTTAGCAAAAGGAGAACTTATAGCTTTTATAGATGATGATGTAGAATGGTTTTCTGACAAACTTGAAAGACAAGTTAATTTATTACAAACTTTGCCAGAAGATTATGCTGTTGTATTATATTCAGGATCTTATAAAATTATTGGTGCAGGTGCAAAAAGATATGGACCTTCAAAAAATATTTATCCAAAAGAGGGAGATATTCTTAATTCTTTACTCAAAAGGAATTTTGTTGATACCCCTTCAATGTTAGTAAGAAAAAATGCACTTTTTAATGTTGGACTATTCGATGAAAAATTACCAATAATGGAAGATTGGGAATTAGCGATTAGATTATCAAAGAAATACAAGTTTAAATTTATAAATGAACCTCTGTATATTTCCCATGACACTCCAAATAGTGTAAATAAACAAAAAGGTGTTATTCGTGCACGTGCATTAGAATACATTTTAGAAAAACATATGGATGATTTTAAAAAGGATAAAAAAGCTTTAGCAAATTTTTATTTCAAATGCGGAAAAAATTATATTCTTGATAATCAGAAAAAGTCTGCTCTTAAATATTTTAAATTAGCATTAAAAAATGATCCATTTCGAATTAAATTTTTAATTGCTTTCATAAAATACTATATTTTAAATTTCTTTTAATTTCTTTTAAAAGATAAGTATGTATATGAAAGAGGAATTAGAAAGAGCAATTAATAGTTCCCTTTCTAAGCTTGCCTTTTCAGGAAAGTCTAAAAATACAATTTCTTCTTATAGTTCTCACTTGGCTAAATTTAAAGACCAGTTACAAAGATCTCCGACAATTTTAAATCTTACTAAATACTAAAGTTCAAAAGTAATAACCTTTATTTTTTAAAGATTTTGAATTAAAGAAAACAGTTCTTTGGCTTTAGATTTGGCACCGATAGATCTGTAGAGTTTATAGGATTTTACAAAATATTCTTTAGCAAGTTCCTTATTTTCAAGATTTAAATATAAAACCCCGAGATTTTCATAAGCAGTAGCTTTCCAAATATCCTCATCTGTTTCTAAAATTCTTTTTAATCCCTCCTTTAAATACACTTCAGCCTCTGGGAAATTTTTTAAATTTAAATATACTTTCCCAAGTTTAATCATGCATATACCAGTTGATTGAGGATCTTTTATTTTTTCACCAATTTCAATTCCCTTTTTCAAATATTCAATTCCTTCTGGATAATCCTCTTTTTTAATATAAATTTCACCAATATAACTATTAATAAGCGCTTTGTCTTTTTCATCAATTGATGTCTTTAAAGCTTCTGTATAATATTCAAGGGCTTTATTTAAATCCTCTTTTTGTTCATAAATTTTTGCCATATTAGTAAGAATAAAGGATTCCCATCTTTTATCTTTTATTTCCTGACTTATGGAAAGTGCTTCCTTGTAATATTCTAAAGCTTCTTCAAATTTTCCCTTATTTTCGTAAATTTTTGCATAGGTAACAAGTATAAGTATTTCTCTGGAAGGAAGGCAATGTTCAAACTCAGCCCAAAGAAAAGGGATATTTATAAAAATTAGAAAGAAAATTAAACTTAAAAATAGAAAATAATTACCTTTAAGTAAAAGAAAAAATTTAATGGAGGTGCCGGGGCCCGGAATCGAACCAGGGACACGCGGATTTTCAGTCCGCTGCTCTACCAACTGAGCTACCCCGGCAACTGAATATTAAAAATACAATATTTTTGTCTTTTGTCAAGATTTTGCTATTTTAAGCAACTTATAATATGTCCTAATTTTTCTTTTTTAGCTTTTAAATAATTATAATTTTCAGGTCTTGGTGGTATCTCAAGAGGAACTCTTTCTACTACTTTTATACCGTAACCTTCAAGACCTACAATTTTTCTTGGATTATTTGTCATAAGTCTCATCTGTCTTACTCCTAAATCCCTTAATATTTGTGCACCAATTCCATAATCTCTTAAATCAGGTTTAAAACCAAGGGCTAAATTAGCTTCAACTGTATCTTTACCTTCTTCTTGTAATTTATAAGCTTTAAGTTTATTCAAAAGCCCAATACCTCTTCCTTCTTGTCTAAGATAAAGAAGCACACCTTTACCTTCTTTAGAAATTAATTCCATAGCTTTCTTTAACTGAGCTCCACAATCACATCTTAAGGAACCAAAAACATCTCCTGTTAAGCATTCGGAATGCACCCTTACCAATACAGGATTTTCATCTATTTCTCCCATTACTAAAGCTATATGAGTTGCGTTATCAATAAAATTTGAATAGGCAACAAGCTTAAACATTCCGTATTGAGTAGGAAGATAGGTTTCCACTTCTCTTTTTACTAAGCTTTCTTTTTTAATTCTATAGGCTATGAGATCTCTTATAGTGATAATTTTTAAATTATGTTCTTCTGCAAACTTTTCCAAATCTGGGAGGCGAGCCATAGTTCCATCATCTTTCATAATTTCACAAATTACACCTGCTGGTTTTAAGCCAGCAAGACGGGCAAGATCAACCGCTGCCTCTGTATGACCTGCTCTAACAAGAACCCCTCCCTTTCTTGCTATAATCGGAAAAACATGTCCAGGAGTTATAAAATCTTGAGGCTTACTATTTTCATCAATTACAAGCTTAATAGTATAAGCTCTATCATAAGCTGAAATACCTGTAGTAATACCATGTTTAGCATCTATAGAGACTGTAAAAGCTGTTCCAAAAGGATCAATTCCTCTTCTTGGTTGTAAAGGAAGTTCTAATCTTTCTGCTATTTCAGGAGTTATAGCCAAACATATAAGACCTCTTCCATACTTTGCCATAAAATTTATTGCTTCAGGAGTTACTTTTTCTGCTGGCAATACTAAATCTCCTTCATTTTCTCTATCTTCATCATCAACAACAATAATCATTCTCCCTTTTTTAATATCCTCTAAAGCCTCTTCAATAGTACTAATAGGCATAAATTTTCCTCCCAATTGAAAGGTTGGTTAAAAAGTTAGATATGTTAATATAATAAATCTATTAATCTTTTTGCCAAGAGTGATAATGAAAAAAATTGAGAGCATAACCCATTCAGCTACTTCAGTAACCATTGCAGTTTTCATAAGTAGAATTCTTGGACTTATAAGAGAGCAAGTGTTTGCTTATTTTTTTGGAGCAGGAAAAAGCATGGATGCCTTCGTAGTAGGTTATCGAATTCCCAATCTCTTAAGAGATCTTTTTGCAGAGGGTGCTCTTGGTTCAGCTTTTGTAAAAATTTTTAGCTCCGGACTTGAAAAAGAAGGAGTAGAAAAAAGCTTTAAAATAGCTCAGATTCTCATTTCAAACTTTTTAGTCATCCTTATAATCATAGTGCTCTTAGGAATAATTTTTGCAAATTTCATAGTCTCAATTATTGCCCCAGAATTTAAAAAAGATCTTTATAAGTTTATCCTTACTACAAGACTTACTCAAATAATGATGCCTTTTCTTTTATTTATAAGCTTAGCATCCATTTTAGCAGGTATGCTAAATTCTTTTAGAATATTTTTTCTTCCTGCTTTATCTTCAGGACTTTTTAATTTAGTTTCTATTATAATAGGGATTATAGGCTATTATTTTTTAATGAATATGGCTATAGATCCAATTTATGCTATGGCAATTGGGGTTACCCTTGGGGGATTGTTTCAAATTATTTTTCAATATCCCTTAGTCAAAAATAAGGGTTTTTCTTTTTCCTTTTCTCCAGATTTTAAAAATGAGTATTTTAAAGAAGTTCTAAGACTTATGTTTCCTATTATTTTAGGACTATCTGTAGTTCAGATAAATATATTTATCAATACCTTTTTTGCTACCTCCTGCGGAGAAGGGGCTGTTTCTTGGTATTCTTATGCTTTCAGAATTATGTATGTGCCCCTCGGACTTTTTGGAGTAGGTCTTTCTCAAGCACTTTTACCAGAACTTTCTCGCCAGATTGCAAGAAAAGATTTTACAATGGCTAAAGACACCTTTTCCAGAGCCCTTATTGTTTCTTTAAGTTTATCTATACCTTCTGCTATAGGTCTTTTTATGCTCTCACACCCTTTAATAGGAGTCCTTTTTGAGAGAGGAAAATTTACATTTTATGATACCTCAAAAACTTCTCAAATTTTACAAATTCTTTCTTTGGGGCTTCCTTTTTATGGACTTTCAAAAACAGCAGTTCCCCTATTTTATTCCTTAGGTAAAACTATCATCCCTGCCTTTGGAAGCATAATAGCAGTAATTACAAATGTAGTAGTTATTCTTTTAACTATCAAAAAATTAGGGATAAATGGTGTAGCATTAGGAACAAGTTTGTCTCTTGTTTTCCAATCTTTGTTTTTACTTGCTATGGCTATTTATAAATTGGGGGTTTTGGATTTTAAGTTCACATTAAGAAGTCTTCTAACTTTAATCCTTGCAAGCTTAAGTTTAATTGGAATATTAGAGATTCTAAATATATTTATTTTTGAAAAAATATTTAAAATTATTTTGAGCATTCCCTTAGGGGCTATAATTTTTATAATAATTTGTAAAATTTTAGGACCTGAAGAAACTTATCTGTTTTTTGAAAAATTTTTAAAAACCCTTTTAAGGAGTAAGTAAAATTAATATAGTTTTAGATTTTGCCATACCTGAAAAAATGCAGCTTTTAAAAATTTTATATGATTATGTAGAGACCACCTATAAAGCCTATCCTCTTGCTTGTAAACCAGGATGTAGTCTTTGTTGTACTCAAAAGGTTTTTGCGACTTCAATTGAGGCTTATTATATACTTGATATCCTTTCAGAAAAAGACTTGGAAAAGCTTTTTCAAATAGAGAATTATCTTCGTCCTAAACTTACTCATAATCAAATTTTACTCTCCTATAAAGAGGGTTCAGAGCCCCACATAGAGGAAATCCCTGAATCTTTAGAGCCTTGCCCCTTTTTAACTGAAGAGAAATTATGCAAAATTTATGAAAGAAGACCTCTAATGTGTCGTCTTACTGCATCTACTATATCTTGTGAAAAGGGATTTGCTGAACTTCCGCCTTTTCTTTTTCAAATAAGTACAATAGCTTTACAACTTGTTGAAAATATAGATCTTGGAGGTCTTTACGGAAATATTTTTGATTTATTAAAATTTCTTTATCAATACAAAAAGGGATTAGTAGAAGAAATTCCAGATTATCTTTTAAATACAGTTGATGTAGATGAACTTCCCATCTTACCCGAAGAAAAAGATTTAAGAAAATGGGTGGGCAATTTATATAGAATACCTGTAAAAGATGAATTCACTTTTAGAGAGCTTCTGCAAAAACTGAGATCTGATTTTAAAAATTATGAGGCTTTAAGTTTCTTAAAGGAAATTTTTTAGTTATGTATAAAGGAAAAGTTGTTTTAAATAAAAGGGAAGCAAAAAACATATATTTATTGGGAATTGAGGTATCAAAGGAAATTTTGAAAAGTTTTAATCCTGGACAATTTTTAAAAATAAAAATTAATGAGAGAATGGATCCTCTCATTCCAAGACCCTTTAGTATTCATGCAGTAGATAAAAATGTAGTTTATATTCTCTATCAGGTAGTAGGAAAAGGGACAAAAGCTTTAAGTGAAATTAAAAAAGGAGAAACTCTTGAATTTTTAGGTCCTTTAGGAAAGCCTTTCCCAAAACTAAAAAATTATATAATTTGTGCTGGAGGAATAGGAATTGCTGGATTTGGATTCCTTTTACAAAAAGCTATCAAAAAAAGAAGTTTTTATCCCCCTGAAAAAATTTTTTATGGAGCAAAAACAAAAGATGAATTAGTAAGACTTTCTTTTTTAAAAAGTTTTGGTATATCTGTAGAGATATCTACAGATGATGGATCAAAAGGATATAAGGGATTTATTACAGATTTAGTAGAAAGGGAGCTTAGAGAAAAACCAAAAATAATTTTAGCCTGTGGTCCAAAGTTGATGCTTAAAAAAATAAAAGAACTGGGAGAAAAATACAAGGTAAAAACCTATTTGGTTATGGAAACCTTTTTAGCCTGTGGAGTAGGTTTTTGTATGGGATGTGTTATTCCCTCAAAAGAAAGAAATTACTTACATCTTTGTATAGATGGTCCAACTTTTTTAGCAGAGGAGATAGATATTGGATTTTTCAGTTAAAATAAAAAATCTAAAACTTAAAACACCATTAATGCTTGCTTCTGGTACTTGGGGCTTGGGAGAAAATTTAGATAAATTCTTTGCCTCTGAAGAAATCAAAAAAAATATTGGTGCTTTGGTAACTAAAGGTATTTCTATTAAAGAAAGAAAAGGGAATCCACCTCCAAGACTTTTTGAAACTCCCTGTGGACTTATAAATTCTATAGGAATTGAAAATCCAGGCATAAAAGAATTTAAAAAAAATTATCTTCCTAAAATTATAAATTATGGAGTTCCTGTTATTGTAAATCTTTATGGAGAAAGAATAGAGGATTTTGTGGAGCTTGCTTCTGAATTAAAAGAAGAAAAAGTAGATGGGATAGAACTCAATATTTCATGCCCCAATGTTGAAAAAGGTGGACTTTATTTTTCCCGTGATCCAAAATCGGTTTCAGAATTAATAAAAGAAGTAAGAAGGGTTTGGGGGAAATTTTTAGCAGTAAAACTTTCTCCTGTAGGTCCAGTTTTTGAAATAGCTGAAATATGTGAAAAATGTTTTGCAGATGCTTTAGTTGTTGCTAATACTTATCCAGCTTTAGCTGTAATAAGTATAAAACCTTTTAAAATTCTACAAGGTGGTTTATCAGGTCCAGCTATAAAACCTCTTACTTTACGTTTAGTATATGAAATAGCAAATAAAGTAAAAATTCCTGTTATAGGATGTGGAGGAATAATATCTGGAAAGGATGCTTTAGAATATTTACTTTGTGGAGCAAAGGCTTTTCAAGTAGGAACTGCTAATCTAATAGACCCAAGATCAGCTATAAGGATAATGCAGGAACTAAGGAATTTTAAAGATGGCTTACGTAATAAAAGCAATCCCTGTTGATAAAAATTTTAGAATCTTTGCTGTTGAATGTAAAGATATAGTCGAAACTGCAAGAAAACTTCAAGGATTAAGTCCCATTGCTTCAGCAGCTCTTGGAAGAGCTCTTGCAGGAATTGCTCTTCTTTCGGCAGATCTTAAAACTGGAAAAATGCTTCTTCAAATAAGTGGAGGTGGACCCTTAGGAGAAATATTAGCTGAAGGAAATTATAAAGGAGAATTAAGAGGTACAGTAAGAAATCCTAATGTATATTTAGAAATTAAAGATAAAAAATTGCCTGTTGGCGAAGCAGTAGGTAAAAATGGTTTTATTTCTGTAGTTAAAGATTTAGGACTAAAAGAAGTTTATCAAAGTTCAACCAAATTAATCTCTGGAGAAATTGCAGAAGATCTTGCCTATTATCTTACAGTATCAGAACAAATTCCCTCAGCAGTCTCTCTGGGAGTACTTGTAGGAACTGATGGAAAAATCCTTGCAGCAGGAGGTTTTTTAATTCAAAAATTACCTGAAGCAAAAGATGAGGAAATTGCAGAACTTGAGGAGAAATTAAGAAATTTTCCGCCTATCACTACCCTTTTATCTCAAGGAAAAACTCCAGAAGAAATTTTGGCTATGCTTTTCCCAAATATAAAAATTCTTGAAAAACGAAAATTGAAATATAAATGTACCTGTAGTCAAAAAAGGGTAGAAAATATGCTTATTGCTTTAGGAGAAAAGGAATTAGAAGAGTTTATAGAAAAAAAAGAACCTATAGAAGTAACCTGTAATTTCTGTAGAAGAAAATATATAGTTCCTTTAGAAAGAGTAAAAGAACTTTTGAAAGAACTGAAAAAATAAAAAAAGGAGGTGAAATATGAAGAGATGGAAATTTTTTTTATTGACTTGTGGTCTTCTCTCTTTACCCTCTTTAAGTTTTTCAGTAACAGATGAAGAAGTGTATAAGCTTTTGCAACAATTAATGAATGAAGTGCAAGAATTAAAGCAGGAAAATCAATATTTAAAGAAAGAAATTGAAAGGCTCAAAAGTCAACAAGAAAAAGAAATTAAAGAAGTTAAAACTGAAATTGCTAAAAATACAAAAAAGGAAGAAAGTGGCATTTCTTCTGGATTTTTTTCTAAAGGGGCTTATGGAGCAGGAAAATCAAAGGTTGATTTTTATGGATTTATTAAAGGCGATTTAATCTGGCAAGATTCAACTTCTGTAGGTACAGTTTATTTACTCTGGACTTTACCAAAAAAACAAGGAGGACATGATTCTACTTCAACCATTACATTTAGGCATAGTAGATTTGGTTTTGATCTAACTAAACCTTATAATGAAAATTTTACTATCAAAGGGAAATTTGAAATGGATTTTTATACCCAAAGTAATAGTGCTGATTACAAGCCTTGGAACCCTCAACATGCACCTTTAAGAGCTCGACTTGCCTATCTTGAAATTTTAAAAAATTCTTGGGAATTAAGAGCAGGGCATGACTGGATGACAATAGCTCAACTTTATCCTCACCTTTCAAACTTCCCAGCTGGATCCTATATGGGTAATTTAGCTTATAGATTAACTCAAATTAGACTTACCAAAAACTTTAAACTGTTTGATGATGATCTCTTAAAGGTTCAGGTTGCTCTTGATAAACCTTTTAATTTTGGGAAATTAAATAGTGGGTTAGCTTCTTTTATGGATTATGAACCTGATGTGGATTTTGGGTATCCTGGTCTTGAGGCAAGAATAGCTTATCATACCAAACTTTTTGAAAAACCTGCTCTATTTGCCTTATTTGGACACTATTCAGGACAGGAATATAAAGAAGATTATAAAACCTTAAGCGGAGATAAGAAAACAACAAGTTTTTCTACAGGTTTAGAATTGAGTTTACCTATACCTTTTTTTAAAAAATATAATCCTACTTTATCTGGAGAATTTTGGTATGGACAAGGATTGGGAGGTTATTATACTGCAGGTATAGATCAAACAGCAAGAATTAAGTATTGGGATAATAGTGAAAAGAAATATGTATACGCTACCACTTTAAGTAATTTTGATAAAAACGAGGATAAAATAATCTCTATTACTCCTGTTCATGCTATTGGGGGATGGGTAGAACTTGGATTTAACCCTGTACCTAAACTTCAAACTTGGGTTGGATGGGGAATAGATAATCCGCTCAATTCAGATTTGAAAGGAGTTAAAGGAGCAAGACTACAACAACAAATGTACTATGCACATTTCTTGTATAAATTTGTATCTGAATTTGGAGTAGGACTGGAATATCTACGTGCTATTACAGATTATAGAAAAGAGGATGGAGATGATGGGGTGGTTAATCGTTTTATGCTAAGTTTTTATTATTTCTTCTAAAAACTTTTTAGGAGTAACTTTTTGTTTGCTACTAATTATTTAAAAATTTTGAGGAGGAAAAAAATATGTTTATTAGACTGATCTTATGGATCATTATTATTCTTTTTATAGTATTTTTTGTAATTTTTAATGTGGAACCTAAAGTCAATATTCATCTATTTCCGGGAGTTATTTTAGAGAATATTCCTCTTGCTTTAGTAATATTTATTAGTTTTATTTTAGGGTTGCTTTCAGGAATAATTTTATCCCTTGGGCAAATTATCAAATATCAATTAGAAATAAGAAAAGCAAAGAAAAAATCTCATATAGAGCAAAAACAGATTGAAGGAGGGGAATATGAAGATAAACCCTGAAAAGGAGGTTGTAGAATCCTTAGCTAAAGAAATCTTAGTTGCAGCAAGAACTGCTCCAAAAGCAAAAGGCATAGATGATCTTATTTTTGGGCTTATAACTGAAAATGAAGAAAAGGAAAAACTTGCTCAAGAGATGGAAAGGATAGCAGAAGAAAAAGGATCTGCCTTTAAATTTTTCAAAAGGGATGCTGATAATGTAAGAAATTCTGAAGCTATAATTCTAATTTCTGTTAATTTTTCAAAACCCTTAGGTCTAAACTGTGGAGCTTGCGGTTTTAGTTGTGATACTATTTTAAAACAACCTAAACCAAATTTAGATTTAGATGGTCCTGTCTGTGCAATGAAACTTTTGGATATGGGAATAGCTATAGGTTCTGCAGTTGCTAAAGCTAAGGATTTATGCATTGATAATAGAGTAATGTATACCATAGGAGTTGCAGCTAAAAAACTAAATCTCTTGCCTGGTCAGATAATAATAGGTATACCTTTGAGTGTAAAAGGAAAAAATATCTATTTTGATAGAAAATCATAAAATTAAATGGTTAAAATTAAAATTTGCGGGCTTAAGGAAGAAGAGGATATTATGTTTTTAAATGATTTTCCATTAGACTATATGGGTTTTATTATGTATCCAAAATCTCCGAGATATGTAAGTGATAAGTTAAAAAAGCTCCTTTTTTTAGTAAAAAAAGCTAAAAAAGTAGTTGTTTTTGTAAATCCCTCTTATGAAGAGGTTAAAAATGCCCTTGATTTAGGAGCAGACCTAATTCAACTTCATGGAGAGGAAACACCTCAATTTGGAAAAAAGATAGGATTAGAAAGAATAATAAAAGTTTTCAAAATAAAGGATAATCTCTTTGATTTTAAAGAATTGTCCCTTTGGAAAAATGCTTATGCTATATTACTTGACACTTATATAAAAGGACTACCAGGTGGAACTGGGAGGACTTTTAATTGGGATATAGCAAAAAAAGTAGTTTCTTTAGGGTATAAAGTTTTTTTAGCTGGTGGAATAAACCCTGATAACGTTTTATTTGCAATAAAAGAGGTTTCTCCTTACGCAATTGATATAGCAAGTGGGGTAGAGCTATATCCAGGAAAAAAAGACCCAGAAAAAATAAAAAAACTTTTTGACAATTTAAAAATGATATCCTGCTGAAACTACAGAAACTACAGAACCTTGACCAAAGGGAATAGCTTCTTGATAAAAAATTTGGTATTCTCCTTTAATATTTGCTTTGTTTAAAAGTAAATTTAATAAATAGAGACAGGAAAGACCACATATTTTAAAAGGAGCAAGTTTTTTAGTTTCATTTAAAAATTCTTCAGAATTTCCATTAAAGGTAAGTTCTAATAATCTTTTATCTGTTTCTAATATTTTCTTTATATGAGTCTCTGAGACTTCAAAGGGATCTCCATATCTTAGACCTAAATGACAAAAATCTATTCCTAAAACGATATAAGTTCTATCATCTATCAATTCAGATAGTGCTTCTATAAACTTTTCTAATAATTCTTTAGTTTTTTCTTCAAAAAAGACTATCAGAGGTCCTATTAAAAAAGGTAGGACAACAAATTCATCCTTTAGCAAATGATGTAAAAAGAGAACCTGAAATTCAATAGAATGCTCCAGTTTATGAGCTATATGATTAGGAAATAGTTCAATTTTTTTAGAATTACTAAGATATAATAAACCTCCTCTATCGTTTTTAACTACTCCAAATGGAGTTGCTACATCTTTAGTAAGGACAGACCAAGGAAGATCTAAATGGTGTCCTACACCTAAAATAATTACTCTTGAACCAGAAGGTATTTTAAATCTGCTATAACTTTCTGCAAAGGCTTTTGCACCAGCCCTTATATCAATATGTGGAGCAATTAAAATTTTAGGAGGTTTTGAAGAATCAGGATTACATAACTTTAAAATATCCTCTATAAAAAACTTAGCTTCTGAAGCTGAGAGAGGATAGGCTTGGTTAGCATGAGCCATGGGTCTTAAAGGTAAAGATAGCCATTTTTCATAGGCTTTACTTTTTATTTCTTCAAAGTTCTTACTCCATAAAAATCCTTTTTCATCAAGAAAATTAACAATCTTAATTATTTCTTCTAAAGGCACAATTTCTCCAAATCTTTTTGTGGCTTCAACTTGAAGATCTCTGAGATCATGTTTGCCATCCATTAAAGGTAGCAAAAAGACTACATTTTGAGGAACAACAACAATTTCTTCAATTATACCTACAGGATCTCTTAATAAGAATACAGGTTTTCCTTCGTGTTTGGCTGGAATAACATCTACATATCTTAAAATAGGTTTATAGGTAGCATCCATTAGACTGTCTCTTCTCCAAAATCTTCTGCAGTCAAGCTCTGACAGGCTTCTTTTACTCTTTCTACTGCAGCATAGAATTCTTCTTCAATAGTTCTTACTCTAACACCATATGCTTTTTGTACTGCCTTTCTTACTATTTCTCCTTTCATTAGTGCATTTTCCCATCCAAATTCAGCATATTTTTCATTTACAATTCTGTTTAAATCTATCAAAGCGGAAGCTCTTCTTCTTCTTTCTTCAGCAGCTGAACTTAAGGGCATAGCTAAAAAGTTATCAATTTTAGAGACAAAACTTTCATAAAAACTAGCAGGAAATTTAGGATCAAATTCTTCTATAGCAAATCCGAAAGTAATAAATACTGGGTCTTTAAAATAGGTAAATAGGTCTTCTTCAATCATATTAGGATCTTCTTTTAATAAATCCTGATATAGTCTATAAGCCTGTTTAGATTTTTCTTTAACATTAGGTGGTTTTTCAGTATTGAATTCAAGGATGTAATGATAAAGACTTTCATCAACAACAATTCCAAGTATTTCTCTTGCTCCAAGATCTCTCATAGCCTCAAGTCTATGTAAACCATCAATTACATAATATTTACCATCCTTAGGTACAACTACTATAGGGGTTAAAAATCCAAGTTTTTCTATTGCCATTTCTAAGTGTTTTTTCAAACTTTCTGAAATATCTCTTTGGAAAGGAGGTCTTACTACTTCATCAATTTTAAAAAGCGCCAATTTTAAAGGCTGTTTTTTTACAGGGTCTTCAAAGGTGGCAATTTCAATCATATAACCACCCCCTTTAATCAGCGTTTCTTCTTAAAAAAGTTGGTATATCTAAAATTTCCTCATCGAAAATATTAAAACTACTTTGTTTTTGCTTTTCACTTTTTTTCTTTAAACTTTCATCCATAGATATAACTTTTTCCTTTTCTTTTTTTTCTTCAGATTTTTCAAGTCCTGTAGCTATTACAGTAACTCTCAAAGAATCATCCAGATTTTCGTCAAAAACAACTCCCCAATAAACTTTAGCATCTGGATGCAACTCTTTAGCAATTGTCCCTGTAATTACCTGTGTTTCATGAATAGTCAAAGTATCAGGATGAACACTTATGTTAAGCAACAGCCCTTTAGCTCCTGAAATAGAAATATCTTCTAAAAGCGGACTATAAATAGCCATTTGGGTTGCTATTTCAGCTCTTCCTTCACCCTTTGCTTCTCCCATACCCATCAAAGCTGTTCCTCCACTTTCTACCATTAATGCTTTAACATCCGCAAAATCAAGATTTATATATCCAGGAGAAAAAATTAAATCAGAAATTCCTCTTACTGCATAATATAATACATCATCTGCTTTTTTAAACATATCTGCAAGTCTTTCTTGAGGTGAACCTAAAGTAAGAAGTTTATCATTGGGGATAGTAATAAGGGTATCTACATATTTTTTTAATTCTTCTAATCCCTGTTCTGCCACTTTCATTCTAAATTTACCTTCAAAAGAAAAAGGTTTAGTGACTACAGCTACAGTCAAAATACCTAAATCTTTACAAATATTTGCTATTACAGGAGCTGCCCCTGTTCCTGTTCCCCCTCCCATTCCTGCTGTGATAAAAACCATATCAGCATCCTTTAACACATCTCTTATTTCCTTTTCACTTTCTTCAGCTGCCTGTCTACCAATTTCAGGCTTTCCACCAGCACCTAAACCTTTAGTTAATTTTTTACCTAATTGTATTTTAAGAGGGGCTGGATTTAGCTCTAAGACTTTAAAATCTGTATTTGCTACTATAAATTCCACTCCCTGTAATTTGTTTTTTATCATGTTAGCTACTGCATTTCCTCCTGCACCTCCAACACCTATTACCTTTATATTAGGTTGCACCTTAGTTTCTTCATCTAATAGTTCAAAAGAAATACCCATTATTTTATCCCCCCTTTATAAATTTAAATAAACTTTTTCTTATCTTTTCAATAATTCCCTCTTTTTTTTCTTCTTTTACTTTTTCTTTTAAATTGTACACATACCAAAGCATACCTACTGAGGTAGCAAATTGAGGATGATAAATTTCTTCTGAAAGCCCTGGAAGTTGCAAAGGATAACCAACTCTTGCTGGTAAGTCTAATAATTGTTCAGTTAAATAAATCATTCCAGGAAGAAGTGCTGACCCACCAGTTATTACTACCCCACTTCCTAATTTTGATTTAATATCTAAGATTTCTTCACTCGCAAATACCTTTTCACGCAATTCTTTTTCAATTAATTCAAAAAGTTCTTTTATTCTCAATTCCAGTATTTCTGCAAGAATTTTCTTACTTATTTTTCTTGAAGGACGATTTCCTATTCCAAGGACCTCAACAAATTCTTCTTCATCTACTAATTCTTTTACACAAACTCCATGTTCAATTTTTATCTTCTCTGCCTCTTTCCTTGAGGTTCTTAATCCTATAGCCAAATCATTAGTGAGAAGCTCCCCTCCAACAGGAAGAGAAAAGACAAACCTTAAAACATTATCCCAATAAATCACTACATCAGTTGTCCCTCCACCAAAATCGATAAGGACAACGCCTAATTCCTTTTCTTCAGGAGTTAAAACTCCTTCTCCTGAAGCTAATCCTTGAAAAATAACCCCATCTACTTCTAAATTTAAATTTTCAAAACATCTTAATAAATTTTGAAGATTAGACCTATTACATGTAATTAGCTGAACATGAGCCTCAAGCCTCACCCCTGACATCCCTATAGGTTGGAGTATCCCTCTTGTTTGATCAACTATAAATTCTTGGGGAATAACATGTAAAATCACTCTATCTTGAGGGAGTTCTATTGTTTGCGCAGAATAAAGTACTTCTTCAACCTCAGAAGGCGTTACTATTTTTTCTTTTAAAGCAACCACACCTGAACTAAAAATCGTTTTTATATGACTTCCAGCAATACTTACATAAATATTTTCTATAGGAACCTTTGCTTGAGTTTGAGCTTTTTCTATAGCATTTTTAATACTTTGAGTAGCTTCATCTATATTTATTATGGCTCCTTTTTTAAGACCCTTTGAAGGAGCCAATCCCATTCCTGTAACCCATAATTTTTCTTCCTTTTCTTCACCAATAAGTGCGCATATTTTGGTAGTACCCACATCAACAACTAAAATACCCTTCTCTTTCCCCATAAACTAACCTCTAAATTTTATTAATGCCGAACCTAATGGATAATCAAATCTTATAAGTTCTACTTTTTCAACCAATTCTTTTTCATATAAATAAGCCATTATTTTGTCTAAATTTTTGTAAAAATAGGTCCAATCTTTTTCAGAAATAAGAGGAAAATAGATTTTTATACCATTTTTAGTAACAAAAATAAGTTTATCTTCTTCTAAAGTAACTGTAGCTAAATTCTCATAAACTGGTAAATAATTTTTTTGATTTTTTAACCAAACTAAAAAATTTAAAAATTTTTCTTTAAATTCTTCGTTTTTAATTTCCACAACCGGATAAAATTGATAATCTTCAGGTAAGATTGGCTCTATAATAACTCCCTTTTTATCTATAAGATAGCCTCTATTATTTTGGGTAATAATTGCAAGAGGCTCTTTTTCTTTTATTTTTATTTCAAGTGCACAGGGAAGATGTCTAACTATAACAACCTCCTCAATCTTAGGATTAAGAAGGATTCTTTCTTTTATTTTATTTATAGGAATAGAAAAAAGCCTCTCCCCACCTTTCAAACCAGTTAATTCTATAATTTCTCTTTCTGTAACTTTTTTATTGTTTAATACCTTGATTTCTTTTAACACAAAAAGATCTGTAAAATAGAGTAAATATACAATTCCAGCAAATGTGGAAATTATACTTAAAATGATCCAAAAATACTTATTTTTAACTAAATTTTTTATTGAAGAGAACATCCTAAAAAATTTACCTCCGGCTCAAGTTTTATTCCAAATTTTAAAAATACTTTTTCTTGAACTAATTTCATAAGTTGTAAAATTTCTGAAGCCTTTGCATTTCCGAGGTTAACTATAAAATTGGCATGTTTTTCAGAAATTTTGGCTGATCCTATCTGATAACCCTTTAAATTACAAGCTTCTATTAATGCACCAGCATAAAGAGAGGGAGGATTTTTAAAAACAGAACCAAAGGTTTTTTCAAAAAGAGGCTGACTTTCTTTTCTTTTCTCTAAATACTTTTTAAGAAGATTTATTATTTTACCCTTTTCCATTTTCTTTAATTCAAGCTCTGCACTAATAACTATGCCATCTTCTTTAAATTTTCTATATTCCCAAAGATCTTCTTTAGCTTCAATAGTTTTTATCTTTCTATTTTTAAAGATTTTTATGCTTTTTACCAGTTGAGAAATAGTATTTCCAAAGGCTCCTGCATTCATTTTTATAGCCCCACCCAAAGTTGCAGGAATGCCTCCCAAAAATTCAATGCCTCCAAATCCCTCCTTTATTCCCATTCCTATAATTTCATTAATCCTTGTACCTGCAAGTATTTCTAAAATGATATTTTCTTTGCTTTCTTTAACTATTTGTATTCCTCTAAACTTACTGAGATTAATCACTACTCCGTCAAACCCCTCATCAGATACAAGAAGTTTACTCCCTCCACCAAGTATAAAAAAGGGAATTTCTTTTTCTTCAAGAAATTTTAAAATAGCTAATAAATATTCTTCTTTCTCTGGAAAAATCATTCTTCTACAGGGACCACCAACTTTAATACTTGTATAAGGAGCTAAAGGTTCATCAATTTTAAAAAACACATTTAATTTCCTTAATCCTTCGTCTAATTCTTTAAACCACATTTTTTGATCTTTCTTCATTTTCTTGTTCAAGAAGCATTTTATGCAATTTATAAATATTCCCTGCTCCCATAGTTAAAATTATTTGATTTTCTCCTGCTATTTTTTCAAGGAGTGCAAAAATTTCTTCGAAAGTTTCTCCATAAAAGGTAGGATTAGGAGTCCTTATGTTTTTAATACTTTCAAAAAAGATAAAACCAGAAATTCCAGGAATTGGTTTTTCACTGGCAGGATAAATATCAGTTAAAATTAATATTTCAGGTTCTTTTAAAACAAGCAAAAATTCATCCCATAAAGCTTTCATTCTGGTATAACGATGAGGTTGAAAGACAAGCACCAGTTTTTTATTTGGATAAACTTCTTTAATCGTAGAAAGGGTGGCTTTAATTTCTGTAGGATGATGGGCATAATCATCCAATAAAATTGCTCCCCTCCAAATACCTTTAAAATCAAGTCTTCTTTCAACACCTTTAAAATTTTCTAATATCTTTATTACTTCAGAAATGGGAAGGTTCAGTATTAGAGAAACTCCTATGGCTGCTAAAGCATTCAAAGCATTATGTTTTCCTGGAACAGAAAGTTTAAAAGAGGAAAGAGGTTTATCTAAATAGTAAACTTCAACTTTTGGATAGGCAGAATCTTCAACAATTTTCCCTACAAGATGGTTTTCCTTGGAAAATCCATAAAGTAAAAATGGACCTGAAATTTCTTTTAAAATTTCCTTCACCCCAAGATCATCTCCACACAAAATTACTTTTCCTTCTGGAGAACATCTTTTTATAAAATTTATAAAAGCTTTTTTAATTGCGTTAAAATCTGCATAAAAATCAAGATGCTCTTTATCAATATTTGTAATAACTTCTATATAGGGATTATAACAAAGAAAGGAACCATCACTTTCATCTGCTTCAGCAACTAAAAATTCTCTCTCACCAAGAAGGGAATGAGTTTTAAAATTATTTATTATTCCTCCCACTACTACAGTAGGATTTTTCCCAAGTTTAATTAAGATTTCAGCAATCATAGAAGTTGTGGTTGTTTTACCATGTGATCCTGCTACCACAATATTTTTAGGATAAAGATTCATTACCTCTGATAACATCTGAGCTCTTGGAATTACCCATATTCCTAACTCTTTTGCTTTTAAAAGTTCAGGATTATCTTGAGAAATAGCTGAAGAATAAACCACAATATCAACTGAATCTAAATGAGAAGGGGAGTGTTGATAATATACCTTAATTCCTCTTTTTTCTAATAATTTTGTATATTTGCTTTTTGCAATGTCACACCCATCTACCTCATATCCTAAGGAATGCATTATTAAGGCAAGACCACTCATTCCAACTCCACCAATACCGATAAAGTGAATTTTCTTCTTATGAGACATTTTTCACTAACCCCTCCATCTCTTCTATAATTATTTTCCTTGAATCTTTAACAAAAAAACTTTTCATAATTTGAGACATTTTTTTCAATTTTTCTTCATTCTCAAGTAAAGATTTTATCTCTTTTAAAACTCTTTCAGGAGTAGCCTCCTTTTGTCTTATTAAAATTGCTCCGCCTTTTTCTTCAAGAATTTTTGCATTTTTTTCTTGATGATTCTTTGTAGCATAAGGAAAAGGAATAAAAATAGCAGGAAGTCCAACTGCAAAAAGTTCAGCAAGAGTGGTTGCTCCACATCTTCCTAAGAACAAATCAACTTGACCATAAACCCAGCTCATATCTTCTATAAAAGGAAAAACCTTTAAACGGGATTTATTTTCTTCTTTTATCAAATTTTTATATTCTTCTTTAATTCTTTCAAAGTCATCTAAACCGGTTTGATGAATAATTAAGAGGTTCTTATATTCATCCAAAAGTATAGGCACTATCTTTAAAGATAGCTCATTTATAAACCTTGCTCCTAAGCTACCCCCTAAAATTAATAAACCTTTTCCAGAATGTTCTCTTGGTTTCAAATTTAATAAGTCTTCTCTTACAGGGTTTCCTGAAAAGACTACTTTTTTCTCAGTAAAATATTTTTTGCTTTCTTCTATACTTACAAAAATCTTATCTACCATATAGCTTAGAATTTTGTTGGCTAATCCTGGTTCTATATTTTGCTCATGAAGCCCAATTTTTTTGTTTTTAAGTTTTCCTGCTACCACAACTGGAAAGGAAATATAACCTCCTGTAGCAAAAATAATATGGGGATTAAAATCCTTGATAAGCTTATATGCAGATCCCGTAGCTTTAATCATTTTTATAAAGGCTCTTATTTTATCTTTTAAGGATCTTCCTATAAAACCTTCTACATCTAATCTATAAACTTTAAAGGGCTTATTTCTTAAAATTACTTCTTCTATTTTCCTTGTGCCAGAAACAAAAGCTATTTCTCTTTGCATTTTTAATAATTCTTGAGCAATAGCCACTCCAGGGATTATATGCCCTCCTGTTCCACCAGCAACAATAAGCCACTTCAATGGAGTATCACCTCTTTCTTTTCTTTAAAATAAAAGGGAGCTACTTCTAAAACTATTTTTCTAAAAACTTCTCCCCTTTCTTTATAATCATTAAATTGATCAAAACTTGAACAGGCGGGAGAAAGAAGCACTGTATCTCCTGGTTTAGCAAATTTTATAGCTAAAAGGGTTGCAGAACTTAAGGTTTCACTTAAGTATGTTTCAGTAATTCCATTTAATTCTTCAGCCATAATAAAACGAGATTCACCCATTAAAATCAAAATTCTTACCTTTTCTTTTATATAAGAGATTAAAGGAGCATAGGAAGCACCTTTGTGTTTTCCTCCAAGAATAAGGATTATAGGTCCTGGAAGGCTTTTTAAGGCTTGTAAAGTTGCATCAACATTAGTTGCTTTAGAATCATTTATAAAATAAACCCCTCCAAATTCTCCTATATATTCAAGTCTATGAGGAAAGCCTCTAAATTCTTTTATTAATCTTTCTATACTTTCTTTAGTTGCAGAAAGAAGCCTTGCTCCTAAACTTGCTACCATAAAATTTATTTTGTTATGAATTCCAAGAAGTTTAAAACCAGAAAAGGAATAAAATTCCTTATTCCCCAGATTGATAATAAAGAGGTCTTCAGAGGAAATATTACTTAATTTGAGATAAGCTGTAGCTTTCTCATTTTCTTTTTCATCAAAAAAGAGAATTCTACTTTTTATTAATTTACCAAACCTTTCAAACCAAGGTTCATTAAAAGGCAAAATGGCATAGTTATCTTCTTTTTGAAATTCAAAAAGTCTATATTTATAGTAGGCATATTCTTCATAGGAATTATATCTTTCTAAATGATCAGGACTAATATTTAAAAGGATTCCTACCTTAGGAGAAAAGGTATAAATATTTTCTAATTGGAAACTTGAAACCTCAAGCACGATCTTATCTACCAAAACATTTGAAACTACAAGTTCAGATAAAGGAATTCCGTAATTTCCACCTGTAAAAACTTTGTATCCCGAAAGTTTAAGAAGTTCTGAAACCATAGCAGTAGTTGTTGTTTTCCCATTAGTACCAGTTATAGCAATAGTTTCTTCTTTATTTTTTAAAAATTGCCAAGCAATTTCAAGCTCACTCAACACTGGTATATCCTTTTTAAGACAATCTTTATATATTTCTCTTGGAACCCCGGGACTTGTTATAATAAGATCTGCTGAAAGGAGAGTATTCTTTTTGTGTCCCCCTAATTCAAAATAAACTCCCTGTGCTCTAAAAGATTCTAAAATTTCTGAAGGAAACTCTTCTAATTTTCTTACCTCAGAAACTATAACCTCAGCTCCTTCTTTTAAAAGAAGCTTAGTTACTGCTTTTCCACTTTTTCCAAAACCTAAAACTACTACCCTTTTACTTTTTAATTCCATAGGTTCTACCTTATCTTTAAAGTACTTAAAGCTATAAGTCCAAAAATTATAGATACAATCCAAAATCTAACTACTACTTTATTTTCTGGCCAACCCTTTAGCTCAAAATGATGATGTAAAGGAGCCATCTTAAAAATTCTTTTTCCCTTAGTAATTTTAAAATAGGCAACTTGTAATATAACTGATAATGCCTCAAGGACAAATAAACCTCCAGCTATGACCAAAAGAAATTCTTGTTTTATTATTATAGCAATAGCTCCTAAGGTTGCTCCTAAAGCAAGAGAACCTACATCTCCCATGAAAATTTCAGCAGGATGAGAATTATACCACAAAAACCCTAATCCAGCTCCCACCAAAATAGCACATAAAATAGCTAATTCTCCAGCATTAGGTACATAGGGAAGGTATAAATAACTCGAAAATTTTATATGCCCAGCTACATAGCTTAAAATACTATAAACTCCAGCAACCACTATGAAAGGCACTATAGCAAGTCCATCAAGTCCATCAGTTAAATTCATAGCATTGGAACTACCAATTATTACCAACATGCTAAAAATTAAATAAAGGATACCAATATCAATAATTAATTTTTTAAAAAAAGGAAAATTAAGGGTTGTAGAGAAATTTAAAAATTTAAATAAAACTAAATAAAATATGCTTACTATTATAATTTGAGCTAAAAATTTCTCCCTTGCCCTTAATCCCAAATTTTTTTTTCTTTTTATTTTTAAAAAATCATCTAAAAACCCTACAAATCCAAAGCTTAAAAGAACAAATAAAACTATCCAAATTAAATAATTGGTAAGATTACACCACAAAAGAGCAGAAATCATAATAGAGGTAACTATAATGACACCTCCCATGGTAGGGGTACCTGTTTTAGCTTTATGATGAGAGGGGCCCTCTTCTCTTACAATCTGTCCAAATTGTTTTTGTTTCATAAATCTTATAAAATAGGGCATAAAAATGTACACCAAGATAAAGGCAGTCAAAGCTCCACAAATCATTCTAAAGGTTATATATTTAAAAACATTAAATATAATAGAGATATCTTTTAAAGAATAAAGAAGGTGATAAAGCATTAATTTAGCTCCTCATATAGCTTTTCTACTACCCTTTCCATTCTTAGAGCTCTTGAACCCTTTACTAAAATATTT
This sequence comes from Thermodesulfobacterium geofontis OPF15, assembly GCF_000215975.1. Classification (NCBI taxonomy): domain Bacteria; kingdom Pseudomonadati; phylum Thermodesulfobacteriota; class Thermodesulfobacteria; order Thermodesulfobacteriales; family Thermodesulfobacteriaceae; genus Thermodesulfobacterium; species Thermodesulfobacterium geofontis. The sequence continues at coordinate 926,511 of NC_015682.1, read as the reverse complement.
GTTTTCGCCTTTTCTTCTTTAAATTTCTTAAAGGGAATTTTTTCTAAAAATTCTTCAACACTATTAAAAATTTCACAATTTTTATTTTGGGTTTCTCTTTTAAAACCCTCTTTATAACTTTTTGCCATCTCACCTATAAAGATAGCGAAATCAGCAACCTTAGCCACAAGACTCCCTATTTCTTTATGAAATTTCTCTGAGTCTTTTCCCAATTCTTTCATATCTCCTAAAATAACTATCTTTTTTTCGTAGTCTTTTGAAATTTCTTTTAAAAATTCTAAAGCTGCTTTAACAGAGCCAGGATTAGCATTGTAAGTATCATCTATAACGAGAAAGTTTTCTTTCTCAAAAATTTTAAATCTTTTATAAAGAGGAATTTCTTTTCCTACTAAAGGAACAATTTCTTTTAAATCAAGTTTTAAGGAAATAGCTACACAAAGACTTGCTAAAAGATTTAAAAGATTGTATTTTCCTATATTTTCTATCTCCAAAGGATAAGAGCTTTTTTTAAAAATTATTTCACCTTGTATTTTGTTTTCAGAAAAAACTAAATTTTTTATAGATAAATCTGCATTTTCATCAAATCCAAAAGAGAGCTTATTTTGTGAAAAGGGTTCTACCCTTTTTCTTAAAATTTCTTGATCAAAATTATAAATAAGAATCCCATCTTTATAGGTATTTTTAAATAAACTTATTTTTTCTTCTAAAACGCCTTCAATAGAATTTAATCCCTCTAAATGGGCAGGATAAATGGAGGTTATAACTGAAATATGAGGTTTTACAATCTGAGAAAGCCTTTCTATTTCTCCTTTTTGATTAGTTCCAAGTTCAAGTATAACTACTTCTGTATCTTCTTTTATAGAGAGAAGTGTAAGAGGTACACCTATTAAATTATTATAATTAGCTTGGTTTTTAGAAGTTTTGAAAAACTTAGAAATTATATTATAGCTTAATTCTTTGGTAGTGGTTTTTCCACATGAACCTGTTATAGCTACAAAAATAGAATTAAGTTTACCTCTCCAGAAACTTGCCAAATCTCCTAAAGCTTTAAGAGTATCCTTTACCAAAATTATAGAAATGGTTTTAGGAATTTCCTCAATTTTGAACCCTTTTGGAAAACGAGAAATGACTAAACCCTTAGCACCTTTTTCTATAGCATCTTTGTAAAATTCATGCCCATCAAATTTTTCACCTTTTAAAGCAAAGAAAAGATAACCTGGTTTAATAACCCTTGTATCTGTTGAAATTCCTTTAAACCATATCCCCATATCTCCATTTATAAGGATACCTGAAGTAGCTTTTATTATGTCTTCTGTAGATAGATTAATTTCTACATTCATTTTAAGTCTAAGGTACTTATAATTTTCAAAATTTCTTCCTGATCAGAAAAAGGATATCTTTTACCTTCTATCTCTTGATAAGTTTCGTGCCCCTTCCCGGCAACTAAAAGAACATCCCCCTCTTGTAAATTTTTAATAGCAAATTCTAAAGCAGATCTTCTGTCAGGAATAATTTTATAAGGCTTTGACGAATTAATACCTTTTTCAATATCTTCAATAATTTTTAATGGATCTTCAAATCTTGGATTATCTGAAGTTAAAATTATTCCATCAGCAAGCATACTTGCGACCTTACCCATAAGAGGTCTTTTACCTTTGTCTCTATTTCCACCACAACCAAAAAGCACAATTAATCTATTTTCTTTAATCGAACTTAAACTTTTTAAAGCTTCAGCTAATGCCTCTGGTGTATGTGCATAATCTACGAATATTTTAGCACCTTTATATTCAGTTACCAATTCCAGTCTTCCAACAGGATTTTTAAGTTTTTTAATGGGTTCTAAGAGGTCTTCAATTTTATATCCCATAGCTAAAAGAATTCCTAAAGTGGTGGTCAGATTTTTAGCTTGATAATCTCCTAAAAGTTGTGTTGAAATTTCATATTCTTTGTCTTTAATTTTAATCTTAAGGCTTAATTTGTTTTTTTTCCTTAATATTTCACTTTTAATTTCTTCATTGTTAACTAAAAGCGGAGAAAAATCTTTTAATTCTTCAGCTAATCTTTTACCATATTCGCTTTCTAAGGAAATAACTATTTTAGAATTTTCTTTTAAATATTCTTTAAAAAGTTTTTTCTTTGCTTGATAATAATCTTCCATATCTTTATGATAATCTAAATGATCTCTTGAAAGATTAGTAAAAGCTGCTATGTCAAAGAAAAGCCCCAAAAGTCTATCTTGATGTAAAGCATGTGAGGAAACTTCAATTACACAAGCTTTAAAATTTTTATCTACCATTTCTTTTAATAGACTGGAAATTTTTAAAATGGAAGGTGTAGTTTCAAGGGCAGGAATAATTCTATCTGTTTCGTAAAAAAGAGTTCCTATATATCCACATTTAACACCTAAAAAATTTAAAATGTTTTTAGTGAAATAACTTACTGAAGTTTTTCCATTTGTTCCTGTAACACCAATTAAAAATATTTTTTCTTGAGGATTTTCAAAAAAATTCAAAGAAAGGGTAGATAAGGCTTTTTTAATATCTTTAACTTGAATCTGAATAGTTCCTGGGTAAGTCTCCTTAGAATTAATATCACTTTCTCTAATAATTATCAAAGCTCCATTATTAATAGCCTCTTCTATAAAAGCTTCTCCATTAAAATTAGTTCCCTTTCTTGCAACAAAGATAAATCCATCTTCAATCTCTTTAGAATTTTCAGAAATTCCCCTTATTTTTAAATATTTATATGGTGCAAAATTTTCTATAGGTTGGCTTCCATAATAAGCCTTTATAATTTCTAAATTTTTAATAAGTTCTCCTAAAGGTTTCATAACATAGAAATTAAATAATTTATTGTTGTTTTATTTTTATTTAGTAAATCTTTTTCTTGGGGATCAAAAACAAACAAAGAAAGAGCCATTTTATCTTCCTTAAAGGCAACTGTAACAAAACTATTACCTAAATTATAAATGTATTCCTTATCTTTAAAGATTTCCGATTTTGGTTCACAAATTTTTGTCTCTCTAAGCAAAACAGTAGGCTCAACAGGTTTATTGCAAACTTTATCCATATACCATTTAGCAATATGCCAAATATTTATTTTTATAGTATCTTTTTCTTTAAGTGCTAAATTTTCTCCTAAAACCCATTTAAAATCTTTTATTTCAGATGGTGGAATGTTAAATAAGTTTAAAGGATAATAACTACCAAAAGGTCTTAAATTTTCACTTTCTAAATAACAAAGCAATTCACCAGTTTTAAGATCAAAAATAGCTATCCCAAAGGATAAAAGATTTAATCTACTAATAATATTGTAAACCCTTTTTTCTAAATTTAAATCAATAGACAAAATAAGAGGATTCCCCATACTTAGGTGTTCATCAAAAATTTTTTCTAATCCTGAAACTCCATATTCATTAAAAGTTTCTCCTATGAGAGATTTTAAATAAGGTTGTAAAACTTTTCTCTTGTAAGTTTTTTCAATTATTACATTTTTTTCTTTTTTCAAATTTTCAACCTCTTCCAAGCTAAGATCTTCTGAGAGAAGAACAACCCCTTTTTTAGATAAATTTATAGTAGAACCTAAATATTTTTTAAGAAGTTTAATATCTGGGGAACTGAAAAGATTATCATTTTTAAGTAAATAATAGGCTTTATAATTTTCTAAGAATATAGCAAGAGGATTTAAGTTTCTATCAAAAATGTAGCCTCTTTTAACTCTATATTCAGTAGGTTTTCCAGTTACTCTTTCTGCTGAAAAATTAACCATTAAAACTACTAAAACTGAAAGGATACTTAAAAATAACAAAAAATTTTGCTTTTTTCCCATTTACTCTAACCTAAGTATATCTTCTTTTTGGGGTGGATAAAGTCCAAGAGTTTTTGCCTTTCTTAAGACAACATCCCTTGAGGTTAAAAATTGATATTCTCTTTTTAAAGCTTGATTTTCTTTAAGTAAAGAAACTTTTTCTACTTTTAGTTTTATAAGAAGATAAGTATTATAAGCATTAGCTATACTTAAAACAAAAACCAAGATTCCAAGGAAAAAAATCACAATATCAGTTACAAATTCTTTTATCCATTCCTTTAAAGAAATAGCTTCTTCTTTGTTTCTATCCTTTTTATTTTTATAGTTATACTCTATAGTTGGTCTGTAAATCATAGCTTTGTTATTCATATTTTTTCCCCTACCCTCATTTTTGCACTTCTTGCTCTCGGATTTCTTTTTATTTCTTCTTCCGAAGGAGTAATAGGTTTTTTAGTAAGAACCTTAATTCTGGGATCATTTTTAAAAGAAGTCTTTACAATTCTATCTTCTAAAGAGTGAAAAGAGATAACTACAATTCTTCCAGAGGATTTTAAAACATCTGGAAGTTTTTGAAGAGCAATTTCTAAGTTTTCAAGCTCTTTATTAACTTCTATTCTTAAACTTTGAAAAATAACTGCTAATAAATCTTTTTTAGAAGTTTTATAAAATTCTTTTATTGCTTTTACTAAATCTTGTGTTGTTTCGAAGGGTTTTTTCTTTCTTTTTTCACAAATAAATTTGGCAAACTTATCTGCCTTAGGAACTTCTCCTTTTTTAAAAACATTGCTTAAACTTACAAAATCATAATTATTTAAAATATCCTTAGCGGTAAGATTTATAGAAAGATTTATTCTCATATCCAATGGTTCATCTTTTTGAAAGGAAAATCCTCTTTTACTTCCTTCTAAAAGAAAGGATGAAATTCCAAGGTCTAAAAGGATTCCATCTGCTAAAACACCTTCTTTTTGAAGAATCTCTTTTATAAAAACGAAATTTTTATTAAAAAGTTTTACTCTTTCTCCATATTTTTTTAGTCTTTCTTGAGCTATTTTAAAGGAATCCTCATTCCATTCAAAGCCATATAAAATACCTGATGGTTTGGAAGCTTCTAAAATTGCAGAACTATGCCCTCCTAATCCAACAGTTCCATCTACATAAATTTTATTTTCCTTCACATTTAGCCACTCCAATACTTCTTTTAATAATACAGGCTCATGGTGATAAATTTTTTACTCCTGTAAGATAAGGATTTATAATTTGCATAACCTTACTAAAGTTTTCTTTAGTTTCTTTAAATTTAGATTCCAGATACTTAGGATTCCAAATTTCAAAATGGGTTAGCATTCCTAAAAGAATTACTTCTCTTTCCAATTTTATTTCTTCTCTTAAGGATTGAGAAAGAAGGATTCTCCCTTGTTTATCGGGTTGATATTCTTCAGCAGCGCCTAAAAAATATCTTACATATTGTCTTACTTCTGGAATGTCCCAAGGAAGGGATAATAATTTATTTTCTATCTTTTGCCATTCTTCTAAAGGATAGGCAACCAAACAGTCTGGATAATTGGTAACTACTAAATTTTCACTTCCATATTTAACTCTTAAGACTTCTCTAAATTTAGCAGGTAAGCTAAATCTTCCTTTTTCATCAAGAGTATGCTTGAACTTACCTCTAAACATTTTATTCCACTTTATTCCACTTTATACCACTTAGATTATTTAAAAAAAAATAAAAAGTCAAGACCTATTTTATAAATTTAATTAAATTTTATTTTATAATTATTTTACCTTATCCCACTTCGTAAGTGGGATAAACTGCTTATTAGTAATTTCAGGTAAAACTTTTTCTTGATAGTTCTTGACAAATCGTTATGTTTTGTTATATATTGCCATATTATGAAGAAAAAAGGAAGGAAACCATTAAAAGATCCGCACCAGTTTTGCATTGTAGATAGTGAGAAACATGGAGAGTATACACTTAAAGGTAAAATATGGATTGAAGGGAGTGAGGGAACATTTTTGGGTTATGGAAGAATAGCTTTACTTGAAAAAATCAAGCAGTATGGCTCAATTTCAAAGGCAGCCAAAGCTCTAAATATGTCATACAGACAGGCATGGAGACTTATTGCTTCAATGAATAGACAGGCAAAAAAACCTCTTGTTGAAACTCAAGTTGGAGGCAAAGGGGGTGGAGGAACAAGGATTACTGAGACCGCTGAAAAGGCGATCGAACAATTCTGGAAAATTCATGAAAATTTTAAGAAATTTCTTTCAGAGCAAATTAAAAATTTTGAAATTTAGATTAATTTTTTAGGTACAGCGTTATATAAAATTAAATATAATGAGGAGGTGTCAAAATGAAAAGAAAAATTTGGGTGCTTTTGATTTTTGTGTTACTAATGTTTTTTAATTTTGGATACGTTTATGCTTATAAGGATCTTAAGGGGGCTCCAAAGAGCGAAAGTGCAGTTTTTAAAGGACAGAAACTTAAGCTTTATGTAGCAGCAGGACTTAAAAAACCAATGGATGAAATTATCGCCATTTTTGAGAAAAAAACTGGTGCAAAGGTAGTACCAAATTATGGTCCCTCAGGTGGACTTTACACACAAATCAAAATGGGTCAGCCTTGTGACATATTTTTTTCTGCAGACTGGCTTTATATAGAAAAGCTCAAAGAAGACGGAAAACTGGCTGAAGGTCAAAAATTCGTGCAAGATATATTGGTGCTGGCAGTGTCACAAACTGGTAAAAACAAAGTTAAAAGTGTAAAAGATTTGATAAAACCAGGAGTAGTAGTAGGGGTAGCTGATACCAGAGCACCAGTCGGTGTTTATTCTGAAAGAGCTTTAAAGAGAATGAATATTTGGGATAAGCTGGTTTCTTCGGGAAATCTCAGAGCGCGTCCTGCAACAGTAAATCAGCTTGCTATTATGCTTCAAAAAAATGAACTTGATGCAGGTTTAATTTATAGTAGCGTAGCCAAAGCATTTAATGTGGAATATGTTGAAGAAATACCCCAAAAATTTACTGGAGAGATTATTTTTGGCGCAGCTATCATTAAAGGCGGAAATGAAAAACTTGCCAAGGAATTCTTGAATATAGCCAATGACAACATCAACATATTTGAAAAATATGGTTGGAGAGCTGTAAAAAAATGAAAAACAATATTATTAGCGCTTTATTTATTCCACTATTTTTTTTATTGGTAATTTATCCTATTCTTGCATTATTAGGGCATGTTAATGGTGCAGGTATTCTTAAGACCTTTCATGATGTATTATTCTGGCAAAGCGTAAAAAATACTATAGGGGCTGCATTTATAGCTTCTGGATTATGTCTTGTAATGGCAATAGGATTTGGATATTATCATCTTTTTGCAAAAGATTCATATTTATACAGGATTTTATACAAGATTGCCAATTTTATGAATGATTTACCTGCTGCTTTACCGCATACTGTTGCTGGACTTGCTCTGCTTTTAGCTTTTGGACGTAATGTCTTAGGTTTTGTAAGTGATACAGGATTGGCATTTACGAAGGTTTCTGTAGTGCTTGCTATGTTTTTTGTTTCATACCCTCTAGCAGCAAGAGCTATATCTGCCGGTGTAGACAAAATAGAACCAGAGGTAATTGATGTAGCCCGCACATTGGGAGACACCCCTGGTAAAGTATATTTGCGGATTGTGATTCCTTCTTTGGGAACGGTTATGTTCTCAAGTTTCGGATTAGCCTTTGCCAGGTCAATAAGTGAGTTTGCTGCTGTGCTTATGTTTGGAGGAAATGTTCCGGGTGATACTCAGGTTTTAGCATCTTATGTTTTTACTAAAGTTGAAGAGGGTGAAATTGATATGGCGGTGACTGCAAGTGCATTCTGTATTTTATTGTCTTTATTAATAGTAGGATTTTTAAATTTAATAAATAAATGGGAAAAAATAAATGCTTGAGGTTAAAAATATAAGTAAAAGTTTTGTAAATCGTAAAGTTTTGAAAAACGTAACATTAGAAGTAAAAAAATCTGAAATAATGGTTATTTTAGGATTAAATGGAAGCGGGAAATCTACATTGCTTAAGATCATTTCTGGGATAATAAAACCGGATGAAGGTAAAATAATTATTGATGGTCAGGATGTAACTATGCTACCTCCTGAGTGTAGGAAGGTTGGGTATGTTCCACAATCTCCTGCCCTTTTTAATCATCTTTCGGTAAAAGACAATATCATGTATTCGCTGAAAAATCGGCGGGGTTGTGAGAAAACAGCGGAAAAAATAATTAAAATGTTGGGGTTAAAAGACTATTTACAGTTTAAGCCACAACAACTTAGTGGTGGATATAAAAGCAGGGTCTCGTTAGCACGAGCTTTAGTGTCTGAGCCATCGGTTTTGCTTATGGATGAGCCTTTAAAAGAATTTGATGCTCCCACCAAAAAAAAGCTTTTGCCTGAATTTTATAAAGTAATAAAAAGTATAAATATACCGGTGTTGTATGTTACACATGATGTTTATGAAGCTGAGTTAATAGGGGAAAGATTTGCGGTTGTGACTGATGGAGAGCTTATTCATCTTGCTTCAGCATCTGAAGCCCTTGAGTTTATGAAAGGTAAAATACTTTGAAAATTACTTTACCTTATCTCACTTCGTAAGTGCGAAAAGGTAAAAAGGTTTGAAAAATTTTTAAAATGTTTTTAAAATAAGTTTGTGATTTTAGAATTAAAAATTAGTAATCTTGTACTTATAGAAAATATTCATTTAGATTTAGATAAAGGATTTGTTGTCTTTACTGGAGAAACAGGAGCAGGAAAATCTCTTCTTATAAAAGCTGTGAAACTCCTTTTGGGAGAAAAAGGAGGCGCTAATTATATAAGACCCGGAGCTAAAGAAGGAGAGATCGAGGCTATTATTTGGGGAGGAGAAAAACTTTCTCAAAAATTACAAGAAGCAGGATATACCCCTCAGGAAGAAATACATGTTAGAAGAATTTTTTCCCCTAATAGACAAAAAATTTATATAAATGGTTCCCCAGTAACCCTTACTGAACTTTCTAAACTCACAAAAGATTTAATCTTACTTACAAGCCAACACGAATTTTATACTCTTTTATCTTCAGAAAAACAACTTGAATTTTTAGATCACTTTTTAGAACTTATCCCTTATTTAAAAGAATATCAAGAACTTTATTATAAATACAAAAGCTTGGTATCGCAAATAAAAGAAATAGAAGAAAAAATAGCTTCCTCTCAGCTAAGAAAAGATTTTTTGCTTTTCCAAATTAGAGAAATTGAAGAACTAAAACCTAATCCGGAAGAGGAAGAAAATCTTCAAAAAGAAAGAGAAAAATTAAAAAATCTTTCCCTTTTAAAAGAAAAAACCCAATTTCTTCTTTCAAACCTTGAAGAAATTGAAAAAAACTTTTATCAGATCGTTTCTTCTTTTGAAAGCTTAAGCAAAATTGAGCATAAATTTAAAGATCACTATTCTAAAGTTTTTTCTATGTATTATGAGCTAAAAGAAATAGCAAGAGATCTAATTGATTACTCAAGCCATCTTCCTGAAGATGATACAGCATTAAATGAAATAGAAGAAAGGCTTTCTAAATACGAAAAACTCAAAAGAAAATATAAAAGAGATACCCAAGGACTGATAAAACTTTTAGAAGAATTAAAAGAGGAAATAAGCCTTTTGGAAGTAGGAGAGGAAAATTATGAAAATTTATTAAAGGAAGAAGAAACACTAAAAAAGAAATTGATAGAGTCTGCTTTAAAATTAAGTGAAGAAAGATTAAAGGGAATCCCTAAACTCCAGAGCCTTTTAAAAAAAGAATTAAAAGATTTGGGAATGGAAAAAGCTGACTTTAAAATAGAGCTAATACTTAGAGAACCTAAAATTGAAAATCTCGGTCCCTTAGGGCTTGATGAGGTAAAATTTCTATTTTCCTCTAATCCTGGGGTTCCTTTAAAGCCCCTTGAAAAAGTTGCTTCAGGAGGAGAACTTTCTCGTATTTTTCTTGCTTGTAAATCCATTTTAAAAGAAAAAACTGAGGCAGGTAGTTTAATATTTGATGAAGTGGATGTTGGAATTGGGGGTACTACTGCTAAAAAAATTGCTCAGAAATTAAAAGATCTTTCTCAAAATTACCAAGTTTTATGTGTCACCCATCTTCCTCAAATTGCTGTTTTAGCTGATATTCATTATGTAGTAGAAAAGGAAATAAAAGAAAAAGAAACTAAAACCAAGATTAAAAAAGTAGAAGGAGAAGAAAGATTGAAAGAAATTGCAAGGATGCTTGGCGATCCCCAAAATTTAGAATTAGCAAAAAGCTTCTTAGAAGCTCAAGTCTAACTTAAAATGCTTACAGCCCTTCTTCTTTTCTCAGAAGGACTTGATAGTCATTTAGCAGGATTAATACTTAAAGAACAAGGCATAAAAATAATAGCTATAAAATTTATTACTCCCTTTTTTGGATGGAAATATAAAGAAAATCCTTCTCCTTTTTATGAAAAAATAAAGACTCTTAATTTTGATGAGGGACTTATAATAGATATAACCGAAGAATATATAGAAATTCTTAAAAAACCTGAATATGGATATGGAGATTATGCTAATCCCTGTATAGATTGTAAAATTTTTATGTTAAAAAAAGCCAAAGAGCTAATGGAAAAATATAAGGCAGATTTTATTGCTACAGGAGAAGTTTTAGGACAAAGACCTATGAGCCAAAACAAAAATACTTTAGAATTAATAGAAGAAAAAGCTGGAGTTAAAGGGATTTTATTAAGACCCCTTTCAGCTAAACTTCTTTCTATAACAGAAGTAGAAAAAAAAGGACTTGTAAATAGGGAAAAACTTTATAGTATTTCTGGTAGAAAAAGGGCTTTTCAATTAGAATTGGCAAAAAAATTTAATCTAAAAGAAATCCCTACCCCAGCAGGCGGATGCTTACTTACAGATCCACAAATTGGAGAAAGGGTTTTAAAAATTATAAAAGAAAAAAGACCTCTTAATTACAAAACTTGCCAACTTTTAGTATTAGGAAGGCATTTCTTAGAAGAGGAACTTTGGATAGTTCTTGGAAGAAATAAAGAAGAAAACGAAAAAATAAAAAGGATAGTTGAAAACAAATATAAAACCTATACTTTAAATGTTCCTGCACCTACAGCTGTAGTGATAGAAGGAGATCCACCACAAAACTTTATTAAGGATTTACTTATAAAATATTCTAAAAAAGCAAAAAATAAAATTTCAAAAGGAGAAGAAGTTTTTCTTATATCCCAAAATGTTTAAGATAGTTGCATTACTTACTGATTTTGGAATAAAAGACCATTATGTTGGTGTAATTAAAGGAAGAATTTTAAAAGAACTAAAAAAGCCTTTAAATGTAAATTTTATTGATATAACCCATAAAATACCTCCTCAAGATGTAAGGAAGGGAGCACTTAGTCTTTATTTTTCTTATAAATACTTTCCTAAAGGAACAATTTTTCTAACTATAGTTGACCCAGGAGTAGGAACGGAAAGAAAAGCATTAGTAATTAAAACTGATAAATTTATTTTTGTTGGTCCAGATAATGGAATATTCTCTTTAATTTATTCAGAAAATCCAGATTTTATCTCTTTTGAAATAATAGAAAGCAAGGTTTTAAAACCACCTTATAGCTCAACTTTTCACGGAAGAGATTTATTTGCTCCTGCTGTAGCCTATATTTTAGATAAGACCCCCTTTGAAGAATTTTTAAAACCTATTCCTAAGGATAAGCTTAAAGTCTTAGATTTTCCCCTTCCTGAAAAAACTTTAAATGGATATAAGCTTTCAATTTGGTATGTGGATAGCTTCGGAAATATTATTACCAATTTTCACAAAGATATAGTAAAAGGAACTTTTAAAGTTCTGGTTAATAAAAAAGAGGTGCCTTTAGTTAAATCTTACGGATATGCTAAAAAAGGGGAATTAATAGCTCTTTTTGGAAGTGAAGGACTTCTTGAAATTGCAATAAGAGAAGGTTCTGCTTTTAAAGTCCTTTTAAATCCAGAAATAGAAGTTATCTTGGAGGAGGAAAAATGAAAGTTTATTTAATTGGAATTGGTGGAATAGGGATGTGTGGGGTTGCAGGTATTTTAAAGGAATCTGGTTTTAAGGTTTTTGGGTCAGAAAAGGGAAAGCTTTATCCTCCCTCATCTCAAGTTCTAAAAAAATTATCTATTCCCATATATGAGCCCGATCCCCAAAATATTGAAAAAATTAAACCAGATGCTGTTATAGTGGGAAATATTGCTAAAAAAGATGATGTAGAGGTTTTAGCTTCTCAAAAATTAGGAATCCCTCTTTACTCCTTTCCCTCTTTTTTAAACCAATTCATCTTTAAAGATAAAAAAGTTTTAGTTTGTGCAGGAACTCACGGAAAAACAACTGTTACAGCTCTTTTAAGTTACACCCTTGAATACCTTGGATTAGACCCTACCTATCTTGTAGGAGGTGTTTTAAGACATACTGAACTTAATTTTAGAAAGGGAGATGGTTCTTTTGCTGTGGTTGAAGGAGATGAATATCCTGCTTCCTTTTTCGATAAGGAGCCTAAGTTTTTGTATTATAAACCTTTCTCAATTATATTGACAAATTTAGAATATGATCATGCTGATGTCTATCCGGATATTGAAAGTCTTAAAGAGGTTTTTAAAAAACTAATAAGTCTTGTCTCAGAAGAAGGAGTCATAGTTTATAATTTTGAGGATAAAAATTTAGCAAAAATTATAAAAACCACCTCTTCTAAAGCTAAGATAATCTCTTATGGTAAGAACCTTAAAGCTGATTTTGTTTTATTAAAAAGTGAAACCCAATTTAAAAATAAATCTTTTTTGAATTCTATTGTTGTAAATACTCCTTTTGAAAAGAATTTAAAATTTTATCTTTCTCTCCCAGGAGAGCATAATGCCCTTAATGCTTTATGTGTACTTTCTTTACTTTATGGTTTAAATTTATTAAATATTAATTGGAGAGAGGCTTTTAAAACCTTTCCAGGAGTTAAAAGAAGACAGGAAATTTTATATACAGACAAAAACTTAGTGATAATTGATGATTTTGCTCATCATCCAACCGAGGTAAGAGTTACCTTAGAAGAACTTAAAAAAGCTATTAAGCCTCAAAAAACAATAGTTATTTTTGAACCAAGAACCAATTCCAGTAAGAGAAAAGTTTTTCAAGAAGATTATGTAAAAAGTTTAAGTCTTGCAGATGAGATCTATTTAAAGATTCCTCCAAATTTGGAAAAAATTCCAGAAGAGGAAAGGCTTGATATAGATTTTTTATTAAAGGCTTTAAAAAATTTAGGAAAAAAGGCTTATTTTCTTGAAAATAATTTAAAGTTTGATAAAATTTTTAAAAAAACCCTTTTTATATTTATGTCAAGTGCCTATTTTGAGGAATTAGAAAAAATTAAAGAATATATTTTAAAAACCGAACATAAAATAATAAAATAACTAAAAATGGAGGTAGGGTTATGAAAAGGAAAGGATTTACTTTAGTTGAATTAGCAATTGTTTTAGTAATTATTGGTTTAATTTTAGGAGCTATTTTAAAAGGGCAGGAATTAATTAATAATGCTAAGATGAAGCGTCTTTATAACCAATATAGAGAAGTTTTAGCAGCAATTTATACCTATTATGATAGATATGGAGCCTTCCCAGGAGATGATCCTACTGCAAATACTCGTTGGTCAACTACCCCAGGTAATGGAGATGGATTAATTGGAGGTTTTACTTTTAATTGTCCAACAACTGGTGGAGGTGAAACTTGTTATCTTTGGCATCATTTAAAACTTGCTAACATCATCACAGGAAGTCTTGATAATACAGCGCCAAGAAATCCTTATGGAGGAACTGTAGGAGTAGGATATGCAACAGTTCAAGGATTAACTACCCATTGGATTGGTTTTGATAATGTTCCCGGTGATGTATGTTTATCAATTGATCAGCAATATGATGATGGTGTTTATAATACCGGTTCTATAAGAGGTAGTGGAGACTACAGAGCTAATCCTAATACTATTTATGATTTATATATTAGATTATAAAAGTGAAGACTTCTAAAAATTTTGCTTTTACTCTTGTTGAGTTTGCTATTATTCTTGTAGTTATTGGACTTCTTATTGGGCTTGGTGCAACTTTAATAGGAACTCTTACCAAAAGAACAAAATATACTGAAAGTAAGGAAGCAGTAAAAAGAGCAGTTGAAGCCTTTAAGGGTTATGGAATAAGATTTGGATACTTACCTCCTGCAAGACCTATTGATAATTATAATCCTTCCTCTCCCGATCCTTCTTTTAATCAAGTAGGGGTTAATGGTTTTGATGCTCAAGGAAAGGCTCTCCTTTATATAGTTTCCTCTGAATTAACTAATAACTCTACTGATCTTTGCAGTTTAAATTCAACCTCTCTTTCTATAACTGATAAGGGACAACCCAAAAATAATATTACTTTTATAATTATAAGCGGAGGGCTTAATTTTAATATTCAAACAAATACAGCTATTTATCCTCAAGGACAAAATAATGTAGATGATTTTCCTTATGATTTTACAAGACCTGAAGAATATGATGATATAGTAGAGTATGTTTCCCTTTTTGAGCTTCAACAGCAAAGATGTAGTTATGCAACCTCTTCCCCATCTCTTTGCACATCTTTAGAAGTTTATTTAGACAATAATATCAACTCTTATAGGAAAAGCGGAGGAACTTGTTCTTCTGGAAATCTTGTTGTTCTTAATCAAATTGATTATTTGGAAACTTACATTGGTAACAATTGTAATAATCTTTGTGGAAATTTTACTTATTCTAATCTACTTTCTTATGATGCTAATAAAAACTGTAAAATCCGAATCCTAAAACAAGGCAATAGTTGTGTACCTAATGATTATTAATTATTAATTTTATTTACAAAGTTCTATAAGCCTTTTTATTCTTTCATCTAAAAAGGAATTGGCATCCAATTTTTTAAGCTCAAAACAAGCCTTCTCTTTGTCTCCTTTTTTAAAATAAGCTATTATTAAATTATATTTTATTTCTGGATCATTTTTTAAAGAGAATGCCCTATTAAAAATATTTATAGCAGAATCAAAATCTCCAAGTTCAATTAAACAGGCTCCCAAATTATTCATTACCAAAGGATTTTCTCTTTCTTTTAAATAACTTTTATAATAAGAGATGGCTTTTCTACAATTCCCTCCTTTTCTTTCCTCTTCAGCAACAAGAAGAAGGTTATTTAATAAATCTTCCTTAGTTAAAAGAAACCCCTCTATAGAAGGCTCCTTTTCCTCTTTAGGCTTTGAGATAACAGATGTTTGAGTAGTCTTAGGTTTAGAAATATTTTTAGCTAAAGCATTTTTAAAAATAGGAGACGTTTTAGCGAGTTTTTTCTTAGGTATAGGTTTTGCAACTTCTTCTTGAGGAAGGGGTTTTGTAATGCTTACTGTTTCATTTACTTGGGGAGATGATATAGGAGGTTTTAAACCTTCTTGAGAAGTTATTTTTACATCCTTCGTATAGTAACTTTTCATATAATAACTAAAAATAACCAAAGCTAAACCAGATAAAACTAATAAAGAAAAAAAGGATAAAAATAAAATCCGAGGTTTTATTTTAAAGACTCTTTTTCCTTCAGGTTTTCTTTTTTCCTCAGGAATTTTAAGATTTTTAATAATTTCGTAAAAACTACCCATTTTATACCAAATTTACTTTTATAATAATTACAAGTTCTGTTTTTTGTGTAGCCTTTTGTTCTCTTTTAAAGAGGTTTCCTAAAATAGGAATATCTCCAAAGCCTGCAATTTTTTTCTCATTAACACTTTCTTTCTCTAAAATAAGCCCACCTAAGACAATTATATCTCCCGGATTAACTTTTATTATGGAAGTTGCCTCTCTTAAATTAACTTCAGGAAGGGTTACTGAGGTATCTTGACCAAAATCTTCTCTTCTTAAAGAAATAATATCACTTTTTATAGGAACTACATGAAGAAGAATTTCGTTTCCCTCTGTAATATAAGGAGTTACTCCTAATAAGACACCATCAAAAATAGAGGAAGTAGTAACACTTATTTGAACCCGGGCAACTTGTTCAGCTGTAACGAGTTCTCTTATAATTTGTTTTACAAATTCTACTGAGCGTCCTACACTTATTAAGGCTGGTTGTCCATGAATAACTCTTAATCGAGGATTGGAAAGAATATTAAGATTTCCGTATTGTTTTAAAAGATTTAAAACCAAATTAATATCAGGTCTTCCTGTAATAGTAAGAGCGATGGTTGGCTCATTTGGTCTGGTAGTAAATCTGGAAGTTAATTCATCAAGTCTTATCCTATTTTCTAAAGAATAATTAGCAATTTCTAACCAATCAATTCCCATATCGTGTTCTTTATTAAGAGCTACTTCTACTATTTTTGCCTCAATAAGGACTTGCTTTTCATATCTTGATTTTAAATCCTCTATAAATTTAGAAACCATTTTAATGTGACTTGGTCTATCTTTTACATATAAAGTCCCTGTTAACCTATTTAAAGTATAGATTCCTTTATCACTTAGGAGAGCTTTAATAGATTCTTCTAATTGAGTATATATATCTATTTGCTTTTTTTCTAACTCTCCTTTTACCTCATATTTACCTTTCAAAGGTGTATAGATAATTGTAGGTGTCCCTACACCACCATAACCACCATAACCTCCATAACCTCCCATCATCATTTCACCACCAAGAACATCCCCTCCTAATTTAAATTCACTTCCTTGGATTACATGTAAAAATCCTAAGGAATAGGTTTTTTCTTCAAAAGGAACAACATAAAGAATCCCTTTTTTAATTTGATAGTGCAAATTTAGGGACTCCAAAACAGATTCCAAAATATTTTTTAAAGTTTGATTTTTAAACTGAAAGCTTATTTTTCTTGAACCTTCTGGAATAAGTGTGTAAATTTCTGGAGAAATTACCAAATTAAGTCCTGCTTCCTTTGCAAGAAAATAAAGCACATTTTCAAAGTTTTCTTCTTTAAAAGAAAGGGTAAGGGTTTTGGTTTCAAGAGGAGAAATTTCTTTATAAAGAGGAGTTAATTGAGTTTCTTGGGTTTGGAAAGAATTTTCTTTAATTTCTTCTTTAGTTTCATTTCCATAAGCTTTTTTCAAAAATTCAGAAGATGCCTTTTCCAGTTCAGGCTCTTTTGTAGCACAACTTACTAAGAAAATTAATGAACTAAAAACTAATAGCTTGCCCCAAAAGGAGCCTTTTAGTTTTGTCTTTAATTTGTAAATCCACATAATAATCACCTATCCTTACTATTTTTATGTCCTTCTCTAATTTACTTCCTTCAGTAAACTTACTATTATTTATTATACATATCTTTTTCGTTCCTTCTATATAAATCATACTTAAATGTAGTGTTTTTATAGGTCTTAACTCTGAAGCTATTGTTTTTTCTTTGGGAACTTTTTCTTTAAAACCAGTTAAAAAGGGATCTACAATTATATTATAGTTTTCTACAAGTCTAAAGGGTTTTAAGGAACTTAGTTTATTTAACTCATTTGCTACCTCAATGTAGCTTGAAGAGAGCTTTATTTCGGAAAAGGGGGTTAAAGTATTTTTATATTTTAAAAGAAATAAAATAGAAAAAATTGCTAAAACCAAAATAGGTCCCCAAAAAATCAAATAAATTTTATAAATCTCTTTCATTTTTACTTAACCTAAAAAGCATATTTTACTTTTTCCCCTGATAATCTTATCGTATAAAAACAGGTACTGTTTAAAGTTTCGTTTTCACTTTTTTCACAAGTAGAAATAGTAGCTTCTTTTATTCTAAAAAGACTTCCGTTTTCAGAATATAAAGAAGATAGATTTGAAAGGGCAGAAGAAAGACTATTTATTTCAAAGGCTATATTTACAGGTATAGTCTGAGGTTCTATTAATCTTTCTGGATGAATCTTTAAAATCAAAAGATTAAGATTTTCTACTTGAGAAATTAAATTATTTTTATTTTCTAAGAGTGAACTAAGTTTCTGAGAATTATCAAATATTTTAATAACTTGAGAGAAGACAAAAATTAAAGACAAGAAAAAGAGTATTAAAGAGAAACACCAAAAAATAAGTTTTCTTTGGTAACCCTTTATTAATTCTTTCATTTTATTAAAGATAAACTTAAGGTTGCTTTATTTTCTTTTCCTGAAAAATTAAAATTGCTACTTTCTATTTTGAAGTATCTACCAAAATCTTTAATCAACTCATCTGTCTTTTTTTGGGCAGATAAAAAATCACCTCTAATTTCAATATCTATCAAAATTTTAGAGGTATTATTTCCAACATTTTCTATTTTTAAATTTTTTAAAACCAATTTATTATCCCAATTTTGTGAAAGCCATATTAAAAACTCATCAAGTCTGAAACTTGCTATCTTTTCTTTTTCCAAATTTATATATGTTTTTATTTTTTGAAGAGATTCTTCTGGCAATTTATAAGAAATTTCATTTATTAATTTTCTTGTAGAAAGTAGTTCAAGATCAATTTTTTCCTCTAAATCCGAATTCATTTTATAAAAAACAATGCCTAAGAGAAAATTTAAACTTGCCAAGCCTAAAAAGAGGGGTGTTAATTTTTCAATCCATTTTATCTGATTTAAAAAAACTTTTTCTAAATAGGGTAGAAAATTAAATTCTGGTTCAAGTTCTATAGCACCAAATATTTCAGGATAGATGTAAGCTTCTTGTGCTATAGAAGTAAGATTAATTATAGGTAATTTTGTTGCTTCTATAAGAGCTTCTTTTCCTATCTTTTCTTTTTCCTTACCCAAGAGAATTAATCCCTTTAAGTCTTCTCTAAAAAATCTATACAAATAATCTTTTAAAGTTAATATATCTCCTAAAAGGGCTTGAGGGGAAATTCCAATAAATTCATCTACAGGAGAAAATTTTCCATACAAGGGTGCCTTCTCAGAAACAGCTAAATACCATATTCCTGTAGGATCTAAAATAACCAACAAAACAGGATAATTAATATCTTTATAAGCAAATACTCTTTTAAACCAACAAAAGGTAGAAAGTAGTTTATGGGTGATAACTTCTACTCTTGCCTGAGCTTTTCTTAACTTTTCAAGATAGGTATTAATAATTTTTTCTTCTATACCAAAAACAAAAACTTTTGAACTTACCTCAAGTGTTTCAAGAATTTTGTAAATTGTTTTAGGAGGGCTTAAAAAAATACCACTTTCTTTTACCCTATTTTCTGCTTGTATTCTAATAAATTCTCTTATTTTGCCAGGAATTTCTACAATTTCGACAAAAAAAAGCTGAGGTTCTAAAATTAAATAAACTCTTTGATTTTTAAGTTGAGAAACTTCTATTTCTGAAAAAAATTCAAAATTTTTAAATTTTTTATCAAACTTAAAACCTTCAAATAGGTTTTCTTTTAAAGGCTTTATTATCCAGATGCTATCCATCTTAGACCTTTGATTAATCTCCAAAATTTTTTCTTAGATTTTACAGGAAATACCTCATCTGGAAAGGAGTTTCTGGCAATTTTTAAGTGTTTCTTTTTAATTTTTTGAGATCTTTCAGCAAAAGCTACTAACAAAGTTCTATCCATTAGTTTGTTTATTAGTCTTGGTATCCCTTTAGTAAATTCATATAAAAGTTTTTCAAAATTCCTTTCAAAAGTTATAATAGGATGTCCTGCTTTAGCAAGGCGAAATCTAACATATTCTCCTGTTTCGTTTTTATTGAAAGGAGCTAAATTTTCCCATATAGTTATCCTTTGAGCTAATTGATAAAGCTGATAACTTTTTAATTTTTCTGTTAAAAGGGGTTGTCCTGCAAGAAAAAATTGAATAAGTTTATTTTTTTCTGTTTCAAAATTGCTAAGAAGTCTTAATTCCTCAAGTGTTTCTAAAGGAAGATTTTGGGCTTCATCTATTATTATTAATAAAGTTTTCCCTTCTTTTTCTAAGTTTTCCAAATATTTTTGTAAAAGATTTAACAAAATCTCTTTTGATATACTTTCTTTTTCTGAAATAAGATTCAATTTTTGAGAAATACTTAATATCAATTCGTAGGGAGAAAGTGTTGGGGTGAGAAGGAAAATTTTTTCAAAATTTTCAGGCAGATTTTTTAAAATTAATTTTATAAGTAAAGTTTTTCCAAGTCCTGGCTCTCCAGTTAATATCATAAATCCTTCTTTTTTTAAAAATCCATATTTAAAAACTTCTATAACCTTTATATGAGTAGATGCTGGAAAGAAATAATTAGGATCTGGTGTAAGAGAAAAGGGAGGTTCTTTAAGTCCAAAAAATTCTAAATAATCAAAAAATTTTTCTTCTTTTTTATCTAAAAAATCCATTTCTTAAAATCTCATTTTATAGTCTTTTGTAAAGGTAAAAGGCTAATAAAAAACTTCCTATTATAATAGAAATCTGAGCCATTCTAACCTCAAATACCAGCTTTTCATAAGCTAAATTAGGATCAAGGGTAAAAAGAGTAAAATATCCAAATCCTATTAAAATAAGTGATATTATTAAAATAAAAACCATATTTTTACATTCTCCCAAGTTGTGAAACAAGCTCATATATAGGTCCAATTAGAGCTATTACGATAATTAAAAATATAATTCCAGCAATTGCAATAATCGTTGGTTCAAGTACTTTACTCATAGTTTGAATTAAATTTTGAACTTCATTAAAATAATGATCTGATAACATTTTCATTTGCTCTGGTAATTTACCAGTTTGTTCTCCCACACTAACTAATCTTATATCAAAGGGATTAAAAATTTCTTCTGTTTTTAAAGCCTCACTTAAAAGAAAACCAGCTACAACTTTATCTTTAACCTTTAAAACTATTTTTTTGGGAAGATGAGTATTTAAAGATTCATGCATTAAATCAAAACTTCTTAAAATATCTATTCCAGCTTCTAAAAGTAAAGAAAAGTATTCAAAAAAGAAGGCAAGAAAACTTGATCTTTTTACAAATCCTATAAAAGGAAGTTTTAACAAAAATTTCTCAACATTAGCCTGAGTTTTGGGATTTTTGTATAAAGCAATTAAAAAAATAATAGCTATAATCGGGGTTAACAAAACTAAAACTAAAAGATAATGTTTCTGAAAGGTCTCTACCACTCTCATTAAAATAATGGTTGGAAGTGGCAATTTAATTTGCATTTGTTTAAAAACTTCTAAAATTTTAGGTAATACATAAATCATCCAAAAAAGAAAAGCTCCTGAAATAGAAAATATTACAAACGTAGGATACATCATAGCCCTTTTGGTTTGAGAAATTATTTCTTCTACACGATAAAGATGTCTTGAAGCTTCCTCTAAAGTTTTGTCAAGTCTTCCAGTTTCTTCTCCTATTTTTACTAAAGAGATAACGATAGGTGGGAAAATATTAACCTTTTCAAAGGCAGAAGAAAGGGTTTCTCCTTTTAATATTTCAGATATGATTTTCTCTACCTTTCTTTTAAGAAGAGGATTAACAATAGTTTCTTTTAAATCCTTTAAAGCTGAAATTATAGGAACTCCAGCAGAAATTAAAAAAGCTAAATTGTGACAAAATTCAGCTAATTCTTTCCTTTTTATTCTTTTAAATAATTTTTCCCAAGGAAATATCTTAGTTTTATATTTTAAGAGGGTAAGCCTTTCTTGAGAAAGATAATTAAAAAATTCTTCCAAATTTAAGGCCTCAATCTCCCCTTTTACAATTAGTCCTTCTCTATTTAATGCTTCGTATTTGTAAACAGGCATTACCCAATTACTCTTTTTATCTCTTCCACAGTTGTTATTCCTTCTAAAACTTTTCTTTTAGCATCATCTTTTAAAAATTTAATATTTTTTGATTTAGCAAGTTCTAAAAATTCTGGAAAGGTTGCATCTTTAGAAAGAAGTTTAATAAAGTCTTCATCTATATAAAAAATTTCTGCAATTACAGTTCTTCCAAGATAGCCTTTAAATCTACAGGACTCACACCCTCTCCCTCTATAATAGACATAATTTTCAGGAAGTCCATAATATTTTAAAAGTTTAGGATCAGGTTTATATTCTTCTTTACAATAGGGACAGATTTTTCTTATTAATCTTTGTGCTAAAAGTCCTATCAGAGTAGAAGAAAGCATATCTGGAGAAATTCCAAGATCTCTTAATCTAAAAATAGTGGAAAGTGCGTCATTGGTATGAACGGTAGAGAGAAAAAGATGCCCGGTAAGAGATGCTCTTACTGCCATTTGAGCTGTTTCTTCATCTCTTATTTCACCTACCATAATTACATCAGGGTCTTGACGCAAAAAATGCCTTATAGCTTTTGCAAAGGTATAACCAATTTCTTCATGCACCTGTGTTTGTCTTACTAAAGGTAACCTATATTCAATAGGATCCTCTGCAGTGAGAACATTTTTTTCAAGGAGATTAAGAATTCTAAGACAGGCAAATAAAGTTGTTGTTTTACCAGAACCAGTTGGTCCAGTAACTAAAAACATTCCATAGGGAGAACCCATAATTTGACGAATAAGCTCAATCTGTTCATTAGAAAAACCCAAATAAAAAAGATGTTGTGCATAAGCACCTAAAGGGAGAAATCTTAAGACTAAATTTTCTCCAAAGGTTGTTCTTATGCTTGAAATTCTCAAATCAAAAGATTCTCCTAAGAAGGAAAATTGCATTCTCCCATCCTGAGGAAGCCTTGTTTCAGCTATATCCATCTGCCCTTTTATTTTTACCACATTTACCAACTTTCCATATATAGCTCTGGGAAAAACTATTAAAGGCTCAAGCACTCCATCTATTCTTAAATGAATTTGAACACTCTTTTCAGTGGGAGTGATATGTAAATCTGTAGCTCTTTTTATAATGGCTAAGATTAAAAGTTTTTCCAAAAGATCTTCAGCATCAAAGTCCGCCTGAGGATTAATCTTTAATTTTTCAATAACAGTTGAAATTTGTGCTTCAACGGGATTTTCTAAGAAATAATAGAATTTTTCTATAGTTTTTTTAATTTGAGAAGATGCAGATACAAAAGGAGCTACTTTTAATCCTGAAACCCTTGAAGTTGCCTCAATTAGGTAAAAATTAAAGGGATCTGAAATAGCCACCTCAAGAGTTCTATCAGGATTAATTCTTATAGGCAAAACTTCATATTTTCTTGCAAAAGAAGGAGGAACTTTATTTAAAGCTTCTTGAGAGGGTGAAATTTCAGAAAGGTCAAGAAAAGGCAAACCACTTTGTTCAGCAAGAACCATAGCAATTTCTAAATCTGTTGCCAGACCTGTTCTTACTAAAACCTCTCCAAGTTTTTCTCCTGTTGCTTTTTGCTCAAGTAAAGCAAATTGAATATAATCTTCGCTAATAAATCCCTTTTCTTTAAGAAGCTGACCTATAGGTTTTTTTTCCATTTCAAATCCCTTCTTTTTTAAAGTTATTATAATAAAATTCAGAAAATAACAAAGTTACTTTTTTCACTGAATATTAATTTATATAAAATTTGTGTAAAAATTTTCATTTTAAATATTTTATCAGAGGAGGGGCAAATGGAATTAAAAATTCAAAGGGCTATAGTTAAATTCGGAATGGAAGATCTTTATGAGTATAGTGATGTAGATGTGCTTATTGTAGGTGCAGGTCCATCTGGTTTAACTTCAGCTAAATATTTAGCAGATAAGGGATTTAAAGTTCTTGTTTATGAAAAAAGGCTTTCCTTTGGTGGCGGTATAGGAGGCGGAGGAAATATGATTCCAAAAATAGTTGTTCAAGAAGAGGCTCTTCCTATTCTAAAAGATTTTAAAATAAAATATAAAGAAGCTGAAAAAAATCTTTATACTATTGATCCTGCAGAACTTATAGCAAAACTTGCAGTTGGAGCACTTGATGCAGGGGCTAAAATAATTCTGGGAGTTCATGTAGAAGATGTTATAGTAAGGGATAACCCTCCAAGAGTTACAGGAGTTTTATGGAGATGGACAGCAATTGAAATCTCTGGACTTCACGTAGATCCCCTCTATACTCAATCAAAGGCACTTATTGATGCAACAGGACATGGAGCTGAGATTGTTCAAATTGCAGCAGAGAAAAATCCTGAATTAAATATAATTATAAAAGGGGAAAAATCTAATTGGAGTGAGGTTTCTGAAAAATTGGTAGTTGATTATACTGGAAAGGTGGCGGAGGGGCTTTATGTTACAGGAATAGCAGTTTGTGAAGTTTTTGGGCTTCCAAGAATGGGTCCCATTTTTGGTGGGATGCTTATGAGCGGAAAAAAAATAGCAGAAATTATTGAAAAGGATTTAAGAGGGTAAAAAACTTTTATTTTACTCCCCAAAATTCAGCCTCTCCTGCACTTTTAAGACGTTTTAAAGCCTCTTCCTTTTCTTTCTCATATCTTTCCGTTACAGTCTTAAAAGCTTCAGGATCTTTAGGTTTCCACATTCCGATCTTAACTCCTTCAATAATCAAATCATGAACAGCCTTTTCAATAGCTTCTTGCACTGCCATTTCAACTGGTTCATTTGAAGTAATTCCTGTTTCAATTTCAAGTAATCTATTTAATCTTACAAATCTAAAAAATCCACCTGAAAGTTCTTGAGAAAGAACCACTTTAGTTGCTTGAACTGTCTTAAGGATAGCTCCATTTTTTACTGAAACTGCTCTTAAATAAACAGTTACTCTATCAACTCTATACTGAACTGCACCACCTACTCCAAAATATCTTGCTCCAAACCCTCCAGTAACAATATTGGTATCATAACCAATAATTCCTCCTTCAAAAATGACACCAGCAAAAATCAAAGGTTGTAAAGTTTTAAGCGCTGTTTCTTTCAAGTGATCATCATTATATTGCTGACTCATCTGTAAAATTATTTTTCTTTCTTGCAGAAGATTAGCAAGGTTTTCCCTTTCTAAAGGAATAAACCAGCCACTATCTTCTAAAGCTTTAATAAGTATAGCTGTTGCACCTTGAGTTATTGCAGTAGAAAAACTGGTAACAGTGGTAGAATATTTATACTGTCCAGTTTGATCTCTAAATTTATATACTGCAACTGGAATTTGTTTTTCAGGAGGAGGAAGACTTGTCAGGTCTTTATGAACAGAGGTAATGTATTCTGTTCCACTTATTGCTTTTTCATAAAATGGAGAATATACAGGACCAGCACATCCGGTAATGAGAAGGCTTAAACCCAAAAAAAGACTTCCATACTTTTTTATCTTCATTTTATCCTCCCATAAAATAGAAATTTACATAAACTTAGGCACTTGTATGGTGCTTGATTCTCCTGTTGAAAGATCTGTTATAGTAAAGGTATAATAATCACCTGAGGGATTATACTCAATTCTAAAATTCCCTATGGTATAAGTCATAGGGCTTTCAGGTAAGGTATTATCCTCTCCAAAAAGCTGATCTAAAATATAATCAGACATTCGGTAAAGAAGTTGGCTTGTAAAACTATCTGTAAATCTCTCAATTAAAGATTTTGATTTAAACCAAGATTCTTTTTTTTCTTTGAAAATATTTTGCATTTGAGCACTCTGAAGATAATAAGAACCATAAAGGGGATTTCCTCCAAAAGCAGGATTAGTAAACTGAAAAATAAGTTCAGTAGCTTTAGAGGAGGAAATAAAACTCAAACTTAAAATAAGGCTAATAAAAAGGGATTTTACTATTTTCATTTTTAACCCTCCTACATAAATTTTTCTTCTTCTAAATATTTTTGATACTTAAGATAATCCATAAGATAATTAAAAACTACCTGAACTGCTTCTTCTGCTTTTTGATCAATGTCTTCTGAACGGGGTTTTAATAAAGTATAATAAACTAAGGTATCCTCAACAAAAATTAGGATTTGACTTCCCCATCTTGGATCACTTTGTTCATCTATAACAATGTTAAGATGTTCTGTTCCAGGGGGAAATTCCCATAGACCTGAAAAATTTTCAAAAAAATCCCTTCCTATTTTAGATTTGGTTCTATCTAAAATGAAACCATAAAAAGTAGGCTCTTTTATAACTTTTTCAGCTTTTTTTTCTTCATTTTCCTGAGACCATAAGGGATTGCAAAGAAGGAAAAATAAAAAAATTAAAAAAATGTATTTCATACCAAATTCTCTGAAGTTATAGTTTTTTCAAAAATAAGATCCCCTTCTTTATTCCAAATTTTAACTTCTATAAGGTAAATGTCTTGAGGATTTATTTTTATAACCCCTATTGTGGGTTTTATTTTCTCTTTTGGCAAAATTTTTATGTTTTGTTTTTGTAAAATAGTTGCTTTTCCTTCAGCTCCATTTTTGATTACATTTAAGCCAACTTTAAAGCTAATAGGTTCTGAAGTGGGATTATAACATTTTAAATAAACCTTTAAAAGAGAATTTTCTCTTTCTATCTCTAAGTTTATTTCTGCAGGAAAATTTTCAATTTTTAAAGGTAAAACCACTAAAAGAAGCATTCCTAAGATTATTCCCTTCATTTCTTTACCTTAATTTTGAGTAATTATGTGCCCATTTCCATTTTGAATGATAATTCCTTTTGCATATCCATATTGATTCTGATGAGCTTCGTTTCCATGTCCAATCTGGATTATTATACCAGTGTTATAGTCGTTATACTGATTTTGATAAGCTTTATTTCCTGAGCCGCTTTGAATAATATATGCCTCATTATGATCTCCCTCTTGCAACTGGGAAGCATAATTTAAAATCCCCTCTTGATAAATGAAAGCAGTGTTTGCTATTCCATTTTGTATTTGATAGGCTTCGTTTTGGTTTCCCATTTGGATAGTAACAGTTTTAGCATAATCGCTCGGTAAGTTTAATTTTACATCAACTGAAACATCAAGGTTTACATCCAAATTTAAGGCTACGTTTGGATCAAGTTTTTGTAGGTCTGTTGGCTGAGAAAAAGAAAAATTAGCTGAAAGGAGAAGGGGCAAGGAGAGGCTGAAAAGAAATTTTTTTATTTTTTTTATTTTTTTCATTTTTTTCATTGTTCACCTCTAAATGAGGATACGAGGGGGATAACCCCCTCGTCTTTTACACCTTACTGACTAATAGAAGCTATGTTGGAGTTCCCCCACTGAATGGTGATAGCTGCTGCATTCTGCAAAGTTTGATTAATATATGCGCTGTTAAGATCTCCATACTGACCGATTGCTGCGTACTCGTTGTTCCCGGTCTGACTAATACCAGCTTTGTTTTGGTCGCCAACTTGCAAGATACCAGCAAGCTGTGAGGTAGAAGTTTGAGTAATTGATGCAGTGTTTTCGTCTCCATACTGACCGATAGAAGCTTGAGTGCTCCAGAAATCGTCGTTCATGTTTCCGGCATCGATACAAACATCAACATCAAGCTTTACATTCACGCCGAGTTCAACATCCACGGCGTGGGATACCTGACAAGCATCACCAGAACAACCACCACCATTACCGCTATTGCCGCCGTGGGCATAAGACATTGTTGTTGCACCAAGCAAAAGACCTAAACAACCTAAACCAACTGCTAATTTTTTTAACATGTGACACCTCCTTTAAGTTTTTTTGTTTTTACAACAACCCAGCGCTGGGTACCTCCTTTTTAATTTTTTTCATAAGATATTTATAGTTAGGAATCTCTCGGAAGTAAATAAGTAATAAGAATTAATTTTGAGATAATTTAGTATTAAAAATTTAGATAATAAAAATTTAACTTTTGTTTATAAACTTTAGTAGTCATTAATAGATTCAAAAAGATGTTAATTAGCTGAGTTCTACTTGAAATGTTAAATTTTCTAAATATTTTGTGAAGGTGAGCTTTAACTGTTTGTTCACTAATATTTAATTTATCAGCAATTTCTTTATTTGATAAACCTTCACAAACCAGATAAATTATATCTTTTTCTTTAGAAGTTAAAGAAATTCCTTTAGAAGAAACTTTATCCATACCATTAAGTAAATGTTTGAGATATTTATTATCAAGCCAGATCTGCCCATCACTAATAACCTTTAAAGCTTTTTTAAAAAGATTTAAATCAGTATAAGGTGCTATTATTCCTGCTACTTTATATTGCATCAAAACCCTTAATAAAGACTTTACCCTTAATCCTGAATCAACAAGAACAAGCTTAGCTTTCGGAAATTTAGAAATGATCTCTTTATTTAGACTGAAATAATCAGTTAAAATAATATTTGGTTCCTTACATTTTCTTTCCTCAGGCAGACAAGGAATAATCCCTTCTATTTTTCCCAAAATCTCAAAAAAAGCATAAGCCAAAAGTTTATTCTTAAAATTAATTAAAACTTCCATAAGTAATTTTATTTATCGACTAATTTTAAAATTTATTAAACTTTAGTTTAAATTTTTTTTAAAAAAAATAAAGTCTAAAATAAATAAACTAAAGTTAATTTTTATTATACTTAAGTTTGAATTTGTTTTTGTAATTCCCTTTTTAAGGTTTTAGCAATTTTTAGATTAAAACCCGGAAGATTTGAAAGTTTTTCTAAAGGGGCATTCAAAATTTCTTCTAAATCTTTAAAATTTTCTAACAATACTTCTTTTCTCTTGGGACCAATTCCTTTTATTCTATCTAAAATACTTGTTAAAGTTTCTTTTTCTTTTGTTTTTTCTGCAAAGGTTTTAGCAAATCTATGGGCTTCACTCATAACCCTTCCAATAAAATGATATACTTCTTTATATTTTGGTAAAAAGAGAGGGTTTTTTCTCCCGGGAATATAAAGTTTTTCAGGTTGTCTTTTTTCATTTTTTGCTATAGCTCTAAACTCAACTTCTTTTACTTCAAGGTCTTCCCCAGCTCTCAAAGCTGTTTCTAAATGCCCTTTTCCACCATCTATTAAAATAAGATCTGGTAAATTGTTTTCCTCTAAACCACGCTTTAATCTTCTATAAACTACTTCATATAACATAGCATAATCGTCTTTTCCTTCTCCCTTTATATGATAGTGTCTGTAGCGAGATTTTTCAGGCTCTCCCTCAAAAAAGCAAACTAATGCTCCAACCCTTGCAGTTCCATAGAATTGAGAAAGATCTATGGCTTCAATCCATCTTGGTTCACGAGAAAGCCTTAAAACCTCAACCAACTCCTCTGAAAGCCCAGCATACCATGGTTTTTCTCTCCTTTTTTCTGAAAGGATAAAATTCTCCAAATTTTTTAAGGCTAAGTCTCTTAAAATTTTTATCTTTTCATCTTGAAAACTTTCTAAGATTTTTATTTCCTTTCCAGAAAGTTCACTTAAAATACTTTCTAATTCTTCTTTTTCTTCAGGTTTTTCAGGTAAAAATATTTTTTCTGGAATTATTTTTCCTTCCATATAAAATTGTAAAATCACTTCCTTTAAAGCTGGCTTTTCTCCTAAAGGATTTTTTATTTGAAAAGTCTGAAATCCATAAAGATATCCATATCTTACAAAAAGAACAATAAAATATTCATTGGAATTTTCTTTTTTATATTCCCAAAGATCTAAATCTAAGGGTGTATCAAGCACTACTGCTTGAGTTTCGAGCACCTTTTTTAAATCTTCAATTCTATCTCTTAAGAAGGCAGCTCTTTCAAATTCTAAATTTTCAGCAAGATGATGCATTTCCTCTTCAAGTTTTTTTATAAGTTCTTTTCCTTTTCCCTGAAAGAATTCTATTACTCCATCTACCATTTTTTTATATTCTTCCTCTGATATAGGATTAACACAAGGAGCGAGGCATTTTTTGATTTGATAATAAATACAAGGGGTCTTTCTTCTTTTCATTTCAGCAAGACTACATTTTCTTAAAGGGAAAGTTTTAGAAAGGAGCTTTAAGATTTCTCTCAACCCTCTTGCTGAAGTAAAAGGACCAAAATAAAGCGCCTGATCTCCCTTTTTTCTTTTTCTCACAATTTGTAAACTTGGATATTTTTCTTTAATAGGGATTCTTAAAAGGGGATAATTTTTGTCATCTTTTAGAAGCACATTATATTTAGGACGATATTTTTTAATAAGATTTGCCTCTAAAAGAAGAGCTGCTTTTTCTGTGTCAGTGAGAAAGTATTCAACACTTTCTGTATTTCTAAGAAGGTGCTCTAATTTAGGAGACAGATAAGGTTCTCTTACATAGGTAGAAAGGCGAGCTCTTAAATCCTTAGCTTTACCCACATAGAGAACTTCGCCTCTTTTTGATTTAAAAAGATAAACCCCTGGTGCTTGGGGAATTTCTTTTAAGTTTAGATTAAGCACTTAAAGCTCAACACCCTCCTCCACATATTTAGCAACTAAATCTCCTACTTCACTGGTTGTATATCCCATTTTTCCTGCAGAAAGACTTTTGAGATGATCTCTACAAACCTTTATTACAGCTTTTTCTATGGCTTTAGCTGAACTTTCTTCCCCAAGCCACTCAAGCATCATCATTCCAGCACAGATCGCAGCCAAAGGATTAATAACATTTTTCCCAGTATATTTAGGTGCCGAACCCCCGATAGGCTCAAACATAGAAACTCCATTAGGATTAATATTTCCACCTGCAGCAATTCCCATCCCTCCCTGAATTATAGCTCCAAGATCTGTAATAATGTCTCCAAACATATTATCAGTAACTATTACATCAAACCACTCAGGATTCTTTATAAACCACATACATACTGCATCAACATGGGCATAATCTTTTTCTATATCAGGATATTCCTTTCCTACCTCTTCAAATACTCTATACCAAAGATCCCAGGCATAAGTTAAAACATTAGTTTTCCCAACTAAGGTTACTTTTTTCTTCTTATTTCTTTTTCTACAATATTCAAAGGCAAATCTTATACATCTTTCAACCCCATAACGAGTATTGATAGATTCTTGAATAGCTACTTCATAGGGAGTTCCTTTTCTTAAAAAACCACCTCCTCCTGCATAAAGACCTTCAGTATTTTCTCTTACCACTACAAAATCTATATCTTCAGGACCTTTATCTTTAATAGGGGTCCAAACCCCAGGATAAAGTTTTACAGGTCTTAAGTTTATATATTGATCAAGTTCAAAACGAATTCTTAAAAGTATTTCCTTTTCTAAAATTCCTGGTTTAACTTGAGGATGTCCAATTGCTCCAAGATAAATAGCATCGTGTTTTTTTAATTCTTCAATTCCACCTTCTGGAATTGTTTCTCCTGTTTTTAAATATCTTTCTCCTCCCCAGTCAAAAAAGGTAAAATTAAATTTTATATTAAATTTTCTTCCAACAGCTTCTAAAACCTTTATCCCTTCTCTTATTACTTCAGGACCTGTTCCATCTCCAGGAATAACCGCAATTTTGTAAGCTTTTTCCTCCATCTATAACCCCTCCCTTTTATACTTTTTTAAAATTTTTGATTTATTCTAATATAAACCAATCTTTTACTTTACCAAGCCCACGAACTGCATTACCAATATAAATTTTTGAAAAACCTTTTAAATCTTTAAGAAAAATTTCTTGCTCTAAAGCTATTTTCTTTCTTACTAAAAACTTTCTCAATACTCCATCAAGAATTTTAAGTTTTAATGGTGGGGTGTAAAGTTTATTTTCATTTTTTGCAAAAAATGTAGATATAGACCCTTCAAGAATTCTTCCTTTTTCATCATAAAAAACTACTTCATCAAATCCTAATTCTTTTGCTTTTTTAAGAGCTTGGTCAAAATTTGACCTTACAGTAGTTTTATGGTAAAAAAGGTCTCCTAAATCAAAATCGCGTTTCATAAAAATTATTTTTAAATCTTTATTCCAGCCTTCATAAGGAAAAAAAGAAAGTTCTATTTTTCCTTCAGGATAAAGAAGAAATTTTATCTTGTATTTTCCTTGATCCGGAGTTCTTTCACTAATAAACTGCTTAAAGGTAGAGAAGGTTTGTAAAACTTTAGGTATTTTAAACCTAAAGTATTTAGCAGAAAGAATTAACCTTTGATAATGAAGTTTTAGAAGGGGATTAATTTTTTAAGATCAAACCAAAAGGTTTCTATCAATTGAAAATAAGGTAAAGGATTTAAGAAAAATTTAGCTTTAAGTAAACATTCTTCATATTCTTCTTCAGATTTGCTATCCCAAACAACACCGCTTCCGATCCCAGTTTCTCCATAGTAAGAATTTTGATTTTGTTTAAAAAATAGTAAAGTCCTTATAGCAACATTAAAAAGAAAATTTCCTTTGGGGTTTATGTAACCTATTGCCCCTGTATAAACACCTCGAGGTTCTTTTTCAAGTTCGGCTATAATTTCCATTGCTCTTATTTTAGGTGCTCCTATAACTGAGCCACAGGGGAAAAGTGCTTTCAGGATTTCTAACAAATCTTTTTTAATTAACCTTCCTTTTATAGTAGATATCATTTGATGAAGAGTAGGATAGGTCTCGATTTTAAAAAGATCCTTAACCCAAACCTCCCCCGGAAAACAAATTCTACCTAAGTCATTTCTCAGTAAATCTACTATCATTACGTTTTCTGCTCGATTTTTTTCATCAAGAAAAAACTCTCTTTTTATTTTCTGGTCTTCACTAAATGAACTCCCCCTTTTTATTGTCCCTTTCATTGGTGAACTTAATAAAAAAAGCCTTCTTTTTAAGAAAAAGTTCCGGAGATAAAGAAGTTATTAAAATACTGTCTTCTTCTATATAACAACCGTATTTACAACGTTGAGAAAAAAGAAGAAAGTAAAATAAATCTAAAGGATGACCTTTAAAAATAAATTTAAGTTTAATAGTGTAATTAATTTGATAAACATCCCCTGAAGCAATATATTCTTTTATTTTTGTAAGATCTTCCAAATAAATATCTTTAGAAATATTTAAAGTAATTCCATCTACATCAAATTTATCTTTTTTTAACTCTAAAGGATTAAGAAAAAGGGAGGTAGGATTAGAATAAATAGCAAACCAAGCAAGCGGAAGGTCAGATTTTCTTAAAAGCTTTTTCAACCTATTTTCTAATAAATAACCCAGTTCAAAAGTTAAAAATCCACATGCATAAAAGCCCCTTTTTATAAAATTTTTTAATTTATCAAAAAAGGAAGTTAACTGAGAAGGGGTCTCTAATTTTAAAACTTCTAACGGATTTTCAAAAACTAAGAGCTTATATGGAAAAGCTTTTGCATTTGCCCAGATAAATTTCATTACTAAAAGTTTATAACATAATATAATTTATTTTAAAATTTTTACCAAGTAAATAAAATTTGCTCTTGATATGCTAAAACAACCCATATCTAATTCAGAGGAACAGGTATTATCTTGGATAAGGAATTTTTTATTCAAACTCATATTTTTTAAAATATGAAAAGAATAGACAGATTATAAGTAAAAGAAGGGAAATCAAAAGAAAAGAAGAAGTACTAAAAAAATTTTTAAAATTTTCAGAAATAGGTAAATAAGGAACGATTATATAAACACCTGCTATAATAAATTCTAAAAGCGAAAAATTTCTTAAAAAATCAGCCAATCTTATTCTAAAACTCCACTTTTTGATAAGATCTTCTTTTAAAGTTTTTAGAGTTTCTGCCTTTTCTTTACAAGAATTTATTTCAGAAATTAAGAACGATAAAACATCTGAGGGGTCCCTTCTCTTTAATTTTACTTCAATTTTTTGCACAAGATCTGAGAAGATTTTTAATTCCTTCCCAAAATTTACGTCTTCATACTTATAAGGATATTTTCTCCAAAAAGAACTAAGATTTTTATAATCACTTTTAATTTTTTCAAAATCTTCTCTAAGATTTTTAATAATTCTGTAAATGTAGCCTTGTAATTCAAGATCTATTTCTAATGCTTTTGAATAACCACTTTCAATTAATCCTAATCCTCCTTTATGAATATTTTCTCTTATCTGAGATAATCTTTCTTCATATTCTTTTTTCTCAGAATCAGATAAAAAAATTTTTATTTTGTGATAGCGATCTTCTGTTTCTTTAAGTCTTTGAGAGGCTTGCTCCCTTTTTTCTGCAATTTTTTCATATAAAAATTCTTCTAATTCCCTTTGATCTTTTATAAAGAGAGGCTCTAAATAACTCCAATATAAAAGATAAGGATGATTAAAATAAACAAGGATTTCTGAAAGAGGAGAACCTTTTACATATTTTGCCAAGTTAAAATAATATAAAGCAGGCAAACAAGTAGAATCCTCTTCTAAAGCGGACTTATAAAATTCATCTGCTATAAAGCTCTCACCCATATATTCATGGAAATAACCCCTTAAAAAAAGTAGGTAACTTTTTAAAAAAGGTGTTTTTACTTGAAAAAGAGCTTTTTCTATATAATAGAGGGCACTTTTTAAATCTTTATTTATAATATTTATTAAAGAAAGCCCTATACTTGCTCTAAAATCATCTTCTATTTCAGAAAACTCTCTTTTTGCACTCTCAAAATTCTTTTTTATTAGATATTCCAATCCTAAACCGAGATTTCCTCCTCTAATAGGTGTTTCTATATCAAGTTTTAGATGACCCCAGGTTTCTATAGTATCGTATCTATAAAATACTACTTTTAAAAATTCAGGTAATAAATAAAAGTTTCTTATATAAAAATATTTAAGTTCATTAAAATCTAAATCTTTTTCGTATATCCCCTTCCAAAGAAGTTGAGAAATTTCTCTAAAATGAAAGTTTAAGGAAGACAAAAAGGTATTTCTTGGTTCTGAATCTAACAATGATGGGCAATTTAAAGAATCATGCCAAAAGGTTTTGCAAAAAAAACACGGTCCTTTGCTTCCATACCAAAAAATATCTTTATAAAAAAGTTCAATTTTTGGGTCAACTGTAGAAGGTAAAATGAGTTCCCATAAGTTCTTCCAAGAATCTATTTTATAAAAGATATTACTATGCTTTAAAAAGGAATTTACTCCTTCCTTGATAGATGGGTCTTCCAAATAAATTTTTCCGGCTCTAAGAATTGTATCAGAGATCTTTTCTGTTTGAGATTTAGTTAACAGGAAAGAAAAAGGAATTGGTGCTGATTTTAAAAGAGGAGAAAATTCGGTTTTAAATTTTTCTAAAATTTTATCTAAATAAAGAATGTCTTCAGGATTTAACTTATAAATATTTTTATCAACTATCGCTAACCTTCTTGACAATAAATCTTTTAAAAATGTTTCTGCAGAAAAGGCCTGAGCTTGAAAAAGAAAATCCATTAGTTTTTGATGTTTTATTATTTTAAGATAATACATTTCGAATTTTTAAAGTTCTAAAAATTAATAAAAAAAGAGCTAAAGTAATAGCTATATCTGCTACATTGAAAACAGGCCAATGCAGATTTTTAATATGAAGATCTATAAAATCAAATACCTTTCCAAAAAAGATTCTATCTATCAAATTACCAAGTCCGCCTCCAAGTAACATTCCAAGTGATATCAAAGAGATTTTGTCTTCTTTATTCTGAAAATAAATCTTTTTTGCCCAAACATAGATAATTAGTAAAACAACTAAGGTTACAAAAATTAAAAGGATAGTATTAAGGATTCCAGTTTTAGAAAATAATCCAAAGGCTATTCCTTTATTCCACACTTTAACTATATTTAAAATCGGCAAAATTTCTATTTTCTCAAATTGAGCTTTAAGAATTAAATATTTACTAATTCTATCTAAAATAAAAATTAAACTTGCACTTAACCAAAATGGTCGCATATCTATTGTTTATTTAAAGACTTTATTACCTCATAACAACGATTGCAAAGATCAGGAATTTCAAGTTTACCTACCTCTGGTTTTCTTTGCCAGCATCTTTCACATTTTTTATTTTCTGTAGGTTTTATTTTTATAACTAAATTCTCAATTTCGTCTGATTGATAAACCACTTCTGATTCATTACTCTTTTCAATTTTTTCAGTTAATTCAAATTTAGACACCATAAGAAAATATTCCCAGAAAGAGGAATTTTCTAAGTATGGTTTCAGCTCTTCTCCAGCCTTTACAAATACTTCTGCAGAAAGAAAGGTATCTATAATCTTATAATCTTTTCTTGCTCTTTCTAAAGCTCTTAAAATTTCTTCTCTTAATTTTAAGTATTTTTCCCATTTTTTGATATCACTTTCTGAAAGTTCAAAAGTATAGGAAGGAAAATCTGTTAAAAATACAGACATTTCTTCAGCTTTATAAGGTAAACTTTGCCATATCTCTTCAGCAGTAAACGAAAGAATAGGTGCCATCAATTTTACTAAACTATCAAGAGCATAATAAAATACTGTTTGAGTTGCTCTTCTTTTAAAGCTATCAGGGAGTTCACAATAAAGATAATCTCTGTTAATATCTATAATTAAAGAAGAAAGCTCTACTACACAAAATCTGTGAAGTTCATGATATACAATATGAAAATCAAATCTTTCATAAGCCTTTCTAACTTTCTCAATTAGTTTGCTAAGTCTATAAAGAATATATTTTTCAAATTCTGGAAGTTTTTCAAAGGGAATTAGGTCTTTTTTGGGATCAAAATCGTATAAATTCCCTATAAGAAATCTACAGGTATTTCTTATTTTTCTATAAGATTCAACCAAACGATCTAAAATTTCTTTAGAAATTTTGATATCGTCCCTATAATCTTCAGCAGAAACCCAAAGTCTTACAATTTCTGCTCCGTACTGTTTAATTAAATCTTGTGGATGAATAACATTTCCAAGACTTTTTGACATCTTTCTTCCTTGTCCATCAACTACAAAACCATGGGTCAATATAGTTTTATAAGGAGGGACTCCTCTTGTTCCTATAGAGCATAAAAGAGAGCTATGAAACCAACCTCTGTGTTGGTCAGAACCTTCTAAATATAAATCAGCAGGAAAAGAAAGTTCTTCATTCTTTTCAAGAACCCCTGCAAAAGAAACTCCCGAATCAAACCAAACATCAAGAATATCTTTTTCTTTTTCAAATTCTTTACTTCCGCATTTGGGACAAGTTATGTCTTCTGGCAATAGTTCCTTAGGAGATTTTATAAACCAAGGATCACACCCTTCTTTTTCAAATAAAGAAATAACTTTTTCATAATACTTAAAATCTTTTAAAACTTCTTTACAGTTTTTACATTTGAAAACAGTTATAGGAACTCCCCACACCCTTTGGCGAGAAATACACCAGTCTGGTCTTTTTTCAAGCATGGAATAAAGACGATTCCTCCCCCAGGAAGGAATAAAATTTACCTTTTCAAGACTTTTTAAAGCCTTTTCTCTTAATCCCTTAGCTGACATGGAAATAAACCATTGGTCTTCAGCTCTAAAAATAATAGGTTTTTTACATCTCCAGCAATAGGGATAACTATGCTCAATTGTAGTATGATATAAAAGGTTACCCTTTTCTTTAAGAACCGATAGAATAACTTCATTAGCTTCATAGATATTCATTCCTCCAACTAAAGGAATATGAGAATAAAATTTTCCTTCTTCATCTACAGGAACATAAACCTCAAGATTATATTTCAAACCTATTTGATAATCCTCTTCTCCATGTCCTGGTGCTATATGAACAATACCTGTTCCTGTCTCTAAGGTTACAAAGTCTGCTAAAATAATTAAACTTTCTTTTTCATAAAAGGGATGAAAAGCTTTTTTACCTTCAAGTTTTTTAGTATCAATTTTAGCAATTATTTTAGGAAGCTCTTTATCTAATTCAGCACACAAAGAAGATATCCTTCCTTCAGCAACAATATAAAATTCTTCATCCCATTCAATAATAAGATAGTCAAATTCTGGATTAAATGCTAAAGCAAGATTAGCAGGCAGTGTCCAAGGGGTTGTTGTCCAAATAAAAATAGAGATGGGTTTTGAAATTTTTAAACTTAGATCTTTTTCTAAAAATTCTTTTGTCTCCTTAGTTAAAGGAAATTTAACATAAATGGAAGGGGATTTATGAGGTTCATATTCAACTTCTGCCTCTGCAAGGGCAGTAACACAATTAGGGCACCAAAAAACAGGTTTTTTTCTTTGATAAACTTGCTCACTTTCCAAAAATCTTAAAAATTCCCTTGCAATTGTAGCTTCATATTTAAAATCCATAGTAAGATAAGGAGAACCCCACTTAGCAAATACTCCAAGACGTTTAAATTCTTCTCTCTGAATGTTTATATATTTTTCTGCATATTTTCTACAGGCTTCTCTTATTACCAAAGGTGGAAGCTCACCCCTTTTAACATTTAATTCTTGTTCTACCTTAAGTTCTATAGGTAATCCGTGACAGTCCCAACCAGGAACAAAAGGCACTCTATATCCTAACATAGATTTACTTTTTACGATAATATCTTTTAAAATCTTATTTAAAGCAGTTCCTAAATGAATAGGTCCATTTGCATAAGGAGGACCGTCGTGCAAAATATATAAAGGTGCATTTGCCCTTTTTTCTAACATTTTTTCATATATCTTTTCTTTTTCCCAAAATTCTAAAAATAAGGGCTCTCTTTGAGTGAGATTGGCTTTCATAGGGAACTCAGTCTTTGGAAGATTTAAAGTCTCTTTCCAATCCATCAAGATCCCTCCTTTGAAAAATCTCAAATCAGATTTTCTATTTTATCACAACTTTACTAAAAAGATTATAGTAAGACTTTTTATAAAGAAAATATTGATTAAATTAAAGGACCGACCTAAGACTAAGTTAGGCCGGTCCTTAGAGGAATATGGAGGATTAGAGGATTAAGGAATAAATGGAACATTTAAGAGTTTTAATCCAAGATAAATTATACCTATAGCAGCAACTCTTTTAACCCAGACAGGACTCAATCTTTTAGCAATTCTTGGTCCTACAAAACCAGCTGCTACTGCACCTATAGCCATAACTATAAATAACAAAAGGTCAGTTTGTCCAAAAAAGAAATAACGTAAGCTCCCCATAAGGGTATTAAAAAAGATAGCTAAAAGTGAACTTCCTACTACTACATAAATTGGAAGACCCATGATAACTGTCATAAGGGGAACTACAAAGGGTCCTCCTCCGAAACCTCCTAAACTTGAGGCAACAGCGATCAAAAACCCTCCTATAGCACCAATTATCATATTAGCTTCAAACTCTTGTCCCCAAAATTCTACCTTAAGCTTCATACGTTTCACCTCCTATTTTGGATTTTCTTTCCTTAGCTTCCTTAGCACGTTTTAGATATTCTTGAAGAATAGCCCTTTCCTTCTTATTCTTTTCAATATAACCTGGGGTTGTCTGCCAGAGAAGAAGGGCTGCAAGTATTAAAAGTATAATTCCAAAGATAAACTTATATTCCTCTAAAGTAACAAACTGATTTAAAAGAGGACCTAAGAAACCACCGATTAACATAAAAATACCTACTCCGATTCCAAGTTTCCAATTGATAAATCCTATTTTTGAGTAATTGTAAATCCCTGAAGCCTGGCTAAAAAGTACGGTGGGCATTACTGAACCAGCAACCACACCATGAGGTAATCCATAAATAAGAATCAATAAAGGATTTAAAATAAAACCTCCACCTGCTCCCATTATTACTCCAAAAGTACAAATAAGAAAAGATAATATAAGAGGTCCAAACATATTAGTAGAAGTCCCGGCTACAGGAAAATATACCTTAGGAAAAGAAATATTATGAGTTAGTTGAATAGGGTCACTTTTTACTTCTTTATTAGCTACAGCTACCACTATAAACTCCCCTTTGGGAGCATTCTCAGGAAGTGTTATCTCTGTCTCAAAGGTTCCATCAGGATTGTTTTTAATTTTTGTAAGTATAAAAATTTTCTCAAATTCTTTAAACCTTGTTTGAATTAATC
This sequence comes from Thermodesulfobacterium geofontis OPF15, assembly GCF_000215975.1. Classification (NCBI taxonomy): domain Bacteria; kingdom Pseudomonadati; phylum Thermodesulfobacteriota; class Thermodesulfobacteria; order Thermodesulfobacteriales; family Thermodesulfobacteriaceae; genus Thermodesulfobacterium; species Thermodesulfobacterium geofontis. Next base: position 887,060 of record NC_015682.1, on the reverse strand, counting down.
TGGCAGCTTCCTTACTTATGTCCTTTTTATCAGTAAGAGGTTCTAATTTAATACCTCTTGAGCCTATAATAGCCCTTAATACTGTAGTCTTCCACACATCAATTTGTTTAATTTCTTTAACAGGGGTGATAAAGGCTACATTAGCATTACTTTCCTTTAAAAATTCTCCTATTCTCCATTTTTTATCCTGTTTGTATTTTTGATAGATTTCTTTTACGGGTCTTTCTTCTACCGTTCCATTTTTATCTACCTTAGCTATATAATCATCGGCGATCCATATTTGATAAAAAGCTGGTATTTCTTTACTTAAATAAAATTTAAAATCCTTTCTATCCAATCTACTAACTTGTACTTTTTCCTTAGAAGTAATTTCTATAAAATTTACTCTGTAACCTTCAGGCACTTTTCCTGTAAGTTTGATTTTTTCACCACCTTTAAAGGATGTTTTATCAGCCTGTAGCTCAATTTTTAAAGATGGTGCTTCCTTAGTAGGTTCGGTAAGCTTAACCTGGGAATGTGCTAAAAGATGGTTAGAAAAAAGAATAAAAATAAATAATAGAAAGGAAATAAAATTAAATTTTAATTTGTACCGCATAACCCTCCCCTCCTTTTGGTTTTTAAAAAGTGTGAGCAAAGAATGTGCCTATTAAAAAATTTCCTAAATTTCTAAAATTCAAATCTTTTAGTTTTTTATTTTCGTTCCTCCATTGTCCCATTCGGAACAACCATTGTTCCCTTTCGGACAATATTTATTTTTTAAAATTTTTTAAAAATTAATAATTTCAATCAATTTAACATTATTAAATTTTTGGCATCAACTTTGCTTTTTCATAATTAAAAATTTCAGTAAAAAGCATTATGAGGAAAGATTTGCTTAAAAATGTATTTATAACTATTTTTTCTATGACTATTATTTCTTGTGGGGGTGTGATAAAGGATATATCTTTTGAAACTGGAGACTATTTAGGAACAGGATATGATGAAAAAGAAGCAATCCCTGAACCTTCAGAAGAGGAAGAAATGTCTGATGTATATGAAAAAGCAACCAGATGGTCTTATGAAGAACTGGATAAGTTCTTAAGAACTGAACTTGAAAAAAAGAATTTTAAAATTTTCCATATATTAAAATTATTAGAAGAACAAGAAAATAAGGATTTATGGGGAAATATATGCATATATCTTATCTATAAAACACCTCAATATGCAAAAATAATAAAACATAATCCACAGCTTATATCACAATTTCCCTTCAAAATATACGTATACGAAAAAAATGGAAGAATAATAGTGGGAACATTTAAACCAAGTACAGCGATTAGATATATGGGTAATTTGGACACTGAAAGTATAAAAGCTTTAAAAGAGTTGGATTTAGAACTTAAAGAAATAATAGACAAGATAGCAAAATAAAAGGAGGGGGGTGGATTATGAAAAAAATAGTAAAAAAATTAAAGAAAAAAGCTTTATTAACAGAGGTAGGATTGGCAAGTGCAATATTATTTACTACATCAACTAATGCTGCGCCCACATTTACCTTTGGAGAAGGTCAAGAACTTGAAATCTTTTTCTGCAATCAACTCTGGGCTATTTATACAATGGATAGAGTAGAAAATGGTACAAAATATGACAATAGATGGGATTTTTTCCTCAGAAGATCAAGGCTTGGTTTCCAAGGAAAGATAAGTGAAAATTTGTCTTGGAGAGTTTGGTTTGCTTATGATAATGTAGGAATGGATCCACATACTGCTATTACTAATAATAACAATGTAGGGTTGGTAAATTACAATGTTAATAACCGAGAGTTTTATATTTGGGATGCCATGTTTACATATGCACTTCATAAAAACTGGGCTAACATAACTATAGGATATTTTAGACCACAAGTAGGAAGAGAGAGCATCACAGCAGGTTTTGAAGTTCCTTCTTTGGAAAAAGCATTAGCAAATTTTTATCCAAGAATGCATTTAGTAGGTACAGGACCTGGACGTGAAACAGGTATTAATATAGGTGGTTTGTATAATGATGAAAAAAGAAAATGGGGAATAAACTATAATTTTGGTGTATTTAATGTAGATAAATTTAGTGGTGATAAAGGTGGAGACAATCTTCTTTATACTGGAAGAGTAGCTATCACTCTTGGTGATCCAGAAATGAAAAAATATACCTTAGGATATAAAGTAAATTATTTTGGAAAAAGAAATGGTATCACCTTTGCTATAAATTATGCTTATCAAGGAAGAGCAAAACCCACAATCTCTTATCCTTTAGCTGCTGATATTTGGTATACACTTGGAAATAGTACCAAATATTTTGATCCTAAAAATAGCAAATTAAATAAACCATTTAAAAATAATCAAATGATAGGTTTTGATATACTTGCTAATTATAAAAACTTTACTTTCAATGCCGAATATGATGTGCTAAAAAGAAATTTTGATGAATCTGATTTTAACTATGATGATAAAGTATGGCATATAAGAATAGGTTATAATTTTGTTCTTCCAAATAAAACTATACTTGAGCCAGCAATAACTTACCAAAAATGGGAAGGAGATAAAAATAGTTTAAATGGTGACGGTGAATTAAGAGTTATAGATATAGGGTTAAATTGGTATATAAAAGAAAACAAATTGAAATTAAGTATTCATTATGTTGATCAAGATGGTTCAGCAAGGTCAGCTTATAATTCATATAATCCAAATATAAAAATGGAGAAAGGAGCAGCGGGAGATTATATCGGAGTAGGTTTACAGCTAATATTCTAAATATTTTTAAATTGTAAGGAGGAAACATGAAAAAGCAAGTTTTTTCAGTATGTGGTATGTGTTCTGCTCGCTGTCCTATAAGAGTGGAGGTTGAAGATGGAAAAATTACTTGGATAGAAGGAAATCCTTATGTAGCAGGATTAGAAGGAGCTCTTTGTGCAAGAGGCTCTGCTGCTATAGCTCATATATATGATAATGAACGTCCACAAGGACCAATGATAAGAACTGGAGAAAGAGGTTCTGGGAAATGGAAAAGGGTCTCCTGGGAAGAGGCAATGAGTTATGTAGTTAATCGTCTTTTTGAAATTATTGGTAAGTATGGAGCTAAATCAGTTGCTCTTTTAGATAGAGGTGCTGGTATTTTTGGAGAGATGCAAAGAGTTTTTATTAGAGCTATTGGATCCCCCAATTATTTCAACCATGATGATTTTTGCAGAAAGAATGTTGATCTTGCCTTACAAAGTTTAATAGGCATTCCAAGAAATCAAATAAGTTACGATTTTGCTAATACTAAACATATAGTTTCTTTTGGAAGGGCTTTTTTTGATGCATTATCTGTAAGAGAGGCTAATAACATACTTAAAGCTTTAGAAAATGGTGCTAAGTTTACTTATTTTGACCCAAGAGTAAATGTTACTGCAACTAAAGCAACAAAATATTTAAGAATAAGACCTGGAACAGATTACGCAGTTATATTAGCTCTTATATATCAAATTTTAAAGGAAGAACTTTATGATAGAGATTTTGTAGAAAAATATATAATGGGACTTTCTGAACTTGAAGAATTTATCAAACCCTACACACCTAAATGGGCTGAAAAAGAATCTGAAGTTCCTGAATCTGAAATTATAAATCTTGCAAGAGAACTTGGTGAAGCTAAACCTAAAGTAATTATCTATCCCTATTGGTTTGGTGCAAGATATGTAGATTCTTTCTACTTTGCCAGGGCTGTTTGGATACTAAACTTTTTACTTGGAAATTTAGAGCAAAAAGGTGGCTTAATTTTAGCTAAATCTCCTAAGGAAGTAGGAGCAAATCCCTTAAAAAGTCTTTTAGACCCAATCCCAGCACCTCAGGATAAAAGGATTGAAGCAGAATTGGGGAAAGGTTTTTTGTATGACGGAGCCGGGCATATTTTACATCTTTTTAAAGCAATAAAAACAGAGGAACCTTATCCCATAAAAGCGCTAATTGTCTATAGATACGATCCTTTTGCAGGAATACCTTTAGAAGACATAAAAGCAATTATCAAAAATCTTGATCTTTTAGTCCATATCCCAGTGGATTACGGAACTACTGGTTGGTTTGCTGATGTTATCCTCCCAGAATCAACTTTTCTTGAAAGGGATGATATTATAGGATTACAAAGAGGAGCTAAACCTGCATTTATAGTAAGAAAAAAAGCGATAGATCCTGTTTATGATACTAAACCGAGATGGTGGATCTTCACTGAATTATGTAAAAGGCTTGGTTTAGAAAAATATGTCCCCTATGAAACCATAGAAGACATTTGGAATTATCAATTAGAAGGGACAGGAATAAAAATAGAGGACTTTGATGAGAAAGGTTTGGTTCCTCTTTGTAAAGAACCTCTTCTTTATCCAAGAGATCAACTTAAGTTTAAAACCCCCTCTGGAAAGATAGAAATAGTTTCTTCAAAAATGCAAGAAAGAGAGGTACCTATTTTTTATTCCTATAAATCTCCAGAAAGACCTAAAATTGAAGAGGGTGAATTTAGACTTATTTTTGGGAGGATAGCTGTGCATACCCATTCAAGAACCCAGAACAATCCTTTGTTAAATGAAATTAAACCAGAAAACGAACTTTGGATAAACTCAGAGATAGCAGAAAAGCTGAATATAAAAGATGGAGATTTGATAGAAGTCTCCTCAGGAGATTATACTGGAAAAATTAAAGCTAAAGTAACTCCTTATATCCATCCTGAGGCTGTATTTATGGTGAGAGGTTATCAGAATGATATTCCTTGGCTTAGTAGAGTTTATGGTAAAGGTCTTAATGAGGGAAGGCTCCTTAAAGGAGTTCTTGATAAATTTGCATTTGGTAGCTATACTGGAGCACTTTTTGAGGTCTTTGTAAAAGTAAAAAAAGTTTAAGGAGGTTGATTTTATGGCAATTTATCGAATATTACAAAATCATAATCGATGTATCGGCTGTTTTGCCTGTATAGTTCATTGCAAAACCAACAAAGGATTAGCTCCTGGTCCAAGGCTTTGTAATATAATTCCTAAGGAAATAAAAATAGAAAATGGGCGAATAACTCAGCGATTTGTTTTTATGACATGCTTTCATTGCAAAGATCCAGAATGTATGAAAGCCTGTCCCACAGGAGCAATACAAAAAAGATCAAAAGACGGCATAGTTTTTATAGATCAAGATCTTTGCATAGGATGTAAAGAATGTATTACAGCTTGTCCTTGGAATATACCACAATTTGATCCAGAAACTGGTAAAGTTGTTAAGTGTGATTATTGTAAAGATAGAATCGATCAAGGACTTCTTCCTGCTTGTGTATCAAAATGTACCACCCATGCTTTGAAATGGGAAATTATTAGGAAAAAAACAAAGAAAACAGCAACTCAATAAATTTTTAAACGTGTTTTTTAATTATTTTGATTGCTTGAAATAGGAAGCAATCCATGATGTTTCATTTTAGTTCGAAGTTGTTTTCTTGAAATACCTAATAATTGGGCAGCTTTTGTTTGATTCCAGCCAGTTTCATTTAACGCTTTTATAATAAGAGCTTTTTCCATCTCTAATAAATTTAAAGTATTTAAAGAAAAATCATTTGTTTTACTTTCTTTACCTAAAATTCTCTTAGGTAAGTGTTTGAGAGATATAACTCCAGAGGTAGAAAGAATAACTGCACGTTCGATTACATTTGCAAGCTCCCTTACATTCCCAGGCCAATCATAATTAAGAAGAACATCCAGTACTTCAGGTTCTATAGTAGGGATAGGACGGTTGTTTTCTTTAGCAAACTTCTGAACAAAGTGTTGGACAAGAAGAGGGATATCTTCTTTTCTTTCTCTAAGAGGAGGTAAATGTATTCTTACTACATTTAGTCTCCAATAAAGATCTTCTCTAAAGACACCTTCTTTTACTGCTCTTTCAAGATCTCTGTTAGTTGCAGCAATAACTCTTACATCAACTTTAATTTTGTTGAGACTTCCTAATCTTTGTATTTCTCTTTCTTGTAGAAACCTGAGCAATTTTTTTTGTAAATTTAAAGAAAGATCTCCTATTTCATCTAAAAAAATTGTACCACTGTTTGCTAGCTCTATTAATCCAATTTTTCTTTCGGTAGCTCCTGTGAAAGCTCCTTTTTCGTATCCAAAAAGTTCAGACTCTAAAAGATTATCTGGTATAGTAGCACAATCAACCACTATAAAAGGGTGGTTTTTTCTTTTTGAAAGTCGATGAATAGCTCGTGCTACTAATTCCTTACCTGTACCAGATTCTCCTGTTATAAGCACATTAGAGTTGCTATCTGCTACCATTTCTATAATATAAAAAATTTCTCGCATTGCCTGACTTTTAGCTATTATTTCTGGAAACTTATAAGAGATATCTTCCTGATGGCTTAAGATTTCATGTTTAGAAATAGCTTCTTTAATGGTTTCAAGAAGAACTGTAGGATCTACAGGTTTTACTAAATAATGAAAAGCTCCTAATTTCATTGCTTCTACTGCTTTTTCTATAGTTCCATAAGCAGTAAGCATAATGACTGGAATGTTAATATTCTCCTTTTTTAACCATTTTAACATCTCTATTCCATCTTTCCCTGGGAGTCTGTAATCAAGAAGGAGACAGTGAGGTTTATGTTTTTGAAGTTGTGAGATACCCTCTTCGACTGTCTGGGCAGTAAATACAGTATAATTATGTTTTTTAAGAATAACTGAGATAGTTTTTAAGCTATTTATTTCATCATCAATAAAAAGTATTTTATAACTCATATTTTATCGGAAGAAAAACCTTAAATTCTGTTCCTTCTCCTTTTTTACTAAAAACGGTAATCTTCCCACCATGTTCTCTAACAATTCTTTCTACACAAGCAAGACCTAACCCTGACCCTGTAACTTTAGTAGTAAAAAAGGGCTCAAAAATTTTGTCAAGAATTTCTTCTGGAATCCCCTCTCCAGTATCTTTTACAGAAATTACCACAAAATCTCCTTCTTTTTGAGTAATCACCCAAATTTTATCACCTTCTTTGGTAGCATCTTCTGCATTTACCAATAGATTTAGAATCATCTGTTTAATCTGGGATGGGTCAAAATAAAATTCTGGAATAGATTGATCTAAGTTCATTTCTATTATCTTCTCCTCTTCTTCAAATTCTGTTTTCATCAAATTTATTACATCTTTAATAATAGTATTGATATTGGCTTTTTCAAGTTTTAGGGAAATAGGCCTTGCATAAGTTAAGAAGCTGGTTATAAGTTCATTTAATCTTTGAGTCTCTCTATCTATAATTGAGAGAAACTCTTGAAATACTTTTCCTTTAAAATTAGCCTTCAAATACGAACAAGCAGCTTTAATAGAATTTAAAGGATTTTTAATTTCGTGCGCTACTACCATAGCCATTTCTGAAACTGCAGAAATCTTTTCAAGTTTAATTTTTTCTTGAGTAGCTCTGTGAAGTTCTTCCATATAAAATTTAAGGTCTACCATCATTTTATTAAAACTTTCTATTACATAACCCAATTCGTCTTTACAAGAATATTTATAAACATAGCAATCTTCACAATCTTTTTGTAATACCTCTTTACACCATTTTCTTGAGGTTTCATAAAGCCAACACCTTGTTTTACCATAAGCAGGACATTGAGTCTCTTGACATTTGTAAAAATCTTTACAAAGAATAAGGTTTTCATTCTCGCAAAGTTCAAATTCATTTATTTGAGCTTTCTTAATGCTTTCTTTAAGTTTAGCAAGCGGTTGAGTAAGAGTAATAGAAATAAAATAAGAAACAATTAAAGCTATTACTAAAAAAATTCCTGAAATAAAAATCATATAATTCTTGAGAGTTTTTATTGATTGATTTATAAATTCTTCAAGTTCTACCTCTGAAACTCCTACTCTTACTGCACCTAAGTAAAAATCTTCTTTAAAAACCGGTAGATTAATATGCCTTATTTTATTTGAATCAACTATTTCCCAATTTCTAAAAGTAAAACTATTTATAGGTATAAAATTCCCTAATTGTGAAGCATTACTATGAGCTACTATTTTTCCTTTTTTATCAATTACCATTACATAAACTATTCCTGGAGTAGTTTTAAGAGAATTAACCTTTTCGTCAAGCTTTAATGGATCAAAAAAAATTAACCCATCTACTAATTCTAAAGAAAAAATTTCTAAATTGTGCTTTAATCCTTGATAATATTGTTTTTTTAAAGATTTTTTTTGATAATTTATAATTAGAAAATTAACGCTAAAAATTAATAAAATTATAATAAACAAAAAAGAAAGAAACAGTCTGTTTCTGATACTGAATCTTCTTAAAAGTTTATAAAAAGAAGATAGAGGGTCTTTAAAAATTAACATATTTTTTAAGTAGTTCAAATTCTCTCTCATCAACAGGTCTAAATCCTTTTACTTTTAAATTTTTTAATATCGGGTCAGGCAAATTAATTATTGTTTCTTTAACCATTCTTTCAAGATCTTTATCTGCTTTAATTACTGCCCAAGGCCAATTAGGAAGAAATTCTGTAGGAGTTAAAATTTTTATTTGAGAAATATCTACCTCTTCACTAAATACTCCAAGAGCTGATTCTCTTATAAATCCAGCGTCAGCCATTTTTTTATATACACCTATGATAACTTTTTCTTGTCTTTTGGCGTCAATTAGATGAAAATCTTTTTTTAATTTATACCCTCTTTTCTCTAAATAAATTTTTTGAGATAAAAAGCCCCCAGCAGAATAAGGGGATACTATCAAAATTTTTTTATTTTTCAGATCTTCTATATTTTTAATAGGACTGTCTTTTCTTACAATAATTACCCCTCTAAATTTATCTCCTCCACAGATTTCACTTGGGTTATCTGTACAATCTTCTCCCACTGTCAATGCTATCGCTTTAGCATACCCACCTTTTGACAAAATAGCATATACATAAGGATTTTGATAGCTAAAATGTACTTTCCCTTTTTTTACTATGTTAATAAACTCTTCGAAATCCTTAGGAATAACTATTTTAAATTCTCTTCCTGTCTTTTCTGAGAGATATCTCATTAGAGGGTCAAACCTTTTGTAAATGGTGAGTGGACTATAAAGAGGAAGTATGGCTACTTTAATAGTATCGGGTTTGTATTCTATTAAGTCTTTACCTTTAAATAATTTAATTAAAACCCTTATGTAGTCAAAATCTCTATCCTCAGCAGGAACAAATTTTTCAACCTTTAAAGAACTTAAAACTTCTTCAGGAAGAGAAGAAAAAATTTCTTTAAAAGATTCTTTTTCTTTTAAAGAATTTGTGGAAGCTATTAAATATACGGGTACTTTTTCGGATGCTTTTATTATTTTTAGGCCAGAGTTTAGATAAGTTTGGGCTACAATCTCACTTAGAGCCCCCACTTCATAATCTCCTAATAATACTGATAAAGCAATTCTTTTGTCTTTAATTAAAAAATCTACTTTCGAAAAATCATTCAAGGACAAATCTAAATCTTTTAACATAGAAAGAGGTATAAGGTAACTAAAAGAAGATCTTTTATCTCCTAAAGCAAGTTTTTTATTTACTGCGTCAAAAATTCTTTCTATACCAGAATTTTCTTTGGTTACAAAAACACTACTTGCTTCTCCCTGTCCTCCTTTAGGCTTTACTAATGGAAATATTTTTTCTGGATAAAGAGCTTTTAATTCACAATAAAAGGCTGGATCAATTATCAAGAGATGAAGCTTTTCTTCTTTAATTTTTTTAGCGATTTCATCAAAATCCGCAGATATATCTATAAAAACTGGTCTTTTAATCTTTTTTTCTAAGAAAGTTTTTAATGGATAAAGTTGTAAAAAAGTTTGTTGAGGAGAATCTACATTTAAAAGTCCTATTACTAAAGGAGAACCAGTTAGAATTGCATTAGTTTCAGCTTTAGATTCTATAGATTGTTTAGATTTATTTCTTGAACAACTTGTTATAAAAAAAATAAAAGAAAAATAATTATAAAATTTAAAATTTTGAACTTATTTAACATATTTAAAATCTCTCTTATAAAGTAATTTTATTATATTAAAATGTAACAAATTTTAAAATAAACAAGATCTACTTTGAGAATTACAATTCTATGAAAATATGGAGGCTATTTTATAGGCTGTTACTATTACGATCAAGATGCCAAAAATTTGCTTTATTCTTCCACTTGGAACATAGAGACTGGTAGCCCTTGCACCAAGAAAAGAAAAGATAGCACCTATAATTACTAAAATAAAGGTTAAATTTAGATTCCAATGGGCTAAGCTTAAATGGGGGATAAGTGCTGAAAAAAGAGGGAGGACATACTGCAAAGGCGTTAATTCCTGCAGCTTTTTTAGGATCAAAACCGCATAAAATAAGAGTTGGCATAAGTAAAAAGCCTGGACCTACTCCAAGAAGACCACTTAAAACAGATATAGGAATAGCAAGAATAGTAACTAATTTAAAATTTTCCTTAACAACTTTCCGCGCTTTAAAGGGCTTAAAAAGTCTATAAGCAAGATATAGAACTGCTAAAAAATAAATTACCCAGATTATATTTTGATTTATAAATTGAGCAATAAGTGCACCTATAGGAGCTGAAAGCGTAGTAATAAATGAGAGATAAATTGCTTTTTTCCAATCTACAAAGCCACTTTTAGCAAATCCTAAGGCACTAAGAAAAGCAGTTACTCCATTTAATAAAAGACTTAAAGGTTGGACTTGATGTACAAGGTCTTGCATAAATAGACCTAAAAAAGGAATAGCAGAAAAGGCAACCCCCAAACCAAGCATTCCTGAAATAAAAGAAAGAATAGCTAATCCTATAACTATTACTAAGTTTTCCATACCTATTTTCTCCTTGGTATATTCTTATTTATTATATCTGTGCGCTCTCCAAAAAGATCTATAGGAACAAATTGATAATTTTCTAATTTTTTAATTTCTAAAATTTCCGTAGGTGGTGTATTTAAAAGTTTTTTTATTAAATCCTCTGCCATTTTTTCAAGTCTATCTATATCTTCTGGATCAACACTTTTACCTTCAAATCTTAATTTTTTGATTTTTGCTTCAAGCTTACTCATTTCTTCTGGAAAGACACCAGGTTTTAGATGAACTTGATAGGTTTCCCCAGTTGATATTCTTTGGATAATAAATCCGTCTCCTATGGAATTATCTATTCTTAAAGTTTTAAAGTTTATTCTTGCTCCGGTCAAATAACTAACTGCATCAACCCAACAGGGACCATTTTTTGAAACCGCTATTAAATCAGTTTTATCAACAATACCATCAGGAAAAAGAAGTTTTAAAACCTCCTTTATTTCTATATAAGCAATTACAAGCCCATCACAAAGATGCCCATGAAATTTAATCAAATCTTTAAGTCCTATTTCTTTATATTTTAATGCATATCTTCCTAAGGCACTTTCTGTATCAAGAACCTTGATAGGTGTATTATATTTTGCTTTAGCTACCCACTCAGGATAATACCAATCTGGTAAAAATTCATCACAGGCCTTAGATTTAAAATTTATATTTATTATAAAAACAAAAAACAGTAGGATAAAAAATTTTTTCATGATGTTCTTTTAAATAAATTTTCTAAAATTTTTTTATTTTGCCATTTTTGACAAAATCTCTTTCAATTCTTCAACAGTAGGAACTTTACCAGAAACTACTACTTGTCCATTAATTACTATAGCAGGCGTAAGTATTATTCCTAATTTGGGAAATTCTTTTACATCGTAAAGATGAGTAATTCTAGCTTCTAATCCCAATTCTTCGCAAGCTTTCTTAATATTATTCTCAGTAGCTATACATCTTGGACAACCTGGTCCAGCAACTATTATTTCCATCTTAATCCCCCTTTTTAAAATTTAAAATAAAATTTTAAAATTTTAAAATATAAAATTTCCAAAAAACCAACCCACTAAGGTCCCAAGTATTATGATAGTGGGAATGTAAACTAAAGCCTTTTTAACCCCGAAAACTTTTGCTATAGCTAACCAATTGGGAAGACTTATCCCTGGTCCAGTTAAAAGTAAGGCAAGAGCAGGTCCTTTCCCCATTCCTAACTTCATAAGAGTATCTACAAAAGGAGCCTCAGTCATAGTAGCAAAGTAACTTACAGCACCTATAAAAGTTGCAAAAAAAGAAGCTGATAAACTTTTCCCTCCAAGCCAAGTTTTTATCCATTCTTCAGGCAAAATTTTCCCAATTATCCCTACAATAAAAACTCCTAATAAAAGAAGAGGAAAAATAAGTCTTATAAACCACCATGTTTCTCTAAGCCAATCCCTTATTTTATCTTTAGGAATATTAATAATTGCATAAATAACCATTATAAATGTAAAAAAAGCCCATACTAAAACTTTATGCCAATAAGGTCCACTTCTTACTAAATAGTTTGGAGAAAGTAAAGACAAAAGTATTAAAATTATTAAAATTAAATATTTTTTAGGAAGGATACTTTTTTCTCCAAATTCAGCTTTTAACTCAGCTTTTAATAAAGATTCTTTAGATTTTCTTTCAAAGACTAAAACCATTATCCAACCAACTATAAAAGCCATGAGGAGAGCTGAAACAATTCTTGATAATACCATTTTAGTTCCAAGAATTGCCCCTGTATAAATAAGAGCTAATATGTTAGCTGCAGGTGCAACCCAGAGAATAATAAAAACAACTCCAATGCTTGCTCCTGTATAATAAAGCCCACTTGCAACAGGAATTACAGTACATGAACAGGCAGCTAATAAAAAACTTGAAATACTTGCTAAAGAAAAGGATCTAATTTTATTTGCCTCAGAACCTAAATACTTAATTATTACTGATTTATCTATAAAGGTGACCATAGCACCAGCTAATAAAAAAGCAGGAATAAGACAAGTAATAACATGTTTAGCAATGTAATCTTCTAAAGCCAAAAGCCCAGCCATTAATAATTCTTTAATCATCAAAGAATACCTCCTTCTAAATCTTTGGTAATTTCTTCATATCTACTTGGATTTTCCTTTTCAAAGGATTTTAATTTTTCAAGAACCGACAAAATTAAAAATCTTTTAAATAAATCAGAATCATCCAGGCTATAAAAGATACGATTTCCTTCCCTTCTACTTTTTATTAACCCAGCATCTTTTAAAATACTTAAATGGAAAGAAACCTTTGGTTGATCCATATTTAGAAGAGAGACAATTTCACACACACAAAATTCTCCCTTTTCTAAAATCTTTAAAATTTTTAATCTTATTTCCTCAGAAAGTGCTTTAAAAATCTTAACCAAATCTTTTAAATCCATATCTTAAAAAATATAAAAAATTTTTTATATATGTCAAGTTAAATTAGTTAAAAAATTTTAGGATTGTAAAAAGCAAATTTAAAAATTTTTATTAAAAAAATTTTTAGAATTTCTTTAATTTAGTGGAATAACAAAAAAATTATGCTAAAGTAATAAAAATTGTGAGAATCTTAAAGAGGGGAAAAATAATATGATTATTTATAAAGTTCTATTTATTGATGTAGGTTCTCTAAGATGGGAAATAAAAGAATATGAAATCCCTCCTTATTTAGGACCTGTTGAAATTGGAGTTAAAATCCATTTAGAAGAAATTGAAAGCTGGAAGTATGAAATATTTAGCCCCCAAAATGTTTTATTCCTTGGAACAGGTCCTTTTGCTGGAAGCAAAATTTTTGGAACTCATAGATTGGTAGCAGTTTTTAGAAGTCCAGAAAGTTTAGGTCTTCATATTTCTGAAGCTGGAGGAGTTGCCTATAAGTTTATAGGCTCTGGTATAAATGGATTGGTCATTTATGGTAAAAGTGAAGAACCTCTTCTTATTTTTGTTGAAGGAGAAGAAAAAACCAAAGTTATTTTTGAAAAAATTAGTTTTGATAATTTAAACAGAATATATGAAGGTTATGGGAATTATTTTGGAGCTTATGCTTTAACAAAGTGGTTATTAGATATTTATAGTGACTTTTACATTGAAAATAATGCCAGAGCAGTAGTTGTTGGTCCTGGAGCATGGCAAACAAGATTTGGTTCCCTTGTTTCTATAGATGTAAATCCTGAGACAAAAGATTTAATTATAGGAAGTGAAGATTTTGCAGGCAGAGGAGGAGCAGGCTCAATTTTAGCTCAAGCGCATAATGTGGCAGGAATAATTGCTGGTGGAAAAATAAAACCTCAGCTTCCTGAAATTTTAGTAAATATTAGAAACTTTAATGAATTTTTTAAAAAAATTACAGGAAGAGAATATTTTAATGCAGTTAATTTAGCAACTACTAAATATAGATTTGATCCTAAAACAGGAGCAGGAGGAACCTTTGGTTCCAATTATCCCTATTATAAGGAGTGGCTTCCTACTTTCGGTTATAATAGTATTTATTTAAAAAAAGAAATAAGAAGAAAAATCTCCGATATAGTTTTAAAAAACTACTGGGAACCTTTTAAGGAAGAAACCTTTGTAAAAACTAAAAATTGGAAAACCTGTGGAGAACCTTGCTCAGTTGCCTGTAAAAAGATCTGGAAAAGAAAAAAAGTAGATTATGAACCATTCCAAGGGGTTGGACCTTTAATAGGTGTTTTTGATCTAAAAGAAGCTTCACGAATAGTTGACCTTATAGATAATGCAGGTCTTGATGCCATTACTACAGGACATATAGTTTCTTTTCTTTTAGAGGCTGTAAATAGAGGATTACTAACTTGTGAAGAAGTAGGAATTTCTTCTCATCCCAATCTTGATCCCTTAATTTTAAATCCTGAAAAATGGCATATAAATGGGCTATTAGCTGAAGAAATTATTCAAAACTTACTTAATAAAAAAACCCCAGTTTTAAAAGATATTGCAGAAAAGGGGTTAAGAAAAACAATAAAAATTTTAGATCAAAAATATGAAGAAAGAATTGAAAAAGCAGGGACTTCTTTTAAAGATATAGCTCTTTATCAGCCCTATGGAGAGGATGGATATATGACTCCCAATTTTTATTGGACTCCTGGCTTCTTCATCCCCATTTTTGTTAATGGAAAATACTGGACTGAATATAGATTAATTTTTACCGAACCTGAAGAATTTGTAGAACTTGTTTATGAAAGAGTAATTAAAGAACTTGCTATTTCCAATGCAGGATTTTGTAGATTTCATAGAGGTTGGGCTGAAAATTTTCTTGAAAAACTTTATGAAATTTTTGGGATAAAAAATTTAGAAGAAAAATTAAAGGAGGTATATAAAAATATAGCTATCTATAATATTAAAGCTGGTTCAATTCCTAAACCTCTTGAGGGAGAAAAAGCCATAGATATTTTTAGCACCTTAGCTGAAGAACTCCAAGTTCAAAGATGGAATACAAAATTTTCTAAAGACAAAAGAAGGGCTTATCAAGAATGGTTTGAAAGGTTTTTCATTTCCTATATTTATCATGTAGGATTAGATTTTTCCTTAATTAAATAATTTCATTCAAATTTTTAAAAAATAAAAAAAATTTAAAAAAATTTAAAAAAAATTTAAAAAGTCTTAAAATACTATCTAATTTTGAAATTTTTTATTCTTGTCTTTTTCGTAAAACTTAATATGATAAATATTATAAAATAAAACTAAAGGAGGTAAGGTATGCTTAATTTAAAAGAACTAAGTAGGCGTGATTTTCTTAAAATATGCACAATTGTAACAGCTACTATGGGACTTCCTTATTCAATGGTAGAGAAAGTAGAAGCTGCAATGAAAAAGGGTCCTAAACCTACTGTAATCTGGCTTCACTTTATGGAATGCACAGGTTGTACAGAATCACTTTTAAGGGCATCTCATCCTCCTATTGGTAGACTTGTTCTTGATATTATTAATTTAGAGTATCATGAAACCTTAATGCCTGCTGCTGGAAAACAGGCAGAAGAAGTTCTTCATCAGACTATGGAGAAGTATAAAGGAAAGTATATCTGTGTAGTAGAAGGTGCTGTCTCTACAAAGGATGGAGGAATTTATTGTAAAATAGCAGGAAAACCTGCTATTCAGATTTTAAAGGATGTAGCTAAAGATGCTATGTTAGTTATTGCTATAGGAACTTGTGCCTCTTTTGGAGGAGTTCAAGCAGCAGCTCCTAATCCCACAGGTGCAGTAGGAGTTAAAGATGTAATTGGGGTAGACAAACTTATAAATGTTCCTGGATGCCCACCTAATCCTTATAATTTCCTTGCTACAGTTAGTTATATTTTAACTTTTGGTAAACTTCCTGAGCTTGATAAGCTTAGAAGACCTAAATTTGCTTATGGAAGACTTATTCATGATCACTGTGAAAGAAGAGCTCATTTTGATGAAGGAAGATTCGCAGAAAAATTTGGAGATGAAGGACATAGAAAGGGATATTGCTTATATAAACTTGGTTGTAAGGGACCAGTTACTTATGCTAACTGTCCAGTTATAAGATTTTGTGATGTTGGAACCTGGCCTGTAGGTTCTGGTCATCCTTGTATTGGTTGCACTGAGCCTAATTTCTGGGATGAGATGAGCCCATTTTATAAATCCTTAGGATAAAAATAAAAAAATTTAAAAAATAAGGAGGGGTAACTATGGGTAAGAAAATTACAATTGATCCTATAACAAGGATTGAAGGACACTTAAGAATTGATGTAGAGGTAGATGGAGGAAAAATAGTAAATGCCTGGTCCTCTGCTCAGATGTGGAGAGGATTTGAAGTGATTCTAAAAGGTAGAGATCCGAGAGATGCTTGGTTATTCACTCAAAGAATTTGTAATGTTTGCACAACAGTTCATGCTATTGCATCTGTTAGAGCTGTTGAAAATGCATTAGGTATGGAGATTCCTTTAAATGCTCAATTAGTTAGAAATATTATAATTGCTGCTCATGGTATTCATGACCATTTAGTTCATTTTTATCATCTTTCTGCCCTTGACTGGGTAGATATTGTTTCTGCTTTAAAGGCTGATCCTAAAAAGACTGCTGAACTTGCTCAAAGTCTTTCTGATTGGGAAGGAAATAGTGTAACCTATTTCAAGGCTGTTAAAGAAAAACTTAAAGCCTTTGTAGAGAGTGGTCAAATTGGACCTTTTACTAATGGTTACTGGGGACATCCTCAAATGAAACTTCCTCCTGAAGCTAATTTAATGGCTGTTGCTCATTATCTTTCTGCTCTTGAATATCAATTCTTACCTAATAAAGCAGTAGCTATTTTTGGTGGAAAAAATCCTAATATTCAAACTTTAGCAGTAGGTGGTATAGCCTTAGCTATTGATCCAAATGAAGAAGCAGCTTTAAATATGGAAAGACTAGACCTTGCTCGTGAAGTATTATTACAGGTAAAAGATTTTGTTCAAAAGGTTTATCTTAATGATGTTATTGCAGTTGGTTGTCTTTATAAAGAATGGACTAAGATTGGAGGAGGTGTTCCCAATTACTTAGCTGTTCCTGATATGCCTCTTGATACAAAGGGAACTCAATTTGATCTTCCTGGTGGAACTATCTTTAATAGAGACCTTGGTACCTTTACACCGATTAAGAGCTTTAATGATCCATACTTTAGAGATAATGTAACAGAAGATGTTATACACTCATGGTATAAAGACACTGGACCAAGACATCCATGGCAGGGTGAAACAGTTCCTAACTATACTGATTTTAATCCTGATGGTAAATATAGCTGGTCTAAGGCTCCTCGTTTCAAAGGTGAACCTATGCAGGTTGGTCCTGTAGCTCAGGTATTAGCAGGCATTGCCTCTAAACATGAACCTACTATGAAGTGGGTAAATTATTCTATTGAAAAAGCAAAGGCTCTCGGTGTCAATATAGATGTAAATGCTTTCCATTCTACTATTGGAAGACATTTAGCAAGAGCAATTAGAGCTGCAGTACTTTGTGACCTTGCTTTAAAGCATCTTGATCTTTTAGAAGCAAATATTGCTAAAGGAGATCTTTCTATTTGGAATGAACCTAAATTCCCAGCTGGAGAAATTAAAGGATTTGGTTTTCATGAAGCACCAAGAGGAACTCTTTCTCATTGGGTAGTTATTGAAAATGGAAAGATTAAAAATTATCAGTGTGTAGTTCCTTCTACCTGGAACGTAAGCCCAAGAGATGCTAAGGGTAAAATGGGACCTTATGAAGCAGCCTTAGTTGATAATCATCCAATTGTAGATCCTGAAAAACCCTTAGAAGTTTTAAGAACTATCCATTCCTTTGACCCATGTATAGCTTGTGCTGTTCATATCATTGATGCTAAAGGAAAAGAAATTAAGAGAATAAAAGTTCTCTAAAAGAAACAAAACTCTAATAAAAAAAGGGGGGCGCAAAAAGCGCCCCCTTTTTATTTTTGTAGATTTTTTCTATATTTGAAATAAGCCAAGCAAGCCCCTTCTGAAGAAACCATACAAGGACCTATTGGATTTTGAGGAGTGCAAACTTTTCCAAAAAGTCTACATTCTGGTGGTTTACTCAAACCTTTTATTACTTTTCCACAAAGACATAAAGGATTTTCTTTTCCAGAATTAACAGAAACTTTGAAAAACTTTTCTCCGTCCCATTTTTGATATTCCTCTTTTATTTCATAGGCACTATAAGGAATCTCTCCTAATCCTCTCCAAGGAAAGGATTTTCTAATATTAAATACTTCTTTTAAAAACTCCTTAGCTTTAATATTTCCCTCTGGAGTAACAGAACGAGTATATTGAACCTCAACTTCACATCTACCTTCTCTCATTTGTTTAGCTATTAAATAAACAGCTTGAATAAGGTCAAGAGGCTCAAAACCAGAAATTACTATAGGAGTTTGATATTTTTTTACTATAGGCTCATAGGCTCTACTTCCTGTAATGGTGCTTACATGTCCAGGTCCAATAAAGGCATCAATAAGAGGTTTTTCTTCGCTTTGAAGAAGATATTCTAACACAACTAAAGCTAAAATATGATTACAAACTACCCATAAATTTTTAACTCCTAATTCCTTTGCTTGTTTTATTAGCACTGCTGTATGAGGTGAGGTAGTTTCAAATCCTATAGCAAAAAATATTACTTTCTTTTGCGGATTTTCCATAGCAAGTTTTAAAGCTTCAAGAGCTGAAGAAACAGGCTTTATTTCATATCCTTCAGCTCTTAATTTAAGAAGGCTTATTCTATTTGAACCAGGAACTCTCATTAAGTCTCCATATGTACATAAAATTACCTCTGGTATCTTAGCAAGTTCTATAGCTAAATCTAATCTTTCTAAGGCAATTACACATACAGGACATCCTGGTCCATGAACGAAATTTATATAACCCTTAAGAAGTTCATCAAGACCATTTCTTAAAATAACATGAGTATGTCCTCCACAGAATTCCATTATATTTATAGGTTTACCATATTTTTCTACTTCCTTTTTAATAAGTTTAACTAAGTTTTTGACCCTTTCAGGGTCTTTGAATTTATTCCAAAGAATATTGAGATTGTTTGAGTAATTCATCCCAGGCTCTTAAACTCTCCAAAGCTTCTTTCTCACTTAATTTTTGTATAGCAAACCCTACATGAACTAATACCCAATCTCCTTCTTTAACAGGCTCAGGCAGTAAATGTAATGAAATTTCAGTTTTTACTCCTTCTATTTCGGCAACTGCTGTCCATTCATTTTTTATTTCTATAATTTTATAAGGATAGGCTAAACACATTTTAAATTAACCTCCAGTTCTATATATTCGGTATACATGCATTATTCTTTGTAAAGCTGTAATATGAGTAAAAAGGGCAATAAATATTAAAATAGGAATACATACATCAAAAATTAAAGCAATTATTAAAAGGGTAACCCTTTCAAAACGTGTCAAAATTCCGACCTTACATTCAAAACCAACTCCTTCTGCCCTTGCTCTTGTATAACTAACCATTAAAGAGCCTGTTATAGCTAAAAAACTCAAAATAACTCCAACAAAGGAATTTTGAATTAAAAAATAATAGGTAAAAGCGAGAAACAAAAAAATTTCTCCATATCTATCAAGAACAGAATCTAAAAAGGCTCCAAAGGGAGTTACTTTTTTAGAGTATCTTGCAAGTAAACCATCTATTGCATCAAGAGGGGCAAAAAGAAATAAGAAAATCCCTCCAAATAAAAGTTCTCCGTAGGCAATAAAAATAGAACTTATTATAAAACCTACAAGGCAAGTTATAGTTATAATATTAGGATGGATACCCAGATAAGCTAATATTTTAACTATAGGTAAAAGCAGAGGTAAAGATGCATTTCTTACAGTTTCGTTAAAGGCTAATTTTCCCATAATGGTTTTTCTAAAATTCTATATTGTACAGCTTCTGCAATATGTTGTTTTAATATTATCTCAGATTCTTCTAAATCTGCAATAGTTCGAGATACTTTTAAAATTTTATGCAAAGCGCGAGCTGAAAAATTAAATTTATTAGCCACCTTTTCAAGAAAATCTTGCGCCTTTGGTTCTAAAATACAATATTTTTTTATTTCTTTAGGTTTAAGTCTTGCATTTACCTTTAAAGGAGAGCCATATCTTCTTTCTTGAATTTTTCTTGCTTTTATTACTCTTTCTTGAATAGTTTTAGAATCTAAAGAACTTTTAATAGGTTCTTTCATTAAATCTTTAAATTCTACAGGAGGAACCTCTAAATGAATATCAATTCTATCAATAATAGGACCTGAAAGTTTGCTTCTATATTTTTTTATTTCCTGAAAAGTGCATTGACAGGGTTTAGTAGGATGTCCATAATAACCACATCTACAAGGATTCATAGCACAAACAAGCATAAACTTTGCTGGATAGGTTATGGTAAAACTTGCTCTGGTAATAGTAACTTTACCATCTTCTAAAGGTTGTCTTAGGGCTTCAATGACATCTTTTCTGAATTCAGGAAATTCATCTAAGAATAAAACTCCATTATGAGCAAGACTTATTTCTCCTGGCTTAGGATGTGTTCCCCCTCCTATCATTCCTGCTTCTGAAATTCCAAAATGGGGATTTCTAAAAGGACGATTTATAATAAAAGGTTTTTCAGCAGAAAGGAGTCCAGCTACTGAGTAAATTTTAGTTGTTTCTAAAGCTTCCTCATAACTCATAGGAGGTAGAATGGTAGGAATTCTTTGAGCAAGCATAGTTTTTCCTGCTCCTGGAGGACCAATCATTAAAAGATTATGCCCTCCTGCTGCAGATATTTCAAAAGCTCGTTTAGCTAATTCTTGACCCAAAACTTCTGCAAAATCTATATCAAATTCAGACTCCATATCTTCTAAAACTTCAATATTTTCTTGCTGAGGATTAAAAATACCTTTTAAATAATCTGTAACTTCTCTTAAGTGTTTTACCCCTATAATTTTAAACTCTTTTACTAAGGAAGCTTCTTTAAGATTTTCATAAGGTATTATAATTTCATCTAAGCCTAATTCTTTAGCTTTTATTACTGCAGGAAGTATACCTTTTGTGCTTTTTATTCTTCCGTCTAAAGCTAATTCTCCTAAAAATGCCTTTTTATTAAGTGTTTCTTTAGAAACTATTCCCATCCCAGATAAAAGAGCAACAGCTATAGCCAGATCAAAACCACTTCCTTCTTTTTTTAAATCTGCTGGAGCAAGATTGATAGTAATTTTTTTCATAGGAAATTGAAACCCTGAATTTTTAAGTGCAGATCTTATTCTTTCTCTACTTTCCTTAATAGAACTATCTGGTAAGCCTACAATAGTAATTCCCGGAAGTCCTAAACCAAAATCTACCTCTACTTCTACTGGAAAGGCTTCAATACCTAAGATAGTAAAACTTAAAGCTTTAGAAAGCATTTTTTAAATTTATTAAGAAAAAAGGCCATAAGGTTTTTTTCACCCTATGGCCTTTTAGAGATTTGATATTTTAAATTTTCTTAACCACCAAGCCCTAAGGTAGTTAAAAATTTAGGAATAACAGGATTAGCATAGAGAAGAATTAGAGCAATAACTAAGGCATAAATAGTAAGAGATTCAATAAGAGCCAAACCTAAAATCATGGTAACTGTAATTCTACCAGCTACTTCAGGATTTCTTGCCACTCCTTCACAAGCCCCACGGATTCCATGACCCATACCAATACCACATCCAAGAGCAGCAAATCCTACACCTAATCCTGCAGCTAATACAATAGCAGAAAAGAAACCAAATCCAGTCACCATCTTATTAGCAGCTTCTTGAGCTAAAACTGGATTAGTAAAAAATAAAACAGCTAAACTTACAAGTCCCAAAATTAACCACTTCCTCATACCTCAACCTCCTTTTTAAAATTTTTAAAATAATATTTTTACCAGAAGGAAATACCCCCTGGTAAAAATTCTTTTTAATGATGCTCCTGAACAGCTCCAGCAAAATAAGCCATACTTAAAGTTATAAAAATTAACATTTGCACAAAGGAAACCAAAACACCTAAAATCATAACTGGTAAAGGTGCAAAAAACTTTCCTGCTAACATAGTTAATATTCCTAAAAGAATTTCTTTAGAGACTAAATTTCCAAAAAGACGGACAGAAAGAGAAATAATTCTTCCAATATGGGCAAATATTTCTGCAGGAGCCATTAAAGGGATTAGCCAAGGAATAGGGCCTAAGAAATCTTTAAAATACTTAAGTCCTTTGTATCTCAATCCTAATAAATGATAGTACACAATAGTTATTAAAGTAAGACCCAGAGTTACATTAATATTAGCAGTGGGAGACATAAAACCAGGGATAAGACCTAAAAGGTTACAAAAAAGAATGTAAAGAGCAAAAAATACAATTAAAGGAAAAACAAAAGGCACTATATTAGGAGTATGTCCTTCTCCATGAGGTACATTATCTTTAGTATAATTATAGAGAGTTTCCAAAGTAAATTCCCAAAAATTTTGAGCACCTTTAGGTATAAATTCTTTTTTTCTTGTTCCTAAAAGCGCCAATATAATTAAAAGTAAACAAACAAAATAACTATGAACCATATGTGGTGCAAAAACTTTAGCTAAAATTCCATACTTATCTGCCTCCTCATAATAAATCCATCCAGAAGGAATACCAAGTTTTTCTAAAATTAAACATAAAAATAAAATAGGGTGCTCCATCTTTACCCTCCTCTCTAAATAATTTCTAATTTTCTAAAATATAAGTTTCTTAAGGCTATTATTATCAATTCAAAGTATACTAAAAATAGCCCTAATAATATAAAAATGGGATTTAATTTTACTATTTTTATAAAGAAGAAAAGAAGAATGCCAGTAGCCAAAAGTCTAAGATAAAATTTGCTCATATAGAGAAAAATACCTCTCTCTGGAGAAAGTCCATTTTTAACCCCTTCCAAAATTTTTATACCATCCTTTTTAGTAGATCGAAGATTAAGATAAGCAATCCCAATTCCTGCTATTAAAGAAAAAATATATTTTAAATCTCTTAAGATTAAAAAGGATAGAAAAATAAAGATAATAGAAAAAATAAAAATAGAAAATTCTAAATTTCTAATAAAAACTTTATGATCTATTTTGTTTTTCATCTTTAGAAACTTCTTTTAATCTCTTTTTACTATACCAAATAAGATTTTTTATCCCTCCTATTGCCCCGAAAATAATAAATATGGTAGTAATCCAAGGAAAATATTTTCCTTTAAATACCTTTTCATCTATTAACCAACCAATAATAGCCCCTGCTATAATAGAGGCAATAACTGCGATACCAATACTAAAACTTTCAACTAAAACACTAAATAAAAATTTAAAAGTACTATCTTTTTTCTTTTCCAAGTTAATTGTATTTAACTTGTTTTTTTATAAAAATCAACTATTAAAAATTTATAAAATCGGCTATATTATAGAATATTACGGCAAAAATACAATTTAATTTAAGTTTTTTTAAAATTTTGCTTTCTTACTATTAAAAAATTCTTTAACCTGTTCTACAAAGGCTTCAACCCTCATTTTGGTTCCTAAGGATTTCTGCCCATCACAAGGAACAGTTAAAGTTGGAAACCTTATACCTTCCTCTTCTTTTATTTTTTTTAAAATAGCAGATACTACATTTCCTGGCATACAGGCAAAGGGAATGACATTTATTATACCTGATGCTCCATGACTTAAATATTCTACAGCTTTTCCTACTGAAAGAAGAACTTCCCCTCCTTCAAATTCTGGATGAACATATTTTTTAGTCAATTTCATAAGCTCTTCTACATCTAAATCTTCTGCCATATTAAGAACATCTTTGACAAGATTTATAAATTTCTTTTCTTCCCATTTAAGATACTGAGATTCTATTATATATCTTAAGACTGTTCTAAACCATCCCAATTTTTTAGCCCATCTTTTAGAAGTATAATTTATAAAATATATCCATTCGGTAATAGGAGGAAGCCATACTTCAAGTCCAAGGTCTTCTAAAAATCTATATAAATTTTCATTAGCAAATCTATTATTTCTAACATAAATTTCTCCTACCACTCCCACAACAGGTTTTTTTTCTTCTTTAACTTTTATATTTTTAAAGGCTTCCTTTATTTCTAAAAGTGTCTCTATCATATTCCCTTTTTCTTCTACTGTTTTTTCTATTTTTTTAAGAGATTCCCAGTAAAGTGCTTCAACTTCTTTTTTATTTAGGGCGTAGGGTCTTGTTTCTCTAAAAAGCTTATCTAAAATATCTACAGCTACAATACCTTGCCAAGCAATTTTCATAAAAGTCCTTCCCAAAATATCTAAATCTTCATAAAATTTCATATCCTGTTGTAAAGAATAAACTGGCATATTTATACCAAGATCTTTAAGAATTTTTTTATGAAGTCTATTGTATTGACCAAATCTGCAAGGTCCTCCGCTATCAGGCATAAAGAAAATGCTTTTTTCAGGATTAAAATCAGGAGAATTAATAAGTTTTATAAGATCACCTGTAGTTAAAATTGTAGGATAACACTCTTTACCAGAGGTAAATTTTCTTCCCAATTCTAAACTTTCTTCATCTGGTTCTGGTAAAACTTGTGCATTTACTCCACAGGCTCTAAAAGCTGCAGCAAAAGCTACAGCATGATCACACATGTAAGGAATATATACAGTTCTGTTATTTGAAGGATAAGCTTTTAAAATCTCAAAGGGTTTATGAATATCGAAATACCTAACTTTATTCTTGATACTATCTACAAAGGCTTCAAGTCTTGTGACTACTCCTGCTTCGGCACTATGCTCATCAACTTCTATTTCAATAAAAGGTTTTTCACCCAAAAGATCTTCAAAGAAATGTTCAATAAAAGAATCTGGACCGCAGGAAAAATTGGTAAAGTATATAGGAAATAAATTGGGTGTTTTTCTAATTATATGAGCTGCAAGTAAAAATCTTTGCCCATATTCCCAATACATTCCCTCTAAGAAAGAAAGATTCTCTACTTCTTCTAAAGGTAACATATCTACGGGTAGCCCCACTAATCCTAATTTTCTTATTTTATAATGGATTCCAAGATTGGCACCTGTATCAAAGGCATTATAAGGTCTCCCAACTATAACTAAAATTATTTGGTCTTTAAAGTTTTCAAGAATTTCTTTCCCTCTTTGTTTTAGAAAATGATGAAAATCTTTTTGAGCTTCTTCTCCTAATTTCCAAGCTTTTTTAACTTTTTCAATAGGCTCTCCTAAAAGATTAGCTAAATTTTTAATTTCTTCATTTAAGACAATACCTCTCCTCCCAAGGTGTAGAACTGGATTAATAAGATTAACTTTTAATTCTGAAAATTTAAAAGCTGCAGGACTTATCCAAGGAACGCTTTGTACATAGGGACAAACTTTACCTACTTCAAGAGCTGGATGTTCAGGTGGAAGATCTGTTATTTGAGGTAAAAAAATGTTTTTTACTCCTAACTCTAAAAGAGCATTTAAATGTCCTATAGCAATTTTTATTGGAAAACAGGGTTCAGCTGGTGTTAATTCGCAACCTTTTTTGATAATTTGTTTAGATGTGGGAGGAGACAAAATTACCTTATATCCTAATTCTTGAAAGAAAGTAGCAAAAAGAGGTAGCCATTCATAAAATTGCAAAATTCTTGGGATCCCTATAACTTTACCTTCAGAAAAATCACTCTCTACAGGTTTAACATAAGATAAAAGCTTTTCTTCTCTCTCTAAGGTCAAGTTAGGAATATGGGAAGGTGCTTTTCTGTAGTCCAATTCATATTTTTCACATCTTCCTCCATAATAATAGGGCTTCCCTCCTTCTATACTAACCTGATGTATCTCACATTGATTTGGACATCCTTTACATTCAAAAGCTTTAATATGGTATTTAACCTTTACTAAATCAAATCCTTTAAACCTGGTTTCACCTTTAACTTCTTCTTTTGCTAAAAGAGCTGCCCCAATTGCTCCCGTAACTTCATGATGAGGAGGCACAATAACTGGTTTTCCAAGAACCTTTTCAAATGCAGCAACTACACCTTTATTAAAGGCAACAGCTCCTTGGAAAAAGATTTTATTACCTATCTTCCTATCTTCTACAACTTTATTTAAATAGTTATAGACAATAGCGTAACAAAGACCTGCTATAAGATCTTCCTTAGGTAGTCCCTGTTGTTGATAATGGAGAAGATCTGATTGCATAAAAACAGTACATCTTTCTCCGAGTTTAAGAGGAGAATTGCTTTTTAAAGCTATATCACCAAATTCCTCAATAGGTATTCCTAATTTTACTGCCTGTTCTTGTAAGAAGGAACCTGTTCCTGCTGCACAAGCTTTATTCATAGCAAAATTGGAAATAGTTCCTTTGTCAAGATAAATATACTTAGAATCTTGTCCTCCTATTTCAAAAATAGTATCAACCTCAGGATCAATAAAAAGTGCACCATAAGCCTGAGCTGTTATTTCATTTCTTATTACATCTGCACCTACAAAATCACCAGTTAAATATCTTCCTGAACCAGTAGTTCCTACGCCCTTAACTTTAACCTTAGGAGGTAATTTTTCTCTTAATTCAAGAAGTCCTTGCTTTATACTCTCTAAAGGCTTTCCATGATGAAGCATGTATATCTTTGCAAGAAGATTTCCTTTTTCATCGATAGCAACAAGTTTTGTACTAACGGATCCCACATCAATTCCTAAATAAACCTCAAATTCTTCCTGCGGTATTTCTATGTAAACTCTTTTTTCATATTTTTCAGCTAATTTCTCGGATATTTCTAAGGATTTGAAAGGAACCAAAACAGGATGTCTTGGAGGATTAAAGACTCTTTCTCTTAAATAGGCTCTAAGAATTTCAGAACCTTTATACCCAGAAAATGCTTTTCCTTCCAGTCCATAAAGAGCTGCTCCAATTGCTCCCATTATTCTATAATGTTCCGGTATTATTAATTCTTCATCTTTGAGTCCAAAAATTTCCTTTACAGCTTTTCTTACTCCTAAATTTGCAGCTACTCCTCCTTGAAATATAAGAGGAGGTAAAACCTCTTTCCCTTTAGCAAGATTACTTTTAAGGTTCCTGATAATTGCATAGCATAATCCTGCTACTATTTCTTCATCAGGAACAGCTGCTTGTTGAAGATGTATCATATCTGATTTAGCAAAAACTGTACATCTTCCGGCAATTCTTGGAATATTTTTAGCTTTCAAAGCGATTTGAGAAAATTCTTCTATAGTATAACCGAGTCTTGCTGCTTGTTGCTCTAAGAAAGAGCCTGTTCCTGCTGCACAAAGGGTATTTAAGGCAAAATCTTCAATTTCTGGAATTCCCCTTTCATGAGTTATAAAGATTAATTTAGAGTCTTCTCCACCTATATCTATGATAGTTTTAACTTGGGGATAGAAAAAAGTTGCAGCTTTAGCATGAGCCATTACTTCATTTACAAAGGCACATCCGAGTATTTGAGATATAGTCTTTCCTGCAGTTCCTGTACAAGTTATACCAGAAAGCTCGTAATTAAATTCTTTTTCTACTAAAGATAAAAATCTTTCAGCAGTTTCTATGGGTTGTCCATTCGTTCTTTCATATTTCCAAAATAAAATATTTTTATTTTCATCAAGAACAGCAATTTTTGCTGTTCCTGAACCAACATCAAGACCTACATATTTCATAAATTAGACCTCTTTTGATATTTAAATGAAAATTAAGTATTTATAATTTAATTTTAATTAACAGGAATGAAAAATTCAAGAGAATAAAGAAAAAATCTATTACTTGGCAAAAATTTAACTAAAATTATATTTTAAAAGCTATGCAAAGGATCGTAAAGGTTGAAAAGATTATTTTTGGTGGAAATGGACTTGCCCGTCTTCCAAATGGTAAAATAGTTTTTATTCCTTATGTTCTACCTGAAGAAATTTTACAAATAAGAATAAAAAAAGATTATGGAGATTATGTAGAAGCTGAGGTAGAAAAGATTTTGGAAGCTTCTCCTTATAGAAGAGAGGCACCTTGTATTTATTATGGAACTTGTGGAGGTTGTCAACTTCAGCACGTTATTTATCCTCTCCAAATTGAAATAAAAAAAGAAATGCTTTTTGATGTCTTTAAAAGACTCGGTTGGAAAGAAGAAATACCTTTAGAAAGGGTTGTTCCTTCTTCTAAGGAATTTTATTATAGAAACCGTTTAAGATTTCATGTGGAAAATGAAAATTTTAAAATGGGATTTGTGAAAAGAAAAACTCATGAGGTTTTAAAAATTGAAAAATGTTTATTAGGTGAAGAAATACTTAACAAAGTTCTTTCTCAGCTTTATGAAACTCCTTCTTGGATAAAGCTTTCTTATTATAGCAAAAGAGTAAAAATTGAAACTTCCCCAGAGGAAAATAAAGTTACTTTAATTTTTTGGACCATACTAAAACCCCAGAAAGAAGATTTAGAAGGAATGTTAAAAATAAAAGAATTAAAAGCAATTTTTTATTGGATGAAAGGAAGACGTCCTGACGGACCTTTTCCAGAAGATAGTTCTTACGGTGGAAGAAGGGTGTTCAAAAATATAGATGAGATCCTTTATTATGTTCAACCTGGGGTTTTTGTTCAAGCAAATTGGGAAATTAATTGTGCTATTATGGAAACTTTAAGGTCTTGGGATCTTTCCTTTGAAAAAGTACTTGATCTTCATGCAGGAATGGGAAATTTCCTTTTTCCTTTTGTATTAAAAAGAGAAGCTAAAAAACTTTTAGGAGTTGATACAGATTTGAGAGCAATAGAAGATGGTCTTTATACAGCTGAAAAAGCAAAGCTAAATGGAAGACTTGATTTAAGAAATATGAGTGCTATAGAAGCACTCTATTCCGCTGTAAAAGAGGGAGAAGAATTTGATTTGGTACTTCTTGATCCCCCAAGAGGAGGATGTAAAGAATTGATGAGACTACTTCCTGAGGTTGCTAAAAAATATATTATATATATTTCTTGTGATGCTCCAACTTTAGTAAGAGACTTGTTAATTTTAAAAAATCTTAATTATCAACTTATTAAACTTTGTCTTTTTGATATGTTTCCTCAGACCTATCATTTTGAAGTGGTTGCTCTTTTGGAAAAGAAAGATTAAGTTTTTTACCTAATGCCCAAAGAAGCTTTCTACAAAATCCTTGTATAATTTTCACTTCTCTTGAAGTAAGCTCAAGTCTTGAAAGAAATCTTTTTATATTGGTAAACCATAAAATTTTATTATTATGAGGTATGTAATCTATGGACTCCAATGTTTTTTCAATTATAGCATACATAATATTTAATTCTTCAAAAGTTGCGAGTTGTGGTTTAGGGATTTTTGGAATACTTGCAGCTTGAAAAATTTCATAAAGAATTATAACTACTGCTTGAGAAACATTTAAAGATGCCTTTTCTGTAGTAGGTATAGTAATAACATCATCACAATAAGATAATTCTTCATTAGAAAGACCAAATCTTTCATTTCCAAAAAGGAGAGCGATTTTGTTATTTATTGAAAGTTCACATATATAAGGAGCTATCTCCTTTGGAGTGTGATAAACTAATCTATGTTTTCCAAGTCTTGCTGTAGTTCCAATCACATAATTAAAATTTTTTAAAGCAGTTGGAAGATCATTAAAAATTTTCATTTTTTCTAAAATAGGAATGCCTGATTTTGTTGCCATAGCCTTCATTTTTTCTTCTTCTAAAGGTTCTGGGTTAACAAGAATAAGATCAGAAATCCCAAAGTTTGCACAAGCTCTTGCAGTAGAACCAATATTTTCACTATAAATAGGATTGACAAGAACAACTGCTATATTTGAAAGATTTGCCTTGACAGGCTCAGCAACAGGACGAACTTGCATTTATTATTTAAATTACTATATCTTTAATTCCTTGTCAATTTTTTGATTTTTTAAAAAACTTGACAATTAAAAAGATTAATTTTAAAAATTATTTAAAGAGGACATAAAAATGAGTTCAGAACTTCCTGAAATTCCTATAAATTATAGAGAGGATTTGCATAATTTAGAGTATCTTAATGATGCAGATCTTATTTTATTTATGGCAGGTAATCAATTTATGGTGATGGAAGAACTTCTTTCAGCTTTTCAAAAAAGATATCCTGAGATAAAAAAGATTTTTTATGAAACTCTTCCACCTGGACTTGAGCTTAGACAAATTCTTGCTGGAGGAGCCCGTTTTGGAAATATGGAAATAAGAGTTACTCCTGATATTTATACTGCAGTTAGCAATGAGGCAATGCAAGAACTTTTAAAAAGGGGATTGATTAAAGAATATTTTGTCTATCTTCATAATAGAATTGTATTAATGGTCCGAAAAGGTAATCCATTAGGAATAAAAGATGTAAAGGATCTTGCCAGAGATGAGGTGAGAATTTCTCAACCTGGTCCTCTCGAGGATATAACCCGTTATATTATAGAAATGTATAAAAAAGCTGGTGGGGAAGAGTTTGTTCATAGAATTATGGAAGAAAAAAGAGCTGAAGGAACAACTATTTTTACTTTGGTTCATCATAGAGAAACACCTTTAAGAATTGTTAAAGATACTGCTGATGTAGGTCCAGTTTGGGCAACTGAAGTAATATATGCTAAAAATCAAGGATTACCCGTTGATATGGTTGAGGTTGGAGAAGAATTTGATCAAAGAGATAAGGTAAATTACTACATTACTATTCTTAATAATGCCCCTCATCCAGAAAATGCTAAAAAATTTTTAGAATTTATTAAATCTTCGGAAGCCCAAGAAATTTATGCTAAATATGGATTTGTTCCTCACAAAAGATGAGAAAAAAAATAAAGATAATTAATTTAATTATTTTTATTCTAACAATCTTAATTTCTGGATGTGCACCTTCTATAAAAGAAATTCCACAAATTCCAAAAGAAGTAATAGAAGCAGAAAGACTTAAGCAAAGAAAAATAGCCCTTTTTACTTATTTTGAAAGAAAAGAAAGACTTAATAATATCTGGTATAATCTTATAACTGGATCAGCTCCGCTTTGTAAAAAAACTGTAAGACCGGTTTATGGATTTGAAATACATAACAAAGAAATGTATAAAGAGGAAGATATAAAAATATTAACAGAAAAATTTGTTTTAAATGACAAACCAACTGTATGGTATGTACATCAAAATTCTCCTGCTTTCAAAGCTGGTTTAAAAGTAAATGACAAGATTTTAAAAATAAATGATAAAGAGATAAAAGATATTCGATCTGCAAAAGAAATTATGAAAAATTCTAAAAATTTAAAATTACTTATAGAAAGAAATGGAGAAACAATTGAGCTAAATATGGATTCTGTCGAGGGTTGTGATTATGAGGTTGAACTTGTTTTTCATGAATCTATAAATGCTTGGGCTGCACCAGAAGGAAAAGTTTATGTTACTACTGGATTAATGAGATTTATTCAATCAGATGAAGAACTTGCTTTAGTATTAGGTCATGAGCTTGCTCATCATGTTATGGGACATATTACTAAAAAAATGGGAAATGTTATTTTAGGCTCTCTTATAGATATTTTAATTGCAGTAACCACAGGAGTTGATACACAAGGAACATTTCAACAATTGGGAGCTCTTGTTTATTCTAAAGAATTTGAAAAAGAAGCAGATTATGTAGGAACTTATATTGCTGCAAGAGGAGGATATAATATAGATAATGCTGTAGATATTTGGAGACGTATGGCAGTAGAATTCCCCAGTGCAATAAGTGATGTTTTCCTTGCCACCCATCCTAGCTCCCCTGAAAGATTTCTTCTTATTGAAAAAACTGTAAAAGAAATTGGAGAAAAGAAATTAAAAGGAGAACCCTTACTCCCCTCTTCAGAATATTTCAAAGAAAAAAAGAATGAATAAAATTTTTAAGAGGAATTTTTTATCTCATTGAGAATCTTTCTTAATTTATTAAGTTTTTCTTTATTAAAAGGCTTATCCTTATAATAGCTTTCCTCAAAGATTTTAACAAAATTTAAGGCATAAGCTTTCATTTTATCCTCTTTTATCTTTAAAACAAATTCCTCAAGACCCTCTGTTTCATTTTTTTTATAGCCCTTAGTTTCTAAAATTTTTAAAAACTCTCTAATTAATTTTTCTTCATCTTTTAGTTTTTTAAAAAACCTTAAATTTTTAGCTAAAATAAATCCTACAAAACCTGTTATCAAAATAAAACCTAAAAATAAAAGTAAGAGTTTTTTATTAATTTCAGGCTTTGGTATTTTAGTAAGGTTTGAGATACTTCTAAGCAGAGCTACTTGCTTTTTAAAATCGTAATTTAAGACAAAATTTATGTAATAATAATTGATAGTTTCCAATATAAGCCTGAGTTTAGAAAAGGTATTCTTTTCTTTTAAGGGAGCACTTAAGGACGGAGTAGGATCATATCTTACCCAACCTTTGTCTTTTATAAAGGCTTCAACCCATACATGTGCATCGCTTTCTCTAACCAAATAATATCCACCTATTTCATTATAAATACCGCCTTTATATCCGGCAATAAGTCTTGCTGGTATGCCATTTAATCTTAATAAAATAGCCATAGAAGAGGCAAAATATTCACAATTACCATATTTATATTTAAACAAAAAATCCTCTAAAGGATTTGCTGAAATAGGAAGATCTTTAAGAGAGTATCTATAATTTCCATATTTTAAAAATTTAAGGATTTTAATTGCAGTCTCTTCATCATTTTTACCTTTAAGAGATAAAGCAAGATTTTGCATTTTTGAAGAAATATTTTGAGGAATTTGTAAATAAATTTCTTTATTAATATCTTTTTCAGGAATTACTTCGGTTAAAATTGAGATTACTTTATATCTTATTCTTGAAAAAATAGGATTAGGCAAATTAAAAGTAAAATCGCTTAATTGAGAAGGTCTCGTAAAGCCATACTGATAATCAATACTATAAGGTTTATCTAAACCAAATAAATATCTATCTCCATAAGGCTCTAAATAAATTACCTGAACTACTGGTAATCCTTTTAAAATTATTTCATTCTGAATTTTTTTAGGTTTAATAGATATCCAAGTTTTTCCATCAAAAAAATTAAGAGTAATTCCTCTCCAATATAAAAGCTCATCTTTTAATTTTTTTGTTTTTGCCCTGAAAATTACACTATTATTTTCTTGAATTTCAAATACTTCTCCCAATCTTACATTTTCTGAAAAACCTGTTTTAGCCTTAGCGGATTTATCTAATAATCCAAAAATAGGGAAATCTGCTCTCGGTAAAATAATGAAAAAGAATGCTGTAAAGGGTATAGCTAAAAGTGGTATAAAACTTGTTTTTAAAAATATTTTTACCAGCACCTTTTCTGATAAACTAATTTCTCTATCTTGAGAAGAGTAAGTCAAAAGGATTATGGAAATGTTTAAAATAAGGATATAAAGAAATAAATAAACTAAGAAAATGATATCAAAGGAAATTAAAGTACTTCCTGCAAGAATAAGTACAGAAATAAGATAAATCTGCATATAATCTCTAAACTTTTTTTCTTCAAGAAATTTGAGAGAAAGTAAAAAAAGTAAAACTTCAAGAGAACGATAAAGAATTGTTTCTAAGCTTACATCATAAAACTTAAGGACTACCAATAAAATAGCAGATATATTAATAAATGCCCTCTTTATATGAATTTTTTGATATTCCAGATAAATGGATACTAAAAAGAGAAGGAAAGAAAAGAAATAAAAAGAAAAAGAAATTTTCCCAAAAAGAATAACAAAAGAAAGAAATCCTGTAGAATAAGTAAATATTTTAACCGCGCTTTCTACTTTATAAATTTTTTCTTCTTTATTCATATAAAGCAAGTTCAGTAAGAAGAGCTATCTTATGGTTATAAGAAAGGCTTGGTTTATAAAATTTATCTTTTATTTTTAATCCTATAGGTACTCCCTTTTTCATCATCTCAAGTATTAAATAGGTTATACAACTTAATTTTAGCTCTTTTTCAGGAAGATTTATTTTTTCAAAATCTATTATCATAGGTTGGTTTTTAAATTCTGAAAATTCTTTTACTTTCAGCTTGTCTGTTTTAGCGGTTGCCTTCCAGTGAATGTATTTTACAGGTGTTCCTTCTATATAATCTTTAATAGATAAAAGATCTCCTTCCCAGCCTGATTTGTTTGTTTCCATTTCTCCTTTATTTTTTCTATCTTGGTAAAAAAGGAACTCACAAATTTTAGGCTCTGGAAAAACTGTAAAAGAAAAGATTTTATTAATTTTTTTCCATCTTATAAAAAAATTAAAGGGAAAAACAGAGGCAATATAAATTTCCTTAAAAGTTTGAATTCCCCTTTTGTTAGGTTTTATTTTTAAGATAGAATTTGCTTCCCTTTCAAAATAGGGAAATAGATAGGAAATATCAAAATCCTTTATTAATATCCTTATTAAAAAAGCAGGAAAAAATTTTTTCTTATTTATAATTTTTACATTTATAAAAGCCTCCTTATTAGCATAAATTTCCTCTGGAAAGGATATTTCTACATCCAAAGCTTCTACATTTCTTTTTCCAAAAACCCCTGCAAGTAGCATAAAACTTAGGAAAGCCGAAGTAATTAAATAAAGAAGGTTATTTCCTGTATTTACAGAAGCAACCCCAAGAGCTAAGGTAACAACAATATACAGCCAACCTGCTTTAGTTAGTTTAATTAAACTGGTGTTTTTATACTTTCTAATAAAGATCTTATTATCTCCCTTTTGTTTCCTTCGTATTCTTCTTTAAATATAACTCTATGAGTTATAACAAATTCTGCAAGTTCTTTTATATCTTCTGGAATTACATAATCTCTTTTATTAAGATAAGCATTTGCTTTAGCAGTAGCAACTATTGCAAGTGCACCTCTTGTAGAAAGCCCTGCATAAAGATACTCATTCTTTCTTGTTGCCTCAATAATATCCAAAATGTAATCAATAATTTTATCAGAGAGATAAACCTCTTTTACTTCTTTTTGTATAGAAATAAGTTCCTCCTTAGAAAGAAAAGGTTTAATCTCATGTAGCTCTTCTCTTTTACTTCCCCCTTTTAAAATTTCCTTTTCTGCAAATCTGGGAGGATATCCTATAGATATTTTCATAATAAATCTATCAAGCTGAGCTTCAGGAAGAGGAAAAGTTCCATAAAGCTCTATCGGATTTTGAGTAGCAATAACAAAAAAGGGCTGAGGAAGTTTATAGGTTCTTCCTTCTACTGTAACTTGTTTTTCTCCCATAGCTTCCAAAAGGGCACTTTGTGTTTTTGGAGTAGCTCTATTTATTTCATCTACAAGAACAATATTATTAAAAATCGGTCCTTTATGAAATTCAAATTCTCCAGTATTTTTATTATAAATAGATATCCCTGTAATATCAGAAGGAAGAAGGTCAGAAGTTGCTTGAATTCTTGCAAAATCAAGCCCAAAGCATCTTGCAAGAGCAATAGCAAGGGTTGTTTTACCTATACCAGGAAGATCTTCAATAAGAAGGTGTCCATCTGCCAAAAGAGCAATAATAGAAAGCTTTAAGGCCTTAGCTTTTCCATGTAAATAATGAGATAGAGAATTTAATATTTTGTCTATATCTAATTTAAAATCCATACAATTTATTTTAATTCTTCTTTTCGGATTTTAAATTGATGATATATAAATAAAAACCTAAAGGAGGAGGATAAAAATGGGAGAAATGAAAAAGGAAATTAAGCTTTATTTTGATCGGGATTCTTTATCAGCTTTATTGAACCAAATTTCAATGGATATGAAAAGTGGATATATGAGTATCGGTGACTTAAAAATTGAAGCTCCCAGTGATGTGGAAGTTGAAATTGAATACAAAGAAAAAGAAGAAGCTGATGGAAAAATTAAATGTATTATGGAATGGGAATTGAAATGGTATAAAAAATAATTAATAATTTAGGAACTTTAAAATTTCTTCTAAATTATTCATTACAGGTATTCTCAATTCAACTTTATGTTGATTCCTATTCATTAAAAACGCATTTATACCGATCTCTTTCGGATTTAAATAATCAAAAATCAGGTGATCCCCTATATGAATAACTTCTTCAGGTTTAACTTTAAGAAGTTCGCAGATCTTTCCATAAAATTCTTTCGATTTTTTCACCTCTTTAAAATCTGATGTTGCAGAAAATATATGATGAAAATGATGTAAAATAGGCTTTAATTGAAATAAAATAAAATCTTTTTCTGCGTTAGAACAAATTATAATTTTATAGTATTTTTTAAGTAATTTTATAATTGGCTCAACATCTTCATAAATTTTTACCTTGTGTTTATATTTATTAAACAATTCTTCTTTTGTTGTATCAAGATCAAATCGTTTTATCCAGTAATCCAGATAATACCATTCTATTCTATGATCTCCTACTTCATTATAAGCTTGAGTTACTATTTGATAAGCCTCATCAAAACTTATTTTATGTTTTTGAGCATAAAGAGAGGGTATACCTTCGAGCCATACTGCATCAACAAATCCAGTTGGCACAAGAGTTCCATCTACATCAAAAGAAATTACCTTTACCTTTGGAATTTTTATCATAAAATAAATTATAATTCAAATTAAAGGGATTTAAATATGATCTGTCACAAATTCAGACTTCTGTTGTTCTTGCAAATAAAGACTGGTTTCAACTTAAAGAAAAAGCCCAAAAATAATTTTAAAATTTATCTATTCTGTTTCTTTCAGTGTTTCAAGATATTGAGTTTTTAATGGTTCTGGAAAAAGTTTGGCAATTTCTTTAGCTTGAACAAAACCTTCTTGTGTTTTTAAGCAAGAAATTAAAGCTTTTTCTAATCCTTCAATTTTTTTAGGTTCCGGTAAAACATCAATTATTCTCTTAACTTCAAAAATCCATCCGTTTTCAGCACACTTTACCAAAACCTTTTCCAATCCCTCAATTCTTTTTAATTCCAAAAAATAGGCTATTATTCTTTTAGCTTTATAAATCCATCCTCCCTCCACACACCTTATTAATATTTTTTCTAATTCCTCTATTGTTAACTTTCTTCCCATTAATTTTGCTACCCTTTCTGCTTCATCAATCCATCCATTTTCTACACATTTTTTTAACATATTTTCTAATTCCTCTATAGAGAGTCCTCTTTGAAGTAATTTTGACATTTCTTCTGCTTCAAAAATCCATCCCTCTTTAACACATTTTTCCAAAATTTTCTCTAATTTATTAGTCCTTTCAGGTTCTGGGAACATTTCAGCTATTTCTTTTGCTTTACAAATCCACCCCTCATCAATACATTTTTCTAATATCATCTCTAAACCTTTTGTTCTATTAGGCTCTGGAAGAAGTTGAGCAGTTTGTTTCGCTTGCAAAATCCATCCCTTATTAATACACCTTATAAGTATTTTCTCCAAACCTTCTGTTCTATTAGGTTCTGGAAGAAGTTCTACAACTTTTCTTATTTTTGGAATAGAATCCCCTTCAAAACATTTCGCTAATGCCTTTTCTAACCATTCGGTTGTTAATAAAATTTTTTCCAACCAATTCCTTTTTTTATCCTCAGGAAGAAGTTCTGCAATTTCTTTTAATTCAGAAGCCCAAGCCTCTTCAACACTTTTTCTAACTATTTTTTCAATCCATTCCTGCTGGGTCAAAATCCTTTCCAATAATTCTATTCTTTTAAATTCTGGAAGAAGTTCTATTATTCTTCTAACCTTAGGAATCCATCCTTCCTCAATACATTTTATCAACATTCTTTCTAAATCTTCTACAGTTAACTCCTTATGAAGCATATTTGCTAATCTTTCTGCCTCATCAATTAATCCCATTCCTATACATCTTTCGCATATTTTTTCTAAACCTTCTTTCTTTTTTGAATCTGGAAGCATTTCTAATATCATTTTAGCTTTATAAAGTAACCCATCTTCGACACACTTATTAAATATTTTTTCTAACATCTCAATTCTTTCAGACTCTTCTAAAAAACTTGTTCCTTTAAGTGCTTTTTTAATCCATCCCATTTCTAATAAAACTTCAATTAATTCTTTGTTCATCTTTATCCCTCTTTA
Source organism: Thermodesulfobacterium geofontis OPF15 (assembly GCF_000215975.1). Taxonomy (NCBI): domain Bacteria; kingdom Pseudomonadati; phylum Thermodesulfobacteriota; class Thermodesulfobacteria; order Thermodesulfobacteriales; family Thermodesulfobacteriaceae; genus Thermodesulfobacterium; species Thermodesulfobacterium geofontis. The sequence goes on along the minus strand of NC_015682.1, from coordinate 848,736 downwards.
TTTTTAGCTATATCTTAGATAAAAATTTACCAAGATAAAATTTATATACAAGTTAAGTTGAGAAGACTTTAAAGCTGAGCTAATACTTCCTGAATTTCAATATATTTGATAGTTCCCTTTTTAATTTCTTCATCTAAAATTTCCTTTACTTCTCCTTTTGCAGAAAAATAAATGATTTGCCATCCCAATTTGGAAATCTTCTTTAACATTTCAATTTGTTTTCTTAATCTATATGGATCAGACTTTATAAAAGGATCATCCAAAATAAAAAAACCTTTATTTTCTTTTAAAAGCTTTTCCCCAAGAGCAAGACGAATAGAAAAATATAACTGATCATAAGCACCACCTGATAATTTTTCAGGCTCCAATAAAGTGCCTTCCTTAAGCTTAACCTTAATTTTTTTTGTTTCTTCATCAAAAATGACCTCTTCATACTTTCCTTCTGTAATCTCAGCAAAATATTTAGATATATCACTATCTCTTCCAAAAAGTTCAGAAATTTTTTGAATTTCTTCATTTTCTATTTCTTCAAGAATTTTTTTAACTTCTAACACAATAGCTCGTCTATTTTCATTATCTTCTACAAATTCTTTTAACCTTTCTTTAAGCTTTTTTAAGTCTACTAAAGTATTGCAATACAAATATTCATCAAAATTTAAAACTTTATTAACTTCTTTCTCTATTTCTTTCATTTTTTCTTTAAAATTTTCTAATTTATTAATCAATTCTTTCGCTTTTTCTTCAAGCTCTCTTTTTTTGTTTTTTAAAGCTTCTTCCTCAGTTTCATTGTATTTTACACTTACTTCTTTATCTGCATATTTTTCAAGTTTTTTTATTTCCTCTTCCCAATATACAATATTATCTTCTAATTTCTTAAACTTTTCTCCAAAATGAGTCCTCAATATACTTTTTTCTTCTCCTATAAAATTTTCAAGCTCTTTTTTCAATTTAAGTTTTTCTTGATATTTTTCTAAAGTCTCATCCTTTGATCTCTTTTTTATTTCTTCAATATTTTCTTTTGCTTTTTGAATCTTTTTCTCTATTTCTAGAATTTTTATTTCTTTCAAATTTTTTATTTCCTCATCAATTTTTCTTTTTTCTATTTCCAATTCTCTAAGTTTTTCGCTTATTTTTTTATAATCTTCTTCAATTTTCTTCAGATTAATAAATATTTTCTCTATATTCTCTGCTCCCATACCCAATTCTAAAAAGGAAAATCTAATTTTTTCGAATTTTTCTGCAAGTTGGGCTTTGTTTTTAATAAATTGAAACTTAAAAAATCCTGAAATTAATGCTATAATCAAAAAATTAAAAATCAAAACATAAAACAATAATGATGGATTAAAAACAATTCCAATCAAAGCTATAACTAATAAAACTATGGAAAATATTCCTAAATAGGTAAAGAATTTATCTTTCACTTTTTGTTGGACAATTTTTTCACTTTCGTATCGGTAATTTATCAGCTCAGGTAAGATCTGACTATTTATTTTCTTCTTTTTTTCTTCAAAAATCCTAAAATCTCTTTCTATTGCATTCAATTCTTCATTTATCTCTTTTTGTTCAATCTCTTTTTCTTTAAGTTTCTTTAATTCATCCTCTTTTTGAGATATATATTCCTTTATTACCTTTTCACAATCTTTCCATAATTCCCAATCCTTATCATTGTAATTTTCTAAATCCTTTAATTTTTCAAGAGATTCTTTCAATTTCTCAAGTGCTTTTTTCCCAATCTCATATTTTTCTCTTTTCCTTGCAATTTCTAAAATTTCAAGTTTTTTATCAATTTTTTCTATCTCCTCTTTTAACTTTATTAAATCTTTTTCTAATTGATCAAATCTGTTTTCTTGAATTTTATTTTCCAATTGCAGGATTTTTTCTAACAACTCTCGTGCCTCTTTTAATTTTGATTTCAATTTTTCAGGTTTATCATCTTTGAACTCACCGCTTGGTGTTAAGTTACCTATTTCAAGCAACTTATTTTTTATTTTGTAAATTTCATTAGTTCTTAAACCTGTAAGTCTACCAGTTATATTGGTATAAAATTCGCTTTCCTTAGAAATTGAGAGGTCACTGTTTCTTATTATAAAAATGTTACGAAATTCTTGAGAAGTCAAATTGGTAAATTGGAGTAAATTAGACTTTTTCTTTTTTTCTGGAAATTTAATTTCTTTACCATTTGAATCTTTTATAATTACGTATCCTTCTGGTTTTTCTTCTATTCTGTTTATATTTTCAAAATTTTTAATATCCTCTCCTATCAATAATTTGATAAGTGCCTCTATGGTAAGTGTTTTTCCTTCTTCATTTTTTCCCCAAATTAAATTAAAATTATCCAATAAGATTGGTTTTTTAATTTTTAAAGGACCGTAGCGATTTATTAAGAATTCTTTTATTTTCACAATTCTGCCTCTAACATTGCCCTTATTAAAATTTCACACATTTGTTTCTTTTTTTCTTCTTCATAAGGAAGCTTTTCAAGCTTTTTTATAAATTTTATAAAAAGGCCTTTTTCAAAAATTTTATAAAGATCTTTAAATTCTATTTTAAGTTCTTCAACTAAATATTTATTCTTAACAAATCTTTTTATTTCTTCTGTGAGTTCTAATTCATTTTTTTTAATTTTTCTACTATTAATGTATCCTTTAATGGTTAAAATAATTTTTGCCTGATGATGAACATTTACAAGGCTTTCGTTTATTATTTCTAAAGGGTCCCTTTCTAAAAATGGATCAAGTTTTATAGTTATTTCTTCAAAATGGGGTGTATCAAGAGAGTATTCCTTAGGTGATTCCCCAATTTCAAAAAGATTAACCTTTCTTCTTCCAATTTCTTTTTTTGTTATTGAAATAGGAGAACCTGGATAAATAAAATACCCTCCATTTTCTAATTGCCAAACTTCAAATCTTGAATGAAAATGCCCAGCAAGTACATATTTAATATTTAATTCATTAAAATAAGAAAGTTTTACTGGCATATATCTTTCTTCTCCTTCTTTTCCAAAATCTTTTCTTGAAAAAGATGCATCCAGTAACTCTCCATGATAAAGCAAAATGTTGATCTTATTTGAAGCTAATTTATTAGTTAATGAATTAAGCTTAGCCAAAACTTTTTCCCCTTCTATAGGTTCAAAGGGCAATCCCCATATTACTACATTTTTGTATTCAAAAGGTTCATTGAGATTATTTAAAAGGATTACATCTTCTCCAAAATAAAAACCACTTTCATACGCTTCTTTATCGTGATTTCCTGGAAGTAATAGAATTTTAAAATTATTATCTGAAAAAATTTCTCTTATCTTAGATCGCAAAAGCTCAGCTTTAAACTCTTTATCAAAGAGATCTCCACATATTACGAAAAGATCAACTTTTTCTTTCTTTGCAATATCAATCAATTTTTGAAGTGTTTTCCAACGTTCATCTCCATATTCTTTTAAATGAAGATCTGCTGTGTGAAGTATTTTCATATTTTAAATATCAAGTAATAATTCTCTTGGATATGGCTCAAAATAGCTTTGAAAAAGTAAATAATCTTTTTCAAAACGAATAGCCCAGCTTTTTAATAATTCAAGTAGAGTAATTAGTTCTACAAGCCCTTTCTCAAACTTTTTTAGTAATTCCAAAAAATGTCTTTTTTCTTTAAGAGTAAGTCCTTTAGAAAGGTGTCCAAAAATATGTTGCAAAGTGTTAATATGCCTTTGCACATTGGTCTTTCTCTGAAAGGCTTTATAAAAATATTCTTTATAAAGCAACAATTTTTCTTGAAAAGAATTAGGAGAGGCTACAATTTGTCCCAGTTTTTTAAGAATTGATTGATTATAACTCATAAGAAGATATTTATATCGGGTATGAAAGCTAACTAATTTAGAAGGGCTGGGATCTTGGAGTAGCTCTCTTAATTCAGCAAAAGCAAAAATACGGATCAAAAAATGATCTCTAATTTTGAAATCTTTTAAACGCCCCTCATCTTCTAATGGTAAATGAGGGAAGTTTTTTTCTACAAGCCTTGCAAAAAATCCGCTTGTTTTTCCAATAACTTTATCATTTTGATAAAGCTTAGTAGATTTAACTCCGCAAGAGGGTGATTTAGCTTTAAGTAAAAAACCATCTACTTCTTTAAACTCAGTTAAAGCAGACTCACAAACCTTTATCATATCTTCTGTTAAATCTCTTCCAGTTTCTGGTTGTATAAGTCTTTCTGTAGCTTTTATTTTAACAATTAAAATTCGGGGGCGAGGAATTCCTAATCCTAAAACCACTTCTGGACAAAAAGTAATAGGCTCAATGTAGTTTTTTAATTTATCTACAAAAGGATCTGATATAATTCCTCCGTCATAACGAACTGGTTCAAAAAAGCATCTACTAATTAATATTTTGGGTTTAGGATGCATAACCCAAAAGCATTTTTAAATGATCTATTCTTCTCTGAATATCTTCTCTATCAACAAAAAGTTTGGTAACCATTCCTGGGAAGAGATCATGCTGAAGAGCAAGCAAAAGCTGTTTTCCATAACCTCTCTGAAAACATATAAAATCAACTTCCTCATAGGTTAATATCATGCCTCTACTTAAAGCAAGTGCTTCTGAGAATCCATAAGCAATAGCTCCTTCTGTTACATAATTATCCACATTATAAATCACTGACATTATATAGGTATTTTCTGGACTTTTATAAATTAGATCTGGCTCAAATCCCATTATCCTTTCAAATTCATCTCTTTTTATAATCCAAGAAGGTGAATATAAATGTAATTGATAATACATGCTTAAAAAAGGTACTTTGTCTTCAATTTGATCAAAATGTAAATTGGCATAAGGTTTAAGTAAAGATACTGAGTCTTTAACCTCTGGAAAACTTTTCCTAACCTTAAGAAATAGAGATAGTATTTTTTTATCTGGAGAAAGAACTTCTTGAAATAAATCCTGAAAAATTTGATGAGTTTCACATACTTTTAGCCAATCACAATCGTAACAATATCTTTCATACCATTGAGAAAATACTTCAGGAAGTTTATTTTTTATTTCTTCCCATTTAACTATTTCACCTTCTTTTATCTTCAACAATTCTAATGCAACTTTATCTTGCTCCCTTATTTTTTCTTCAGCTCCTTCTTTATACTGACATTTATCATCTTTAAGATAAGGACAGCTTTTACAAACATCATCAAAATCTTCTACAACTTTTATATTTTCTTTTTCCATTTTACTTAGAATTTTTTCTAAATTTTTTATAAATACCTCATCGTATCCTTCTCCTTTAAAAAAATTTAAACATATAAGATGATGCCCTCTTAAATTGAGCATCTTATCCCCTCCTCTTATGCTTAAATTTAATAATTTTATATTATAATTATACCTAAAACTTATTTAAGAATAATCTACATAGCAGTATTATTAAAATTTTTAAAAAAATAGCCGATAAATTCAAATACAAATAAAATTTTGAACATAAATTTAAATGTGTAAATATAAATGAACAACATTTTTAATAGTTCTCAGCAAAATTTAGAAAATTTACAAAGAAAACTAAAACATTTTGAAAAATTTGAACTAAATAAAATTTTTATCCCTTCTGAAGAGGTAATAAAATTACTTTCAACCATTAATATTGAAGAGACAACTTTTGAAGAAATAGCAAGGTTAGTAGAAAAAGACAAAAATCTTTGTATAAGAATTTTAAAGATTGCCAATTCTCCTGTTTTTGGTTTTTCTGGTAGAATAACTTCAATAGAACAAGCTTTGCTTTTATTAGGAGTAAAGGTTTTAAGGGCAGTTATCCTCACACTTCCTGTATTAAGGAAAAGTAGGCAATTTATTCCTCATCTTGAGGATCATTCTTTTAAAGTAGGAACTGGGGCAAGGATCCTTGCTGAAATAAGTGAACTTAAAAATATTTCTGAAGTTGCTACTGCAGGAATAGTGCATGACCTTGGTAAAACAGTTATTGCGGAATTTCTTGTAAGAGAAGGAGAGTTTGGAAAGAAAATACTGAAGTATTTATATATTGATAAAAAAGGAAAGGCAGGGCTACAAAAAGAACGCGAAATCCTTGGAACTGATCATGTAGAAATAGGAGAAAAACTTGCAAAGACATGGTCATTTCCTGAAAGGCTTATTAAACTTATAAGCTCTCATCATAATCCGGTAACAAGTGAAAACAATGGTATAGAAACAAAATGCATATATATTGCCAATCTTCTTTCCTATTTTAACTCTCCTGAAGAATTTGATAAAAGAAAACCGGAAATCCTCCCAGAAGAAGATTTAGAAATATTAAATCTTTTTGAAATTTCCTCTTCAGAAATGAAAAGAATAATAGAAGATATAAATAAAGAGTGGTTAACACTTAAGGAACTTTTTCTTTAATTAATTTAATTGACAAAAATCTAATTTATAATTAATTAGATAATATGGAAAAAGAAGAAACATTACGAATTGACAATTACTGTTTTGTTTGCGGTAAAGAAAATCCTAAAGGTTTAAAAGCAAAATTTATTTCTTCTAATGGGAAAGCAAAAGCAGAAATGATCCTTTATAAAGAATACCAAGGTTATAGTGGAATTATTCATGGAGGTATTATTGCAGCACTTCTTGATGAGGCTTGTGCTTATGCAGGTATTTCTTTAGGATATTATACTGTTACTGCGGAGATTAAAATAAGGTATAGAAAAACTTTAAAAGTAGGAGAAAAAATTATAATAGAGGCATTTGCAGAACAAATAAAATCAAAATTAATTCAAGCAAAAGCTCAAATAAAAGATTCCAAAGATACTATAATAGCTGAAGCAGAAGGGAAACTTATAATTAAGGAAAAAATTGAAAAATCTTAAAGATATGGAGATCTCTCCTATCTTTCCTATGCAACCTATTCCTTATTTTGGGGAAGAATTGGAAGGTGAGTGGATTTTTGAACCTAAAATAGATGGATGGAGAATGCAAATAATAAAATATAAAGACGAAAGAGTTGAATTTTGGGGAAGAAGATTAGAAAAAAATCCTAATTGGACAAAAAACCTTTCCTATTTAATTCCTTATTTAAAAGAAATTCCCCCAGGAACATTACTTGATAGCGAACTTTATTCTACGAAAGGAAGAAGGGGTATCCCCTCTGTAATGACAAGAACAAATTTGGCAAAACCTATAATTTACGTATTTGACATAGTGTTTTTAAATGGTGTTTTTATTGGAGATAAACCATTAAGAGAAAGAAAATTGCTTTTAAGGGAATTAATATTGAAACCGCCTTTTTATTTTTTAGAATATAAACCTTTAGAAGATTGGGAAATTGCTTTAAGAGAAACTCTAAAAATGGGGTTTGAAGGTATAGTAATTAAAAATCTTGATTCTCCTTATCTAATTTCTAAATCTGCTCCCATAGCAACTCATCATTGGAGAAAAATAAAAGGATAAGAAAATGATAGGAAGATTTCAAGTAATGGCAACTTTACAAGCTGCAAGAGCATATGTTTTAGGTTATTCTTTAGAGGAAGCAAAAAGTTTTGGTTTAAATAGAGCTATTTTCTACGCTGCAGCAAAAAGGGGATTTAAATCCATGAAAGGAGTAAGAGGAGAAATAAAGCTTCCTAAATGGAAGCTTATTCACAAGTTTCCAAAAGAAGAAATTGAAAAAATAGAAAAGAATATTTTTGTAGAAAGATTAGGAGATGAGATGGCTTACTGTGTAAAATTAGGAGATAGAAAGTATTTCTTAATAGGAGATGATTTACAAACTCCTGAGGATTTTAAAAAACAAATTGAAGATAGATTTAAAGGGAAATTTGAAGAAGCTTGGAAAGAGGCAATAGAAATCGTAAAAAGTTATGATAAAGGGGTTTTACTTTCACAAAGATATTTTTATGAAGCTGTATATAAACCTCGTAGAGATGAACTCGCTGAAAAGTGGTCACAATTAGCAAAATCTCCTTAGTTAAATTTGTTAAGGCTCAAAAATGAAAATTTTAAAAACCTTAATTGCTATTTTATTTTTGATTATTTTTCTGTACACCTTTATCTATCCTATGTTAATCCCTATTTCCTATTTAAAAAAAGAAAACCCGAAAATGACAGCTATGATGAAATATCGTTTAAAGCAATGGGAAAGGGAAGGAAAAAAAGTAAAAATTAAACAAATTTGGGTTCCTTTAAATAAAATTTCTCCTTATTTAAAAAAGGCAGTGCTTATTGCAGAAGATGACAAATTTTATTATCATGAAGGATTTGATCTTGATGCCATTATGCTTGCTGTAGAAAAAAACATAAAAGCAGGAAAGCTAAAATATGGAGGAAGCACTATTTCTCAACAACTTGCTAAAAATCTATTTTTAAACCCCTCAAAAAATCCAATAAGAAAAATTCAAGAAGCTATAATTACTTTTCGCTTAGAAAAAACTCTCCCTAAAAATCGCATTCTTGAATTGTATCTTAATGTTGCTGAATGGGGAGAAGGCATTTTTGGAATTGAAGCTGCAAGTAGGCATTATTTTGGTAAACCATCTTTAGAACTTAATCCTTGGGAATCTGCTCTTTTAGCTGCAGTTTTACCTAATCCAATAAAATATAATCCTTTAAACCCGAGCTCCTATGTTCAAAAAAGAGCTAAACTTATTTATTTTATAATGAAAAAGAGAGGAATAATCAAAGAAGAATATAAAGAGGTAACAGAAGAAGCTGAACCCCAACCCTCCGAAGAAAATAAAACTGAAGAAATATCTCCACAAGAGCAAATTTTTCAAGAAAATAAAACTCTTTCTGAAAATCAGACTACTCTATAAAAATAAAAAATTTAATGTTAATATTTAAAAAATTCTAAAAATTCCTAAAGGAGGGGTTATGAAATTTTATAGAACTTTGCATCCAAGACCTGTTGTCATTATAGGTAGCGGAAAGGTAAAAAATAATGAAATTAATTTTATGGCTTGTTCTTGGATAACCCCTATTGCAGAAGATATACCAGCATTAGGTTTTGCTTGTGATAAAGAGCATTTTACCCACAAACTTATTCAGAAATACAAGGAATTTTCTGTAAATATAACAGAAGATATTGATCTTATATGGAAAGTAGGTACCACAAGCGGAGAAAATGTTAATAAAGTTGAAGTCTTTGATATAAAAATTAAACCAGGTAAAGTTTTAAATGTTCCTTTAATTGAGAATGCCCTTGCCAATCTTGAATGTAAGGTAATAAAAGAGATTGAAGTAGGTGAAGTTATGTTTTATATAGGGGAAGTTAAACATTGGGAGGCTTCAGATTTTGATGAATATGGATATAAGGAATTTTGGAGGCTTCCTCTTCATAAAGGTGGTAAGGCTTTTACCTTTTCTTCAAAAAAACTTTATTTTCCAAAATAAATTTTAAATGATTATTTATACTCTTGGAACTTCTAATAGAAGTGAGGAAGAGTTTCTTGAAATTTTAAAATTTTATCAAATTAAAGCTATAGCTGATGTAAGAAGATGGCCAACCTCTCAAAGATTTCCTCATTTTAAAAAAGAAAATTTAATAAAAATTTTATTTGAAAATAGTATTTCCTATTATCATCTGGAAGACCTTGGAGGCTACAGAATAGAAAATTATGAGAATTATATGAAGACTTCTAATTTTAAAAGTGCTTTAGAAAAATTAATAGAAATTGCTAAAAATGATTTAACCTGTATTATATGTGCAGAAAAGTTCCCCTGGAGGTGTCACAGAAGATTTATAGCAAAAGCATTAGAAGAAAAGGAAATTGAAGTTTTACATATTATCGAAAAAGGTAAAATCTGGAAACCAAAAACTATTTCAATTCCTTTAATTAGCTTCCAAAAACAGTAGGTGGGGCATAAGGATGGGTTCCTTCAACAACCTCTACCCCTGCTTTTTCCTTAATAGCAGCTATAAGGTCATCCTTTCTTTTACAGAATTTCATAATACATGTTCCTACATGAACTACATCCGGTTTTTCATTTAATGCAGCTAACTGAAGTTTTAAAAGGGCTAAACTACAAACAACTCTATTTGCATTTCCTTCACATCCTCCGCAATCAACAATTCCAATAATATGAGCATCATCATTTTTATATCTCTCAAATTCACCCTCTTTACGCATAAAAGCAACAAAACACTTTGCATCACCTGGGCACAAATTTTGACTACTAATCATATTACATTTAACTAGTACAATTTTTTTCATAAAACACCTCCTTCTTTAAAATTCAAAGGTTTTTAGTTTATATTACCTAATTTTACTCAATTAGTCAATATTTGAAGTATGAAGTTTATAGGAGATGGGAATTTTTATTTTTACATCAAGCGGAGGCTGAGGAAAATATTTTGAAACTTTTTTAATTGTATCTATAGCATTTTCATCAAGCACCTTGTATCCTGAAGATTTTTCTATAGTTAAAAAACTAATTTTACCGTCTTTTGTAAGAACAAAAGATATTAAAACCTTTCCTTCCCAACCCATCTTACGAGCAATATAAGGATAGGTAATATTATTTTGAATAATCTGAGAAATAAAAGAAAGTTTCTCTATCAAAAACTTCTCCCTAAGCTTCTCTAACTCACCCAAATTCCCCTTTCCTCCTAAATCCCCCTTTCCTCCATCGCTACCTTCAACATTTCTATTATCAGACCCTCCTACATAACCACTTCCACCACCTTTAATCATACTAATATTTTTAATCCCCTTTTCTCTTTCAGATCCTCCCTCATCAACTCCTTTATTTGCTATTTCTTTTACTTCATTTATCTCTTTTACTTCTTTTATTTCCCTATTTTCAGAAAAAGAACTCTCTTTAACTTCTTTAGCAGGGCTTTTAAACTCTTCAGGAGGATAAGAAATAGCTTTTGGTTGAGCTTTTGCTTGTAATCTTTTCTCTAATTTTGTATCAAGTCCTTTCTCAACTTTAGAAGTTCCCTCTGAAAGCTTAGCAAGATTTATTAAAGACAAATCTATCTCAACATATTTTGCTGAAGATTCACAATTTAACCTAAATAAAACTATAAAACTTAAAATAAAAAAGAAATGAATAAAAAAAGAAATAAAAAATTCTTTTAGCTTAATCATCTTATAAGCTCTGTCTTTATAGTTGCTTTCTTAAAATCATACTTTTTTAATATATCAAGCACAGATATTAAACTTTGGACCTTGGCAGATTTGTCAGCAAAGATGGAAATCTGAGAATCTCTATCTATGCTTTTAATAACACTTTCCAGCTCTTCAAGCCCTATTTTTTTATTTTCAAAAAAAATCTCCCCATCTTTATTAATAGTTATTTGAAAACTTCTTATATTTTCAGATTCGGCATATTTAGCTGAAGGAAGCTTAACAGGGATACTTCCTTGAACAATAAATGTAGCAGTAACAAGAACAATAGTTAAAAGAACAAGCATTATATCAACAAGAGGAATTACATTAATATAATTAAATTCCTTTTCTTCCATTCTTTACTTCCCAAAGGGCAATTTTTTCTTTTACCCTTCTTAAAAGATAATTATAAAGAGCAACAGAAGGAATAGCTACAAAAAGCCCTACTGCAGTAGCTTTAAGAGCAAGAGCAAGCCCTACCATTATCTTTTTACTATCAATTAGTCCTTCTTGTCCTATGGTATAGAAGGTAAGCATAATTCCAAGAACAGTTCCGAGAAGTCCAATATAAGGAGCATTAGCCCCAATAGTTGCAATAATATAAAGCCCCTTTGTTAAATCTGCTTCTAATTCCTTAGGACTTGAAAACTTAAGAACATCAACCTTTTTATAATACCCTATTCTTTCTATAGCTATAGCAATAGAAACAACACTAAGAAATAAAAGAAATCCTATAATTCCATAGTCAATTATAAGTTTTAAATATTCCATATTTTTTCACCTATTTTTACAAAAATATTAAAATTGTAGCATTTTTAGAACTAATTAATACAAAATAAACTTTTGTCAAGAACCTTTTTTGTCTATCTACCACTTCCGAAGTGGTAGAGTTTAGGCTCCGTATTTTTTTAGTTTTCCTGCATGAGCTAAAAGAAGAGGCATAAGTTTATAAGCATAAAATATTCCAAGCTCTCCTTTAAGGGCTTCTCTTTCTGTAAATCTTTCTGAAGTCCCTCCAAGCACATAAGGAGAGTAAATAAGAACTGGAACTGAATGCCAAGAATGAGCTTTTAAAATACAAGGTGTTGAGTGATCCCCAGTTATGCAAAGAACTGAGGGATTAAGAGCTAAAATTTCAGGTAAAAACCTATCAAATTCCTCTATTATTTTTGTTTTTAATTCAAAATTCCCGTCTTCTCCTGCTGAATCAGTTTTTTTAATATGTAAAAAGAAAAAGTCAAAATTTTGCCATTCCCTTTTTAAAGTTTCTATTTCATCTTTAATAGTTTCTCCTTCAAAATTAATTATTTTCATTCCCACAAGGCTTGCAAGACCCTTATACATTGGATAGGTAGCAATACAACAAGCTTTTAATCCAAATTTTTCTTCAAAGGTTTCAAGATCAGGTCTAACTGAAAAACCTCTTAATAAGGCATAATTTGCTTTAGGCTCATTTTTTAATAGTTCTGCTACTTTTTGAGAAAAGGTTTCTGCAATTCTTGAAACTTTTTCAGCTATTTCTCCTTTTCCTTCAGGTTTTAAAGGTGGTTTCCAAATAGTTTGAGGATCTGTATCATTTATAGTTTCTACTTCAGAAGATACTTTATAGGGAAATCTAAAAACTACTACAAATCTATGTTCTCTGCCGGATTGAAGAATTACTTGAGCATCTTCTATTTTTGAAATATGAGAGGAAAGATAATTTATAAGCCTTTTATTTTCTTCTGTAGGAATTCTTCCTGCTCTTCTATCTACTACAATAGGGATTCCATTTTCATATTTAACTGTGGCAAAATTTCCCCTTATAGCTACATCTGTTTCTTTAAGCTCAATCCCCACTCCCAAAGCTTCAAGCACTCCTCTTCCTATGTTTATTTTTAGAGGATCGTATCCAAAAATACCAAGATGCCCTGGACCACTTCCTGGAGTAATTCCATAATCAACAGGGATATGAAGCCCAAGGGCTGATTTTTTAGCTAAAAAATCTAAATTAGGAGTTTTAGCAGATTCAAGAGGGGTTTTGCCATTTTTAAGAGGAAGATCACCTATTCCATCAAGGACAATTAAAAGAATTTTAGAATCACTTTTTTTAAGAAGGCTTTTTAAGATATCCATTAGAGCACCCTTTAGTTAGAAAATTTTTTTATCTTTCCAAAGTTCTTCCAGTTTTTCTGTTTCTTCGTCCTTTCTCCTTATTTCCTCTTCCCAATCAATTTGTTTTTCAAATTGCTTTACTTCATGTTTAAGAAGCCTTTCTTTAAAATCAGGATGGGAAAGATAAGGAAGAGCTGCTTTTAAAAAATTTTCTTTTATATTTGAATATATGGTTGAAACTGAATCTTCAGGAACAAAGTGCCTCTCCTTTCTATAGCGATAATAAACTTTTCCATCAGTTTTTTCTAAAAATTTCTGATAATAATCGGAATTAGAAAAATCTTTTTCAGAGGGAGTAATTCCAATTTGAGCAAGAAATCCAACTAACCATCTATCCCCAGCAATTTTTCTTGAATAATTCCAGATTTCTAAAATTAAACCATTTTCTAAAGGTATTTTTTCTACCATTATACCCTCCCAAAGTGGTTTATGTGTCTTTGATGGTGGCAACCATTTATAAGCCATAGCCTTTTGAAATTAGTTTAAATTACAATCCAAATTATGCAACCACAAACACTACCACTTCGGAAGTGGTAATTTTCTACCACTTCCGAAGTGGTAGGAGGGTTAAAGTTTTGGAAAATTTTGCCGATATTAAATAAATAAAATTAGTATATGGGTTTAGTATGTAAAAATTTGGTTTTTTTATGCAAAGAGAAATTTTAAAGAAATTTGAAAGAAAAAGAAATAAGATAAGAGTAATTTTAAGGGTAAGGAAAGTAAATTATCAGGGAAAGGAAGAAGAGCTAATTGAATCTATTGGAAATCAGAAATTAAGAGAGGCTATTCTTTTTAGATGGAAGGTCATTAGTTTTCATGAAAAATATGGAACTAAATTAACCATGAATACCTTTAAGATTTCAAAGGCTACTATTTATAGATGGAAAAAGAGATGGAAAGAAAGTGGAGGAGATTTAGAAGCTTTAATTCCTAAAATCTTTTTGGTAAAAAGGAAGAAAAAATGGCATCCTGAGATAATAAATTTCATTTTGGAATATAGAAAAGCCCATCCCCATGTTGGAAAAGATATCCTTAAAACCCTTTGTGATAGGTTTTGTAAAGAAAAAAATTTAAATCCTCCTTCTGCTTCAACCATTGGAAGAATTATAAGGTATTTAAAGGAAAGAGGGCAATTAGAGGAAAATACTTTAAAAGTCTTAAATTGTTGAACTTGAATACTTGACTTTTTAATAAATTTAATGGTAAAATAAATTTTACCTAATTAAAAATGAATGAAAAGGGGGTGATAAATAGGGAAAATGAGAGATGGGAAAAGGTAACAAAATTTAATAAAATTAATAAAAAGGAGGTGTAATTTATGAGAAAAAAAGGATTTACTTTAGTTGAGTTAATGGTTGTTATCGCTATCATTGCCATCTTAGCAGCTATCGCCTTAACAGCTTATAGGTCTTATATTAGAAAAGCTCAAGCAAAAGAACTTATGACCTTCGCAAGGGCATGTGTACAAGAAGCAATGGCTCAATGTGCATCAGATCCTGGTGCTGATACTAGTAAACTTGATTCATGTAAAGATGTTACTAACCCAACTCGATATATTTCTTCCATAAGTTTCGACCCCAAACCAACATGTAATGATCTTAGTACAACTGTAAAAGGAACATTAACTGATAACACAAATTGGCAGGTAACATGTAATTATAATTCAACTACACAAGATGTAGTTTGTACACCACCAACAAGACAGTAAGAAGTTAATAATACTCTATAAAAACGGGGCTTTTGCCCCGTTTTTATTTATGCATAAACGTAAATCTGGACTTACCCTCATTGAGTTAATTATAGTTATAGCTATCCTTGCTATCCTTGCTGGAATGGTTAAAAATGTAAAATCTATTCACAATTTACACTTCCTGCTTCAAAACTTGTGCTTTCGGTAGTAAGAATACAAGTGCTTCCAGATATTATGCCCGTCCCAGAACAGGTGCACTGATATATCTCTTCACTTAGTTGATTTACACTACAACTTTGTGTATAACGGGAAATTCTACTTGTGCAATTGGTAAAATTAGGACTCCCACCTGTTAAGGCAATTCTTGCTAATTCTGCTGAAACACAGGTTATGCAGTTTCTTGTGTCTGTTTGTAGAGCTGAACGAGCTGCCTTTCTTACATACCCTCTATAAACTGAAACAACAATTGCTGCCATTATAGCCATAACAGCAAGTGCAATCATAAGCTCTGTAAGGGTAAAGGCTTTCTTTTTCATAAGCTCTCTCCTTCTTTTTTTCTTAAAATTTAAAAATATCCCGACCTTAAAATTATGCAACCCTAAAAATTACCACTTCGGAAGTGGTAATTTAAAAAAGGGTATTTAAAAGGTGGTAGAAGGCAAGTTCTTGGTTTACATAAAAATCTAAGGCATTCTTTACCTCATAAATAGTTCTTATTGCTAAATAGGGATCTCCTTTAAAGGTTTCTTCAGGAAAGGCTTGAGGATAGGGATAATCTATTTTTTCTTTAAGATAGGATCTCCAAACCCAAATGCTAAGAACATAAAAAAATTCATCCAAAACCTCTGGTAAAAAACCTGAAAATCTTTCAGCTACTTTAAACCTTTTTAAAGGACTATTTGAAAAACCTGCTTTAACAAAACTATTTAATTCTTCTAAAATACCCTTTTCAGCAATAGTAACAGCTTTTCCAATGCTTCCAAAGGATATTTCAGCAAGAGTTTCTGCCACCTTTTCCTCAAAAAGATATTTCTTTTTTAAAAATTCTTTTATAACTTCAGTAGGAAGGCTTCTAAATCTAACAATCTGAGAACGAGAAACTATAGTGGGTAAAAGCTTGCTAAAGTTTTCAGAAATTAAAATAAAAATTGCATAAAGTGGGGGCTCCTCTAAAGATTTAAGCAAAGCATTTCCTGCCTCTAAATTTATTTTATCTGCCTCTTTTATGAGAATAATCTTATATTCAGCCTCCAAAGGTCTATATCTTAAAAAATATATAGTTTCTCTAATTTGCCCAATGGTAATTTCTTTTTTTTCAGGATAAAGAATACGTATATCAGGATGAATTTCTTTTTCTATTTTTTTACAGGCTTTGCACTCTCCACAGGGATTTTCTTTATCTTTTTCGCAAAAAAGATGAAACAAAAAAGCCCAAGCTGTAGTTTCTTTCCCTACTCCTTTTGGACCTGTAAAAAGATAGGCATGGGAAAGTCTATTTTTTTGAAGAGAAAGTTTTAAAAGATTAACTGCAGGTTCTTGCTTTAAAATTTCTCTTAAATTTTTAACTTTCATCTTCCTCCACTTTTATATCAGCTCCAAGGGAAAGAAGTTTTTCCACAAAATTTTCGTATCCCCTTTCTATAAATTCTACATTATAGACAGTGGTTGTGTTTTCAGCCATAAGCCCTGCTAAAACAAGAGCTGCTCCTGCTCTCAAATCTGTTGCCTTAACAGGAGAACCCATTAAAGGAGTAGGACCTTTTATAATAGCTGTTCTATTTTCTACTTCTATTTCTGCACCCATCCTTTTTAATTCATATACATAAAGAAATCTATTTTCAAAAATATTTTCAGTTATAAAGGATATTCCTTCAGCTTGAGTTAAAAGTATAGTAAAAAAGGGCTGTAAATCTGTGGGAAAGCCAGGGTAAGGAGCAGTAATTATTTTTACAGGATTTAAAATCCTTCCTCTCTTTACTCTAAGAGCATCTTTACCAACATCTTCTAAGGTTATTCCAATTTCTTCAAGTTTAAGAATTGGAGTTTTTAAATGTTCCTTTTTTATATTTTTTACTACAACCTCATTTTCTTCCATAAGGGCACCTAAAACAAGATAAGTTCCAGCTTCAATTCTATCAGGAATAATTTCTATATTAACAGGCTTAAGCTTCTTTTTTCCTTTAATATAAATAGTATCTTCTCCAAGCCCCTTTATTTCTGCTCCCATTTTTTTTAACATTTCTCCAAGAAAGATAACCTCTGGTTCTTTGGCTGAATTTTTAATAATAGTTTCTCCTTCTGCAAGGCATGCTGCCATCATTAAATTTTCTGTAGCTGTAACTGAGGGAAAATCTAAAACTATTTGAGTGCCTTTAAGTTTTTTTGCAGAAACAACTAAATTACCCTTTTCAAGTTGTATATTTCCTCCAAGTTGAGAAATCCCTTTTATATGAAAATCAACAGGTCTTTTTCCTATGGCACATCCTCCAGGCATAGGAACTATAGCAGATTTAAAACCTCCAACTAAAGCACCAAGAAATAAAATAGAGGCTCTCATCTGACTTGCAAGCTCATAAGGAATAAAAACACTTTCAACTTTTTCTGTATTTATTTCCACATAATCTTTTTTAAACTCATAAGTCGCTCCAAGAGACTCCATAATTTTTAGCATATTAAAAACATCTCTAACCTTAGGAACATTTTTAAGTTTATAAAGTCCGGGAGCTAAAAGAGTTGCACAAATTGCAGGAAGAGAAGCATTTTTTGCTCCGCTTACCTCTATCTCACCCTTTAGAGGCTTTCTACCTTTAATAATGTATTTTCTTTCCATGCCACAACTACCCTCTCGTAATTTTTTAAATCTCTATAAATTTTGTAATTCCATTTATAAAGATCTAAAAGCTCCCTTATTCTTTTTCCCTGATTATATCCTATTTCAAAAATTAAAAAACCACCTTTTAAAAGATATTTATCAGCAAATTTTAAAAGTTTTTCTTGAAATTCTGTCCCTTCTTTTCCTGAAACAAGGGCAGATTTTGGTTCATAAAGTCTCACTTCTTCACCAAGGGTTTCCCATTCTTCAAAAGAGATATAGGGTGGATTTGAGACTATAGCATTAAAAAGAGGTTTTTCTAAAAACGGGCTAAACCAATCTCCTTTAATTAAAAAAAGTCTCTTTTCCACTTCATAGGTTTTAGCATTTTTCTTAGTTATTTTTAAAGCCTTAGGCTCTATATCTACAGCAAAAACTTTTAATTCTTTTCTTTCAAGAAGAAGAGTTATAGAAATTATACCTGCCCCAACTCCAAGTTCAAGAACTTTTCCTTTTTCTAAGGGTAATTCTAAAAAAGCTGAAATTAAAATTTCTGTATCCTGTCTGGGAATTAAAACACCTTCCTCTATATAAAACTTCCTTCCCCAAAAATAGGTGGTTTTTAAAATATAGGGCAAGGGCTTTTTCTTTTTTCTTTCTTCAAGAATCTTTAAAAAACTTTTTTGAGGAATTTCTTTATCAAGATATAAATAAACATTAAGTGGAGGAACATTTAAGAGATGGGAAAGAATAAGAAGGGCTTCCCATTTTGCATATTCCTCATTTTCTATTTCTGAAAGGACTTCCTTTGCATATTTAAGAGCAGATAAAACCTTCATTTAATTTTCAAAAGTTTATTTAAAATTATTTCCACAGCTTCTCCATTACTTTTAAATCTTCTTATACTTGTTAAAACTTTAAAATATTTTTGCGCTTCATACAAAAAGGGAATTAAGACCCTTTTTCTTTCTGAGGGATGGGATAAAATTACTTCTCCTTCATCTTCAAGATAGTTTTTAAAAAGTTCAATTAATGGTTCAAAAAGGCTTTTTCTAAAAACTATTTCTGAGCCTATTATTAAATCAAATTTTTGAGAAAGATCGGGATTTCTCCAATCTAAGATTTTTGTTTTAACCTTTAGATTATTTTCTTTAGCTGAAAGTTTTATGAATTCAAGGGGAAGTTCTTCATAATCTGTGGCAAGAACATCATGTCCAAACTTTGCAGCTACAAGGCTTGGAACTCCGAGTCCTGCTCCAAGTTCTAAAATTTTTTTGGGAGGCTCAAGGGTTGCTACATAATCAGCAAGAACAAGACTTGCTTCCCAAATCTTTGCCCAAAAGGGGAATTTTTCTACTTCTAAAAAAGGGTCTCCTTGAAAGATTTCTTCCAATTTTGCAGGAAGAAAAATTTTTAGAGTTTCTCCTCTTATAGAAATTTCTTCTGTTTCTAAGGTAAGGTTTTTAATCTCAGCCATTATTTATTAACTTCCAAAGTAAAATATTATGAGCAAGCCTAACAGAATTCTGTAAATTACAAAGGGATAAAGGGAGTGACGCTTTAAAAAAGGGATTAAAAAAGCTATAGCTAAAAAGCTAAAAACCCCTGAAGAAAAAAAACCTACTAAAGCAAGGTCTAAAGGGATAAAGGAAGATTTAAAGAGCTTTATACCTTCATAAAGTCCTGCTCCAAGAATAAGAGGTGCCCCTGCTAAAAAGGAGTATCGGGCAGAAACTTCTCTTTTAAGTCCTAACAAAAGCCCAGCTGAAATAGTTATCCCACTTCTTGATGTTCCTGGAATAAGAGCTAAAGCTTGAAAAACCCCTATAATAAAAGCTTTTAAAAAATTAAGCTCTTTAATTTCAGAGCTCTTTTTCCCCATAATCTCCCCTAAGATCATGGGAATACTCATAATTATTAATCCTAACCCTACTATAAAAGGTGTTCTTAAATAGGTTTCTACTATGTGTTCTAAAGTAAAACCTGCAATTGCACCAGGGAAAGCTGAGACCAAAATAAACCATTTATAATTCCAAATTTCTCTTAGGTCTTTCCAAAAATAACTAACTATCGCAAAAAATGAACCAAGATGAATAAAAGCATCAAAGGAAAGAGAAGTAAAGGTATTAAAAAATTTTTCTACCAAAATAAGGTGCCCTGTGCTTGAAATAGGAAGAAATTCTGTTAATCCTTGAATTAGACCAAGAAAAAATGCCGCAAAAAGGTCCATTTAAATACCCTTTTTTAAAGATATCTTTTTTTGCGAAGGACAAAGAAAACAAAGAAACATAAAAGAAAAGTCAGAATATTAACAAAAAAGAAGGCATAAGAAGAGCCCTGAAAAGGTAAGGGAATATTCATTCCATACATACTGTAAATAATATTAGGGATGGCAAGAATTATAGCAATACTTGCTAAAAATTTCATAATTAAGTTAAGATTGTTATTAATTATTGAGGTATAGGCATCCATTGTATTTGCCATAATATTTAGAAAAACTTTTGTCATTTCTATAGCTTGTCTATTCTCAATCTGAACATCTTCTAAAAGCTCCATTTCTTCCTCTGCTAAATGAAGATATCTTCCGCTTTGAATCTTGATAAGAACTGTGTCATTTCCTTGAAGGGAGGTATTAAAATAGGTAAGTGTTTTTTCAATACTTAACATTTTTATAATTTCCTCATTTTCAATAGCCCTAAAAACCTCCTCTTCATATTCTTCAAGAGTTCTATCAATTTGACGCAAAAGTTTAATATAAAGAGAGGTCACAGCTAAGATGAAATTTAAAATAAAATAAACTGGTTTTGCTAAATTAAAGGTTTTGCTTTTATTAGCAATAGCTATAAATTCTTCAAATATAGGATGATCCTTTAAACAAACTGTGATTATATTTTCTTCGGTTAAAATGATACCAAGGGGAATAGTTTCGTATCTTATAAAAAGACCTTTTGAAACTACATCAGGAATTCTCAATATAATTAAAATCTGTTGTTCTTCCTTTTCTATGCGAGGTCTTTCTTCTTCATCCAAGGGATATCTTAAAAATTCTGGAAGGATTTTAAATTTTTGTTCTATATAAGAAATTTCTTCTTCTGAGGGATTAAAAAGACAAACCCATGTATGAGGTGAGGGTTTATCTGCAGGAACAAGCAAACCATTTTCAGATTTGTATATTCTAAACATTCACCCATTTCCTATCTAATAGATTATTTCATTCCTCCTATTACTTCTCCAAGTTTGAAGATAGGTAAATATAAAGAAATTAAAA
This sequence comes from Thermodesulfobacterium geofontis OPF15, assembly GCF_000215975.1. Taxonomy (NCBI): domain Bacteria; kingdom Pseudomonadati; phylum Thermodesulfobacteriota; class Thermodesulfobacteria; order Thermodesulfobacteriales; family Thermodesulfobacteriaceae; genus Thermodesulfobacterium; species Thermodesulfobacterium geofontis. Next base: position 827,744 of record NC_015682.1, on the reverse strand, counting down.
TACCACCTATTACAATTCCAAGAAATACTATAAGTATAGGCTCTATAAGAGTTGACAAAGTATTAACCATTCTATCCACTTCTTCTTCAAAAAAGTCAGCTACTCTATTTAACATATCTTCCAATCTACCAGTAAGTTCTCCTACTCTAACCATTTCTACTAAAAGATAAGGAAATACTCCTGTATAAAACATAGGATCTGCAAGGGATTGACCTGCAGATACATTTATTCTTACTTCCTCCATAGCCTTCTCTAAAACTTTATTTCCTGAAGTTTCACCTGCTATGGTTAAGGCTGGCAACAAAGGAACTCCTCCCCCTATGAGATTTGCAAGAGTACGAGCCACTCTTGCAACAGCAGCTTTTTTAAAAAGTTCTCCTAAAAGGGGAAGACTAAAAATTATTTTATCTGTATTATATCTTCCTATTTCTGTATTTCGGTAATATCTAATTCCTATGATTAGTCCTGCTAATAAAATAATAAAAACTATAAGAATTTTCCCAAAATTATTGCTAATACTGATTAAAATTTGGGTTGGTAAAGGAAGAGCCTGTCCTGCACTTTCATAAATTTCTGCAAACTTAGGAATAACAAATAGCATAATAATTGAGATTACAGCTATGGTAACTATTACTATAAGTGAGGGATAAACCATAGCATGTTTTATTTTTGATTTTAAACTTAATATTCTTTCTAAATAGCCTGCTAATCTTTTTAATATCACATCAAGATTTCCGCTTGTTTCTCCAGATCTTACCATATGAACATAAAGACTATCGAATACTTTAGGATATTCTGCCATAGCATCACTTAAACTACTTCCTGTTTCTACTTTTAATTTAATTTCTTTGAGGACATTTTTAAAATATGGATTTTTCTGTTGTTCTGCAAGAACTTCAAGGCTTTTTACAATTGGAAGCCCTGCCTCCAATACCACTGCAAATTGACGTGTAAAAGTAGTAAGATCTTTTCCTGATACAGATTTTCTTCTAAAGAGAGCAAAAGTAGTTTCTTTTTTAGGTTTGATTTTGATAGGAATTATGTTTAAGCGTCTTAAATAGACCTCAACCAGTTGTTGATTAGGAGCATCTAAAACACCACTTCTTATTTCTCCTGTAACTGATTTTCCTTGCCATTCAAATAAGGGCATTTTATTTTCCCACCCAGTAATTTGGTGCTTCTTTTAAAATACTAACACTGTGTACATGGCTTTCTCTATAACCTGCTTGTGTTATCTTTATAAATTTCGCTTTCTTTCTCAATTCTTCAATATTTCTGCATCCACAATATCCCATTCCTGACTTAAGCCCCCCTACAAGCTGATAAATCATGTTAGAAACTGGTCCTCTATAGGGAACTTTTCCTTCTACTCCCTCTGGAACAAATTTAGATATATCTTCAGCTTCTTGTCCATATCTTTCCCTTCCACCAGATTTAAACATAGCAGAAAGAGAACCCATACCTCTATAAAATTTATAAGTCCTGCCTTCATAGAGTATAGTTTCCCCTGGGGCTTCTTCAGTTCCTGCAAAAAGATTTCCTATCATTACTGCATGAGCACCTGCAGCGATAGCTTTGGTAATATCTCCTGAAAATCTTATTCCTCCATCAGCTATTACAGGCACTCCGTATTTGTCAGCAACTACAGCACAATTATGGATAGCTGTAATTTGAGGAACCCCTGCACCTGCAACAATTCTTGTAGTACAAATAGACCCAGGTCCAACACCTACTTTTATTCCATCAGCTCCTGCTTTAATAAGCGCCTCTGCTCCTTCAGCAGTTGCTACATTCCCTGCCACCAATTGGCAATCGGGAAAATGATATTTTATTTCAATAATAGTTTCTATGACATTTTTGGTATGTCCATGGGCAGAATCAATAAAAAGTACATCACAGCCTGCTTTTAAAAGTGCCTCTGCATGCTCAAGTCTATTTTTCCCAACTCCTATAGCTGCACCAACCCTTAGTCTACCAAGTTCATCTTTACAAGCATTAGGATATTTTTTAATCTTTTCTATATCCTTTATAGTAATAAGACCTTTTAAACAAAAGTTGTCATCTACAATTAAGAGTTTTTCAATTTTGTAGTGATGTAATATCTTAACTGCTTCATCTAAGGTAATCCCAGGCTTTGCAGTAATAAGATTCTCTTTAGTCATTACCTCTTTGACTGGTCTCTCAAAATTGGTTTCAAATCTTAAATCTCTATTAGTAACAATTCCTACAAGTTTTCTTTCTGGTCCCTCAACAACAGGTATTCCAGAGATTCTAAATTCTTCCATCAATTTTAAAACTTCTTTTATTGGGGTATCTGGATTTACTACTACAGGGTCATATATCATTCCGCTTTCAGACTTTTTAACCTTCTCTACTTCTTTTACTTGCTCCTCTATACTCATATTTCTATGAATAACCCCTAATCCTCCCTCTCTTGCAATACTTATCGCCATTCTGCTTTCTGTAACAGTATCCATAGCAGCAGAAAGTATGGGAATATTAAGTTTGATTTTAGGAGTAATATAGGTGGATACATCTACATCTTTTGGTAAAACCTCAGAATAAGCAGGAACTAATAATACATCATCGAAAGTATAAGCCTCATAAAGAATTTCAAGCATAGGTGAACCCTTTAATTAAAATTGGTTTTTTATAATTTTGCTAAATTATAATCCTCAATTAAAGAAAGTAAAGTTCCCTCTAAAATTCCATATTCATTAAGGAGCATACTTTCTTTGTTAAAATGTTCTAATATTTCTAAATAAATTAAAGCCCCAGGAAGCACTATATCTTCCCTTCCTTCTTCCATTCCTCTTACTCTTCTTAATCTTTCTAAATCAAAATTGGAAAGTTTTTTTATTAATTTTTCTAAATTTTCTTTGGTAATCCTATGTCCATGTAATTTTTCGGGAATATATTGATTAAGTTTAAGATCAAGCCCACCAAGAAGAGAGGCTGTCCCTCCTGTAATAATTATTTCTTCAGGATGATCTGTAGGAACTGAAGAAAGTTTTTCTCTTATATACTCCCTAAGCGATCTTAAAACTTTTACATTTAAAGGATACTTTAAATTAAAAATTTCTTTTAAAACTACAGCACCAAGATCAATACTTTTGCTCCATTTTCTTTCTCCATCATTAATATAAGCAATCTCTGAAGAACCTCCACCAACATCAACAGTAACAAAATTTTTAATTTCTGTAGGAAGTATTTTTAATCCCCAAATAATTCCTTTCAATGATAATTCTACTTCCTTCTCAGGAGAAATTACTTCAATTTCAAAACCGGTTTCTTCTTTAGCTTTCTCTATAAACTCTTTAGCATTTTTAGCTTTTCTAAAAACTTCTGTGCCTATTGCTTTATAATTCTCAATTTCATATTTAGAAAGCTCCTCTCTAAATTTTTTTAAACATTCTAAACCTCTAACAAAGGCTGAAGGAGAAATTATACCCTCTATACCTAAACCTTCTCCTAATCTAACATTTTCTCTTTTTTTCATTAAAAACAGTGCATCTCCATTAAATTTTTTACCTATACAAAGCCTGAAGGTTTGAGTCCCAAGGTCTAAAGAAGCTAAAAAAGGAGTATTTAATCTTTTTTTAAATTCTTTGCCAATTTTAAATAAAACTCTATATTTTTCTTTAACATAATACCTTTGGTTATTTTTGGGATTTTGAAAAATTGTGCCTTTAGTCTTTTTTAAGGTAAAAATTCCAAAGTTTCTAAGTTCTACTCTGTTCCCTTTCTTTAATTCCTCTTTTATAATTTCAAAAAAAAGCTCCACAATATATTCAAGATCTTCTTTATCAATATCTGAAAATTTATAGCTTAATTTTTCAGCAAGTTCTTTTTTGGTCATAATTAATTTACCGCTATATACCAGGGTTTAAGAAAAATAGATTCTAAAATTGAAGAACCCTTTTCTTCTAAAATTTTAGAAAGAAAGCCTTTTTTCTTAGGTAAAAAAACAAGTTTTGCTTCGGTAATTTTAGCCAATTTTTTTGCTTCATTTACTGCATCCCAAAAATTACCAAGCTCATCCACTAATCCTAAGGATAAAGCCTCTTCTCCAGTAAAAATTCTTCCATCAGCAAATTCTTTAACCTTTTCTATGGGAATTTTTCTTTCCTCTGAGATAGCTTTTATAAATTGATCATGAATAAGTTTCACTTTTTCTCTTAAATATTCTTTTTCTTCAGGAGTTAAGGGTCTATAGATTGAACCTGTATCTTTATAAGCTCCGCTTTTTATAGTTTCTGTCTCAACCCCAACTTTTTTTAAAAGTTTTTCTATATTGGGTATTTCTAAAACAACACCAATACTTCCTGTAACTGTTCCTGGAGAAGCAAAAATTTTAGTTCCTCCAAGGGATACATAAAGACCTCCTGAAGCTGCTACACTTCCCATAGAAACTATAACAGGTTTTTTCATTCTTGTTTTCTTTAATTCTTCAAAAATCTCCTGAGAAGCTCCAACTGATCCTCCAGGGGAGTCTATCCTTACTACTATTGCTTTAATGCTTCTATCTTTTGCCATTGCATTAATAGCCATAAGATATTCTTCTGCATCTAAAATAACCCCTTTTATTTCAAGTACTCCAATTTGGGGTTTCCCAAAATCTTTTTCTTTGAAAAACATTATAAAAGAGAGAAGAAAGCTAAGTAAAACAAGAAAAACAACCAATCCTCCAATAAAAGCAAGTCCATAAACAAGCCAAGGTCTTTTCATTTATTTCCTCTCTTTTTAATTAATTTTTTTCTTAAAAATTTCTCCTAAAGTTATAAAAGTAGTTTCTTTAGCCTGCATTTTATAATCTTCTATTTCTTTATTTTCCAAATCTTCTAAATATTTTAAATAGGAAATTTGAATTTTTCTCTTTTCTTCATCAATATTAATGATTTTTCCTTTTATTTTATCTCCCACTTTAAAGCCCTCAAATTCTGTAAGCTCTTTTTTATATTTATATACTTTTAGATCTTTTAAAAACTCTTTTAAAGGCATAAATGCTGTAAGTTCTGGAGTTAAACCTATTAATAATCCATTAGGTAAAAACTTTTCTATTACTCCTTCTACAATTTCTCCTAATTTATAGTTCTTGCTTGCAGAAATCCAAGGATCAGGTTGAAGCTTTCTTAAACTTAATAATATTTTTCTTTCAGAAGGCTTTATTTCTAAAATTAAAGCAGAAACTTCATCTCCTTTTTCAAGTATTTCATCAATTTTAACCTTTTTATTCCAAGTTATTTCTTTTACAGGAATAAATCCTTCTATTCCTGGCTCAAGTTCTATAAAGGCTCCAAAATCAAAAATTTGGGTAATCTTTCCCTTTACAATATCTCCCTCTTTATATTTTTGAGAAACCCTTCCCCAAGGATCAGGAAGAAGGGCTTTAATGCTTAATTTTAATTTCTCTTTTACAGGATCGTAATTTAAAGCCTTAACTTTAATTTTTTCACCTATTTTAAAATACTCAGAGGGATTATCAATTCTTTTCCAATCTAATTCTTTATAAGGTAAATAACCTGTTAAAACCTCTTCTATTTCAATTAAAAATCCACCCTCTACTTTCTTTTTTACTATCCCTTCTATTGGCTTCCCAGCTTTAATCTTATTAATTAGAAATTCTTTTTTTCTTTGATATTCTTTTTCTAAAAATTTTTTTCTTGAAACAATGAAACTTTCGTTTTTTATTTCTAAAATTTCAACCTTTATCTTTTTTCCAATCAAAGAGTCTAAATTTTCGGGTTTATCTCTAAAAAAGGCTTGAGAATAGGGCATAAAGCCCTTTAGAAGAAAGTCAAATTCTACTTCATAACCGCCCTTATTCAAAGCCAAAACCTTTACTTCAATGGGTCTCCTTTCTTTGTAAGCTTCTTTTAATTCTTCCCATAATTTTTTTTCTCTTAGTTTTTTAAAAGATAAAATATAAAATCCTTCTTGAGGTTCTTTTCCAATAACTAAAGCTTCTATTTCATCTCCTTCACTCAAAATAAATTCTCCTTCCTTATTCCTTATTTCCTCTATGGGTAAAAGAGCTTCTTTTTTTAAACCTATATCAACAAAAGCAAAATTTTCAGAAATTTTGATTATCTTTCCTGAAATAATAGATCCAGGTTTTACTTCTTTTAAACTTTCATGAAAATGCTTTTCTAATTCCTGAATCCAGTCGTTCATTGAAAAAGAGGTTTTTTAAATTATTCGGTAAATTTTAATTTAATTTTTAGATTTGTTCAAGAGAAATTGAATTACTAAATTTTTTTCATCTTCTTCATTTTTTATTTTTCCTTCTATTTTTTCTTTTCTAATCAATTCAAGCAAAGCTCCTATTTCTTTTCCCTCTTTAACACCAAGTTTTATTAATTCCTCTCCTGTAAGCTCAGGTTTTACTTTTCTATACTCTTTAAAAAATTTTATTAGATCTTTTTTTATTTTGGGAAAATAAATCCCAAGGGTCAAAAGATAAATAGAAGGTATTTTTTCAAAGATTTTTATTTTTTCCCAGAGAGATAGCTTTTCCCAATTGGATAAATTTTCTTCAATTAATTTTTTGTATTTTATCAACTCTTTTATTTCTGAATCTGGAAATCCTAATCTATAAAGACTTTCTAAAAATCGAGAATCAACAAGCCCAAATAGAAAAATTTTTTCTTTTTCCCTTTCAGATATTTCTCCCTTTAATTCTTTTAAAAGACTTATTAAAGAATTAAAATTTTTCTTATTAATTTTAAGCTCTGCCTCTTCAAAAAGATTTAACTCATAAGTTGTCATTAAAAGATTTTTTAAGTTCTTCTCTGGTTCCTTGGTTAAATAAAGTTTCAATTCATTTGCCAATCTTGTTCCAGAAAGTTTTTTTAAGGCAGATTTTTCAAAACATTTCTTTAGTGCCAGAAAAAAATCCTCAGAAAAATTGAATCCAAATCTAATCTTATATCTAATTCCTCTAAAAATCCTCGTAGGATCATCTACAAAAGAATTTAGATAAAGAGGTTTTATTAAACCCTTCTTAAGATCTTCTTCCCCTTCAACTAAATCAATTAAGACCCCTTCATAAGGTGGAGAAAGACCTATTATAAGTGCATTTATAGTAAAGTCCCTTCGTAAAATATCATCTTCAAAATGGGAGGCAAAAACTTTGGGAAGCTTAGCAATATCCTCATAAATTTCTTTTCTTGCAGTTATAAAATCTATTAAAAATTCTTTCCCATTTAAGTTTATCTTTACTTTATAAGTCAAAAATTGAGATTCAAAAAGGATTTGCCCTTTTACCTTTTCTAAGAGCTCTTTCAAAAAACTTTTTAAGTTTCCCTGCAACACTAAATCTAAATCCTTAGGTTTGGGTATTCTCTTTTTGTAAAGCCTTTTAAGAAGATAATCTCTTACTACTCCTCCTGCAAAATATAAAAATTCTCTTCTTTTTTTAGAAATATCTCGGGCTAAAGACAAAAATTTGAGAAGTTTTTGATCAGGCAAAATAGTTTTCAAAAAGTCTTCAAGATCAATTTTAGTTTTTTTCATTAGTTATTTTTAAGCTCTGGGATGGTGTTTTTCATAGACCTCTTTTAATTTTTTATAATCAAGATGAGTATAGATTTGGGTTGTACTTAAACTACTATGCCCAAGCATCATTTGTAAAGCCCTAAGATCTGCACCTCCTTGTAAAAGATGTGTTGCAAAGGAATGCCTTATTACATGAGGAGTGACTTTATCTTCAAGCCCGCATTTTTTGGCATAATCTTTTATTATCTGCCAAAATCTTTGTCTCGTAATAGGAGCTCCTCTTCTATTTAAAAAAACAAAATTTTTACTTTTTTCATTTGCCAACTGGGGGCGCACATTTTCTAAATAGGTTTTTAAAAACTTCAAAGCATAATCTCCGAGAGGGACAAGTCTTTCCTTAGAACCCTTACCTAAAACTCTAACTAAACCAAGCTCAAGATTTAAATTCTCAAATTTAAGATTTACCAATTCTGAAACCCTTAATCCTGTAGCATAAAGCACTTCAAGCATGGTTCTATCTCTATATCCAAGAGGATTATTTATATCAGGAGAATTTAAAAGTTTTTCAATCTCTTCTAAACTTAATACCTTAGGGAGTCTGAAAGGTAACTTGGGAGATTCTAAAAATAAAAGAAAACTTATATTAAATCCCTTTTCTGCTTCTAAAAATTTGAAAAAGCTTCTTAAACTTGAAATCTTTCTTGCTATGCTAAAAGGATTATATCCTTTCTTTTTTAAATTTTCTAAATATTCTCTTAGTTTTTGAAAAGCTTCTTCTTCTGAGGGCAAAGAACCACAAAAATCTGCAAAATCTTTTAAATCAGCTTGATAAGCCAGTAAAGTATTATAGGAATAATTTTTAACACCCGCAAGATAACTTAGAAATTCTTCTATAAGTTCTTTCATTAAAGAGTTAGTTCTTTTAAGACTTTTTCAACTTCAAATCCTATAATCTCATCTTTAGAAGTTAAAGCAAGGGTTTTTAGTTTAGAAAGTATACCTTGCTTTTCAGAAATATTTCTATTAGGAAAATCTTCTTTAAGCTTTTCTAAAGCCGAAAGCACAAGTGTTCTGTCATCGAGATCAAGAAAAAGAAGAAGGGTTCTCCAGTCATCAGGAATACCATATTTTTCTATAAACTCCTTAGCAAGTTTTTTAAAATTTTTGGTTCCATAATTTTTATGAAGATTTTCAATAAAATTTTGCTTTTCAAGTGTCTCTTTATCTACAAAAAGTTTTTCGAGTTCTTTCAAATATTTTTCTTTGGATTTATAATCATTTTTAGGCAAGTCTCTTTCAGCTCTTTCAAGTTTTTTTCTTATTTTACTAAATCCACTCTTATCCCTTAGTTTATCAATCTCTCTCCAGGAAAGTCTTTTTCTCTCATCGTCTTTACTCATATTATCTCACCTCCACAATCAATTTGATATATTTTTTTTGATGGAAGTTCAATAGCAGTAAGTTTACCACCATATACACATCCTGTATCAATTCCAATTCTATCATCTAAAATTAAAGGAATAGGAAATGGAGTATGCCCAAAAACTATAGTTTTAGGAAATTTATATTCGGAAAAATAAAAACTTTCTCTTATCCAGAGGAGATCTTCTTCATTTTGCTCCTCTAATTTTTTCCCTGGTCTTAATCCTGCATGAACAAATATATAATCCTCTGTTTCATAATAAAGCTTAAGTTCCTTAAGAAAATTTAAATGCTCTTCTGGAATTTTAAGCTCTCCATCTTTATAATAGCTTTTTAAGGTTGCTCCTCCACCATTATATAAAAATATGTCTACATCTATTCCTTTTAAAAATCTTTCAAACATCCACTCGTGATTTCCTTTAAGAGGAATAATTTTATCTCCGTAAAGTTCTTTAAGTTCTAACATTTTTTCAATTACTCCCTTAGGATCAGGGCCTCTATCAATGTAGTCTCCTAAGAATATAACCAAATCCTTACCCCAATTTACAGGAAGAATATTGAGCAATTTTTCTAAACTCCACAAACAACCGTGAATATCTCCAATAGCAAAAATTTTATAATCTTTATTAGTTCCAAAAACGTGCTCTTCTGTCATCAAGTCTTGTAAGACCATATTTATAAGCTAATTTTAATGCCCTTTCCCACTCTTCTTTAGTGATTTTTCTATCAAGAGGTGGATATTTCCATGCATCTCCACAGGGTCTATACTGATCCATAAGATTAAAATAGGTATGTGGAGAAATTTCTTCTTTTATAAATTTAATCACTTCTTCTGTTTGAGAAAGGTCTCCTGGTAAAACTAAATGTCTTATAATTAATCCTCTTTTAGCAATTCCATTTTCTATAATTAAATCACCTACTTGTCTATGCATTTCTTTAACCGCAGCCTTAACAACCTTTGAATAATTCTTTACTTTTGAAAGTTTTAAAGCTACACTATCATCCATATATTTAATATCTGGCATGTAAATATCTATTATTCCATCAAGAAGCTTTAAAGTTTCTATAGATTCATACCCTCCACAATTATATACAATAGGTAAAATTAGTCCCTTTTCAGCAGCTATTTTTATTGCCTTTACAATAAAAGGAACTTGATGAGTTGGGGTAACAAGGTTTATATTATGACATCCCCATACCTGTAAAATTAACATAATTTTTGCAAGATCTTCTTCATCAATTATATCTCCTTCTCCTAAATGGCTTATTTCCCAATTTTGACAATAAACGCAAGATAAATTACAATAAGTAAAAAATATAGCTCCGGAACCATTTTTTCCAACAAGGGGTCTTTCTTCACCAAAATGAGGGCCATAACTTGAAACCATAGGTTTATTAGTAACTTTACAAATACCTTTTTCCCCTTCCAAACGATTCACTTTACATTCATTTGGACAAAGGGTGCAAGAAGATAACTTTTCGTAAAGTACTTCTATTCTTTTATCAAGTTCCCCTGAATCAAGCAAATTTAAATAGGAGGGATACTTATTCATAAAAGTTCTAACCAGTGAAGAATAAGTGGTGGCTTTTTTAAAAGCGCATTAAAATTTAGATAACATCCTGTACAAAAAGTAGCTAAAATCTCTATATTTTCTAAATTCTTAACCCACAACCCTTTGTTTTCCTTTTGAAAACCTTTAAGCCAGAGAAAAAATTTTGCTGAGCCACAACAAAAATCTCTTGTTTCTATCTTATTTTTTACCAAATTAAAATCTTCTGTCAAGTGGCAAGGGAGGTGAAAAAGAATATTTTCTCTTAATTTTTTCTCCTCCAAAATTTTAAGCTCGTCTTCTGCTTTTAAAGAAAGATAGTTATAAGCTGAAATAGCTCTTTTAGAAAGTTCTATAAAGCCTTTTTCATATTTAGTATCTTTAAAAACTTGAGGATAAATTTTTTTAAACATCCACAAACAGGTAGCACAAAATATTATAAGGTAGCCCTTTGTTTTTTCTAATATTTCTAAATTTTTAAGCGCATTTTCTTTTAAATTTGAAATAAGCCCAAGATTTAAAAATATTGCTCCACAACAAACTAATCCTTTGGGCACCCCTATAGATATCCCTCTCTTTTTAAGAATCTCTTCAAATCTTTCTAAAGCTGAAGGATAAAGATACTTTAAACCACAGGAGTAATATATTGTAATATCTCCTTCTTCCTTCATAATTTTAGTAGGCAATTCTTTTTTTAAATTTATTAAATTAATAAAATTGTTAAGATTTAAAAAAGTTAATAAGGGATTTTCTTTTTCTTTTAACTTTTCAAGATAAAAGGTAGGGAAACCTATATGGTGAGGACAAATCCTTTCACATCTTTCACAAAAAAGACAAAACTCAAAACTTTTATGTTCTATTTCGTGGGAAAGTAAAAATAATCTTCCTCTGGGAGAAAAGGATTCCTTTTTATAAACCTTATAAGACGGGCATACAGGGACACATTTACCACAAAGATTGCATAAATTAAGAATCTTTTCTTTGATTTCTTCTTTCATTATTTTTAACAAAATATTCTAACCACCAAGAACACCATTCTACTTTTAAAATGGCTTTAACTAATTTTTTAGCTTCCTCTGTAATAAGTTTTCTTTTAGCATATTCGATCCATTTGTCTGCATAGGGATTATTTAAGTCTTTTTGTTCTTTGAGTTGTATTATTAAATCAACCACATCTGCATCATGAACCAATTTGGCTTCTAAACTTTTTAAGCCTCTATATTCTTCCCAAAGAGATAGAATTTCTTCCTTCATTGGAGTATTAGAGAAGGCATCCTCTAAAGCCCTTTTTTCATCAGCTTTATTATATATTTTATTAACTGCATTGAAATCTCCTATTCTTGTTTCTGCTAAATCATGAATTAATGCCATTTTAAAAAGTTTTTCTTTATTAAGTTCTTTTTCACAAATTTCTGAAAGTATCCAAGCACAAAAAATTACTCCAAAGGAGTGAGAAGCTACATTTTCTCCTCCAGTTCCAAGATAAGTAAATCCAGTTCTTTGTATTCTTTTTAACAAAGCTGATTCAAAAAGAAGTTTAGCGTATTTTTCAAAGAGTTTCATATTTTTTTGCTAAATAAGAGGAAATTTTAAAAATTATTTTTGCTGCTAAATATTCTGTAATAGCATTTCCTAAGTTAGGCTTTACTTCAACTATATCCATTCCAACTAAATTATATCTAACCACTAATTTAAGAATTTGCAAAAATTCATACCAGTTTATTCCCCCAGGTTCAGGAGTTCCTACTCCAGGAGCAAAAGAGGGATCAAAAACATCCATATCTAAAGAAAGATAAATATCACCCTCTTTAATAAACTCTTCTATAATTCTTAAACTTTTCTCCCAATTTTCTCTAAGATCTTTCATCCACAAAAGAGGAAAATTAACTTCCTTTATAAATTCATATTCTTCTTTACAAAGTGTTCTTACCCCTACACTTAAAATAGGAATCCCCATTTCATATATTCTTCTTATTACAGTTGCATGAGAAATTTTACATCCTAAATATTCATCCCTTAAATCTAAATGCGCATCAAGATGAAGGATCTTTAAATTTTCATAAAATCCTTTTAAAGCTTTTATACTTCCTAAGGTAACTGTATGTTCTCCTCCTATTACTATAGGAAATCTCTTTTTTATTAAAGTTTCTCTCACTTTTTTTGAAATTTCTTCAAGAGCTGTATTTATATCAAAAGGTAGCTCAGGTACTGGATAAGTAAAAAAACCGAGTACTTCTTGGGGTTCAATTTCTGTTTCTTCATCAAAGAATTCTAAATTGGGACTAACTTTGAGAATCTCTGTAGGTGCTTCTTTTGTGCCTTTTTGCCAAGATGTAGTAATTTCTAAAGGAGCAGGAATTAGGGCTACCCTTGCTTGGGGATGGTCAGGTAGCCCCAAAAAAGTAAGTTTCATTTTTTATATTATTAAATCCTTCCTTTCCATACGAATAAAGTTTTCAACTGCTCTGATAGAACGAGGAAATTCTAAGCCTCTATCAAAAAACTTTATTTCACTTTTTTTAATTTCAAAAATTTCTATAATGTCTTTTATAGCTTTATCTACATCAAAGGGCTTACAAGAAAATACATCTACACTTAAATATAATTTTTCTGGAAAGGTATGAATACTTATATGACTTTCAGCAATAATTACAAATCCAGAAATTCCCCAATCTTCAGGAACAGGAGCGTAATATTTAAAAACATAAGGAGGCATTATTTTGGTCATTTGAATTTCTTCTGGATATTTACTTAAAAAATTATATATAAAATCGAGATCCATAAGTTTTTCACGATTAGCTCCATATCCATCAATAATGAGATGCTGACCAAAACCATATTCAAATTTTTCTATGTTTTTTGTGCTTTTCATTTTTATCCCCCCTTTAAAATTACTAATGTAAGACCGCTCTTAAAATATATCATAAAAAATATTTGTCAAGTTTTTTAAAAAAAATTTCTGAAAAATTTTTTATAATTTATAAGTATCCTGAATTAAACTAAAATATTTCTTGAATACATCATTTTTTGAGATTTTTCTTTTTTATTTATAGGAACATAACTTTAAAATCTTATTTCTAAATTAATACCTATCCATTGAGGAGGTGCCTTGACCTCTCCTATCTCTTTATAATCCTCATCCAAAAGATTTTTTATCCAAAAAGAATAAGTTAGATTTTTGCCAAATTTTTTCTTTATTTTTAAATCTACCAAAAATATTTTATCTCTTTTGTAATATTCTCTATAATTTAAACTTCCAAAAAATTCCCAATGCCAAGGAAGGTTATATATTATTCCTAAAATAAAATTGTGTCTTAAATAACTTCCAGAATAACGGGCACTTGGTAATTTTTCAGCTATTTGATTTAAATAGGTATAACTTATAAAGGGTTTAAAATTTTTAAAAATTATGTTACTGTCTAAGGTAAATCCAACGGTTTTTAAAATTTCTATATTTTGAGCCTGAATTATGTTTTCTTTTTTAATCCAGTCTATAATATCCTTTCCGTACCTATAAAAACCTGTTCCAGAAAAATTGATTTTATTTTTGTAATAGTCAAATCCAACAGAAATATTATAAGCTTTTTCAGGTGATAAGGAGGGATTTCCTTTAATAGTAGGAGAATCATAATAAAATTCTGTAAAACTTGGTATTCTATAGGAAAAACTGAAAGAACTTCTTAATTTTAGGTCTTCCTTTAAAAGATAGGCAAATCCCAAATTATAAGTAAAAATATCTTTATTTTGGGTTATAACATCATAACGAATCCCAAAGCTCGGAAAAAATCGTAAACTTATTTTAGGATATAACCAAAAATAAAATCCTGTAGATTGCCTTAAATGATCACCGAGTCTTGAACTCTCAAGTGTCTCATAAGAAACTTCTACCCCCAAAAGATAATCCATATAAGTTCTTTCATATCTTAAAGGAAAATTAAGGCGAAAAACCTGAGATTTATGAGTATTTTTATAAAAATCTGGATTTTTTCTATCTAAAAGATATAAATCGTAGTTAATTCTATAAAGTAAAGTGGGCTCTAAAAACCAGTTATTTTTGTATATATTTTTCTTAACTAAAAATAAGTGAGTTTTTGTACTTTCCCATTCTGTATCATATTTTGTAATATAAAAATTTCTTGCTCCAAAATCTTTTTCTTGAAATCCGTAAAAAAGAGTTTTTTTATCATCTTTGCTATATAGATTAAAAGTTCTAATATCAAAATCTCTATTCCATATAAATCCATTTGATTTTTTTTGAGAAAAAACTAAGTTAAATGGAATTTCAGAAGTAGAAAAACCAAAATTTCCAAATATATGTTGGTAATCATAACTTCCGTATTCAGCTAAAATTTTATATCCTTTAGTGGATGGTTCTAAATTGAAATTTATAGCACCTCCAAAACCTCCAGGTCCATAAATAGCACTTGCCCCTCCAGAAAGAATTTCTAAACTTTCTAAAATGTCTTCTTCTAAAGGTAATTTCATTAAATGATGCCCTGTTTGAGGATCAGAAATTCTTATACCTTCAAGAACAACCAAATTTTGTTCAAAACTTGTTCCCCTAATAGAAAGGTCAGCTTGAACCCCAAAGGTACCTCTTTCTTTAAGTTCAAGCGCTGAAAAAACCTTCTTTAAACCAAATTCTGAAAGTTCTTCTTTTTTAACCACTTTTACTTCTTGACTTATTTTTTCAAGATCAGCACCTTTTGCTGGAGAAACAACCTTTACTTCTTCCAAAGTATAGACAGATTCTTCATTTTCCAAAGTATAAAGAGGTTTTTCAGAAGAAAAAGCACTTTGATGAGTACAAATTAAAAACAAAATTAGAAAAAGAACACTATATTTTCTTTTAAGCAATCTCCACCCTAACGGTAAGATTGAAGCTGCCAAAAGCAATTTAAGAATGTCACCAATTATGAAAGGATAAAGACCAAAAGCTAATACTTTTTCCCAACCAACAAATCTTGCCAACCATAAAAGCCCTGGTGCATAGATTAAGATGTTCCCAACAAGCATTGCTAAAATTGCAGTTGTAATTCTTCTATCAAAACCTCTTTCGCACAAAAACCCAACTACAAAAGCAGCTAAAACAAAACCAATAATGTAGCCAAAAGATGGACTAACCAAAAAAGAAATTCCTCCTCCACCAGCAAACCAAGGAATTCCAGCTAACCCTTCTAATAAATAAAAAAATTGAGATAAAAAACCTCTTTTTGCTCCAAGCAAAGCTCCACAAAGTAACACTGCAAAAGTTTGACCTGTAATTGGAACCGGACCAATCTCAATTTTTAACTGAGCAGAAATTGCGGTTAATAAAGTAAAACTTAAAACTAAGAAAATGTTTCTTAATAAAACAAAAGTTTTATTTTCAATTTTTGGCAAAATAACATCTACTATTGCTATTCTTTTAATTTTTGCTTCTATAACTAAACCCTCCACAAATTTTGTTAACCAATTTTAATTTTAAAGGTTAACGTTAACATGTTAATTTTTTTTGTCAACCCTTTTTAACAAAGCTCTATGGAAGTATAAGGTTGACAAGTATTCATAAAATAATATCATTTTAAATTATAATGAAGGGTGAAATTTGGATTTTAGATGATGAAAAAGGTATTCTTGAAACCCTTGAAGATATTCTCAAAGATGAAAATTTTCAAGTAAGAAGTTTTCTTTGGGGTAAGGAACTTTTAAAAGAGATAAATTTTAAACAACCAAAGGTCATTCTTCTTGATCTGTGGTTAAAAGATATAGATGGATTTGAGGTTTTAGAAAAAATCAAAAAAACCTATCCAGAGGTTCAAATTATAGTAATTTCAGGGCATGGAAATATTGAGACAGCAGTAAAAGCAATCAAAATGGGGGCTTTTGATTTTATTGAAAAACCCCTTTCTTATGAAAGAGTTATTGTAACTGTAGAAAATGCTTTAAAGTTAGCTCTCTTAGAAGAAGAAAACAAAAGATTAAGAGAAAACATTTTTGGAGAAGTAAAACTTTCTGGAGTATCTCCTGCTATCCAAAAAATAAGAGAACTTATTTTAAAAGCAGCTCCTACAGATACCACTGTTTTAATTCAGGGAGAATCTGGGGTTGGTAAAGAGATAGTGGCAAAATTAATTCATTTATATTCAAAAAGAGCAAAAGAAGCTTTTGTAGAAATAAATTGTGCAGCTATTCCTGAAACCCTTATAGAATCTGAACTTTTTGGATATGAAAAAGGAGCTTTCACAGGAGCTCAAAGTTTTAAAAAAGGAAAGCTTGAATTAGCACATAAAGGAACCCTTTTTTTGGATGAAATAGGAGATTTAAGCCTTGATGCCCAAGCAAAATTATTAAGAGTTTTACAAGAAAAAAGATTTGAACGTTTAGGAAGTAATAAATCTATAGAAATTGATGTAAGAATAATTTCAGCCACTAATAAGGATTTATTAAAAGAAATCCAAAAAGGAAAATTTAGAGAGGATCTCTTTTTTAGAATAAACGTCTTCCCCATCTTTATTCCTCCTTTAAGAGAAAGAAAAGAAGATATTCCTATATTAGTAGAAGAATTTTTAGAAGAATTTAGCTATAAGATAGGTTGTGAGAAGAAAATTATTAAAAGTGATGCCTTAGAAGCTTTAATGGAATATGATTGGCCAGGAAATGTAAGGGAGCTTAAAAATTTTATAGAAAGATTAGTAATAATATCTTCTTCTTCTGAAATTAGTTATAAAGATTTACCTTCTGATTTTAAAAATTTAATAAAAAAGAAAGAAAGCTTGCAAGAAAATACAGAGCCATGGTTTAAAGAAAAAAATTACAGATTAGCTAAACTCCTTTTTGAAAAGGAATTTTTAAAAAGAAAGCTTCTTGAATACGGAGGAAATATTTCTAAAACAGCAAGAGAAATAGGTTTGGAAAGAGCTTATTTACAGAAAAAAATAAAGGAATTTAATCTCAAGGCTGAATTTGAAAATTAAATTTCTTAAAGATTGACCTTGCATAGGGTTCCTTTTCTAAAGTATCATAAAGCCCATTTTTCCATTTGTAATATCCCACTATTCCCACCATAGCAGCATTATCAGTACAAAATTCTGGAGAAGGAAAATAAACCTCAACCCCTTTTTGTTGAGCCTTTTCAGCAAAAGATTTTCTTAATCTTTGATTGGAAGCTACTCCTCCTACAACTACAATTCTTGAAATATTTAGTTTTTCACCTGCCCTTAGGGTTTTTTCTATTAGAACTTCACAAACTGCCTCTTCAAAACTTGCACATACATCCTCAATTTTATACTGGGGATTTGTTTTTAAATAATTTAAGACAGCTGTTTTAAGCCCTGAAAAACTAAAATCAAAAGTATCTTCTTCTAAAAGCGGTCTAGGGAAGGAAATAGCATTTCTATTCCCTTTTTCTGCAAGTTTACTTATAATAGGACCTCCTGGATAAGAAAGATTAAGGAGTTTAGCTACTTTATCAAAGGCTTCTCCAGCTGCATCATCTCTTGTATGTCCTAAAAGTTTATAATCCTCCCAAGAATTTACTAAAAAAAGAGCTGTATGCCCACCAGAAACAAGAAGTCCTATGTAGGGAAATTTTACTTCCCTTTCTAAAAATATAGAAAAGAGATGAGCTTGTAAATGATCAACTGCGAAGAGAGGAATTTTAAGAGCAAAACACAATGCCTTTGCTAACGAAACACCTACTAAAATTGAACCTATAAGCCCAGGACCAAAAGTTACACATACTCCCTTAATTTCTTGAATAGAAATTTTTGTTTCTTCTACTAATTTTTTTATAAGAGGAGAAAGAACCTCTAATTGTTTACGTGAAGCAATTTCAGGAACTATACCTCCAAAAGGAGAATGAAGAGCTACTTGGGAATAAAGAAGATGTTTTATTAAATTCCCCTTTTCAGAAAAAAGGGCAACTCCTGTTTCATCACAAGAAGTTTCTATAGCAAGAAGCATCTTTATTGAGAAAAAATAATTTCTTCTAAAAGTTCAGAAAAGATATGTAAAAATAAAAGATGTCCCTCTTGAATACGAGGTGTTTCAAAACTTGGGACTAAAATAAGATAATCACATACATCTTTCATTAATCCTCCATCTCCTCCACTTAAGCCCACTGTATATAAACCTATTTCCTTAGCCACCTTTAAAGCAGATATTACATTAGAAGATTTTCCACTGGTACTAATTCCAAGAGCCATATCTCCTTTTTTACCTAAGGCTAAAATTTGTTTAGAAAAAATTTGAGAAAAATCATAATCATTTGCTATAGCAGTTAAAATTGAAGTATCTGTAGTTAAAGCAATTGCTGGTAAAGGGGCTCTTTCTTTTTTAAAACGATTAACAAGCTCAGCAGCTAAATGCTGAGCATCCGCTGCACTTCCTCCATTCCCAAAAATAAGAATTTTTCCATTTCTTGAAATAACTTTTTTAGCAAGAAGAACCACTTCTATAATCTTTTCTGTTTCAAGCTCTATAAATTTCTTTTGAACTTCTCTTGAAGTTTCTAAAATATTAAAAATTTTCTTTTTTAAATCTATCTTTTTCATTTGAATTTCTCCAAAATAAAATATTTCATTTTGTAAAAACCTAAAGCTAAGTATTCATGAGTTGCTCTGTTAGTTAAATCAATATATAAATCATTAGGTAAAAATTTCCAAATACTAAAAGAGGGCTTACAAAGTTTATAACTATAATTAGTGGGATAAGGAATAGGATTTAAACCTTCTTTTTTAAAAAGATAGTAAGCTCTTGGAAGATGATAAGCAGAAGTTAAAAGTAAAAAGGGTGAATTCACATTTTTTTCATTTTTTAATAAATATTCTTTTAAAATTTTTGCGCTGGTAATAGTATCAAGTGGTACATCAAGGGCTTCAACTTCAAAACCAAAATTTTCAGCTAACATTTTTAAATAGGATGCCCCTTTATTATTTTTATCCTCATAGGAGCCACCTAAAAGTATGATTTTTTTGTCAGGATATTGTTTTTTTAATTCTAAAGCCTTCAGAAATCTTACTAAGGTTTCTCTAGAAAACCTTTCCTCAGGACTAAGAGTTTCTTCTCCGTATATTCTTCCAGTAAGAACTACTACATTTTTAACCTTTGCTATTTCTTCTTTTGGAGGAATAGAATAATTCTTTTCCAATTGTTTTAAAAGAAAATAAGGCAAAAAGGGAGTAGAAGAAAAATAATAAAGGAAAATAGCTAAAAAGAGTAAAAATCTTCTCCTACCCTTTCTTTTATCAAGAATTACATAGATAGAAATTAGAAGAAAAAAGATGAGGATTAAACTTGAGGGATAAAAGAGAAAAAGAAAAAATTTTTTAAGGGAAAAAGTAAAATTTGCCATATAGAAAAAATAAAAAGCGGGGCTGACGGGACTTGAACCCGCGACCTCCTGCGTGACAGGTGGAAATGAACAAAAGGAAAACAAGAAAAAACAACAAAAACGAAAAAAAAGAGACTGACAACAGTGACGACAGATACAGATTAAACAAAGCCGTATCTGTTGAGGTAAAGTTTTTGTAAACACAGCCACAAGTTTGCATTTTCACTAACTTTTCTAACAAGTTCAATTAAAACATCACATTCATTTTTGTCAAGTACAATTGGAGGCTGTTTCAAAATTTTAGTTTATATGATATTTTTGTAATGATACTAATTTTAGATGGGAGGTTTGAGGAGAAACACCTAAAACAAAAAGTGTGGAAGACTTTAAAAATATGCAAAGAGTCTTATCATAGCTTTATGGTTGTATCAAACTTTAATGGGACGCCCCTCACAGAGAAACGCTTGCTTTGGCTTCTCAACAAAACCTTCCTACCCCTTCTCTACAGGATTAGCGACTTCAGAGTTAAAAATTTGGATGAGAAGCTTTTAAAAGTTCTCATGGATGCGATAGACATAATTCAGAGGGTTTTAGAGCTTGGATGTGAGCTGTTATAAGAGTTAAAGAGACATTTAGAATGAAAATAAAGCATTCTTTAAGGAAGGTAGCAAAGGAGAACCGGGGAGAGGTAGGGAGGGAATAGATTTAGAATAGAGGGTTTATTTGGCTCAATAAAATTAAAGGTCGGGTGAGCCTTTAGGTAGTGAAAATATTTATCTAAAGATCATTTGTAGGAAAACCAAAAGTAAATGTTTTTTGAAATAGCCACACTAAAATTTTTGGCAAACCTATTATCATTTGATAAAATTTAAAAATTATAGTAGATTTCAAAATTAGATAACTTCAAGAGGGGAATAGAATGTGTTATCTTTTTTAGTAGTACTTTGGATTTTTCTATCTTTTAGTATTTCTTATGCTTTTGAGTATGAAGTTAACCTCGGTCCTGATGTGAGTTATATCACTTACAAAGAACCAGGTGTAATGAAAGAAAGAGGATGGTTTTATGGAATTGCTGGAGAGGGATATCTAAAATATCCTTTAAACAAGTGTTGGAACCTTGTTTCAGGGCTTGAAGCTAAATATGCTTGGTCAAGAGTTGATTATTCTTCAGATGAATCAGGTGATATGGATGGAATAAAAGATAGACTTTTTGAGGTAAGATTACTCTTAGGTGCTGAATGGTTTCCTTACAAAAACATTTCTTTCATGCCTTATGTAGGTTTTGGATACCGCAAACTTACTGATGATTCATCTGGAAAAGAAACAAACTTAGGTGCTTCAGGATATAAAAGAACCATTAGATATTTTTATGTACCTATAGGAATTTCTGGAGTATATTACATTAATCCCAACTGGAAAATTAAAGGCTATGCCGAGTATGATTACTTTATTCGTGGAAAAGTAAAATCATATTTAAGTGATGTTGATCCAGCGTCTTATGAAGATATAAAAAACACTCAAGATGATGGTTATGGAATAAGAGCTGGTGTAAGTATTGTAAGAAACTTTAAGTCTTTTGAGCTATCAGGTGGACCTTATGTTAAGTATTGGAATATAAAAGAATCTGATATTTCTTATGATAGTTTGGGAAATGGATGGATTGAACCTAAAAACCATTCAACTGAAACTGGTGCTACGTTAAGAATAACCTTTTAAAAACTGAATTGTATTTTTACACAATTAATGAGACTCTACCGAAAATGCCGTTTGATAAGTTTGATTAAGTTTGATTAGGTTTGATTAGGTTTGATTTGTTATAACCTGTTAAAATTTTTAGTAAAGCTTTACTTAACAAACAAGCTTTTTTAGTTTTCTCAGGTAAGGTTTCAAAGCTACATCTAGTAGTATCGATACTAAATGTCTTAAAGACCTGAAGTAGGGAAGGGCAAGGTTTGTTAAAAATTGAAAAGAAATAGTGGTTTTTCGTTGAAACCTACCCTATCTTAAGAAAAAAATGTTACAGAAGGTTTTGCAGTTGGAGTAAATTTGAGAATGATTTTACTGGACATTAATTTGAGCGATAACGGTTTTGATTTCTTTTTAATTTTTTGCCTTAATCTTCCTTCTCTTTCTGCTTTTACATTAGCCTGATGACATAAAAACAATAACAAGCCTTCAGCTTAATCAAAAAACTGTTAAAAATCTTTATACTCTTACAACTTAATTTTGAGATTATATGCTTTGAGCATATCAAAGTTAGGTGAGAAAAAATATATAAAAACGGTGACAAATACTAAAAAACAAAAAGGGACAGAAGGAAAGAAAGTGCCTTTCCCTCTGTCCCCACTTTTGCTAAAACAATTTAACAGACTTACTGAGAGGTTGCGTTTTCTGATCCAGCCTTTTTACGAATTTGTTTTTGCTCCTTTTTTTGTTCTTTTTGCTGTTGTTTTAGTTCTTTATGTTTTATAATTCTCGTCTTATTTTGAGCTTCTTCTTTAACAACCTGTCCAAATTTCTGTTTTTCATTTTTAGCTTCACTTTTTGCTTCTTCGCTAACTTCTTTACCTATCCCAGCACCTTGATAAGGTTTAGGACCAGCAGGCCCTCCTTGAGGACCCTTTGCATAAACTGCAGAAAATCCTAATAAAGAAATACCTGCTAAAAGAGCTACCAATCTTTTCATATCTACACCCCCCCTGTTTGGTTTTTTATTTATTAATTTTTTTTCAAAAAATATGCCCAATTTTTGAAGTATTAATCTCATCGAAAAGCTTAATTTTTCAATAAATTTTTAAGAATAAAAAAGAAAATTTTACAAAAAAATTGCATTTTTTGCACAATTATATGAAACTATAAGTTTAAAGTTCATAGTGACTTTTATTATGCATAAATTCCTTTAAAAAGGCTTCTCCATTTGAGGAAAAATTTCCCAATTAGGAAATAGAAAAGTAGGTTTTTTAATTTATAAAAAATTACTTTAGAAAGGACATGGTAGTTTAAAGTTATCAAGCATTGGGAAAGCTATCATACTCATTTTATTTTTTAAGTCTTTACACAATTAATGGGACACACACCCAGTTTAAGAGTATATTTTCTCATCTTTAATTTTTTACACCTTGAAAAATTTTATTTGTGTGCTAAAAATTTTTGAATGTTTAAGTTTACCCGCTCTACGGAAGCGCATTTATATTTTTCAACCTCCTGCTCATTCATTATAAGTCTTCCATCTTTCTGACAATTTTTATTTTAAAAACTTTTAATCACTCTGAATATATTTACTTTTAATTTGAAAAAGGAGATAACCCATGTTAAAAAGGTTTAATTTAATTTTATTTTTAACTTTTTTTATGGTTTGTATCTTCTATTCTTACTCAACAGGCTCTCGCAACCCTAGGTCTGAAGGGTTAAACAACAAAGGAGTGTATGTAGTTAACGTAATAGAAAGTTCTCCTGCGGCTAAGGCAGGAGTCTTTCCTGGAGACATCATTCTGTTGATTAACGGTCTTCCCGTGTCATCTGAAAATATAGAAAGTCTTTTGTTAGATGCAGTTAACACAGGGAAGAACCCTGTAGTTTTGGTGATTTTAAGGCAGGGTAAAACTTTATCTCTTTCGGCTAATATACCTAAAGAAAATCCTACCTTAGGGGTTACGATTAAACCGCCTCAAGAAATGTTATCTGTAGCCTCTGGAGGTTTTTCAGGAGAAAGGTTGATAGACAAAGCAAATAGGAAGGTAGACATTCCTGATAAAACAAGCCTTTTGGCTAAAGTTTCTTCATTTAACGTTTTAGATGGGGTTTTCATAGATAAAAATACAGGAGAAATTACCTTCGTAGGACATTATGACGATAGGTATAAAACCGGTCCTCTCCCTTATATACAAATATTGGATGAGGCCCTTACTTATCCATACCCTTATTTTTCTTTAGACCCTACGGAAAACACATACAAGGCATTGAACGAGATAAAGTCTATTTTTGACCGAGAGATGGAAAGGATAGCTAGAGATCATGCTTACGGAGCTAATTGGGTATCAAGTATACTAAAGGAAGTTTTGTATGCCTCTTTTCCCTTACCAGAAAAACAAATTCTTTTAGCCAGACTTAAAGCTTACTCTATAACTCCAGAGGAATTTAAGGCTTATCTGGATTGGGATCCTAAGTCTAAAAATTGGAGGTTTGATAATAGAGCCCAAATTGAGCAGTATGTAGCCCTGCAAAACTTTTTTTATAAGCTTTTCGTAGCCGCTGGCTTTGAAGGAAAGTATGGGGCAGCTGTGGTGCAGATGTGGGGTTTTCGCAGGTTTGCTGAGGTTTATGGTACAGATCATGCAGGACATTGGTTTAGAGAAATTTACGAGACGCTAGGAGTTATCGATGAGTTTGAAAAGATAAGAAGTGATTATAATTCTGGTAAGTTAAACGATAGGGAAGCTATTCGTCAACTTTTGTTTCTTTTTTACAAAAACTTTCTTAAAGGTATTGGGGTAAAAGAAAGCACCATAGATGAGTTGATAAAAAGGGCTCCTGCAGAAAAAGTTTTTGACCAAGAGTTAAGCGAATTTACCAACCGAAAATTAGAAGAAATTCAAACAGAAGTGATACTTAATATTATCCTAAATAATCTTGTTTTAAGCGATTCCTTTCTCAAAAAACGTTTTAAGCTTCCTCTTATCGAAACTAAACCAACATATGTTAATCTATCTTCAGAGACTTATATAGCTAAAACTTTTTTTTATGCAGACTATACGCTGAAGTATCTAACTACTCTAAATCTTGAAACAGCAAATCTTAAAGATTTCTATCCCTTCATTGCTTACCTTAATAAAAGGGTTGATGAAAAAGGGAAGGGTGGAGAGTTCCAAGGGATGAAAAGCGGTTTTGACCGTTATTGGCTTTTCCCAGGAAAAGTAGAATTAAAAGTGAGTCCTGATAACTCAGCTTTTTATTTTATTAAGTCAGAGGTTAAAATCGGCAGTGAACCTTTAACTTCAGGTATGCCTTCTTGGTATAACGATATTTTAAGGGAATACGTAGAGATTTTAACCGGTAGATATGAAGAGTTTGCCCAAATTTTTCCCTCATTACATACGATGAGAGAAATCCAAAAGGTATTAGCCTTAGCCAGATGGATAAAAGCTAATAACCTTAAGGTAGTCCTTCCTGCTTACCAAAAAGTAGATTTAGAGGGGCTTTCTGGAGTTTCAGGTGCTACTGTTGCCACTTTTAGTTATTCAAAAATACGGGATAGTTTTTCCTTTTTTGTCGAGAACCACGGAGGAGGGGTTGATTATAGAGAAAAAAGTAATGCGTGGATACAGGGAAATTATATAGAAACCAAGGATGCCCTTCATCAATTGGCAGCGAGCTCAGCCTTAGCAGAAAAGGCCCTAAATTCAGCCCTTGCAGGTGACCTAGAATCTGCCAGAGACTTTGCTGAAAAAAGCGCCCAAGCCATGGTAGGACAGATTGACCTTTCAGCCCTGGGAGCAAAGATAGGTCCTTATGTTCATCCAAAATTAAGTAATCTCCCTATAGGTTCCCAAGGGGTTTTAAATAAAAAGGTTTTGGAGGTAGTTTCAGCTAATTTAGATGCCTACACCCGTTTAAAAAGAGAAGTTTATTCAGCAGAAAGTATTAAAAATACTGAGCCAGAAAAGTATGAACTAATCTTAACTAAAGCAAAGGAAGAAGAGGCTAAGGTCAAAGCTTCTCTCCAGAAGCTTAACGAACTTTTAAGCTATTACCGACAGAATCCTTTAGACTATCTAACATTAGGACAAAAAATAGCCGAGTTAACACCTAATCAAACCTTAGGGATAGACCCAACGGTTTTAAAACAAAAACCGAAACCTGCGACGTTAGATGAGAGGGCTGAAAGCCGAGGAAGAAGCGAAAAAGAAAGTCTTTTGCCTGACGAAAAAAAGCTTAGAGAGGAATTGTCTGACCTTAGACATAAACTTTACTTGGCAAAAACCAACTTAGATAAACTAACTAAAGGGATGTTAGAAAATACAAAAGAGTTTGAAAGCTGGAGGGAGGAGACCGAAAAAGCTATTTCGAGAAGTGAGGAACGGTTTAAAGAGATAATGTTAGACATATTCCAGGATAGTTTGTTTAAGCAGTTAAAGAAATACTTTTCAAAATCTTCAGATAGGGTAAAAGAACTTGAGCGGTTTAAACAGCTTTTAAACACCAAGGATTATACTGACTGGGCTTCTGTGGAACAACATACTTGGGAAGATATAGCCGAAGGTGTGGTTAAGGCGATAAACGCTATGCCAGGTATTAGTGATACGGCCCAAGACTTGGTGAAAGTTACTTCTCATTTAATTAACACTGGCTATGACGTAACAGTTGTGTTTATTCACTGGAGGAAGATGAAGGAGTTTGAGAAGAATTTAGATCTTTACTATAAGGCGGTGTCAGCCCAAAAAGAATACATAGAAAAGACGATGAAGCGTATAAAAGAGATAGAAGAGGAGTTACAAAAACTTAACCAAAAATCACAAGGAGGTCTGCTATGAAAAAATTATTAAAAAACTATGTGGTTAGTATGATGTTTTTGCTGAGTGTTTCAGGGATAGCTTATAGTGTAGATTCTGCCTACGATCAAGCTACTGGAACTTCTGGAGATAGTTGGAGAGCAAAACAAGATTCTACATCACCTGGGAACTATAAAGATTTGGATAGCTCTTGGGAAAGAGCAAGAAAAGAAACAGGCCAAGGGTTTGATACAGGCCGGTCAGGAAATTTGAGAGGAGGAGGCGAACAATATATACCTACTCCTCAACCTAAAATTGATAAAAATCTATCAAAATAACGTGAAAAATTAAATTTACTAAAAATAAAACGAAATATGAAGATTCAATTATGAAAAAATTAGCTAATTTATTAATTCCTTTTATTTTTTCGTTTATAGTATCATTAGCTATAGCTTCAGAAAATTCAGAAAAATTCGATTTTTTAAATGAAAAAACTATAATGAATTTTTCTTACCGTTTAAAATATTCCGAAAAAGCAGTCACATTAAAAGATGGTAAATATGAATCTTCATTAATACCTGGTAATGAGAAGGATATTAAAAACTATCTTAAGGTAAAAATAGAAAAATATAATATTTTTACATTGAATGAATTAAATAGAAAAATCTCTTGTGCTATAGTTATACTTTCCGAAAATTTTGGTGGAAGTGGCATATTCTTTGAAATAACAGCTCTTGTGAATGAAAATGGCAAAATCATACAAACTAATTCAATTGAACTTGGAGATAGAGTTATAATAAATGATTTAAAATTTCAGCCAGGATTTGTTACTTTTCGAGATAGGGAGAGAGACTCTATATATTTAACACTTCTTACCCACAAAGAAAATGACCCCTCTTGTTGCCCAACCAAACAAGAAATACTTTGCTTTACTTTAGTAAGAGACAAAAATAAAGAAATAAAATTATTAACCTGCGAAGAAGCTGAAGAAAAACATCCTTTACCAGTTGTAAAAAAGCCAGCTCTTTATCTTTATCCTACAAAGACTAGACAAATTGAAATTTATCTAAAGCCTAAAGGGTGGCTCACAAAAACAATTCCTTCTTATAATGGTATTTGGTTGGTTAGAGCCAATCCGAAAGGAATTATAGATAATAAGTATGAGTATTTATTTTATGAGGTAGCTTTAAATAGTCCTTTAGATTTACCAAAAGAAGGATGGGTAGTTAAAACAGAAGAACTAAACCAATGGTTTGATAAAACATTATCTAAATTAGGTTTAAAAGAAAAGGAAATTAAAGATTTTAAAGATTATTGGTTAAAAGAATTAAAAGGTTATCCATATTTTAAGATAAAAGTATTAAGCCAAAAATTTTTGAATGATAACTTAGCTATTCGGATTAAGCCAAATCCAAATAAAATGATTAGAGTTGTTTTAGCTTTTGAGGGTATTAAACAAGAAGAAAAAATAACAGAGCCTATCATTAAAACTCCCAGAAGAAAAGGATTTACCGTGGTTGAGTGGGGAGGCATATTAATAAATGAAGGGAATAATTCAGATATTAAGCCATTTATTGAACTAAAAATAGATCCATCGAATATTTATTCACGTTTATTAACTTCTCAAAAGGTTTATTGTGCTAAAACTGAACCACTGACGAGCCTTCTTGTTGATGGTCGTGTTTCAATGCTTTTAGAACCTGGTTCTTGTTTTATGGTTGAAAAGGATACGATGTTTGAACCTAAGAATAAAGAATTTGTTATTAATTTACTTAAAGGCAAAGCTTCGGCTACCGTTCTTTCAGAAAAATTTTATGTTGAAGATAAAATTCAAGATTTGAAGGAAGAGACCTCTGTTATTGAAGTTGAGAAACACTTACCTGGAGTAGGTGTTCGTATTTTTTTCCGTATACAAAATGGACCTCCAATTGAAGTGGAACGAGGGACAATTAATTTGAGCACTTCAGATCAAAAACATAACTAAAAGAAGTTGAGTCATGAAAAAGCTATTATTAGTTAGTTTAACTTCTTTTTTCGTGATAGTTGTATCTTGTAATTTGAGTTTTGCTAATAGTTCATCATCCAATTCTTCATCTTCCAGTTCTTCTTATAGCACTACATCATCTGAGAAGAACAAATATAAAAATGTTATTCAGAAAATTGAAGATAAAATAAAAGAATTAGAAAAACCACATTTTAATATCAAAAAAATGGAGCCATAGGTATTAGAGGATAGTAGTAGAGAATAATTAACATTTTGAAAATATGTTGTATCTAATTCTATAATTAGGAGGTAAATTATGAAAAAAACAGCCCTTATTAGTCTTGGTATTGGTTTATTATCTTTGTTTAATGTTAGTAAAACTCTAAGCGAAACAAATGTTGATTCTAAAAAAGTTACTAGAGTTAGTATAGTTCTTGAGCATAAAAGAGAGCTTCAGCCTGATATTCTAAGCCTTAGGGTTAATATTAAGATTAAGACTGATAAAGAAATAGATGCGATTAATATTCTTGGAGATGTGGATAAAAGGATTAGAAAACTGGGATTGAATTATAAAGGTGGTAATTACAGGATAGAACAAAATTGTTGGTGGACAAGGAAAGGACAAGTATGTGAGGGGGTTAACGGTTATATCTCCTATAACTTTGAGCTAAAAGATTATAAAGAACAGAACGAGCTTTATGAGACTTTAAATAAAATAACAGAAACCTATCCCAGCTTAACTTTTGAAGTTTCGGAACCTGTATGGATTGCTTCTCAGAAATTAACAGATAAGGTGCAGAATGAAATCAAATTAGAATTAATCGAAAAGGCTCAAGACTTTAGAGAAGCCTTAACTGAGAAGTTAGGTAAAACTTGTCGTATTACTTCTATTAGTTTCTCTACAGAGCGTTATATTCCTATTGTTTTTCGGACTACGATGTTAAAAAGCACTCAAGCTTCTGATATTGAAGCTCCTGAACCTAAGAGGGATGAAAAAACGATAGAAGTATCAGCAAGCGTAGATTATTTATGCGAATAGCTTTAATATGTGATTATTTCACAGAAAAAGAGAATGTTTTCTAAGTCATGAAATACCTTTAGAAATATTGGCTTTTATGGTATGGATAACAATAATGTTAAAATTGCAACCGGAGCTTGATCATTTATTAATACCCAATTAAAAATTAGGAGGTTTAGCTATGAAAAAGTTAGTTAACGTATTTTTAATGGTCTTAGTAATGTTCTTTTGTAATATAGCTATGGCAGATACAGACAACGATTTAAAAGTTGTATCACAGGGTATAAACAAGTTTAGTTTTGATTTATATAAAAAACTAAAAGATAAAAATAAAGAAAAAGATAAAAATAAAGAAGAGAACCTCTTTTATTCACCTGCTAGTATATCAATTGCTCTTGCAATGACCTATGCTGGAGCAAGGGGGAATACGGAAAAGCAGATGGCTAATGTATTAAACTTTACTCTTCCACAAGATCGTCTTCATCCAGCTTACTCTAAGCTAATTGAAAATTTAAAATCTAATAAGGATTATGAACTCAGTATTGCTAATGCTTTATGGTTGCAAAAGGATTATAAGTGTCTTCAGGCATTTTTAAATATAATGGAAAAATATTATAAAGGTGGATTTAACGAAGTAGATTATAAAACAAATCCTGAAGGTGCACGAATAAAAATTAATGATTGGGTTTCAAGAGAAACAAAAGAAAAGATTAAAGATATATTAAATCCAGGAGATATAACAAAACTTACAAGATTGGTGCTTACAAATGCTATTTATTTTAAAGGAAAGTGGCTAACAGAATTTGATAAGACGGCTACGAGGGATGAAGATTTTTATTTAATAAATGGCCAAAAAACTAAGGTTAAAATGATGTTCCAGGAAAACAGGTTTAATTATTACGAAAACGACGATCTTCAATTATTGGAGATACCTTATAAAGGTAATAAAATTTCAATGGTTATAATCTTACCAAAAGTAGGAAAGTTTAAAACAGTTGAAAATATGATGGATGAAAAGAAATTACAAGAGTGGTTGAAAAGTGCTACGGAAAAGGAAGTTAAAGCATATATTCCAAGATTTAAATTTACACAAAGGTTTGACTTAAGTGAAGATTTGTCTAAGATGGGTATGGAAGATGCTTTTGACGAAAATAAAGCTGACTTTTCAGGGATTAATGGTCGAAAAAATGATCTTTATATAAGTAAAGTTATTCACAAAGCATTTGTAGATGTAAATGAAGAGGGAACAGAAGCTGCAGCAGCTACCGCTGTAATAATATTTACAAAATCAGCACCAATTATTGAAAAACCAGTAATATTTAAAGCCGACCATCCTTTTATCTTTTTGGTACGTGATAAAGAGGCGAGCTCTATTTTGTTTATGGGAAGAGTTATGGACCCCAATAAGGAGTAGAATAATCTTTAAAAATAAACGCAGGAGGTAAATAGTCATGAAAAAATTAGTAGTTATGTTTACCTTTTTCCCATTATTGAGTGGTATTGCTTTGGCAGAAGACGAAAATAAACAGTCAGAATCTACTAAAAAATGTGAAAAAGTGTGTGTACAATGGGAGGAAAGGAGATTCTGTCAGCCAGATCCGGTTTTTCCTGGTAAACAAATATGTGGAGTATATAAGACTTGTGTAAAGTATGAAGCAAAATGCAGTGAGGATAGATAAGGTAGAAGAGAAAAATATAGTAACGTATTAGAGGAAGAAAGATTGAAAAGGTTAATAACTTCCATGACATTTATCATTGCTCTTTTCCTTTTATCCTGTTCATGGACAACGAGTTTTTATGTTGTAAACAAGTCCGAGATGCCAATAACGATAGCAGTTAAATACAGAAAAATTGAAAAACCAAAACAGTCTACTCCAACGCCAGAAGTTGAAAAAAGATGGGAGGAATTAGAAAAGAAGTCATGCTGGTATATTGGATTTAAGAAAGAAATCTATATATGTAAAGAAGGTGGTGAGTGCAGAACCCTTCAACCTGATAAATACAAATACGATAAAGAAAAATGTGAGCTTGAGGTTACTTTAGCACCGGGAGAATCAATAAAAGTAGCTGAAATATGCTGTAGCTATACAGGTCCAGAGAAAAGATTTGCTGATAAACTTAATGTTGAAGAACTTAATATTAATACGCCCGGTGGTTTAATCAAATACGAGGGCTTTGAACTACTGAAGATATTTAAAAAGAAGGATAAGACTAAATATGTTTTGGAGTATAGTTAAATTTTAAAATAACTTAACAAGGAGGTTATTATGTTTGGATTACCTGAATTAGGAGTGATAATTTATCTTGCTTCTTTTGCATTCTATTTATTAGCAATTATAAATTCGGCAAAAATAAAGGGGAAGAAAATTTTTTATCTCCTTTTATCTATTTTATCTTTGCCAGCTTTAATACTTCTAATTAAATTAGTTAATAACTTATTAATACAAAAAAATATTATTTCATCTTTAGAAGGGAGCGTTATTCTGTTCTTATTAAGTGCTATTGCAGTGCTTCTGATAGAAATAGTTATATATGTTTACATTAGAAGAATAAAACTTAAAACCACTCATAAGGAGGGTTAATTATGAAAGCTTTTAAATATATAATTATGTGGATTTTTTTACTTATGATACAACCAGCTATAGCCTTAGAAGATTCTAATAATCTAAATGAAGAGATCGTTCAAAACTTTACATATCATTTAAAGTATTCAAAGCAAACAGTCACATTGAAGAATGGAGAATATAAAACTCCATTAAGACCTGGTAACGAAGAGGATATGAAAAATTATCTCAGTGTAAAGATAGAAAAATACGGCATATTTAAACCCAAATTCTTGCCACCATTTGCCATAGTTATACTTTCCGAAAATTTTGGTGGAAGTGGCGTGTTTTTTGAAATAACAGCTCTTGTAAAAGAAGATGATAAAATCGTTCAAACTAATTCAATTGAGCTTGGAGATAGAGTTATAATAAAAGATTTAAGGTTTGAGCCAGGATTTGTTTCTTTTAATGATATAGAGAGAGACTCCATATATTTATCACTTCTTACTTATAAAGAAACTGACCCTTCTTGTTGCCCAACTGAGCAAAAAACACTTTGCTTTACTTTAGCAAGAGATAAAAATAAAGAAATGAAATTATTAACCTGCTTAGAAAGTTTTCTTTTAGAAGAACATCCTCCACACATTTTAAAAAAACCGGCTCTTTATCTTTATCCAAATAAAACTGAAAAAGTAGAAGTAATTTTGAAACCAAAAGGACAGATTACAAAAACTATTCCAGAATACAAAGATAAATGGTTAGTTGTAGCTAATCCAAATGGGTTGATAGATAATAAATATCCGTATCTTTTCTACGAAGTAGCATTAGAAAATTCAGTTGATTTACCAAAAGAAGGTTGGATAGTTAAAACCACAGATTTGGAAAAATGGTTTGATGTAAATCTTCCTAAATTAGGACTTAATAAAAAAGAAATAAAAGACTTTAAAGAATATTGGCTTGGTGAACTAAAAGGATATCCTTATTATAAAATTAGATTACTAAGTGAAGAATTTTTAGATGAAAATATAACAGTTAAAATAAACCCAAAACCAGATACTTTTATTAGGGTAATCTTTTATTTTGAGGGTACTTACTATAGTAAAGAAAAATTAATAGAACCTCAAATTAAAACACCTATAAGAAAAGGATTTACCGCAGTAGAATGGGGAGGAATTTTAGAGACTTCAGATAAGTCTGATATAAAATCAGTAAAATACTCTTTTTCCCCAACAGAAGAAGGCATATTAGTTTTACGTTCTTTAAATATTGAAGATCACAAAATCAAAATAAAAGTAAATGCTAACGGTTGCACTGATAAAAACTCAATTAAAGCTGTTGTTAAAAAATCATCAAGAATAGATTCAAGAGTTCCAGATTATAAAATAACTTTTATAAGAGAAAAACCAGACAATTGTAAAGCCTTTATTCCCGATGGAGCGGTTATTGAGTATGATTTGAAAAGAGATTTTAATATTCAAATGCCTTATACTTTAAAAATTGAAAATCCTGTAATGCCTTTTACTAAGGATGACCCCTATTTTACAGTAGGAAAAGTTAAAACAATTCAAGAAGAACCAATTGAAGGAGAACAAGGAAAATTTATTCTTGGTGTAATTCAAGAAATGATAACAGAGATAAGACGAGATGTAAAAAATGCAACTATTTATGCTATACAGCAAGAAATAGAGAGATATAAAAAGAGAGGAGAAAAAGAAAAGGTAAAAAAATTAGAAAATGAACTAAAAAAGATTAAGCAAATAAAAGATGAAGATTTTCAAATACCAGAAAATGTTCAAGAGTATGAATCTAAATCTAAAGATTTATCATTTGGTCCTATTTATCCCTGCAAAGCTATACAAACTGAAATTATTGCAGATAAAATAATTTCAACAGGAGATATTTTAAAAGTTAAAGGTATGACAAGATCAGGACCTTTTTATCATGTAGCAGGTATAAGGAAAGATGTATTGGAAAAAATGAAAGTAGGGAAAACATACAAAGCAAATTTATGTTTAGTTTATAAAAGGGAATATTTTGGTTTTATACCTGATTATTATGTATATTTAGCTGATGTGGAAGAATAGAAAGCTTTTGGAGGTTAAATATGATTAAAAGATGTAGAGCCTTGATTGGATTATTTCTAATATTTTTTTATTTCTCACCTGTAAAAGCGTCAGAAAAACCAAATGACTTTGCACAATCAGGATATGCAGAAAATTGGAATAAAATTTGTGAGGCTGCACACTTTCTTGCAATTGATGATAGTGAAAGATTTTTAGCTTCGGTAGATGCTATGAGAAGAAAGATAAGAATATGGGACATACAAAGTGGGCGTCAAGTATCGATTATTATAACTAATCATCTTACAGAAGATATGTTCTTTATAAAAAATTCTTTATTAGTTATAAAACCATATAATGGACCCATAGAAATATACAGTATTTTTGGTAAAAAGATAGAAACTCTTGAAACTTTAACCAAAATAAAGGTAGATGGAAGAATAAGAAAAATTTCAAACAATAGAACATACTTATTAGAAGGAGTTTTTGGGGATATAAGTAATCGTGTACGTATCATTAATTTAGAAAATGGCTCTGAGGTTAAACTCCCTGATTTTTCTTTAATAGATGATGAACTATACGACAAAATTGATTTACATTTATATGATCTTGGTTTATATATTGGTCACTTTAAAAGAATTAGTCGTAAGGATTTATCAGATCACGGTAAAGAAAAACTTTTGGTAATGTTGTATGACAAAGAAACATTAAATCCCGTAACAGAATTCCAAATAGACGAGAGAGAACCATGGGATATTATTTGGGCAGTGCTAGACATTAATAGAAAATATCTTTATTTAGATAAAGGGCAAAATTTGAGATTATTTGATATAAATACTGGCAAAAAAGTTTGTGATATTTTTCATAATAATATGGCTAATAAAGTGATTCTAAAAAACGGGGATATAGCGATTATTCATTCTGAACAAGACAAAAAAAACATATTTGCAGAACATTTTTATGTTTCGATATTCAATATCACGGATAATTGTTTAACTAAAGAGAAGAAATTTCACTTCGACCAAGCAACTTCATTATTAGTTACAAACGGTGGATTTATTATTGTAGGATATACTGATGGAAGCATAAAGATTCATAGTATTTCTGATGGAAGTGTAGTTAAAGAATTAATAGTTAAACCTGTTATTGATAGTTATCAATTAATGACTAGAAATAAATGTAAGTAAACATCTATTTTTAATAGATAATTATGTATCTTAGCAGACGTAATAGAACAGAAAGCTTTTGGAGGTTTATTATGGTTAAAGTATATAAAGCTTTAATAGGAATTTTTCTAATATTTTTGTATTTTTCCCCTGTAAAAGCATTAGAAAAACCAGAAGTTTTTATACCTGAAGAAAATAGCAAATTGCTTTTAGATGAATTTTCTTTTGTTTCAGGAAAGTTTACAGATTACTTAATAGTTTATTCACCTGAAAATAACGGAATTTACTTTATATGGGATGTTACGAGTACTTATGTAGAGTCAATTCCTTCGGAGGCATTAAAAAAAGATAATAAGATTTTAGAAAATTTTTTATTTTATCTCAAGGGATTGAACTATACAAAAAAGAAATTTGATAATAATTTAAACATAGATATAAGTAATGAACCTCAACATTCTAAGGATGGTAAATTAACTGCAAAAATTATTCCATACCAAGGAAAGCAAATTATAAGCTTAGTAAGAACATCGGATAATAAAGAACTTGCAAAACTTTTTATTTTTAAAAACAGAGAGTGGATAATTCTTACACCATCAGGTTATTATAGTGCAAGCGATTTTGCAGGAAAATATCTGAATGTTAAACTCGGTGATAAAGTTTATAAAATGGATGACTTTGAAAAAGTTTTCTATCGTCCAGATATTGTTGAAGCAGCTCTTGAGGGAAAATCTATATCAGAATTAAAGTTCCCGAATATAAAGTTGCCTGATATTAAGAATGAAACAAAATACAACATGATTGTAACAGAAGTTTTGTCTAATTTTCCTTTCGAAAAAGCAGGTGGCAAAATTTGGGATATTATTTATTCTTTAAATGGTAAGACTTTTTATGAATCAACTAATAAAGATTTGGCAAAAGAATTTAGTGAATATATAAAAAGCTTACCCGCAGGTTCTTATGAAATGACTCTCATAAGAGAAGGAAGAAAAATTACTACAACTATAAATCTTCCTAATATATCATCTACACCAAGGTTAGGAATTACTATTTTAACTATTGAAAACAATCCTCAATTTTATTTTTTAGAAGCTTTAAAAAATGTGTCATCAAGGGAAGACTTGAAAAATGTTGCACAATTGCTTGAAATAGCCAAAGCATTATCTCCAGAATGGGCTGATATTTATTATAACTTGGGATTAGTTTATGAGGAACTAAGTTACTACGATAAAGCTGCAGAGAATTTTTCTAAATATGTAGATTTTGTAAAAGACAAGAATTCTGTAGAAGCTAAAAATATGACTTTTAGAATTGAGGAGAATAGAAAGAAATATGAGAAATTGGAATATATAAAGAAAAGAATGGTAGAAGTAATGGGAGAAAAGCAAGATTATGATGAAGTTATATATTATAAGTATGGAAATATAAGATTTAAATACGACAAATCAAATCAAATAGTAATGATAAATCCTGCTTTTACTGAACAAGAATTTCTTAAAAAGAATTTTGAAAGAACATGGGTATGGTGGGATATAAATTCAAAACGACTTCCTTTTTTCCCTGTTAAATTTGATGGCAGATATTTTGAAGTTAGATATTTTGGTGTTTTTCCAGACATAATGTCAAACAACCTGAAAATTTCTCTATTTTTAATAAAGGGCGAAATAAATATGGATACTTCTACGGTCAAAATATCAAAGTTTAGGCACGATATTTATGGATATAGTCGAGACAATGTTGAAGAAGCATTTAGGCAAGCAAATAATATGATATCAACTTTCAAGTTGGATGAAATTGAAGATTCTAAGTATGAGTTGTTAATAGGCACAGAAAAGCCTATAGAAAGGCATCTTATATGGCGTAATCCGATAGAGGTTTATAAAATTGAATAGGAGGACAACTATGTTAAAAAATAAATATTTACATAATTTTTTAATGTTTTTAGGTTTCTTATACTTCTCACCTATTACATCCTATGCTTATTGGGAAATTGACCAATCTGAATTTAATAGCTTTTTATGTAGATATGAGCCAAGAGCTTGTAATGCTCCATCAAGAACTGGCAGATTTGCAACTTATCAAGAATGCGAAATTGCTCGAAGGAGTGCATTACCAAATGATGTGCACTGGCAGAATAAAACAAGATGTGTAGGCTACGATGAACAATCAAGCTCTTATACTCCATCTCAACAGCCTGATTTCCAGCAACAGCAAGAAGAAGAATTAAGACAGCAACGAGAACGTCTAAAGTTAGAACAACAAAAAGCTCAACAAGAAAAAGAAAGATTCATAAAAGAATTAAAACACAAACAAGCAGAAGAAATTTTAAAATATGAATTACTATCAAACTACATGAAAATATCATCTCCACCTATACCACAATCTCAAAAAGAAGAACATAGAAAGATTTTAAAGCAAGCAAACTGCATAGCCTATAACTCAATTCAAGCTGCAGAATTAGCATTAAAAGGAAATTTTGAAATATCTAAAAATATACTAACTAATTTGGAGATAATGACAGATAAAGCTAAAGCAGGATTTGACGATAAGACTTCAATTGATTGTCCTGGAAATATAGAATTTAATATTCCAGAGCCAAAAATGTCTATTGACCAAGATCCTATTTATAAAAGTTATCAAGAAATAACACAATCAGTATCAAATTTAATTCTTGAAATACAAGCAAATAATGAAGAATCAAAAATAATTCAAGACAAAAAGCAAAGACTTCAAAAGGAAATGGAACAACTGAAAAATGAATTAAAAGATTTGCAAAAGAAAATTAAAACGACTAAGAATCCAGAGAAAAAAGAAGATTTCGAACTTCTTGAAGAAGAAGCTAAAATTTTACTCCAACGAGCAGAACGAAATTATCAAATTGCCTTGAAAAACGAAGAGAGATTATCAAAAGAAAAGCTGGAAATTGAAAATAAATTAAATGATTTAGAAAAGGGATTAATAGGAAAGAAAGAAGAAATAAACAAATAATTTTACTATTAGATTGAAAAATTGGAGTTTAAAAAATGATTAAAAAACTTTTTACATTCCAAATTATATTTGTTGCTCTCTTGATATTTTCCTCAAAAGTTTTGGCACAAAGTGTTTGTGACGTAAGCATAACTGAACTGAAGAAAAAACTTATTGATTTACAAAAAGATCAAGAAGAAGCAGAAAGAGGAATAATAGAAAGCGACAGGATTCTTATGAAAGCTCAGAAAATTATTCTGCTTGCAAGAGCCAATGGAGATGTAAAAGCTGGTCAAATAGCTGAAGATACAGCAAGAAAGGCAGAACAGGCAAAGAATATGCATCTAAAAAATAAACAAAAAGCAGAAGAAGAAATTGAGATTATTAAACGTTATATTGATATTGCTCAACAAAATAATTTTCAATGTATGTCAGATGTATGTAATAAGCTTAAAGAGCAAATTGACCGTGATAAAGAGGTAATGAAAAGGTTTGTAAGAGATGCAGAAGCATTGAGTAAAAGACAAGAAGAAAGAGAAAAAGAACTTTTAAAAGAAGAATTTGAAACAAAAAAAGATTTACTTTTAAGTTTTTTACCTGATGTGCTTAGTATTGTACATAGTATTAAAGAACTATGGGGAAGTTATGGAAACATTGGAAGGTTGGGGAAAAGAATTCAGTATTTAATTAATGATCCAAAGATAAAAGATCATAAAACCAAAGAAATGCTTTGGAAGACTGGAGAAAAAATAAGGGAATTTAATATTTGGCTTGATAAACATATTTCAGAATATGTTGAATTAACATCACAAGGTATTGAAACTGGTTCATGGAGCTCTGATATGTATCCTAAGATTACTGCTTATTTAAAACTTATGTTTGAAAGTAATGAGTATGTAAAAAACTATCTGGAAGATCTGAAGAAAGACCTATATGACTTAAATAATTCTCCAGAAACTAAAGAACTGCTTGGAGACTTAGCACTTTCTGAAACACTTTCTGAATTAGAAAAAATAAATAATAGATATAAGTTAGCAGTGACTAAATTGGCACCTTTTGCAAATGCTTTTCATATGGTAATTAATACTGTATATCTTAGTGTTAAAATAAACTATCTTGACAATGAAGTAAATGGAGACTATAAATTTACGGAGGATTTATTTAAACAGTATAAGATTCTAAAAGCTCAATTTGATAAAGACATGGAAAAATACAAAAAATGCCAAGATTATTCTAAAAAACTCTTAAAAAGAGAGCAATAATGAATAAAAAAATAGTTTTAGCATTAACAAATTCATTATTTCTCTCTTTTCAAGCTTATTGTTATGATATTCCCGAGCCAAATCCAGTATGTGAGGGAAGTCAACTTCCAGATGGAACATATATACCTAAAGGTGAAGTAAGAGAAGTTTATATTAATGGAGTAAGATATAGATGTGTTGGTTGTGGTAGATGTACTCTAAACAATAATTCTTTTGGACGTACGTCTAACTATGCATCATCTCCTGGTCTTACTCCATTTCAACAAATGCAACTTCAAATGTTCCAAGGGATTATGGCACCATTATTTGGAGCATTAGGATAGATGATATATAATAGTATAATAGATCTCATAATGCCAAAACCTGATACTTCTTATCAACGGCGTCAGCAAGAAGAGGAACCCACGCAGTTAATATTGAACTAAACGTGCTTTCAGCTATGTCAAGATTTGCTGTAGAACGAGGCTATATACAAGAGCCTTTAAAAATAAAACGGCTACCGCACCGCTACAAGCTACCAGAGCCACTCAGTTTAGAAGAAACAATAAGATTCTTAAACGCTGCAAAATCTGAACCTTTTTATTATGCTTTGTTTCTATGTATGTATCATGCAGGTATGAGAAAAAATGAAGCCTTAAATCTAACCTGGGATGACATCTTCTTTGAACATGGCTTAATCAGAGTTAGAAAAGCTAAAATGAATAAGGAAAGATTTGTTCCTATGAGTCAAACGTTAAAAAAAGCTCTCCTACATTTAAAAGCAATGAGAACTGATGATAACCCACTTGTTTTCCCATCACCTAAGACAAGTAAACCTTTAACTGATATCAAAAGAGCAATTTGTAGGATAGCAAAAAAAGCAGGAATTGAAAGAAAAATAACACCACACCAATTAAGGCATAGCTTTGCAACTCATCTTTTAGAGTCTGGAGTTGACTTGAGAACCATTCAAGCACTTTTAGGTCATGAAGATATCAAAACAACTCAGATTTACACAAAGGTTGCAATGCCAGTTCTTTATAGGGCTATTCAAATTCTTGAAGCTCAGACATGTCATCACTATGTCGTCACTGACGACATCACTGACTACAGGAAACCATTTAGAAAAGCGGGGCTGACGGGATTTGAACCCGCGACCTCCTGCGTGACAGGCAGGCGCTCTAACCGTGCTGAGCTACAGCCCCGAACTTACTTTTAAAAAAATTATATAAAATTTTTAAAAATTTTCAAGAAGTTCTAAATAATTTGAAAAATTTAAATAAAGAATGGGCGGAAGAGGATTTGAACCTCTGACCCCCGGCTTGTAAGGCCGATGCTCTCCCCCTGAGCTATCCGCCCACATTATTTATTAATACCTCAAAATTTACTTTTGTCAATAAATATAAAAATTTAATTTTTATAAAACAAATTCTGGATAAAGAGTCCAACAAATTATCCAATTACCTTTATCATCTCTTTCAAGGGCTACAACCCCTCCCTGTCTAAATTTAATAATAGGCTTTTCTGGATTATTGATCACTAATAAAGAGCAAAGTTTTTGAAGATGAGGTAAATGCCCAACTAACATTATATCATCTTTTAAAACAGATAATTTTTCAGCCCATATCTCTGGAGAATCAAGGGGATTTAGTCCCTCTGCCTCAGTTATACCTTCTAAAGGATTTAGATAATCTCCCATAATTTCTGCTGTTTGCTTAGCTCTTAGTTTTCCTGAGTGAAAAATTTTTGAAACCTTTATTCCTGATTTTTTGAGAACTTGAGCAACCTTTTCAACTTCTACTTTGCCAATTTCAGAAAGAGATTTTTGAGGATCCTCACTTTCTGGCTTTGGTATACCATGTTGAACCAAATAAACTCTCATCCCCTCACCTCCCTTTATTTTAAATTTGACAATTTTAATCCTTTATATATAATTATAACCATTTATGAGGATTATTACATTTCTAATTCTTTTATTTTTTACTTTTTTTATAAATTCCTGTACCACATCTAACTCTAATAAACCTTTTTTCACTCTTATTCCAGAAGAAAAAGAAATAGAATTAGGAAAACTTTATACCCCCTTCTCAATCGATGAATTTGAAGGACTTTATCCTGAAGAAAAAATCCAAAACTATGTAAATAATGTAGGTCTAAAAATTGCTAAAATTGCAGAAAGAAAGGTTCCTTACAAATTCTATGTAGTAAATTCAGGTATTATAAATGCTTTTGCGCTTCCTGGTGGA
Source organism: Thermodesulfobacterium geofontis OPF15 (assembly GCF_000215975.1). Lineage (NCBI taxonomy): Bacteria > Pseudomonadati > Thermodesulfobacteriota > Thermodesulfobacteria > Thermodesulfobacteriales > Thermodesulfobacteriaceae > Thermodesulfobacterium > Thermodesulfobacterium geofontis. The sequence continues at coordinate 786,252 of NC_015682.1, read as the reverse complement.
CCAGTAGTTATTACAAGAGGACTTCTTTTGCAACTTGATAATGAAAGCCAATTGGCTGGAGTCCTTGCTCATGAATTAGGACACATTAATGCAAGACATCATGTAAAATTCTTAGAAAAACAGTTAGCCTTAAGTATGCTTTTACAAATTGGAAGTTTACTTGTTCCTCAAGACCTAACTGGAGAAATATTGCTTCAGCTTGGTCAAGTTTCAGCTTCTCTTTTAACCCTTAAATTTAGTAGAGATCAAGAAAGAGAAGCAGATAAATATGGATTCCTTTATGCTTTTGAAGCTGGTTATTCACCCCAAGGAATGATAGAAGTTTTTGAGAAATTTAAAAAAATGGAGAAAAAAAGACCACCTGAATGGCTCTCCACTCACCCTCTACCAGAATTAAGAATTAAAGAAGTTAAAGAATATATAGCAACTTTTAGACCAACAGGTATTCTTATAAAGGACACTCAAAAGTTTCAAGAAATTAGAAAGCTTATCCTTCAAACTAAAGAATCTTATGATTATGTAGAAAATGGGAAAAAAGCTTATAAAGATGGAAGAAAAGAAGAAGCTAAAAATCTTTTTGAAAGAGCCTTAAAGCTTTATCCAAAAAATACAGTTGCTTTGATTTATTTAGCAAAATTGGAGATGGAAGAAGGAAATCTAAATAAAGCTAAGGAATATTCAGAATGCTCCCTTAAATATGACCCCAATTTTTTTACTGCTAATATAATTTCTGGAATAATTAATTTTAAACTTAAAAATTATGAGAGTGCCCTAAAATTTTTTGAAAAAGGAAAATCTTTAATTCCCTTTAACGGAGTTTCCTATTATTATGCAGGAAGAACCTATGAAGAAAAGGGAAATTTCAATTTAGCTTTAAAAAATTATGAAAAGGCTTTAGAATTAGGACCTAAAAATGAACCTTGGTATAGAGATTGTTATTATAGATATGATAAACTAAGAAGGTTTTAAATGAATTTACCTTTTGTATATACCTTTCCTATTTCTGGTGTAACTACTTCTATTTTAATACCTCCTCTGGTTAGTTTTTTAATATCCTTTTTATGTGCCTCTGGTGGAATAAGTGGTGCTTTTTTATTGCTTCCTTTTCAAGTAAGTATTCTTGGATTTACTACCCCTTCTGTAAGTGCTACCAATCACCTATATAACGTATTTGCTATCCCTTTTGGAGTTTATAGATATTGGAAAGAAAAAAGATTTTATTATCCTCTAACTTTAATAATTATCTTAGGAACTTTCCCAGGAGTAATTATAGGTTATCTTTTAAGAATTTCCTTTTTTGAAGAGTTGAAAAGATTTAAATTATTAGTTGGTCTTGTGCTCTTAACTATTGCTATAAGATTAATATATGAATTTTTTGCAGTTAAAAAGGAAACTAAATTTTCCCCAGAACCTCCAAAAACATTAACTTTTAATTGGAGAAAAATAGAATTTATTTATTCTCAAGAGCATTTTAAATTAAATTCTCTTATTATTTCTTCTCTTGCTTTTTTTATTGGAATAATTGGAGGAATTTATGGAATTGGTGGAGGAGCGTTAATGGCTCCTATTTTACTTGCTTTTTTTAGAATACCAGCTTATGTTTTTGCAGGAGCAACCCTTGCTGGAACTTGTATCACCTCTATAGTAGGAGTTATAGTTTTTGCTTTGGGTGGACACCCTCCTGATTGGCTATTGGGACTACTTTTAGGAATAGGAGGAGCTTTTGGTCTTTCCTTAGGAGCAAGAATTCAAAAATATATGCCTCAAAGATTAATAAGAATAATAATTACAGGAGCAGTTCTTTTTATCTCTATCAATTATGTGATTTCCTTTTTTAAGTAGAATTTTATTCTAACTCATAAAACAGCTTTAATCTTATTTTTTTTAATTCTTTTACGGTTTCAAGCATAATAAAGTTTTTAATACTATATTTTTGGGCAAGAAGTAGTATTTTTTCTTTTTCTTTTTCTTCTTTAAAATGGCACATGGTATAAAGATTATATTTCCAATTGGGATAGGTCTTTCTTTCATAACAATGGGTTATTAAAAGTTCTTTAGAAAGTTTTTCAATAAGAAAATCTATCTTATCCCTTTTTGTTTCCCAAGCCACCATTACATTTACTTTAAATCCCAATTTGTTGTGTTTCAAAAGTGCTCCAAACCTTCTTAAAGCACCCTTTTCTTTCATTTCTCTAATCCATAAAAATAAATCTTCCTCTTTAATACCAAGAAATTTTGCTATTTCTTTAAAAGGGGTTTTAACTAAAGGTAGAGGTTCTTGTAATATCTTTACCAAAATTTTGTCTTTTTCTGTAATATTTTTATTAGCTTCAACAGTTGTTTCTATATCTATAATTTCTTCTTTATCAAAGTCAGAAATTTTATCTCCAAAAACTGCAGAAATTTTAAAAGTTCTTAAAGCAGGTAAATATAAATAATCCTCCACTTCACAAAGTTTAGCTAATTTATCAGCTTCATCTAAAGGGTCTTTCTCTGGCAAACTAACTAAAATAAACCAAAGATTATAATCATGATTTCTCAAATAATTATGGCTTATTCCTGGATGTTTATTAATAATTGAAATTGCTTTATCAAGTTTTTCTGGAGGAACTTTAAAGGCAAAAAGCGAAGATCTGTGACCAAAAAACCAAGGATTAAATATAGCTGAAATTTGCCTTAAAATCCTCTTTTTTTTGAGATATTCTAAATATTTAATTACTTCTTCTTCTTTTATATTTAGCCTTTCTCCTATTTTTAAAAAAGGGCGTTTTTCTAAAGGAAATTCTTTTTGAATTATACTTAAAAGTTCTTTTTCAGTCGTAGGAGAAATATTAAGAACCATAAATTAAAAAGTTTTTCAATAATTTAATTCTGTTGGGATGTTTAAGTTTTCGCAAAGCCATGCTTTCAATTTGTCTAACCCTTTCTTTAGTAACACCAAATTTATTACCTACTTCTTCTAAAGTATAGGCTTCCCTTTCTCCTATTCCAAATCTTAATCTAATAATTTTTTCTTCTCTTGGGGAGAGGGTTTTTAAAAGCTCTCTAATTTTTTCTGAAAGTGCAGTATTAAATGTTGCTTCATCAGGTTTAATTGTATTTTGATCCTCTATAAAATCTCTCAAGGTTGCATCCTCATCCTCTCCAATGGTAGTCTCAAGAGAAATGGGCTGTTTCATAACTTTAAAAATATAGTTTAATTTTTCAATAGAATGACCTGTTTCTTTAGCTAATTCATCAAGAGTAGGATCTCTTCCATATTCTTGATAAAATTTAGTGGAAATGATTTTGCTTATTTTATAAATAGTCTCAATTATATGAACAGGTACCCTTATAGTTCTTGTATTCTCAGCTAAGTATCTGGTTATACTTTGCCTTATCCACCAGGTAGCGTAAGTACTAAACTTAAACCCCTTTCTATAATCAAATTTTTCTATAGCTTTTAATAATCCAATATTTCCTTCTTGAATAAGATCACTTAAAAACATCCCCTTAGGAGAATATTTGCGAGCAAGAGAAATTATTAATCTAAGATTAGCTTTTACTAATTCCTCTTTATTCTTTTTGATCTCTCTAAAGGCTTTACAAATTTTTTCTCCGCTTTTATAAATTTTTTCTAAAGGCTCTCCAAAATAGTCATTAGTTTTCTTTATAAAATTATTGAATTCGTTAATGTTCTTTTTAATTTTTTCTATATCTAAATTTTCTAAAGGTGTCTTTTTAAAGTATTTTTCAATATTTTCATGTTTTCCATTTAGAGAAAAAATCTTTTTAAAGGTCCTTTCATTCAAAAAATAATCTTTTTGAAGTTTTTCTTTAAACTTATAAAATTCCTTGATTTTTTCATAGCTTTCAAGTATTTCACAAGCAAGTTCATCAAGTAAAAACTTAGTAGGTCTTGTTTCATAGATCAAATCTATAACTTTATCTATTAATTTTTCCTTTTTACCCTTTCCAAAATTTTCTACTAATTTATTAATATTGGTTTTTATCTCCTCTAACCATTTTTTTGCTTTTTCGCTATTTCTTGAAAGTTCTTCATAGTCTTTAAAGAGTAAATGAAGATTTTTGCTTCTTTCTGCCTTAATTAATAGATGGTAAAATTTTATAAGTTGAGAATAATAATTCAAAACTTCTCTTAAAATCTCTTTTTCATTTTTTTCAATAGTCTGTCCTATCCTTATCTCATCTTCTCGAGTCAAAAGTTTATGAGAAAAAACCTCTTTAAAATAAATTTTAATCGGATCCTCGGTATCTTTCTTTTTAGAAACCTTTAATTTTTCTCCTTCTTCATCTAACCAATCATCTTTTTCTTCTTCCAATATTTCTTCAAAATCTACATCATCTTTAAATAAACAAAATTTTTTATCCTTTTGGAGGCTCATATCTCCTCCTTTGTTAAAATTTATTTTCTCTTATAAGTTTTCCTGTTATCGAATTTTTTAAGATCAAAAGGTATCTTTCTATTTCTTCTTTTGAGCCTTTTACTTGAAGGAGTTTTAAATTTTCTGTAACTTTTCTTATTTCTTTTTTAGCAAGCTCTCTTTTTATGTAAATTTTAATATGATTAAGAGCTTCTTCTTTATTCTCAAAAGGCGGTTCTAAAAGAAGATCGCTTAAAACTTCTTGGAATTCCAAATCAGGAATATAATCAATTTCTTTATTTCCTCTTTTAAATTCTTCTATGAGATGTTTTAAAAATCTACCATAAAGAGTGTCTGGATAAAATTCAAGAAGTCTAGAAAGCCCTGAGGACTCAAGTTCAAGATAATATTCTGGATAATTTATCAAAAATTGAGCAATGTTTCTTAACCCCGGAACATCTTCCTTAGCTTTTTCTATAGGCTTTCCTGGTATTTCTTCTGTATAAACATCTTTTACAAAATATTTTAAAATTTCATTTTCTGGAATTCCTAAATAAAAACTGAGTTCTCTTGCTATATGATTTCTTAAAAAAGGATCTTCTGTAGATTTAAAGACCTCCATAATTTCTTTAAATGCTTTAGATGAATTAATTTTATATTCTTCATCATAAAAATTAATAACAAAGGAAATGGCATCTACAGTAAGTTTTTCTATTTTTCTTTTTAAAGTTTCTCCTTCTAATCCTTCTTTTCTTGCCCAAGAATCTGGATCATCTTCCTCTGAAAGTATTACACATTTCGGTAAAATTCCTTCTTTCAAAAAGAGAGAAATAGCTCTAAGAGTAGCTTTTTTACCTGCTAAATCACCATCATAAAAGATTATCCAATTTTCTGTTAAAGTTTTCATAAGTTTAACATGCTTTTCTGTTAATGCTGTTCCACAAGTAGCAACTACATTTTTAATATCTCTTTCCCATAGACTGAGAAAATCAAAATAACCTTCAACTAATATACCAAGATTTTCTTTTTTAATAGCTTCTTTTGATTGATAAAACCCATAAAGAATTTCACTTTTTTTAAAGATTTTTGATTCCGGAGTATTTAAATACTTGGGTTCTGCATCTTTATCTAAGGCTCTTGCCCCAAATCCTACACATTCTCCCTTTAAATTAAAAATAGGGAAAATTATTCTTCCTCTAAAAAGGTCTATATAAGAACCATCAGAAGTTCTCTTTATTAAGCCAAGCTCTTCTCCTTTAGCTAAATCTTCAGAAGTATTTCTAAGATAGCCTGCTAATACTCTACCATCTTGTGGAGCAAAACCTAAAAGAAAGTTTTTAATAGTTTCTTCCTTAATACCTCTTTGTTCTAAATATTCTCGAGCCAATTTTGAAGAACTATGAAAATATAAAAGGTGATGATAGAATTTAGCAATTTTATAATTAAACTCGGCTAACCCTTTCTCTTTTTTCTTTTCAACAAAAAAATTTTTCTCTACTGAGATGCCTGCTTTTTCAGCAAGTTCTAAAAGTGCCTCTTTAAAAGTTAATCCTTTAATTTTGGTATAAAAGGTAACTACATCACCAGCAGCCCCACATCCAAAACACTTAAAAATCTGCTTTTCAGGACTTACTACAAAAGAAGGGGTCTTTTCTGAATGAAAAGGACAAAAACCCACAAAATTTTTTCCTACCTTTTTAAGTCTAACATAAGAAGAAACCACATCTACAATATCATAAGAATTTTTTATTTCTTCAAAAAGGTCTTCGAAAGACATATTTTAAATAATTTTTAGTTAAAAATTAATTTTAAAAATCAGTAAACTTACTTAACCTTTCAGCAGGAGCAAGAAAAAATCTTGATAAGTAAAAGACTTTTAAAATTAGCCTCATCGAGTATTCGGTCAAATGAATATGAAAAATCTTTATATTTTCTAACATAGTTTTTAAAAAGTTCAAGAGTTACTTACAAATTTTATCTTTTTAATTTTTTTCTTCCAAATAAACAATAGTGACTCCTGTTCCACCTTCCATTAAATCAGCAAATTTGAAATTTTTAACCAGGGGATGATTTTTAAGATATTCTCTAACACTTTCTCTTAGTTTACCCGTCCCGTGTCCATGAACTAAATAGACTTTCGGAATTCCTTCTAAAAAAGCTTTATTTAAGGTCTTTTCAATTTCTTCTAATGCTTCCTCAACGGTTAATCCCAAAAGTTTTAAAATTTCTTTTTTCTCGATCTTTTCGTGAGATTTCTGAAAATTTTCTAAATCCTTAGGTTTGTAATATTTAAAAGAAGGTGGTTTTATTTCTGAATAATCTTTTATTATATTTCCTTTAGGAACCTCTATCCTAAAATTCCCAAGTTTTACCTCCACCAATTTATCTTTTACTTTTAAAACCTCCCCTTCCCTTTTAAAAGGTAACACAAGCACTTTATCCCCTTCTTTTATTTCTTCTTCTCTTGTTGAACTTTTTAAAAATTTATTCACAAATTCTTCAAAATTTTTAATTGCCTTTTTATAACTAATGCTTTCCTTTTTTATATTTTTTATCATTTTTTGAAATTCTTCATTCCAAATAGAGATTAATTCTTCTATCTTTTTCTCATAAAGGCTTTTTAATTCTTTTTTCTTCTCTTCTAACTCCTTTTCTTTAGACTCAAGGTTTTTCAATTTTAAATTAAGCTCCTCTTCCAGCTCCTTAAGTTTTTTTCTTTCTTTTTCTATTATTTTATACCATTCCCAATACTCTTTATTTTTTAGATAACCTATTGCCTCGCTTAAAATATTTTCTGAAAACCCCAATTTTTTAGCAAGATCAAAGGCTAAAGATTCTCCCAAAACATTATATCTTATTTTATAAGTTGGTTCTTTTGTTTCTGAATCATATTCCATAGTAGCTAATTTCAGATCTTTCATTTTTAAACTAAGAGTTTTAAGAAATTGAGAATGGGTAGTAACCACAACTTTGGTTTTTCGCTTAAGGATTTCATTTATAATAGCTGCAACTAAGGCTATTCCTTCCTCTGGATTAGTGCCCTTCCCAGGTTCATCAAGCAAAACCAGAGTGTTTTCATCAGCATTATCTAAAATCTCTTTTAAAATTTTTAAATGTGAAGAAAAAGAAGACTCGCCTTCTATTATATCTTGATCATCTCCCAAATCTACAAAGATTTTAGAAAATAAAGGAAATTCTGCTGCCTCAACTGGAATAGGAAAACCGCTTTGTCCCATAAGGATAAGAATACCTATGGTTTTTAAGGATACGGTTTTACCCCCTAAATTGGGACCAGAGATAAGAAGACCCTTCTCAATTATAAAATCATTATAAACTACTTTAGAAGAATTCTCTTTTAATAAAAGAAGGGGGTGAATACCTGAGCAAATTTTTATTAAACCTTCCTTTTTTAAAAGAGGAAACTTCCCTTTATAAGTTTTTCCGAGACTTGCTTTTGCAAAAGCAATTTCAAAATCCGCATAAATATCTTCTAAATTGAAAAAAGATTGGGAGCGAGAAAAGATTTCCTGAGAAACTTCTCTTAAAATTTTAACTACCTCTCTTTGCTCTATACGACGAAGATTTTCTATTTCATTACTTAAAGACATTATACTTGCAGGCTCTATAAATACTGTAGCTCCACTTTGGGAAACCCCATGCAATATACCCTTTACCTTATTTTTATATTCTACCTTAACAGGCAATACATATCTGCCCTCTTTTTGTGTGAAAAGATTCTCCTGAAGATAACCTTTTTTGAAAAGATTTTCTCTTATTTTTTCCAGTTTGGTAAACAAAATTTCTTTTGCTTCTTTTAGCTTTTTTCTTATGATAAATAAATTGTAAGAAGCTTTATCCTTTATTTCTCCTTTTTCCCAATCAAGTACTCTATCAAGATAAAGATCTATTTCTTTGATTTCCTCATATAGAGTTTTTAAATTAGAAAAAGGGGAATTTTCAAGATAAGAAATAAGTTTTTCTAAGGTGAGAAACCATTTTTTAATTTCTGAAAGTTCAATAGGTAAGAAAAATTCCCTTTTTGATGCCCTTTCAAATAGACTTTTTAAAGATTTTAAAGGATTAAGCTCTAATTTTTTACCCTTTTCTAATAAATCCCAGATAAATTTAGTTTTCTCTTGTGCTTTAACAGCTTCTTCATAGGAAAAAAGGGGTACTAAATTTTGACAACGCTCTTTTGAAAAATCTGAATAGAGAAAATTATTTAAATAATTTAATATCCTTGACCAATCTAATTTATTTAAAGATTTAAACACTCCAAATGAATTTAAAAATTAACCTTTATTTTTTTGTTGAAGTTTTTTAAGTTTTTTAAGTAATTTCTTACGAGCATTTTGAGATTTCTTTCTTCTTCTTACCCCAGGCTTTTCATAAAACTCTCTTTTTTTAACTTCAGAAAGTATTTTTGTTTTTTCAACTAACCTTTTAAACCTTTTTAATGCCTGTTCGAAAGATTCCCCATCTTTAATTATTATTCCTGCCAAAGAGATCCCCTCCCCTTTTTGATTTTTGCTTAAGTCTAAACTCTTTTCCAAATTTGTCAAGAAAAATTACTTGATTTTATTTTAAAATGTTTTAAAAAATCTTTTTACTATGGTTAGTTCTTATTTAAAAAAAATACCTAAAGATACAGTAATTTTAATAGATGGTTCTTCTTTTATTTATAGAGCTTATTTTGCCATACCTGGTTATTTAGCCACAACTAAAGGCTTCCCAACTAAAGCAATTTTTGGTGTAACCCAAATGGTTCTTAAAATCTTAAAGGAATGGGATCCAGAATACATTATTTGGTTTATGGATGAAAAGGAGCCAACTTTCAGACACGAAATCTATGAAAATTATAAAGCTACTCGTCCCAAAATGCCAGATGACCTTAAAATACAAATTCCCTATATAAGAAATATAATCCACTCTCTGGGAATACCCGTTCTCTCACATCCTGGATATGAGGGAGATGACCTTATAGCGAGCTTTATAAAGAACATAATAAAAAAACAGAATCTTTCTGCTATTATTGTGGCAGGAGACAAGGATCTTTATTCTTTAATTGATAAAAATATAGCTATTTATGATCCTGTTAGAGAAAAATTCTTAGATCTTGATGCTTTTCTTGAAAAATACCAATTTCCTCCCCAAGTTTTTCCTGAATTTAGAGCCTTAACTGGGGATCCCAGTGATAATATTCCTGGTGTTCCCGGAATAGGAGAAAAAACAGCTAAAGAATTATTAATAAAATTTAAAAATTTAGAAAATCTATATCAAAATATCAAACAAGTTTCTTTATCTAAATTAAGAGAAAGTCTTCTTAAATATAAAGATCAGGTATTAAATAATTTAAGCCTTTTAACTTTAAATTATAATGCACCACTTCCTTCTTTAGATATTATCTATTATAAAAGAAAGGAACCTGATTATTCTACTTTAAGAAAAATTTTTAAAGAATTAGAATTTAGAAAACTCCTATCAGAGATAAAATACACTCCTCCTGAATTTAAACCTCTCTTAATAGAAAACAAGGATCTTTCTCAAATTCCAGAAAGGGATTATTTAAGCCTTTTTCCCTTACAATACCAGGGTTATATATTCAATTTAGCTCATGCCCCTGAGATAGCAGTAGCCTTTTCTGAAAAGGAAGCTTATAAATTATCAACTTCCTGTTTAAAAGATTTAATCTCAAAATTTACTAAAACCAAATTCATCTTGCATGATTATAAAAATTTTCTTAAACTTTTCGGTTTTTCTCTGAATAAAGTATTTGATACTAAATTAGCAAGTTATCTTTTAAATCCTTCTCTAAAAAAATATGAGCTTGAATTTTTATTGCAAGAATATTTAGATATTAGCTTAGGTTCCTCAAAAATTTCTGAAGATGAAGAAATTGCTATAAAAACTTGTAGTCTTTTTCTATTAGGAAAGGAATTAATTAATCGTATTGAAGAAGAAGGTCTTAGTGAATGGCTTGAAAAGGTTGAAATACCTTTAAGCGAAGTACTTTTTGAAATGGAAAAGAAGGGATTCAAAATAGATTTAGAATACGTAAGAACACTTAATCAGGAATATCAAAAAACTCTTAAAGAATTGGAAGATAAATTATTTGAAATAGCAGGTTGTAGATTTAATCCCAAATCAAGTCAAGAAGTAAGTAATATTCTTTTTAAAAAATTAAATTTACCTTCCATTAAAAAGACACCTAAAAGTTCCCTCCCTTCAACCGATGCGGAAGTTTTAGAAGAACTTGCTCCTCTTCATCCTTTTGTTAGGTTACTTATACAATATAGAACACTTTACAAAATAAAAAGTACTTATTTAGAAGCATTTTTAAAATATGCGGAGACTAAAACACACAGATTACATACCGAATTTAATCAAACAGGAACAGCTACAGGAAGGCTAAGTTCCCAAAATCCAAATTTACAAAATATACCTATAAAAGGAGAAGAGGGGCTTTCTATAAGAAGGGCTTTTATTGCTGAAGATGGCTGTATGCTTTGTAGCTTAGATTACTCTCAAATTGAATTAAGAATCCTTGCTCATTTTTCTGAAGATAAAAATCTTATTTCTGCCTTTGAAAAGGGAGAAGATATTCATACTTTTACAGCTTGTGAAGTGTTTGGTGTAACTCCAGAAAAGGTTACCCCTGAAATGAGAAGAATGAGTAAAGCTATAAATTTTGGAATAGCTTATGGAATGAGTGCTTATGGATTAGCTAAAGAATTAAAAATAAGCCCTAAGGAAGCAGAAATTATAATAAATCGTTATTTTAGTCGTTATCCTGGAATCAAAGAATACATTCAAAAAACTATAGAATTTGCTAAAGAGAATGGTTATGTAAAAACCTTAGTTGGAAGGAAGCGCTATATACCTGAACTTTTTAGCCCAAATAAAAGTATAAAGGAGTTAGGACAAAGAATGGCAATTAATACCCCAATTCAAGGTTCTGCTGCAGACCTTATAAAATGCGCAATGGTAGCTTTGCAAAAAGAGTTAAAAAGGCATAATCTTAAAACTGCAATAATTTTACAAGTCCATGATGAATTGGTACTTGAAGTTCCTGAAGAAGAAATAGAAATAATAAAAGAGCTTGCTCCTAAAATAATGGAAAATCCTTTTAAATATTTAAACCTTCCTTATAAGCTTAATGTTCCCATAAAAGTTAATTTTTCCTTTGGCAAAAATTGGGCAGAATGTAAATAGGTTAGATAATTTTTAATTCAGAAACACAGGGGATTTTTATAGTAATAACTGTTCCCGAAGGATTATTTCTCTCTACTTGAAAAATCCCTTTGTGAAGCTTTACCACTGAATAAGCTATAATCAATCCCATCCCGAACTCTTTAAGTTTTATTAAATCTCCTTCAGCAATATTTGCCTTTATATCTTCTGGAATACCTTTCCCAGTATCTATCATTTTTACAATCACCTCTCCATTTTCTCTACTTAAAAAGATTTTTATTTCTCCCTTCTCTTGCATAGCTTTTATAGAATTATCAATTAAATTTATCCATACCCTTTTAAAGTGAAACTTATCAAAAATACACTCTCCGTCATCATCAGCCTGAATATTAAACTTAACTTCAGGATAGGCAAGTTCGTAAAGATTGACCACTTCTATAATATTTTCTAATAAACTACCTTTTTCTAAATTGAGACTGGGTTTTTTTGAGAAATAATAAAAATTTGTTGCTAATTTTCTTAATTCTTCTACATATTTTTCTATAATCTCAGTTGTTTTAAAAAGGATTTCTTTTGCAGAATCTTCAAGATTTTCCCCTAACCTTTTTCTCAATCTTTCTATAGAAAGTTTAATAGGAGTTAAAGGATTTTTAATTTCATGAGCTATTTTTATAGCTACTTCTTTCCAAATAGAAAGCCTTTTTAAATTTTCCTTTTCTTCTAAATTTTCCAAAATAACCATAAAATTTTCTTCTCGAAATAGATTAAGCTTCAAAAGTGTTAATCCTAAAAATATTTCCTTTTCCCCCACAGTAAATTCAAAAATTTTATAAAAAGGAGATTCCAGATCTACAGTGTGCAATAAATTAAACAAATCCAAATAATTCAAAAGCTCTTCTATATTCTTAAATTCATAAATTTCCAAAAATTTTTTTAAATTTTCATTAAGAAATTTTATTTTAAAATTGAAATCCAATATTAAAATTCCTACAGGAAGATGGTTTAAAATAGACATTAAATATTCATTATATCTCTTCAATTCTTCTTCATATTCTTTCACTTTTTTAACCATTTCCTTAAAGGAATTAACCAAAATCCCTAACTCATCTTCAGAAAAAGAAGTAAGAGGTATTTCTTCTATTTGATATTTTTTTTGAGAAATCTTTTGAGTAGCTAAAATAAGATTTTGTAAGGGTTCTGTAAGATTTCTTCCTATTTTACTTCCTACCCAAATACCAACAAAGATTATGAGAAGTAAAACTGAGATGCCTGTCATTAACAAAAATTTTTTAAAGGTTTTAAAATATTTTTTTTCAGGAAAAGCAGAACTTTCTGCAAATTTTTGTAGGTTTAAAACCTTTCCTGTAGCTAATATCCATTCATTACCATATTTGTCTTTACAGGCAATAAAAACCCTTAATAAAGGCTTAGATCTTATTATTGAAAATTGGGTAACAGGAATTTTTTCTGTTTTAAGCTTTTCTAAAATGGAAGGAGGGATACCTAATTTTTCCGGAATTTCTGAGGAATAGGTCTTTTTATAAAGTTGTCCAGAAAAATTATAAATTTCTATAGAATCAAGGTTTGAAAAATATCTAAATTTCTCTCTAAGGTCTTTGCTTTTCAATTCCTCAGCGGATGAAACATATTCATTAATAATTTCCTGTCCCTTTTGAAGTAAATATCTTTCCGTTTCTTTATAATAATCCTCTGCCTTCATAAATTGAGAAATAACCTTTTCTTCAAAAAATTCTTTAATCCAGTAATCTAAAGTTTTTTTGAAAAAGAAAAAACTTCCTAAAATCAATATTAGGGAAGGAAAAATTATAGAAATAAAATAAATAGAAAAGAGTTTTATCTTTATGCTTTTAGAGATTTTTTTAATCTTAATTTCCCAAAAGATTTTAAAAAGATATCTAAAAATAAAATAAAGAAGAACTAAAATAAAAATAAGATTAAGCTGAAATAACAAGAAAAGAAAAATATTTTTTTGAGATAAACTAAGAAAAGAAAAATCAAAAATATTAAATTCTAACCAAAGAGTAATCCCTATAAAAAGAAGAAAAATTAAAATCTTAATTTTTTTTAGATTTAATTTAAAAATTTCCCAATAATTCATTAATTCCAACTGTTTTTTCTGTTTCTAATTTTTTAAAATGTTTCTTTTTTGTATATCTTAAGTTTTCTGAAAGATGAGTGCTATAAGTTAGAATGACCTTCATTTTAAAAATTAGGGAATCCTTTTCAGGTGTATAAGTATATTTTAAAGGATAAGATTCTAAACTAACCACTGAGAGTACTGCATTTTCTGGTTTTTCAAAGGTCTTTAAACCAAAGTTATCTTCTAAATAATAAAGATTTTTATCAGAAGCATAATAGAGTTTTTGATAATATCTTTCCTTATAAAGAAGAACATCCTTTAATAAGAAACGTTTTCTATAAATTTCAAATTGATATTCTATTGAAACTGGTTCTTTTTGTTCTTTAAGAGAAAGAACAATCTCTTGAAAGGGAAAATCTTTATAAAACACATCTATAAGAATATTTTTTTCATAAAGGTATCCTTTTAATTTTTTTATTTCTAAAGCATAGGACTGAGAGACTATTAGAAAAATTAAGATAAGAAAAAAACTTTTAAAAATCTTCATTTTAAAATTTTATAATAACACGATTTTAAAAGTTTAAAACTTTATTAAAAATTATCTTTTTAAAAACCTTTAAGATTTGCAAAATAACGCTTTTGTAATAAATTTGTAATAAATATAAATTTTTATGAATGACTTTATTAACAAAAAATATTTTTTTCTTTTATTAGCTCTTTCTTTTTATTTTTTTATATTATTCAATTGGTCTATAGATTTAACTTCTTCTGATGAAGGAAAAAACGGCTATGTAGTCTTAAATATGATTAAAACTAAAGATTTTTTGGTGCCCTATTATAACTGTGAGCTGAGATTAGAAAAACCACCTCTTCTTTATTGGTGTGGTGTAATAGGTTCTTTTATTTTAGGGATAAATGAATTTTCTTTGAGACTTGTATCTGGGCTTTCTGCGTTAGGAGTATTAATTTTTTTAGGTTTAATAGCAAAAGAATCTTTTGATAAAAATTTGGCTTGGAAAGGTATGTTAATTTTTTTAACTTTTCCTCATGTTTGGATAGAAGCAAGATCTTTTACACCTGAGATGCTTTTAAACTTTTTTTCTGTAGGAAGCATATATTTCTTTTTAAGGAAAAATCCAATTTTGGGATGGATATTTTTAGGTTTTGCAGTTCTTACTAAAGGACCTGTAGGAATTATTTTACCCTTTATAGTAATTCTGTTTTTCAAATTAACTCAAAGAAACTTTCCTCTTTTCAGTTTTTTAGGAATTTTTCTTTTTTTTCTTGTTGGAGGAGCTTGGTATATTTATATGTTTTATAAATTTGGATATTTTTACTTTTATAAATTCTTTCTTCACGAAAATATCTTTAGATATACTGGAAAAAAGCTTTTTCATCCCCAACCTTTTTTTTATTACTTTTTAATTATTTTAGTTACTTCCTTTTTTTATATACCTATTTATTTCAAAATTTTTTCAAAATTCAAACATTTATATACTATGATAAATAAAAATTATAAAGTTCTTTTGAACAATCCACTTACACCTTTTGTATTTTGGTTTTTATTTATATTAATATTTTATAGCCTTTCTAAAAATAAGCTCCATCATTATATACTTTTTGCCTATCCACCTCTTTGTGTTATTTTAGCCAATTTTGTTTCTGAAAAATATATTCGCTGGATTATGTCAATTTCCGGAATTTTATTATTAGTAATTGCTATCTCCGGCTATACTTATGAAAAAAATCGCTTTACCTTTCAGGCTAAAAACTTCTTAAAAAACTACAAAGGAGAAATTTACTTTTATAAAAACGAAATAACAACCCTCCCCTTTTATCTTGAAAGATGTATCCCCAAGGTGGACAATCCTCAAGTTTTAAATCAAGGATTTGTTATTACCAAGAAAAAATACGAAAATTTATTTAGAAATTGTACTAAAGTTATATCCGCTTACGAGTTTAATGAGCATTTTATCTTATTAGAATGTAAGAAAAACTAAATCTCATACTTGGCATGTTTTCTTATTATTTCCTTTTTGGTAAAAAGGATTTGATAATCTTTAAGAGAAAAATTTTCCGAAATTTCTTTTATCCTTTTTTTGACTTCTCTTTTGTTTTTTCCGTGAATCATGGTATAAAGGTTATAATTCCAATCTTCATAAGTTTCTCTAACATAGCAATGTGAAATATAGGGAAGTTGGGACAAATATTGTCCAATTTCTTCAATTTTTTCTTCAGGGACCCTCCAAGCAACCATAGCATTTCCTTTAATTCCTGCAAGATTGTGTCTTAGTGTTATACCCAATCTTCTTATTATCTTTTTATCCATTAAGTTTTTTATTATTTCTAAAACTTCTTTCTCTGTAAATCCTGTTTTTTTGGCAATTTCATAAAAGGGGCGTTCTGAAAGAGGAATTCCCTCTATTAAAATTTGGAGAATTCTTTTTTCTTTTTCAGAAAGATTTACCATTTTATTAAAGCTCTTATTATACTTTTCCTCTTTTTCTTTTCAACTTCATATTTATTTTATAAAAATGAAGAAAGTTTTTTAAAGATAACTTGACAAAAGGAAAAATCAATTTATTATTTATATTTGATTAAGTTAAGGTTCCCCGGTAGCTCAACAGGCAGAGCGGTGGGCTGTTAACCCATAGGTTGCAGGTTCGAGTCCTGCCCGGGGAGCATTTAAATCTGAGAGATCTTGAGATCTCAATAAGGTCTTATTTTAATAAATGCATGGTCTATTTTTAACTTTAATAAATTCCTTTTTAAAAGGAGAGAAAGAATGGATCAGCCTGTAAACGGGAAACTTATTTCTGAAAACTTAAAAATTTCAATTTCTGAAGAACTACCTGAAACAATTACCTCACCTGTATATCTTTCTGAATTAAGAAAAAAATCCCTTTCTGAACTTTATGCCTTAGGAGAAAAATTAGGAATTGAAAATATATATAATTATTACAAGAAATCTGAAGTTATCTATCAAATAGTAAGTAACCTTTTAGTAAAAGAAATTGAAGTTATTGTTGAGGGTGTTTTAGAAGTTTTACCTGAAGGGTTTGGATTTTTGAGATTTAATGACTATAATTATCTACCAAGCTCTGAGGATATATATGTTTCTCCTCCTCAAATAAGGAAATTCGGTCTTAAAACAGGGGATACCATATTAGGATATATAAGACAACCAAAAGAAGGAGAAAAATATTTTGCCTTAGCTAAAATTGAAAAAGTAAATTATTATCCTCCAGAAGTAGTAAGAACAAGAACACCCTTTGATCATCTCACACCTATTCATCCTAATAAATGGCTTCGTTTAGAAACAGATCCAGAAAATTATTCTACTCGTATTATAGATTTATTTGTTCCTATTGGAAAAGGACAAAGAGGTCTCATTGTGGCTCCCCCAAGAACTGGAAAAACTGTTTTATTGCAAAATATTGCTAATGGAATAGTAAAAAATTATCCTGAGGTACATCTTATCATTCTTCTTGTTGACGAAAGACCTGAGGAAGTAACAGAAATGCAAAGAACTGTCCCAAGAGCAGAAATTATAAGTTCTACATTTGACGAACCTCCCCAGAAACATACCCAAGTTGCAGAAATAGTTATTGAAAAGGCAAAAAGGTTAGTTGAATGTAAATATGATGTGGTAATTTTACTTGACAGCTTAACACGTTTAACAAGAGCTTACAATGTAGTAGTTCCCTCAAGTGGTAAGCTTCTTTCCGGTGGAATAGATGCTAATGCTCTTCATAAACCAAAAAGATTTTTTGGAGCAGCAAGAAATGTAGAAGAAGGAGGAAGTCTTACTATAATTGCAACTTGTCTTATTGACACAGGAAGTAGAATGGATGAAGTAATATTTGAAGAATTTAAAGGAACAGGAAATATGGAAATAGTTTTAGATAGACGCTTAGCAGATAGAAGAATCTGGCCAGCTATTGATATTCATTTAAGCGGAACAAGAAAAGAAGAATTGCTTCTTCCTCCTGATATTTTACATAAAGTTTGGTTATTAAGAAAGGTTCTCTCTCCCTTAAATCCAGTAGAATGCATGGAATTTTTATTAGAAAAATTGAAAGACACTAAAAGTAATGAAGAATTCTTAAGTAAGATGAATCAATAAAGACTAATGTTCTAAAGGAACTGTTTTATCTTTCAATTTTTCCTGTAATTCCATTAATTTCCAAATATCAAGAGATGGAGCCTCTTTAAATAGAGTTGAAGGATCTTCAAGAAGAAGAGCAATTTTTAAAACTTCATCCATATTTTCCACTAATATAACTTCAAGATCTCTCAATACATTAGGATTAATCTCTTTTAATTCTTTTTCATTTTCCTTAGGTATAAGAACAGTTTTTATTCCACCCCTTACAGCTGCAAGTAATTTTTCTTTTAAACCCCCAATAGGTAATATTCTTCCTCTTAAAGTTATTTCTCCAGTCATAGCTACAGTATTTTTAACAGGTATTTTCAAAAGTGCAGAAACAATAGCTGTTGCTATTGTTATTCCAGCACTTGGGCCATCTTTTGGTATAGCTCCCTCTGGTACATGAACATGAATGTCTATTTTTCTATAAAAATCAAGAGGTAGACCTAATTGAAGAGCTCTTGATCTTACATAACTCATAGCAGCTTGAACTGATTCTTGCATTACTTCTCCAAGCTTTCCTGTAATCTGAAGATTTCCTTTACCAGGCATAATAACTGCTTCAATCTGAAGTAATGCTCCCCCAGTTTCTGTCCAGGCAAGTCCTGTAGCAATACCAACTTGTGGTTGCTCTTCAGCTACTCCATATCTATACTTAGGAACACCTAAAAACTCTTCTAACTTAGAAATTGTAATCTTGAAAGGAATAAATTCTTTAGGATTCTTAGCTACATCTTTAGCAATTTTTCTACAAATAGTTGCAATTTCTCTTTCTAAGTTTCTAACTCCTGCTTCTCTGGTATATTTTCTAATAATTTCAAGTAAAGCATCATCATCTAAAGGAACCATCTCCGGACTTAACCCATGAGCTTGAAGTTGTCTCGGTAATAGATAATTTTTAGCTATTTCTAATTTTTCTTCTTCTGTATATCCAGGAAGTTCTATAACCTCCATCCTATCAAGTAAAGCAGGTGGAATTGTATAAAGTGCATTGGCTGTAGTGATAAAAAGAACTTTAGATAAATCATATCCTACTTCTAAATAATGATCTTGGAAAGAATGATTTTGCTCAGGATCAAGAACTTCAAGTAAAGCTGCTGCTGGATCTCCCCTAAAATCCATGCCTATTTTATCTACCTCATCAAGACAAAAAACAGGATTAATAGTCCCTGCTTTTCTCATTCCCTGAATAATTTTTCCAGGTAAAGCTCCTACATAAGTTCTTCTATGTCCTCTTATTTCTGCTTCATCCCTTATTCCTCCAAGAGAAACCCTAACAAATTTTCTTCCTATAGCTTCAGCTATAGATTTAGCTAAGGAAGTTTTACCCACTCCCGGAGGACCAACGAAACAAAGAATAGGTCCTTTAATAGATTTAGTAAGCTTTTGAACAGCTAAATGTTCTATAATTCTCTGCTTAGGTTTCTCTAATCCATAATGGTTTTTATTTAACAATTCTTCAACTTTTTCTATATCTATGTTGTCTTGTGTTTTTTCATACCAAGGAAGACTAATAAGCCAATCTATATAATTTCTTACCACAGTTGCCTCAGCAGACATAGGAGACATTAAAGAGAGCTTTTTAAACTCTCTTCTTACAATACTTGCAACTTCCTTAGGAAGTTTTTTCTTTTTTATTCTTTTTTCTAATTCTGCAAGATCACTTCTACCATCTTCTCTTTCTCCCAATTCTTTTTGAATAGCTTTCATTTGTTCATGGAGATAATAATCTCTCTGAGTCTTTTCCATCTGTTTTTTAACTCTTTCTCTTATACGAGATTCGGTCTTGATTATTTCTATTTCTCCTCTTAGATGATTGAGAAGGATTTCTAAACGCTTTTTAACACTTATAGTTTCAAGTAATTTCTGTTTCTGTTCTAACTTTAAATTTAAAATAGCTGCAAGTCTATCAGAAAATTCTGAGGGGTTGTCTATGTTAAGAAGATTATTGACAATTTCTGGATTAAGCTTCTTATTGTAGTGAGAATATTCTTCTAAAGACTCTTTACAAAGTTTAATAAGAGCTATTGTTTCAACATCAGCTTCAATTATTTCAGTTTTCAATTCTACTTCAACCAGAAAATACTCAGAATCAGATAAAAATCTTACTATTCTTCCTCTGTTTAAACCTTCTACTAAGATTTTTAAAGTTCCGTCAGGAAGTTTTAAAAGTTGAATAATTTTACATACGGTTCCAACTTTATATATATCATTTTCAGTAGGATTATCTAATTTAGCATCTTTCTGAGCAGAAAGAAAAATTAATTTATCTGTTGCATAGGCTTTCTCAATAGCAAGAATACTCTTAACTCTTCCAATAAAGAGTGGGACTGCAGTATAAGGAAAAACTACAATCTCTCTTAAAGGTAATAAAGGTAAAACTTTTAAACTTTCGTTAGACATTATTTTATCTACCTCTCCTTTACTTTTTTGTTTTTCTTAAAAATTAAGATCGGTCTTTCTTTTTTCAAGATTACTTCTTCAGTAACTATACATTCTTTTACATCGGTTAAGGAGGGGATCTCATACATTACATCTACCATTACTTCTTCAATTATTGATCTTAAACCGCGAGCCCCTGTTTTTCTCTTTACTGCTTCTTCGGCAACTACTCTTAAAGCTTTTTCTGTAAATTTAAGTTCTACTCCTTCCATTTCAAAAAGTTTCTGATATTGTTTTATTATTGAGTTTTTAGGTTCAACAAGTATTCTAACCAAATCATCAACAGTAAGTTCATCTAAGGTTGCAATAACAGGGAGTCTTCCTACAAATTCAGGAATAAACCCGTATTTTATTAGGTCTTCTGGTTGGACCTGAGATAAAATCTCTCCTAAGGTCAAATCTTTAACATTTTTTATTTGGGCCCCAAATCCTATAGATCCCTTACCCAGTCTTCTTTTTATTATTTCATCAAGACCTACAAATGCTCCTCCGCAGATAAATAAAATGTTAGTGGTATCCATTTTTATATATTCTTGTTGAGGATGTTTTCTTCCTCCCTTAGGAGGAATATTAGCTATAGTTCCTTCTAAAATTTTTAAAAGCGCCTGCTGAACACCTTCTCCAGAAACATCTCTTGTAATAGATGGACCCTCACCTTTTTTAGCAATTTTGTCTATCTCATCAATATAAACAATTCCCTTTTGAGCAAGTTCTAAATCATAATTGGCAGCTTGAAGGAGATAGAGAAGGATATTTTCCACATCCTCCCCTACATAACCGGCTTCGGTAAGAGGGGTTGCATCCGCAATAGTAAAAGGAACTTTTAAAAATTTTGCCAATGTTTGAGCTAAAAGGGTTTTACCAGAACCAGTTGGTCCTATTAACAAGATATTAGTTTTTTGAAGTTCTACGTCTTTCAAATGCTTTTTGTTAGATTTCTGATATTCTATTCTTTTATAATGGTTATATACTGCTACAGAAAGTATTTTTTTGGCTCTTTCTTGACCAATTACATATTGATCTAAATAAGCTTTTATTTCAGCAGGTTTAGAAAGTTTAGTATGATTCTCTTCTGATAAATTTATCCTTTCATATTCCTCTTCTAAAATCTCATTACATAATTCTACACATTCATTGCAGATATAAGCAGAGGATCCTGCTATAAGTTTTTTAACTTCACTTTGAGACCTTCCACAAAAGGAACATCTTGGTTCTCTTCCAAATTCTTTCATATTATCACCTACCTTGTAATTAAGATTTTATCTATAATTCCATATTCTAATGCTTCTTCTGCAGACATATAAAAATCTCTTTCAGTGTCCTGTTTAATTTTTTCCTTAGGTTGCCCAGTATGCTGAGATAAAATTTCAGTAATGATTTCTCTTAAACGTAAAATCTCTTTTGCCTGAATTTCAACTTCTGTTGCTTGTCCTTGAAAAGCACCAATAGGTTGATGAAGCATTATTCTTGAATGACGAAGGGCATATCTTTTCCCTTTAGTTCCTGCTGCTAAAAGAACAGCTGCCATACTTGCAGCCTGCCCTACACAAATAGTACAAACATCTGGTTTTATGTATTGAATAGTATCATAAATAGCAAGCCCCGCTGTTACTAATCCTCCTGGTGAGTTAATATAAAGCATAATATCTTTGTCAGGATCTTCAGCTTCTAAGTATAAAAGTTGTGCTATAACAAGATTAGCCACATTTTCATCAATAGTAGTACCTATAAAAACTATTCTTTCTTTTAAAAGGCGAGAATATATATCAAAGGCACGCTCAGTTCTGCCTGTCTGTTCAATCACTATAGGAATATAGTAAGCCATAATCTTAACTCTCCTTATTTTCTTTATTTATAGGTTTAGCATTATTTACTAAAAATTGCAAGGTCTTCTCTGCTAACTTTTTGGGAAGTATATTAAAATAAACAATTCCTCGAGCCTGCTCTAATGAAACCCTTAAATTTTTGGAAATGGTCTCAACAGTTTTATCAATTTCTTCTTGAGGAATTTCAATATTTTCAAGCTCGGCTATCTTTTCTAATAACAACTCCTCTTTTGCCTGTTTTTCAGCAATAGGATAAAGTCTTTCTCTTAATTTATCCATAGAAATATTAAGCTTATCAAAACTAAATCCATCCCTTTCTAATCCTTCTCTTATTTTATCTATTAATTGATATAACTTTAATTCAACATATCGGGTAGGTACTTTAAAATCTACTTTTTCTAAAATTTTTTCTAAAAGTCTTTCTCTAAACCTATCCTCGTTTCTTCTCTTTTTGTCTTCTAATAGTCTCTTTTTGATACTTTCTCTTAAAGCCTCTACTGTTTCAAAACCTATGTTCAAGCTTTTTATAAATTCGTCATCCAATTCCTTCAATTCTCTCTTATATATTTCTTTTACTTCTATTTGATATCTCACTTTTTTACCAGCTAAAAGAGGGTTAAGACCATCTTCGGGATATTCAACCTCTACACTAAATCTATCTCCTTCTTTTTTTCCTATCAATTCTTTTTCTACCTTTTCGTTAAATTCACCAGTTCCTACATCTATAAAAAGTGCCTCAGCTTGATGTCCAGGGATGAGTTCCTCTCCATCATAGGCTTCAAATTTAATAACTGCTATAGATCTATCTTCAATTATTTCTTCTTTTTCAGCTCTTTTTAGTGGCGAAAAAGAATATTTTAATTCATGTAGAATTTTATCTACCTCCTCTTCATTTATTTCGTCAGATTCCCTTTCAACTTCAATACCAATATAATCCTCCTTTTTTATATTAATTTCAGGTCTTACCTCTACCAAAACTGAATAATTAAAAGGTTTTCCTTCTTTTAATTCTCCCAATTCTTCCAATTTCGGCCTTAAAAGAGGTTCTACTTTTGCTTCCTTAATAGCTTTTTCAAGGGTATCTTCTATAATTTTTGCTATACTTTTTTCTTCAATTTCTTCTCTATAAAGTTTTTTAACTAAATAAATAGGGACTTTCCCTTCTCTAAATCCTTTAACTTTTGCTTTTTTTCTAATTTGATCAGTAACTTTTTGAATTACCTCATCAACCTTTTCTTGGGAAACTTCTATTTTTAAAATTTTTTCTACTTCATTTAAATCTTGCAACTCTACCTTCATACCCTCTTTTACCCCCTCTAATTTTTATCCTTACCTTACCTTAAATTTAAAATTTTACAAGGTAAAAGACTTTAAAGCTTTTCTTTGCTGTATTTCTCTTTTATGTATTCCAAAAGTTCTTCTTTTGAAACGAACTTTTTCTCCAATATTTGTATTTCTACATCTTGCAAAATTTCTTTAAATAGAGGACCTGGTTTAAATCCAAGTTTTATTAAATCATCTCCTGTGATAAGCCTTTTTTTCTGGCTTTCCTTTTCAAGTTGTTCTTTTAATTCAAAAAGTTCGTGAAAAAAAGTTCTTAAACGTTCTTCATAATCTGGTTCTTTATCAGGACCTTGACTTGCATATGAGTCTGCCATACAAACTATAAAAAGTTCTTTAAGATAGGGCACATCTTTTATTAAATTTCTCTTAGCTCGCAAAGTGAGACTTCCCTTTTCCTTTTCATTAAGTAAATGAAAGGGTCTCATGTGGTTTTTTATAAGATTACAAACTTTATTTATTAAATCCTTTTTAAATCTTAAATTTTCCGCCATAATTTTAAACAATTCAGCAGAAACCTTTTCATGTCCATAAAAGGTTATTCTTTCTTTTATCTCAAAGGTATAAGCTTTACCAAGATCATGAAAAAGACCTGCTAATTTAACAGAAAGTATAAAATCTTCATTCTCCATTTCATCTGTTTTTTCGATTTCTAAATATTTTTGCGGATTTTCTAATATTTTTTCAGTCCATCTAAGTGTTTCTAAGAGATGATCTTTTACATCTAAGTGGTGGAAAGTAGGTTGAGGAATACCCTTAGCCTTTTCCAAATAAGGAAAAATTTCTGTTAAAAGATTATCCTCATCCATTAATTTAAAAGTTTCAAAAGTTTTATTAGAAATTAAAATATATAAAAGCTCTTGTAAAATTCTCTCCTTTGCACACCTATTTATCTTTTGTTTATGGATGCGAAAAAAATTTCTTGTTTTTTCTTCTATTTTTCCAAATCCGTAAGCAAAAAACCTATAACCTCTTAAAATTCTTAAAGGGTCTTCAATAATATTTTCTTCACTAATAGCTCTTATAACACCCTCTTTTAGATCTTTATATCCTGAAAAGGGATCTAAAATTAAAAACCTATTCTCAAAAAGAGCTTTTACAGGAAGCCCCATAGCATTAAAAGTAAAATCTCTTTTTTTTAAATCCTCCTCTATTGTTTCTCCTCTAAAACTTGTAAAATCTATAGTGTTTTTCCCTTTAGCTAATCTATATATTCCCCACTCTGGGGAGAGAGGAACAAAATGGTAATTTAAAAATTTTTGAGCAAATAAAACAAGATCCACTACATTTTCTTTAACTGTTAAATCAAGATCTGTAATTTTTTCGGAGGTAAAAAGAGCTCTTACTGAACCCCCTGTCAAATAGAATTCTTCTCTATTCTTAAATTTTCTTAAAAAAGAAATTATTAAATCTTTTTCTTTCTGAGGAAAATCAAGAAGATTTAAAAACTTATTTCTTAATGTTTCGTCAAATTCCAGAAACATTCATAAAAATTTTGTGTCGTTATTGAGACGCCTTTTCTTCTTCGATAGAAGCTTTTTCTTCGGTAGAAGTGGGGATTGATTGATATTTTTTCTTCATCTTTTCTATAAATTCTAAAACCTTTTTTATCCTTTCCTTTTTAAGTTTTGAACCTTTAGTAGTCAATTTTTCTTCTACCAACTCTACAATAGCCATAAAAGAAGCATCCCCTCTTCTTGGACCAACTTTTATAATTCTCGTATATCCACCTGCTCTATCAAGATATTTCTCTCTCAATTGAGTAAATAATTTTTTTACTATACCTTTATCTCTAATAAAAGCTAAAGCTCTTCTTCTTGAAGCAAGATCTCCTTTTTTAGCAAGAGTTATCATTTTATCAGCTACTCTTCTTAATTCTTTTGCTTTAGCTAATGTAGTTGTAACCCTTCCATGTTTAAACAAATCAGTTACCATATTTCTGAGAATAGCTTTATGATGTTCTGTATCTCTGCCAAGTTTTCTGCTAACCTTTCTATGCCTCATTTTTTATCTCCTTTTAAAATTAATCTTTAGAGGGTTTCCATTTAATATCTGTCATTCCAAGTCTTAAATTCAATTTAGAAAGTTTTTCTATAATTTCATCTAAGGATTTTTTACCAAAGCTTCTTAATTTAAGTAATTCTGTTTCAGTTTTTTGTACCAGTTGTCCTACATAATTTATGCCAGCGTTTTTTAAACAATTATAAGCCCTACCAGAGAGATCTAACTCTTCTATAGTCATATTCAGTAAATTTTCAATTGTAGGAGCTTCTGAAATATAAGGTTCTAAAGATATTTTTTCTCCTTTTAAAAATATCATAAGTTGCTCTACCAAAATTTTAGCAGCTTGAGTAAGAGCTTCTTTAGGATCTATTGTTCCGTCAGTATAAATTTCCATAATCAAACTATCATAATCACTACTTTTACCTACACGAGCCTGTCCAACAGTAAAATTAACTTTAGTTATAGGAGAAAATATAGCATCTACAAGAATAACTCCTATTTCGTTATTTTTTGTATACTCTGCAGGAACATAACCTCTACCTTTTTCAACTTTTAGTTCCATAAAAAGTTTTCCATCCTTAGTTAAGGTAGCAATATGATGATCCGGATTTACAATCTCTCCTTCTTTATTTATTTTAATATCTCCTGCTTTTACCTCTCCTTCTCCTACTTTTTCAAGTTTAAAATAAAATGGACCTTCTCCATTAAGTTTAAATCTTACACCTTTTAAATTGAGAATTATTTCAGGAACATCCTCTATAATACCTGGTAAACTTACAAATTCATGAGGAGCACCCTCTATTTTTACTTCAGTAATAGCATAACCAGGGATAGAAGAAAGCAAAATTCTTCTTAAAGCATTACCAAGAGTTATTCCATAACCCCTTTCCAAAGGTTCAATAATAAATTTACCATAATAAGGAAACTGACTGTCCTTATGAACTTTAATTTCTTCTGGTTTAATTAATTCTACTTCTTTTTTCATAAGTTTTTTACCCTCTTTTAATTAGGATTTTTTAAATTAATTATCTGGAGTAGAACTCAATAATATAGCTTTCTTGAATAGGCATAGTAATATCTTCTCTAGTGGGAAGACTTTTCACAACTCCTTTAAAGTTTTCTGCATCAAGTTCTAACCAGGATGGAATCCCTCTTCTTGCTACTGTTTCTAATGATTCAAGAATTTGGGGATTGTTTCTGTATTTTTCTTTAAGTTCTATAACATCCCCAGGTTTAACTAAATAAGAGGGTATATCTACGTTTTTCCCATTAACCTTAAAAAATCCATGGTTTACGTATTGTCTTGCTTGTGCTCGAGAAACCGCAAACCCTAATCTATAAACAACATTATCCAGTCTCCTCTCCAATAGTTGCAACAAATTGTGACCAGATTGACCTGGCATTTTGGTCGCCATTTCATAATATTTTCTCATCTGTTTTTCAGAGATTCCATAAATTCTTTTTACTTTTTGCTT
The DNA here is from genome assembly GCF_000215975.1 of Thermodesulfobacterium geofontis OPF15. Lineage (NCBI taxonomy): Bacteria > Pseudomonadati > Thermodesulfobacteriota > Thermodesulfobacteria > Thermodesulfobacteriales > Thermodesulfobacteriaceae > Thermodesulfobacterium > Thermodesulfobacterium geofontis. The sequence continues at coordinate 759,358 of NC_015682.1, read as the reverse complement.
TTCTCTTAAACGAATTCCGTAATCAGAAAGCTTAACTCTAACTTGTTGAGGTCCATGTTGACCAGGAGGATAACTTCTTCTTTCAAAAGCACATTTATCAGTATAACATCTTTCTCCTTTTAAAAATAATTTAACTCCTTCTCTTCTGCAAAGTCTACACCTTGGTCCTGTATATCTTGCCACCCTTGATAACCTCCTTTAAAAATTTTTACACTCTTCTTCTCTTAGGCGGTCTACACCCATCATGAGGGATAGGTGTTACATCTTTAATAAGTGTAATCTTTATTCCTGATCCTTGTAAAGCTCTTAAAGCTGCTTCTCTACCTGGACCAGGACCTTTAACATATACCCAAGCTTCTTTTAGTCCATAAGCTTGAGCTTTTTTTAAAGCTGATTGAACTGCCAATTGAGCAGCAAAAGGAGTCCCTTTTCTTGTACCTTTAAATCCCTCTGTGCCTCCACTTGCCCAAGCAATTGTATTTCCTTGCCTATCAGTTATGGTAACTATAGTGTTATTGAAGGTTGAATGAATATGAATAATACCTTCAGTAACAGTTTTTTTAATCTTTTTCTTTTTTGTTTTTGGGCGAGCCATTTTTCATTCCCCTTTATTTTTTCTTTCTTCTTAAAGATCCGGGTCTCGGACCCTTCCATGTTCTTGCATTAGATCTTGTTCTTTGACCCCTTACAGGAAGACCCATTTTATGTCTCAAACCTCTATAACACCCAATAGAAATAAGCCTTTGTATATTTTGTCTTACTTCTTTTCTGAGATCACCTTCTACTTTGTATTCTCTTTCAATTATTTGTCTTATTCTGTTTATCTCTTCCTCTGTTAAATCTTTAATTTTTTTAAACCAATCCACTCCTGCCTTAGTTAAAACTTTTTGAGCTAAAGTTCTTCCTATTCCATAAATATAAGTTAAAGCTATTTCTGCTGGCTTATTTTCTGGAATATCTACTCCTGCAATTTTAGGCATATTTTATCCCCCTTAACCTTGCCTTTGTTTATGTTTAGGTATTTCACAAATAACCCTCACAACCCCTTTCCTTCTTATTATTTTACACTTTCTGCATCTTTTCTTTACCGAAGGAGTAACTTTCATAATTTCTAACCTCCCTTTTCATAATCTTTTTTTGTTCCTCTATATACAATCCTACCTCTTGTTAAATCATAAGGTGAGAGCTCAACTACTACTGTATCACCAGGTAATATTCTTATATAGTGCATTCTCATTTTTCCAGAAATATGAGCTAAAACTTTATTTCCTGTTTCTAACTCTACCCTAAACATAGCATTTGGTAAAGCTTCAACAACCTTTCCTTCTAAAAGTATTACATCTTCCTTAGGCATATTTAAATCCTTGATAAAATTTCTGGTCCTTGTGGAGTTATTGCTACTGAGTGTTCAAAATGGGCTGCTAAACTTCTATCCTTAGTCACTGCAGTCCATCCATCTTCTAATATTTCTACCTCAGGACTTCCTGCTGAAACCATAGGTTCTATTGCTAAAACCATTCCTATTTCTATCTTAGGACCTTTACCAGGTTTCCCAAAATTTGGCACTTCAGGAGGTTCATGTAATTGTCTCCCCACTCCATGTCCAACAAATTCCCTAATTACATTAAATCCATTACTTTCTACATGTTTTTGTATAGCATAGGATATATCTCCTATTCTATTACCAAAATGGGCTTTTTCAATACCTTTATATAAAGCTTCTTCTGTTACTTTAAGTAACTTTTTAGCCTTATCAGATATTTCTCCTACCCCCACAGTTAATGCTGCATCTCCTACATATCCTTCGTATACAACACCGAAATCAAAACTCACTATATCTCCTTCTTTAAGAATTTTTTCTTTCTTAGGCATACCATGTACAATAACTTCATTTACAGAAACACATACTGCATAAGGATAACCTCTATATCCTTTAAAGGCAGGTTTAACTCCCTTTTTTTCACAAAGTTCTAAAGCTAATTCTTCAAACTCAAAAGTGCTTATACCAGGTCTTACCCTTTCTTTAAAGGAAAGCAAAATTTCCATTACAATAATATTTGCTTTCCTTAATATTTCTATTTCCCATTTATTCTTTAAAATAGGTTTGTTACCAAAAAATTTCTTGTACAACTTTATTTTTTCTCTAATATATTAATAAGTTGTTGAGTAATTTCCTCAATACTTTTGCTTCCATCAACTTCAAATAAAACACCCTTTTTTTTGTAATATTCAATAAGTGGAGCTGTCTGTTCGTGATATACCTTTAATCTATTTCTTACTGTTTCTTCATTATCATCAGGTCTTTGATAAAGTTCTCCTCCACAAACATCACATTTTCCTTCTTCTTTAGGAGGTTTGAACTTAATATGATACATCATTCCACAATTTTTACAAGTCCTTCTCCCTGTAAGCCTTATAACTAATTCTTCATCAGGTACAATAAGTGCAAGAACATATTCTATTCTTTTACCCATTTCTTCTAATATTTTGTCCAAAGCTTCAGCTTGGGCAACTGTTCTTGGGAATCCATCTAAAATGAATCCTTTTTGAGCATCCTCTTGACTGAGTCTTTCTTTTACCATACCAAGAATTATTTCATCTGGAACAAGCTGTCCCTTTTCCATATATTCTTTAGCTTTAAGTCCAAGTTCTGTTCCCTTGGCTACATGTTCTCTTAACATATCTCCTGTTGAAATTTGAGGTATTCCATACTTTTCTATTAAAATTTTTGCTTGTGTTCCTTTACCTGCTCCTGGAGGCCCTAAAAATATAATATTCATAGCTCACCTCCCATTATTTAATTTTTATCTTACTTTGTTTTATAAATGTTTCATAATGACGTGTAAGTAAATGGGCCTCAATATGCCCCATTATATCCATAGCCACACCAACTACAATTAAAAGTGAGGTTCCACCAAAATAAAAGGGGAGATTAAGCTTAGTAATTAAAAAAGTTGGTAAAACACAAATAAAAGCTACATAAAGCGCACCTATAAGAGTAATTCTTGCTAAAATTTTATCAATAAATTCTTCAGTTGCCCTTCCAGGTCTTATTCCAGGAATAAAACCACCCCATTTTTTTAAATTATCAGCTACATCTTTTGGATTAAAAATAACTGCTGTATAAAAGTAACAAAAGAAAATAATAAGAAGTGCAAAAAGAACTTCATAAAATATAGCACCTGGTCTTAAAAAAGCTGCCACTTTTTGAAAATAATCTATAGGAATAAAATTAGCTATAGTTGCAGGAAACATCAAGATTGAAGAGGCAAATATAGGAGGAATAACTCCTGCAGTATTTATTTTTAAAGGAAGATAAGTACTTTGCCCACCTATTATCTGACGCCCTACCTGTCTTTTAGCATAATGAATAGGTATCCTTCTCTGAGCTAATTCCATAAAACAAGTAAAAGCTAAAATTCCAACAATAAGAAAAAGAATAAAAAATAGAGAAAATACCGAAAATTCACCTGTTTGAACAAATTTAAGAGTTCTTGCAATAGCTGGGAAAATACCAGCTACAATACCAGCAAATATAATTATTGAAATTCCATTCCCTATTCCATGTTCTGTCATTTGTTCACCTAACCAAACAAGAAACATAGTTCCTGCAGTAAGGCTAATCATCGAAGTTATCCTAAAAAGCCATCCTGGTTCATTTACTATAGGAATACCATTAGGAGCTGTCATTCTTTCCAACCCTAAGGAAATACCAAATCCTTGAATTAAACAAATAACTACTGTTAAATAGCGAGTATAATAGGCTAATTTCCTTTTTCCCTCTGGACCCTCTTTGTAAAGTTCCTTTATAGAAGGATAAATTACAGTCATTAATTGTAAAATAATGGATGCACTAATATATGGCATTACCCCAAGAGCACAAATAGAAAATCTTCTTAAAGCTCCACCCGAAAAGATGTCTAAAAATCCAAAAAGAGTCCCACTTGCCTGTTTAAATAAACTTAAAAATGCTTCTCCATTTATTCCAGGAGTAGGAATATGAACAGCAAAACGATAAATTGCAAGTCCAAGAAATAAATAAAAAAGCCTCCTTTTTAATTCAGGAATATTTGCCAGACTTAAAAGACTTTCACGGGTGTTCACTCTATATTCTCTCCAGATCCCTAAACTTTAATTATCTCTACTTTTCCACCTGCTTTTTCAATCTTTTCTTTAGCAGTTTTGGAAATAGCATTAACCCTTACAATTAAAGGAATATCAATTTCTCCTTCTCCTAATATTTTAACAGGTTTGTTTTTACCCTTCAAAAGCCCTCTTTCTTTTAAACTATTATGATCAACTACCTCATTGGGTTGAAATTTTTTTACTAAATCTTTTATGTTTATTATTTTATACTCAATCTTGAAAGGATTTTTAAATCCTCTTTTAGGAACTCTTCTTATAAGGGGTGTTTGCCCTCCTTCAAACCAAGGAGCAATATCAGGAGATTTACGAGCCTTCTGTCCCTTATGACCTCTACAAGAAGTTTTACCATGTCCAGAACCATGTCCTCTTCCAACTCTTTTTTCTTTATGTTTTGATTTAGGAAAGGGTTTTAAATTTTCAAGAGTTATAAGTTCACTCATTTAATTCCTCCACCTTTACTAAATGTTCTACCCTTCTTATTAAACCTCTTATCATGGGATTGTCTTCCCTTATAACACTTTGACCTATTTTCCTTAATCCTAATCCCTTTAAAGCTTCTCTTTGATCAGGCTTCCTTCCAAATTTACTTCTTACTAAAGTTATCTTTAATCTTTTCATCATGCCCTCACCTGAGCTAAAATTTCCTCTACAGTTTTCCCTCTCTTTTTAGCTACATATTCTAAACTTTGGAGTTGAGATAAGGCTTTAAAAGTAGCTTTTACAAGATTGTGGGGGTTACTACTTCCTATACATTTAGTTACTACATCTGTTATCCCAGCTGCATCCATTATGGCACGCACTGTACCCCCAGCGATAACTCCAGTTCCTGATTTAGCTGGTTTTAGTAATATCTTAGTTGAAGCAAATTTACTCATTATAGAATGAGGAATAGTCCCTTTAACTATCGGAACCTCAATAAGGTTTTTTTTAGCTTTTTCTATAGCCTTCCTTATAGCATCTGGAACTTCTGGAGCTTTACCAAGTCCAAAACCAACTTTTCCTTTCCCATCTCCTACCACAACCAAAGCTGAAAATCTCAACTTCTTACCACCTTTTGTAACTTTAGTTACTCTATTTATCATTATTATTTTTTCTATAAATTCTTCTCCTACTTTTGCCAAAGCCTACCTCCTTTAAATTTTTTAAAATTCTAATCCTGCAGCTCTTGCAGCATCAGCCAAAGCTTTAATTCTACCATGATATTTAAATCCACCTCTATCAAAACAAACTTTAGTAATTCCTTTTTCTAAAGCTTTTTTAGCTATTAACTCTCCTACTGCTCTTGCTACCTCAGTTTTTCCACCCTTTTTCTTTAACTCTTCCAATTTTTCTCTTATTTCTGGAGAAAGAGATGATGCTGCAACTAAAGTATGTCCAATAGTATCATCTATAATTTGTGCATAAATATGTTTACAACTTTTATAAACACATAACCTTGGTCTTTCAGGGGTTCCAAAAATTTTTTTTCTAATCCTTTTCTTTCTTCTTAATCTTGCCTCTTCTTTTCTTTTACGTTTCTCAAGCTTAGCCATACACTGCTCCTTTACTTATTTAGCTCCTTTTCCAGCTTTGCCAGCTTTTCTGTAAATTACTTCTCCTGTATATCTGATACCCTTTCCTTTGTAAGGCTCTGGTGGTCTAAGTTTTCTAATATTTGCAGCCACTTGCCCAACTAATTCTTTATCTATTCCTTCTATAATAACTCTTGCTTGAATATCTCCACTTCCCTTTTCAATTTTAGCTGAAATCCCTTCAGGTAATTTAAAATTAATAGGATGGGAATAACCTAAACTAAAAATTATTTCATCTCCCTTAAGTTCCGCTTTATAACCAAGTCCTACAATATCTAAAGATTTTTTAAATCCTTCGGTAACTCCAATTACCATGTTATTTATCAGAGATCTTGCTAATCCTTGAAAAGCTTTCGCTTTCTTTTTAAGTTTTTTTCTTACCTCATCTTGAAGAACAATTAAGGTATTATCTTCAATATGCACTTTAACTAAAGGTGGTAATTTTTTAACCAGTTTACCTTTTGGGCCTTCAACTTCAATAATCCCATCCTCTTTAATTTGAACTTTTACTCCACTTGGTATTTTAATAGGTTTTCTTCCTATACGAGATAATTCTCCCATTTTAAAACCCCTTTTACCAAATTTCGCAAATAACCTCTCCACCAATTTTTCTTTTTTTTGCTTCATGATCTGTCATAATTCCTTGTGAGGTAGAAACTATAGCAATACCAAAACCATCTAATACCTTAGGTAAATCTCTGTAACCCTTATATATCCTTCTTCCAGGTTTACTTACTCTTTTAACCCCTGCTATAACTGGGCGTTTATTTTCATCATATTTAAGAATTATTTCAATTTTAGGTTGTGGTTCTTCTTTAATGTATTTATAATCCTCTATATAACCTTCTTCTTTTAATATCCTTGCTATTTCTAATTTTATTTTAGAGGCAGGAATAATAACACTTTTATGTCTTGCCATTAAAGCATTTTTAATCCTTATTAACATATCACCAATTGGATCTGTCATCATATCTTATATACCTCCTACCAACTTGCTTTTCTAACCCCAGGAATTTTTCCTTCAGAAGCTAATTTTCTAAAGCACATTCTACAAAGACCAAATCTTCTTATATATCCCCTTGGTCTTCCGCAAATGGAACATCGATTTCTTTTTCTAACCTTAAATTTTGGCTCTCTTTTTGCCTTTTCTATTTGGGCTTTTCTTGGCATTTAAAATTACCTCCTAAATGGCATACCTAATTCTTTTAAAAGTTCATATGCTTCTTCATCTGTTTCGGCTGTGGTAACAATAGTAATACTCATCCCTTTTATTTTTTCAACTTTACTTAAGTCTACTTCCGGGAAAATAGTATGATCTGTTATACCGAAAGTATAATTTCCTCTTCCGTCAAATCCTGATCTTGAAAGACCTTTAAAGTCCTTTACTCTGGGTAGGGCAACGTGAATAAGTCTTGTCAAAAAATCATACATCCTTTTCTTTCTTAAGGTTACTGCAACTCCGATTGGAACACCTTTCCTTAGTTTAAATCCAGCTATAGATTTTCTTGCTCTGCAAATTTTAGGTTTTTGTCCTGTAATTTGAGCAAGCTCAACTAAGGCTTGGTCAATAATTTTAGGATTAGCTGTAGCTTCTCCTAATCCCATATTTATGCATATTTTTTCAATTTTTGGAACTTCATAAATATTCTTATAATTAAATTTTTCCATTAATCTTTTCCTCACTTCATTAAGATAATAATCTTTCAACCAACTCATTTTTTTACTCCTTTGCCTCAATTATTTCTCCACACTTTTTACAAAATCTTACTTTAGTCCCATCTTCAAGAAATTTCCTACCTACTTTTACACCTCTCTTACATTTGGGGCAATATATCATTAAATTTGAAACATGAATTGGAGCAGGTTTTTCTATAATTCCTCCGCTACTATAAGGTGTGGGTTTCATATGTTTTTTTACAATATTTACCCCCTCAACAATTGCCCTTCCTTTTCTTGGAAAAACCTTTAATACTTTCCCAATTTTCCCTTTATCCTTACCAGCTATTACTACCACCATATCATTTTTTCTTATATGAATTTTTGCTTCATGAGGTTTAGGTAAATTTTTACTTACACCTCTTTTTATCATAATTCTATCTCCTTTAACTTTTATACTACTTCTGGAGCTAAAGATATAATTTTCATAAAACCTTTTGTTCTTAACTCTCTTGCTACAGGGCCGAAAATACGAGTTCCAATAGGTTCTTTATATTGATTTATCAAAACCGCTGCATTTTCATCAAATCTAACATAAGTTCCATCAGGTCTTGCTACCTCTTTTTTTGTTCTAACTATTACAGCTCTTACTACATCTCCTTCTTTTACTTTAGAATTAGGAAGTGCCTCTTTTACAGAAGCAACAATAATATCCCCCACAGAACCATATTTCCTGCCAGGACCTCCCAATACACGAATACACATTATTTTTTTTGCACCTGAATTGTCAGCTACATTTAAATACGTTTGCTGCTGAATCATTCCTCACCACCCTCCTCTAAACCTTTTCCTAATTCAACAATTTTTCCTCTTTCTAATATTTGTCTTACTCTCCACCTTTTTCTACGAGAAAGTGGTCTTGTTTCTTCTATTAAAACTTTATCACCTATTCTACATTCATTATTTTCATCATGAGCCATATATTTCTTTCTTCTTTTTATATATTTTCCATATAAAGGATGTTTAACCAAAGTTTCTACCATTACTACAACTGTTTTATCCATTTTGTCACTCACTACAGTTCCTATAAATTGCTTTCTTTTACTCATAGTAATTCTCCCAAGATTATCTAATATTAAGTTCTTTTTCTCTTAAAATAGTTAAAATTCTTGCGATATCTCTTTTAACCTGTCTAATTCTCATAGGATTTTCAAGTTTATGTATAGTTTTTTGAAATCTTAAATTAAATAATTCTTCCCTTAATTGAGATAATTTTTCTTTTAATTCAGGTATAGAAAGTTCTCTCAATTCACGAGCTTTCATTAAATTTCCTCCCTACTTACAATTTTACACTTAAAAGGAAGTTTACTTGCAGCAAGTCTTAATGCCTCTTTTGCAACTTCTTCTGGTACCCCGGAAATTTCATAAATAATTCTACCTGGTTTTACAACAGCTACCCATCCTTCTACTGCTCCTTTACCTTTACCCATACGAGTTTCTGCAGGTTTTTTGGTAATGGGTTTATCAGGAAAGACTCTGATCCATATTTTTGCACCCTTTTTAGCTGTTCTTACAATAGCAACTCTACCAGCTTCTAATTGTTGAGCTGTTAACCAGCCTCCCTCTAAAACTTTTAAACCATATTCTCCAAATTCTAAGGTGTATCCACAAGTAGCTTTTCCTCTAACTCTACCCTTTTGTTGCTTTCTATATTTCGTCTTTTTTGGTTGAAGTAACATCTTTTCACCCCTTTAACTTTATATTACTATTCTTTCCTGTTCTCCTTTCTCAGGTAATACTTCACCTTTAAATATCCAAACCTTTACCCCTATGCTTCCATATTTTGTAATAGCCTCTGCAAAACCATAATCAATATCAGCCCTCAATGTGGATAAAGGAACTCTTCCCACTCTGTACCATTCACTTCTTGCAATTTCAACACCTCCCAATCTTCCAGAACACTGGACTTTTACTCCTTGTGCCCCAAATCTCATAACTAAAGTAACTGCTCTTTTCATAGCCCTTCTAAAAGAAACTCTCCTTTCTATCTGAGTTGCAATATTTTCAGCCACAAGTTGAGCTTCAAGCTCTGGTCTTCTTACTTCATTAACTAAAACTTCTATTTCTTTATTTTTAGCAATCTCTGCTAATTCTTTTTTAATTTTTTCTATTTCTGCTCCTTTCTTACCTATTATAATTCCTGGACGAGCAGAATGTATTATTATTCTTACTTTATTTGAAGCTCTTTCTATCTCAATCCTTGCAATTCCTGCGTGAAAATAATTATCTTTTAGATATTTTCTTATTAAATAATCTTCATGTACATATTTAGCAAATTCAGAAGGCTTTGCAAACCAACGAGAATCCCAAGTTTTTATAATACCAATTCTTAATCCTATAGGGTTAACCTTCTGCCCCAAGATTTACCTCCTTTTTTTCTTTTTTTCTAAATCTTTTTCTTCAACAACTACAGTAATATGGCTCATTCTCCTTAAAATTCTACTTGCCCTACCCCAAGCTCTGGGCCAGATTCTTTTTAAACGAGGCCCCTCATTTACATAAGCCTCTGTTACATAAAGTTTATCTACATCCATTCCATAATTATTTTCTGCATTTGCAATTGCACTTTCTAAAACCTTTTTAATAATTCTTGCAGCCTTTTTAGGAGTAAATTGTAAAATACTTAGTGCTTCATCTACCTTTTTCCCCCTTATTAAATCAATTACTAACCTTGCTTTATAAGGAGAAATTAAAACATATTTAGCTGTTGCTCGAGCCTTCATTTTTTTCTCCTTTATTTTTTCTTTACTCCTTTAACTCTTCCTTTATCTGCAGGATGTCCTTTGTAAGTTCTCGTGGGCGCAAACTCTCCTAATTTATGTCCTACCATATTTTCTGTCACATAAACAGGAATAAATTTATGCCCGTTATGGACTGCAAAAGTTAATCCTACCATTTCAGGAATTATAGTAGATCTTCTGCTCCAAGTTTTTATTGGCTTTTTATCTCCAGTTTCCTTAGCTTTCAAAACTTTTTTTAATAAATGCTCATCTACAAAAGGGCCTTTCTTTTTTGATCTTGGCATTCAAATCACCTCCAGATACTTACTTCCTTCTCTTTAAAATGAATTTATCAGAAGGTTTTTTCTTACGGGTTTTCAATCCTTTACATAACCAACCCCAAGGAGAACAAGGATGTCTTCCGCCATGGGATCTTCCTTCTCCACCTCCTAAGGGGTGATCAACTGGGTTCATAGCTACACCCCTTACATGAGGTCTTCTCCCAAGCCATCTTGACCTTCCTGCTTTACCAATAGTTATATTTTCCCAATCTAAATTTCCTACCTGTCCAATAGTAGCTTTACAATCTCCATGAATCATTCTTATTTCACCAGAAGGAAGCCTCAATATTACATAATCACCCTCTTTACCAAGTATTTGAGCAAAAGTACCTGCAGAACGAGCAATTTGTCCACCTTTTTTGGGTCTTAGCTCTACATTATGAACCATAGTTCCTACTGGAATATTTTTTAAAGGTAGAGCATTACCTACTTTTATTTCCACATTCTCTCCAGACATAACTACATCGCCTACTTTCAAACCCTCTGGAGCTAAAATATATCTTTTTTCTCCATCAGCATACTGAAGAAGAGCAATATTGGCTGATCTATTAGGATCGTATTCTAAAGCTATAACTTTTGCTGGAATATTATCTTTGTCTCTTTTAAAATCAATAATACGATAAAGTCTTTTGTGCCCACCACCTCTAAATCTTACTGTAATTCTTCCATAATTATTTCTTCCTCCTGTCTTTTTTAAAGGTTCAACTAAACTCTTCTCAGGCTCCTTTTTAGAAAGTTCTGGATTAACTAAACAAGTCATAAACCTTCTACCAGGGGAAGTAGGTTTAAATTTTTTAATAGGCATATTTTTTCACCCCTTTATTTATAAAGTTTCGAAAAATTCTATAGTTTGTCCTTCTGCAAGTCTTACTATTGCTTTCTTTCTTATTGAAGTTCTTCCAGGATTTCTAAACCCTCCCTTAGGTTTTCCTTTAACTCTTATAGTTTGTACATCTACAACTTTAACTTTAAATAGGTCTTCTACTGCTTTCTTTATCTCTATTTTATTAGCAGAGGGGTCTACCCAAAAACTAACTTGATTATATTTTTCTTTCAAATACATAGACTTCTCTGTAATAATAGGTGCTAAAATAATTGTTCTTGGATCTCTCATTTCCTTATCTCCTTAAACGTTCCTCTATTTTTGGTAAAGCATCTTTTGCTAAAATTAAATTTTGGTGGTTTAAAATATCATAAACATTCAATCCTTCAACTGCAAGAACCTTAACCTTAGGTAAATTGTCTGCGCTTTTTTCTAATATTAAATTTCTTTCTGGAACCACAATCAAAGCATCATTTATCCCTAAGGTATCTAAAAAGTTCTTTAAAACTTTTGTTTTGGGTTTGTCTTTCACAGGAAAATCTTCAGCTACATAAACTTTATTTGCTAAAGCTCTTGAAGAAAGAGCCATTTTTAATCCTAATCTTCTTACTTTTTTATTTAACTTAAACTCATAACTTCTTGGTTTTGGACCATGAACTACCCCTCCTCCAACCCATTGAGGAGCTCTAATAGATCCTTGTCTTGCTCTTCCAGTATGTTTTTGAGGCCAAGGCTTTCTTCCTCCTCCTCTTACTTCACCTCTTGTTTTAGTACAAGCAGTTCCTGCTCTCCATCTTGCCATCTGCCAACGAACAACTTCATGTAGTAATCCAACCTTAGGAGTTACTCCATATAAATCTGAAGGTAATTCTATTTCACCAATTATATTAGCTGAACTATCAATTAACTTTGCTTTTATAGCCTCCATTTTTAACTCCCCTTCTCTTTAAAATAAACCATTACATATCCGTTGTTCCATCCAGGAACAGCGCCCTTTACTAAAAGTAAATTTTTTTCTGGAATTATATCTACCACGGTTAAATTCTTAATTGTAACTGTTTCATTTCCATAATGTCCTGGCATTTTCTTCCCTTTTATAACTCTTCCAGGAAAAGTGGTTGATCCACTTGACCCTTTTTTACGATGAACCTGTTTTGCACCGTGGCTCATAGGTTGTCTTGAGAAATTCCATCTTTTAATAGTCCCTGTAAAACCTCTCCCTTTCGAAGTTCCTGTAACATCTACTTTAATACCTTTTTCTAAAGCTAAATCAGAAAGAGAAATATATTGTCCTGGCTTAAACTCCGAGGGATCATCTATTCTAAATTCTCTTAAAATATAAAATCCTGTTTCTAACCCTGCTTTCAAAAAATGTCCTATCATAGGAAAAGTGCATTTAGTAAGCTTTTTAGGATCAAAACCTAATTGTACCGCATTATACCCATCCTTTTCTACTGTTTTTACTTGAACTACTGCACAAGGTCCTACTTGTAAAACAGTAACTGGTATAGCATTTCCTTCTTCATCAAATATTCTTGTCATTCCCAACTTTTTTCCTATTAGTCCTTCAAGCTTCATTTTTCTTCACTCCCTTTTATACCTTTATTTCTACTTCTACTCCTGCAGGTAATTCAAGTTGCATCAAAGCATCTATAGTTTGTTGTGTAGGTTCTAATATTTCAATAAGTCTTTTGTGGATCCTTATTTCAAATTGTTCTCTTGAGTTTTTATCAATATGAGGAGATCTAAGCACTGTCCACCTGCTTATTTTAGTAGGAAGTGGAATTGGACCAACTACCTTAGCTCCTGTTTCCTTAGCTGTATTTACAATATTCATTACAGATTTATCAAGTATTCTATGATCAAAGCTTTTTAGCTTTATCCTTATCTTTTGCATAGGTACCATATTTAAACCTCACACCTCTTTTTATTCTAAAATTTTTGTAACAACTCCTGCTCCAACCGTCCTTCCACCCTCTCTTATAGCAAACCTTAAACCCTCCTCTAATGCAACCGGCTTTATCAACTCAACCTCTAACTCCACATTATCACCAGGCATCACCATCTCAACCCCATCAGGTAACTTTATAACCCCTGTAACATCTGTCGTCCTAAAATAAAACTGCGGTCTATACCCACTAAAAAATGGCGTATGCCTACCTCCCTCCTCCTTCTTCAACACATATACCTCAGCCTTAAACTTAATATGCGGCTTTATACTACCAGGCTTCGCTACCACCTGACCCCTCTCTACATCATCCTTCCCTACTCCCCTCAAAAGTATCCCTATATTATCACCAGGTAATGCCTCATCAAGTATCTTCCTAAACATCTCAATACTTGTTGCAACCGTCTTAATCGTCGGCCTAAGCCCTACCACCTCAACCTCATCCCCAGGCCTAAGCACTCCCCTCTCTACCTTACCCGTCACAACCGTTCCCCTACCACTTATACTAAATACATCCTCTATAGGCATCAAAAACGGCTTGTCTACATCCCTTATTGGCTCAGGTATATACTCATCCATCGCCTTCACCAACTGCCATATAGCCCCACACCACTGACACTCCTCCTTACCACACCCACACTCAAGCGCTCTCAAAGCACTACCCCTTATAACCGGTACCTCATCACCAGGAAATCCATACTTCGTAAGTAATTCCCTAACCTCTAACTCAACTAAATCCAATAACTCAGGATCATCTACCATGTCAATCTTGTTCATAAATACCAATATGTACGGAACATTAACCTGCCTTGCAAGCAATACATGCTCCCTCGTCTGAGGCATAGGTCCATCATCTGCTGCAACAACAAGTATTGCCCCATCCATCTGCGCTGCACCAGTTATCATGTTCTTTATATAATCAGCATGACCAGGACAATCTATATGCGCATAATGCCTCTTCTCACTCTCATACTCCACATGCGCAAGCTGTATCGTTATACCCCTTGCCTTCTCCTCAGGTGCCTTGTCTATCTCATCAAATGGAACCCACCTTGCTAATCCCTTCGTTGATAACACCCTCGTTATCGCACTCGTTAATGTGGTCTTCCCATGATCAATATGCCCAATAGTCCCTACATTTAAATGAGGCTTCTTCCTCTCAAATTTAGCCTTCGCCATCTCCTCTCCTCCCTAAAAAATTTTATAATCCTTTGGCCTTTTTTATAATACTTTCTGCTAACTGAGCAGGTACTCTTTCATAGTGAGAAAATTGCATAATAAAAGTTCCTCTTCCTTGAGTAAGAGACCTTAAAGTTGTAGCATATCCAAACATTTCTGCAAGAGGAACAAAAGCCAAAATAACTCTTGCATTCCCTCTCATATCCATACTCTCAACCTTCCCTCTACGTGAAGAGATATCCCCTAATACATCTCCTAAATATTCTTCAGGAACTACAATTTCTACTTTCATAATAGGTTCTAATAAAACTGGATTAGCTTTTTTACAAGCTTCTTTAAATGCTAAAGAACCTGCAATAGCAAAAGCAAGATCAGAAGAGTCTACTTCATGATAGCTTCCGTCAACAAGTCTTACTTTAACATCAACAACTGGATATCCTGCTAAAACTCCCTCTTGAGTGGCTTCTCTTACACCTTTTTCTATAGCAGGTATAAATTCTTTAGGAATAACTCCTCCTACAATTTCTGAAACAAAATGAAATCCTTTACCAGGATTTGGTTCTACAATCAATTTTACATGTCCATACTGACCCCTTCCACCAGTTTGTCTAATGTATTTTCCTTCTGCTTCAGCAGAAGTTGTAATAGTTTCTTTATAAGCTACTTCTGGTTTGCCAACATTAACGCCTACTTTAAATTCTCTCAGAAGTCTATCTATAATGATTTCTAAATGTAATTCTCCCATTCCCCAAATAAGGGTTTGTCCTGTTTCATGATTAACAGTTACTCTAAAGGACGGGTCTTCTATAGCTATTTTTTGTAATGCAAGAGCAAGTCTTTCTTGATCAGCTTTAGTTTTAGGTTCAACTGCTACAGAAATAACAGGTTCTGGAATTTCAAGTTTTTCAAGTTCTATAGGATGATTTTCATCACATAATGTATCTCCTGTAGTAGTTACTCTCAAACCTATAGCAGCAACTATATCTCCTGCAAAAGCTCCTGTAATTTCCTCTCTTTGATTAGCATGCATCCTTACCAAACGCCCTATTCTTTCTTTTTTTCTTTTGGTAGAATTATATACTGACATTCCACTTTCTAATCTTCCTGAATAGATTCTTAAAAAAGTTAGCGTTCCTATATAAGGATCTGTCATTATTTTAAAAGCTAAACAAGCTAAGGGAGCATCTGGATCTGTAGGTCTTTCTTCTATTTCTCCTGTATCCGGATTAACTCCCTTTACAGGTGGAATATCAAGAGGTGAAGGAAGATAGTCTATAATAGCATCAAGCAAAGGTTGAATTCCTTTATTTTTAAAAGCTGCTCCACATAAAATAGGTACAATTTTAAAATTAATAGTTGCTTCTCTAATAGCTTTTCTTATTTCTTCAGGAGATATCTCTTTTCCTTCTAAATATTTTTCCATAATTTCATCATTTATATCTGCTAAGGTTTCAATCATTTTTATTCTATATTCTTCAGCTTTATCTTTTAAGTAGGCAGGAACTTCCTCATAATGATACTTAGCACCTAAGGATTCTTCATCCCAGATGATAGCTTTCATTTCTATTAGGTCTACTACCCCTACAAAATCACTCTCTTGTCCTACAGGAATTTGAATAGGCAATGGATTTGCTCCTAATCTTTGTCTAATCTGTTCTACAACTCTCTCAAAATTTGCACCTGTTCTATCCATTTTATTAATAAAAGCCAATCTTGGAACTTTGTATTTATTTGCCTGTCTCCAAACGGTTTCTGATTGAGGTTCCACTCCTCCAACAGCACAAAAAATTACTACTGCTCCATCAAGAACTCTCAAACTTCTTTCTACTTCAATAGTAAAATCCACATGCCCTGGTGTATCAATAATGTTTATTCTATGTCCTCTCCAAAAAGTAGTAGTACAAGCAGAAGTGATAGTGATACCTCTTTCTTGTTCCTGAGGCAAGAAATCCATTGTTGCTGTACCTTCATCTACTTCACCAATTTTATAAGTTTTTCCAGTGTAATAAAGCACCCTTTCTGTAGTAGTAGTTTTACCAGCATCAATATGTGCAACAAAGCCTATATTTCTTGTTGTTTTTAAAATTTTTAATTCCTCTGGCGTCATCTTTTCACCTTACCTATGTTTAAAAAAAACAAAAATATTATCTTAACTCCTTATTGTCAATTTTTATTTTTATAAAAGAAAAATATTACCAGCGATAATGAGCAAAAACTCTATTAGATTCTGCCATCTTGTGAGTATCGTCTCTTTTCTTTATAGCAGCTCCCTTTTCATTATAGGCATCCCACAATTCATTAGCTAATCTCTCAACCATAGTTTTTTCATGACGACTTCTTGCAGCATTAATAATCCATTTTATAGCAAGTGAAATCTGTCTCTCAGGTCTTACCTCCACAGGCACTTGATAATTTGCTCCACCAACTCTACGGGTACGAGTTTCAAGTAAAGGTTTAACATTTTCCACAGCCTTTTCAAAAATTTTTAGCGGATCTTCACCTCCTGATTTTTCTCTTAATTTTTCTAAGGCTTCATAAAAAATTTTACGAGCTATATTTTTTTTACCATCTTTCATAAGATTATTTATGAATTTAGCTACCAAAACACTTCTAAATTTAGGATCTGGAGGAATTTCTCTTTTTGGTACTGGTCCTTTTCGCGGCATAAATACTCTCCCCTTTTAAACTTTATTTAGGTTTTGGTGTTCCATATTTAGAACGAGATTTTCTTCTATTCTGTACCCCTGCTGCATCCAAAGCTCCTCTTATAATTTTATATCTTACTCCAGGTAAATCTCTTACACGCCCACCTCTTACTAATACTACTGAATGTTCCTGCAAATTATGTCCAATACCAGGAATATAAGCAGTAATTTCTATTCCATTAGTAAGTCTTACTCTAGCAACTTTTCTCAAAGCAGAGTTAGGTTTTTTTGGTGTTACTGTATAAACTCTTACACAAACCCCTCTTTTTTGAGGGCACCCCTGCAAAGCAGGAGCTCTTGATTTTCTAATTTTCTTACCTCTTCCCAATCTTACTAACTGGTTAATAGTCGGCATACTTCCCCTCTTTAAATTTTCTAAAAATTTTTGGCAAAACTCTATATAATACTTTTTACTATATTGTCAAGGGCTTTTGTCTAAATCATTTACTTTTAGAAGTTTTAATATTATACCATTTTTTTGAATTTGGTCAAAGGGATAATAAGAGATAAAATGCCTAAAATACTTGGTGTATTTGGATAATGTTTTATTATATTAAGATTAAATTATATTTTAAAATTTTAACTTTAGCTATAAAAATAAAATATGCAGTAATTGGGAGGGTTGCACTTGTTCTTCATGATCTTAGGGTATAGGCTGATATAAGAAAGGTTTAAGTAGCTGGAAGAGGCTCATAAGTTTATTAACCAAGCTGTTAAAAATTTTAGCGGGACTTATGTTTGAACTTGAAATACCTGGTTTTGGATTGGTAAGGCTTGAACATTTGGTAACTGATTTCACCGGAACCTTATCTGTTGATGGAAAACTTATCCCAGGTGTAAAAGAAAGACTAAACAAAATCTCAGAATTTTTAAAAATCCATGTGCTAACTGCAGATACCTTTGGAAAGGCAAAAGAAGCACTCTCTGGAATAAATTGTGAAATTCACATTTTACAAGGAAAAGATCAAGACCTACAAAAGGAAAAGTTTGTTAAAAATCTTGGAGCAGATAAAGTAATAGCCTTTGGAAATGGAAATAATGATAGAAAAATGCTTAAAGTAGCAAAGATTGGAGTTGCAGTGCTTCTTGAGGAAGGTTGTTCAGTAGAAGCTCTATGTTCTGCCGATATTTTAGTAAAATCTATTCTTGATGGACTTGACCTTCTTTTAAATCCGCTAAGACTTAAAGCAACCTTAAGATTCTAAATTTAAAACTTTTTCTAAATATTTTTGGAACGTAGAATTTTTCTTTAATTTTATTTTTGCTTTTTTGAGACAATCTAAGGCTTCTGATGTCCCTATTTTAAAAAGAGCTTTAGCAATTTCCAAAAGTTCAAAAATATCCCTCTCTTCTAAAAGCATCCTACAAAGTTTGGGAACTGCTTTTTCACATTTTCTTTTTCCAAGGACTTCTATTACAAACATTCTATTTTGTGTTATAGGACTATTAAGCCCAAGAATGAGCTTTTCATCAAAATCTAAAGTGCTAAATTTAGTCAAATCTTTCCTACAGTTTGGGCAAACTTGAGTATCTTCTTCTACTTTTTGCCAACAAAAAGGACAAAACCATTTCATATTTAGATTTAATAAGCCTTTTAAATGCTTCTATCTTATCACATTTTTGCTGAATTTAAAAGATTTTATCGGACAAAATAAAATTTTTAATCAAAAGGTTTAAATAAATTAAAAATTGAGTTATAATTTCTCAAAATGAGGAAAATATCCTTAGTTATTCCTGTTCACAACGAAGAAAAAAATATTCCTATAGTATACGAAGAAACTAAAAAGGTTTTAGAAGATTTGCATCAAAATAAAGGTTATAATTACGAAATTATATTTATAAATGATGGAAGTAGTGATAATACCTTAGATGTTCTTAAAAATTTAAAAAATTTAGATTCCCATTTAAGAATTCTTAATATGGATAAGCAACGAGGGCAAGCAGCAGGTCTTACCGCTGGTTTTTATTATGCAACAGGTGATATTATTGTAACTATGGATGGAGATGGACAAAATGACCCCAAATATATAAAAGATCTTATTGAAAAATTAGAGGAAGGTTATAGGGTAGTTACAGGTTATAGAGTAAAAAGAAAAGAACCCTTTTTAACAAGGATTTTACCTTCTCGGGTTGCAAATTGGCTTATAAGTGTAGTTACAGGTCTTAAAGTAAGGGATAATGGTTGTTCCTTAAAAGCTTATCTTTCTCCTATACCTAAAAAATTCCAAATTCCCCATGGTTTTCATCGATTTATACCTGCTGTTTTTGGAGTAAAAAATGAAGAGGTTTTCGAGATACCTGTTATTGATAGACCACGATTATATGGAAAAACTCATTATGGTCTTAAAAGAACCTTTGAAGTTATTAGGGAGTTATTGACCATACCTTTTGTATTAAGAAATCCTTTTAAATTTGAAAAAATTTTTAAATATCTTTTTATATTATTTCTATGCATCTTCATAAGTTCACCCGTTTTCATCTTTTTTTTGAAAATATCTCATTTTTGGTCAATTCTTATTCCAGGTTTTTCTTTGGTTTTATCTCTATTTAGTTATATAATATGGAAAAATTTGAAACGCTTTAATAAGGCTCAAAAGGAAGGAGTTTTTAAAGTTGAAGAAATTTTTTAATCTTTTGATAAAATGAAATTAATTTTAAAAATAGGAGGAGCTAATGTCTTTTCTGAAAGAAGTTGATCCTGAAATATGGAATTTAATTCAAAAAGAAATAGATAGACAGGAATATCAATTAGAAATGATAGCTTCTGAAAATTTAGCAGATATGGCTATAATGGAAGCTGAGGGTTCTTGCTTAATGAATAAATATGCAGAGGGTTATCCCTTTTCTCGCTATTATGGAGGGTGTGAAAATGTTGATGAAGTTGAAAAGCTTGCTATTGAACGGGCAAAACTACTTTTTGGAGCTGAACATGCTAATGTACAACCTCATTCAGGAACCCAAGCAAATATGGCGGTTTATTTTGCTATTTTAAATCCAGGGGATACTATACTTTCTATGAATCTTTCACATGGAGGACATCTTTCACATGGAGCAGGGGTTAATTTTTCTGGCAAATTTTACAAAATTGTTCATTATGGAGTTTCTAAAGAAACTGAAATGATTGATTATGAGGAAGTTAGAGCTATTGCTTTAGAGCATAAACCAAAACTCATAATAGCTGGTGCAAGTGCTTATCCAAGGATTATAGATTTTGAGGCCTTTTTTAAAATAGCTCAAGAAGTGGGAGCTTATTTAATGGTTGATATGGCTCATATTGCAGGACTTATTGCTGCAGGTATTCATCCTTCTCCTGTTCCTTATGCAGATTTTGTAACCTCAACTACTCATAAAACTTTGAGAGGCCCAAGAGGAGGTTTTATTCTTTGTAAAGAAAAATATGCTAAAATAATTGATAAAACTGTATTTCCTGGAATTCAAGGTGGTCCTCACATGAATATTATAGCTGCAAAAGCTGTCTGTTTTAAAGAAGCTTTACAGCCTGAATTTAGATCTTATCAACAACAGGTAGTCAAAAATGCTAAGGTAATTGCTGAGGTTTTTAAAAACGAAGGTTTTAGAGTTATTTCTGGAGGAACTGATACCCATCTTGTTTTAGTAGATGTTTCCATAAAAGGTCTTACTGGAGCCGAGGCAGAAAAAATTTTAGAGGAAGCAGGAATTACAGTAAATAAAAATTCTATCCCCTTTGATACCCGTCCTCCAAGAATAACAAGTGGTATAAGAATAGGAACACCTGCTATAACTACAAGAGGTTTGAAAGAAACCGAAGTCGAAGAAGTAGCTCATTATATGTGCGAAGTTTTAAAAAATCCAGACAAAGAGGATTTGAGAAAAAAAATAAGAGAAAAGATAAGAGAAATTTGCAAAAAATTTCCCTTTTACAAAAAATAAAAATGGATGATAGGATCTATAGACCTAATTGGCATGAATATTTCATGCTTATTGCAAAAATTGTAGCTTTACGTTCAGGTTGTAATTCTCGTCCTACAGGAGCTGTGATTGTAAAAGATAAAAGAATTTTAGCAACTGGTTATAATGGTCCAATGCCTGGTGCTTGGCATTGCACAGACAAAGGATCCAATTACTGCTTTAGAAGAGAAAAAGGTGTTCCTGATATAGATAAGTATAATTTCTGTAGATCAACTCATGCAGAAGCAAATGCTATAGCTCAGGCAGCCAGATTTGGAATTTCTGTAGAGGGAGCAAGCATTTATTGTACCTTAGCTCCCTGTTATGTATGTTTAAAACTACTTGCAGGGGCAGGAATTAAAGAAGTATATTACGAGTATGATTATGAAAGCAGAGATTTTGAAAGAGATGAATTTTGGAAAACCGCCATAAAAGAAGCAAAAATCGAAGTTTTTAAACAAATAAGGGTTTCAGAAGAAACATTAAAAGCTTTAGAAAATATTTTACCTTTCCCCACTTCTAAAAGGAGACTTCCTCCTACAGACTAATTTTTTCTTGATTTTTTCTTATATAAATTTATTTTTTAATTAAAAGCCTTCCATTAGGAGGTGTTTAATTTATGCCTAAGGATTATTATGAAATTCTTGGAGTTCCTAGAAATGCAACTCAAGAGGAAATAAAAAAAGCTTATAGACGCCTTGCAATGAAATATCATCCTGACAGAAATCGTGGTAATAAAGAAGCTGAGGAGAAATTTAAAGAAATAAACGAAGCTTATGCAGTTCTTTCTGACCCTGAAAAAAGAAGATTATATGATATGTATGGTTCTGCAGAGTTTGAAAGAAGATATACTACTGAGGATATCTTTAAAGGATTTGATTTTGAAAGCGTTTTTAGAGATTTAGGAATAGATTTAGGGGGGTTTTTTAAAAGAAATAGAAGGGGAGGAAAAACTTTTATTTTTGATTTAGGAGATTTATTTAGCAACCTTTTTGGAACCTATTTTGGAGAGGAGGAATTTTCACCATTTGGAGAAGTGTATGAAACAATTCAAATGGATTTACCTTTAACTATAGAAGACATTTTAAAAAGAGGAGAAAAGGAAGTTATTCTACCTGGAACCTTTGAAACTATAAAAATAAAAATCCCTAAGGGTGTAAAGGATGGACAAATCTTAAGGATTAAAAGAAAAGAAGGTAGAAAAACTAAGGAATATCTTTTCAGAGTAAGAATAGTTCCTGATTCTGGTTATAGGGTGGAGGATGGTAATATTATTATTGAAAAAGAAATCCCTCTTACAAGTTTTTTATTAGGTGATGAGATAGAGGTAACAACTCCTGATGGAAAAAAGGTAAGAGCAAAGGTTCCTCCTTTAATCAAGCCAGGAGCTAAATTAAGACTTAAGGGGTTGGGATTGCCTTTAGAAGGAGGTTCGCAAGGAGATTTATATGTAGTTTTACAACCAAAAATTCCTGATAAATTAACTTCAGAACAAAAAAATTTGATAGAAAAACTTAAAAGTACTGGTCTTTAACTTATTTTATTGACAAACTATTTCAAAATGATTAAAATTTTTTTAGTCTTCAAAGAAATTTCCCAAACAGGAGTTCTTTATGGTTAAAGAAATAATGGCTGATGCCCTTTTTACTGAGGACAAAGGAGTAAGAGTTTTTTTTGCTGAATTTGTTAATGTAGATTATGTATTCGGTTATATAGGAAGAATTATTTATGGGAAATCAGATTTACAGAATATATACGTTTTAGAAAATAAATTTTGGGGAAGAATGCTTTTTATAAATAATAATCTCCAATTTACTTCAAGAGACGAATTTATTTATCATGAGGCTTTAGTTCATATCCCTGTGCAGGGCTCTCCTGAAAATTCAATTAAAAAAGTTCTTATTTGTGGTGGAGGAGATTATGGAGCTGCTCGAGAGCTTCTTAAATATCCAGAAATTGAAGAAGTCATTATTGTAGATATAGACCCCCATATTCCAAAAATAGTAGAAAAATATTTTCCAGAACTTCTTCCAGAAAATCCAAAAGATCCAAGACTAAAGCTTATTGTAGCAGATGCTTATGAAATGGTTAAAAAATATAAAGATGAAGGAAAGATTTTTGATTTGGTAATAATAGACTCTACAGATCCAGATATAAGTGAAAAAGGAATCACCCAAGAATTATCTCATGCACTTTTTGGAATAGATTTTCATCAAATGGTTTATAAAATTTGTCCTAAAGGAATTGTCGTTCAGCAATGTGGAACTCCTTTTACTATGAAAAATATTTTAATTGAAACCTATAAAATTTTTAAAAAAGTTTATCCTGAAAAAGAGATTTATTGTTATAGAGCAAACATCCCTTCTTTTGGAGGAGATAATGCCTATTTAATGAGATCTCCTTACGCAAATCCAGAAATACCAAAGTGGAAAGAAATACCCAATACTTATTACTATACTCACGAAGTTCATAAAGCTTCTTTTGGACTTCCAAAATTTTGGAGGGAGGTTTTAAAATAATGAAGGTCTTAGGAATTTTAGGCTCACCTCATAAAGATGGAGGATCAGCACAACTTCTTCTTTCAGCTTTAAAGGCTGCAGAAAAGGAGGGTGCTAAAACTGAAATTGTCAGCGTATATGATGGAGAAATTAAACCTTGTATAGGATGTATTAATAATGAAGAGCCTGTCTGTAAATTCCCCTGCATTTTTGACGATTTTGGGAAATTCATTTTAGAAAAGATAAATCAAGCTGAAGGGTTAATTTTTTCAACTCCTGTTTATTGGTTTGCTCCGTCTGGGCTTTTAAAAAATTTAATTGATAGGATGACATGTCTTGAAAATATGGTAAGCTATGGAGAACCAAGTTATATGGAAGGAAAAGTGGTAGGAGCTATAGCAGTAGGAGCTGATGCAGGAACTATCTCAACCTGCGGATATTTAATCACTACCTTAACCTCTATGGGAGCGATAATTCCTCCCTGGGGAATTGCCTATTCTCACAACGGAAAAAAAGCTATCTGGGATGATAAAGCTTTAATGGATGCTATTAATATAGGTCTTCTAATTACTAAAATGATAAAGGTTTTAAAAGGAGAAAAAGCTTTATTAACTTATAAAGATGATAAAATTTTGTTGGAGGATATTAGAAAAGAGGTATTGAAAGAAATATCCAATTTAAAAGAAACCTCCTATAAGGAATATTATGAAAGAAGAAGCTTTTCAAGAAGCAGTTTTTAAAGCTATTTTTGGAAGAAGAAGTATAAGAAGATATCTTGATAAAATCCCTGAAAAGGAGAAAATTTATAAAATTCTTGAAGCTGGAATATGGGCACCTTCTGGACACAATAATCAACCTTGGAGATTTGTTGTTATTTGGTCTAAAGAAATAAAAGAAAAACTTGCTGAATTAACCACTTCTGCTTATATCATTAAACAAGCTCCTGTTTTAATAGCTGTTTTTCTTGATAAAAGAGATATGTATCATCAAATAAAAGATCATCAATCAGCTGGAGCTTGTATCGAAAATATGCTTCTTTCAGCTTATGCTCTTGGACTTGGTAGTTGTTGGTTAGGAGAAATTTTAAAAAATGAAGATAAAGTAAAAGAAATTTTGGATTTAGAAAAAGATAGATATGAGCTATGTGCAGTAGTTGCTCTTGGTTATTCTGATGATAAAAGCAAAAGGGCAGGAAGATATCCTCTTGAACATTTCTTATTAAAAGAAATATAATCTATTAAAAAGGGGGTCTTTATATGAAAAATTATTTCTGGATTTTAAAAAGTTTAATGATTTTTTGTTTGGGTTTTTCTTTTTTAATTTCCTGTCAAAAAGTTAGTAGTTCCTCTCAAAATTGTCCTAAAAGAGATTCAGTTCAAAAAAGTCTTGATGCTATTCAACCTGGTATAAAAGTTGAAACAGTAAAACCTTCTCCTGTAGAGGGTTTATGTGAGGTGGTGGTTAAACTTCCTAATGAAGAAAAAGGTCTTTTTTATACAAATCTTACTGGAAAATATATTATTACTGGAAGCATCCTTGAGATAAAAACTCTTAGAAATCTGACTCAAGAAAAACTTCAGGACCTAAATAAAAAAGTTCTTTCAAAAGAGCAACTTTCAAAACTTGATAAAATGGTAGATTTTACTTATGGAAATTCTAAAAACGTAGTATATTTCATTACTGATCCAGATTGTCCTCATTGTAAAAAGGCAGAGGATATTTTAAATAAATTAGTAAAAGAGGGGAAACTTACTGTTAAAGTAATTCTTTTACCCATAGAAGCTCTTCATCCAGATGCTAAGTCTAAAGCCATATCTCTAATATGCGATAATAAAGGATTTAAAGAATTAATGGAAGGTTATAAAAACTCAAACCTTTGTGAAAAAGGTAAAGAAAAGATAAATCAGAATATTAGTTTTCTTCTTAATGAGCTAAAAGTAAGAGGAACCCCTACTTTCATATTCCCGGATGGCGAAATGATTACTAATGTATTACCAGAAAGTTACATTTTACAAAAATTTAAATAATGCTTAGTGAAGAAGAAAAAAAATATTCTTTAAAACTGGCAAGAAAAACTTTAGAAAGATATTTTTCTGGAGATTATGAAATTGAGGTTCCTCCTAAAAAATTCAAGAATTTATGGGAAAAAAGGGGAGCTTTTGTTACTCTATTAAAGGAAAAGCATCTTAGAGGTTGTATAGGAATTCTTGAACCTCTCTATCCTCTTTACGAAACTATACAAAAAATGGCAATAGAGGCTGCTTTTAAGGACCCAAGGTTTGCTCCCCTGGAAGCTAAAGAACTTCCTCTAATAGAAATAGAAATTTCTGTACTTTCACCTTTAAAAAAGGGAACCCTTAAGGAAGTAGAAGTTGGTAAACATGGTATTTACTTAGTAAAGGGAGCACACAGAGGGGTTTTACTTCCTCAGGTCCCAGTAGAATATGGTTGGGATAAAAAAACCTTTTTAGAACATGTTTGTTTAAAGGCTGGGCTACCTCCAGATTGTTATAAAAGCCCTGAAGCTAAAATTTACCTTTTTACTGCAGAAGTATTTAAAGAAAGCGATTATTTTAAATAATTAAAGGCTTACTCACTATAATTTTTGAGAGTTCTAAGACCTAAGCCAAATAAAATAAAACTATAAAAAATAAGCACTAAAATAGAGATTAAAGCAATATTATCAAAAACTTCTTTTCTTATAAGAATATTGGTATAAGTAAGTGGGAAAAGATAAACTATAGGTTTTAAAAAATCAGGAATACGCTCTATGGGAAAAAAGGTTCCGCAGAAAAATCCCATCGGTAAAATAAAAAAATTAGAATAGGTTGCAGTTTCTTCATGCCCTTTACTTAACATGCCTACTACAAAACCAAGGCTTGCAAACAAAAAACAGTTTAGAAAAAGAGCTACTATAAAAGGTAAGGTTAAACCAAAATTAGGACAGGTTAAAAATCCAACTGCAATAATTAAACTTGCAGCAAAAAGCCCTTTTATCATCCCTGCAAGTACTTCTCCGATAATTATAGCACTATAAGAAATAGGAGCTAAATAAAGCACTTGAAAGGTTTTAAAATAAAGGCGATTGAGATTTAAAGAATTTGCAATCCAGGTATAAGAGTTTGTCATTGAAGTCATTGCAACAAGTCCTGGAATAAGAAAACTAAGATAGCTTTTACCTCCTATCTGAACCATCCTTCCAAGACCAAGTCCAAAAACCACAAAATAAATTATAGGAAGCATCATTGCAGACAAAAGATATCCAAATTTTAAAAGCCTTCTTTTAAAAATTATAAGTTCTCTTAATAATACAGGATACCAGTCCATTATTCTATTCTTTCTCCTGTAAGCTTAATAAACACATCCTCTAAGTTAGTCTCCCTTATAACTAAAGGAAGATCATTTTTCTTAGCAAATTCATAGGCTTCTTCTTTGGTTTTAAACATCCAAAGCTTTATACTTCCTTCTTTGTCCATATAATATTCTACTGTAAAATTCCCGACAGATTTTTTAAGTTCAGAAGGGGCACCAAAGGCAATAAGCTTTCCCTTAGATAAAATCCCAACTCTATCACAAAGTGATTCTGCTTCTTCTATATAGTGAGTAGTGAGAAAAATTGTTTTTCCTTCTGCTTTTGCCTTTTTTATTATTTCCCAAAGGTGTCTTCTTATCTGAGGGTCAAGACCTATAGAAGGCTCATCTAAAAATAAAACCTTCGGGTCTGAAAGTAAAGCCCTTGCAAGAAGAAGTCTTCTTTGCATACCACCTGAAAGCTTAGAAACCAATGTATCTTTCCTTTCCCAAAGTCCCATCATCTCTAATAAGTTTTTGATCTTGACCTTTAAATCCTTTACTTTATGAAGTTTTCCATAAATAAAAAGATTTTCGTAAACCGTTAAGTCTCTATCTAAGTTGTTTTCCTGTGGAACAACCCCGATAAATTTTTTAATTTCATAAGGCTCTTTTATAACATCAAAACCGTTGATAAAACATTTTCCAGCATCAGGTTTGGTTAAAGTAGTCAAAATCTTTACTGTAGTTGTTTTCCCTGCTCCATTTGGACCAAGGAGTCCAAATATTTCGCCTTGTTTTATCTCAAAACTTATCCCATCAACCGCCTTTATCTTCCCATAATGTTTAACAAGCCCTTCAACTTTTATCATGGCTTTTTATTTTAGTAACTGCTTCCTGTCTAAATAATCTATCAATTGCAATAACCAATGGCTTTCTGGTAAAGTGATCTCTTTTCCTCGCGTTTTGGGACTATGTGGAGGATGTTTTTTCCAATTTTGAATAGTTGGAATAATTTCATCTTTTATAAATTCGGATAATTCCTTAATTTCGACCTCTTTTTTAGTTTCTTTAACAAAATTTAAAAGAGCCTCTAAAGTAGGTCTGGAAGCATATACAAGTACACATATACCTTTATAATTAACATTCTCAAAAGTTTTAATCTCAAGTCTTTGTGCAAAATAATTAACTATACTATCTCGAACCTCCTCCGAAAATTTCTTTCGAAAAGTTTCTTTACTTTGCTCAGCTCCTCCAGGTAGAGTACCAACTTCTACATGAATGATTTCTAAAATACCATCTCTAAATTTTGCATCAACTACATCAGCCTCATTTCTACCTCCTGCCTTAGGAGAACTTATAGGAATTCCAATTTCTACTAAATAACCTCTTAATTGTAACCATTCAGCTATTAATTCTTCACTCCAAGTTCTTGGAAATGGCATATTCTCACCCTCCCATAATTTATATATTCTTATAAGCCCTTGCAATAGCTAAAAGACTATCTGCTTTTAAATCTTCAATTAAATAATACCTTGCATTAAGCCATTCTGCAATCTTAAAAGCAATATCCATCCTTATAAACTTATTTTTCTTTTCTGTATCTATAACTACAAAATCGGCAGAAGAAATACCACTTAAAAGATTACAAAGACTCTGAAGTTCTTCAAAAACAGGCTTTCCAGTTAAAGAAACATTTGCTTTCCCATCAGTAATAAGAAAAACCAAGAACCTACTTATTTTGTGTGTTATTAAAGGTAATATCAGTTATTTCTTCTTTTCTTTCAAAAATAAATAAATACCTGCTAATCCGATAAGCCATCCAACAATCCCAAAGGCGATAAAAACCTTGGTATAAGTAGCAACGAGAGGCTTTTTAAACCCCTCAATGCTTAAATCTTCTTTAACCTTCACCTCAACCTCTGCTCCATGTAGTCCATGCTCTGTTTCTCCCTTAGCTATAACTTTCCAAACACCCTTTTTATCAGGCATAAAGCAAAAAATTCCGTTTCTGTCAGTTCTTGCCTTCTGAAAAGGTATCTTTTCCCCGGGTGCATAAACTTCTATTTCTGCATAATCCATTGGCTCTCCACCTGCAAAAAAGAAACTAACACAAACCCCCTGAGCCCCCTTTACCTGATAATTAACCTCATGAGCAAAAAGTGTCTTCGAAAAACATAGCCCTATTAAAAACAATAAAAAGAGACCTTTTTTCAATTTTTATCTCCTCAACAAAAATCTATCTCTGCCAGGTTAAAGAGGTTATAAGCCATAAATACTCAGCTTTTGGGTCTGAAATCTTAACTTTATAAAAACACACCAAGGCATAATATCCTTCTTTCATCTTAAGGTCTTCAACCTTTATCCTTGCCATTCCTTTGGTATCTGTTTTAGCTAACTCTTTATGATACGGATTAAAAATGATTACGCCTTCAGCTGGCTTTCCTTCATATAAAACCTTAACCGCCACCTCATCCTTTCCTTTATATGGAGTTTCCACAAAGATCGGATCAAGCGTTAGCCCTAAAGGTTTCTTTAAGAGCACTGAATCTTCAAAAATAGCCTTGGTGGATTGAAGGGCATAAAAACTTTCTATTACTTGTAATCCTTGCTTCTGAGCTTCGGTCTTATCCATCCTTTTTTTACCTTCTGGAGTAGTAACCAAATAAACACCTTCCATGGAAGCAAGAATTAAAGATGGCTTTTTCTCAGCTAAAAGAATAAGTTGGTTATCAACTACTTCTTTTTTAAGCTTTATAGATTTCCCCTTTTTATCAAAACCTTTAATCTCTTTTATATTTTTTGGGTCATAAAACTCTGGTTTACCGATATGTCCCCAAAAAACTTTAAACTTACCGTTAGTCTCTTCTATCCAAAGTATATGAGAAAAACCCGGGGTTGCAAATAAAAACATAATTAAAACTAAAAATAAAATTAATCCTGCCCTTTTCATAGCTAACCTCCTTAAATTTTTAATTTTTGATTAAACTTAAACTGATATAAAACAAAACCTGCTAAAATAGTTAAAAAACCTGCCAAAAGGGTTAAAGGTTTAGTTAAGATGGCAAAAATCATCATCCAAAGATTAGCTAAAATAAAAGCAAAGGCTGGAAAAATAAACTTCTTTTTAAGCTTCATAAAACCTAAAACCGTTAAACTTGCGCACAAAGACAAAGTAAAACCTATATAAAGAAGAAGGGCTTCAAAGGTTGAGGTTAAAACCATAAAAATGGCAATCATTGCCTGAAGAAGGATTGAAAAAATCGGCGTTTTCTTTTCTGGATGAACCCTTGAGAATACTTTAAAAAATACCCCATCCCTTGCCATGGCGTAATATACTCTTGGTCCAGCAATTATCATAGCACTTAAAACCGAAAGAAGCCCCAAAGTAATTCCCGCAGTAAAAAGAAAAGATAGCTTTCCTCCAAAAATCTTTTCTGCAGTCTTAGCTCCTATCTCTACAACCCCAGACATCTCTTCAACAGAAAGGGCTCTAACATAAAGAATATTTATCCCAACATACAAAACCACCACTAACAAAACTCCTAACAAAAGGGCTAAAGGGATGTTTCTCTGAGGATTCTTAATTTCTTCTCCTACATAAGTTGCAGCATTCCACCCACTATAAGCATACATCACATAAATAAGGGAAACAGGAAAGTTTAAACTTAAAATAGTTTCTTTTTTAGGAATTAAACTTTTCATCCCAAGGGTGTTTAAATTTTCTTTAATGCATAAAAACCCCAAAAAGATAAAAGCAAAAAGAAAAAAGATTTTAAAGAGAGTAATCCCTGCTTGAAAATTAGCACCAATCTTAATTTTTTGCGTATGAACAAAGGAAAGAAATAAAATTACTAAAATAGCTAAAAGTTTAGAAGTTACCTCAAAGGTTTGCAAATGGAAAAGTTCTAAAAAGTATTTTGAGAAAGCAATAGCAGTTGCTGCGATAGGGGCTGAAAAACCAACGATAAGCGAAATCCATCCAGCAAGAAATCCAAAAACTTCACCAAAGCTTTCTCTTAAAAAAGTATACTCTCCCCCTGCCCGAGGAAACATCTTCCCAAGTTCAGCATAACTAATAGCTCCAAAAAGAGCAATCAAACCTCCCAAAATCCATACCAAAAGAAGAGCCCCTGGGTCTTTAAGCTCCTTTATGACAAACCCAGAAGTGGTAAAGATTCCTGTTCCTATAGTGTTTCCTACAACAAGCATAACAGCAGGGAAAAGCCCGATCTCCCTTATTAACCTAAAGCTCTCTTTTTCAGAAATAGAATTATTTTTCAGCTCTGCTAACTCATTAGATTTCACCAAAGTCCCCCACATAAACTAAGTATTCAAAAGGTAGTTGGATATTTTTAATTTTTTCGTAAATGTCTTCAAAGGTTCCCGTTATAACTCTTTCCTTATCTTTATAGCCTGCATAAAGCATAAAAATTACTTTGGTCTTAGGTGAATAATATTTTTCAATCTTTTTTAAAACTTTTGTGATATCTTTTATTCTCATGGTAAAAATAACAAGGTTAGTTCCTGTTTTAGCAAGGCTTTCAAGCTCAGAAAAACCAGAAGCAAGGGTTACACTTTTTGCCCTTCCTCCGGTAATACTTCTTTTTATGGCTGCGTTTGCGGCGTTAAAACAGCTTACACCAGGTATAATTTCTGGATTAAGATCTTTAAAAGCCTCCATATACCAGATGTGAGGACCATAAATGGTTGGGTCTCCGTCTTCAAGTACAGCTACAATTTTACCTTGTTTTACCGCCTCTCTTATTATCTTGGTTATCTTTTCAAGCTCTTTCTTTTTTTCTTCTATGTTAAACTCATGAGCTTTTATCTCAGACGAAGGGGTTTCTTTGTCTTTTCGATAAAAGAGATGAAAAATTCCAAACCCTGCGTCATAAACTTCTTTTCCTTTGATCAAATCCTTTACCCTCTCACAAGTCCACTTACTGCAAAAAACGATATCAGCTTTTTTGATAACCTCATAAGCTCTTAAAGTTAGATTATCAAGGTCTCCCACACCAGTGCTAACCAGATAAAGTTTACCCTCTGCCTGGGCTATAGAAAAACTGAAAACCAAAAAACAAAGACTTAAAAGTAAAATTTTTCTGAATTTTTTCATGATCCACCTCCTATTTAAAAACTAAAAGATATTGAGCCAAATACAGTAAAGGGCACCCCTGGATAATAACTATTTGAGGTACCAAAAATATATCTTCTATCAAAAAGATTATCAATCTCAAGACTTAATCTTACGTTTTTAAGTCTAAGGCTCTTTATCTCCTCTTTGTTGTAAGAAACTAAGAAATCAAAAACTTCGTATCCTGCAACCTTTTCAGTGCGTGCAAAATCTCCATAGTAACTACCTACATACCTAAATCTGGGGGTTATTTCAAAGCCTTTATACCTTGCTATGAGCCCAGTGGTTAACATCCGTTCGGGCACACCTATTACCTGTTTTCCATCAACAGGATAAACCGTCCCACCGCTCACAATATCTCCATCATATTTCATCTTCACATAAGATGGGTTAAAGAAAAAGGCAATTTTATCCGTTAAATAAAAGGTTGAAGCAAGCTCAAACCCATAACCTTTTGCCTTACCGATGAAAGTATTAAAACTTACAGGTCTTCCAGTTTGAGGGTCGATTAAAGGTTTTGTCGGATCATCTGGGTCTTTCCATCCCGGGGTAAATGGGGTATTTAAATTCTTATGCTTCGAATAAAAAATAGTAGGATATAGCTCAAATTTTTCTGTTCTAAATCTTAATCCCAAATCCCAATTATAGGTTTCTTCGCATTTGTAATCGTTAAAAAGGTCATCTAAGGTTATACCCATCTTTTTAAACTTATTATAGAGACGGTAATAAAGATTTACTATCGGCATATACATATAAGGTGTTTGAAAGGTTTTGCCAAAGCTTGTATAGACTTCTATCTTATCGTTAAAAGCATAAGAAAGACCAAAGGAAGGAACCCAGGCAGAATAACTTCTCCCACCATAATCAAGTTTCGGTTCTCTTACTAAGTAAGGGGTTGTTCCGTTATATTGAGTAATGTACCCTTCGCTTTTACCATCTTTTTTCTTTATATATGCTATTCCTCCCTGCCAATTTAATTTACCAATATTTCCTGAGAGCTTAAAATAAGGACTTGAAGAAAAGCCATCTGAGATGCTTTTTGTAAACCTACCCCATCCAATAAAAGTCAAACTACCGTCAGGGTTTAACCAATAGTTTTTTGAAGGTCTATCATCCCATTCTTGACGTTCATAATTATAACCTAAAATACCTTTAACCAACTTAAAATCAAAAATAAGCTGAGTTAAGATTCCCTTTCTTTTAACCTCCCATCCACTCCAGGTTAATCCTGGTCTTTGCCCTCCAGGACCTGGTATCCTTGAGTTTCCACTCCAATCATCTTTCTCTTCATCTCTGTAATAGGGTTTCAATTGAAGCATAAGGCTATCTAACAACTTTACATCTATAAAACCATAATAGTCATAGTTTGTCCATCCGATTTTCTGGTACTTGTAATAATACCAGTCTTTTTGGGGATCACCTGTAAAGTCTTCATTATAGTCTAACCATCTATCCCTTTTAGCATCTTGATAAGAAAGGGAAGCATATTTGTGATGCTTAATATCGTTATAATTTGCCCAAAACTTTATGTTAATTCTATCTCCTATTGGCTGAACAAAAGTAAAGTTTACATTATTTCTCGGACCTATTTCTCCTTTTCCTCTCCATTTGTCTGCTTCAGTATAAGAATAGGAAAGAGAAAATTTTGTTCCTAAAGGGGTTATTTTCCCTGAATCTATCCTTGCATAGGTCTTAGTATAATCATTCATACCTAAGCTTTGTTTAAACTCAAACCCTAACTTATCTTTTGCCCATTTAGGTTTTAGCTCAACCGTTCCACCTCTTGTCCCAGCGCCTGTCCCAAGGTCAACAGGACTAACCCCTTTATAAACATTGATCGTCTCAAGGTTGTCTAAATCAAAAATATACTCCCTTGGACCAATAGGGTTCCCTCCATAAACAGGAACCCCCTCAACAGACATAGTACCCAAAGACCCGCTTACCCCTCTTATGATAATAGTCCTTTGGGTAGAAGATATACCTGTTGGATCAGGGCTTTCAAAAAGTACCCCAGGTAAAAAATTTAAGACAGACCATACGTTGCTACTTCCCTTCTCTCCTGAAAGTTCAATTCCCTTTTTAGTAATTCCTGTTCCTGTAAAGACAGTTTCTGCAGTTTCTTTGGTAGGAGTAATAATTTTTTCACCAGTAACCACAACCTCAGGAAGCTCCTCAGCCTTCTTAACCTTTTCCTCCTTTACCTCCTCCCCTATAACTGGAATAGGAAGTAAAAAATTTGTTATTAATCCTAAAATTATGGATTTTATCAAAAACTTTTTTCCCATAATCACCTCCTTCATAATATTTTATAAAAATTTTTATAACTGAAATTTTATTATTGTCAATATGATATTATTAATTTCAGGAAATTTTCAAAATTATTAAATTTTATAACAAAAAAATGATTTATATATCACTTTATATTTTAAAATTCAGGAACTCTCATTTTTGAATTGTTTTTAATATTTGAAAAAAATTTTGAGGGTAGTATTATTTTTATATGTTTAGGAGTTTACTTTTATTAGTTAGTTTGGTTCTTATTCTTCAGGGATGTGCTACTTTACCAAAAGAATTTAGCGAAATCCCAGTTAAAAAAGAGATTAACCTATCTCAGGTTTTAAGTTCTCCTGAAAATTATAAAGGCTCTCAAATCTTATGGGGTGGAAGAATTGTAAGCTGTTTTAATAAAGAAGACTTTACTCTCTTAGAAATAGTTCAATTTCCTTTAGATTTAGAAGGGAAACCACAAGCTGATACTTCATCTGAGGGTAGATTTTTAGTTGAAACTCCCAAATTTTTAGACTGTGCTATTTATACTCCCGGGAAACTAATTACCGTTGCTGGAGTTTTTAAAGAATTAAGAGATGGAAAAATTGGAGAAAAATCTTATAAATTCCCAGTTCTTGAAGGAAAAGCCTTTCACCTTTGGAAAGAAGAATTTAGAGTTCAAATAGAAACCTATCCACATTATTTTTGGTGGTGTCCTTATTGGTATCCATTATGGTATTATCCCTGTTTTTGCCCTTAATTTACTAAATTTTTATTTCTTCTGGTTCCTTTCTAAGTAAAACCCTATATTGCAAAACTTTCATCCAATTACCTTTCTGTTTTAAAATTTTTTTTATTTATATTATTATTAAAATTGGTCAAGTTTAATTAATACAGTAGTAGTGGAAAAAACAGTTTACCAATTGACATTTTAAAATGTAATTACAATTTTTCTTCTCCTTTTCTTGTTTTTTTAAAAAAACTATTATAAAATTTTAAGGATGTTTACTAAAAGTAAATGGGAAGAAATTGAAGAAGCAAGAAAAATTTTAAAACTTCCCAAAAAAACTACCAGAAAGGAAATTATTGAAAATTACAGAAAATTAGCAAAAGAGTATCATCCTGATCATGGAGGAAGTGAAGAATTAATAAAGAAGCTTAATTATGCCTATGAAATTCTTATGGAATATTGCGATAATTATTTAATTGATTTAGAAGCTAAAGAAATTGATTTGGATCCAAAAGATTGGTGGTTAAATAGATTTGGAGAAGATCCTATTTGGGGTAAAAAGAGGTAGACTATGTTAATAGTACAAAAATATGGTGGGACTTCAGTTGCTAATTTAGAAAGGATAAGAGCTGTAGCTGAAAGAATTATTAACTATAAAAAACAAGGACATGATCTGGTGGTAGTTGTTTCTGCAATGGCTGGAGAAACTGATAGACTTATAAATTTAGCTAAACAAATAATGGAAAATCCACCTTTAAGAGAGCTCGATCTTCTCATTTCTACTGGTGAACAGGTAAGTTCTGCTCTCCTTTCCATAATGCTTCATAGCTTCGGTTATCCTGCTGTCGCTTTATTAGGTTATCAAGTTCCTATCTATACTACTGAACTTTATACAAAAGCTAAAATTAAAGAGATAAAAACAGAAAAAATAAAAGACTACCTTTCAAAGGGATATATTGTAATTGTTGCAGGATTTCAGGGAGTTACAGAAACAGGTGATATTACTACCTTAGGTAGAGGGGGTTCTGATACTACTGCAGTTGCACTTGCTGCAGCTTTAGGAGCTGATCTTTGCGAAATTTATACAGATGTAGAAGGTGTTTTTACTGCTGATCCCAGAATTGTAAGTAATGCTAAAAAATTAAAGAAAATTTCTTATGAAGAAATGTTAGAAATGGCAAGTAGTGGTGCTAAAGTTTTAGAAATGAGATCTGTCGAACTTGCTATGATTTACAAGGTGCCACTTGTTGTAAGATCAAGTTTTACTGATGCAGAAGGGACTTTAATAATTGAGGAGGATGAAGAAATGGAAAAAGTAGTTGTTTCAGGAATTACTTATAGTAGAAATGAGGCACGAATAAGTATTTATGGGGTCCCAGATAGACCTGGAGTTGCTGCTAAAATTTTTAGACCTATTGCAGAAAAAGGAATTATCGTAGATATGATTATACAAACTTCTCATCCAGATGGAAAAGCTGATATTACTTTTACTGTTCC
Organism: Thermodesulfobacterium geofontis OPF15; assembly: GCF_000215975.1. Classification (NCBI taxonomy): domain Bacteria; kingdom Pseudomonadati; phylum Thermodesulfobacteriota; class Thermodesulfobacteria; order Thermodesulfobacteriales; family Thermodesulfobacteriaceae; genus Thermodesulfobacterium; species Thermodesulfobacterium geofontis. Next base: position 722,858 of record NC_015682.1, on the reverse strand, counting down.
AAGAACAGATTATAAGCAAGCTTTGGAAATTATTGAAAAGGTTGCTAAGGAACTAAATGCTGAAAGGGTTGAAGGAGATGATAAAATAGCAAAAGTTTCTATAGTTGGTGCAGGAATGAGAACTCATTATGGAGTTGCAACTAAGATGTTTGAAACCCTTGCAAAACATGGTATAAATATTATGATGATCTCTACTTCTGAGATAAAAATTTCTTGTGTAATAGATGAAAAATATACTGAATTAGCTGTAAGAGCTTTACATGAAGCTTTTAATTTAGGAGAGGAACTTTTTGTTAAGGAGGAAAAAATCGGATAATGGCTAAAAGAAAAGTAGAAATTTACGATACTACTTTAAGAGATGGAGCACAAGCAGAAGAAGTTAATTTTTCCTTAGAAGATAAAATAAGAATTGCTTTAAAATTAGATGAATTTAAGATAGATTATATTGAAGGGGGGTGGCCTGGTTCAAACCCAAAGGATTTACAATTTTTTAAAGAAATTAGAAATTATAATTTAAAGCATGCAAAAATTGTTGCTTTTGGAAGCACCCATCATCCTAAAAAAAATCCAGAAACAGACGAAAATTTAAAACAACTTCTACTTGCTAAAACACCTGTAGTTACTATCTTTGGGAAATCTTGGACTGTTCATGTAAAAGATGCTCTAAAAGTTGATTTAGAAACCAATTTAGAAATTATTTCAAATTCAATAAGGTTTTTAAAAGCAAATGTTAAAAAGGTTTTTTATGATGCAGAACACTTTTTTGATGGATTTAAAGAAGATCCAGATTATGCTATAGAAACCATAAAAAGAGCAAAATCTGCTGGTGCAGACTGTATTATCCTTTGTGACACTAATGGAGGAACTCTTCCTTTTGAGATGGTAGAAATTATAAAAGAAGTTAAGAGGAGATTAGGAAGGGGTTTTAATTTTGGAATCCATGCTCATAATGATTCAGAATGTGCAGTAGTAAATAGTTTAGAAGCTGTTAGATTAGGTGCTGTCCAGGTTCAGGGAACCATAAATGGTATTGGTGAAAGATGTGGAAATGCGAATCTTTGTTCTATTATTCCGAATCTTGTTTTAAAAATGGGATATCATTGTAGTTGTGCAGAAAATTTACATAAATTAACTGAGGTTTCTAAATATGTTTTTGAGATAGCAAATCTTCCTCATCCTTCACGTCTTCCTTTTGTAGGAAGATCAGCTTTTGCTCATAAAGGTGGAGTCCATGTATCTGCAGTTCTTAAATCACCAAGAACTTACGAACATATAGATCCTTTAGCAGTAGGCAATGTAAGAAGAGTTTTAGTTTCAGAACTTTCAGGGAAAAGCAATATCATTTATAAAGCAAGAGAATTTGGGATTGATCTTAAAATGGACAGTCCTCTTTTAAACAAAATAGTTGAAGAGATCAAAAACTTAGAGGCTGAAGGATATGAATTTGAAGCTGCTGAGGCATCCTTAGAACTTCTCATTTATAGATTGATGGGAGAACCAAAACAATATTTTGAACTTTTAAGCTATAAAGTTTTTGATTTAAAAATAGATCAACACTTTCCAAAAGCAGAGGCAACAGTTTTAGTAAGAGTTCCTCCAGGAGTAGGAGAAGTTGAACATACTGCTGCTTTAGGAAACGGACCTGTTAATGCCCTTGATAATGCTTTGAGAAAAGCTTTAGAAAGATTTTATCCTCAAATAAAAGAAATGGAATTAGAAGATTATAAAGTAAGAGTTTTACCTGGTCTTCCAGGAACTGCTTCTAAAGTAAGGGTTCTTATTATCTCCAGAAGTAAAGACAAAAAATGGGGAACAGTAGGTGTATCTACAGATATTCTTGAAGCAAGCTGTCAAGCTTTAATAGATTCTTATACTTATAAACTTTTTCTTGACAAAAAGGGAAACTAAATCCTTATGCCTATTAGATTTTCTTTTGTAGGTAAGGGAGGTACTGGAAAAACTACTTTATCTGCAATTTTAATTGATTTCTTAATTCATAAAAATAAGGTTCCAATACTTGCTGTAGATGCAGATCCTAATTTCAATCTTAATGAGCTTTTAGGTATAGAGGTAGAAACTACTCTTAGTGAAGTAAGAGAAAGCCTGTTAAAGAGTGAAGTGCCAGATTTTATGTCTCGTTATGATTATACAGAAATGAAAATTCATCAAATTCTTGTAGAAAATAAATATTTTGATCTTTTAGTGATAGGTTATCCAGAAACTTCGGGATGTTATTGTCCTGTGCATAGTTTTCTTTCAACTGCTTTAGAAAAACTTATGCGTGCCTATTCTTATATAGTAATAGATAATGAAGCTGGAATGGAACATATTTCAAGGCTTAATCTTACAGAAATGGAACATCTTATAATAGTTTCAGATGCAAGTATAAGAGGTATCTTTACAGCTGGAAGAATTGTAGATTTAACTAAAAATTTAAAAATTAAAGCAGAAAATATATGGTTAGTAGTAAACTTATGCCCAGAAGACCAAAAAGATGAACTTGAAAAACATGTTAAAGAAATAATAGAAAAAAAAGAAATAAAATTTTTAGGCTTTCTTCCTCAAGATGCTACTCTTTTAGAATATGAGTTAAAGAGAGTACCTGTTTTTGAATGGAAAAGCAAGTTAAAATCTTCTGCTTACGAACTTTTTGAAAAACTTTTTGATTAGAAATGGAGAATTTTAAAACCTTAAGAATTTATAATTCCCTAACTAAAAAAATAGAAGATTTTATTCCTTTAAATCCTCCTAAGGTTACTATGTATGTTTGTGGAATTACTGCTTATGATTCTTCTCATCTTGGGCATGCGAGATCAGCTGTAATATTTGACGTATTTTATAGATTGCTTAAGTATCTTGGATATGAAGTAATATATGTAAGAAATATAACTGATATTGATGACAAAATCATAAATCGTTCAAATAAAGAAGGTATACCTTGGAAAGAATTAACTCAAAAGTATATAGAGGAATATGAAAAGGTTACCCAAGCTTTAGGACTTTTAAAACCTACTTACGAGCCCAGAGCCTCAGAACATATACCAGAGATTATAAGTTTAATAGAAAAACTTATTGAAAAAGGGCTTGCTTATCAAAGTAATGGAGATGTATATTTTGAGGTAACTAAATTCCCTTCTTATGGAAAACTTTCTGGAAGAAAAATTGAGGAATTAATTGCAGGGGTAAGAATTGAAGTTTCTGAAAAGAAAAAAAATCCTTTGGACTTTGCTTTATGGAAATCAGCAAAACCTGGAGAACCCTTTTGGGAAAGCCCTTGGGGGAAAGGTCGTCCTGGCTGGCATATAGAATGTTCAGCAATGGCTCTTAAATATTTAGGAGAAACCATAGACATTCATGGAGGTGGACTTGATCTCATCTTTCCTCATCATGAAAATGAAATCGCACAAAGTGAAGGAGCAACTGAAAAACAATTTGCAAGATACTTTATTCATCACGGTCTTATTACTGTTAAAGGCGAAAAAATGTCTAAAAGCCTCGGAAATTATGTAACTATGGAATATCTTTTAAAAACTTTTCATCCAGAAGTAATAAAAGCTTTTCTTCTTTCAACTCATTATAGAAGTCCCTTAGATTATAGAGAAGAAAATATAAAAAACATGGAAAAAGCAATTTATCGCTTCTATGAAACTTTATATTGGCTTAAAAAAGCTCAACCTTTAAAAGAAGGACTTCTTTCTGAAAAAGCAAGAAAATTAGAAAAAGGATTAAAGGATTTTGAAAACAATTTTATTTCTGCACTTCTTGATGATTTTAATACCGCCTTAGCTTTGGGACATTTATTTAGTTTTGAAAATGAAATTTATAATTTTATAACCAAAACTCCTAATTTAACCACAGAAGAGGTTCTCCTATTAGAAAAAATAGAAAAAAAGATAAGAGATCTTTCTGGAAAAATATTAGGAATTGGAGAAAGAGAACCTGATGAATTTTGGAATACAGAAAGAAAAAGAAAACTTAAAATTATTAAAAAGGACTTAAAGGAAATAGAAGACCTTGTGAAAAAAAGAGAATCTGCAAGAAAAGAAAAAAATTTTATTTTAGCTGATAAAATTAGAGACGAATTAAAAAATTTAGGTATAATTTTAAAAGATACAAGAACAGAAACTTTTTGGTATGTAGAATAACATGATATGGTTTGATTATTTTGCCTTAGGATTTTTAGCTTATTTTGTTATAAGAGGGTTTTTATCTGGCTTTGTAAGAGTTATCTTTTCTTTTATAGGAATGATAGTCGCTTTTTTTTATTCTGGATGGCTTTCCCTAAAAATTAGTCCTTATGTAGGAGCTCTCACCACTTCCCATCCAAAAGTGTTACCTGTATTAAGCTTTATTGTAGCCTTTTTATTAATTTACTTTAGTTTTGTAATATTAGGATTTATTATTCTTAGTATTTTAGGAAAATTAAATTTAACTGCTGCAGATTACATTTTAGGTGCTATCTTAGGATTTATAAAGGGTATGCTTTTTATAACTATTTTTTATATGATTTTAGTTATACCTTCTCCTTCTACTCAAAAAGTTTTAAATAAAGCCTTAGTTTATCCTTTAATCAAATATAATCTAAAATTTTCCTCTAAATTTTTACCTGAAAGCTGGAAGGTTTTTCTTAAAGAAAGAAATATAGAAATAATTTAAATCTTATTAAAGAGTGCCTTTTGTAGAAAGTATATCTACTTCTATAGGTTTAATGGCTTTTTTAAGTGCATAGGCTAAAGCCTTAAAAATACTTTCTGCAATGTGATGAGTATTTTTTCCATAAAAATTTCTTACATGTAAGGTAAATTTTCCATTGATAGCTAAAGCCCTTAAAAATTCCTCAAGAAGTTCTGTATCAAAATTTCCTATTTTCTCAGTAGGAAAATTAACTTCATAATAAAAATAAGGTCTTTTGGCAAGATCTATTACTACTTGACTTAAAGCTTCTTCCATTGGGATAGTTGCTTCTCCATAGCGAGCAATCCCTTTTCTATCAGAAAGGGCTTCATCTAAAGCTTCTCCTAAAGTAATTCCTATATCTTCAACAGTATGATGCAAATCTATTTTCAAATCACCCTTTGCTTTTATTTGAAGTTTAATACCAGAATGAAAAGAAAAAAGCTCAAGCATATGATCTAAAAACCCTATTCCTGTATCTATAATGCTTTTTTCTAAATTTTTCCCACTTAAGTCTAATTTTATATTAATTTCTGTCTCCAAAGTGCTTCTTTTTCTGCTTACTAAATCCATTTAAGCTCTCCTACAATTTATTTAAATTTAAAAAAGTATAAATTTTTTTTCTAAAAAATAAAGCCTTTATTTATAAATCTACCTTAAATTTGGGATAACTATCTATAATCTTAATTTTTGGATATTCTATTTTTTTTAAAATTAGTCCTTGAGGCGGAGCAGGAGGTGGAGCAAGGCTTCTATCCTTTGCTTCTAAAATTTTTTGAAAATCTTCTATCGTAAGATTTCCTTTACCTACCTCAACCAAAGCACCAACTAAATTTCTTACCATATATCTCATAAATCCTCTACCAATTATTTCAAAAGCTATCATATGTTTTTTTCCAGGAACCCTTTTAAATTTGGCATCATATATAGTTCTGACTGTAGTTTTTATATCAGTTCCTGATTTTCTAAAACTTGCAAAATCTTTTTCCCCTATTATTAAAGGTAAACAAGCTTTCATTGCAGATAAATTGAGTTTCTCAGGGACCCACCAAGAATAAAGTCTTACTAAAGGATTTCTTATAGGATAATTGTAAATATAATAAACATAAGTTTTTTTAAGTGCTTCTCTTTGTGAATGAAACTTAAGATCCACTTCTTCCAACTTCCAAACCACTATATCCTTAGGCAACATAGCATTAACAGCTCTAAAAATAATTTCAAGGGGTCTATCTGAGGTAGTTAAAAAATGTGCTACTTGATAAAGTGCATGTACCCCTGTATCTGTTCGCCCTGCAGATTTAAGTTTTACTTTGTGTCCTAAAATTTTGGAAAGGGCTTCCTGGATTATTCCTTGGATAGTAGGCCCTTTTGGCTGAACTTGCCAACCTAAGTAATTTGTTCCGTCATAAGCTATAAATATCCGAATATTTCTAATATTAATTTCAGACATAGTTTTTATTTTAAAAGCTTTTTACACAAATAAAGGTGTTTTAGGAAGACCTGTATCTTCAGGAAATCCAAACATAAGATTAAAATTTTGAATTGCCTGTCCACTTGCTCCTTTTATAAGATTATCTATCACTGAAACAATTATCCCCCATTCTCTTTTTTTATCCTCAAAAATACCTATTTTACAAAGATTGGTACCTTTTACTTCTGCAATTCTTGGAATCTCTCCTAAAGGAACTACCTCAATAAAGGGGCTTTCTTTGTAAAATTCTTTTAAAAACTTATGAATCTCTTCTATTTTAGTTTTAAATTTTACATAAATAGTAGAAAAAATGCCTCTATTTAGAGGTAAAAGATGGGGAGTAAATACACTTTTAATTTTTTTACCGGCAAATAAACTGAGTTTCTCTTCTATTTCTGGAGTGTGTCTATGGGCAGCAATTTTATAAGCTTTAAAATCCTCATTAACTTCACAAAAACTATAATAATTTTCTGATTTTCTTCCTGCTCCTGAGGTTCCACTTTTAGAATCAATAATGATAGGCTCTTTTTCTATAAGCTCATTTTTTATCAAAGGAATTAAAGGTAACAAAACTGAGGTTGGATAGCATCCCGGGTTAGCAACAAGGTCAGCCTTTTTTATTTCTTCTCTAAAAATTTCAGTTAATCCATATACTGCTTCTTCACAAAGCTCAGGATAAGCATGTTTTAGATTATAAGTAGTTTCATAGACTTGAACATTTTTAAATCTAAAGTCTGCTGAAAAGTCTATAACTTTTATTCCTTTTTTAAGAAAAGCATAAGCAAATTGCTGTGCTTCTCCAGAGGGAACACATAAAAATGCTAATTCTACTTCATTTGTAATTTTTTCAATAACTGGCTCTTTAAATATTAAATTAGCGTACTTCCCACTCCAGTTAAAAACTTCTTTTAAACTTTTGCCAGCTTTGTCTCTTGAAGTAATTAGTGAAATATTAAGATAAGGATGGTTTTCAGCAAGTCTAATTAATTCTAAACCTGTATATCCAGTTGCTCCTATGATAGCTACTTTGACCACAAAAATTTAACGTTTAGAGTATTGTTGTCCTCTTCTTGCTCCTCTAAGTCCGTATTTCTTTCTCTCTTTTTCTCGAGGATCACGAGTAAGAAATCCAGCTTTTTTGAGGATAGGTTTTAAATCTGGCATATAAGAAACTAAAGCTCTGGCTATCCCATGTCTTATAGCTTCAGCCTGGGCTGATTTTCCTCCACCTTCAACTGTGCATTTTACATTAAATTTCCCAAGAAGATTACAAATTCTGAAGGGAGCTAAAATAATATCTTCAGCTACAATATGATCATAAAAATATTCTTTATATGGTTTATCATTTACAATTACCTCTCCATTTCCAGGGAATATCCAAACTCTTGCCACTGCTGTTTTCCTTTTCCCAGTAGCATAAATTCTTTCCATTTTATTTCCCACCTCCTAAATTTCTAAAGGTTTAGGATTTTGGGCTGTATGGGGATGACTTTCTCCTGCATATATTTTAAGCTTTTTTAAAAGCTTTTTTCTCATCCTATTTCTTGGAAGCATTCTTTTTACTGCTAAATAAATTAACTGCTCTGGTTTCCTTTCTAAAAGTTTACGAGCAGTTTCCAATTTAAGACCTCCCATATATCCAGAATGGCGCCAATAAACTTTTTGATCAAGCTTTTTTCCTGTAAGTTTTATTTTCTCAGCATTAATTACTACTATAAAGTCAGCTTGGTCTACATGAGGAGTATAATCTGGGCGGTGTTTTCCTTGCAATATATAAGCTAATTTTGAAGCAAGTCTTCCTAATATTTTATCTTTGGCATCAACTATATACCATTCTCTTTTAATTTCCTCTTTTTTTACCCAAGGGGTTTGGGTAGTAAAAATTGAGGACATAACTTTCCCTCCCATTTTTAATAAAGCACCTTAACTTTATGACAAATTTTTAATTTGTCAAGTTTCTAAAAATTTAAATATTCCTATTCACCTTTTATTTCTCTTTGTTCAATAATTACATTAGGAGCTTGTGATTTTAATTCATTTACAATTAAGGTTACTGCTTGAGCTATAAGGTCTCTAGTTGCCTCTTCTAAGGGTGTATTTTTAACTGCTTCAAACCAACCACCACCTACTGTACTTCCAAAAAGACCCCCTGCTGCAACTCCGAATTTCCATCTTTCTGACTTCCCCTCTACTGTTTTAGCAGAAAGTATCTCAGCATCTTTAACTCTAACTATTCTCATATCAAGAGCTATATGAGCTTTTGCTTTTCCAAGTTTTAACCCTCCTCCAAATTTCCAAGGAAGAGGAATAATTAATCCTCCACCACTTGCTCCTGAAGCATTTAACTCCAAAGCAGTTACTGCGCCTGTTATAATAAAATCTGCAGCCTTTAAAGTTTGTTTGGGAGTAACTCCCATTAGTTCAAGTTCTTGTTTTACTTCCTCTAAAACCTCTCTCTCAACTACTTTAAAACACCCTGTATTTGCAAGAGCAGTAACTAACATATCAGCAAGACCATCTCCCAAAGCTTGAGGAGTTGTTTCAATTACAAAATCTCTCCCGAAAACAATTTTTCCTCCTTGGCAAGCTGCAGCTTTACATTTAAAACTTTTAGCAGCTATAATTCCTATTAGCTTATTACAATGAGGAAGAATTAAGGTTCTTTCTTTTACCTCTGTAACATATTCTTCTGCTAAGGCATTATAAAAAAACATTATCACAAATAGAATAACAACCGTAAGTAATTTAAAAATTTTCACTCTTTATACCTCCTTTTGTAAATTTTTAATGGGGCAGGTTTTCTATTCTAACTTCAGGCTCTTCAATTTTTGCAGTCTCAATAGGTTGTAATACAAAAAGAAGTTGTCCTTCTTCTACCCTCTGATTGAGCTTAACACAGATTTCTACTATTTGAGCATCAAAGGGTGCAATGATGGGATTTTCCATTTTCATAGATTCTAAATTTGCAATTTCTTCACCTTTATGCACAATATCTCCTGGCTTAAGAGCTCCTCTTTTTGGATTCCCTATTCTCCATACAGTTCCACTAATAGGAGCTCCTATTTCATTTGGTTTAACTGCTTTTCTAATTTCTTCTTTTTTGGCTTTTGGTGTTTTCACCTCAAAAACTCTTGTTTTATTATTTACCTTTAAAACTACATGAATAACCCCATCGTTTTCTGCACCTATAGAAACAAGTTCAATGCAGTAAGGTTTTCCTTCATATTCAAATTCTACTTTATCTCCTGGTTTTTTGAGTCCTTCTCTCCAAACCTTAGTAGGTAAAACTAACGGTGCATCTCCATATTTTTCTCTAAATTTAATAAAATCAATAGCATCTTTGGGATGCATTAAATAAAGGATAAATTCTTCCTCTGTAGCTGGTCTTCCAAGCTCAGTTTCAAGTTGTTTTCTTAAAATATCTAAATTTTCGTCTGGAATTGCCTCTAAGGGCGATGTTTCTTTTCTTTCTTTAATTTTTTCTTGCCATTCATCTCCGAAGGTGCTTTTATAAACCCATTCATCAGGCCAGCCTACAGGAAGTCTACCATAGTGTCCAAGAATTAAATTTTTAAAATCACCAGGAGCATTTCTAAATAATTGCAATAACTCTTCTTGTTCTTCTGGTTCCATAGCAGAAAAATCTTGGTTTTTTTCCTCTACAAATTTCTCAAGAAGTCTTATTACATGTTTTACCCCTTCTTCTCCAGCTTCCTTAGCGTATCTATTTACTATACCACAACAGGTTACCCAAGTAATTTGTGAACCTGGAGTTACATCAAAATATTTTACAATTTGATTATAGAGAGACATTACTCTTAAAATATAAGGCATATAATGTAAAAATCCTCCTTTTTCAGCTTGTTCAAATGAACTTGGGAAAGCCCCTCCAGGCATTTTATGTTTAGTTACCATGTGATCAAATCCTTTAAAAGGTGATTCTGCCCATTCATAATCTCTTATCCACTCCCTTACTTTTTCTACAGCCTTTTCTGCTATTTTTCTATTTAAATTGACCGGAATTCCGTGCTCTCTTAACAAAGCTTCTACTCCTAAAATTGGCGGATGACCATAAAATCTTACTAAGGTATCTTCCTCTACATCAAGGATTTTTGCTCCTGCTTTAGCTGCTGCAAGTAAAACTGGCATTGCAAGTCCATCTGTAATGTGTCTATGATAATTAATCACTAAATCTGGATACTTTTGTTTTATAGCATCTATCAATTCTGTTATAGAAGTAACTGTACCAACACCTGCCATATCTTTAATACATAAGATTATTTCATCTGTACCTCCGCAAAGAGCAACAATTTCATCTACCACTTTCATATAATATTTAGTATCAAACCATGGAGCAACAGTATAAGAAATTGCTGGTTCAAAAAGTTTACCCCTTTTCATAACCACTTCTGCAACTGTTCTCATATTTCTGACATCATTGAGAAAAGAAAAACATCTCCACACATCAATATCTACCCTTTCAACTACATATTCAATTATATTTTTAGGATAAGGACGATATCCCCACATATTAGTTTCACGAATAAGTGTTTGAAGTAAAACATTAGGCATAAGCTTTCTCAAAATTTCTATTTCTTCAAAGGGACTCTCTCTCCTATTCATTATTCCAACATGCCATCTTGCTCCACCATGACATTCTGCTGCAAAAAGCCCCATTTCATTATAATAAGGAGCTAAAGTTTTAAGATCATACATTCTTAAACGATTTTTATAATCCGATTGCCCTGCATCTCTCATACCTACAGAAACAAAACATACTCCTGGAAGTTCCCTTACTTTTTTAACTATTTCCTTTGGGCTCATTCCTGGTTTTACAAATATATAACTCATGCCCCACCTCCTTCTTTTCTTACATCCAACTCTGGGGTCCGAGAGCTGATATTTCAGCTATATATTGAGCTATTTTTAATACTTCATCATCAGGAGTTTTTTCTTTAAACATAGAAAGCAACTCTTCATAATGTTCTTCAATAAATCTAGTTGAAAAATTTCCTTTAATAAATTCTGGATGTCTAATAATACTCAAAAGCAAAGGAGCTGTAGTTTTAATTCCTTCCACTCTCAATCCTCTACTTAATGCTCTATCCATAACTCTTATTGCTTCGTTTCTATCTGCTCCTGCGGACATGACAAGCATTATAAGAGAATCATAATAAGGTGGAACTTCTGCTCCCTCATAAACTCCAGAAGATACTCTTATGCCTGGTCCTTGTGGAATTTCAAGTCTGGTAATAGTTCCAAAGGAAGGATTAAAATTTTTGGGGTCTTCTGCATTAATTCTTACTTCAATAGCATGTCTGTTAGGAACGATATCTTCCTGAGAAAAAGGAAGTCTTTTACCCTCTGCAATATCAAACATAAGACCTACTATATCAAGTCCTGTTGCAAGTTCTGTTATTCCATGTTCTACTTGAAGTCTTGTGTTAACCTCTAAAAAGTAAAATTTTTTAGTTTTAGGATCAAACAAAAATTCTACTGTTCCGACAGAGGAATAGCCAATTTCTCTCATAAACCTTATAGCAGTAAAGCATATTTCTTGTCTTAAATCATCATTAATGCTTGGAGAGGGAGCCTCTTCTAAGATTTTTTGATTCCTTCTCTGAATAGTACATTCTCTTTCGTAAAGATGAACTATTTTTCCATATTTATCTCCACATATTTGAACTTCAATATGTCTTCCTCCTTGAATATATTTTTCTACAAAAACGGTATCGTCTCCGAAAGCTTTTTTGGCTTCAGATTTAGCCTTTTCAAGAGATAAAGGAAGTGCCTCTTTTCTATCAACCCTTACCATTCCTTTCCCACCACCACCTGCGGCTGCTTTAATCATTATAGGAAATTCAATTTCTTCTTCCTCCATCCATTTAAGAATATCTTCTACTGTATTTACTTTCAATAATGCTGGAATTGTTGGAATATTAGCTCTTTGAGCAATTTTTTTTGCTCTTATTTTATCTCCCATTAAACGAATTACCTCTGCAGGAGGTCCCACCCAAATAAGACCAGCTGACTCAACCATTTCTGCAAAATCTGGATTTTCTGCTAAAAAACCCCATCCTGGATGAATAGCATCACAACCTCTTTCTAAAGCTGCTTTAATAATTTTTTCCATATTTAGATAAGATTCCTGAGGAGGACCCTCTCCAATATGAACTGCTTCATCTGCTAAAAATACATGGTAGGAAAGTCTATCAGGTGTGCTATAAATAGCAACTGTTTTTATTCTTTTATCTCTACAAGTATTCATAATTCTTACGGCTGGAACCCCTCTATTAGCAATAAGAACTTTTTTAATTTTCCTCATTTTTCCCTCCTGCTATTTCAATAATTTTAAGTTCGCACTTTTTAAACTATAACATGCCATTTTTATTCTTAAAGAACCTTTATTCTTAAAGAATTTAAAGTAACATTTATAGAACTAAAAATCATAGCTATCTCAGCTATGAGCGGGTTTAAAAATCCCATCATAGCAATGGGTATAGCTATTAAATTATAAAAAAATGCCCAAAATAAATTTTGTTTTATTATAGAGAAGGTTTTTTGAGAAAGAATAACCATATCAACCACTTTTGAAATCCCTCCTTTAATAATTATTATATCTGCACTTTCTATAGCAAGATCTGTTCCTGAACCTATAGCTATCCCTATATCTGCTCCTTTTAAAGCTGGCGCATCATTTATTCCATCACCTATGAAAGCTACTTTATTCTCTAAACCTTGATATTTTCTAACTATATTAAGCTTTTCATCAGGTTTTATGCGAGCAAAGACTTCCTCTATACCAAGTTTTTTGGCAACAAAATTTGCAGTTTCATAATTGTCTCCTGTTACCATAACTATTTTTATTCCCAGAAATTTTAATTTTTGAATAGCTTTATAAGAATCTTCTCTTATAGGGTCTTCTATAGCTAAATAACCTAAAATCTTATTATTTTCTCTTACTTCTATAATTATCTTTCCATCTTTTAAAAGGGATTCATAAATTTTATCATCTTTGGGTTTCCCAATGAAATATTCTTTACCTTTGTAAACCCCCTTTATCCCCTCTCCTGCAATTTCTTCTATTTTTTCTATTTCTAAATAATTTTCTGTGAGTTTACTTATTGCATTAGCTAAAGGATGATGAGAATTTTTCTCAATGCTTGCAACTATTTTAAGAAGTTCTTCACTTAAATTGTGCTCAACTACCTTTGGATTTCCTTCTGTTAATGTTCCTGTTTTGTCAGTAAGAATTACTTTAAGTTCCTTTGAGGTTTGAATAGCCTCTGCATTTTTTATCAAAAGTCCCTTTTTTCCTGCCAATCCAGTAGCTTTTATAAGTGCCATAGGGGTTGCTAATCCAAGTGCACAAGGACACGCAATAATTAAAGTAGAAATAAAAACAAAAACAGAAAAGGATAAGGAATTATGAGTTAAGATTATCCATGGTAAAAAATTTTTAATTTTTTCTAAATAAGGATAAAGTTTATAAAAATTAAAATACCAAAAGGTTGCAGACAAAATAGATAAAATTATCACTAAAGGCACAAATATATTAGTAATTTTATCTGCAAAAGCTTGGATAGGAACTTTTGTCCCCTGAGCTTCCAAAATTAATTTGATCATTTTTGAAAGATAAGTATCTTCTCCTACCTGAGTAATTTTTATCTTTAAAGGTCCTGATAAATTAAAAGCCCCACCTATAACTTCATCTCCTTTTTTCTTTAAAACAGGAATAGGTTCTCCAGTAATTGTGGATTCATCTATAAGAGATTTACCCTCAATTATAATTCCATCAATAGGAATTTTTTCTCCAGGTTTAACTACCGCTATAGAATCCTTTTTAACTGCCTTAATAGGAACATATATTTCACTTTCCCCCTCTAAAATCCTTACTTCTTTGGCTTGTAATTTTAGAAGATCCTTTAATTCTTTAGCAGCTCTATCCCGAATGTAGGTTTCAATAAACCTTCCTGTAACATGAAATGCCATTATCATGGCACCTAAAGCACCAAAAGACATTATAGGAAATCTTAGGATCTCTAAAATTGAAGTTAGCCAAGATACAAAAGCTCCTATAGACACAAGAACATCCATATTGGAATGTTTATGACTAAGAGCTATGTAAGCACTTCTTAAAGTACTTTTCCCTGCATAAAAAATAACTGCACCACCTAAAAAAGCCTCTAAAAAGGAAAAGTAAGGAATTTTATGATGAGAAAACATATGTAAACTCATTAAAATGATTAAAGGACCCGTAAAAAACCAAGCAATGATTAAGTTCTTTTTATTTTGTGAATACCGCTTTTTTTCTATATCCTCTAATTTCTCTTCTGAAACTCCATAACCTGCAGACTTAACAGCTTCTTCAATCTCCTTAAAAGTAATTTCTCTTTCTGAAATTATAAATCCAGTTGAGGTAGCTAAATTTACCGAAGCAAACTTAACCCCCTCAATACTTTTTAAAGCTTTTTCTACTCTTCGAACACAATTTATACAGGTTAACCCTGTTACTATAAAAGATCTTTTATATTCTTTATTTTCCATATAAGCTCCTTAACTATTCTTTAATTCCATATCCTTCCCTTTCCAAAACCTCCTTTATAAGACTAAGGGGTATTTCTTTTTCACTAATTATGTATCCCTTTGCTGAATATAAATCTACAGATACCTCCTTTACCCCTTCAATTTTTGATAAAGCTTCTTTTACTCTTTTTACACAATGCTCACAACTCATCCCTGTTATTTTAATCTCTATCTTATAAGACATAAACCCTCCTTTCGCACTTCGTAAGTGCGATAATTTTATTTTTTATAAAAACTGTAAATACCAAGAATTCTGTCTATAAAAATAGAGGCTGCAGAGCGAACCGAAAGGTGATTATAAGGATCAAGTCTTCCCCAAATAGGCTCTAAAAAGTAATCACATCTATCAAGCACCTCATCACAAAGACCCCAAGCTGTTCCTAAAACCAACACCACAGGTTTTTCCCATAAAATCTTTCTTACCTCTTCACAGCTTATATACTTTCTTTTAGGAGAGGCATCTGTCCCTAAAAGTACCGGTTTTTCACCTTCTATTTTTTCTACTTCTGAAATAGCTGAATCTAAAGTTTCAAATAATTTTATAAGCTCTATAGCTGATTTTCTTAAAGGATTATATTGAGCTCCCTTTTTATTTAACCAATATTCAATTAATTCTTCTGCCAATTTTCTTTGATCTTCTAAGGGCTGAATAATAAAAACACCTTTTACCCCGTAAGTCCTTGCAAGTCTTGATAAGTCGTGAAGGTCAAGATTAGTTATAGCTGAAGCTATTTTTTCTCCCTTTTTATTAAAAACTGGATAATGAACTAAAAAAATATAAAGGCGTTGAGATTTTAATAGTTCTGCTAAAAATTTTCTATCTTCCTCTGTAAGTTCTACTGATTTAAATAAATAGGGTTTTCTTTTAAGGGTTATCTCTAAGGAGAGCTTTCTTCTATATTTTTCTATTTCAGCATGATTTCCACTTAAAAGAATTTCTGGAACTTCATATCCCATAAAATTTCTTGGGCGAGTATAACAGGGATATTTTAAAAGCCCAGTTGAAAAAGATTCTTTTTCAACTGAATCTTTTTTGCCAACAACTCCAGGAATAAGTCTTGCTAAAGTTTCTATGAGAACCAAACTTGCTACTTCTCCTCCAAAAACTACATAATCACCTATAGAAATCTCTTCATCAATAAAATTAGCCCTTATCCTTTCATCAATTCCCTCATATCTTCCACATATAAGAACAAGATGTTCCTTTTTAGAAAGCCTTTCAGCTATTTTTTGGTTTAAAACTTCTCCTTGTGGAGAAAGATATATTATCCAAGCTGAGGGGTCTAAATTTTTAATATGAGAAATTGCTTTATAAAGAGGCTCAGGTTTAAAAACCATCCCCTCTCCACCGCCAAATGGTGCGTCATCAACTACCTTATGTTTATCTTCGGTAAAGTCCCGAAGGTTATATAGATTTATTTTTATAATCCCTTTTTTTAAAGCCTTACCAAGAAGACCAATTTTTAAAGGTGATTCAAAATATTCAGGAAAGATCGTTATTACATCTATTTGCATTGCATAAGATGCAAATGTTAAATCTTTTGACTCTCAACCAGATCTTTTATATCTTTTACTCGAATAATTTTAGAATTAAAATCCACCTCTTCTACATATTCTTTTACCAAAGGAATATAAAATTCTTCCCCCTTTTCATTTTTAACTAAGATAAGTTCATATTCTCCCATAGGCATTATCTCTTTAACTTTCCCCCAAGAAAAATTATTAATATCTTTTACTTCAAAATCAATAATTTGATAATAATAAAATTCGTCATCTTCTAAAGCCGGAAGTTCTTCAGGATCAATATAGAGTATTTTTTTTATTAATGTTTGAGCTTCTTCAAAATCTACATTTTTAAATTTAACAAGATAGATATTATAACCTGGTCCTTTCCTTATTTTCTCTATTTCTAAAGGGCTTTCTTTATTTTTATGAAGATAAAATTTTTTTATTTTGAAGAAAATTTCTGAATGAGAAAGTAAAGGAGAGATTTTTAACTCTCCTTTTAATCCGTGAGTAGTTAATACTTTAGCAACAGGTATTAGCACTATTCAATAATTTCTAACACTACCCTTTTACGAAGCTTACTTGAAGCAGCTCCAAGAATAGTTCTAATTGCCTTTGCTGTTCTTCCTTCTTTTCCAATGATCTTTCCAAGATCTTCTTTTGCTACCTTTAGTTCAATTACAGAAGTCTGCTCTCCTTCTATTTCATTAATTTGTACAGCATCTGGATTATCCACCAGTACCTTAGCAATATGCTCCACTAAGTCTTTAAGTTTACTCATTCCTGACCCCCTTTTCAGCTCTCTTGTTTAGGCTTCCTTATCCACTTTTATCCCTATCCTTTTTAAAAGGGCTCTTACTGTTTCTGTAGGCTCAGCCCCTCTTTCAAGCCATTTTTTTACTTTCTCTTCATCTACTTTAAATTCAAAAGGTTCTTTTAAAGGATCATAGTAACCTAAAATATCTAAAAATTTACCATCTCTTGGTGCACGGGAATCTGCAGCAACAACTCTGTAAAAGGGTCTTTTCTTTCTGCCAAATCTCATTAATCTAATTCTTACAGGCACTTATCTTCCCCTCCTTAAATATAATTTTAGAAGTTTTTCTATTTTAACATCTCTTTTATTTTTGGCAATCTTAAATTACATTCCTATAAGTCTTCTTATCATGCTTTGAAATCTACCAGGAGCTCTCATTTGCTTAAGCAATTTTAACATTTCTTCATAACTTCTCAAAAGTTTATTCACATCTTGTACTGTAGTACCACTTCCTTTAGCTATTCTTCTTTTTCTACTTGCATTTATAATTCTCGGATTTTTTCTTTCTTCTTTAGTCATAGAATTTATAATAGCTTCCATTTTTATAAGCTCTTTTTCATCAAATTCTATCTCATTTAATTTTCTCCCTATACCAGGTAAAAACTCAAGTAAATCTTTCACTGAACCAAGCTTTCTCATTTGTCGAAGTTGTTCCCTCAAATCTTCCAGATCAAACTCTAATTTTTTTATTTTTCTTTCTAATTCTTTAGCCTTCTTTAAATCAAAGGCTTCTTGAGCTTTTTCTATAAGAGTAAGTATATCTCCCATTCCAAGGATTCTTCCTGCAAGTCTTTCTGGATAAAATACCTCAAAGGCATCAAGTTTTTCTCCAGTTCCTAAGAATTTGATAGGACATCCTGTAACCTCTTTTATAGAAAGAGCTGCACCTCCTCTGGCATCTCCTTCTATTTTGGTAAGAATTATACCTGTTAACCCTACCCTTTCATTAAAGATTTTAGCTACATTTACCGAATCTTGTCCCATCATTGCATCAGCAACAAGTAAAACTTCTGAAGGATTAAAAGTCTTTTTCAGTTCTATAAGCTCTTGCATTAAATCTTCATCAATATGAAGTCTTCCTGCAGTATCAATAATAACAATGTCTCTTCCATTTTCTTTAGCCATTTCTATAGCATTTTTAACTATCTCTAAAGGTTTTTCGTTAGACTTTGGTTCATAAAAGGGGACTTCAACTTTTTGAGCAAGAATTTTCAATTGCTCAATTGCTGCAGGACGATAAATATCGGCAGAAACGAGTAAAGGATGATGACCCTTCTTTTTTAAAAATTTTGCAAGTTTAGCTGCAGTTGTAGTTTTACCAGAACCTTGAAGTCCAGCTAAAAGGATTTTAGCTGGTTTGGCACCTCCAAGATCTAATCCTTTTGCTTCTCCTCCTAAAGTTTTTACAAGCTCTTCATAGACTATTTTTATTATTTGCTGAAAAGGAGTTAAGCTTTCAATTACCTCAGAAGAAAGAGCTCTATTTTCAACACGGCTTATAAAATCTTTAACTACTTTATAATTTACATCTGCTTCTAATAAAGCTAAACGAACCTCTCTTAATCCTTTTTTTATATCATCAGAATCAAGTTTCCCTTTTTCTCTAAATTTTTTAAAAACTGACTCTAATCTATCACTTAAACTTTCAAACATAGCTTTTGAAAAGTTAAACCATTTTTTTATTTTTTACAAGTATTTTTAAAAATCTGCCAAATTAAAAATCTTTATAGCTCTAAGTAAAATTTAATAAAAAAACAAAAAATTATAAATAGCTCAAAAATAACTTAAAATAAAATTTTAAAAAATTATAATTAATCCGATTATTTGCCAAAATTAATTTTTGACATATTTTAAAAATCTGATACAATATTTTGTAGCAAAAATTTAAAAGTACCACAAAATATTGTATTAAAATGGAGGTAATATGGAGCCATTAGTTAGAAAAAGAAGTGGTAAGGTGGTTCCCTTTTCAAGGTTTAGAATTATCAATGCTATTTATAAAGCTATGAAGGCTACCAATATAGGCACTAAAGCTGATGCTGAAAGAGTTGCTGATGCTGTGGCTCTTTATCTTTATAGGCAATATTTTAAGAAGGGAGACATTCCTCATGTAGAAACCATTCAAGATGTAGTTGAAAAAACTTTAATGGAAATGGGTTTTCATGAAGTTGCTAAAGCCTATATCCTTTATCGTGAAAAAAGGCGTCAAGCAAGAGAAATTGGAAAGGCTTTAGTTGATGGAACAAATTTAATTGAAGAATATTTGGGTGAAGAAGATTGGAGAGTAAAAGAAAATTCTAACATGGGATTCAGTCTTCAAGGACTAAACTTTCATGTGTCTTCTTCTATTATTGCTCGTTATTGGTTAGAAAAACTTTATCCAGAAGAGGTTGCAAGGGCTCATAAAGAAGGAGATTTTCATATACATGATCTTGGAATTCTTGGAGCTTACTGCTGTGGATGGGATCTTTATGATTTGTTACTAAAAGGTTTTGGTGGGGTTTCTGGAAAGGTAGAAAGCAAACCCCCTAAACATTTTAGGGCAGCATTAGGTCAAATAGTAAATTTTATGTATACATTACAAGGTGAATGTTATAGCGAAGACACCCAAGTTCTTACTGAAAATGGTTGGAAATATTTTTATGAAGTAAAACCAGGTGAGAAGGTTTTTACTTTAAATCCAGAGACTAATGAAATTGAGCTTCAAGAACCTTATAGGTTTTACGAGTATGATTTTGACGGTGAGCTTTATCATTTTAAAGGAGATGAGGTTGATCTTTTGGTTACTCCAGGGCATCGAATGCTTGTTAAAGAAAAAGGTGAAAATTCATTTAAATTTGTTTCTGCTCAGAATTTTGATTATAGAAACCATTTTCTTCCTATATGGAAAGATAAATTTACTAAAGTTTCTTCAAACCCAGGCATCAAAAAAATAAAATATTCAGGAAAGGTTTTTTGTTTAGAAGTGCCAAACCATACTCTTTATGTAAGAAGAAATGGAAAAGCTTTGTGGTGTGGAAATTGCGCAGGTGCACAAGCTTTTTCTAACTTTGACACACTTTTAGCTCCATTTGTAAGATATGACAAGTTGAGTTATGAGGATGTAAAACAATGTATGCAAGAGTTTTTGTTCAATATGAATGTGCCAACAAGAACAGGATTTCAAGTGCCTTTTACCAATCTTACTTTTGATTTAAAGCCTTCAAAACTTTTTGCAAATACTAATGTAATCTTAGGAGGGAAACCTAAGGATGAAGTATATGAAGAATTTCATAAAGAGATGTCTATGATAAATAGAGCTTTTTGCGAACTGATGATGGAAGGAGATGCTAAGGGAAGAATTTTTACCTTCCCCATACCTACTTATAACATAACGAAAGATTTTGATTGGGATAATCCGGAGTATGAGCCTCTCTGGGAGATGACAAGAAAGTACGGAATACCTTATTTTGCAAATTTTGTCAATTCAGATATGGATCCAGAAGATGCAAGGAGTATGTGTTTGGAAGCAAACGAAGAAATTTTAATTAGAAATTCAAAGAAAATAAAAAGACTTTCAATTAAAGAAGTGGCTGAAAATTACAAAAACGGTGAATTTGATGAAGAGGGATGGGCAGAATGCAAAAAAGAAGGAAATTTGGAAGTTTTATCTTTAAATCCCCAAACTTTAAAATTAGAATGGGTTCCAGTAAAAAGATTTTTAAAAATTAAAGATGACAAAGCTGTGGAAGTTATTACAGAAGATGGAAAATTTTCTCTCTTTTCTTTTAAGCATCCTGTTCCAGTTTATACACCAGAAGGAATCAAAATGAAATTTGCAAAAGATCTTCAAAAAGGAGACTATCTTTTAACCCTTAAACGAGCAGATGAAAGTATTTTCTCCAAGGAGTATCAAAAAATTGAGGATCTTGTGTTGGATGAGGATTTAGCTAAAATCTTAGGCTATTTTGTAGTAGACGGGAATTATTTATTCGAAAGTAGAAAAGGATCTACTCATTTTGGCGAACCAAGAGGGATGCAATTTACTTTCAAAACTGGAGACCAGAAAAATTTAGAAGAGATTAAATGTTTGATTAGAAAAGTGTTTAATCTCCCTACTTATAAGAAGCAGGATCCACGATATAATACTTACTACCTCTATGTGTATAATGCCGAAATAGCAAGAAAGCTTTACAGAGCAGGTTTCAGGAAATATGGAAGATTGCCTCAAATTTTATTTAATAGTCCGAAAAGTGTCATTGAAAGTTTTCTTGAGTTCTATTTCAGAGGTGATGGCTACGAAAGAAGGAAAGAAATTCATTTGAACGATTTAGAATTGTCTCGAGATTTAGTTTTGCTTTTTTCTCTTATTGGAAAACCAGTGACTTATAAAGTAGAAGAGAAAAGCCAAGGAATTTATCTACAACATTCAAAAGCAGAAGTGAAAGAAAAATATAATGCCCATACTGAGGAAAGCTTAAAGATTAAAAATAGTGATATCTATTTAGTGAGAGTAGAAGAAATAAAAATTCGAAAGTATGAAGAATTAAAAGAATTTTATGACATTGAACTTGAAAGAAATCATCTTTTTGTTCATTCTTTAGGACAAATTTCATTCAATTGTTGTAGGCTTCGTCTGGATCAAAGAGAATTAAGAAAAAGAGGTGGTGGATTGTTCGGAGCAGCACCCCTTACAGGTTCAATAGGTGTGGTTACCATTAATCTTCCAAGGATTGGTTATCTTTCTACTTGTGAGGAAGAATTCTTTGAAAGATTGGAATCTTTAATGAATTTAGCTAAAATTTCTTTAGAAATTAAAAGAAAAGTAATAGAAGATTTTACTGAGAAGGGGCTCTATCCTTACTCAAAATTTTATTTAGAAAGTGTTAAACAAGCAAGAGGACAATACTGGGCAAACCATTTTTCTACTATTGGAGTTGTTGGAATGAATGAAATGTGTCTTAACTTTTTAGGTAAACCAATCTATGATGAGAGTGCAAAACAGTTTGCTATAAAGGTATTAAAATTTATGAGAGATAAACTTGCAGATTTTCAACAAGAAACAGGAAATCTTTATAACCTTGAAGCGACGCCAGCTGAGGGAGCAAGCTTCAGACTTGCTAAAATAGATAAGAAGAAGTTTCCCAGAATAAAAACAGCTGGCACTGATTCTGCTCCCTATTATACTAATTCTTGTCATTTACCTGTAAATTATACGGATGATATATTTGAAATTCTTACCCATCAAGACGATTTGCAGATTCTTTTCACAGGTGGCACAGTAGTTCATCTTTTTGTGGGAGAGGAAATAGCAGATAGAAAAATTGTGAAAGATTTGGTAAGAACTATAGTTGAAAATTTTAGACTACCCTATTTCTCAATCACACCTACCTTTTCTGTATGCCCTATCCATGGATATCTTCCTGGAAAACACGAATTTTGTCCTTATCCTCATAAGGATGAAGAAATAGAAAAGTTTGGAATTGAGATAGAAGTTCCGCTCTCTTTATTAACTAAATTGCCAGAAAAAGCCTATAAAAAAATTTCTTAAAAATGGAGGAGGGTTAAAAAATGGAAAAAATAAAAGAGGAAACTAAAAAAATTAAGGCTATTCCCTGTGAAATTTATTCAAGAGTAGTTGGATATTTTAGACCTATTCAAAACTGGAATTTAGGAAAACAGCAAGAATTTAAAGAAAGAAAAACAGTAAAAATTGATAGTTATTTGAAAATAAAAGCTGGTTCAAAAATTTAATCTTAGATGCACTTAGGATGGAAAAGGAAAAAAGAAAAAAGAAAAAGCTTGCTCCTGGTATTTGTGATTTTTGTGGAGAGGAAAGTCCACTCTGTTATATATGCACTCATTGTGAATTTACGATATGTCAAAGATGTTTTATAGAACATCAAAAACTTTTTACCAGAACAGGAGTTACTTGGGTTTGTCCAAATTGCTTAAATTGGGAAACTCTATGATTTTATATCTTAAACTCAGCTAAAACTGGGGCGTGGTCAGAAGGCTTTTTCCAACTCCTTGGAATTTTTTCTACCCATACATTTTCTAATTTATCAATTAAAACTGATGTGATTAAAATATGATCAAGTCTCATTCCTTGATTTTTATTAAAAGCTGAAAATTGATAATCCCACCAGGTAAAAATCCCGCTTTTTTCCGGATATTTCAATCTTAAAGCATCTACTAATCCGAATCCAAGAAGTGCTTTGAAAGCTTTTCTTTCTCTCTCTGTAAAACAGATACTTTCTCTTAATATCTCTGGGTCATATACATCTATTTCTTCTGGTGCTACATTAAAATCTCCCATAATAATAAGAGGATGATCTACAGAAAAATTTGCTTCTAAAAATTCTCTAAATTTCCACAAAAATTGAAGCTTATAAAAGTAGTAATCGGAATTAACAGGGCTTCCATTAGGTATATAAACAGAAAATACCCAATATTCTTTTATATTTGGAGATGAAAATTTCACCCCAATTATTCTTTCTTTAACATCTGGAAATTGATCTTCTTCTTTTAATCCCTTAAATCCTATTATAATTTCTTCAGCCTTAAATTTAGAAAGTATTGCTACTCCATTTCTTCCTTTTCCTCCCTGATGATAAACTTCATATCCTAATTTTTTAAAAATAAAAGTAGGAAATTCTTCTGTTTTTACCTTTGTTTCTTGAAGGGCTAAAATATCAATAGATCTTTCTGAGAGTAATTTTTCAACTTGTTCTTTTCTTATTTTGATTGAGTTTATATTCCAAGTACCAACAAGCATAAATATTTTTAACTCTTCTTTCTTTTAGCACCTTTCTTAGGTGTATCTTCTTTAGCTTCCTCTTTAACCATACTTCCTTCAGCTCCACACTGAGGACATTTTTTGGGTTTACATCTACTTTCTTTTGTTGCTCCACAGGAATTACATTTCCAAACTGCCATTTTTAACCTCCTCCTGAAAATTTTATTATTTTCTAAAAAATTTAAAGTAATATTATTTCTTTATCTTGTCAAGAGAGTTTTATATTTAAGCTGTTTTAGCTACTTTTAGGATGAAGGGGATAGATAAAGCTTGAAAAGTGACTGAAAAAGCAACTAAAGCTAAGATAGAAAAATCATAAAGAAAACCTAAGAGAAAGCTTCCTACAAACCAAAAAAGTCCAAAAAAAGTATTAAAAATACCGTAGCCAACGCCTCTTTTTTCTATAGGCACAAGCTGAGCAATAACAGCTCTCATAATAGACTCTTGAGCTCCAAGCCCTATACCCCACAAAATCATCCCTAAGAAAATTAAAATAATTCCTCCTAAAAAAGTTAGTGGAATAGCACCCAAGGAAAGAATAATAGCAAGAATTACCGCTTTAAGCCCTATTCTGTCAAAAAGAAGACCTAAGAAAATTGCTGAGAAAGCATCAACTCCCATAGCTAAGGCATAAAGAATTGGAATCCAATCTTTGGAAAGAATAGAAGTCTTTTCTAAATGATATCCTATAAGAGGGAAATCTACAAAACCTGCTCCTACAAGGCACATTCCTAAAAGATACCACCAAAAGGATTTAGAAAACCCTTTAGTTTCTAACTCTAAGAAACCTTTTTCAAACTTTTGAGGAGCTGGATAAATTATTCTGGCAAAAGTAAGAAGTGAAAGGGCTATAAGAGCAGGAATTAATAAAACTAAAAAAGCAGGTTTATATCCCATTTTTAGATAAAAAACTAAAGCAACGATTAGAGGACCTACAAAAGCACCTATTTGGTCCATAGCCTCATGTATTCCAAAACCTAATCCTCTTCCCATTTTAAAAGTAGCATAGGAAAGAAGCGTATCCCTTGCAGGAGTTCTTAAAGCTTTTCCAGTTCTTTCTAAAATAATTAATAGCACAGCAAGTCCCCATGAGTTAACCAAAGCAAGCGCAGGAACTGAAAGAAGATTTAAAGCATATCCTATAAACATCAAACCCCAATACTTCTTAGTTTTATCTGCAAGCCAGCCAGAAAAAAGTCTTAGACCATAACCTATAAATTCTCCAAAACCTGAAGCAAATCCAACTACTGCAGCCCCTGCACCTAAGTAAAAAAGATAAGGACCAGTAATACTTCTTGCTCCTTCATAGGTCATATCAGAAAAAAGACTAACAAGACCAAGTAAAATTACGAAATAAAGAGGAGATTTGTAAGTCATTTTATTTTTTATATTATAAAAGTTGCGTCTCCATAAGAATAAAATCGATATTTTCTTTTAATAGCTTCTTCATAGGCTTTAAAAATTAAGGATCTTCCAGCAAAAGCACAAACTAAAAGAAGAAGAGAAGATTTAGGGAGATGAAAATTGGTAATCATCGCTGAAACTACTTGAAAATTAAACCCTGGATAAATATAAAGATCACAAAAACCTTTATAAGGAATAAATCCTTTTCTTGCAATAAACTCAAGGGTTCTCACTACTGTTGTTCCTACTGCAATAATTCTTCTTTTTTCGGCTTGAGCTAACTTTATTTCAGAAATAACCTCTTCATCTACTTCAACATATTCAGGCTCTATTTTATGTTTTCTTATATCTTTTACCTTAATAGGAGCAAATGTTCCATAACCTATATGAAGAGTAATATATTTTATAATAACACCTTTTTCCTTTAACTTAGTAAGTAAAATTTCATCAAAATGGAATCCAGCAGTTGGTGCTGCAATAGAGCCCTCTTTTTCAGCATATACAGTTTGATATCTTTCTAAATCTATATCTTCTGGCTCCCTTTTTATGTATGGTGGCAAAGGTGCTTTCCCATATTTATAAATAAGCTCTTCAAGCTTATATTCTTTACTTTTAAGCTCTACTAAAAATTTACCTCCTTCATATTTTTCCAATACTTTAATTTTTATAGCATCATTTACTTTAAATTCTTGCCCTTTTTTAATTCTTTTTCCCTTTATCAAAGCTGAGGTTGTAAAGATAAAACCCTCTGGTTTTTGAAACAAAAGTAATTCTACTTCTCCACCTGTTGCTTTTTTTCCTTTAATCCTTGCAGGAAAAACTTTTGTATTATTTAAAATCAAAAGGTCTCCTTCTTTTAAGTAATTTTCTATTTCTGAAAATTTTTCGTGAAAATAAAATTCTTCTTTTTTTCTATCAATTACTAAAAGTTTCGATTCGGTGCGCTCTTTGGGAGGATAATAAGCAATAAGATCTTCTGGGAGTTTATAATTATAGGTTTCTATATCAAATTCCTTGGGAATAAGAACCATGAATTAAAGATATCTTGCAGGAATGGATTCAAGAGCCAAAAGATCTTCTATAGTTTCTCTTCTTCTTATTATATAATAGGTATCACCATCTACTAAAACTTCAGGAACGCGGGGTCTTGAATTATAGTTTGAACTCATAACAAATCCATAAGCTCCAGCACTCATTATAGCAAGAAAATCTCCTCTTTGAAGCTTAGGAAGTTTCCTATCTTTAGCAAAAAAGTCACTATTTTCACAAATAGGACCAACCACATCAACTACTTCATATTCTGAATTTTTCTCCTCAACAGGAACAATTTTATGATAGGCTTGATAAAAAGCTGGTCTTATTAAATCGTTCATTCCTGCATCAACTATAACAAATTTTTTTAGTGTGTTCTCCTTAGTATAAAGCACCTTGGTAACCAAAATCCCTGCATTACCAACTATCACTCTCCCAGGTTCTAAAATTATAGTAGCTTTTAAATCTTTTCCTTCTTTTATAATAGCGTCTGCATATTCTTGAGGTAAGGGTGGTTCTTCATCATCATAAATTATTCCTAAACCACCTCCAATATCTAAATATTTAAGCTCAAAACCAAGATCTATCAGAGCTTCCCAGATTTTTTTTAATCTATTTAGTGCCTCTACAAAAGGAGCCAGAGAGGTTATTTGAGAACCGATGTGAGCATCAATTCCTACTGGTTGAAGATATGGATTCTTCTTTGCTTTTTTATAAGCAGAAATTGCAAATTCTTCAGGTATCCCAAATTTGCTTTTTTTAAGCCCTGTAGAAATATAAGGATGAGTTTGGGGATCCACATCAGGATTTATTCTTAAAGCAAAAGGAGCTTTTTTATTAAGTTTTTTTGCAATTTCTCCCAAAACTTCAAGTTCTTCTAAACTTTCCACATTAAACATTAAAATATCAACTGAAAGAGCAAATTCTATTTCTTCTGGTGTTTTCCCTACTCCAGAAAAAACGATTTTTTTAGGTGGAACTCCTGCCTTCAAGGCTCTTTTTAATTCCCCTGCAGAAACAACATCTGCTCCACTTCCAAGTTGCCTTAAAAGAGAAATTATAGCTATATTTGAATTAGCCTTGACAGAATAACAAATTAAATGCTCTACCTCTGAAAAAGATTCTTCAAAAACTTTATAATGTCTTCTTATAGTTTTAGCTGAGTAAATATAAACTGGAGTTCCTACTTCCTCTATAATTTTCTTAACAGGAACTTCTTCACAGTAAAGCTCTCCATTTTTGTAGCCAAAGTAATGCATATTTTCCCTCTTTTCTTTTTATAGCCCTTTATAATACTTTAAGCCTTTTCTTTGTCAAGAAAGATATAAAATTAAGCTTTCACTTGAGAAAAAGAAAAAAAATAATAAAATAAAAGTATGAATGAAAGTCCTGTAGCAAAAAAACCAGTCCTTTTTCAAACTCAAACAGGTTTATATCTTGGACTTGTATGTTTCAATCCTGTCTATGAAACCTTAAAATTTGTGCTTGAAAAAAGAGAATTTTTTGAGGTTGAGTGGCCAGCTTTAGTGAGTATTGAAGAAAAGGGGTTGGTTCCTATATTACTTGGTTTACCTTATTTTACCATCCAAAGAACTCAAATAATTTGGTATACTCTTCAGATACCCGAAAATCTTTTAAAATATTACCAAGCATTTTTACCTCATATTTTTAGCAATGCCCCTTTAGAAAGTTCTGCCTTGTCTTTAAAATCTACCAAAATAGATACTGATAAAAAAATTATACCCTTTCCTTTTAAAAAAGATGACACCCAATCTAAATAAAAAAATTCTTATCGCTCCTTCTCTTCTTTCTGCTGATTTTTCAAAATTAGCCCAAGAAGTGAAAGCTGTAGAAAAAGCAGGTGCAGATCTTTTACACTTAGATGTGATGGACGGACTTTTTGTTCCTAACCTTACCTTTGGACCTCTTGTAATCTCATCTATTCGTCCTCATTCAAATCTTATATTTGATGTCCATCTCATGATTGAATCTCCGGAAAGGTATATAAAAGATTTTGCAGATTCTGGAGCAGACTGGATTTCTATACATGCCGAAGCAACTAAGCATCTACATAGAGCCATATGGAAAATAAAAGAGCTTGACAAAAAGGCTGGAGTTGCTTTAAATCCTCATACTCCTCTTGAAATAATAAAATATGTTCTTGAAGACCTTGATTATGTTTTAATAATGACTGTTAATCCCGGTTTTGGTGGGCAAAAATTTATTAAAAATTGTCTTTCTAAAATTAAAGAACTTAAAGAGTTAATAGAAAAGAGAGGACTTAATACTTTAATAGAGGTTGATGGAGGAATTAATGCAGAAACAGCTCCTGAAGTAATAAAAGCTGGGGCAAAAATTCTTGTTGCAGGCTCTGCTATTTTTGGAGAAAAAGATTATGCAAAAGCTATTGAAGCTTTAAAATCCTCCACATAAATTTTAAACTCTTAAAACCGTCCCTTAAAAAACTTATTATTAAAATTAACCACAAAGAAAAAAATAGGCTTTTAAAATATATATATTCTAATATTAATAAAAGAGCAATAAAAAAAGAAAGCCAGATTTTTTCATAAGCCCATTTGGGAGAACTTTTGACTAATCCCCTTTTAAAGAAAAAGAAAGAAAGAGAAATTATATTAATCCAGAAAAGGTTTTTAGCTAAGGGAAAGCTTAGAAGCAATCCCAAAGGGTAAATTAAAGAAAGAAAAGATATAAAAAAATTTTTTAAATTTTTTCTAAATTCTTTTATCTTATACCAAACTCTATGAAAATAAGGTATAGCACTTATATAAGAAAAAATGGCTATTATCCATAAGAAAAGATTGATGAGAGATTTAAAAGAAGGAAAATGAATGTATAAGAGAACAGCAAAACCTGCAAAACTCATTTGGAAGAGTGTTTTTAATTTTGCAATTTTTGAAACCTTTATTTTATCTGGAAACCAGCTCCTTAAAAAGGAAACAAGAATTTCTCTTAATATAATTAAAAATACAGGTAAAAAACTAAAATAATTTAAATAAACTAAAACTAAATAAACTGAAGAAACAAAAATTTTATCTGCAATGGGATCAAGGATGGCTCCAATTGAAGTAACCTTTTTATATTTTCTTGCTAAAATACCATCTAAATAATCAGTAATCCCAAGCAAAAAACCAGCTACCAAAGCTCCTATTTTAGCTGAATAAGACTCTGAAAGAAGGAGTAAACACGGGAAGGGTAAAAGAAAAATTCTTAAAAGAGTAAGTCTGTTTGGAGTAATTAGTAAATACATTTTCTAAGCTAATTTTTATATTATACTATTTTTGTTTTAAAAACTTAAGA
Source organism: Thermodesulfobacterium geofontis OPF15 (assembly GCF_000215975.1). Classification (NCBI taxonomy): domain Bacteria; kingdom Pseudomonadati; phylum Thermodesulfobacteriota; class Thermodesulfobacteria; order Thermodesulfobacteriales; family Thermodesulfobacteriaceae; genus Thermodesulfobacterium; species Thermodesulfobacterium geofontis. The sequence continues at coordinate 693,272 of NC_015682.1, read as the reverse complement.
GGGGTATTTAAAAATTGATTGAAAAAGAAACCTTAATTTTTGGTCCAGTAAAATCAAGAAGACTTGGTAGATCCTTAGGAATTGAATTGGTTCCTAAGAAAGTCTGTACCATGAATTGTATTTATTGTGAAGTAGGAAAAACAACAAATTTGACCTTAGAGAGAAAAGAATATTATCCTTGGGATTTAATAGAAAGATCTATACTTCAGGCTAAGGAAATAGAGGATACTTTTGATGTTCTTACTTTTACAGGAAGTGGGGAACCTTCCTTAAATATTCATTTTGAAAAAGCTTTAAGATTAGCTAAAAAAATTATTAAAAAACCTGTAGCTGTTTTAACCAATGCTACTCTTTTAGATATACCTTCTATAAGATCAGCTCTTGCAGAGGTAGATATAGTTTTGCCCTCACTTGATGCAGGAAATCCTGAAACTTTTAAAAAAATTAATCGTCCCCATCCTAAAATAGAATTAAAAACTATTATTGAGAACTTAAAAAAATTGAGAGAGGAAATGAAAGGAGAAATGTGGCTTGAGATACTTTTTGTTGAAGGAATAAATGATTCAGAAAAGGATTTAAAAGATTTAAAATCAGCTATAGATTACATAAATCCTCATAAAGTTCAATTAAATACTGTTGTAAGACCCCCTGCTTTTGAGAAAGCAAAGCCTCTTTCTTTTGAAAAATTGAAAAAAATTGCAGAATTTCTGGGAGAAAGGGTAGAAATTATAGTAGATAAAGAAAGGCTTGAAAAAGCTGTAGAAACCTTTAAAGATTTAGAAAAAGAAAAAATTAAAGAAATAATTTTTAACTATCTTAAAAGGCGCCCTTCTACTTTAGAAGAACTTTCCTCAGCCTTAAAAATTGAAAAAGAGGTGCTTGAAGATATTTTAAAAATTTTTATCTCCCAAGATAAAGTAAAAGAAAAACTACATGAAGGAAAAAAATTTTTTATAGTTGAATAAATGAAAGATTTTAAGTTTTACAAAAAAGTTATAGAAGCCCTTTTATTCTGTGCAGGAAAATCCTTAAAACCAAAAGAAATCTCTGAGATTTGTGATAATCTTCCAATTTCTGAAGTTAAGAAAATTTTGGAAGAGTTAAAAAAGGATTATTTAGAAAGGGGTGTAAGATTAGTTGAAGTAGCAGATGGATATAGAATAGAAACAATTCCAGAGGTAGCTGATTATATAAAAAAGCTACTTAAACCCAAAAAATTTAGATGGACTAAAGCCCTCCTTGAAACTCTTGCTATAATAGCTTATTTCCAACCTATAACCAGGGCTGAGATTTCAGCAAAAAGAGGCGGTGTAGATGTAAGCAGTTCCTTAAAAATTCTTTTGGAAAACGATTTTATAGAAATAGTAGGAAAGAAAAAACTTCCGGGAAGACCTGCTCTTTATGGCACTACAAAATTCTTTTTAGAATATTTTGGGCTTAAATCCTTAGAAGATCTTCCACCCCTTGAAGAACTTAAAAAACTTTCTGAATAAAATAGATGTCTGTAAAGGATGAAGTTTTACGTGAAGCTGAAATTATCAAATACGAAGGTGGAGAAATTCCAGAGGTTTTTTTCTGGAATAGCTATTTTTATCTAACTGAACCTCCTCCAAAAGGTTTAGGATTAATTCTTAATGAAGAAGAATTATTAGTTTTAAAAAGAGCTGTCATTGAAAGATATTTAGAAATTATTAAAAGAGACCTTACACCAGAAAATATTGAAAAGCCTTTTTATAGAGGTATTAAAAGAGCTATAGTTAATTTAGGAAGACTTAAAAATTTTGCAGAAAAAGAAGGTTTAGAAGATGATTTTAAGCTTGGCTTAGAAAAAATTGAAAATTGGATTAAAATTTTTAAAACTCAGAAACCCAATTTTCAGAAAGAAAAATTAAAAAAGTTAGAAGAACTTTTGAGGAGTCTTTTATGATAGGAATAATTGATTATTTAGCAGGAAATTTAACCAGTGTAGCAAGAGCTTTAGCTTATTTAGGTTATAAATGCTTTATTTCTTCTGATATCAAAGAGCTTAAAAAAGCAGAAAGAATAATTTTCCCAGGGGTTGGTGCTGCAAAAAGTGCTATGGAAAGTCTTAAAAAATTTTACTTAGATGAATTTTTAAAAGAATCCTTTTTTAAAGGGGTTCCTATTTTAGGTATATGCTTAGGCACACAAATCATTTTTGAATTTAGCGAAGAAGATGGAGGGACTAAAACCTTAGGACTTTTGAAAGGAAAAGTAGTAAAATTTCCACAACCTCTTCTTTGGAAAGAAGAAGTACTTAAAGTTCCTCATATGGGATGGAATAAAGTAAACTGGGTTAAAGAACATCCTGTATTTAAAGGACTTGATCCTGATTATGAGTATTATTTTGTACATAGTTATTTTGTAATCCCTGAAGATAAAGAGGTTATCTGTGGAATAACCTTTTATGGGGTTAATTTTTCTTCTGCTATAGCTTATAAAAATTTAGTAGCAGTCCAATTTCATCCTGAAAAAAGCGGAAAACCGGGATTACAAATTTTAAAACAGTTCTGTGAATGGAACCCTTAAAAATTTATTTTTTCAATATAGGAGCAATAACTGTTATCATCTGTTTTCCTTCTATTTTTGGTGGGCTTTCAATCTGAGCTTTATCTTTAACTGCTTCAAGGATAGCTTGTAAAACTCTATCTGCCATCTCAGGATGAGCAATTTCTCTTCCCTTAAAAACAATTCTTATTCTAACTTTGTTTTCATCTTCAAGAAATCTAAGAATATGTCTTATTTTCACCTCGAGATCATGTTTGTCTGTTTTTGGACTCAGTTTTATTTCTTTTATCTCTATTTGTTTTTGCTTTTTCTTAGCTTCCTTTGCCTTTTTTGCTTCTTGATATAAAAATTCTCCAAAATCCATAATTTTACATACCGGAGGATTAGCAGTTGGCGCAATCTCAACAAGATCAAGCCCATAGTCTTCTGCATATCTTAATGCTTCAGAAAGAGGAACAATCCCTATCTGTTTTCCATTAGGATCAATCAACCTCACCTCTTTTGCTTTAATTTGTTCATTAACTCTATACTTTTTCTTTAAATCCTTCTGCATCCCCCCTTTCCTCCTCAAAATGTTTTTAATTTTTTAAAAATTAGATTTATAAAGAAATTAGATTGTAACTTGAGCCTACGATGATTCATTTAATAGATATTCTGGCTGATTTTCAAGTTTTATTTTGTTTATGAATTCTTCTAATTTTATATTATTAATCACTTCTCCCTTTCTTGTTCTCACACTAATAACCTCGTCTTTTTCTTCTTTGTCTCCGAGAATAATCATATAAGGAACTTTTTCTTGCTGGGCTATTCTTATTTTATAGTTTAATTTTTCATTTCTAAAATCAGTCTCTACCCTAAAACCTTCTTTTCTTAAAATATCTACAATTTTTTCTCCATAGCTAATAGTTCTATCAGTAATAGTTAAAATTTTAATCTGAACTGGTGATATCCAAAAAGGAAAGGCACCTGCATAATTTTCAATAAGAACCCCCAAAAATCTTTCTAAAGACCCAAGTAAAGCCCTATGAATCATAATGGGTCTATAAAATTTATTATCCTCTCCTATATAAACAATGTCAAATCTTTCTGGAATATTAAAATCTACTTGAATGGTTGAGCATTGCCAAAACCTTCCTAAAACATCTTTAATTTTTAGATCAATTTTTGGACCATAAAAAACCCCTTCTCCAGGGTCTATCTCATATTCAAGACCTTTATTTTCAAGTGCAGACTTAAGTGCAGACTCAGCTTTATCCCATATTTCTGGAGATCCTACAAATTTCTCAGGTCTTGTAGAAAGGAAAATTTTATACTCGGAAAAACCAAAAACTTTAAGAAAATATATTACCAAATCTAAAACCTGAATAAGTTCTTCTTCTAATTGATCTTCTCTACAAAAAATATGGGCATCATCCTGAGTAAATCCTCTAACCCTTAAAAGCCCGTGTAAAACTCCGCTTCTCTCAAAACGATAAACAGTTCCAAGCTCACAATATCTTATGGGAAATTCCCTATAACTTCTTCTTTTTTGATTATATACATAAATATGAAAGGGACAGTTCATAGGTTTTAATTGATAGGCTCTATTTTCAAGTTCCATTGGAGGAAACATATTTTCTATATAAAAATCTAAGTGCCCTGAAACCTTCCATAAATCTCTTAAGGCAATATGGGGAGTATAAACTAATTGATAACCCCTTTTTAAATGAACCTCTTTCCAGAAATTTTCTATAATATTTCTTATAATAGCTCCCTTAGGAAGCCAGATTACAAGCCCAGGACCTATATCTTCTTCAATAGTAAAGAGTTCAAGCTCTTTACCCAGTCTTCTATGGTCTCTTTTCTTAATCTCTTCAAGCCTATCTAAGTAGGCTTTTAATTCTTCTTCTGAGAAGAAAGCAGTTCCGTAAATTCTCCAAAGCATGGGATTTTTTTCATTTCCTCTCCAGTAAGCTCCAGCTACAGAAAGAAGTTTAACTGCTTTTATTTCTCCTGTTGAAAGAAGATGAGGACCTTTACAGAGATCTATAAAATTTTCTTGAGAATAGATAGAAACCTTACTATCAGGCAGTTCTTCAATTAATTCAAGCTTAAAATCTTCTTTTAAATTTTTAAAAAGCTCTTTTGCTTCTTCTTTTGGAATTTCTTTTCTCTCTAAGGGAAGATCTTTTTTAATTATTTCTTTTATTCTTTCTTCTATCTTTTGTAAATCCTCTTCATTAAAGGGTTTTTCATAATAGATATCATAATAAAAGCCATCTTCTGTGGGTGGACCTATACCAAGTTTTGCTCCAGGAAAAAGTTCTTTTACTGCTTGAGCAAGCGCATGGGAAGCTGTATGGCGTAAAAATATGAGTGCTTCTTCATCTGAGGGGAAAATAGGCTCAAGTTCTAAGTTTTCTAAATCCTTTTCATTAAAAGAAAAATGCCAATCTATGTATTCTTGATTATACTTAAAACCTACAGGTAAATTAGAGCTTATTTTTTTGATTTCTGGAATAAGAGATTTTAAGGGTATGCCAGGAGTAAGTTGAAATTCTCCCAGACCTTTGATTTTAATTTTCAAAATTTAACCTATAACTCCTCAAGAAAAGATTATGGTAGGCGCGGGCGGGATCGAACCGCCGACCTCTTGCATGTCAAGCAAGCGCTCTTCCACTGAGCTACGCGCCTTTCTTATTTAAGATAACATAACAAATTTTCAAAAGATGTCAAGATTAAACTTCTTAAATATCTCTTAGGTTGATATTTAGGCTAATTTAAGTGGCTAATAATAAAAAAAGCCCGCACAAGGCGGGCTCTAAAAAAACATAAACTAAAAAAATCTTACCAGCTATATCTTAACATTACTTTTCCTGTATAGCCTGAGTAATCTCCGTTAAAGTCCCCTCTTCCTGAAATCTCAAGCCCAAGGTTCTTCGTCAAGCTTACATCTGCTCCCACCTGCCCAATAAATGTCGTCTTGTTTATGCTCTTTGTGAGCTTATACCTCGTTGGGTCACTCCTCATGTAATTAATAACCTCTACCTCATTCTTGCTCAATGCCTGCTCTACCTTACCCATAAGATAGAGCCTCACAGGATTGCCTCCCCACTTCGTATCCCCAACTACATTCACCCCTGCTACCACCTTCCACACATGCTTTGAATCTGGGTCATAATACCTATCCCATGCCGTAACTCTTCCTGTTGCACTGTAAGCCTTCGTCCAAAAACTATCAGGGTTATAATAGTTATACTTAAACCCTACCTCAGGTATTAACGCTATTCTGCCCCTGTATACCTTCCCTACCATCACCTCTCCTTCCATTCCCTTAACATGATAGCTCGCCTTCTCCTTCATCTCATAGTTTAGCCCTGTCCTACCCTCATAGTCGTTGTTTGTCTTAAACCCGTTAACATTAAACCTCAAGTATGCATCCTTCATAAAGGTCCATCTTCCAGTCATACCTACAGCAAAAAGGTCTACATCCCCACTCTTTGCTCCAGTTATGCTGTAATCAATATCTGTCCTTGCATAGGTTGCATAGAGACCAAGGGAAAGGTCCCTTGTCAAGAAACCGCCGAACCCAAGGTTAAATCCATAGGCGTCGGCATCAAACCCAAGGTCGCTTGCCTTAACCTTGGTATAAACAGGTATAAACCACATACCGCCACGATATGTCGCCCCACCCAATCCATACCCAAGCGGCATATCGCTAACCGCTTTTGCCAAATATATAGGCGAAGTTATGGGTAAATACTCTAAGAACAATCCTGAAATGAAAGAATTTATGAAAGAACCCGCCATTATACTGCTCACAGGTGACATAGCTTGCTCTGGAACGTTCAAAGCATTATACTTAAAGATGATCTTCGCATCCTTATCAGTGGACGCGTTATACCAGTTGACATCGATTACCGGATTGGCATAACCCCTCTCTAATCCTCCCCACTTGCCATTCACCGTGCCGTTATATTCTATCAATGCATATGGTGTGTTCGCGACAATTGAAGAGGCATCATTGTTCCAAATCCTAACAACCAAGGTTGCTTTATTTAGATCAAGCGTGGAGTTAGCATCCACATATATTGGTGCAGTAGCTGGACCAGTGCCAGGTGCCCCAAACATAAGCGCAAATTTATCTTTGAGTGTTACTTTTGAATTTTCTATGTATAAAGTCCTTATATTGTTTATAGCACTGCTTGGGGCTATCACGCTAACCGCTATCGTGCCTGGATTAGAAATCGTCACATTCGAAGATCCACTTATCACAATACCAGCTATGTCTTGCACCGACTTCGCTTTTGGAGCATCAACATTCACATATATTGTCCCCTCATTTGAAAATGTTGTATGGGAAGCTCCCTCTAAAACTAATCCGACTACTTTAGAAATTTCTGACCCCGAACCGCCCTTAACTGAAGTCTGAATAAGTCCCTTGTTTACAAGAGACCCAGAGCTTACATCATAAGCAAACACACCTAAAACCCCTTCTATTTTTACCGTAGAATTATCTCCCGATGCACTTCCCGCAGAGGCTCCAACATAAATAGTTCCTTCATTTGTAAAGTTCCCAACTCCTCCTTCAAATGAAACGCCATATACACTTCCAACATATACTGTAGAATTTGCTCCTAAAGCATTCCCAGCTGAAGCTTCAACATAAATTTGTCCTTTGTTTAGAAAATTATTTACCACATCAGCAAAAAATATACCATAGGCAGAAGCATATACATCTTCATCTATTATCAAATAAGATTCAGTTCCAACTGCATCTCCAGCTGAAATCTTAGTGATAATTTTGCCTTCATTAGTGAAATTCCCTACTTTACCCAAAAATCCATTGCCAAAATCAGTCATGTAAACTGTAGAACCATTACCTAAGGCGCTTCCTGCTTGTCCTGTAGAAATTATTGTTCCGGTATTTTTGAAACTGTTAACAGTGCTATAATCAACCCAAACCGGAGCACCTGCAAAAGCCCATACTGTTGAGTTAGTTCCTTTAGCATCTCCAGCAGAGACTGAAACACTTATAGTTCCATTGTTTACAAAGGAATTAACAACTTTACTAGGATCATCCCCTCCAATATCTACACCAAGAGCCCAACCAGAAATTACTTCAGAATTATCACCAATTGCACTTCCTGCCTTAACTGCTACACCTATATTACCCAAATTGGTAAAGTTAATTACATCAACATTATCCCCAATATAGACTCCATATACTCCTGCATTCCACCCAGGACCAAAATAAACTGTAGTTACCGAGCTTCCAGTTCCTGAGGCATTTCCAACATTAACTGAAACTAAAATGTTTCCAGTATTAAGAAAGTTATTTACTGGACCCAGAATCACAACTCCACTTATATAATCTGCCTCAACCTGAGAATTATTACCTATTGCGCTTCCTGCCTGCACATTAACTTTTATCTCACCTTTATTTATAAAGAAGTCTACTGCTCCTTCATCTGCCTCTGCAAAAACACCTACAGCATCAGCAGCACGAACATAAGACCCCTCTCCTATAGCATTCCCTACCTTCGCTGTAGTATTTATCGTTCCACTGTTCTCAATGTTAAGAGTGCCATAAACATCCCCTAAATATACTCCACGAGCACCTGCCACAGCATAAGTATAATTCCCTACTGCATTTCCTGTCTCTGCTACCGCATTTATGTTGCCAGTATTGGTAAAACTCAATGAGGCGTCATAAACAGATACACCTATCCCATTAGCATATGCACTAACCCCATAACAAAAACATCCATCATAATACCCTTCTCCTGTAGCATTCCCTACCTTCGCTGTGGCACTTATCGTCCCAGCGTTATTAATGTTAAAAGTGCCATAATCATAAACCCAAAAATATACTCCACGAGCACCTGCCACAGCATAAGTATAATTCCCTACTGCATTTCCTGTCTCTGCTACCGCATTTATGTTGCCAGTATTGGTAAAACTCAATGAGGCGTCATAAACATATGCTTCAAATATCCCTTCAGCAGATGCCATAACCCAAGAGTAATCTCCCTCTGCATCCCCTACCTTCGCTGTGGCACTTATTGTTCCAGCGTTATTAAGAGCGCCATTATCAACCCCTAAATAACATACTCCATAAGCACCTGCCCTAGTTGCTCCAGTTGCATTTGCATTAATATTTCCATTTTCTGTTATAACTAGATTGCTAAAGAGTCGACTATCTGTATAAACACCATAGGCATAACTTGATCCATCTGAATTTGCTGCATTAGAATTTACTGTTGCATTAACCGTTAGAGCCAATGGGTCTGTTGCATTCTCAACATAAATTCCATAAGTCGGTCCGCCTGAAGTATCAGTAGCGTTGTTAATTGGATTATTTTGAGTATAGGTAGATTCACTTGGTGGAATTGAAACCCCTATTTTTTCCGTGGCATAAACCCCGCTAACTAAAAGAATAAGAAACACCAATACCCATAATAACCTTTTCCAATTCATTCTTACCCTCCTTGCCTTTTAATACCACTACTTCTTATTTGCTTCCATTTCTCCTTCTGCTCTTTATTTAAAATTTTATCAATCTTTCTTCCTGCCTCTATTTCATTAATAACCATCTCAGCCCTTAAGCTATAAATCTCCTTTATCCTCTTCTTTATCTCACCCAAATCCCCTTCTTTCTCAAGCAATTCCTTAAGCTCCTTATCAAGGGCTATAAGTTTTTCCAATAAAGGTCTGTTCTTCGTCTCAAACTCATCTATTATCTTCTTTATGGACTTCACCTGATCTTCTGTTAGCTTTAGCTCTTGCTTAAAATCAAGGATTGTTTTTCTTCCTTGAACACTACCTCCAGCTCCCTTACCCCCCTCCTGTGAATAAGCATTAATTACTAAACTAATTACTAAAATTAAAACTAAACCAAAGGTCTTAAATAACGACTTTGACAAAAAAAGCGAATTCTTAAGAATTGAGCTAATCTTTGAAAATTCTGTCAAGTTTTTCTCCCTTAATCTAAATATAGTATCATTATTATAAAATCATAAAAATTGTCAATAAAAATTTTTAGCTATTTTTGGAATTTAAATGCTAAATACGTTTAAATTTTTTAAATTTTTTTTTAAATTTTTTTTTAAATTTTTTAAAATTTTAAGAAAATTTTTAAAAAATAACAATTTAAGGTTGCTTTGCAGATTAGTTGATATTTAGGCTAATTTATACTAAAATTAATTGCTAAAGTATGTTTTTTAAAAAGGGACTAATTTATATAAGCTTATTTTTGGGAATCCTATTTGTTACCATCTCAATTTATTCTTATAATCCCTATGATCCTGGAATAGGTGTTTCTGGAGCTGAAGAAGTTAAAAATCTGGGAGGTCTCTTAGGTGCCTACTTAGCATCATTAGCCTTTTTTTTATTTGGCTTTTTCGCTCTCCTTATCCCCCCATTTCTTTTATTTAGCCTTTTAGCATATTTTATAGAAATTTCTTTAAAAAGAATAGTTAGCATTTTTTTACTTACTCTTGTCTTACTTTCTTTAATTTCCTCTTTTTTATTTCAAAATACCGGTTTAAAAACTACCTATCTTTTAGGAAAATATCCTCTTAATGGAGGCTTAATAGGCGAGTTTTCCTCTTTAATAATTTATTATTTAGGTTTACCTGGATTCTTTTTATTACTTGGATTCTTTCTTATCTTAATCTTATTTCTTGGCTTCGGGATTCCCAAAAATTTATCTGATAAAATGAAAAAAATTTCAAAATTTAAAAAAGACTCAGAAATAGAAAAAGTTAGTCAGCCCTTAGAACCTACTAAATCTTTAGAACCTGAAAAGGTTTTAAAAGCAAGGGAAACAAAAAAAATCATCCCTCCTCCCTTAGAGCTTTTAAATGATATTCCTAAATTTTCTCATCATGTAAGACCTGAAGAACTTAAAGAAAGGGCACTTATTTTAGTATCAAAGTTAAAAGAATTTGGGGTTGAAGGCGAAATTGTGGGAATTAATCCTGGCCCAGTAATTACAGTTTTTGAATTTAAACCTGCTCCTGGAATAAAACTGAGTAGAATTCTCAGTTTAGCAGATGATCTTGCTTTAGGACTTTCAGCAAAGAGCGTAAGAATTATAGCACCTATCCCTGGAAAAGATGTAGTGGGAATTGAGATTTCAAATCCTAAAAGAGAGCTGGTTTATCTAAAAGAAATTCTTCAAAGCCAAGCTTTTAAAAATTCTGACTCCCCCTTAACTATTGCCCTTGGGAAGGATATTTCAGGAAACCCTGTTATAACTGATTTAAGAAGGCTTCCTCATCTTTTGATAGCAGGAAGCACTGGCTCAGGGAAAAGCATCTTTCTTCATAGCGTAATTTTAAGTCTTATTTATAAAAGCACCCCTCAGGAAGTTAAATTTCTAATGATAGATCCAAAAAGAATTGAACTTTCAGTATATGAGGGAATTCCCTATTTACTTCATCCTGTAGTTTTGGATCCTAAAACCGCAACTAAAGCTTTAAGATGGTTGGTTAATGAGATGGAAAGAAGATATGCTATTTTTGAAGAAGTGGGGGCAAGAAATCTTGAGTCTTATAATGAAAATTTTGAAGAAAAATTGCCCTATATTGTGTTAATTATTGATGAATTAGCAGATCTTATGCTTATTTCTTTAAAAGAGGTAGAAACACTTCTTACAAGGCTTGCTCAAATGGCAAGAGCAGCAGGAATACACCTTTTAGTGGCTACTCAAAGACCATCAGTTGATGTAATTACTGGAACTATAAAAGTTAATTTCCCAGCACGTATTTCCTTTCAAGTTACTTCTAAAGTTGATTCAAGAACTATACTTGATACACATGGTGCTGAAAGACTTCTTGGAGCAGGAGATATGCTCTTTATGCCACCAGGTTCTTCCCATTTAGAAAGAATCCACGCACCCTTTATTTCAGAAAAAGAAATAAAAAATATTGTAGAATATTTGAAAGCCTTTGGTGAACCAGAATATTTGGCAGATTTTAAAAGTTATGAAGAAGAGGATAAAATTTTAGAAAAAAGTGAAAGTTTTGAAGATGAACTTTATGAAGAGGCTTTAAGAATTGCTTATAAATATGGTAAAATTTCTGTCTCTATGCTTCAAAGAAAATTAAAAATAGGTTATAATAGAGCTGCAAGATTAGTAGAAAAAATGGAGGAGGAGGGAATTGTTGGTCCGAGTGATGGTGTTCGTCCTCGTCCTGTTATTGGCCCTCGTAAGCAATTTTAATTCTTTAAAAGCTCAAGACGTAAATGAGGTTTTAGAAAAAATTCAGTTTTTTTACGAAAATATAAAGACCTTAAAAACAAATTTTATACAAGAAACCATTTTCTTAGATGGAAGCAAAGAAATAAGAACTGGTAAATTATTAATTAAAAAGCCAGGAAAATTTCGCTGGGAATACGAAAAACCTGAAAGGTTTTTAATTATCTCAGATGGGGTCAAAGTTTTTGTTTATTATCCAAAGGAAAAAGAGGTTTTAATTTATCCGTCAGGAAAGATGATCTCCTCTCAGCTTGCACTTGGATTTATGAATGGAAGAGGAAGTATTAAAAAAGATTTGAAGCTTGAAAGTTATGAAATTTTAAGCAAAAATACCTGGAGAATCTCTTTTCTTCCCCTTAAAAAAGACCCTCATATAGAAAAGATAGTCCTAACTGTAAATCTTGATACAGGAGAGGTAAAAGAATTCTATTTTATAAATACTGTAGGGGAGAAAATAAAAATAGTATTTAAAAATTTGGAATATAATCTTAATTTAGAAAACAGCCTGTTTGCCTTTGTTCCCCCTCGAGATTCAAAAATAGTTAATGTTTATCAAGAAAAATAGTTCATTTTTTAAGTTTAAATTTTATATAAAAGGCTATTAGAATAACACAGAAAATTATCAATCCAAAAGAGCCCTTATGTAGATATTCTTTTAATAGCATTTCATTTTTGCCAAAAAAGTAGCCACAAAAGGCTAAAAAGCAACACCAAATTCCTGCTCCAAGGGTAGTAAAAAAGGAAAAAAGATATAAATTCATTTTAGCAAAACCAGCAGGAATAGAAATTACATGCCTAAACCCGGGTAAAAGCCTTCCTACAAAAGTGCTTATGTGCCCGTGATTGTCCCAAAAATTTTCTACCTTATAAAAAGCTTTTTCTGTAATCAAGAAAAATTTTCCATATTTTTTTATAAAATAAACAATTACAGGGCGACCTATTTTTAAAGCGATAAAATAGTTAAATAGAGAACCTGCTAAACTACCTAAAACCCCAGATAAAATAACCCCTGTAAGTGATAAACTGCCTTTGTAGGCTAAATATGCTGCAGGGGGAATTATTATCTCACTTGGAATGGGAACCAAGGTTGATTCCAAAGCCATTAAAAAAAACACCCCTAAATAGCCACTTTTCTCAAAAAAGAAAAGTATTTGACTAAGAATTTGAAGAATAAATCCCATCCTCACTAATTTAATCTAAGTTAATTAATTTTAAAGCCTTGCTTTAACTAAATTAATACTTGATTTTGGAAGAAAAAGAGGGATAATAAATTATAAAGAATTAAAGGAGGGATAAAGATGGGAAAGTTACTCTGGAAAAGATTAATTGGGCTTTTAGTAATAGTTATTTTTTCTTTTACTATATTCACAGGTTGTATGCCTGAAACAGGAGAAAAGACTAAAGAAGGAGCAGCAATTGGTGCAGTTGCTGGAGCTGCTCTTGGTGCTCTTATAGATAAAAATAATCGCTGGAGAGGAGTAGTAGTAGGAGCTGCTGTAGGAACCTTAATCGGCGGAACAGCTGGCTATATTATGGATAAAGCAGCCAAAGAAGCAGCTACCACAAAAAAACCAGTTACTTACGAAAGTGAAGATAGAATTCAAAAAGTTTATGCTAAACCTGTAAAATCTCAAGGAAATTGCGAATGGGTTACAGTTCAATATTACGAATATGGAAAGCTTGTTAAGGAAGAAAAAAGATTGGTTTGCCCAAATTAAAAATTTAATTAAGTTTTTCTAAAGCTTTTTTAATTTCAGAAATTGCTTTTTTGAGATTTTCTTCTGAATTTGCAAAAGAGATTCTGACAAATTCATCATCTCCAAAGGCAGAACCAGGAACTACTGCAACCTTAGCTGAATCAAGTAGATACTCTGAAAAACTGATAGAATCTTTTATTTCTTTACCTTCTGGAGTTTTTTTGTTATAATAAGCTGATACCTTGGCAAATAAATAAAAAGCCCCTTGAGGAGGTATAAATTCAATTCCAGGTATTTCTCTTAAAATTTGAGATAAAAGTTGAGCTCTTTGAGCAAAAATTTTGCACATTCTTTCTACTTCATCTTGAGGAGAAGTGAGAGCAATTTCTGCTGCTTTTTGAGCAAAACTTGTAGCATGGGAAGTGCTTTGCCCTTGAATATTTGAACAAACTTTAATTATCTCTTTAGGACCTATTAACCAACCTATCCTCCAACCAGTCATAGCATAAGTTTTAGATACTCCATTTACCATAAAAACTCTGTCTCTTAGCTCAGGAGCAATAGAAAGGATATTTTGGGGAGGTTTAAAATCAAATCTCAATTTATCATAAATGTCATCACTTAAAATCCAAAGATCATATTTTTTAGCAAGTTCTGCAATTCCTCTCAAAAATTCTTCTGAATAAATTAGCCCAGTTGGATTAGAAGGACTATTTATTATAATCCCTACAGTTTTTGAAGTGATATTTTTTTCTATTTCTGAAATATCTGGTTCAAAATTTTTTTCTATTGAGGAAGATATTATTTTAGGAATCCCTTCAGCAATTTCCACCATAGCAGGATAGGAAACCCAATAAGGAGAAAGAATTAAAACTTCATCTCCTTTATTCACTACTGCTAATAAAAAATTAAATATGGCTTGTTTTGCCCCTGTAGTTACAAGAACTTCTTCAGGAGTATAGTTAAATCCATAATCTATTTTAAGTCTCTCACAAATAGCCTTTCTTAAACTTAAAAGTCCAGGAGTTGCTACATATTTAGTCATCCCATCATCAAGAGCTTTTTTAGCAGCAGATTTTATATACTCAGGAGTATCAAAATCTGGCTCTCCTGCAGAAAGATTAATTACTTCAATTCCTGCTTCTTTAAGTGCTTTTGCCTTAGCATCAACTGCAAGTGTAGCAGAAGGTTTAAGATTTTTTACTCTTTCTGCTAATTTAATCATTTTTAAACTCCTATTTTTTTATTTTTCCTATACCTTCTCCTTTAAATTCAACTATTATTTTAACATTTTCGTTTACAGGTAAAGGAGATGAAATTTTTAAACACCTTTCTATTGCTTTATTAAAATCTGGATTTTCAGATTTTTTTATAAATTGGTAATGCAGTATTTTCCCTTCTGAAGATATTTCCATTTCTACTATCGCACTTAAATCCCTTTGACCTCTTAAATAAATGGGCACTTCAAAGTTATTTTGTAATTTCCTTTTTACTAAAAGAAGATATTCAAGCCCTAAAGTTTTGCTACCAGAAGGAGTGCCAACCGAGGAAGTACCAGGAGGGGTATTTTGAAAAGTTCCCCTTTTTTGAAAGGCTATCATTTTTTCTTCAAGTTCTTTAATTTCCTTTTCAGAAAGATTATAATCTGATTCAGAATTTCTCTTAGATATCCTACCTTTAATACTTGCTAATCTTTCCTTTAAAATCTTTTCTTCAAAAATTTTATTTTCCTTAGAGATTTCCTTATGAGGAATTGCTTTATAAGGAGTTGCAATTGGAGTTGCAATTTTTTCTTTTTGCATTTCCTCTTTTTTTGGAAAACTTTCAAATTCTCCAAGACTTTCCACAGATGAGAAAACTTTTATTTTTATTTTTTCTTCCTTAGACATTTTAAGATTAAGAGCTGAAAAAAATAATAACAAAAAGAAAATATTAATCAGAATGGATAAAAAGTAAGAAAAGACATCATATTTAGTAAACATAAATTTAACTTTCAGGTTGGGTTAGTAACCCCAATTCTTCAATACCAGCTTTTTTAAGTTCAGAAAGAACCTTAGCTACAATTCCATAGGGACAATTTTTATCTGCTTCAATTTGAATCTCTTTTATCAAGTTATTCCTTTTTGCTTCAGCAATCCAAAGGACTAAACTATTTAAGGTTATTTCTTCTCCGTAGAGTTTTATTTTCCCTTCCTTAGTAATAGTGATTTTTAAAGGCTGTTCCTCTTTTTGAGTAATTGGTGTATCTTTGGTTTTGGGAAGTTCCACCTCAATACCTGAAGTTAAAAGAGGAGCAGTAATCATAAAAATAATAAGAATAACAAGAACTATATCTACAAGGGGAATAATATTAATTTCTCCTTGCAGATCTTTACCTATTTTCATAATTTAATTTTACCAATTAAGATTTTCTTCAGTTAATATTTTGTCTCTTATAAAAATTAAGCCCTTTTCCAAAAGTTCTTCATCAGGTAAGTCTGCAAACTCCTTTGGGAATCCTTTAATTTCCTCTTCTTTTATACTTTTTCTAAATTCTGGAAGATTATAGGCTATCAAAAATATCATATCAAGCATATCTCCGGTTAAAGGAGTATCAGCAAATTTTTGTCTTTTTATTACTATTTCTCCCCAAAGATCGTTAAAATATAAATAAGGTTCTAATTCTTGTTCCTTAAGATAATCTTTTATTTTAATAGGTCGATCTTCATAGTGCCCTTTACAGTGAGTTTCTCTTATTATTTTAAATACTTCTTCTTTTTCTCCCTTTTCATTTTTTACTAAATATCTGGCAAGTGGGTAGAGCCGACAAGAAGCTGGTCTATCTTTATAAATTTTACATCCCTCTTTTTCATCTAAAAAAGGGCAAGCGAAAGAAATTGGATCCATGTTTATAGAAATAACAGGAAGTTGAGTTACTTCTCCAAGATAAAATTCTCCATAAGTTTCAATAAATTCTTCTACTCCAAGAGAAAGGGCTTTTCTTAATCTTAAAAATTCATAAGGAGAAAGAACAAGTTTAACATCATAGCAACATTTATTAAAACAAACAATTCCTTTATAACAATGAAATTTAATTTCGTCTTCTAAACTGTATTCCTTAGGATCAAAAACATAGGGTTCCATTATTTTTTAGCTTCTACAAGTTTAAATCTATCTTTTAATTTTTCTAATACCTTAGGAAGTGTAGTATATTCCATTTCTTCAGGAGGTAATCTATGAGGTTCAAAAATTCCTTGTCTTCTAAGTATATCAGCCATAACATTACATTGTCGCCGAGCTTCATCAAAAGCAGGATCATCAAATAAATCAGAAGGCCCAATAAGATATCCATCAGTTATTTGATAACCAGCAGCAATAACACGAGGTGGACCATCAAAACGGGTAGGTTTTGCGTTTTTGAAAGAAACAGGCATAAGAGGACCTGTGTGAGAACCTCTCATCCATCCCTCAACCAACCAAGGACGAGCAAAGGGTTCTAAAATCTCTCCCACTGCTGGGAAACCTGCCTGAGCTCTTACTATAAGCACTGGATCGTCTTTTCCTACATATCTTCCTGCCATAAGAGAAAGTCTTTGGGTTGAAGCAGAAGCTGCAATCTCTCCATCTGATTTTCTATATACTGCTCTTACTACATATCTACTTGTTGCTCCAATAAAAACTAATAGATCGTAAAGTTCTTCAGGTGCCTTAAGCATAATACCCATTCCTGTATACACATCCATAACATCAAAAATAAACCCATCATGCATAGAGGGATCTATTACAAGCCCAGCTGTATTCATAGGATCAGCAAATATTTCATATAAAGGTAAATTCCAAGCACTTGGAGCTGTTTTATCAGCAAAAAATATAACTACTGGTTCACTTTTTCTCTCAACAAATTCCATTTCCGCAACCCCTGGACCCATACCTTTAATGTTACCAGAAAAAGCATCTGCTAAAAGATCCTGCCCTGCTCCATACATTTTTAGCTTTTTAGCAACCTCTGTTCCCTCTTTAAAAGCATTCCAAGCAAGTTCATGCACCTCTGAGGAATCTACTCCCTTTGTATGAGTCATTACTAAGGCAATATCATCTCCACAAACAAGAATAGATACATCTCTAATAATCCCTTTGTCCTTACCATCTTCAGCTACTTCCTTTACTTTTTCAATTACATCTTTATGAACCGAAGAATGTCCTACGAAACCTCCTATATCTGCCTTTATAACAGACAAAGTAAGCTTCATAAACACCTCCTTTACAACTTTCAAATTTTGCCGAAAATTATTATTACAGCTTAAATTAAATAAGATTATAGCACACTCATATAAAAATGTAAACTAAAATAAAGATGGAAAAAGAAGAAAAACTTGCAGTTGCATTAAAGTATAATCCTGAAAAAGAAGCTCCTAAGGTCGTTGCAAAAGGAGAAGGATATCTGGCTGAGCTAATTTTAAAAATTGCCAAAAATCATAATATCCCTATAAAAAAGGATTCTAAATTAGTAAAAGAACTTTATAAATTAGAAATAAACAAGCCAATCCCACCAGAACTTTATAAGGCTGTAGCTATAGTATTAGCTTGGGCCTATAATTTAAATCAAAAATTAAAAGAAAAAATTCTTAAGAAATTTTCTCCTTAAATCTTGTCATTTTTAAAAAACTGTTTATAAAACATTAAAATGTTTTTTACGGAGGAGGTTTAGATGTTTAAAATACCAGAAGATAGGCTTTATTCAGAAAGTCATCTTTGGATAAAGAAAAAAAAGAAAAAGATAGTAAGAATCGGGCTTACAGATTATTTTAAATTAAAAAATTCAGAAATAATAGACATAGATTTACCTGAAGAGGAAGAAATCTTTGAAAAAGACGAAATTTTTGGAAGTATTGAGACTGTAGAAGAGGTTTTTGATCTAATTATGCCTGTTTCTGGGAAAATTGTAGCAGTAAATGAAAAGGTTTTAGATGATATAGACATTTTAAATGAAGACCCTTATACAGAAGGGTGGCTTATTGATGCAGAACTTCTTAACCCATCTGAACTTGAAGAGCTTCTTCCTCCCGAAGATTATGAAATTAAATTTTTGGAAATGGTAGAAGAATTGCCAGAAGAAAAAGTAGTTGAAGAAGAGGAAGAATGATTGCTTTAGTTTTTCCTGGTCAAGGTTCACAATATATAGGAATGGGGAAGGAATTTTTTGATAAATTTGAATTTATTAAAAATCTCTTTGATAAAGGGGAAGAAATAACAAACCTCCCTTTAAAACGTCTTTGTTTTGAAGGACCCTTTGAAGAATTAACTCAAACGGTAAATCTTCAGGTTTCACTTACTATAACTAATATTGCCTGTTATGAAGTTTTAAAGCTTGAATTAGAGAAAAAAGATATACCTGTTTCTTTTGTTGCAGGACATAGCTTAGGAGAATATAGCGCCCTTTATGCATCTAAAGTTCTTTCTTTAGAAGATGTTTTATTGGCTGTTAAAGAACGAGGAAAATTAATGGATTTGGAAGGAAAAAAAAGTTCTTCAGCTATGTACGCTATTATAGATTTCCCTCTAAATAAACTTGAAAAATTGGTAGAATCTAAAGAAGATACAGTAGTTATTTCTAATTATAACTCACCAAAGCAATTTGTAATAAGTGGAAAAGTCCCTGCTGTGGATGAAATAGCAGAAAAAGCTAAAAATTTAGGAGCAAAAAAAGTAATAAAATTAAAAGTAAGTGCTGGATTTCATAGCCCTTTGATGAAAGAAGCTGAAGTTGCTTTTAGTAAAATACTAAATTCTCTTAATTGGAACGATCCGCAAATTCCTTTTGTAAGTAATATAACTGGTAAAGAAGAAAGATCAGGAGAAACTATTAAAGAATTAATGAAAAAGCAAATCACTTCTCCTGTGCGCTGGATTGATTGTGTAGAATATATGTATAATAAGGGAGTTAAAATTTTTGTAGAAGTAGGTCCTAAAAAAGTACTTTCTGGTCTCATCTCTCAAATTTTAGAAGGAAAAGATTTTAAATGTTATAATGTAGAAAATTTTGAAACCTTAGAAAATTTTCTTAAGAATTTTTAAAGGGGGAGGAAATTTTTAAAATAAAGATTCTTGAGGAGCGTTGCAAATCTTGCGGTCTTTGTATACATTTCTGTCCTAAAAAAGTCTTAGATTTTTCTTCTAAAAGAAATTTTCAAGGTTATAGAGTAGTCTATGCTAAATATCCTGAAAGATGTAATATGTGTGGAATATGTTATCTTATGTGTCCTGATGTGGTTTTTGTAGAAGAGGGGCAAGAATGAAAGTTAAAAAAATCTTAGCCAAAGGAGTTGAAGCTATAGCTCTTGGTGCTTTAGAAGCAGATTGTAAATGTTATTTTGGATATCCTATAACACCCCAAAATGAAATCCCTGAAATTATGGCAAGAGAGCTTCCTAAAAGAGGAGGTGTTTTTTTGCAGGCAGAAAGTGAAATTGCTGCTATAAATATGCTACTTGGTGCCTGTGCTACTGGAACAAGAGCAATGACAAGCTCCTCAAGCCCTGGTATATCTCTTATGTGCGAAACTTTTTCTTATATAGCTGCTCAAGAACTGCCTGCAGTAATTGTCAATGTGATGAGAGGGGGACCAGGTCTTGGTGGTATAGAAGCCTCACAAGGAGATTATTTTCAAGCAGTAAAAGGCTCAGGACATGGAGATTTTCATTTTTTAGTTTTAGCACCTTATAATGCTCAAGAAGCTTATGAATTAACTGCTAAAGCCTTTGAATTGGCAGAAAAATATAGAAATCCTGTAATGATCCTTTCTGATGCTGTTTTAGGACAAATGAAAGAACCAGTAGTTTTAAAAAAATTAAAAATAAAAAAGTATCCAAATGAAACCTGGGCATTAACTGGAGCTAAAAATAGACCAAGTAGAATTATAAGGAGTCTCTTTTTAAGCTCACAAGAGTTAAAAGAGAGAAATTTAAATTTAATGAAAAAATATAAAAAAATGGAAAAAGATGTGCTCTATGAAGCAAAAATTGAAGAAGAAGACCAAGTAATAGTAGTGGCTTTTGGTTCTATGGCAAGAATAGCAAAAGAAACTTGTATTAATTTAAAAAAGAAGGGATATCCTGTAGGTTTTTTTAGACCTATTACCCTTTTTCCTTTTCCTTCAAAGGCTATTAAAGCTCTCTTAAAAAATGAAAAAAAACCCAAAAAATTTATTGTAGCTGAACTTAACTGTGGACAAATGGTAGAGGATGTAAAACTATCAGTGGATGGGAAAGCTGAAGTAATTTCACTTTTCTTTCCACCAAGTGTTATACCTTTTCCTGAAGAATTAGAAAAGAGGATTAAAAAATGTATAAAGCCTTCAAGTTCCCAAAAAGTTTAAAAAAGAACCTTTTTCATTATTGCCCTGGCTGTCACCATAGTATAGCGCATAGACTATTATGTGAAGTTATAGATGAATTAAATATACAGGAAAAGAGTGTAGGTATTGCTTCTATAGGATGTGCTTGTTTTTTATATTTTTATATAGATGTGGATATTTTAGAGGCTCCTCATGGAAGAGCATGTGCAGTTGCAACAGGAATAAAAAGGGCGAAACCAGAACTTATAGTATTTACTTATCAAGGAGACGGAGATTTTGCAGCTATTGGATTTAATGAAAGTTTTCATTCAGCTTTAAGAGGAGAAAAAATTACTGCTATAATGATAAATAACACAGTTTATGGTATGACAGGAGGACAACTTTCTCCTACCACACTGCCTGGACAAAAAACTACCACTACACCAGAAGGAAGAGATCCAAATCTTTATGGATATCCTCCTAAATTAGCCGAAATTTTTGCAAACTTAGAAGGGGTTGCCTTTTCTGGAAGATTTGCTGTAAACACCCCTAAGAGGGTTTTGGAGACTAAAAAAGCTTTTAAAAAAGCTTTCCTTGCACAGATTTATGGTCTTGGTTTTGGATATATAGAAATCCTTTCTTCATGCCCTGTAAATTGGAAAATGGATCCTGTAACTGCTAATAAAGAAGTTGATAAACTTGCTAAATATTTCCCTCTTGGAACCTTTAAAGATGAAGTAGAAAAATTTCTAAAAGGAGAGGAGTCTTGAGAATAGATCTTATAATTTCTGGATTCGGAGGACAGGGAGTTCTTTTTGCAGGAAATCTTATTGCCCTTGCTGCTATGAGAGAAGGTTATGAAGTAACTTATCTCCCTGTTTACGGACCAGAAATGAGAGGAGGAACTTGTAATTGTACAGTAATTATTTCTAAAAATGAAATCGCCTCTCCTCTTGTATATTCACCCTCCTTTTTAATTATTATGAATTATCCTTCTTTTTTAAAATTTATACCCAAGCTTAAAAAAGGAGGAAAAGCAATCATTAATTCTGATTTGGTAAAACCAGAAGAAATTAAGGATTTAGAAAATTTAAAAAAAATTTATGATTTTTATTTTGTACCGGTAACTTCACTTGCCGAAAGTCTTAATACACCACTTTTAGCAAATCTTTGTGCTGTAGGAGCTTTTTACGAAATTACTAAAATATTTAGCAAAAATACATTTATATCAGCCTTAAAGGAAATTTTAAAAAATACTAAAGCACAATTTTTTGAACCAAATTTAAAGGCTTTTGAATTAGGAGCAAAATATATTAAAGAAAATTATAAATGAAAGCTGTTATTCAAAGGGTTAAGAAAGCTTCTATATTAGTAGAATCTAAAATAATTTCTGAAATAGGATATGGACTTTTGGTACTCATATGTGTAGAAAAAGAAGATGACGAAAAAGTACTTGACTGGATAGCTAAAAAAATAGTTAATTTAAGAATTTTTCCAGATGAAAATGGAAAATTTAATTTAAGTGTAAAAGACATTAAGGGTGAAATCCTTTTAGTTTCCAATTTCACTGTATGTGGGTTGCTTAAAAAAGGCACTCGCCCCACCTTTCACCTTGCAAGTGAACCTGAAAAAGCAGAAAAGTTATTAAAAATCCTTTATGAAAAAATAAAAAATAAAGGGATTTCAGTAAAAGAGGGGGTTTTTGGAGCTTATATGGAAGTTCATTTAATAAATGATGGGCCTGTTACTCTTTACTTAGAATATCCTTACAAAAATGAAAAAAATTAATTCTTGTGAAAACCTTCTTACTATTGCCTTTTCTCCTCATCGTATAGAAACTCTTCCTTTTGCTCAAAAACTTATGCAGGAACACGATTTTATTATTCTTGAAGAACCAAAAAATCCTTTATTTTATGATTTTTTAGAGAATAAGGTTTCTTTAGAAGAATATTTAAAGAGTTCAGATTTTTGGTTTCCTGAATTTGTAAAAGAGACTCTACTTTTAATGAAAAGTCTTTATAACCAAGGTAAAGTTATTTTACAGGTAGAACCTTATTTGGAAATAGTAAGCAAATTACAAAATGTAGGAGAAAAAGAAGGGAATCTTGAAAATCTATTAGAAGATCCGGAAATTAAAGAAGTTTATCTAAGAGAAAATAAAGCTGTGGGAAAACTTATTGAGTTTTACGAAGCTTCCGTAGGTGATGATTTCTCAAAGATTATTTCTACAGTAAAGGATTTTTCTAAAGCTGATGCAGAGAGATTTCGCTTAAGAGATTATCTAAGGGCTAAAGCTATATTAAAGATTTTACCTCCAAAAGGAAAAATCTATATAGAATCTGGGACTATTCATATTTATTTCAAAAAATTATTGCACATTTATTTAAAGGGAACCTGGAAAATTTCCCACAAATTTTTATTAGAAGATTTTTTAAAACCTAAGTTTAATAAACCTTGGATTTTTCCTCCGGGAGAGCTTCTTACTTTAAGATATATTTTAAAAAGAAAGGAAAATCCCCAGATAGAAGATCTTTTAGCAGCAAGGTCTCTTATTTATATTAAAATCATTCCCAAAGAAGAAATTATTCCTACACCAGAGGACCCATTTCCTCATGCTACAAGAGAAATCTCAGCTATAAATATGGTAAATAAACTTTCCTTTGAGGATTGTAAAATTCTTTATAAATCTTTATTTTTTATAAAAAATTATTTAGAGGCTGAAGAAATAGTCAGAACCTATATTTTTCGGAAATTTAAGCTTTAAAAAGTTTTTTATGTAAGAATTCCCCTAATTTATATCCTAAAAAGGCTCCTCCTATTACATCTGAAGGAAAATGAGCAAATACTAATACTCTTTGAAGGGCAACTAAAATTGCTAATCCATAAAAAAAGCCTTTCCCTTTAGGATACTCTGAAGAAAGAATTTTACTTATAAAAAAAAGAAAAAACACATGCCCCGAAGGAAATGAGGCATAATTATATGTTAAATTGGGACCAACAAACGATAAAGCATCATATGTAATTTTTGGTCTTGCTCTACCAATCAAAAATTTTATTTGAGAAAAGATACCCGCAATTATCATACTCAAAATCAAACTTTTACCTAATTTTTTATTTTTAAAAAAATAAAGATATAAACTAAACACAATAAGTAAAAATAAAAAAATTTTATGAAAAGTTTCAACTATTTTGCTAAAGATTTCCTTAAAAACTTCAAATTCCTTATAATAAAACATTGTTTCTTTTAAAATCAAAACTATTTTTTTGTCTGAATAGAAGAAAAATATGCTTAAAATAAAAATAGCCAAAATCCAGTCTTTATATTTTATCAGCTTTTTCATAATGAGTTCAAATATTAACACTAATTTTCACGGTAGCAAGTTCTCTCGCAGAGAAACACTTTTCATATTCCCATTTGTAATTAAAATTTATAAATGAGGGGATTTTTATGTTTTTAAAACTTATAGAAAAATTTTCTTTAAAATGGAGTTTAATTCTTCTTCTTTTATCCCTCAATTTTATTTTAATGTTAACTCTTTATATCTTCTATACACAAACTGAAAAAAGACTTATAAAAGAAATTGAACGTAATACTGCAGAACTTACTAAGGCAATCCAAATTGGAGTTGCAGAAGTTACAGGAAATAATCCATATAAACTAATAAATTATCTAAATACCCTGAAAACAAAGGGAGTAAAAGAAATTTCTATAATAAGTAATACTCAGCAAATTATTGCAAGCACTAATCCCCAAAAGATAGGAGAAAAGATAACTCATAAAAAGAAAGAATTAATTATTAAAGCAGAACTTGGAGAACCAGTATCTGAAGAAGAAGATGCTTATAGTGTAATAGTTCCCATAACTGCTCAAAATATTCAATATGGGTATATTTATTTAAAAATAAACAAGGAAAATTTTTCAGAAATTTTAAAAACTAATGCTCTAAAAAGGATGGTTGTAACCTTTATTATCTTTTTATTAGGTATTATCTTTATTTACGTTATTTCTATAAAATATACTAAGCCCATAGAAACCTTAAGTGAGATAGCTATAAGGATTGCTAAAGGAGATTTGGATTGCGAAGTAAATATTAATAGAAAAGATGAAATAGGAAAAATAGCAGAAAGTTTTAACTTTATGATCCAGAAACTTAGAGAAAATAAAATGTTCCAAGAAAGATTAAGGGAAGCTGAACATCTCATAACTTTTGGACAACTTAGTAAGACAATTGCTCATGAAATAAGAAATCCTCTTAATTTTATAAATTTAAGTATAGACTATTTATTAGATAAATTAAAAAACGAAAATCTAAACAAAGATTATTTAAACCTTTTACAAAATATGAAACAGGAAATATATAGAATTAATAATTTAATTACAGAATATTTAGAATATACAAAACCTTTAAAACTAAACAAAAAACCGGTTAATATTTTAGAAATAATAAATGATGTAATCTCGTTAATTGAGATATCAGCTCAACAAAAAGGTGTAAGTATTATTACCAATTACAATATTGATAATAATTTGGTTCTAAATTTGGATACAGACTTAATAAAAAGTTGTCTTTTAAATATAATTACAAATGCTTTACAAGCAATGGAAAATTCTTTAGTAAAAAATTTATTTATTGAAACTCAGTTAGAAAATAATAATTTATTAATTAAAATCAAAGACACAGGGGAGGGGGTGCCTGAGGAAATTAAAGAAAAAATTTTTGAACCCTTTTTCTCTACTAAAAAGGGAGGACTTGGAATTGGACTACCTTTAGCAAAAAAAATAATTGAAGAACACAAAGGAAAAATAGAATTTTTAAGTAAATTAGGACAAGGTAGTGAAGTTAAAATTTATCTACCACTTCAATTATGACTTCTATTTTAGTAATAGAAGACGAGCATTTACAGAAAGAACTTTTATCAACAATACTTAAAGAAGCAGGTTATAATGTCTTTTCTGCAAGTTCTTTAGAAGAGGCAAGAAAAATAATTTCTCAATATCATCCAGAGATTATTCTCACTGATTTAAAATTACAAAATGAAGATGGAATGGATATTTTAAATGACCTTCCAGAAGAACCCTTTAAACCTGCTGTAATAATAATTACTGCCTTTGGAAGTATTCCTTCAGCAGTTGAAGCGATAAAGAAAGGAGCTTTTGATTACTTAACGAAACCGATTAATAAAGAGGTCCTTCTTTTAACTATTAAAAGAGCAGAAGAAAAAATTAATCTTGTAAAAGAGGTTTATCGTCTTAAAAGTGAACTTTATGAGAAATTTAAAATAGATGGTGTAGTTGGGAAATCAAAAAAAATGCTTCAAGTTATTGAAATAGTAAAGAAGGTTGCTCCAACTAATGCAACAGTGCTTATATGTGGAGAAAGTGGAACTGGGAAGGAGCTTATAGCAAGGGCGATTCATCATAATTCTCCAAGAAAGGACAATCCCTTTATTGCAATAAATTGTGCAGCTATTCCCGAAACCCTTATAGAATCTGAACTTTTTGGATATGAACCTGGAGCTTTCACTGGAGCAAATACAAGAAAAATAGGTCTTATAGAAGCAGCAAATAAAGGAACCCTTTTTCTTGACGAAGTTGCTGAACTTCCATTAATTACCCAATCAAAATTACTTAGAGTACTTCAAGAAAAAGAAATAAGAAGAATTGGTGGCAAAGAAACTATAAAAGTAGATGTAAGAATAATCGCAGCTACAAATAAAAATCTTCTTGAAGAGGTTCAAAAAAAGAAATTTAGAGAAGATCTATATTATAGATTAAAGGTTGTAACTATAGAAATACCTCCTCTTAGAGAAAGAAAAGAAGATATACCTGAACTTGTAAAATATTTTATAGAAAAGTATTCAAAAGAATTCGGAAAAGAAATTAAAGGCATTGAAGAAAAAGCAATGCAAGCTTTACTTAATTATCATTGGCCTGGAAATATAAGAGAATTAGAATCAGTTATTGAAAAGGCAATTATTATTTGCGAAGGCGATAAAATCAAATTCAAAGATATTGCAGATGAATTAAAACTTTCTAATCCTAAAAGTATATTTGAAATTGAAATACCTGAAGAAGGAATAGATTATAAAGAGTTAGAAAAAGAATTACTTAAAAAGGCATTAATTAAATCTAATTTTGTTATTGCAAGAGCTGCCAAGATTTTAAATATGAGTTATAAAACCTTTTGGTATAGATTAAAAAAATATGGACTTCTAAAAAATTTACCCAAATGGGAAAATTTTCCCAAATGAGAAAATCATTAATAAATCATATCTTAAAAAATCTACTTTTTAATCTGGCATAAAATTTGATTTTTAAAATTAAAAAACTAATTAATAAGGGGGGTGGTAATATGAAAAAGCTTTTAGTAACCTTAACAGCTTTAGGAGTTGTTTTAACAACCTCACCTATTTTTGCTCAAACTCCTGCAGAAAAAGGAGCTCAACAGCCTCCAGCTAAGGAAAAGGTAGTTAAAAAAGAGGTAAAAAAAGAAGAAATTAAAAGTGTTACTGGTGAGGTAGTAGCTGTTGATACAGCTGATAAAACTTTAACTATAAAATGTGAAAAAGAAAAAAAGGAAATCAAAATTAGTGCAACTGAAAAGCAATTAAAAGGAATTAATAAGGGAGATACGGTCGAAGTAAAATATGTAGAAAAAGAGGGTAAACTTGTAGCAGAAAGTATTAAAAAAGTTAAAAAATAATCAATTTTAAATTTTTTAAAAAATTTTTAGATATTGTGGAGGGTTTAAATCCTTTAACTTTTTATTTTTTTCTCAAATAATTAAAGTTAAAATCTCAAACAATTTTCACTTGAAAGATAATTAAAATAAAGCTATAATGAAACAAATCAAAAATTCCCTTTGAGGAGGGTAAAATGAAAATTTATAAAGATGAAGATGCTGATCTTTCCATTTTAAAAGACAAGGTAATTGCAGTTTTGGGATATGGAAGCCAAGGACATGCCCATGCTTTAAATTTAAGAGATTCTGGATTAAATGTAATAGTGGGGGTAAGAAAAGGCGGAAAAAGTTATGAAAAAGCTAAAGCGCACGGTTTTGAACCTTTATCTGTTAGTGAAGCCTGTGAAAAAGGAGATTTAATAATGATACTTTTACCTGATCAAACTCAACCTCAAGTTTATAAAGAAGAAATTGAACCAGTTTTAAAACCTGGTAAAATGCTTCTTTTTGCTCATGGATTTAACATTCATTATAACCAGATTATTCCTCCTAAGGATGTTGATGTAGCTATGGTTGCTCCAAAAGGCCCAGGACATCTTGTAAGAAGAGAATTTGAAAAAGGTGCTGGAGTACCTTGTTTATTAGCCATACATCAAGATGCAACTGGCAATGCCTTTGCTAAAGCACTTGCCTATGCTAAAGGAATTGGGGGAACCCGTGCAGGAGTAATTGAAACTACTTTTAAAGAAGAAACAGAAACAGATCTTTTTGGAGAACAGGTAGTTCTTTGTGGAGGAGTTTCTGCACTTATAAAAGCTGGATTTGAAACATTGGTAGAAGCTGGTTATCAGCCAGAAGTAGCTTATTTTGAATGTTTACATGAATTGAAATTGATAGTAGATCTCATATACGAAGGTGGACTTTCTTTTATGAGATACTCTATAAGTGATACTGCTGAATATGGTGATCTTACAAGGGGACCAAGAATTATTAATGAACAGGTAAGAGCTGAAATGAAAAAAATTCTCAAAGAAATTCAAAGTGGAGAATTTGCAAGAGAATGGATTTTAGAAAATCAAGCAGGAAGACCAGTTTTGAATGCTTTGAGAAAAAAAGAAAGAGAACACCTCATTGAAGAAGTGGGAAAAAGATTAAGAGCAATGATGCCCTGGATTAAAAAACCAGAAGAATTTTAGTGCATCTCTTTTAAAACTTTATATATTGCAGAAATAGTTTTTTCTATTTCTTTTTCTCCATGGGAAAGAGAAACAAACCAAGCTTCAAACTGAGAAGGAGGAAGATAAATACCTTCTTCAAGCATTTTTTGCCAAAAAATAGCAAATTTTTCTGTATCTGAAGTTAAAGCACTCTGAAAATCCTTTACTTCTTTTTTTGTAAAAAACAAGGTAAGCATTGAACCTGCTCTATTAATTTGATAGGGAAGCTTTAACTCTTTTAATACCTCCCTTATTCCTTTTTCTAATTTTTCAGAGATATATTCAAGTCTTTCATAAGTTCCAGGTTTTAGAAGTTCTTTAAGGGTTGCAATTCCAGCAGCAACAGCAATAGGATTTCCAGATAAAGTTCCAGCTTGATATACAGGTCCTTCTGGTGAAACAAGATTCATTATCTCTTCTTTACCTCCATAAGCTCCCACTGGAAGCCCACCTCCAATTATTTTACCTAAACAAGTAAGATCTGGATTTATTCCATATTTTCCTTGTGCTCCTGAAGGTCCTATTCTAAAACCTGTAATTACTTCATCAAAAATAAGAAGAGCTTTGTATTTTTGAGTAATCTCTCTTAAAAACTCAAGAAATCCATTCTCAGGTAATACTACCCCCATATTTCCTGGAATAGGTTCTACTATTACTGCTGCAATTTCTTTTCCATACTCTAAAAAAGCCTTTTCTACTGCTGAAAAATCATTAAATGGTAAATTTAGGGTATGAGAAGTTAGCTCTTCAGGAACTCCTGGGGTTGCAGGAATTCCAAAAGTTGCAAGCCCTGAACCAGCTTTAACTAATAAAGAATCTACATGCCCATGATAGCAACCTTCAAATTTAATAATTTTTTTTCTTCCTGTATAAGCTCTTGCAAGTCTTATAGCACTCATAGTAGCTTCTGTGCCTGAATTTACAAGACGAATTTTTTCAATTGAGGGAATAGAATTTTTAATAAGTTCTGCTAACTCAACTTCTTGCCAAGTAGGAGCACCAAAGCTTGTACCTTTTTTGGAAGCAAAATATATGCTACCTATAACCTCAGGATGAGCATGTCCTAATATCAGAGGACCCCAAGAACATACATAATCAATATATCTATTACCATCTACATCTATTAAATAGGCTCCCTCTCCTCTTTCAAAAAAAATAGGATCAGCTTTAACAGCCTTACAAGCTCTAACCGGACTATTAACCCCTCCAGGAATACTTTTTAATGCCCTTTTAAAATATTCTTTAGACTTTATTCTCATCCCCTAAACCTCCTCTACAAGTTTTTTAAAATACTCTATTTTACAAAGCTTTTCAAAAATTATACTAAGATTAACAGCTGTTTCTAAATCCTTCTCCCATACTACAAGACCATGATTACTAAGAATAAGCACCTTAGAATTAATACTTTCTTCTGAAACCTTATCCCACAATTCAAAAGAACCCGGAGGAAGAGGTGGTATTATTTTAATTTTTTCTTTAAAAAAATATTGTGCTTCAAAAAGAGAAAAGTTTTTGAATGTAAATCCTAAAAGATTAAGCACTAAAAGGTATGTTGGATGAGAATGTACAATAGCATGAGCAGATGAATTTTTACGATAAATTTCTAAATGCATACCCCATTCAGAAGAAGGAATACCTTTTAAAAATTCCCCCTCCCAATTTACAAAGGCAATTTCTTTTGGTTTAAGATTTTCCTTTATTTTACCAGAGGGAGTAATCCAAAATCCTTCTTTATCTCTTATAGAAATATTACCCTCCGAACCAACAATTAACCCCATTTTGGAAAGATAATTAGCAAAATAACAAAGACTTTCTAACTTTTTCATTTTAAACCTTTATACTTTTAATAAGCTCTATATTTTCTTTGCTCCAATTTACAGTTCTTTTAAGACCTTCTTCTATGCTAATTTCTGGTTCCCAATTTAGAAGTTTTTTAGCTTTACTAATATCTGCCCAAGTAACTTTCACATCAGCTTTGTGAAAATTTAAATACTCTCTTTTTGCTTTTTTACCTATAAGTCTTTCTAAAATTTCAATTATTTGGTTTATAGAAATAGGATTTTTTCCTCCTCCCAAGTTAATAATTTCATATCCCAGAGGTTTTAAAGAGGCAATAGTTCCTCTTGCAATATCATCTATATAGGTAAAATCTCTTGCCTGGGTTCCATCTCCAAAAATTTTAATTGGCTTTTCTTCATAAATCCATTTAATAAACCTAAAAATACTCATATCTGGTCTTCCTGCTGGTCCATAAACTGTAAAATATCTAACTACTGAAATATCCAGTCCATAAAGATGATGATAAGTGTAAGAAAGAAGTTCAGCTCCTTTTTTGGTAGCTGCATAAGGAGAAAGTGGGGTATCTACTTTTAGATCTTCGTGAAAAGGTGGGGATTGCCCTGCATAAATTGAAGAAGTTGAAGCAAGTACCAGTTTTTTTACTCCAAAATCTTTCATAAGTTCAAGAAGATTTAATGTTCCTGTAATATTAGAATCAACATAAACCCATGGATTTTCAAGACTTGCCCTTACCCCTGCTCTTGCTGCTAAATGAATAACAGCTGAAATAGAATAAGTTTCAAAAATAGTCTTCAATGCTTGAAAATTGGTTATATCAATTTGATAAAATTTAAAATTTTCAGATTTTTTAAGTTCATTTAGTCTCCAATATTTAAGAGTAACATCATAGGCATCATTAAGGTTATCAACTCCTAAAACCGCCTTACCCTCTTTTAATAAAAACTCTCCTACCCTCCATCCTATAAATCCAGCTACTCCTGTAACAAGATAATATCCCATTTTTTTTACCTCATCAAATTAAAATAAGGTATTAAATATTTTCTATTTATGTAATTTGAAAGTTCAAAACCAAATATTGCTTCATCTTCCATGGTTTGCTGAATTTTCACCAGTCTTTCATGCCCTAAAAATTTAGAAAGTTTATCACAAAAAAAGTTTCTACAAAAAAGCGGAGTAAAAATTAGACTGCATCCTTTTTCTCCTAAAAATAAACAATCTTCCGGTCTTTCTAAATTAAACTCTATAGAAATCCCTATTTTTTCGGCTAACAAAAGATTTATAAAAAATTCCTCTTTATGAAGCTTCCATTCTAAACCAGCTTGACAACATTTTTCTCCAGATTTCGCACATTTAGCACAAAAATCAAAAGAACCGGTTTCTGTAAAAACTCTTTTTGAATTATTAATAGCCTTTAAAAGTTTAGAAAGTTTTTCCCCAATAAATTTGTCTTCTTTTAGCTTTTCCCTAAAAAAACTTTCATAAAGTCCTTTTAATTTTGTAAAGTATTCAATGCTTCCGTTACTCATAGAAATTTTCATTATATTTTAAGCTTTTACCGCTTACTTCATTTAATATTAACCCTGTTAAAATTTTTGGATAAAAATAGGTACATTTATGGGGCATTAATTTTTTTGCCTGAGCAACCTTTTTTAAAATGACAGGTGAAATAAAAGGAAATACTACTCCCAAAGCTCCTTTCTTAACTTCTTCTATCAACTCATCTTTTTGAGAAATAAATTTTACTTTTCCCTTTTCTTTTAAGTCCTCTTCTTTTATATTAAGGATTTTTTCAAGAATTTGCAAAAAGTTATAAAGGGGTATTTCAGAAAAAAGAGAGTCTTCTTTTTTTATAGCTTCAAAGATTTCTTCTTTTAAAGTAAAAACCTTTATCTCTTTTCCAAAAAGGATAGCCCATTCACAAGAAGCTTTTTCAAAAAAATGATTAAAATTATAATTTTTATCTATTTCTAAGCTTTTTTTTATTTTAGCAAACTGAAAAAACTTTTTTATCACCTCTTCTGAATTTTCAAAATAATAGACTCTATGGGTGGGGAACATAAGCAAATTTTCATCTTCTATAGGGCAGATATAAATAGTTGTGTAATTATAATCTTTATAAGGGTCTCTTCCATAAATATTTTCCATATATTCTCTAAATTTTAAGGCTGTTTCATAACGATGATGCCCATCAGCAATATAAAAATTTCTATTTTTTAAAAATTTTAAAAGCTCTTTTATAAATTCCTTATCAAAAATTTTATATAATCTATGTGTTTCATTTTTTTGTTTTATTTCATAAAGAAGTTCTTTATGTTTCGTATTTACGTTTTTGATAGTTTTAAGCTGAGGGTCTTCATAAAGGGCAAAAATTTGACTAAACTGAAATTGGGTAGCTTTAAGCAATTCAAACCTATCAGTAGTTACCTTGGGATAAGTTTTTTCATGAGGAAGAATTTTCCCCTCCTCAAATGGGCTAAGCTTTACTAAAAGAATAAAGCCTTTTCTTATAAAAGTTTTTTCTTGGTATATAAACTCAAGTTCGTAAAAATAGATAGTAGGGAACTCATCTCTAATAAGAACTTTAGATCTTTTCCAGTTTTCAAGTAATTCTTTTGCTTTATTATAATCTTCCGGAAGTTCTAAATGGAATATATTATAAGGACTTTTTTTCTTAAACTCTTCTATTTCTTTTTCTGAGACAATATCATAAGGTGGAGCTACAACCTCTTCTATTTTTACTTTCTCAGGATTATATCTCCAGGCACAGAAAGGTAAACATTCAGGCATATTTTGATTTTATAAAAATTTTCCCTAAACATACCAAAACTTTGAAAATTAGCAATAATCTAAAGCTAAAAACAAAAGTAAAGGGGCCTTAAAGCCCCTTTACAGAGATTAAAACTTAGATGAGTTTTAAAACATCCTTAACTGACACTACACCTACAACTCTATCATCTTTAACTACAGGAAGATGTCTTATTTTATGATCAATAAATTTTTCTAATGCTTCTTTTAGAGTACTATCAGGCGAAATAGTAATCACATCTTTAATCATAAATTCTTTTACAGGTTTATCTTTATTAGTAATATCACAACAAAGAATGCTCATAAGATCCTTCTCTGAAATAACCCCAACAAGTTTACCTGTATCAGAACTTATAACAGGTAAGAATCCAATGTCTTTTTCACTCATAATTTTAGTTACTTCAATAACCAAAGTATTATCCTTTACTGTAATTGGCGGATTCATAAACTCTTTAACTTTAATGCGCTCAGTAAAGGGTTTTTTAATCCCTGCACTAATAATAGCTACTTCATTAAAAACAAAACGTGGATCAATATATCCTAAAATATTTCCATTTTTATCTACTACTGCTACACCTTTTACTCCTGTTTGTTGAATTAATACAATAGCATCTATAATTCTTGCTGAATCTATTACAGCATCTACATCAATAACTACTTCTTTAAGAGGACTTTTTATAGTATAACCAGCAATTAAAGATTTAAGAAGAGATCTTTCTTCAACAATTCCAAGATATTTCCCATTTTCAGTAACTATCGCAATACGATGACCTTCTTTTTGCATTTCTTTCATAGCTTCTCCAATACTTATATTGCTTGGCAATATAAGTGCTTTGTGAGCAAATTTTTCTGCTGAAAGTTCCTCCCAAATTCTGACTCCCTTTGTTTCCCATCCTTTAAAAAGATAAAGTAATCCCATTATCATAGGAACAATAGTTGACCAAATAATTATTGATAAATATAGGTTATTAGTAAACTTATAAAGAAGAGTAATCATAAATGGTGTTAAACCTCCAAAAACTCCATACCCCATGTTATATGTAAAACCAATTGCTGTAGTTCTAATTTTTGCAGGGAATAACTCAAGTAACATAGCTGACATAGCTCCGCTATAACCTATACCATTCATAAAGGTCCCAGCTGCTGTTAAGATGAAAAGCATGGTATAATCAGGAGGATTCACATAATTTTTTATAAGATAGAAAGTTATAGGAAAAAGAAGAGCATTACCATAAATTCCAAAAAGCAGAATAGGTCTTCTTCCAATTTTATCGGAAATCCAACCAAAAAATAGATAAGTCCAAAGAACAACATAGGTAGCATAGGCAAGAATTTTTCCTGAATCTCCCGGGGTAATTCCAAATTTTTCCATGTAGTATTTAATATAAAGTTGATTTGTATACCATATTGGTCCATGTGCTCCAATTACTCCAATCCAAGCTAATAGAAATAACCATAAATAGTATTTATTGGTAAAAAGTTCTTTAATCGGTGCACTGGTAACTCTTCTTATCTGCTTCAAAGCAGTAAAAACTGGGGTCTCTTTATAAAGAATTTGAATAATAAGAGCAACAATAAAAACTACAAGACCTGCTATGACAAAACACCATCTCCATCCATAAGCTTGAAAAGCTTCAAGACCAAAATAATTCTGAAGGATTGAAGCTAAATTACCAGCTATAGCCATACCAAAAGCAGGTGTTGTAAAAAGAAACCCTGTAATTAATCCTCTTAAATGATCAGGAGTAAATTCTCCAAGATAAGTAATAGCAGCACCATAACCTCCTCCAAGAGCTAACCCTTGAATAATTCTTAAAATAAATATTCCAATAGAAGCAATAACCCCCAAAGTAGCATATCCTGGAAGAATTGCAATCCCAAGTGTTCCAATCATCATCATAGTAATAGCAGTTAAGAAACTTACTTTACGCCCAAACTGATCTCCAATTTTCCCAAACATAAGAGCTCCAAGAGGTCTAAATAAAAAACCAATAGCAAGAGCAGCAAACGCAGCAAGTAAACTCGCTATTGGGTCATGACTGGGGAAGTAAATATTTGCTAAAACCTTAGCAAGAATAGCATAAGTATAAAAATCAAGCCATTCTAATAATGCTCCTGTCCAAGAAACTATGGCAACAGGTAAAACATCTCTAAATTTTGCTTCTTCTTGCTTCATAGGACACCTCCTTTAGTTAATTTCTGTCATTTTTTCCACTGAACCAAATTTTTAAATATTTAGTGATTTTTTTCACATTAATATCAATTATAATTTTTATCAAAGGTTTTCTTCAGTGATCATTTATTTTGAATACTACAATATTTTAAGGATTTAAATACAAAGAGATTTTTTTCACAAATTTATTTAAAATTGGGTTAAAAATAAAAATTAAATATAGGATTTGATTATGCGAAAATATTTGAAAGGCTCGTCTATATTAAACTCTTCTTTAAGAAGCTTTAAAAAAGAAATTTCATTTTTATAGGGTATTGCAGTATAAAAGGAGCCTAAAAATTTAAGTTCTAAATTTTTTGTAGATTTGAGTTCAAAAGAAATTTCTTTAAGAGGATATAGTAAATAATAAGTTTTTCTTATAGGAGGAGAGGGTTTTTCTTTGCCTCTAAATTTAACTTCCTTAAGAATAAGTCCTTCATAAATTTCTATTCCTTTTAGGGATTCTTCAGAGACCTTTTCTCTTAATCCCAATCCTAAGAATTCATTTTTTGCTTCAATACCAACGGGAAGTGCAGGCCCACATACAAACTTAGGTTTTGGATTAAATCCTTGAGTATAAGAAAGAGGTATTTTTTTTCTTCTTAATACAAGCTCTATTAACCTTAATATCTCAAGCTGAGAAAGAAATTTGGAAACCCCTATTTTATCATAATAAATTTCATACCAAAAGGTTTCATCAGGATTTTTAATAATATTGGAAATAGTTACTAATTTTTTTTCTCCCTCCTCTTTTTCACTTAGATAATTTTTAATCTCCCCCTTACAAACTCCGCAATTACTACAAGAACCCCATCTGCAATCTTCTGTATAAATTTCTTGATAAGCTTTTTCTTTCTCCTTTAAAAGAAATTCTTTTTTTATACCCAAATCAATATGTTCCCAAGGAAGTTCTTCCTTTAAATCCCTTTCTCTTAGATAATCTTTAAGCTCTAAACAAAGCTCATAAGCTGTAGTTTCCCACAAAGAAAAATTAAAATACTCTTTCCAAGAATCTAAACGGGCACCTCTTTTAAAAACCTCTTCAAGATAAAAATAAAGTCTCCTATCCCCTCTTGCTATGATACCTTCAAGAAAACTTTGTTCAGGTTGATGAGATTTAAAATTTTTCTTTAATTCACTTTTAAGATATTTTATCTTTTCCAAAGCTTCTTCTATAGTTATTTGCCTTTCCCACTGAAAGGGTGTATGAGGTTTAGGAACAAAAATTGAAGTTGAAATAGTAATCTCAAGCCCTTTAAAAGTCCTTTTCAAATTCTTATAAAATTTTACTATTTCTTCTAAATCTTTTTCTTCTTCAGTAGGAAGCCCTATCATGAAATAAAGCTTTATCTTTTTAAAACCAAATTTAAAAGCAAGTTCTAAATCTTTATACAATTCTTCTATTTCAATTTTTTTATTAATTACTCTTCTTAATCTCTCTGAAGCAGCTTCAATAGCCAAGGTTATGGTTGAGGTTCTACCCTTTTTCAAAAAATTAAGTATCTTAGGATTTAAACTTCCTACTCTAAGAGAGGGAAGAGAAAATACGTATTCTCTCTGAGAATAAGCATAAAATTCTCTTTCCAAAAGATCGATCAGTTTCTCAAGTGAAGAATAATCACCTGCAGAAAGGCTCATTAAAGATGCTTCTCTATAGCCTGTTAGCTCAAAAGCTTTTTTAGCAAAAGAAACAATTTCTTCGGAAGTTTTCTCTCTTACCGGGCGATAATAAAATCCAGCAGAACAAAATCGACAAGCCCTTGTACAACCTCTCGAAATTTCAAGAGAAACTCTATCATGAGAAAGAGGAATAACTGGAATAGAATATAAAAAGGGAATAGAGTTTTTAAAAAGATAAATTCTTCTTTTTACAGAATTTTTAAAAATGGGAACATAGACACCTTCAATATTTTTTAAATTTTCCCATAAAGTTTCTCTATCAAGTTTTTCTTTTTTCCAATTTTCTATTACTTTTAAAATCTCAAGAACAACCTCTTCTCCATCTCCTATTACTATAGCATCAAACAAAGAAGCTATAGGTTCTGGATTTCCGCAACAGGGACCGCCACCTAAAACAACTGGATCTGAAACTTTTCTTTCTTCTGCTTTAAAGGGTATATAAGAAAGTTCAAGAATTTGAAATATTCCTGTTATTAAAAGTTCATAAGCATAACTTAATCCGATCACATCAAATTCTTTTAAAGGTTTTCTATAATTATAACTAAGAAGGGGTATCTTTCTTTTTTTTAGTTCAGCTTCCATATCTGGAGAAACTGCATATACAAGATCACATAAATACTCAGGTATCTCATTAATAATCCCTGCAAGTATGTTTATTCCAAGATGAGATCTTCCTACTTCATAAAGATCAGGATAACCAAGACAAATTTTTAATTTAGTTTTTTCCCAATCTTTATAAGGAAAAAAGGGCTCCTTTCCTAAATATCTTGAAGGCTTTTTTATAGAAAATAAAACTTCTTCTGGATATTCTTTTAACATGATAATTAATTTTAATACACCGCTTTTTATTTTGGAGTAAAATAAGTTTTGTGCTTAAAAAAAGATTTGCTCAACATTTACTTATTGGATCAGGAATTTTACAAAAAATAGTAGAGTTTGCTGAAATAAAACCTGAAGAAGTAGTAGTAGAAATCGGACCTGGAACAGGGAATTTAACTAAATATTTACTAAAAACCAATCTTAAAAAACTATATCTTATAGAAATTGATCCCGAAATGATAGAATATCTCAAAAAAATCATAAGGGATGAAAGGGTAGTTTTTATTAATGCTGATGCTACAAAATTTGATTTTTTCTCTTTAAAGGAAAATAATCTAAAATTAATAGGAAATCTACCTTATAATGTAGCTAGTCTAATTATAGAAAATACGGTTATACACAAAGATCTTATTCCTTATGCTTTTTATATGGTTCAGAAAGAAGTAGCTGAAAGATTAATAAATGAAAAATCGTGGCTTTCTATTTTTGTAAAAACCTTTTATGAAGTAGAATATCTTATGAGTATTCCAGCAAGATTTTTTATTCCGCCACCAAAGGTTGTTTCTGCTTTTATAAAATTAACACGAAAAAATCTTATAGATATATACGATCTTAAAGAGTACAAAAATTTTTTAACTAAAATATTTGCTCAAAAAAGAAAAATGTTAAAACATAAAATAAATGAAATTTATTTAAAAGAAGTGGGTATTTCTGGAGAAAAAAGGGTTGAAGAACTTGAACTTAAAGATTTTCTTTCTCTATATCTTTCCTTTCAGAAATTAAAGTAGAATTTGAGTTATCAGTAGATTCTTTATTATTCCTAATTTTTTTAATAGCTTCTAAATGTTCCTTATAGGTTTTTGAAAAATAGTGGCTCCCATCTCCTTTAGCTACAAAATAAAGATAAGGTACTTTAGCAGGAAATAACACCGCTTTTATACTTTCCTCACCTGGATTGCATATAGGGGTAGGAGGGAGTCCATCTTTTAAATAAGTATTGTACGGACTTTTTACTGAATAATAATCCTTATAAGTAAGTTTTCTAAAATCTTTTAAAGCATAATTTATTGTAGGATCAGCTTGAAGAGGCATCCCTTTTTTAAGTCTATTTAAATATACAGCAGCAATGATTGGTTTTTCTTCAGGATAATAGGCTTCTTTTTCAACTATAGAAGCTAAAATTATCACTTTTTTTAAAGATTTTTTTTGTTTTTCTGCAATCTCTTTAAATTTTCCCCAGTGTTTCCAAAAATTTTCAATCATAGTTCGAATAACAACTTGAGGAGGGGTATCTTTATGAAAAAAATATGTATCTGGATAGAGATAACCTTCTAAGGTAGGACCAGGAAGCTTAAAACTTTCAGCTACTGACGGATTTTCTGCAAGAGATAAAAATTCCTCTTTTTTACAGATTTTATTTTTTTCCAAAATATCTGCTATTTGCCATATTGTTGATCCTTCAGGAATTGTAATTTTATGAAGATAAATCTTTCCTTCTTTAAAAAAAGTAAGAACTTCTTCCACACTTTGAGAAGGGTAGAAGGCATATTCTCCTGCTTTAATTTTATTATAAGTGCCTGTTTTAAAAGCCTTTAAAATAAAAAACAATTCACTTTTAATAAGTCCTTTTTCTTTTAATTTTTTTGCAACTTTAAATATATTATCTCCTTTTTCAATCTCTACGATTATAGGCTCTTTTGATGATTTTATGGTTTTTTTATTAAATAAAGAATTACCTATCCAAGAAACTGCTAAAGTTAATACCAATATCCCTAAAAATAAAGGTATTATCAATTTTTTCTTTTTATACCTTGAGATCTTCATTTTTGATGTTATCTTTTAAATACTTCAAGGAGGTTAAATATGATTACAGAAGAAGCTTTAAAAGCTTTAGAAAAAGAAGCCATGGAAAACCCTCATTCAGTTTTTGCACAACATAAATTGGCTATAGCTTACTTCAATTTGGGAAAATTTCAAGAAGCAAAAGAAGCTTTTAAAAGGGTACTTAAATTAGATCCTTTCCATTTTGAGGCAATGATAAATTTAGGTATTTTATTAGCCCAAGAAGGTGAACTTGAAGAGGCAAAAAAAGCTTTCACTTTTACACTTAAATATTATCCTAACTCAGTTGAAGCATGGAATAATCTTGGATTAATTGAATTTGAGCTTGGAAATCTTGATGAAGCTGAAAAATGTTATAGAAAAGCTCTCGAGATAAATGAAACTTTTGCAGAATCTTGGATAAATCTTTCAACTATTTTAATTGAAAAGGGTTTATTTAAAGAAGCTATATCAGCTTTAGAAAAAGCTAAGACCTTTGCACCTGAAAATGCAGTTATTTATAACAATCTTGCTGTAGCTTATTATTATTTAAAAGATAAAGAATCTGCCCTAAAAAATTTAAACTTAGCTAAAGAAATGGGATATCCTGTAAATCCTGAACTTGAAAGGATGATAAATGAAACTTTATAGTCCACCTACTTGTCCCTTTTGTGGAAGAGTAATTGCTAAACCTACCTATTTATCCGTAGGCTTTTCTGATTTGGAAGCAGGAATTTGTGAATGTGGAAGTGTATATGTTTGTGATGTAACTGGATTTAATCGAGGAACTGCCTTTGTTGAGGCACTTCTTATTGCCTGTGCTGGAGATTGGGATTTAGCTTGGAATTTAGAATATAATGAGGATTATAAAGAAATCTGGATTGAAAATTACGATTTACCCTCCCATTCAATAATGCCTCCTTCAGAAAAAAGAAGAGGAGTGCTTTGCTTTTTAAAACTTGTTGATGAAATAAGATCCGCAAAAGAGCTTAAGTTAAAAAAATTATTGGAAAGATCTAATCAAGAAAAAGAAATACCAAAAGTTGAAAAAAGAAAATTAAATAAAAATGAAATGAAAGATTTGATAGAAAATGGGAAAATCTCTTTACTCATAGCTTATCATGTTGCTGAACCTCTTAATTTAAATATTTTACAAAAATTGCTTTACCACCCTGAAATTACCTTTAGAAAAAAAGTTGTTGTAGCTCTTGGAGAAGTAGCCAAAGTTCTTGTTAACATTTATCCAGAAAAGGTGCTTGACCTTTTAAAAAGATTAATATACGCCTCTGCAGATTCAGCAGCCTCTGCATGGGGAGCTTTAGAAGCAGTAGGTGAAATAATAAGAAATA
Source organism: Thermodesulfobacterium geofontis OPF15 (assembly GCF_000215975.1). Lineage (NCBI taxonomy): Bacteria > Pseudomonadati > Thermodesulfobacteriota > Thermodesulfobacteria > Thermodesulfobacteriales > Thermodesulfobacteriaceae > Thermodesulfobacterium > Thermodesulfobacterium geofontis. The sequence continues at coordinate 652,104 of NC_015682.1, read as the reverse complement.
CTGAGGATAGATTTTCTATTTTTATAAAAAATCTTTTAGCTTTTATGAATTATCCTGAATATCGTCCTTATGTACTTTACGCACTTTATAGAGTTGCAGAAAAAAATCCACAAGTATTAAAACAGCATAGTTACTTAAAACTTTTAAATTACCTTGAAGGTAGCCCACCTGAAATACAAGGACTTATCCTTAAGATCTTTGAAAAACTAAATTCTAAAGAAATTCTTTCTTATTTAAACACCCTTGATTTAGAAAAAGATTTTGAATTTTTTAATTATGAAACCTTTTCTTTTGAAAGGGTTTTTTTAAAAGATTTGATAGAAAACATTAAAAAGGAAGGCTAAAATGGACAAAACAATCCTTGAAAAAGAATTTTTTTTTAATTTTGCAAGTATTCCAGAAAGTCTAAAATCTGCCTATGAAATTTGTGCAAAAGCTTATCAAAACTGGAAAAATGGACGTATTCTTGATACTATCTCTCTTTTAGAATCCGCTTTAGAAATATTTCAAGAAAATAATGCTTATAAAGAAATGGCTAATATTTTAGATTTTTTAGGTGATCTTTATAGTATGAGGGGAAATTTAGAAAAGGCTTTAAAATCCTACAAAGCTTGTTTAGATATTTGTGAAAATTTTGAAGATGAAATAAGTACTGCTATCATAGCAGAAAAAATAATCAAAATTTATAGAGAAAAAAGAGATTATGAAAAAATGCTTCCCTATTTATATAGAAATTTGGAAATTGCTGAAAAATATAGAGACGCTCATAGAGCTGCAAGAACAATGGTAGGAATTGGGGATGTATACCGTCATAAAAATGATTATAAAACTGCTAAAGAAGCCTATGAAATAGCTTTAAAAATTTATAAAGGATTAGGAGCAAGAGAACTTGCTGAAATTGTAGAAAAAGCTCTTGAAGAAATAAGTAAAGAAACTTAAAAATTTACTTCTCATATCCTGGAAGTTCTAAATGAGTACAGGTTCCAGTTGGACATGAGTAAGTTTCTGAAACCCTTGGCTTGTCTGAAGAACTTCCAGAATCACTTATTATAGAATTAACTACACTCATAAGTCTCTTAATATTTTTACTTTCACAAGATTTACATTTAACTTCAGAAAGTTCCTCTTTATTTTTTAAAAATACCTCAAATTCAGCTCCACAATCTTGACATTTAAATTCATATATAGGCATTTTAAGAAACCTTTAGAAAAATATTTTAAATTATTTTAACATAAATCCTTTAAAACTCAATAAAATTTTTCAAACTTTAAAATTTAACCAAAAATTTTTAAATAAAGCATCAAAATAAACCCGGTTATAAAAGTAATTATTAAAATAGGTATTAAAACAATTTTTATAAATTTACCTTCTTCTTTTCCGCTCACTCCTATAGTTGCAGCTGCGTTAGTAATTTTTGATGGAGTAATAGCTGAGGCAATACCTCCACCAACAGCATGGGCCGCAAAAATCCACATAAATGCAGGTGCTCCTAAGGTAAAAAGGGTTGTTTCCCACTGAATTTTAGCAAAAAGAACATTTGATGCGGTCTCACTTCCTCCAACAAAAGCCCCTATTAAACCAATAAAAGGAACTACAAGAGGATAGGCTTGCCCAAAAAGATTAGCCAAAGTAAAGGCTATTATAATGTTCATGTTATATTCTTTAAAATAAGGACCTGGGACAAGTTTTCCATCTATTACCTCCATTCCTGACCAAGCCATTATAAAAGCTACAGCAAAAAACAGAGAATGAGCTATAAAAGGACCCCCTATACGGGTACTCCAAATTTTTAAAACCCTTTTCATAGTATCTAAGGAAGGTTTTAAGATAAAGATTGAAATGATTGATACTACTAAAATCCAAAACCAAACATTTGCCATGATATTTAAGTCTTCTTTTTTATCTGCAAAAACTCTTATAATCTCGTAGGAACCTAAAATGTTTGAAAGAAAATTTTTAACACTTGGAATATTTACCACTGTGGAAAAAAGAATTAACAGAAAAAAGGGAAGGAAAGCTTTAAAAATTTCTTTGTTAATTTTTACTTTATTGATATAGTTATTTTTACTGCGATAATATACATTAACAAAAAGCATAGTAAGAAATCCAGAAAAAATACCAATTACCTCTACAGGTAAAATCCTTAACCAAGCCATAGTTAAAGCTGATAATGATAAAACAAGTCCTGAACCAAGAGCAGGTTTCCAGTGTTTAACAATTGCTTCTTTCCCACCGACAACCCATAACATTATAAATGCAAAAGAAATCGAGAGAGGGGGCAAAAAGGTTGTAATTTTAAAAGTAAAGTCCCAAATAAATTCTTGAAGATTTTCAATTCCTGCAGGCTGGATATGGAATACCTTAAAAGCAACCTCAGCAGGTACAGTAATAGGAATAGAAAATAAAGCAAAAGAGGTGAGAGGATCATAACAAAGAATACTTATAGCAATAGCAGAAATAGAAGAAAAACCAAGCATTCTGAAAATAGGAGGGAACATAGCAGGAGTAACCATGCCAAGAGAGGTGGAAAGAGAACCAAATCCCATTCCTAAAAATAAAGTTTGTTCCTCTTTATCTTTGGCAATCCCCTTAATGTATTCAATAATTTTACCTAAAGCTCCTGTTTCTTTCATAAGAAAGATTAAAAACATAGTAAAAGTAATTGCAAGAGTTATCCCAAGAGCTTTAATTATACCTATTAAACTTGCTCCTAACGCTACTTCCCAAGGAGTATGAAAATAATAAACTGCTAAAATTAATGCAAGTATCCAACCAACTACAGAAACAAAAGCTCCTGAACGATAAAAAAATATCATTCCTATGATACTAAGTAATATAGGAAGCATGGCCAAGAAAAAATCCATAATTCACCTCCTACAACTTTATGTTAAATTTTTTACATCAATGAAAAGAGATTATAAGAAAATCCCATTTATTTGCAAGAATTTTAAAAAATTTTTTGATTATAAAATTATATTGACGTAACAAATTATTATGCTATATAAATTTGTTCAATTATTTTTAAAAACTTTTAAAATTATGGAGAACCAAGTTACCAATTTAATACTTGTAGGAACAGGTGGACAAGGAATTGTTCTTGCAAGTAGAATAATAGCTTGGTGTGCTTTTAAAAGTGGTTTTGATGTTAAAGAGAGTGAGATACACGGAATGGCTCAAAGAGGGGGGTCTGTAATCGGGCAGGTACGTTTTGGAAAAAAGGTTTTTTCTCCCTCTATCCCGACAGGAGAGGCTCACATTATGCTTGCCCTTGAAGAAATAGAGGCTTTAAGATATTCCCATTTTTTAAAAGATGAAGGATTGATTATATTAAATCTTAAACAAATTCCTCCACCTTCCCTTGACCCTTCTTTTTACCCTAAAAATGTTTCAGAACTATTAAGAATGAAGGGATATAAAATATTGGAAATAAAAGCTGAAGATTTAGCTAAAAATCTGGGGAGTACTAAGATCGAAAATACTATACTTCTTGGAGTATTATCTCTATTTTTACCCTTTTCGGTTGAAACTTGGAAAGAGGTATTAACTAATTTTGTTCCCCAAAAATTCGTTGATCTTAATCTTAAAGCCTTTGAGGAGGGAAGAAATTTTGCAAAAAAGATATTACAATCCAGAAATTGAATTATTATCACATGAAGAACTAAAAAATTTACAGCTTAAAAAATTAAAAAGAATTGTTAAAAAGGTTTATAATCGAGTACCTTATTATAGAAATAAGTTTAAAGAAGTAGGTGTAAAACCTGAAAATCTAAAAAGTCTTGAAGATTTTAAAAATTTTCCGTTTACTACCAAAGAAGACCTTTTTGTAGATTATCCTTTTGGTTTACTTGCAGAACCCTTAGAAAAAATAATCCGTTTACATACCTCAAGTGGAACAACTGGCAAACCTAAAGCTATCTTTTTTAGTAAAAAAGACATATGGTCTCAAGCAAAACTGATAGCAAGAGCTCTTTTTATGAGTGGAGCAAGCTCTCAAGATATATTACAAAATTCTATGACTTATGGACTTTTTACTGGTGCTCTGGTAATGCATTATGGAGCTGAACTTCTCGGAATGCTTGTTATACCAGCTGGACCTGGAAATACAGAAAGGCAAATAGAACTTATGAAAACTTTTGGAACAACTTGTATTCATATGACCCCTAGCTATGCGCTTTATATAGCTACCATAATTCAAGAAAAGGGACTAAAACCAGGAAAAGATATAAAATTAAAAAGGGCTTATCTTGGAGCTGAACCTTATAGTGAAGAAACTCGTAAGAAAATTGAAGAGATGTTAAAAATTGACGTTTTTAATTGCTATGGTCTTTCAGAAATGGGCGGACCTGGAGTTGGTTTTGAATGCCCTGTAAAAAGGGGGCTTCATATTTGGGAAGATGCCTTTTATGTAGAAATAGTTGATCCAGAAACTGGTGAACCTGTTAAAGAAGGAGAAATAGGAGAATTAGTTCTTACTACTCTTGATAGAACTGCTATGCCAATTATTAGATATCGTACAAGAGATTTAACAAGGCTTATTTCAGAACCTTGCCCTTGTGGTAGAACCCATGTACGTATTGAACGTCCTTTAGGTAGAGCTGACGATATGTTTATTGTAAGAGGTGTAAATATTTTTCCTCAACAAATTGAAAGTGTTCTTATGGGTATTAAGGGAGTTGCGCAAAATTATCAAATAATATTAGAAGGTTATGATGAAATGATTATTAAAGTTGAAATAGATAGGGACTTTTTTGACGGAAGAATTGAAAGACTTCTCAAATTAAAAGAGGATATAACAGAAAAATTAAGACAAGCTATCCAGGTACGTCCTAAAGTAGAACTTGTAGAACCTGGCACCCTTCCCATAAGTGAAGGAAAAGCAAAAAGAGTTATTGACAAAAGAATCCTTTAAAAGGAGGATTTATTTATGGATCATTATGTGGATATCATAAGTATTTTTGCTGAAAATAAACCCGGCAAACTTGAAAAAATAACAGAAGTTTTAGCAAAAGAAAACATTAATATCCTTGGGTTTTCTATAGTAAGTGTAAAAGATTTTGGTGTAATAAAATTTCTTGTAGATATGCCAGAAAAAGCTTATAAAAAATTTAAAGAAGCAGGATTTACAGTAGCAAAAATCCCTGCTATAGGAATTGAACTGGAAGATAGACCAGGAGGACTTTATGAGATATTAAAATTAATAAGTTCTAAAAATATAAATGTAGAAAATGCTTTAGTTTATGTAGCTGAAACAAGAAAGAAAGCTTATTTTGTCTTTGAAGTAGAGGATTTAGAAAAAACATGGGAAAAATTAAAAGATGAAAAGGTAAAATTTTTAAAATCATCTGATTTTATTAAAAATGAATTTTAAAAAGGCAGCAGGGGGATTATAAATGTTTTGGAATAAAGAAATAGAAACATTACCCAGAGAAAAACTAAGAGAACTTCAACTTAAAAGAATAAAAGAGGTGGTTAAGTATGCCTATGAACATATACCTTATTATCAAAAAAAATTTAAAGAAGCAGGTCTTAAACCAGAAGATATAAGAACTTTGGAAGATATAAAGTATATTCCTTTTACAAGTAAAGCTGATTTGAGAGAGGTTTATCCTTTTGGAATGTTCGCAGTGCCTTTATCTGAAATAGTTGAAATACATTCTTCAAGTGGAACAACTGGTAAACCTGTAGTTATAGGATACACTAAAGAAGACATAGAAGTATGGAAAGAAGTTATGGCAAGATCTCTTACAATGATAGGAGTTACTAAAAAAGATATAATCCAAATTGCTTATGGATATGGATTATTTACTGGTGGACTTGGTTTCCATTATGGAGCTTTAGCTATTGGTGCGACTATTGTTCCTACATCTGCTGGAAATACACGTAGACAAATTGAACTTATGCGTGATTTTGGAACAACTGTTCTTGCTTGTACACCTTCCTATGCTTTATATTTAGCCGAATATGCTAAAGATGAATTAGGAATAGATCCACAAAGTTTAAAACTTAGAGTTGGAAGTTTTGGTGCAGAGATGTGGACTGAACAAATGAGAAAAGAGATAGAAAAAAGGTTCGGTATTAAAGCCTATAATGTATACGGTCTAACAGAAATAATTGGCCCTGGAGTTGCTCATGAATGTCCAGCTCAAGAAGGACTTCATATATGGGAAGATCATTTTTATCCTGAAATAATTGATCCAGAAACTGGAGAAATATTACCTGAAGGAAAAAGAGGAGAACTTGTTCTCACTACCCTAACTAAAAAAGGAGTTCCTATGTTAAGATTTAGAACAAGAGATATTACTGCTTTTATTCCCGGAATCTGTTCTTGCGGAAGAACCTCAATAAGAATTGAAAGAATAAGAGGAAGAACTGATGATATGATTAAAGTAAGAGGAGTAATGTTATTTCCTTATCAAATTGAAAAAGCTATACTTGAGGTGCAAGGAGTAGAACCACATTATCAAATTATTCTAACCAGACCGCAATATCTTGATGAAATAGAAGTCCAAGTAGAGATGTCTAAAGAAATTTTTTCAGATGAGGTGAGAAAAATTGAAGAGTTAAGAAGAAAACTTGAAAAAAGAATTGAAGAAACAGTAGGAATAAGAGTAAAAGTAACTTTAGTAGAACCTAAAAGTTTGCCAAGAAGCGAAGGAAAAGCAAAAAGAGTTATTGATAAAAGAGGATTAACTTAAAAAGGAGGATGCAAAATTATGAAAATTAAACAAATTTCTGTGTTTTTAGAAAATAAAAAGGGAAGACTTTACGAGGCTTTAGATACATTAGCAAAAGCAGATGTAAATATTAGAGCTCTCTCCATTGCAGATACCTCTGAATTTGGTATCTTGCGAATGATTGTAAATGATCCTGAAAAAGCTAAAAAAGCTCTGGAGGATGCAGGCTTTACAACTAAAATAACTAATGTTCTCGCAGTAGGAGTTAAAGATAAACCTGGAGGACTTGCTGAGGTTTTAAAAATACTTTATGAAGGTGATATTAATGTGGAATATGTGTATGCTTTTGTTGAAAAAAAGGGAGAAGAAGCTTTAGTAGTTTTAAGAACAAACAATCTTGATAAAACCATAGATCTTCTCCAAAAAAAAGGCGTAAAACTTTTAGATAGCAAAACTGTAGAATCTTTATAAAATTAAACCTCTTTAAATTTTTTAGCTACAAATATACAAGGTCTCTTTGAAATTACTACATGAACTCCTGGTGTATCAAGACCTCTTTTTAAAGCAGAAATCATCTCTTCTTTTTTAAAAGGATCTATTTCACATACAGAATCAACTCCACAGGCTTTACAAATTTCAACTAAATCTAATTTTTTAGTCTTTTCACTTTTTGCTGTTAAACCCAGATGGGGAGTAGGTTGGTGTCCTGTCATTGCTACTACAGAATTATCAAGGATACAAACGAGAATATTAGCTTTATTATAAACTGCATTAATTAAAGCTGGAATTCCTGAGTGCCAAAAAGTTGAATCACCAATTACAGCAGCTACCCTTTTTATTCCTTGCTTTGCAATACCTACAGCTTTACTTATACTGGCTCCCATACAAAGACAAGTATCAAGTGCTGAAAGAGGAGGTAAACAACCAAGGGTATAACATCCGATATCCCCTGTGACAAAATTAGGTCTTGCTTCTAAAAGTGCTTTATAAAATTCTCTATGGGGACACCCAGGACATAAAAATGGAGGTCTTTTCGGGATAGAAGCAATAGGATCTTTTCTTTTTTTCCCAAAAAGTTCTAAAATAGGATCTATCCCAAGCTCCCCTTCTGAAGGAAGATCCCCTGAAAGTTTCCCTTTTACTTTAGGATGAAAACACCTGATTATTTTTTCTAAAAAGGGATATCCTTCCTCTAAAACAATTACTTCATCAACTTTACTCAAAAATTCTTTAAGAAGTCCCTCTTCTACAGGATAAGCAGTAATTTTTAAAATAGGAATATTTTTTTTCAACTCTAAAGCATAGGTAAAGGTGAGTCCACAAGCAATAATTCCTATTTTTTCATTTCCAGGGATTATTTCATTAAATTTATATTTTTCAAGAATTTTTAATATTTTTGATTGTTTTGCATTTAATTCTTTATGAAGAGGAATTACATGAGCAGGAATAGCAATCAAATGCTGAGGATCTTTAAATAAATTTATACTTTTTTGAGATTTAATATTTTCTAAAGTTACAGGACTATAGCAATGAAGAAGCCTGGTTTGACTTCTTATCATTACAGGTAATCCAAGCTCTTCTGAAATATCAAAGGCTAATTTTGTATAAGATTTAGCTGTTTCTCCATCAAAAGGCTCAAGACAGGGAATTTTAGCAAAATAAGCATAAAATCGAGAATCTTGTTCATTCTGAGATGAATAAGATCCAGGGTCATCTCCTACTGCAATTACTAATCCCCCTCTTATTCCAAGATAACTTAAAGTTATAAAAGGATCTGCAGCTACATTAAGCCCTACGTGTTTCATAGAACATAAAACTCTTCTTCCTGTCAAGCTAACTCCATAAGCTACTTCAAGAGCTACTTTTTCATTTATAGACCATTCACAGGGAATATCAGTATTTAGGGCTATATATTCTAAAATTTGAGTTGCTGGTGTACCTGGATAAGAGGTAGCATAAGAGATTCCTGCCTCTATTGCTCCTCTTGCTATAGCCTCTGCCCCAAGCATAAGAACTTTTTCCATACTTTACACCCTTTAAAAAATGAATTTTTTGAAGTTTTTAATTTTAACACATATTTATAATTGGAGTAAAGAGGGTAAGAATTAAAATTTTTTAAAAAGATAAAATTTGAAAAGATGAAAGATAATTTTTAATTTGATTTTAAATTAAGAATGCCCGGGGCCGGACTCGAACCGGCACGGAGGTTTTACCTCCAGTGGATTTTAAGTCCACAGCGTCTACCTAATTCCGCCACCCGGGCAAAAATTATAATTTAACCCGTTCATTAATATAACACAGCTAATCACATTATCAATATCTTTATCTTATTCCTTTGCTATCTTTAATATGCCTTTTAAAAATAGGTCAATATAGGCATTTATTACCTCTTCTGGATCCTCCTTTTTGAGATTTAAGCATTCCCTTATTTCTTTTCCATAAAAATAAGAAAAAAACATCCCTAAAAATGCTCTTGCTGCAAAAACAGTATTAATTTCACGTAAAATCTTATTCTCTTGTAAATTTTTAAAATAATCAGAAAGTACTGTTATAGTTTTTTCTATTATATTTTCATGTATTTTTTTAATCTCTTCTGGATATCTATGCATCTCGGAATGCATTATCTTTATAAGATCCTTTTTAGTTTCTAATACTTTTAAAAATTCTTTAGCAATAATCTTAAGTGCCTTTTCACAGGGCTCATTTTTAACTTTTTCAAGAGTCTCTCTTAAAGTGGGCAAAAAAGAATAGGTATTAATTACTTCCTCAAACAAAGCAGATTTTGAAGGGAAATATCTAAATAAAGTTACTTCTGCTATTCCAGCGGACTTAGCAATCTCTTTAGTTGTTGCACCTAAATAACCTTTTTGAGAAAAAAGTTTTAAAGCAGTATTTAAAATTTTTTCTTTAGTTCTATCTGCCATTGTTTGTAAGTACTTACTTAATTGTAAATTATTTCATAATTTTTTCTTTTCGTCAAGTGTATGCTTATCAGTTTCTCTTTTTCTTGGTATAATTTTTATTATATTATATTATATTAAAGTAAAGGGGGTTAAAAATATGAAAACTTGGCTTGTATATGTTTTTGGTCGTTGGATTTTTCTTTCAGGCATTGCTGGAGCTTTGTTACAGTTTTTATTAAGTGATTACTTAAGAATCCATACTATCCCAGCCTTTTTACTTAATCAGTTTATTCTTGCCAATGTTTTTTGGTTTGTAGATAAAGCTATATTTAAATCCCATTTTAAAATACCAGCATTTTATCCACTTTGGCAAATTAAAGAAAATGTCGTATGTGCTGACTGTGGTGAAATATGCGAGGGATATAGACTGGTAAAAACAAAAAATTATGACAAATTAAGCGACCCTCAACCAGAATTTAGATGTAAAACCTGTAGAGAAAGAAAGTTACAAGAGCTAAGAGAAAGAGGAGTAGAAGTTTAAAATATTCTTAACTGAGAACTTATCTCTAATTTTTCTTGACTTTTCTTTTTTTACTTGTAGAATAAATTAGTATATTTTTATAAACTTTCTTATTATGAATTTAACAGGGAAAAAAGAATATTTCGAAAAAATATATGCTCCTGTTGGAACCCTCTTATATAAACTTCATTTTCCTGCTAATTTAATTACCTTTTTATCTCTTTTAATAGGAACTGCTTCGGCTTTAGCTTATTATAATGGAAATTTAATTGTTGCTATGTCCCTTTTAGCAACCTCAGGAATTTTTGATTTATCTGATGGAATTGTAGCAAGACTTTCTGGTAAACCTACTAAATTTGGAGCAGTTTTTGATTGGATTGCTGATAAATGGGTAGATGGTTTAGTTCTTGGAGTTGTAGGATACTTTTATGCTGATCCCTTTTGGTCAATTTTAGCAATCACTGCAACTATGCTTCATTCTTTTATAAAACCAGTAGTTTACGCTGAAATAGGATATGAAGTAAAAATAAAAGGAAAAATAAAAGATCCCTTAGAAAATGTGGGATTTTTTGGAAGACCTGAAACTCATATTTTTCTTATTATCTTTACTATTTTAGAAAAATTAAATGCACCTATAGGTTTAAGTTATGGAATAAAAATAATAACTCTTCTTACTCTATTTTCTCTTTTACATAGATTAGTTTATCTTTATAAAAATTTTGGGGAGATTTCTGATGAATAGACCTTATATTATTATAGTTTCTGAAGTAACTATTGATGGAAAACTTACTCTTTATAGAGGAGCATCAAGTAAAGAATTAATGAGTCTTATGACAGAAGAAGTTTATAAATATCTTCATAGTATAAGAGCTCAAGTAGATGCAATAATGGTTGGTTGTGAAACAGTAAGAACTGATGACCCAAGTCTTACTGTAAGATATGTAGAAGGAAAAAATCCTATAAGAGTAATTCCCTGTTCCACTGCTAATGTTCCTTTAAATGCAAATATATTTTCAAAGGATGCTCCTACTATTATTGTTACTACAAAAAGGGCTCCTCAAGAAAGAATTGAAAAAATAAAAGCACTTGGAGCTGAAGTAATTTTAGCAGGAGAAGATTTAGTTGATTTTGATTTACTTCTTCCTATGCTTTATGAAAGAGGCATTAGAAAATTTATGGTAGAAGGTGGTTCTTCAATAAATTGGGAATTAGCAAGAAAGGGCTTTATTGATGAAATAAGGATAATTCATCTCCCTGTTTTGGTAGGCGGAGAAAATGTTCCTACTTTAATCGGAGGAGAAGGTTTCAAAAGTCTTAAAAAAGTTCTAAGACTTAAAATAGTAAATTATTTCACTATAGATAATTTTTTAATCACTGAATGGAAGGTTCAAAAATAAAATTTATATTGAAAGGGTAATACTTGACATACTAAAAATCTTGAAATATTTTCAACAACCCAATCTATCACTCTTTCCATAGCCTCTTTAGTATAATAAGCAATGTGAGGAGTAAAAATTATATTAGAATAATTTAATAAACTTAAAGTTTTTAGAGCCCTTTCATATTCCTCTGCAGTAAATGCTCCATTAATTAAATTATTTTGAAACTCCATAAGAACCCTTTCACCTTCAAAGACATCCATCGCTATTCCGCCTTGAAGTTTGTTATTTTTTAAAGCCCATATTAAAGCTTCAATATCAACTATAGGTCCACGGGCAGTATTAATAAAAATAGCATCCTCCTTAACAAGTTTGATGTTTTCTCTATTAATAAGATGATGAGTCTGAGAATAATATGGAACCATAACTATAATAATGTCAGACTCTTTTAGTAAAGTTTCTAAATCTACATATTTAACTTTATATTTCTCCACAAGTTCATTATTAGGAGAAACATCTGTAGCTAAAATTTTCATACCAATTCCATAAACAATTCTTGCGATTTCACTCCCTATTCTTCCTGTTCCAATAATTCCTACGGTTTTGCCAAAAAGATCTATACCCATTAGTTCATCTCTTGAAAAATCTAACTTTTTATTCTTATCTATAGCAATTTTTAATTTCCTTGCTAAAGCAAACATTAAAGCAACTGTATGTTCTGCTACCGTGGTAGAAGCATAAACTGGGCAATTAGCTACTAAAATTCCTTTTTTCTCACAACTTAAAACATCTATATGATCTGTTCCGGTGGTCCGGGTAATTAAAAGTTTTGTATCTACCAAATTTTCTACTACTGTTGAATTAATTTTTGATTCAGCATGAATTATTATTATATTTAAATCCCTAAACCTTTTAACATTATTTTCATTTAAAGTTTCTTCATAAAAATAAATTTCTGTATCTTCAATTTTTTCTTTTAAAGTTTCTTTAAATTTTTTAAGATAAAGGTTCTTTTCCCAATCTTTTTCTATTTCAAAAAATCCTATTTTCCAAATCATTTCAAACCTCCATTTATAATTTTAAAAGAAAGCTGTTTCTAATATTTCTCTTATTTTTTCCTTAGGATATTCTTTTTCTGCACCATAAAGTAAAAAAATTTCAAAAGCTTTATCAACTAAAGTATCAATATCTTCTTTTGGTATCCCAATTTCTTTTAAACTCATTGGGATTCTAAGCTCTCTTAGCCAATTCTCAAAAAATTCTATTCCTTTCTCTGGAATAGGTAAATCAAATACTTTAGTAAAGAATTTTCTAATTATCTCATCTTTTCTATGTATTTTCATCCAAGCTCGCATTAAAATAGCAAGTCCTAACCCATGAGGTATATCATAACCTCCGCTTAGAGTATGTTCTATAGCATGTATAGGAAACCTATAACTTCCGATACCTGCCTTTATTAATCCACATAGTGCTAAAGAGCTTGCCCACATTAAATTTGCCCTTGCTTCATAATTATCAGGTTCTTTAAGCGCAATTTTAGACCATTTTATAATATTTTTCATAATTACAATCATTAGATCTTCTACCAAGGAATCTTTTTTGTATTCTCTATTCACAAAAAATTCAAAAACATGAGAAAAGGCATCAACTGCTCCATAAGCTGTATGCTCTGGAGATACTGTAAAGGTTAATGTAGGATCTAAAAAGGATACTTTAGGAAATAGTAAAGGACTTCTTAAGGAGTGTTTTACTTTTTTTATATCATGAGTAATCACACTTACTTCATTGAGTTCCGAGCCTGTTCCTGCAATAGTTAAAACTACAATTATAGGTAAAGCTTTTTCAGGATATGCTTTCTTCTCAAAAAAATCCCATACATTTCCTTCATAATAATATCCACAAGCAATAGCCTTTGCTGTGTCAATTACACTTCCTCCACCTACAGCTAAAATAAAATCTACTTTTTGTTTTTTAGCTATTTCTATCCCTTCTAAGACTTTAGATAAAAAGGGATTAGATTTGACTCCACCAAGTTCTATGAATTCTATATTTTCTTGAATTAAAATTTCTTTTATTTTTTTATAAAGCCCTGTTATTTTTATAGAACTTCTCCCATAAACCCATAGAGCCTTTTTGCCAAAACTGGAAAGTTCTTTAGGAATCTGCTTTAGAGCTTTTTTGCCAAAGATAACTTTAGTAGGAATCCATAATTCAAAATCTTTCACAGATTTAATTATAAATTACTATCTAAATAAAAAAAGCCCCCATTAAAGGGGGCTTTGAGATTTAATTTTTGATGATTTTAAAATGTTAATCCTTCACCGTGTACTATCTCCCAAATTTTTTCAACTATACTTGGATCTATAAGTGTTGTAAGGTCTCCAAAGTCTTTTCTTCCATTTGATATACAAGCAAGTACTCTACGCATAATTTTACCTGAACGAGTTTTTGGCATATCAGGAACTATGTATACATGGGCAGGAGTTGCAATAGGACCAATTATATTTCTAACTGCCATTTTAACTTTTTCTGCTATTTCAGGAGAAGGCTCATAACCATCTTTAAGAGATATGTAAAGATCAGGAACATGTCCTTTAAGTTCATCTATTTTTGGAACTACTGCTGCTTCTGCAACTCCTTCTACAGTAAGAGCTGCTGATTCAATTTCTTTTGTACCAAGTCTGTGCCCTGCCACATTAATTATATCATCCATTCTTCCAAGAATTCTAAAATATCCTCTTTTATCACATGTAGCTGCATCACCTGCTATATAAGGCCAGTCACGCCAGTCTTTACTTTCTTTATTTTTACAGAATTTTTCATAATAACCCTTTATCATTCTTTCTGGATTTTTCCATATAGTAAGCATTCTTCCAGGCCAGGGATTTTTTATGCAAATGTATCCTGCTTTACCTGAACCTGGAGGTATTTCATTACCGTTTTCATCATAAATTACAGGATAAATTCCTAACGCACCAGGACCTGTACTTCCTAGTTTCATTGGCTCTACACCTGGTAAATGGGCACATAACCAGCCTCCAGTTTCTGTTTGCCACCAAGTATCAAGAACTACTGCTTGTTTTTTACCTACAGCTGTATAATACCATCTCCAAACTTCAGGTTCTATAGGTTCTCCAACTGTAACTAAAATTCTAAATTTATAGTCGTACTTTGAAGGATCACTACCTAATTTTTTAAGTAAACGAATAGCAGTAGGAGCTGTATGTAAAATTGTAACTCCATATCTTTCAGCAATTCTCCAAGGTCTATCAGGATCAGGATAGGTAGGAACACCCTCATATATTAATACAGTTGCTCCTAAAGCTAAAGGACCATAAACTATATAACTATGACCTGTTATCCATCCAATATCAGCCATACACCAATGAATATCTTCAGGATGAATATCATGTATATATTTACAAGTACCAGCTACATAAGCTAAATATCCTCCTATAGAATGGACACATCCTTTAGGTTTACCTGTAGAACCAGAAGTATACATTATAAAAAGTGGTGCTTCTGCTGGCATAGGAACATAAGGTACTTTTTTACCTCTATGTTCTTTTAAAAGGTCTTTCATTAAAAAGTCTCTTCCTTCAATAGGTTTTGATTCAGAATTATATCTGTCTCGATATCTTTGCCATATAAGAACTTTTTCAACTTTATGTCCTCTTTCTGCAGCAACATTAACAGCTATATCAGCATTTTTTTTATGATCAATCCATTTACCATTTCTCCAATATCCATCTATAGTAATTAATACTTTACTTTCTGCATCAATAATTCTTTCAGCACAAGCAGGCCCGCTAAATCCTGAAAAAACTTGAGAGTGAATTATTCCTAAACGCGCACAAGCAAGCATAGTAATTGGTAATTCAGGAACCATTGGCATATATAATGTAACTGTATCACCGGCTTTGAGCCCTAAAGATTGTAATACAGAAGCAACCACATTTACTTGATAGTATAAGTCATAGTAAGTCAATACTCTTTTTGGTTCATCTTCAGGTTCAGGAACCCATATTATTGCAGCTTTATTCCCATATTTTTTCAAGTGGCGATCTACACAATTATAACAGGCATTAAGTTTCCCTCCTACAAACCATTTCCAAAAAGGTGGATTAGAGGTATCAAGAGTCGTATGCCAATATCTATCCCAATCTAAAAGATCAGCATAGATATGAAAACATTCTGGAAAATTCTCTTCTTTAAATTTTTCTCTAAAAGTTGGATCTGTTACGTAAGCTTGTCTTTTAATTTCCTCTGGAGGTTCGATATATTCTTCTTCTCCCCAATGAACTGCAACTTCAGCTTCACTAATTCGTGCCTCCTTTTCAATTTCTTTTTCAATTTCTTTAGCTTTTCCTCCTGCCATCTTTTCTACCTCCTTATTTAGATTTAATTTTAATTAGGTTCAAACTTAAGAAAATTTTTCACATTTAAATTTTTTATTATTTTTTCTTATCCCCTTTGCTAATTTTTTAAAATTCAAAACTAAATTATTCAATTATTTTGACGTATTCAATATCAAGAGAAATTTTTCACATTTAAAAGAGATAGTTATTTTGAGAGAGGAGTAAAAGAATTTCTTTTTTGATAACTTTTACCTTTTCTATAACCTCTTCTTCATTTATAGAAATTATTTTATAATTTCTCATTATCCAATTGCCATCTATCATAAGATCTGAAATGAATCCACTTTTAGCACTATAAACTAAAAGAGCAAGGGGATTGTAATCTGGTTGTAGTGAATAATGAGATAAATCCAAAACAGCAAGATCTGCTTTATATCCTGGTAAAAGTTTTCCTGTATCAGAGAATCCTAAAATTTCAGCCCCCCAAAAGGTTGCCATTTTAAAAACATCTTCTGCTTTAATTACTGTTGGATCTTCTTTTAACCCTTTTTGTATTAAACAAGCCGTTCTCATCTCAGAAAACATATCAAGATCATTGTTACTTGCAGGACCATCTGTTCCCAATCCTACTTTAATTCCTGTCTTTAACATTTCAGTAAGAGGTGCAATACCTGAACCAAGTTTTAAATTGCTTTCAGGACAGTGAACTATAGAAGCTTTATGATTTGCCATTAATTCAATTTCCTTTTCATCAAGTTTTACACAGTGCACAGCTATTAAATTTTCATTGATTCCACCAAGCTCCTTAAGTATTTCTACAGGTTTTTTACCATACTTTCTTTTAACTTCCTCAATTTCTTCTTTCGTCTCACATAAATGTATATGCATTTTTGCATCATATTTTTCAGAAAGCTTAATACATTTTTTAACTGTCTCTGGAGAGCAAGTGTATAAAGTGTGAGGAGAAACAGCTATTTTAATTCGGGGATGATTTTTAAAATTTTTAAGAAGCTCTTTTGTAAGTTCAAAACCCTTTTCTAAAGGCCCATAACTGGGAGATGGAAAATCAAAAATTCCTTCTCCAACTAAAGCTTTTAAACCTGATTCTTCTACTGCTCTTATAACCTCCTTTTCAAAAAGGTACATATCACAAAACATTGTAATTCCTGACTTTATCATTTCAATAATGGACAATTTTGTTCCCCAGTAAACCCATTCTTCTTTAAGCTTTGCTTCAATAGGAAAAATGTAGTTTTTAAGCCAAACCATAAGAGGTAAATCTTCTGCAATTCCTCTAAAAATACTCATAGGAGCATGGGTATGAGCATTAACTAAGCCTGGAAATAAAATTTTATTTCCTAAATCTATTACTTCAGAATTTTCATATTTAGAAATAATTTCTTCTTTTAAACCTAAGTCAATTATTCTATCCTTTTCTATAACGATACACCCATTTTTAAGAGGTCTTTCTTCTGAAGAAAATAAAATCCATTTGGCAGAAATAATCTTTACCATTTTTAATTTTTAAAGGTTTAATTCTTTTAAAAAACCTTCTATATCAAATTCCTTAGCCAAAATTTCTTTAAATTTTAGAGCTTTGTCTTTTTCTTTAAGTATAGCCTTTCCCATTATATTTTGAATCCTATCCACTGCAGAGAAGGTATCTAAAGAGGTAACAATTATAGGTATTCCTTTACTTTTAGCTATATTTACTATATTTTCATCTGCATGTAAACCACCAGTCAAAATAAGACATTTAGTTGATGTTTCCATAGCTAAGATCTGAATATCTGTTCTGTGAACCCCTGTAATCACAGCTTTATTGTGGACTCTTAAAAAATATGGTAAAGCCTGCCCAGGATCCATTGCTCCTACAAGATAATTTTCTACAAATTCATCCAATTTATCCTCTCCACATACAATCCCACCGTTTACAATTTCTAATAATCTTCTCACTGTAACAGATTCTAAGAATTTGTCTTTTTTAAACACTCCAAAAACCTTTACTCCTTTATTTATAAGAAAGGGCACCACAGTTTCTTTTAAATAAAAATATTGCTCTGGAGGAACTTTATTTAAAACCGCTCCTAAAAAGTTATCAGAAGCTAAATCTTTTATTCCTAAAATATCGTCAATTGAGGTTTCTCCTTCCCA
This sequence comes from Thermodesulfobacterium geofontis OPF15, assembly GCF_000215975.1. Classification (NCBI taxonomy): domain Bacteria; kingdom Pseudomonadati; phylum Thermodesulfobacteriota; class Thermodesulfobacteria; order Thermodesulfobacteriales; family Thermodesulfobacteriaceae; genus Thermodesulfobacterium; species Thermodesulfobacterium geofontis. The sequence continues at coordinate 634,115 of NC_015682.1, read as the reverse complement.
AGTTTGAATTACAAGAGTTTTTGTTTTTAATTTTTTTATGATGCTTAAAGAATCAATTCCCAAACTATAACCTTCAAAAAAGGTATCTCCACTAATTATAAAAAGTATATCCTTATCTTTTTGATTATTAATTATTTCAAAAATTTTTTCTTCTATTTTTAAATCTTCTCCTTCAAAAAGTTTATATTGAACTTGATAGGTCCATACAAAAGGAGAACAATATTCTGCAGGGTCTTGAGATTCTAACATAGAATGAATAAAGTAAGCCTCTTCATCTATAATTTGATTATCCTTTCTATAAGGAAATTTACCTATTAGCTTCATATAGGAAACTTTATAGCCCCTTTCTTTTAAATTTAAAGCTAATCCCAAAGCTATTAAATTTTTCCCTGTAAATGGTTTATTAGAAACTAAAAATACAGGCAACATTTTATTTTCCTCCTGCAATTTTTATAGTTTTCCTATTATCATTCTTGCATCAAGTGCAACCCCTCCTTGATGCTTTACCACATAAGGATTGATATCAATTTCTTTTATTATGGGAAAATCTGTAACCAATTGGGAAAGTCTTAAAATTTTATCAACTATATTTTCTTTATCATAAGGTGGTTCTCCTCTTACACCTTCCAATATTTTAGCTCCCTTTATTTCCTCTACCATTTCATAAGCTTCTTCCTTTGTAAGAGGTGCTATTCTAAAAGAAACATCTTTTAAAACTTCTACATATATACCTCCTAATCCAAACATAAGCATATGCCCAAAGGTGGTATCATAACTAACTCCCAAAATAACTTCTTTCCCACCTGTTATCATTTCGTAAACCATCACCCCTTTTATATAAGCATTAGGCATAAATCTTTTTACATTGATAGTAATATCTACAAATGCGTTATAAACTTCTTCTGCATTTTTAAGATTTAATTTAACACCTCCCACATCTGTTTTATGTAAAATATTTGGAGAAGAGACTTTCAAAACTACAGGATACCCTATTTTTTCTGCAATTTCTACTGCTTCCTCAGGAGTTTTAGCTAAAGCTTTTTTTGGAAAATTAAATCCATAAAGGGATAAAATTTCTGTAGCATTTTCTTCTCCTACTGAGCTTACACCTGCATTTTCAAGGATTTCTAAAATGAGCCTTACCTTTTCTTTATTTTCTAATGATATTTCAATTTTGGGAATTTCTGGTTCTTTTTTATTTTTAATTATACTAAAATCAATTAACTTCTTATAAGATGAAATAGCTACTGATGGATCAGAATAGCAAGGGATTTGTTGAGATTTTAAAATTTTTATTGCAGAGCTAACTTTTTTACCACCTATAAAACAAGCAAATACTGGTTTTTCTGTATTTTGACTTATCCTTACAATTTCTGTAGCTACATTTTCTACATCAGTTACAGCTTGAGGGGTGAGGATAACACATATCCCGTCAACGTATCTATCTTTTATTGCTTGTTCAAGAACTACTTTATATCTTTCTGAGGTAGCATCTCCTATTATATCTATAGGATTATATAAAGAAGCAGTGGGAGGAAGTTTATCTATTATAGCTTCAATTGATTCTTCGCTCATAGGATCAAGCTTTATTCCAAGTTTATCAGCTGTATCTGCAGCAATTATTCCTGGTCCTCCTGCATTTGTTATTACAAGCAATCTATCTCCTTTGGGAATTTTATTTAATTTAAATATTTCTGCTGTTTCAAATAATTCCTTGATAGAATTCACTCTTATAATACCTGCTTTTTTAAATGCTTCAGAAAAAGCTCTGTCAAATCCAGCAAAAGCACCAGTGTGAGATGAAGCTGCCTTTGCTCCTGCCTCAGTTGTTCCTGCTTTAATAATTATTACCGGTTTAATTTTAGAAACTTTTTTAGCAACTTCTAAAAACCTTTTCCCATCTTTGATATCTTCAATATACCCAAGGATAATATCTGTTTCTGGATCTTCTCCAAAATATTCTAAAAAATCTGTTTCATTAAGATCTGCTTTGTTACCAAGACTCACAAATTTACCAAAACCAAAATTATTTTCTATAGCCCAATCAATTAAGGCAACTCCCAAAGCACCAGATTGAGAAAAAAATGAAACTCTACCACAAGGAGGTAACTCTGAAGCAAAAGTGGCATTCATTTTATTAATTGTATTTATTACTCCTAAGCAATTGGGTCCTACCATTCTAATTCCATATTTTTTTACAAGCTCTACAATTTCTTGTTCAAGCTTTATACCTTCTCCTCCAATCTCTCTAAAACCAGCTGTAATAACAATTAAACCTTTAACTCCAGCGGATGCACAGTCCTTTATAACTGAAGGAACCCCTTTTGCAGGAATTACTATTATAGCTAAGTCTATTTTCTCAGGAAGATCTTTTACTGAGGGGTAACATTTTATTCCAAGAATTTCTTCTCTTTTCGGATTTACAGGATAAACTTTTCCCTCAAATCCTTGCTTAACTAAATTTCTAAAAACTACATGTCCTATTTTCTTTTCATCTTCAGAAGCACCAATAACTGCAATAGAATTAGGTTTAAAAATAAAATCAAGCATGGTCAACCTTCAGAGATTTAACTTAAATTTTTAAAATTAATCATAATTTTAAAAAAAAATTCCAATTTTTCAAATTTTTAGATTTTAAAAATTTCCTATTCTAAATTAAATGCTATAATATTAACTTAAATCCTTTGAGCCTGAGGTTAAGATATGAAAGATTTTAAAAAATTATATTTTGTTATAATTATTATCCTATTTTTAAGCTTGAATAGTTGTAGCAAAACTAAAACAACTTATTTACCTTATGAAACTGCAAAAAATATAAATTCTATTCTTGTTTTACCTTTTGAAATCTGTTCAGAAAATAGTGAGAGTTTTTTCTATTGTCCTGTAAAAGAGGTAATTTCTGGCTATGTAGAACCTTCCGCGAAAGAAACTTTAAATAGATTATTAAAAAAATTTTTATCTAATTATTCATCCCATTATAATTTTATTTTTCTTTCTGAAAATGAATTTGAAAATATTATTTCTCAAATACTGGAAGAAACTAAAAATCCGGCAGAAATTATTAAAGAACTCTGCAAAAAAACTAATACCCAAGGAGTTTTATATGGTAGAATTTATAGATTTATAGAAAGAAAAGGGAGTTCTTTTTCTATAGTAGAACCAGCAAGTGTAGCTTTTGCTCTTGTTCTCTATGATGGAGAAACAGGAAAAATTTTATGGATGGAAGAATTCTATGAAACTCAAAAACCGTTAAGTGAAAATATTTTAAATATAAAATTATACGGTAAACTTAAATGGCTTTCTGCTGAAGAACTTGCTGAAAGAGGTTTAATAAAAATATTTAAAACTTTTCCTTTAAAATAGTTAAAAGTGCTTATTATTCCTGCTATAGATTTAAAAAACTATAAAGTAGTAAGATTGTTCCAAGGAAAATATGATCAAGTTAAGGTTTATGGAGGAGATCCTAAAAAATATGCCCTCTTTTTTGAAAAGCAAGGGGCTAAAAGAATTCATATTGTTGATCTTGACGGAGCAAAAGAAGGGAAACCTATTCATAAAGATTTAATAGTAGAAATAGCAAAAATTTTACATGTTCCTGTTCAAGTAGGAGGAGGTATAAGAGATGAGGACACTATTTATTTTTATTTAAAAAATGGGATTTCTCAAGTAATTCTTGGAACAAAGGCTATCTTATCTTTTGATTGGCTAAAAGAAATTACAGAAAAATATCCTTACCAGATAATAGTTAGTATAGATGTGAAAGGTAATAAAGTTGCTATTTCAGGCTGGCTTGAAGTATCTGAAATTGATTATTTAGAATTCTTTAAAAAACTTAATGATCTTAAACTTTTTGCTATTATTCTTACTCTTATAGAAAGAGATGGTACACAACAAGGATTAGAACTTGAAAGATTAGAAAAAGCTCTTGATGTCTCAACACATCCCCTTATAATAGCAGGCGGAATTTCAACTATAGAAGATATTAAAAATCTTAAAAATTTAGAAAAAAAGGGTCTTTTTGGAGCAATTATAGGTAGAGCTCTTTATGAAGGATCTTTAGATCTTAAAGATGCTCTAAAAATTGCTGATGAACCTTGAGTATCTTAAAAAAAGATTCGCAGAAATTTTTTATAAAGAAAAAATAATTACCACTTATATAAAGGATATTAAAGAAAAAAGACTTCATCTTGTTTTGCCCTCAGGGAAAGAAGAACTTATAAATTTCTCGTCTCTTGTTTGTTTTGAAGAAAAACCTACTCCTTTAAATGACTTAAATCAAATTATAGCCCTTGTAAAAGAAAAAAATGAAAAAAGAGAAGAAATAAAAAATAGATTTAATTTGGAAGAAATTTGGGAAATTTTAGTAGAGGAAGTAGAAGATATTCATATTAAAGATGCAGCAGAATTACTTCTGGGAAGAATACCTACAGAAGATGAAATAGCAGGATTTGTTAGAAAGGCTCTGGAAGATAGAACTTATTTCAGATTAAAAGGACCAAACCTATTACAAATAATTTCTAAGGAAGAAGTAGAAAGATTAATTCTTCAAAGAAAAAAAGAATTGGAAAAACTGAAAAAATTAAGTGAGGGAGAAGAATTTATAAAAGCTCTTCAGTTAAAAAATATAGAATCCTTCCCGCAAGAAATTATAGATTTTTGGATATCTGCTTTAAAGGAGTATGTGCTTTGGGAAACCCAGACTCCCTCTGGAAGATTAGCTTATGAAGTTTTAAAACGCTTAAATATAACTGAACCTTACAAAGTTTTTAACCTTCTTGTAGAAGCTAAAATTTTTAATGAAGATGAAAATTTAGAAATTTTAAAAACCCATTATCCAACTTCCTTTTCAGAAAAAGAATTAAAAGAAGCTGAATTAATAGTTAAAACCGAGATCTCAAAAGAAGAAAGAGAAGACCTTACCCATCTTTATACAGTTACTGTTGATGCAGAAGAAACACAGGATTTTGATGATGCTTTAAGCTTTGAAGAAAAAGAAGATAAATATATTCTCTATGTTCATATTGCAGAAGTAGCCGACTTTTTAAAACCAGGTTCGGCTTTATGGGAAGGGGCATTGGAAAGAGCCTGTACTCTCTATCTTCCTGATGGAATTTATCCTATGTTACCTTTTTCTCTTTCTCATGAAAAATTTAGTCTGAAAAAGGGAGAACTTAAAGGCAGTCTAACCTTTAAAATATCCTTAGATAAATCTTACAATATTCTTTCCTTTGAACCCTTTTTATCTCTTATAGAAGTGAAAGAAAGACTCACCTATGAAAAGGTAGATGAACTCTTAACAAAAGATCCTTTTTGGCAAAAAATTTATGAAATTTTTATGCATTTTAAGAAAAAAAGAGAAGAAAAGGAATTTTATGCAGTCTTTTTACCTGAGGTTCAAGTTAGAGTAAGACCAGATGGTAAAATTGTTGTAAAAAAGGTAGAAATGACTCCTTCAAGACATCTAATTGCTGAAGCAATGATATTAGTAAATACTTTAGCTGCAGAATTTTTATATCAAAATCAAATCCCTGCTATTTATCGTTCTCAACCAAAACCTTTAGAAATAATAGAAAATAGAGAAGAAAATCTTTACTTAAAACTTCTGCAATTAAAATATTTAGCAAAATCAGAATTACGTCTCTCACCAGCCTATCATTTTGGGCTTGGTTTAGAATACTATACTACATTGACCTCTCCTATAAGAAGATTTTTAGATCTTTTAATACAGTATCAACTTAAAACCTTTTTGCTTAAAAAATCACCTTTACCAGAAGAGGTTATTATTAAATTACTTCCAGAATTAAGTGAAAATCTGCAAAGAGCTACCCAAATTCAAAATAAAAGGATAAAGTATTTTCTTCTAAAATATCTTAAAATCTATATGCAAGACAAGCCCTTAAGGGGTTTAGTTTTAGAAGTGCAAAATAAGAAAGCAAAGGTATATTTAGTTGATTATAATGTAATAGGGGAAGTTATGGGATTTAAAGGAATTTTAAATCCTGGGGATGAAATTATGGTAAAAATTGAAAAGGTTAACCCTCACCTTGAAATTCTTCGTTTAAAAATAGCTTAGAAGTTTCCTTATCAACTACCCAAACATTTTTTTCAAATTTTTTAGCAGAATACATTGCTTTGTCTGCTCTATTTATTAGATCTGAAATTGATTCTTCTAAACTTCCCCTTTCGATTAATTGAGCTATTCCTATAGATAAAGTAACGGACCTAACCTTTTTTTCTTCCCAGGCTTTGCAAATTCTTTCTGCTATTAAAACCGCATTTTTCCAAAAAGTATAAGGCAAAATAATTACAAATTCATCTCCTCCATATCTGCAGACTTTATCTATTTTGTTTCTTACATTTTTCCATAAAACTTCTCCAAAGCTTTTTAAAAGTTTATCTCCTTCTTGATGACCAAAAGTATCATTATACCATTTAAAATTATCAAGATCTATCATAATTAAGCTCAAAGGATATCCTTGTCTTAAAGCCTTATAAATTTCCTCTTTTATTGCCTCATCAAAATATCTTCTGTTATAAACTTGGGTAAGAGGATCTTCCACTATAAATTTCTGAAGTTTTATATCTAAGTAATGCTCTTTTAACAATTTAAAAAATCTTGCTTTAAATTCATTTAAAGTAAAAGGTTTTAATATTACTTCATCTGCTCCTTCTTCAAAATAATTTCCTAAATCTTTTTCTTCAGAATAATCTATAATAATAAATATTTTAACATAAGCCCTTATGTCCTTGAGCTTTTCTATAAAGGCTGAAAAATCTTTATTTTTTTCAGAAAGAGAAAAAATTACTATTTGATAAAGGGGATCTTGCAAAATTATTTCTACTACCTCTTCAAGATCTTCTACAAACTTTATCTCTAACTCTATATTTTTAAAAAATTCTTCCAAAAGAACCTTTGTTTTTTCATCTACTTTACTTATTATAATTTTAAGCTTCTCTCTGAATTCCCTTTCAAATAAATTGAGCAAAGTATTATATTCCATATTTTTTTCTTTTAAGATAATCTTTTAAGATTTTAGCGTGATCGAAAGCTAAATCGTCCCATGGTATTTCTTCTATTTTAAAAAGTTTTGCTAACTTTGCATCATCTTTAGCTTTGAGTTCTCCTTTACCTTTAGCTACAAACACAGTAGTTATAGTGTGAAATCTCGGATCCCTTTTAGGATCTGAATAACATCCTAAAAGATAGAGAAGTTCTATATCTAAATTGGTTTCTTCTTTAGCTTCTCTAATAGCTGCGGATTCTAAAGTTTCTCCATAATCCACAAATCCGCCAGGAATAGCCCAACCAAAAGGATAATTTTTTCTATAAATTAACACTATTTTATCTTCCACTTCTATAATTATGTCTACTGTAGGAAGAGGATTTTTACGAGGTTTATAATATTCAGGATGATATTTAGAAGTAAGTTCTATCATTTGTTGATGAATTTTTCCGTTAGAGGCAACTATAGTGTTTAAAAAAGGGTGGTAGGGATTGCCAAAGTAATCAGTAACTTCTCCTCCGGCTTCTTTAACTAATAAAACCCCTGCTGAAGTATCCCATGGTTTTAAATAAGGTTCCCAAAAACCTTCATATCTTCCACAAGCAACATAAGCAAGATCAAGAGCAGCAGAACCAAATCTTCTCACCCCTTGACATCTTTTCATAAATTCTTCAAAAAGAGGTATAAAAAGATCTGGAGAATCTAAAATTTTAGAAACAGGAAAACCTGTACAAAGAAGGGAATCAATGAGTTTTTCTTTCGTAGAAACTTTAATAGGTTTTTCATTAAGATAAGCACCTTCTCCTTTTATAGCATAAAAAAATTCATCTATTATGGGATTATAAATTATACCTAAAATGGGCTCTTTTTCCTTTAAAAGGGCAACAGAAATAGCAAACCAAGGAAGATTATGAGCAAAATTAGTAGTTCCATCTAAAGGATCAACCATCCAACAATAAGAACTTTTAAATTTTTCTTTTTCTGAAAAACTTTCTTCTCCAATTACTGGAATATCCGGAGTAAGCTCTTTTAAACCTTTTTTAAGAACCTCCTCAGATTTAATATCTGCAGTAGTTACAAGATCAATTTTACCTTTATGATAAATTTCATAAGTAGAATCATACATCTCTTTTAGTACACTACCAGCAGATTTTACCAATTCTTTAACTTTTTCAAAAAGCTTATGTATCTCCATAAGTGTTTTTAAAATATTCTAAAATTACATTTTTACAACTTTTAATTTATCCGAAAATTATATATAATAATAATTTTTAAAACCAAACTTTATTTTTAGGAGGAGAGAGATGTCAAAAAAGATTTCTGAAATTATGAATACTAAACTGGAAACTATTTCTTCTGATGATTCAGTTTATTCTGCTATAGAAAAAATGATCGATAGAAGAATAAGGTCACTTCTTGTTTTACCAAAAGATGAAAAAGATGAATATGGAGTAGTTACAGTAAGAAATATAATTTTTAAAGTACTTACTAAAAAATTAGACCCTCATAAAATAAGAATAGGGGAAATAGCTTCGAAACCTGTTATTGCAGTTTCTAAGGATGCCTCTATAGAAGATATTTATGGACTTATGGAAAAAAATAATATTGCAAGAGTATTTGTTAAAGAAGGAAATAAAATTATAGGAGTTGTGTCATTTTTTGACATAATGTATCATATCCTTATAGAAAGGGCTAAAACTTAAAATGGAGTTTTTTATGTTAGAAAAAATATTTGGCGGAGAGAAATTAGAGAAAAAAACCCTTGAGAATATACAGAATTATCTAAGAATCTTTATTTCTACTCAAGAATGTTTGAAAACCCTTTTACTTACTGAAGATTTAGAAAGAAGTTACTGTATAGAAAATTTGGAAAGAGAGGCTGATTTTGTAAGAAGAGAAATTATCTCCACTATTTATGAAGGGGCTTTCTTACCTTATATAAGACCTAACCTCTGTACATTTATTGAAATAACAGAAAAAGCCTTTGATTTTTTAAAAACCTGTGCTTTTGAGTTTAGATATATTAATAAAGATTTTTATAAAGATATCAAAGATGATGTAGTAAAAATTGCTAATATTAATATTGAGATGGCTGAAATTTTATATAAATCCTTTGAATCTCTTTTAAAAAAAGATAATTTAAGAGAGAAAAACTTAGCTATTAGAATCTATGAAAAAAAGGTTGATGAATTAAAACTTGATTTAACAAATAAAATTCGTCAAAAAGAAATTACTAATTTTTGGGAAGGAAAAAATATTTCTGACTTTATAGAAGCTTTGGTCAAAATTAGTGATGTAATTGAAGATGCAAGTGATTATCTTTATATTCTTGACATTAGTCTCAAATAAATTCTATCATGAGAGAACTTGCTCTTTTAGCTAGTTTTCTCATTGCCTTTGCTATAGGTTCAAATGATGCAAGTAATGCTTTAAGTATTTCTATAGGTGCAGGTGTTATAAAGCTAAAAAGAGCAATTTTTCTTTTTGGAATCCTTGTATTTTTTGGAATTTGGCTAAATGGAGATCGTGTAATGGAAACAGTTGGCAAAAATTTAGTAGAAACCCCTTCCAAAACATTGGGCTTTTCTTTTCTTATTTCTGCCATATTAATAATTCTTTCTAACTGGAAAAAACTTCCTCTTTCTACTCATCAAATTATTATAGGAAGTCTTGTTGGAAATGCCTTGGCAGAAAATTCTACTATTAATTTCATTTCTTTAATTAAAATTTTTTTGTCCTGGATTACCTCCCCTATCACTGCTCTCTTTGTATCCTTTTTTCTCTATAAAATTGTTGAAAAATTCTTTTTAAAATTAGCTTTTTTTAAAATAGAAAGGTTTTTAAAGATATTTTTACTTATTAGTGCCTCTCTTATTTCTTACAATACCGGAGCTAATGAAGTAGCAACAGTTCTTGGACCTCTTATTTATTCTAACATCTACATAAACTTTTTTCTAATCTTTTTTATTTCCTCTTTTTTAGTATTTTTAGGAGCTTATCTTTTAAGCCATAGAGTTATTGAAACAGTAGGTAAAGGAATTGCACCTCTTGATCCCTTTTCAGGTTTTGTAGCCCAAATAAGTGCAGGAATTACTCTTTTTTCTTTTACCCTCTTAGGTATGCCTATTTCTACTACCTATTGTATGATAGGAGCTATAACTGGGGTAGGAATGACAAAAGGTTTAAAAACAGTTAAACTTGAGCTTATTAAAAAAATAATTTTAAATTGGGGAATTTCCCTTTTTCTTACCTTTTCTCTTTCTTTTTTAATTACTAAAATCGTATTAAAAATTTTATAAAAAGGAGGAGGACTGCTATGAATGAAATTAAAAAAATAGGGATTATTGGTGGAGGACAAATGGCTGAAGCTCTTATAAAAGGCTTTCTTAAAAAGAATTTATTTAATTCTGAAAATATCCTTGTTTCTGAACCTGTTGAAGAAAGAAGAAAATACTTGGAAAAATCTTACAAAATCAATACTACCAAATCAAATGTAGAAGTAGTTAAAAAAAATGAGCTTATTCTTTTAGCAGTTAAACCTCAAGTTATGAAAAAAGTTTTAGAAGAGATAGCTCCATATATAAATACCGAAAAACATTTGATTCTCACAATAGCTGCAGGTATCCCTATAAATTTTTATGAAAAGATACTTCCTCCCCAAACAAAAGTAATAAGAATTATGCCTAATACATGTGCTTTAGTTCATCAAGCTATAAGTGGTATTTCTAAAGGATCTTTTGCAACTGATGAAGATTTGAAAATAGCAGAAACTATTTTCTCAGCTATTGGAGAAACTATATTAGTAGAAGAAAATCTCATGGATGCAATTACCTCTCTTTCTGGAAGCGGACCTGCTTATGTAGCCCTTTTTATAGAAGCCCTTATTGATGGAGGAGTAAGAACTGGTCTACCAAGATACATAGCAGAAAAACTTGTTTTGCAAACAGTTTTTGGAACAGCAAAACTTATGCTTGAAACAGGAAAAAATCCCTATGAAATAAAAAGCATGGTTACTTCACCAGCAGGAACAACAATTACTGCTATGCAAGAATTTTATGAAAAAGGACTTCCTGGAATAATAATTTCTGGAATTTATAAAGCCTACTTAAGAGCTAAGGAACTTAGTAAAGTGTGAAATTTTACTCTAAAATCTTTTATCTTTTGGTTAGTCCTTCCAAAATAAACTCTATTAGTAAGTAAAACTACGATAAAATCTTTTTCTAAATCTATAAAAAATGAACATCCTGTGAATCCAAGATGACCTACTGTTTTATCAGAAAAAACCCCCCCAGTTGCTGAATAACCATTATAACTTTGTAACATAAACCCAAGAGAAAAAGAAAAATCTTTTTCTCTAAAGTCTAAAAATTCTTTAACTAAGTCATAAGAAAGTTCTTTAACTTCACCTTTATATGCTCTAAGTATGGTTTCTAAAATATCTAAAACTTCGTAAATATTCCCAAAAAGTCCTGCAACTCCAGAAACTCCTTTAAGAGCTCTTGTATTTTCATCTTCTACAACACCTCTCAAAATCTTTTTATTTATAGGACAAACTGAGGTAGGAACAATTTTTTCCTGAGAAAATCCTTTTTCTAAAGGGTTAAAATCTAAAAAAGCTTTCTTACTAAAAGGAATAATATTTTTTGCTTCTTCAAAAAGGTTAGAAAAAGACTTTTCATAAACCTTTTCAAGTAGATAAGTTAAAAGGTAATAGCCAAGATCTGAGTAAACACATTTTTCACCAGGTTTATATTCAAGGGGTAAATCATTAATTTTTTGGATATATATTTCTAAATTATTCTCTTTTGGCTCTTTAACCTCTTTGTAAAGAGGATACCAAGGAGGAAGTCCTGAAGTATGATTTAAAAATCTAAAAATAGGAATTCTTGCTAAGGATGAGTTGAGTTCTATATATTCACCTATAGGTTTAAAAAGCTCAATTTTGGGGTTTTTAGATAATAAATAAATGAAAGTGTAGGCAAGAGCAAGAGGTTTAGTTAGTGAAGCAAGATCAAAAAGATCCTCATCTTCAAGAGGCTCTAAAAAAGGAAATAAAGATTTATAACCTCTTCCTACTATATACCTTGAACCAGAAATAGAAATTCCAGCTATAGCACCTGGGAAAACTTCATTTTTAATTCCTTCTTCGAGAAGAGAAAATAAATGAGAGTAAACTTTATAGAAAGCCATGTTCTTTAAGAAACTCTAAGGTAAGAGCCCTTTTGGAAGACTCAAGACTTTCCAGATAAGGAGAAAGCCATTTATAGACCATTTTAGCTATCATATCTATTTCTATATTTACTAAATCTCCAGGTTTTTTTAAACATAAGGTAGTAACTTTAAGTGTGTGTGGAACTAACATAAATTCTAAAAGATTATTTTTAAAATCATTAATAGTTAAGCTAACTCCGTCTATAGCAATGGAGCCTTTTTTAACAAGATAGGGGGTAAATTCAGAAGGTATTTCTACAACAAGTTTCCAAAAATCTTCTATAGGAGTTATAGAGACAATTTTCCCTATTCCATCAACATGTCCAGAAACTAAGTGCCCACCCAAACGATCCCCAAATTTAAGGGCTCTTTCTAAATTAACAAAGTCTCCTGAATTTTTGTAGCGAAGAGTGGTTTTATTTAAGGTTTCAGGAGAAATGTGAGCTTTAAAGGTGGAACCTTTTATTTCTGTAATAGTTAAGCATATTCCATCAACAGCTATGCTATCACCTACATCTGTATCTTTTAAAGAAAAAGAAGCAGAAATTTCAGCAAGAAGTCCTCCTCTGTAAGGCTGTAAAGAAATTATTTTCCCAATTCCCTCTACCAGCCCTGTAAACATTTTTATGTTCCTTCTTCCCAAGAACTTAAGTATTTTTTTTGTTCAGGAGTTAGAGTGTCTATTTTTACCCCCATAGCTATTAATTTAAGCCTTGCTACTTCTTTGTCAATTTCTTCAGGAACTGGGTAAACTTTTTTTTCAAGTTTATCTTTATTTTTAACAATATACTCAATACAAAGAGCTTGATTAGCAAAGCTCATATCCATAACTCCAGAAGGATGTCCTTCTGCTCCTGCTAAATTAACAAGCCTTCCTTGAGAAAGAAGATAAATTCTTTTTCCATTTATAAGGGTATATTCTTCAACTTCTTTTCTTATTTGTCTTACCTTTGTTGATATACTTTTTAAATCTTCAAGGTCTATTTCCACATCAAAATGTCCTGAATTAGCAATTATTGCTCCATCTTTCATTTTTAGAAAATGTTCTTTTCTAATAACTGATTTATTTCCTGTTACTGTACAGAAAAAATCTCCAATTTCAGCAGCTTCATCCATAGGCATTACTAAATAACCTTCCATTACAGCTTCTAATGCTTTTAAGGGGTCAACTTCTGTAATAATTACCTTTGCTCCCATTCCTCTTGCTCTCATAGCAAGACCCTTTCCACACCATCCAAAACCAGCAATCACAAAATAAGAACCTGCAAGAAGCCTATTAGTAGTCCTTAAAATACCATCAATAGTTGATTGCCCTGTACCATAGCGGTTATCAAAAAGGTGTTTAGTTAAAGCATCATTTACTGCGATAATAGGATATTTCAATGCACCATCTCTTGCCATAGCTTTAAGTCTTATAACTCCTGTTGTAGTTTCTTCAGTCCCTCCCCAAACTTTATCAAGCTTTTCAGGTCTCTCTCTATGAAGGGTAGTTACTAAATCTGCTCCATCATCTATGGTTATATGAGGTTCTTTATCTATAACTGCCTTTATATGGGAATAGTAAGTTTCTTTATCTTCACCTCTTATAGCAAAAACAGGAATTTCAAAGTATTTCACCAAAGCTGCAGCTACTTCATCTTTTGTAGAAAGTGGATTTGATGCACAAAGATAAACCTCAGCTCCTCCTTCTTTTAATGTTCTTGCAAGATTTGCCGTTTCTGTAGTAATATGTAAACACCCTCCAATTCTTATCCCTTTTAAAGGCTTTTCTTGATTAAAACGGGATCTTATTTGTCTTAAAACAGGCATATCCATTTCAGCCCATTCTATAAGTTTAAGCCCTTCATCTGCTAAAGAAAGATCTTTTACATGAAAATCCATTCTTAACCCCCTATTTATCAAAGTGAGCAAGTTCCTTTATTTTCTCAACCATATCAAGTTTTTCCCAAGTAAATTCAGGTTCATTTCTCCCAAAATGCCCATAGCAAGCTGTCTTTCTATAAATGGGTCTTCTAAGATTTAAATATTCAATCATATGTTTAGGTCTAAAACAGAAAAGTTTGTTTATGATATCTAATATCTTTTCAACCGGAATAGTTTCTGTTCCGTAAGTATTCACATTTATAGCCAAGGGATCTGGTATTCCTATAGCATAAGCTACTTGTACCTCAAGTTCTCTTGCAACTCCTGCAGCAACAAGGTTTTTAGCTACATATCTTGCATAATAAGAAGGGGTTCTATCAACTTTTGTTGGATCTTTACCAGAAAAAGCTCCTCCTCCATGGTGTCCCCTTCCTCCATAAGTATCAACTATTATTTTCCTTCCTGTCATTCCACAATCAGCAAGAGGACCACCTATAACAAATCTTCCTGTAGTATTTACAAGTATCTTTGTATCAGGTCTTAGATGTTCAGGAGCAATCACTTTTTTAACTACTTCTTCAATTATAGCCTCTCTTAGTTCTTTTTGAGTAACGGTTGGATCATGCTGAGCAGCAATAACTATAGTGTGAATATCTACAGGTCTCCTATCTTCATATCTTACAGTAACTTGAGTTTTTCCATCAGGTCTTAAAAAGGGTAAAATTCCTTTTTTTCTTACTTCTGCAAGTCTCATGGCCAATTTATGAGCATACCAAATAGGCATAGGCATATAATCTGGAGTTTCATCACAGGCGTATCCAAACATAAGTCCTTGATCCCCTGCTCCTATTTCCCCATCTCTATCTATTCCCATAGCAATATCAGGGCTCTGTCTATCTATACTAATAAGAACTGCACAGGTTTGATAATCAAATCCAAGATCTGAGTGATTATACCCTATCTCTTTTACCACACCTCTTGCAATAGTGGCATAATCAACACGAGCTTCAGTTGTAATCTCCCCTGCAATAAGAATCATCCCAGTATTAACCAAGGTTTCACAAGCTACTCTTGCATATGGATCCTTTTCTAAAATTGCATCTAATATAGCATCTGAGATTTGATCAGCCACTTTATCAGGATGTCCCTCTACAACAGATTCTGAAGTAAAAAGAAAATTTCTTGCAAGCATTTTCCTCCCCCCTGATTTGTATTTTTGAGAAAAAACTTAAACTTTAATTGCAAAATTTACTATATATTTGAAATAAAGCAATAAGATAGAAATTGCCCAAAAAGGTAGAAAAATTAATAAATGGTGATAATTTTATTAATTTGAATTAATTTGAAAAAATAATTTGGGAAGGGTTATGAAAGGGAGAACTATCAGAAATCTATTTCTTGATTATTTTGTCAAATTGGGTCACGAATTAGTTCCAAGCTCATCTCTTATTCCTCATGATGATCCAACCCTTCTTTTTACTAATGCAGGGATGGTTCAATTTAAAAGAGTCTTCTTAGGAGAAGAAGTAAGACCTTATAAAAGAGCTGTTTCTTGCCAAAAATGCGTTCGTGCAGGTGGAAAACATAATGATTTGGAAAATGTAGGATATACTGCAAGACATCACACTTTTTTTGAAATGCTTGGTAATTTTTCCTTTGGAGATTACTTTAAAGAAGAAGCTATAGTTTATGCTTGGGAATTTATTACAAAAGTTTTAAATCTTCCTAAGGATAGACTTTATGTAACTGTATATGAAAAGGATGATGAAGCAGTTTTTCTTTGGAAAAAGATCGCTGGATTTTCTGAGGAAAGAATTATAAAATTAGGAGAAAAAGACAATTTTTGGGCAATGGGAGATACTGGTCCTTGTGGACCCTGTTCAGAAATAGTCTATGATCAGGGAGAGGAATTCGGATGTAAAAAACCTGATTGTGCTCCTGGATGCGATTGTGATAGATTTTTAGAAGTTTGGAATCTTGTTTTTATGCAATATGAAAAAGACGAAAAAGGAAATCTTAAACCTTTGCCTAAGGGTTGTATAGATACAGGAATGGGACTTGAAAGAATTACAGCAGTTATTCAAGGAGTTCCTTCTAATTATGAGACAGATCTTTTTGCAGGAATTATTTCAAAAATTGAGGAACTTTCAGGAAGATCCTTTAAAAAAAATAAAGATACTGAGGTAGCTTTTAGAGTAATAGCTGATCATATAAGAGCAAGTGTTTTTATACTTTCAGAAGGAATTATGCCTTCTAATGAAGGAAGAGGATATGTATTAAGAAGAATCATAAGAAGAGCAGAAAGATTTGGTAAAATTCTTGGTTTAACAGAGCCTTTTCTTTATAAACTTGTTGACCCAGTTATTCAAGAATTTGGAGATATTTATCCAGAACTTTTAAAAAATGAAAACATAACTAAAAAGATTCTTAAAATAGAAGAAGAAAAATTCTTAGAAACTTTAAATCTTGGACTTGAGATACTCGAAAAAGAGATAGATAGACTCCAAAAGGAAAATAAAAAAATTATTCCTGGTGAAGTTTTATTTAAACTTTATGATACCTATGGCTTCCCTTATGATCTTGTAAGAGATCAAGTGTTACCTCTTGGATTTTCTTTAGATTTAACTACCTTTGAAAAATTAAAAGAAAAAGCAAGAGAAGAAAGTAGAAAATCTTGGAAAGGTGCTTTAGAAAGAGCACCTCAATTTATTAAAGATTTAATTAGAGAAGATTTACAAACTTTATTTGTAGGTTATGAAACCTTAGAAACTAAAGCAAAAGTCATAGAAATTAAAAGAGAAAACGATTTTTACTATTTGATTACTAATTTAACCCCTTTTTATCCTGAAGGTGGTGGACAGGTTTATGATACCGGAATAATTATAGGTTCTAAAGGAGAAGGAAAAGTTTTAGAAACGGGAAAATTTCATGAAATTATTTATCATAAAGTTAAAATTACTAAAGGTGTAATTGAAAAGGATGAAGAAATTTTGATGAAAGTAGATCAAGAAAGAAGATTTCACATTCAAAGACATCATACTGCAACTCATCTTCTTCATGCAGCTTTAAGAAAGGTTTTAGGTCCTCATGTAAGACAAGCTGGTTCACTTGTTGAAGAAGAAAGGCTTCGCTTTGATTTTACCCATTTTCAAGCACTAACCCAAAAAGAACTCAATCTTGTAGAGGAATTAGTGAATAGATGGATTTTAGAAAATCATCCTGTTGAAATATTTTGGATAAAAAAGGAAGAAGCAGAAAAAATGGGAGCAATAGCAATTTTTGAGGAAAAATATGGAGAAATTGTAAGAGTAGTTAAAATAAATGAAATTTCTATGGAACTTTGTGGAGGAACCCATGTTAAGAGAACAGGAGATATAGGATTTTTTAAAATAATCTCAGAAAGCAGTGTTGCAGGAGGAATAAGAAGAATTTCTGCTTTGGCTGGACTTAAAGCTTATGAATGGGTTAAAAACTTAGAAGAAAAAATTGAAAATACTGCAAAACTTTTAAAAACCACACCTACAGATTTGGAAAAGAAAATATCTGCTCTTTTTAATGAAATAGATGGGCTTAAAAAAGAAATTAAAAAACTTAAAAGTGTAGATATTAAAAAAAGTCTTGAAGAAAAGCTGAAAGAAGTTGAGGAAATAAATGGAGTTAAAGTCCTTGTTGCCTCTTTTGAAACTGAAAATATGGCAGAACTAAGGGAAATAGGGGATTATTTTAAAAATAAACTTGGTTCAGGAATAATTTTCCTTATCGGAGAAAAAGAACTTCCCCTTGCAGTTTGTATGGTAACTAAAGATTTGGCAAATAAATACCCAGCTCATAAAATCTTTCAAAAATTGGAAGAATTTGTAGGATTAAAGGGTGGAGGGAAACCTGAACTCTCTCAAGGTAGTTTTAAAGAAAAAGTTAAGGTAGAAGATATAAAAGCTTTATTACAAAAGGAATTGCCTAATTTTTAAAATGAAATTTTATACCCTTGAATGGATAAATGAAGTATTTAAAAGATATAAAGATGAAGAAGGTGCATTTTTTATAGAGGATAAAGAAGTAGGTTTTAAACCTCAGCATTTTCTCTGGGCTCTTTTACATATTTACAGTAAAAAAGAAATCCCTTTTATAGGAGACACTCTAAATATAAAGGATTTAGAATTTCTTTTACAACATCAAGAATTTGATTTTATGTATCTTGTAGATCTTTTAAGAAAAGAATTTGCCTTATGGTTTAGAGAAAATATACTCAATAGAGACTTTTCAGAGGAAAGTTATTTTATATTGGCACAAGAATTTCTACTTCTTGAGGAACAATTAAGGAAACAAATTCAAATACCTCTTCTTGATAAAATGAAAAAATTAATCCTTGATTTGGAGGAAATAGTAGAAGAAAAAAAACCTATAGAAGAATTTGAAAAGAAAAAAAATAAATTTTTTAGATTAATAAAATTTTTTAGTATTGTAGAAAAAATTGAAACAACTAAATGTTCTGAATTGGTAGAAAGAGCCAAAAATATAGTAGAAAAAGCTTATAAATCTTCTAAAGCATTTGAAATCTTTCCTTCCCTTCCTTCTCAAATAGAATTTAAAAAAGCTTTAAAAGAAGAATTTAATAAATTATTTGTGCCTCTTTCTTGACAAGTATTTAATAAATTTCTAAAATTGATTTAAAAATCATGGCAAAAAAGGAAAAAGAAGAGAAAAAAGAAAAACTCTCAGAACTTAAAAAAAGAGTTAGAGAAATCATAAAGAGACTTAAAAAGACTTATCCAGATGCAAAAATTGCTTTAAATTTTAAAAATCCTCTTCAGCTTCTTGTAGCCACTATACTTTCTGCTCAATGTACAGATGAAAGAGTAAACGAAGTTACAAAAGATCTTTTTAAAAAATATAAAACCGCTAAGGATTTTGCAGAAGCTGATCTTGACGAACTTGCAGAAGATATAAAAAGTACAGGTTTTTATAGACAAAAGGCTAAATATATAAAAGAGTGTTGCAAAATCCTTGTAGAAAAATATAATGGAGAAGTTCCAAAAACTATGGAAGAACTACTTGAACTTCCTGGTGTAGCAAGAAAAACAGCCAATATTGTTCTTGCTAATGCCTATGGAATAGTAGAAGGTATACCCGTTGATACTCATGTAAGAAAAATTTCTCAACGTCTTGGAATAGTAAGCTCAAAACAGCCTGAAAAAATGGAAAAAGAGCTTATGGAAATCGTTCCTAAAAAGGATTGGTTTGCTTTTCCCTATCTTATTCAAGCTCACGGAAGAAAAATATGTCTTGGTAGAAAACCTAAATGTGAGGAATGTATTTTAAAGGATTTATGTAATGCTTACCTATCCTCAAATTGATCCTGTAATTTTCAAAGTAGGTCCTTTAGCAGTAAGATGGTATGGACTAATGTATGTAATAAGTTTTTTTTGTTGCCTTTTTTTGTGTAGATATCAATTAAAAGAAAAGAATTTAAAAGAGCTTTATCCTTTTTTGGAAAATCTTCTTTTTTATAGCTTTTTAGGCCTTGTAATTGGCGCCAGACTGGGTTTTTGTTTTTTTTATTATCCCGATTATTTTTTTAAAAATCCTTTAGAAATAATTGCTATCTGGAAAGGTGGAATGTCCTTTCACGGAGGATTAATAGGAAGTGTTTTAGCAGGCTATATTTACATCAAAAAAAATGGACAATCCTTTTTATGGTGGGCTGATTTGATAGTAGTTACAGCACCTATTGGACTTTTTTTTGGGAGAATAGGAAATTTTATAAATGGGGAATTATACGGTAAACCAAGTAATCTTCCTTGGGCTATGATTTTTCCTGAGGGAGGACCTATTCCAAGACACCCTGTCCAACTTTATGAATGCTTAGTTACTGGGCTTTTCTTATTCTTATTTATGTGGAATTTAAGAAAAAAAGAATGGCCTTATGGAACAAAATTAGCTATATTTTTAATTCTTTACGGAACTTTAAGATTTCTTTTTGAATTTTTAAGGGAGCCTGCTCAAAGTTTTAATTTATTTTTAGGTTGGATGACTATGGGGCAATTTTTATGCTTAATAATGATAATTTCTGGAATTCTTCTTTTATATTTTCTCAGGAAAGATTTTATCAAGAAGTATCTCTAATTCTTCAGCAACCTTTTTTGCTAAGATAAAATGTTTTTTAAACTCCTCTTCAGCCTTCTCTGAATTAAAAGCTTTTGCTAAATCTTTACAATTTCTACATAAAAGATTTCTAAATTTTTTCCCTAAAGGATTTTCGAGTTGAATTTTGGCATAAAGCTGAGGATCTTGCTTAGCAAGACGTTTTAAAATATGAAGTTGTCTTAAAAAACTGGGTGTTGAAAGGTATATTAAATCTTTCAAATTAAACCCAGAATCTTTAATTGTTTTAGCAAGAAGTATAAGCCAGAAATGATTTATAACCTGAACAAGAGCCATAATTTCATCATGCTTTTTAGGAGAAATCTTAACTAAATTTAATCCCTCGCTACTCATTAAATTTTTAAACCATTTAACAATCTCTTTTCCTCTTACAGGATAAAAGGCTATAGTTTTTCCTTTTAGGTCCTCTTCATAAGGACCAAAAAGGGGGTGGGTAGCTAAAATTTCTCCTTTTTTTAAAAATTTTTTCATTACTTTAACAGGTTCATTTTTAAGAGAACAAATATCAATTACCCAATGGGTTTCTCTAACAAATGAGGAGATCTCCTTTACTACCTCAGGAAAAATTTCTATGGGAACTGATATTAAAATAATTTTATTTCTTTTGACAAGCTCAATATTTGTAAGTGTTGTATTAACATCTGAAACCTCTACAGGATAACCTTTTTTTTCAAAAAAATTTTTAAAAAAATTTCCCATTTTCCCTTTTCCACCAATAATTCCGACCCTAAAGTTTTCATCCATTTCATTACCTCCTGCAATTTAGGCTATTTCAGAAAGTTTTAGTCTTTCTTCCCATCTTCTCATAAGTTCTTCTTTTAAAATAAGATAATTTTTAAGTTCCGGATCTTTTTCTATAAGTTTAAATGCTTCTTCTCTTGCTTGAAGAAGTATTGGATAATCTTTTACTATATCAGCTCCTCTAAATTCTAAATAGCCCGATTGTTTTGTTCCAAGAAATTCTCCAGGTCCTCTTAATTTTAAATCTTCTTCTGCAATTCTAAATCCATCATTAGTTTCGCATAAAATTTGAAGTCTTTGATAGGCAGGACTATCCGTAGAAATTTTGTAGGCTATTAAAAAACAGTAAGACTGTACATCACTTCTTCCCACCCTTCCTCTTAATTGATGAAGCTGAGAAAGCCCAAATCTTTCTGCATGTTCAATAATCATAACTGTTGCATTAGGAACATCTACTCCTACTTCAACAACTGTAGTAGACACAAGAACATCAATTTCTTTTCTTTTAAAGTCATGCATTATTTTTTCCTTTTCGTATGAACTCATTTTTCCATGTAATATTCCTACTTTAAAGTCTTTAAAAATTTCTTTTTGAAGAAATTCTCCATAAGTAGTCACTGCCTTTAAATCCACTTTTTCAGACTCTTCAATAAGAGGAAGTATCACATAAGCTTGATGCCCCTCTTTTAGAATTTCTTTAGCCTTTTGATAAGCTCTGTTTTTGTTATATTCATGATAAAGTTCAGTAATAATTGGTTTTCTTCCTTTGGGCATTTCATCAATAATAGATAAATCAAGATCTCCATATATGGTAAGGGCAAGAGTCCTTGGAATAGGAGTTGCTGTCATAATTAAAGTATCTGGAATTAATCCTTTTGCCTTTTCTCTAAGAGCAGCCCTTTGTAAAACTCCGAAACGATGCTGTTCATCAATAATAACAAGTCCCAGTTTTTTAATTTCTACTTTTTCTTGAAAAAGAGCATGAGTTCCTATTACAAAATTTATATAACCTGTAGAAAGACCGTGATAAATTTCTCTTTTTTTGGTAGGTGGAATTCCTCCTGTAAGTAAAGCTGTTGAAATTCCCATTAATTGAGCATATTGACGAAAATTGTAATAATGTTGTTCTGCTAAAATTTCAGTTGGTGTCATAAAAGCTACTTGATAACCATTATCTATAGCAATTAAAGCAGAAATAAAGGCAACTACAGTTTTACCACACCCAACATCTCCTTGTAAAAGTCTATTCATAGGAACTTCTTTTGCCATATCATTTTTTATTTCTTCTATTACTCTTTTTTGAGCATCAGTTAATTCAAAGGGTAATTTTTTTATAAACTCTTCAACTAACTTACTTTCTGTGTTAAATTTTATACCTCTTTCTTTTTTTATTCTTCCCTTTCTTAGACCTAAAGCTAATTCTAAAAAGAAAAACTCATCAAAGGAAAGACTTTTGTGGTAAATACTTTCTCCTCTTTTTAATAAAAGTATATCTTCTTTTGGCTCTGGAAAATGTAAATTTTTAATGGCTACATTTAAAGGTACAAAACCCCTTCTTTTCAATATTTCTAAAGGAATAGAACTTTCTAAATAATCTCCATATTCTTCTATAGCACTTTTTATGATCTTTCTAAAATATTTTTCTGATACTCCTTCTATAGAAGAATAAACAGGTACAATATGTCCTATTTCTACAGATAACTTATCCTCATCACCCTCTTCTATAAGCTCTGGATGTATTATTTCCAATTCCTTTCCAAAACGAGAAACTTCTCCAATAGCAAAAATATTTTTTCCAGGTGCTAAAAGTTTTCTCCAAACCCTTTCATTAAAATTAAACCATTTTAGGGTTAAAAAGCCTGTCCCATCAGTAATTTGAGCATAAAATATTTTTCTTTTATAAAGTTGAGATGTTCCACTTTTAAGAATTTCTCCAAAAACTACAGCTCTTTGTCCTTCTCTAAGATCTCCTATAGGAATAACTTTTCTTCTGTCTTCATAATCTTTTGGAAGAAAATAAAGAAGATCTTCTAAAGTATGAATACCTTTTTTGGCAAGTTTTTTAGCAATGCTTGGACCTATTCCTTTTAAAAATTGAACAGGCTGTTTAAGAATTTCTTTATACCTTAAATAGGTTTCAAGAGATATTTCTTTTCTTGAGATTCCCCAAGTAAAAAAATCTGGTTTTTCAGATACTTCAGAATTAGCTACCTCTTTTTTTTCTTGAGAAAAATTTAAAGATTTAAGTAGTTTAAGCATTTTAGCTATTCTTTCTTTTTTTTCTTCTAAAGAACTTTCCTCTAAACCTAAAGAAAATTCTAAAAGTTTTTCTTTAATATGATTTATATCAGAAGGAGCATTATTTATGAGATTTATTAAAGCTTTTTCAAGACCCTTAGTTTTAGGTAAATTTGCAAAATTATTTTTGGAAACAAATTCAAGAGGTCTTAAAATTTTGGAAATCCACTCTTGAATAGAGTTATTTATATCTTTCATCATTCTCTTAAATATTTATATGGACTTATTATAGAATCACCGAAGGTTTCTTCAAAAATCCTTTTAAGAGTATAAGCTTTTTCTAAATTTCCGTGTTTTAATGCACCTTTATAAAAGATTTCAAACTTCCTTTTTGCTTCAGCATAAAGCATTATCTTTTGTTCTAATTTTAAATCCTTTTGATAGTTCTTAAAGAGCTTAATAAGCGCAAGAGTTCTATAATAATCAAGCCCCTTTTTAGCTGATAATTGATCAGGTCTACCTCCGCTTTTTATAACTAAATATTCTTTAATAAGCCCAACTGGCATTTTTAAAGCTACTCTTAACCAGAATTCATAATCTTCACAAACTGGGAAATTTTCATCAAAAAGACCTATCTCATTAAATATTTCTTTTTTAATTAAAACAGTAGAAATAGAAACTACACAAAGTTTTATAGCTCTATCAAAAAACCATCCCTCTGCTTTTTGATGAATTTTTTTGGGATTTATTTTCCTTTCTCCTTTATACCAAATTTCTTCTGTTTGAACAATTTTATATTCTGGATATTTTTCTAAAAATTTAATTTGTTTTTCCAGCTTAGTTTCAACAAAAACATCATCGCTATCCAGAAAAGCAATAAAATCTCCTTTAGATTTTAATATTCCTGTATTTCTTGCTTTTGCTACTCCTTGATTAGGCTTTCTTACATACTTAACCGGATATTTAGTGATTAAATAAGGTGTAGAATCTGTTGAACCATCATCAACTACTATAATTTCTAAATCTTTAAAGGTTTGATTTAAAACACTTTCTATAGCTTTAGGCAAAATATATGCTCTATTATAAGTAGGAATAATAACGGATATTAAAGGCTTTCTCATTATTTATTTATTTTATACGCTAAATGGAACCTTTCAAAAAACTTATAAAAATTTAAAATTAGATAAATATTGAGAAATTTCTACTTACGGAGGACTAATGAAAAGGCTATTTATAATTTTATTTTTTTTGGCTTTTCTTTCAAATATACCTATTTTAAATATCCTTGCCTTTGCAGAAAAACCTCAAAAAGATTTGGATATATTTTATATTTCAGGAAGAATCCTTGATCCTCATAAAGAACCTGTAAAAGAAGCAGAATTAAGAATACTCATTGATAGGAAACCTCATAAATTGATAGTAGAGCATAAAGAGGTTGATAAAGTGCTTACCTCTTCTCATGGAACCTTTCAGATTGAATTTCACCTTCCCAAAGGTGTAATTGAAAATACTAAAATTCAACTTGAAATCGTAAAAAACTCCTATAAAAAAACCCTTGTTGACCTAAAAAAAGAGGATTTTGCGGTTAAAGAAAATCAATTTTATTTAAAAAAAGACATAATGATTGAAAGAAAATTTGGATCTGCTTTCTGGATTGCCACCTTAGTTTTTCTTATCACCTATACCCTTATATCTTTTGAAATTCTTCATAGAACAGTTGCAGCCATGATAGGTGCTGCAACAATGCTCATTTTAACCTATACTCTTGGGAACTTTAACCCTGAGTTTCATATCATTTCCTTTGAAAGAGCAATTGAAGCCATTGATATGAACGTAATCTTTCTTCTCTTAGGAATGATGATAATAGTTGGAATACTTAAACATACAGGAATTTTTCAGTGGTGTGCCTATATGTCTTATAAAATTGCAAAGGGAAACGTTATGGCTCTTGTAATCATTTCTTGCCTCTTTATAGCCTTTACCTCTGCATTCCTTGATAATGTAACCATTATGCTTCTTTATACACCTGTTTTAATAGAAATTGCTATAGCTTTAAAGATAAATCCCTTAAGTTTACTTATTCCTGGTATTATGGCATCAAATGCTGGTGGAACTGCAACCCTTATCGGTGATCCGCCAAACATAATGATTGGCTCATATGCAGGTCTTACCTTTATGCAGTTTGTCTATGCCCTAACCCCTGTTATCATTATCTGCATGATAGTTTTAGTTGTGTACAATAAGTTTTTTTATGCAAAGGAATACGAGAAAGGAAAAGTTGAGGATATAGATTCCTTTATTAACTATTTAAAAGAGGAATATAAAATAAAAGATAGAAGCCTTCTTACATACGGGCTTTTTGTTATGGTAATTGTTATTGCCTTTTTCGTAACGCATGGAATCTGGCATATGGAAGTAAGTATTCCTGCCTTGTTTGGAGCAGGACTTCTTTTTACCTACTCAATTTTAACCAAAAAAGTAAATTTACTTGAATTAATAGAAAAAGACATAGAATGGACAACCCTTTTATTCTTTATTTTTCTTTTTATGCTCGTTGGTGCTTTGGAAGAAGTGGGTTTACTTGCAGTTATTGCAGATTGGGTTTATAAGCTTTCAGCTGGAAATTTAACTATTGCGGTATGTTTAATCTTATGGGTTTCAGCTATAATGAGTGCCTTTGTAGATAATATCCCCTTTACAGCTACAATGTTACCAATAGTTGCCTATCTTACCAAGGTAATTCCTGGTGCTGAAAGTAATGTTCTTTGGTGGGCACTTGCTTTAGGAGCCTGTTTGGGAGGAAATGGAACCATGATCGGTGCTTCTGCTAATGTAGTAACTATAGGAATTGCAGAGTCCTTAGGATATAAAATAAGCTTTTTGGGATTTATAAAGTATGCTTTTATCTATATGTTAATTACTATTATAATTTGTAATATATGGCTCTTGATTTTTTATTAAAATAACGGAGGAAAAAAAATGATTAAATGCCCTTTTGATAAAGTTTTATTACCCGTTGATGGAAGCCAAAACTCCTTAAGAGCAGTTAAATTTGCTGGAGCCTTACTTAAAGATATTAAAACTTCAAAGGTTACCCTTCTCCATGTAATGGCAGGTGGATATTTAAGTGAACACATGAAAAATATTGATTTAAGGACAGAGCTTATAAAAGAAACAGAAATTTTTAAAAGAATAAAAGAAAAACACATTAAAGAAGATATAATGCCCTCTTTATTAGATTATGAAAAAATATTAAAAAATTCTGGATTTACCGGCTTAATAGAAAAAAGAATTGAAGAAGGAGACCCAGGAAGTAAAATAATTGAAATTGTGGAAAAAGAAAATTTTCAAACAGTAATGCTTGGAAGAAGAGGGGTTTCAGAGCTAAAAGGGTTTTTCCTTGGAAGTGTATCAAATAAAGTTTTGCATGGATTAATAAATCACAATATTTATATTGTAGGAGAAAAGATTCCTGAAAAAAATCCTGCCTCTAAAATTTTAGTTCCTGTAGATGGTTCAGAATATTCAATGAAAGCAGTGGAGCATGCAGTATGTATAGCAAAGTTTGTTAAAAACATAGATAAAATAACCATTTTAAGAGTTATTAATCTTTCCCTTTATCTTGAAAGAGTAAAAGAAGGAATAAATCCCGAAGAGGAAGCCAAAGAAATTCTTAATAAAGCTAAAATGAAATTTTTAGAAGAGGAAGTCCCTCAGGATTTAATCGAAACAAAAATTTCTATTGGTTTCCCAAAAGAGGAGATTGTTAGAGAAATAAAGGAAGGTAATTATAATCTTGTAATCATGGGAAGAAAGGGGCGTTCAGCAATTAAAGACCTTGTTCTTGGTGGTGTAAGTTCAGCAGTTATAAACAAATGCTTTGAACCTACAATAGCCATAATAAATCTCTAATTAAATACACGAAATAAGCTATTTTTTTCTTGATTTTTTATTAAAAATCTAATATTATTAAAATCATGGATGAGCTTGAAATCAAAAAAAAGCTCATAATTATTTCAAGCTTAATTTTAGGAGTAATAACCTTTGGAACAGTTGGATATATGGTAATTGAGGGGCTTAATTTTTTGAATGCCCTTTATATGACCATAATTACTGTAGCTACTGTAGGTTTTAAAGAGGTAAAAGAACTAAGTGATGTTGGAAAATTTTTTACTATAATACTTATTTTTAGTGGCTTTGGTGTTTTTGCCTATGCTATGACTACTGGTGCAAAAATATTGATAGAAGGTGAAATAAGGGAGGTGTTTAAAAAAAAGAAAATGAAAAAAGAAATTTCCGCTTTAAACAACCATTACATTGTATGTGGATATGGAAGAATGGGAAAAATACTTTGCAAAGAATTTAAAGCTAATAACGTAGATTTTGTAGTAATTGAAAAATTTGAGGAAAATTTAAAAGATGAAGAGGATCTTCTTTATATCATAGGTGATGCCACCAAAGATGAAATTCTTAAATCAGCAGGGATTAAAAGAGCAAAGGGGATAATTTCTCTTTTACCCTCAGATGCAGAAAATCTTTATGTAGTTGTAAGTGCAAGATTTTTAAATCCAGAAATATTTATAGTTGCCCGCGCCACAGATGAAGAAGCAAGAATTAAATTAAAAATGGCTGGTGCAAATAAAGCTATATGTCCTTATCATATAGGGGGGTTAAGAATCGCTCAATCTGTTCTTAGACCAAATGTAGTAGATTTTTTAGAGTTTGCTACAGGTTCAGAATTTAAAGATATCCAAATTGAAGAAATTTTTGTTTCAAGAGATTCTAAATTAGTAGGGAAAACCTTAAAAGATGCAAAAATTGGTGAAAAATTAAAAGCTATAGTAGTTGGTATTAAAAGAGCTGATGGAAAAATAGAATTTAATCCCTCTGCAAGTACTATAATAGAGGCTGGAGATATAATAATTGGAATAGGTTCTCTTGAAAGTTTATCTCTTCTTTCTCAAATGGCAAGTGGTGAAAAAGAAATAATTTAAAAAAAGACCTATTATGAAAAAGATTTTTGTTATAGGTGGAACAGGTTTTATAGGGAGTCATCTTATTTCTAAGCTTTTAAAAGAAGATTTTGAAATTTATGTATTAGCAAGAAATAAAGAAAAAGCTAAAAAAATTCCTTCTCCTTGTAAAGTTGTTTTTGGAGATCCAACAAAAGAAGGAGATTGGCAAACTCAATTAAATACCGCTGATATAGTAATTAATCTTGCTGGACAAAATATATTTTCCAGATGGAACGAAAATTATAAAAAACTAATTTTAGAAAGTAGGGTAAAATCTACAGAAAATATAGTTTCTTCTTTAAAAAATGGGGCTTTCCTTATTAATGCAGGAGCTATTGGATATTATGGAGATAAGGGTGAAACTTTAGTTACAGAGGATAGCTCACCTGGAGATGATTTTTTGGCAAAAGTCTGTATAGAATGGGAAAAAAGTGCTTTAAAGGCTAAAGAAAAAAGGGGAAAGGTAATTATTACCAGATTTGGTATTGTCCTTGGGAAAGGAGGAATGCTTTCTAAAATTTTACCTATATTTAAATGGGGACTTGGAGGAACTCTTGGAAAAGGTAACCAGTGGTTTTCTTGGATACATATAGATGATCTTGTGTCTGCTATTTTATTTCTTATCAAAAACGAAAAAGAAGGAATATACAATTTTGTTTCTCCAAATCCTGTAACTAATAAAGAATTTACTAAAACTTTGGGAAATATACTAAAAAGACCCACTTTCTTTAGAGTTCCTATCTTTGTGATGAAACTTTTCTTTGGAGAGGTTGCAAATGCTATAACCTCAAGCATTAAAGCTTACCCTAAAAACCTTTTATCCGCTGGCTTTAATTTTAAATTTGAAAATATAAAATCTGCTTTGGAAAATTTAATCAAAGAAACTTTATGAGAATTAACAAATTTAAAAAATTGGTTTCTCTTTTTTTGATTTTAATTTTTTTAAATTCCTGTTCTCCCTTAAAATCTTATTCTTATGAATTCAAGGAAAGAACAATTGAAAAAATAAAAGTTCTATTAAGCAATATCCCCTATATTAAAAGATACATCACTCTTTATCCAGCTCCAAAGGAACTCTATAATGAAACAGAAAACCTAATAAATGAACTCAAAATTTATAAAGCTAATGAACTTTTCAAAGATGAATATGAAAAAGTTTTAAATGCTTGGGAAAAGGCAAAAGAACTCTATCAAGGCAAATACTATAAAACTGCAGAAAAGGAATTGAAAAAAGTTAATTCCATGGCAAAGGAACTCTTAGAAAAGGTTAAGGCTTATAAAGATAGTTTAAGAAGTTCAGCTTTAAAAAGATATAAAAAAATGGAAGAAATAGCAGAAGAAGCTCTCAGAAATACAAAATCTGAAGAAAAAAAATTAAAAATAAAACTTTATTTATGGAAATTGAGAAATCTTATAGATTTGGAAAATTATAATGAATTTGAAAAAGAATTACAAAATCCTCCCTTTTAACCAATTTGATAAAAATTTTTTCTGGGTCTTTATTTCTTCAGGAGCTCTAATAGGATTTTTACCTCCTTGTCCAGGAACTTTTGGTTCCTTAGAAGGTTTAATCATTTTTTGGTTTTTAAAAAATCTTTCTTTAATTTATCAGTTATCTCTAATTTTAGGAATTATTATTATTGGAATAATAAGTTCTGATTGGGTTTCTAAATCTTTAAAAGCTAAAGATCCTGATTTTGTAGTAATAGACGAGATTGCAGGAATGTGGATAGGTGTATTAGGTAAAAATACCTTAATCGAGTTTATGCTTGCTTTTATTATTTTTAGAATTGTAGATATTAAAAAACCCTATCCCTTAAAGAAATTTGAAACTCTACCTTATGGATGGGGAATCATGATTGACGATATAATAGCAGGAATTTTAACCAATTTTTTGGTAACCCTTCTTATATATATTGCCAAATATCTAAGTCTAATATAAGATTTATTTTAGAATGATTGGGGCTTTGATTTTTATTGGAGATGAGCTTATCTGCGGTGCTATTGAGAATACTAATAGTGTTTTTGCAGGAAGAATATTAACTTCCTATGGATTTGAAATTGGCGAAATTGTTACTTTGCCAGATAAAATTGAAATCATTTCTGAATATCTAAAAAATCTTATTGAAAAATATGAGTTTCTGATAATCTGTGGTGGCCTTGGACCTACAGATGACGATTTAACTAATTTAGCTGTAGCAAAGGCTTTTAATTTAGAATTAAAAGAAAATAAAGACTTTCTTTCTGCTATTTATTCAGCTAAGGAATATAGGAAATCCCAAGAAATAGCAAAAAAGATGGCTTTAATTCCAGAAGGTGCAATTCCTTTATCAAAAAATTTTTCTTCTGCAGGATATCTTTTAAAAATAAAAAATAAATCCCTTTTTTTCCTACCAGGTGTTCCCTATCAGTTTGAAAATCTTCTTCAAACAGAAGTTATACCAAAACTTTTAGAATTATTTCCTGAAAGAACTAAAAGAATTATCAAAACCCTTAGATTTTTTGATCTTAATGAAACCGATCTTAATCAGGTTATAAGTAGCCTCCCAGAAGATATTCTTTCTCCTATCAAAATAGGCTATTATCCAATATTCCCGGAACTTAAATTAATTTTGCAAGGAAAGGAAGAAAAAGATTTAGAAGTTTTTATAAATAAATTAAAAGAAACCTTTTTACCTTATTTGGTAAGCGAAAAGGATAAAAGTTTACCTCAAGTAATTGGAGAACTTTTAAAAACCCGAGAGGAAAAACTTGCTACTGCTGAATCTTGTACAGGGGGTATGCTTGCTTCAATAATTACTTCGGTTTCTGGAAGTTCTCTTTATTTTGATAGAGGATTTGTTACTTATAGTCCTGAAAGCAAAATAGAACTCTTGGGAGTTAAAAAGGAAACCATAGAAAAATTTGATGTAGTAAGTTATGAAGTTGCTATGGAAATGGCAGAAGGAGTAAGAAAAAAAACAAAAGTAGATTATGCTTTAAGTATAACAGGTTTTGCTGGCCCAACTGGAGGAACACCTGAAAATCCTGTAGGCACAGTTTATATAGGCTTTTCTTATAAAAACAAAATAAAGGCTTTTAGATTTAGCCTATCAGGAGATAGAAACCAGATCCAGCTTTTGGCAAGTTATACATCCCTTGATATTTTGAGGAGGTATCTTCTTTATGGTGAGAGTTTTTTTAGCTATAGATTTGCCACAGGAATTAAAGAAAGAACTTTTTAATTTGAGCAAAGTTCTCAATTGTGAAGGTTTAAAATTAAAATGGGTGGAAGAAGAAAATTTACATCTTACTCTTCGTTTTTTTGGAAATATCTCAGAAAATTTAGTAGAAAAGATTTATGAAAAGTGTAAAGATGTCTGCAAAAAATTAGAACCCTTCGAACTTGAACTTGATCTCGCTTCCTATTTTCCTTTAAAAGGCACACCCAGAGTAATATGGATTGGGATAAATTCAGCTTCTAATAATCTTTTTAAGCTTGATAATTTATTGAAAAAAGCTTTTAAACCTTTAAAATTAAAAGAAGAAAGAGAGGAATTCCATCCTCATGTAACTTTACTTCGAGTTAAAGAAAAAACAGATCCTGTAGCTCTGAAAAAATTTTTTGAAGAAATTAAAAAGGCTTCAGAAAAATTAAAAGGAAAGTCCTTTTTGGTAAAAGAGCTCATAATCTTTAAAAGCGATCTTTTCCCATCTGGTCCCAAATATACACCTTTAAAAACAATTCCCTTAGGAGAAAAAAATGATTGATTGGCAGAACTTGTTCTTAAAAATTTATTCTAATATTATAAGAATTTCTTATAATCTTGTTGTTATAATCCTATTATTTGTAACTGCAGTAATAATTATTAGAACTATTTCAGAATTAGGATATATCATTACTGAAAGAACTATAAGATTAGGAATTAAAGAGCTAGTAATAAATATTCTATCTCTTATAGTTATTTTGGAACTTATAAGAGCCTTTGTAGAATATTTTGAACACCATCAAGTGCATATGGAAATCCTTATCGAAGCTATAATAGCTTTTCTTATAAGAGAATTTATGATTTTTCTTTTTGAAGGAAAATTTTCTGGTATTGATATTTTCTTATGGTCATTAGGTATATTTTTCCTTGTTTTTGCAAGAGGATTGGCTGTTTTTTCAAAAAAATTTAAATAGAAAAGAAACTCCAATGAAATTTAAAGTTTTTTTTATAATTATCTTGTCTACTTTTTTTCTTTTCTCTTCTTTTGCCATTGAAAATACATCCAATTTATCGAAAGACGTTCCCGATTATGGAGATGCTTTAATTATAGGCTCTATAGCTGATGCAAGTATTCTTATTCCAATGATAGCAACTGATGTAATGAGTCATGAAGTAGCAGGACGCATTTTTTTAGGTGTAGTAAAATATACACCAGATCTTAGAATAATAGGAGACCTTGCTGAAAAATTTGAAATATCTCCTGATCAAAAAACCATAACTTTTTATTTAAAAAGGGGGGTTAAATGGGCAGATGGAGTTGAGGTAACTGCAGAGGATGTTTATTTTGGCTTTAAACTTATTACCTCATCTAAAATTCCCTCTCCTTATGCAAGTGATTTTTTAGAAGTTCAAGATTTTAAAATTATTGATCCCTATACTTTTAAAGTAACTTATAAAAGACCCTTTGCTTTAGCTTTACCTTCTTGGGGGAATTTAGTTGTTTTACCTAAGCATATCCTTGAGGGAAAGAGTTTAGATTATTTAAAGAATGTTTTTGGAAGAAATCCTATTGGTAATGGTCCTTTTAAATTAGAAAGATGGAAAACACAACAGGAAATACTTTTAAAATATAATCCTCTTTATTACGAAGGAAGACCCTATTTAAATTATTTGATTTATAGAATAATTCCTGATCCCTCAACACTCTTTATGGAATTAAAATCAGGTGGTATTGATTGGATTTCCCTTACTCCCTTACAGTATTTAAAACTCCAAAGAGAAAGTGAATTAAAAAGCCAATTTAACATTTATAAATATTCTTCCTTTTCTTTTACTTATATTGGTTATAATCTAAATCACCCGTTTTTTAAAGATAAAAGAGTAAGAAAAGCGCTTTGTTATGCAATAAACAGAGAGGAAATTGTAAAAGGTGCTCTTTTAGGTCAGGGAATACCTGCATACGGACCTTATAAACCTGATACCTGGTTTTATAATAAAAATATTGAAAATTCTTGTCCTCACAATCCACAAAAAGCCCTTGAATTATTAAAATCAGCTGGTTTTACTAAAGGAAAAGATGGAATTTTAGAAAAAGAAGGTAATCCTTTTGAATTTACTATTCTTATAAATCAAGGAAATCTTTCAAGACTCCTTGCAGCTCAAATTATTCAAAGACAACTCTCTCAGATAGGAATCAAGGTAAATATAAGAGTGATGGAATGGACCACTCTTATTCACCAGTTTATAGACACAAGAAGATTTTCTGCAGTAATTTTAGGATGGGCAACTGGTCCTGATCCTGATCTTTATGATATTTTTCATTGCTCCAAAACAAAACCTCCGGGACTAAATTTTATAAATTATTGCAATCCCAAACTTGATAAACTTTTAGAAGAGGGAAGATATACCTTAGATAGAGAAAAAAGGAAAAAAATTTATTATCAAATACAAGAAATTTTAGCAGAAGATCAACCATACACTTTTTTATACATTCCTATGAGTTTAGAAGCTATTCATAAAAGATTTAAAGGAATTAAGGTCTCCCCTATAGGAATTGGATATAATATAGAAAAATGGTGGGTACCTAAAAATATGCAAAAATACTTAATACCCTAAACAACCTTTCGCACTTACGAAGTGAGATAAATTAGAGGGGTTATTTGAAATGAAAATTACTATAGTAGGTGGGGGAAGTTGGGGAACAGCTCTTGCTAAAATCTTAGGAGAAAAAAAATTCGAAGTCTCACTTTTAGTAAGAAGAGAAGCAGTTTATGAAGCTATAAATAAAGAAAAAGAAAACCCATTTTATCTGCCTGGAATTAAACTATCTGAAAAAGTAAAAGCTGAATTGGAACCCAAAAAAGCCTTTAAAGATTCTCAAATAATTCTTTGGACTATTCCCTCTTTTGCTTTAAAAGAAAATTTGGAAAATTTAAAAACCTATGTAAATAAAATCACTTATCATATCTCTGGTATAAAAGGTATAGATTGGGAAACAAAAAAAACACCTTTTAATATCTTAAAAGAAACCTTGCCTAAGGATTGTAAAATTTTTGTTTTAGGAGGTCCTTCTTTTGCTAAAGAAGTAGCTTTGAAGTTACCTACTGCTGTTGTACTAGCAGGAGAAAAGGAGGAAGAAACAAAAAAAATGCAAGAACTTTTAGCTATGCCCTATTTTAGAGTCTACAGAAGTGATGATCCTTTAGGAGTAGAAATAGCAGGTGCTTTAAAAAATGTTATAGCTATTGCCTCAGGAATTAGTGATGGACTAGAGCTGGGACTTAATGCCAGAGCAAGTCTTATTGCCAGAGGACTTATAGAAATAGTTCGCTTAGGATCTAAACTTGGAGGAAAACTTTATACCTTTTATGGTCTTGCAGGAGTTGGTGATCTTGTTTTAACTTGTACAGGAGCACTTTCAAGAAATTATCAAGTAGGTTATAAACTTGGAAAGGGAGAAAAACTTGAAAAAATTTTAACAGATTTAAGACAGGTTGCAGAAGGAGTTAAAACAGCAAAAGTAGTTAGAGAACTTGCTAAAAAATTTGAAATTGAACTTCCCATCTGTGAAGAAGTTTATCGAGTATTATATGAAAATGAAAACCCAAAAACATCCTTAAATCGCCTTTTATCTCGAACTCTCAAAAGGGAGTTTGAAAATTTATAATTAAATTTTATAATTTGGATTTAATTACTAAAATAATGCAAACTATTTTTATGAATCTAAAACTTCTTATACATATTCCAGATTCCAAAAGATTTGAAGCTGGCTTAAAAATGGCTAAAAATTTTATTCTAGCAATAAAAGATAAGCATAATTATTCCGTAAGAATTTTAATTAATTTTGAAGGTATTACTGTGTTAAATGAATTTGAAAAATTTTTACCTCTTTATCAAGAATTAATAAGTTTAGGAGGTGAAGTTTACTTTTGTGAAAATGCTTTAAAAGCTTTTAATATTCCTTTTGAAAAAATTCCACAAAATGGAAAAACCGTTCCAGCAGGAATTGTATCACTTGTTGAATGGCAAAATGAAGGTTATTGTTATGTAAGGGCTTAATTTTTATTTTTCAACAAAAATTTTCACTTCTCCTTCTTTTTTAATT
Source organism: Thermodesulfobacterium geofontis OPF15 (assembly GCF_000215975.1). Taxonomy (NCBI): domain Bacteria; kingdom Pseudomonadati; phylum Thermodesulfobacteriota; class Thermodesulfobacteria; order Thermodesulfobacteriales; family Thermodesulfobacteriaceae; genus Thermodesulfobacterium; species Thermodesulfobacterium geofontis. The sequence continues at coordinate 598,588 of NC_015682.1, read as the reverse complement.
ATATTTACAACTACATCATTTCCGTATCTTTTAAGATAAAGATCTACTTTACCATTTTTTACCGCAAGATCTTTTATCCATAATTCTTCGAGAAATTGTGGAAGCATGGGGTGTTTAAAAATTATTTCATTTTTCTCAAAAGAAAGCCCAAGACATCCTTGAAGAATTAAAAATACAGCTCCAGCAGACCAAGCTTGTGGATGACAAGCAACTGGATAATAAGTTGGTCCTTCATTAGGTCTTCTTTCAAATCCACAAAAGAGTTCTGGAATTCTGTGAAGTCTAAAAAAAGTGCTGGCTTCAAAAAGAGCTTTCAATATTTTCATAGCCTCTTCCTTAAATCCATATAAAGAAAGACCAAAAGCAATAAGTGCATTATCATGGGGCCAAACGGAACCATTATGATAAGATAAAGGATTATAACGAACCTCTAAGGAAGATAAAGTTCTTATCCCCCATCCAGAAAAGAAGTGTTTTTCAAAAAACAAAGAAGCAAGTATACGAGCTTTGGAAGGAGTGATAGCCTTAGTAAAAAGTAAATGCCCTGCATTACTTGCTCTTACTTTACATTGTTTTTTATCTCCATCTAAAGCCAAAACATAACAATTCATTTCATCACACCAAAATTTTTCTTCAATTAGCTCTTTTATTTTTTCTGCAGATTTTTCCCATTTTGAAGCTAACTCTTTTTCTCCAAGGATCCTTGCTAATTTAGAAGCTTCTCTTTTTGCTTTATAAACATATCCTTGAACTTCAACCAAAGCTACAGGTGGCTTAACTAATGTACCATCCTCATAAAAAATACTATCTTCAGAGTCTTTCCATCCTTTATTAGTTAACCCCTTTTTAGAAGGAAAATATTCTACAAATCCATCTCCATCCACATCTCCGTAATTATCTATCCAAGAAATTGCTAATACTATATTTTTCCAAATACTTTTGATAAAATCTATATCCCCTGTCCTTTCAAAATATTTACTGGCTAAGATCACAAAAAGAGGGGTTGCATCAACGCTTCCATAATACTTAGAATAAGGAATTTCCCCAGTTCTTGCCATTTCTCCTTTTCTTATTTCATGAATAATTTTACCTGGTTCTGCATCTTGTTCAGGATTAAACTCCTTAGCTTGATGATGAGCTAAAAATGCCAGAGTTCCTTTAGCAATAGAAGGATTTATCCATAAACACTCTAAAGCTGTAATAATACCATCTCTTCCGAAAACAGTATTAAACCATGGAATACCTGCATAAGGATAAACCCCATATTCTGTAGAAGTAGTAAGCATTACTATATCAGCCCACGATCTTTTAAGCCATTGATTAAATTGTTCGTTAGATGTATAAATCTTACAACTTTTATTTTCCCAATCCTTTACACGTCTTTTTATATAATAAAACGCCTTTTTATAAGAACATTTTGTTAAATTTTGTTTTTCTATTAAACATTTAACAGTTAAATAAAAAGTAAAACTCTCTTTTGGATTTAATTTAACTTTATAAGTCGCTTTAGTAGAAAATATATTTTCAGGAGGAGGATTAAAGGAAACGATTGTTTCTCTTATAATATTATCAAGTCCTTCATAAATAAACTTTATTTTATCTTTTTTTACTTCTACAGGAAAAAACTTTCCTTTTCTTTTTCTTTTATAACCTCTAACTTCAAATATATCTGCAAAATCATTATTGAAATAAAAATTTAATTCCAATTCTACAGGGAGAAGAAAAAAATTTTTAAGATGAATTTTTTCATAGCAACAATTTTCATATAAAAACTTAGATCTTAAAATGTGAATATTACCTTTAGGAATTATAATTTCCCCATTTTTTATGATATCTGGATTTGTTAAATCTACCGTTAAAAGGGAATTATCCTCTTTAACTGCCGAACTTAAAAGAATTGGATTTTTATCAAAGAGATAGAATTTCCAGTAAGAGAGAAATCGAGTACCCTCATAATAGACCCCTTCCTCATTATTTTTACTAATATCTATATTTCCGTAATGATCAAAAATTGCAAAACTTTCTTCATGTTTTAAGGTATAGCTTTCTATAAAACTTTCTATAAAAGAATTTTCTTTCATTTAGGAATTATACAGCTTTAAGTAAAATTTCTTTTTTAGCAATTTTTTGGTAAATATGGAGATATTCTTCAGCCATTCTTCTTGCTGTAAATCTTTCTTCAAATTCCCTTCTACAATCATATCTATTAAGATAAGCTACCTTATCAAGGGCATAAATTGCTGAATCTATGCTATCTACAATGAAACCTGTTTTGCCATCTTTTATAATTTCTGGTACAGATCCACAATTCCAAGCAACAACTGGAGTTCCACAAGCAAGAGATTCTATCATAACTAATCCAAAAGGTTCTGGCCAATCTATAGGAAATACCAAAGCATAAGCATTACCTAAAAATTCATTTTTTTCTTTTTCTCCAATTTCTCCAATAAATTCTACCCAAGGATTTTTAAGCATAGGTTTAATTACTTCCTTAAAATAGACCTCATCAGCTTTATCAACTTTGGCTGCAATTTTTAATTCCATACCAAATTTTTCTGCAATTTCAATAGCTCTATCAGGTCTTTTTTCAGGTGAAATTCTTCCAAGGAAAGCTAAATATTTACCTTTTTCAGGATAAAATTTATATAGGTCCTTTGGAAGACCATGATAAACATTTGCTTGCCAATTTAACCAGGGAAGTCCTTTTCTTTGTGAATAAGAAATAGAAATAAAAGGTAAATCTCTAAATTTTTTAAAAAAAGGAACATATTCTGGAAGATCAAGTCTGCCATGAAGGGTAGTAATAAAAGAAATATTATATCGAGCAGCTAAAGGTAAATGTAAGTATTCAATATGAAAATGAATTATATCAAAAAGTTTAGCATTCTTAAAAACTTCTTCTAACATATAAAGATGCCAAATTAAAGAATCTCTACAATTTTTATCAAGCCTTAGAGCACGTGGACAAATAGGAACTAAGCGAGCTTTAGTTTGGGAATCTCCACTAGCAAAAAGAATAACTTCATATCCCATATTAACAAGTTCTTCTGTTAAATAAGAAACTACTCTCTCAGTTCCTCCATAAAGTTTAGGAGGAACACTTTCATAAAGTGGAGCAACTTGAGCTATACGCATAAACTCCTCCTTATTATTTTTTGTAAAATTTTTATTGTAGGAAAATTTGATTAATTAAATTTGGACTTTTTTTAAAAAATAAGAACTAAAAATCTAAAAACAAGTAGAATTTTAAACGGTAAAAACTTTTTTCAGCTTTTCTATAAAATTTTCGGCTTTTTCAAGTTCATTAAATTCAAAAATAAAATAAGTCTTTTTCTTTTTCGTTACTACTTGAACAGGGATTCCTACAATTTTACTTAGTTCCTCTGAAAGAGACACTAAATCTGGATCAAGCTCTTTTTTCTTTTGAGAAATTTCTCCTTTTTGTAATCTTCCTACAAGCTTTTCTGTTTCTCTTACAGAAAGTCCCTTTTTAAGTATAAGATTTCTCACATAAATTTGTTTTTCCTCTTCATCAAGAGCCAAAAGAGCTTTTGCATGGCCTACTGTAAGTCTTTCTTCTAAAAGATCCTCTTGAATAATAGACGGAAGCTTCAGAAGCCTTAAAAGATTGGCAACTGTTGCCCTATCTTTACCTACTTTTTCTGCTATTTCTTCTTGAGTATATCCAAATTTTTCTATAAGATTTTTATATCCCAGTGCTTCTTCTAAAGGATTAAGATTCTTTCTCTGTAAATTTTCAATAAGTGCAATTAAAAGAACTTCTTCATCAGTAAAATTTTTAATGACTGCAGGGACTTCTTTTAAACCTGCCTTTTTTGCAGCTTTAAGCCTTCTTTCTCCAGCTACACATTCGTAAAGATCTTCACCCTTTTTTCTAACAAGAATGGGCTGTAAAATACCTCTTTCTTTTATTGATTTTACAAGCTCTTCAAAATCTTCATCTTCTTTAAATTGTATCCTTGGTTGAAAAGGAGAATAAAGAATATTATCTATAGGGATGTATTTTATAGGACTTTCCTCAATTTCTGGAATAAGTTCAGAAAGTCCTTTACCTAAGGCTTTCTTTTTCATTTTAATTTTTTAAAATTGGTGGAATAAATTTCATATTAACTTCCTTTTCTATTTGATAAGCAAGACTTAAGACATGTTCATCCTTAAAATGGGGTCCAATTACTTGTATAGCAACAGGAAGATTATTAGAAGTAAGACCTACCGGAACACTTATTCCGGGTAGTCCTGCTAAATTAACAGGGATAGTAAAGATATCTGAAAGATACATCTGTAAAGGATCAGAAATTTTTTCTCCTATTTTAAAAGGTGGAGTAGGAGTTACAGGAGCTAAAATCAAATCTACTTCCTTAAAAGCTTCCAAGAAATCCTGTAAAATTAAGGTTCTAACTTTAGAAGCTTTTAAATAAAAAGCATCATAATAACCTGCAGAAAGAGAATAAGCACCAAGCATTATCCTTCTTTTAACCTCCTTACCAAAACCAAGAGCTCTACTTTTTTTATACATTTCAATTAAACTTTTTGCTTCAGCCCTAAATCCATATTTTACTCCATCATAACGAGCTAAATTTGAAAAGGCTTCAGAAGGAGCAATAATGTAGTAAGTGGCAACTGCATATTCTGTATGAGGAAGATTTATTTCTTTTATATGGTGTTTACTTTTAAGTCTTTCTATGATTTCTAAAATTATTTTGGTCATTTCTGCATCTATCTCACCTTCAAAATATTCCTTAGGAAGACCTATTTTATAAGAAGTTTTTTCATTTTCTTTAATAGACTTCAAAAAATCAGGAACATCAATAGGAGCTGAGGTAGAATCTTTTGGATCATATCCTGCTATAATTTGTAATAAATAAGCTGTATCTTCTACTGTTAAACCAAAAGGACCTATTTGATCAAGGGAAGAAGCAAAAGCTACTAATCCAAAACGAGATACTAATCCATAGGTAGGTTTCATTCCTACAACTCCACAAAATGCTGCAGGTTGTCTTATAGATCCACCTGTATCTGATCCAAGAGACCCAAGTCCCATTCTACTTGCAACTGCTGCAGCTGAACCACCAGATGAACCACCAGGAACTCTTTCTAAATCCCAAGGATTATGGGTAGGGAAAAAAGCAGAATTCTCAGTTGATGAACCCATGGCAAATTCATCTAAATTTGTTTTTCCTATAAATATTGCTCCTTCAGCTTTAAGTTTTTCAATAACTGTTGCATCATAGGGAGAAATAAAATTTTGTAAGATTTTAGATGCACAAGTAGTAGGAAGCCCTTTAATGCAGATATTATCTTTTATAGAAATAGGTATCCCAAGAAGTTTTTTTTCTTCTCCTTTTTGAATAAGTTCGTCTGCTTTAGAAGCTTCCTTTAACGCCCCTTCTTCATCTACATAAAGATAAGCCTTTACCAAAGGGTCTATTTTCTTTATTTGTTTTAAATTTTCTTCCACAAGCTCTTTGCTACTTATTTTTTTTTCTTTAAGAAGCTTTAAAGCAGAAAGAATAGTTAAATCTTTAAGATCGATGGTTGCCATCTTTTTCTCCTAATTTTTATGGTGCTTTCACTACCTTAGGAACAACTATCATTCTTTCAAAAAGCTGAGGTGCATTTTTTAAAATATCTTCTATATAAGGAAATTCTTTAATTTCATCCTCTCTAAAAGGAGTTTTTATTCTTAAAGTATGAAAGGTTGGATTTACTTTTTCTGTATCCAAGGTTTGAAGTTTTTTAAAGTAATCTAAAATTCTTGAGAGTTCTTCAGCCATAACTTTTGCCTCTTCCTCATTAAACTCAAGTCTACAAAGATGAGCAATTTTATAAACTTCCTCTAAAGAAATAGCCATAATTTTCCCCCTATTTTCTCTTTTTCTGCTTTTTTAAGCTTTAAATATAACCAATTTTTAGCTTTTTTAAAAGCGGTTTCAGGATCAAATCCATACATTAAATAAGAAAGTAAAGCTGAAGAAAAGGCACACCCTGTCCCGTGAAAATTCCCAGATAATTTCTTTTTCTTTAAAAAAACTTTTTTATTTTTATCAAAAAAGAAATCCCAAATAAAAGAAGAACTTTGCCATCCTTTAATAATAACTGCTTTTACTCCCAAATTAATTAATCTCTCAGCTATTTCAGAAAGATGAGTTTTTTTCTTTATGCTTTTTTCCGCCAAAACTTCTGCTTCATAAATATTTGGAGTAACAATATCTACAAAAGGAAAAATTTTAGATTTTAAAATTTTTATAAAATCAGAAGAAGAAAATAGATCATAATTTAAAGTTGCTTTTAAAACAGGATCTAAAACTACCCAAGATATTTTATTTCTTTCCCTTTTTAAGAATTCTCCTATTATTTCTGCATTTTCAGAAGTTCCTATCATTCCTATTTTTATTCCTTTTATAGGTAGATCAGAGAAAATAAGTTCTAAAGATCTTTTTAAATATTCTGGATTTACTCCTTCCCAACCTTGAAATTCAGAGGTGTTTTGTAAAGTTAAAGTAGTTGAAATTCCTGCTCCTTTTAATCCAAAAAGACTAAAAATTTTGGTATCAAGAAGAACACCCGCCCCACCAGTAGGATCAAATCCAGCTATACTTAAAACTATTCCTCCTTCCCCCAACCTCCACCTCCTGGAGTTTCAATAATTATTTTATCTCCCCTTTTTACAAAAAGGTTAACTTTTCCTGGAAGATTGATCCTTTCTTTTCCCCCTTTTAAAAGTATATTCCTTCCTTTTTTGCCTTTTCTACCTCCAAAAAGACCGTAAGGATTATGTTTTCTCCTTTCAGAAAGAATGGTTACAGTAAATGGAGCTAAAAAGAAATATTCTCTTATAAGTCCATCTCCTCCTTTATATTTACCTCTTCCTCCTGAATTTTTTCTTATTGCATAACGTTCTATCCTTAAAGGATAATCATGTTCTAAAGCCTCAACAGGTGTATTAAGTGTATTAGTCATATGAGTATGAACTCCACTTAAACCATCCTTTCCCGGTCTTGCTCCCATGCCTCCTCCAATAGTTTCATAATAGGCAATTTTTTCATTTCCCATAGCTATATTATTCATTGTTCCACAAGAAGCAGCAGGAATTAGTTCTGGAAAAGCTTTAGAAAGAGCACCTAAAAGAACATCTACTATCCTTTGAGAAGTCTCTACATTTCCACCTGCTACAGCAGAAGGATAAGTTGCTGAAACAATAGTTGCTGGTTTTGTAATAATTTCTATTGGCTTGAAACATCCGTGATTTATAGGGTATTCTCCAATGGTATTTAATAAAGAAAGAAAGACATAATAAACTGCTGAGTAAGTTACTGCTTTTGGTGCATTAACACATCCTTTTACCTGAGAAGCACTTTCACTAAAATCTACTAATGCTTTTTTTCCTTTAAAGATTATTTTAACTTTTATAGGAATATCCCTATTTTCAAAACCGTCATCATCAAGATAATCTATAAAGGTATATTCTCCTGAAGGAGCTTTTTCAATAAGCCTTTCCATAGCCCTTTGAGAATAATTTTTAAGCTCTTCTATAACTTCTTTTAATTTTAAAAGTCCATATTTTTTAACCATTTCATTTAAACGCATTTCTCCTCTTAAAAGAGAGGCAATTTGAGCTTTCAAGTCCCCTTCTCTTTCGCGAGGATTACGAAGTTTAGTTATAAAATTTTCCCAAAATTCTTTTTCAAACTTTCCCTCTCTTATTAAATAAGTAGGTTTTATTAAAATTCCCTCTTCTTCAATATGAGTAGTAACTGCCATGGAACCTGCATATTTTCCCCCTATATCTGCATGATGAGCCCTTACTATAAGAAAAAAGGTTAATTTATTTTTGTGAAATATAGGTTTAATAAGAGTAATATCTGGAAGATGAGTACCTCCACAAAAGGGATCATTTGTAATTACTATATCTCCTGAGTTCCAGTTAAATAAAGGTAAAATACTTTTCATTGTTTCTGGCATAGCACCAAGATGAACAGGAATATGTGAGGCTTGGGAAACGAGTTCTCCTTTTTCATCAAATATGGCACAAGAAAAATCACATCTTTCTCTTATATTTGGCGAAAAGGATGATTTTCTTAAAACTATTCCCATTTCTTCAGCAATTGCTGAAAGTAGATGATTAAAAATTTCTAATTCGATAGCCTTCATAACTACACTCTAACTATTCTTAAGGTGTAATTATCTTCCACTTTTACTTGAAAATTTTCTTCTACCCAAAGAGTAGTAAAATCTTCCACTATAAGGGCAGGACCTTTAAAGGTTTCACCTATTTTCAAAGAATTCCAATTTATTATAGGAACTTCAATCCATCCTTTATCTGTAAAAACTTTAGTTTGAAAAAGAGGATATATTTCTTCCCCTTTTTCTACCTTCCAATTATCTTCAATAAAATTACCTTTAACTCTAATTCTTAAAGTTACTATTCCTATAGGAAACTGGCTTGCTTTGTATCCAAATTGTTTTTCGTGCTCCCTCTCGAAGTCATCTATATAATCTTCTGAATAAGGAATGGTCAATTCAAAACCCTGCCCTTTATAACGCATATCAAGAAAAATCTCATAATAAAGCGTGTCAGGTTCAAAACCAAGAGATTTCATATAGGAATAAGCTAAATTTTTAAGTCTTTCAATTTCTTTTAAAAGTTTTTTTCTTTCTTTTGCATTAATCCAGATGGTTTGAGAAAAATCTTTTAGAGGTGGCGAAAATAAAAGCCCAAAGGCTGAAAAGGTGCTGGCAAATTTAGGTATTATAATTTCTTTTATTTTAAGTTCCTTAGAAAGGGCACAAGCATGAAGTCCGCCTGCTCCTCCATAGCAAATTAATGTAAATTCCTGAGGATCATACCCCCTTTCTACAGAAACCCTCCTTAAAGCCTTACTCATAATAATGTTAGCTACTTTAATTATACCAAGAGCAGTCTCTTCTATAGTAAGTCCCAATTTTTGAGAAAGAGAGGATATAGCTTTTAAGGCTCTTTCTTTTTGTAATTTAAATCTTCCTCCTAAAAAGGTATCTGGCAAAAGCCTTCCTAAGACAAGATTAGCATCTGTAACTGTAGGTATTAGACTCTTTCCATAACAAGCTGGACCTGGATCAGACCCAGCACTTTCTGGACCAACTTTTAAAACCCCTTCTACATCCATATAAGCAATAGAACCACCACCTGCTCCTACAGTGTGAATATCTATTATAGGGATACTCAAAGGAAATCCATCTAAATTATATTCTTTAGTAAAAGGAATTCTTTCGTTAATTAAAGCTACATCTGTTGAAGTTCCTCCCATATCAAAGGTAATAACTTTTGATTTGCCAAAAGTTTTTGCAAGAATAAATGCACCATTTACACCCCCTGCAGGACCAGAAAGAATAGTATAAGCAGCTAATTTTTCAGCTTCATTTACTGTCATCCATCCACCGTTTGATTGCTGAATATAAAGTTTTACTTGAGGAAGTCTTTTTTGGAGATTTTTTAAATATTTTCCTATTACAGGCAAAAGATAGGCATTAATAGCTGTAGTTGAAGCTCTTTCAAATTCTCTGAATTCTGGGAGTATTTCATAGGATATACTTATAGGAACCCCAAGTAAAGATAATTCTTCTTTCAATTTCAATTCATGAGAAGGATTAAGATAGCTATTAATAAAACAAACAGCAACAGATTCTATTTGATTTTCTTTAAGTTTTTTTAAAACTTTTTTAATCTCCGAATTTTTAAGGTTTTTTATAATTTCCCCCTTAGCATCAATTCTTTCCTTAAGACCATAACAATTTTCTTTAAAGATAAAGGGTCTTGGTTTTTCAACAAAAAAATCATATAATTTTGGTCTTGCCTGACGTCCAATAAAAAGAAGATCTTCAAAACCATAAGTAGTAATAAAAGCTGTCTTAGCTCCCTTTCTTTCTAAAAATGCATTTGTTCCTACTGTGCTTCCATGAACAAGAGCCTCAAGGTTCTCTTTGTTAATCTGTTTAAGGGCTTCTAATATGGCTTGAGAGGGATCCTTAGGAGTGGAAAAAACTTTTTTAGATTTTAAAAAGCCCCTTTCTAAATAAATAAGATCAGTAAAGGTGCCTCCTGTATCTATAGCAACTCGCATTTTTATTTTCCGATACAAAAAGTTGAGAAAATTTGAGTTAAAAGATCTTCTGTAGTTACTTCTCCTATTATTTCAGAAAGACTTGAAATCGCTGATCTTATTTCGATAGCAATGAGTTCAGGTAAAGGATCTTTCTTTTCAAGTTCTCTTAAAGCATTTAAAAGATATTCTTTTGCATTTTCAAGTGCTATTTTTTGTCTAAGATTGGGAACAACCTCTGGAACATGAGCCCCCTTTTCAGAAGTTATTTTTTCAAAAATTTTCTTGCAAAGTTTATCAAGATTTATATTTTCCTTTACTGAAATTTCTAAAACTTCATCAATTCCCCATTTTAGTAATACCTCTTTCCATTCCTTTATATGATTAGGCTGAATATCTATTTTATTTAAAATTACTAAATGAGAAAAGTTTTTTACTTCTTGATATATTTTATAATCTTCGGAAGAGGGGTGTTCACTTACATCAACTAAAAATAATATAAGATCTGCCTCTTTAAATTTTTTCTTTGCTCTTTCAACTCCTATTTTTTCTACTATGTCTTCCGTTTCTCTAAGTCCTGCTGTATCTATAAGTTTTACAGGAAGTCCCTCAATAGTTGCTTCTTCTTCTAAAAAATCTCTGGTAGTACCTGGAATAGGAGTTACAATAGCTCTTTCTTCTTTTAAAAGGGCATTCATAAGGGATGATTTTCCAACATTTGGCTTCCCAGCTATTACTAAACTAATTCCCTCTTTATAAATCTTCCCTTCTTCATAGTTTTTAATAAGTTCTTCAATAACAGGTAAAATTTTTTCTTTTATTTTTTGAGAAAGTTTTTCTGGCTCCATTATTTCAATATCCTCTTCAGGAAAATCTATAGCACTTTCAACCAAAACAAGTATTTCTAAAAGGTCATTTTTTAGGGCATTTATTTTATTGGAAAGCTTTCCCAAAAGAGTATTAAGAGCTAAATTTAGAGCTGTTTCAGTTTTTGCTGAAACAAGTTCTTGAATAGCTTCTGCTTGAGAAAGATCTATTCTTCCGTTCAAATAAGCTCTAAGAGTAAATTCCCCGGGTTCAGCAGGTCTTGCTCCTGCCATAAGTACTAGCTCTAAAATTTTTCTAAGTATGTAATATCCACTATGAGCGTATATTTCTACTACATCTTCACGAGTATAAGTTTTTGGCTTTTTCATATATACTACAAGGACTTCATCTATAACTTTTTCATCCCTCGGATCAACAATGAATCCATAATAAAGCTTATGTGACTCGAATTCACTTCTTGGTCTGAAAGGACGAAAGATTTTTTTTAAAATAGAAAGAGATAGATCTCCACTTATTTTAATTACACCAATAGCACCCTTACCAGGAGGTGTAGCAATAGCAGCGATAGTATCTTCTGTATAAAGTTTAGGCCTCAACTATTCTTTCCAATTTAATATAACCTTCTTTTGTTTCCCTTCCCCCTCTATTTTGTAATCTATATTTTCTTCCTGCTTGACAATATTCACTACAATTCTTTGTTCTCTTTGAGAACTTATTTTTATAATTTGAGGTTCTTTATTAGTTTTAATTTTTTCAATAGCTCTTCTTACTGCATTTACAAGTTTTTTTTCTTTTTCAATATCAATACCCTCCAATTTAAGAACAATTTTTGGACCCACTCCTAAAGCCCTTGCTACTACTTTATTAGTTAAAAACTCAAGTGCTGTTAAAGGTTCCGCACCATTTTGAATTAAATACTTAATATCCTCTCCTGACAAAAGAATTTCTACTTGCATTTTATCCTTTAAGATATTAGCTTTTACATCTATTTTAAAGTCTGCATAATTAAGTAATTCCTTAAGAAACATAAGGGCACGATTTGCTCTTTCTGAAAGGACTTTATCTGTTTTAATTCTTGCTTTAATCCTTATTTTCTTTCCTGGGATACCTAAAAGACCTGAAGAGGAAGAAAATTCAAGAATTTCCAATTCGAGATCCTCAGGAATACAGCCTAATTCTTGGCAAGCAACTTCAATTAATTGATCTAAGCTCTTTCCTTCCAGTTCTTTTTCCATAATCTCCCCCCATCCTAAAATTATTTTTTAAGAAGTTTAAGTGTAAAAATCTGCTGTATAATTGACAAAATATTATTTACAAACCAATATAAAACTAATCCAGAAGGGAAATTTATAAAGAGTACTATAAAAAATAGGGGCATAAAAAGCATTATCTTATTTTGTAAAGGATCTGTAGTTGCGGGGGAAAGCTTTTGTTGAACAAACATGGATGCCCCCATTAAAAGGGTAAGTAAAGGTATTCCTCCCAAATAGGGTATATGAAGATTTCCTAAATAGAGTCTTTCAGGTGCACTGAGATCATCAATCCACAACATAAAAGGTGCATGCCTCAATTCAATTGCCATAAGCAATACTTTATAGAAAGCTATAAATATGGGTATTTGAATTAGAATAGGAAGGCAACCTGAAAAGGGATTTATTTTATAGGTTTTATAAACATTCATAAGCTCTTTATTTAAAGTTTGGGGATCATCTTTATATTTTTCTCTCAGTTTCTGAATAATTGGCTGAATTTCTTGCAATCTTTTCATACTTTTATAACTTATATGGTTAAGAGGAAAGAAAATAATTCTTAATAAAATGGTAACAAAAATAATATCCCAACCAAAGTTACCAGTCCATTTATGGCTCAGTTTTAAAATATAAAGTAATGGTTTAGCTATAAAATCAAAAATCCCAAAATAAAGAGCTTTACCTAAGAGTGGATATTCCTTTTCCATTTCTTCTATTTTTTTAGGTCCCATATAAAGCTTAAAGCTATAATTTATTTCTTCATTAGGTTTTAACTCAAAAGGAGGAAGCCAGAGAATAAATTCTTGTGCATTTTTATCTATGTTCCTAAAAGTAACTGTAAAATTTCCATTCCCTGTATCTTTAGGAATAAGGGCTACCATAAAATAGGTATCTTCATATCCCAAATATTTGAGATTCCCTGTATATTCTTCTAAATCCTTTTTTACTTTTACTTCATTTAAGTGATCTGTATAATAAAAAGGACCTTTAAAAACATAGGCTTTACCATCTGCAAAGGGAGAAAAAACACCTCTCACAAGAATTCTATCTCTAATAGTTTCATTTCCTTTATTTAAAATTTTAAAAGAAAGATCAATAAAATAGGAATCTCTTTTAAAGGTAAAAGTTTTTTCTAAAATTATATTTTTATAATAGCTTAAAAAATTGAGAGTTTGGGAGGTTGAATTTTCAAGAGAATAACTAAGATTTTCAGGTCCCCTATAGTTTATTACAGCTACCTCAGGAGCAGAAGCAAAATAAATTTCTAAAGGAAGATTTCCAGAAGGTGAGGAAATAAGATTAACAAGCTCCTTTTTGTTTTTTTCTTTTGGATATTCTTTTAATTGAAATTTATTAAACCTTGCTCCTAAAGAGGTAATTGAGACTTCATATTTAGGAGAATTTAGAGTATAGATTTTTAGATTTTCTGAAAAAACTTGAGGAATTAAGGATAAAGTTTCTTCTTTTTCCTTTTTGACTTGAGTATTATTAGTAATGGTATTATTAGTAGTCTGATTTTGAGAGATTTTTGGAACTTGAGGAGAGGGTACAAATTTCATATAAAGATAATTAAAAATAAAAATTATAGCAAAAGAAATAACAATAGCTAAAAGCGCCCTTTTTTCCATTAAATAATTTCCTCCTTTTTTGAAGATTCCGGATTAAGAGGATCATATCCACCTGTAGAAAAGGGATGACACCTTAAAAACCTCTTCAATCCTAAATAACTCCCTTTTAACAAACCGAATCTTTCAATAGCGGATTTTGTATATTCACTACAAGAAGGATAAAATCTACAATTAATACCAAAATAAGTGGAAAGGATAGGAGAAATGATTCTTTGATAAACTAAGATAAACTTAATTATCAATCTTTTTATCATGGGAAGAGGTCTCAATCTTTCTCAAAGAAAGAAGTTTTTCTTTTACAACTCCCACAAAATCTCTATATTTAAAATTTAATAAATTAGGGTGCGGAATTATTATTATATCACAATTTTCTGGAAACAAATCTTTATTTCTTCTAAAAAATTCTCTAATCAATCTTTTTACTCTGTTTCTCTGGGTGGCTTTTTTAATCTTTTTAGAAACTATTATTCCAAGTCTCCTATAATTAAAATCATTAGGCTTATATATAATTAATAAAATTGCATCTATCCAAACCTTTTTACCTTCTCTAAAAACTGCCTGAAATTCCTCATCTTTTCTAAGCCTTTCTTTAGAAGATAGTCCTTCTTTCTTCACAGAAACTTAAACCAGGATTAAACAGTAAGACGCCAACGCCCTTTTCTTCTTCTATTTCTTAAAATTCTTCTTCCGGAACGAGTTTTCATTCTTGCTCTAAATCCGTGCCTTCTTTTCATTTTAATTCTACTGGGCTGATAAGTTCTCTTCATAATACTCCCTCCATCCAAGGAAAGATTAAACAAATTTATTAAACAAATTTTTTAAAATTTAGAAAAATATTAACATCTTTTAAAAATTTTTCTACAGTTTAAAATTTAGATATTATGGAAAATATAAAAATTAACCAAATTTTAAATCAAATCCTTATTGAGAAATATTATGAAGTCTTAAAAAGAAAACAAATGGGGCTTTATTTTAAACCCTTTTGGAATAGAACTCCTATTAACTTTAAGAATTATCTTTTAAAAGAAAATTTTGTTATAATAGCAGAAATTAAAAGAGCTAGTCCCTTAAATAATTCTTTTAGAGAAGACTTCAATCCTTTAATATTAGCAAAGGCTTATGAAAAAGGAGGGGCAAAGGCTATCTCTGTAATTACTGAAGAGAAATTTTTTAAAGGTTCCTTAGAATATTTAGCTAGTATCCGGACCGAAACTAAACTTCCTCTTTTAAGAAAAGATTTTATATTTGATCCTATACAAATTGAAGAGGCAAAAGCTTTTGGAGCTGATATAGTATTGTTAATAAGCTCAATTCTTAAGGAAGATGAGCTTTCAGAACTGATTAAATACACAAAAAAATTAAATCTTTCAAGCCTTGTAGAAATCCATGATGAAGAAGATTTAGAAAAAGCTCTTAAAGCTGGAGCTGAAATCATAGGAATAAATAATAGAAATCTTTCAACCCTTAAAGTAAATATAGAACAAAGTTTAAAAATTTTTCCTCTTATTCCTAAACATATACCAGTAATTGCAGAAAGTGGTTATAATAAAACTGAAGAAATAAAAAAAATAAAAGAGATGGGATTTAAAGGAGTTTTAATAGGCACTTCTTTAGTAAAAAGTCTTGACCCAGAAAAAAAATTAAGAGAGTTTTTGGAGGCTTTAAGATGACTTATAGCCCAAATTTTGAAAAAGGAAATGGACTCGTTCCCGCCATAATACAAGATTATCAAACAGGTAAAATATTAATGCTTGGTTTCCTTAATAAATTAGCTTGGGAAAAGACTTTAGAAACTGGACTTGTTCATTTCTATAGTAGAACAAGGGATAAACTATGGTTAAAAGGTGAAACTTCAGGTCATTATTTAGTTTTAAAAGAGATCTATGTTGATTGTGATGAAGATACTCTACTTTTTAAAGTAGAACCAAAAGGACCTGTTTGTCATGAAGGTTATATGAGTTGTTTTTATAGAAAACTTGAAAATGGTAAACTAAAAATAGTTGAAAAAAAATTATATCATCCGGAGGAGGTATATGGAAAAGCTTAAATTTGGAATTCCCAAAGGAAGCTTAGAAAAAGCAACTATTGAACTTTTTGAAAAGGCTGGTTGGACAATAGATGTTCATCATAGAAACTATTTTCCTGAAGTTGATGATCCTGAGCTAGAAATGGTTATCTGTAGACCTCAAGAAATGAGTAAATATGTAGAAGCTGGAATTCTTGATGCAGGAATAACTGGAAAAGACTGGATTTTAGAAAATGGTTCTAAAGTAGTAATAGTTGAGGACTTAATCTATTCTAAATCAAGTAAAAAACCTGCTAAATGGGTTTTAGCAGTGAAAGAAGATTCTAAGATTGAAAAGCTTGAAGATCTTAGAAATAAAAAAATAAGCACCGAACTTGTTAATTTTACTAAAAAGTTTTTTGAAGAAAAAGGAATTCCTGTAGAAGTAAGCTATTCCTGGGGAGCAACTGAAGCAAAAGTAATTCAAGGATTAGCAGATGCAATTGTTGAAATTACTGAAACAGGAACTACTATAAAAGCTCACGGTTTAAAAATAATTCACGAACTATTAATTACTTATCCACAACTTATTGCTAATGAAAAAGCTTGGCAAAATGAATGGAAAAGAAAAAAAATATTACAAATTGCAACCCTTCTAAAAGGAGCTCTTAATGCTCATAAAAAGGTAGGATTAAAAATGAATGTGCCTGAAGAAAGTTTGGAAAAAATAATTCAAATCTTGCCAAGTATAACCTCTCCTACTATCTCACCTCTTTATCAAAAAAAATGGTATGCTTTAGAAATTGTTATTTCAGAAAAAGAGGTAAGAGAACTTGTTCCTAAACTTTTAGAACTTGGAGCCGAAGGAATTATAGAGTATAGTTTAAATAAAGTCATTTAGAGGACTAAATATGCAAAGATTACCCTTATCCTATATAAGACCTGGTATGAAAACCTATGAAGAGGTAATTGACGCAAATGGAAGGGTTCTTTGTGGAAAGGGAGTAGAATTAACAGAAGAACATATTAGAAAATTTGAAGAATTTGGAGTAAGTTTTATCACCGTAGAGGGTAATCCTGTTAAACTACCCTGGGAAAAAACCTTAGAAGAAGAGTTAAAAGAATTAGAAGAAAGATTTGAGGGGATAACTGATGAAAATCTTCTTGAGATAAAGAGAATTTTTAGAGAATTTTTAGAAGAGAAGGACAAAAAATTAGAGAGTACCGAAAGTACTCAAACTGAAAATTAAATGAATTTAGATCCCTTAGAAAAAAGAAAATCTGTTAAGAAAAAACTTAAAAAATTAGAAGGGCTTCCTACCCTTCCTCCTATTGTTCAAAGACTTAATTTAATGATTGAAGATGAAAAAACTTCTATTCACCAAATTGCAAACTTAATAGAAAAGGATCAAGTTATTACCTCTAAAATTTTAAGATTAGCAAACTCTGCTTTTTATGGTTTCCCTAAAAAGGTAAGTACAGTCCAGAATGCCCTTATGCTTCTTGGAATAAATGTAGTTAAAGTTTTAATCCTAACTTCTTCTATTTTTGAGATTATTTATAAAGAAGACGTAGGACTTTGGGAACACTCCATTGGAGTTGCTGCTTGTTCAAGAATTTTAGCAGAAAAAGTGGGATTAAAAGAACCACAAGAAGTTGCTACAGCCGGGCTTCTTCATGATTTGGGGAGAATTATACAAAAAGTAAGTTTTAAAGAAGAATATGAAAAAATATTAGAACTAACAAAAAATGGTAAAGACCCTCTCCAAGCTGAAAAAGAAATTCTCGGAATTGATCATGCAGAGATGGGAAGCTTTATTATGAAAACCTGGAATTTACCTGATAGACTCGTTGAAGCAGTAGATGCTCATCATGAATTTGAAAAAGCAAAGGAATTTAAAAAAGAGGCAGCTGTAGTTCATCTCTCAGATATTTTAATACATGTAAGAGGATATGGTAGTTCTTTATATAGAAAAGTACCACCTTTGCAAGAAAAGGCTTTAAAAACTTTAAAACTAAATCTCTTTGAAATAAAAGATATCTTTTTTAAATTAGAACCAAGACTTTATGAATTAAAATTTTTTACCGAAGAACTAAAAAGAGAAATGGAATTGAATACTTAGGTATGGCTTCTCAAAAAAAAACTATATACGCTTTTTTAAAAAAAAATAAATTTCTAAGAGATTGGAAAAATTCACTTAAAGCCTATTTAAAAGACAAATACTCCTTAAAATCTTTTTATGATTTTAAAAAATTCTTAAATGCCTTTTTTTTTAATCCTCCATCTTTAGTTTTATACTATTACCCTAAAAATAAAGAGGGATTAAAAGAAATTATAGAAATAAGAAAAAATTTTAATTTAATAAATATTCCTCTAATTTTAATTCTTGATAAAATGGAATTTGAACTTCTACTTTCCCTTGCTTCCTGGACAGATGATTTTATTATTTTAAGTAATAATGATGTAAGGGAGACTTATCTTAGAATTGAATATGCCTTTGAAAAACTTAACAGGATTTCAGATAATAATCCTTTAACTGGTCTTCCTGGAAATCTCTCTATTACAAAGACGATAGAAAGACTTATGGAAAGTCCAAAACCTTATGCAATAGCATATGTAGATTTAGATAACTTCAAAACTTATAATGATATTTATGGTTTTTTCCAGGGAGATGAAATGATTAAAAATTTAGCAAGAATAATTGTTAATACCCTTTCCGAACTTTCTAAAGAAGATTATTTTGTTGGTCACATAGGAGGAGATGACTTTGTATTTATTGTACCTTTAGAAAAAGCTGAAACAGTTTCTAAGGAAATTATAAAACGTTTTAACTTACTTGTCCCTTCTTTTTTAGATAGAAAGGATCTGGAAAGAGGTTATTTTATTTCTGTTAACAGAACTGGGGAGGTTTCTCGAATCCCTCTTCCCTCAATTTCTATAGCTATTGTACCTATCTGGAAAGGCAAATTCAAGCACATAGGAGAAATTTCGGCAAGAGCAGCAGAAGTAAAAAAGGTAGCTAAATCTATAGAAGGAAGTAGTTATTTCATAGATAGAAGAAAATAATAATAGTGTCCTATTTGGGGTATAAAGTTTGCATAGCCAAATTTCCTGTTTAGTTTTGATTTAATTAATTTCAGTTTCATAAGTTCTTCTGAGAGCTTTAATTAATAGTTTTTTCTTCTGCTTACCTAAATGGCATAAAGAATAAAAAGGCTTAATTTTGTGTTGAACCTTCGATTTGCTTATAATATAATATTAACTTTAACTTAAAAATAATAGGAGGCATCATAAATGAAAGTAGGATTTGTAGGACTTGGTCTTTTAGGAAGCGCTATGGTAAAAAGACTTTCTTCTCAAGGGATAAAAGTTAATCTCTGGAACCGTTCCATAGAAAAGGCAAAAACCTTAGGATTACCTTATGTAGAGACTTTAGAAGAACTTTTTAAAAATGAAAAGATAATTTTTCTATGTATTAAAGACAGTCAGGCTGTAGAAGAGGTTTTAAAAAAGGGGAGTTCCTTTCTTAAAAATAGAATTATAATTGATACCTCTACTAATCAGTTTTCTAAGGTTTTAGAGTTTCATCAGTTTGTTAAAGACTGGGGTGGGTTTTATTTAGAATGTCCTGTTTTAGGAAGTATTATTCCTGCAGAAAAAGGACAACTTACCATACTTGTAAGTGGAGAAAAAGAGCCTTTTGAAAAAGTAAAGCCCCTTTTAGAAATTTTAGCTCAAAAGCTAATTTATTTTCAAACTCCTGGAAAAGCTACCCAAGCTAAGTTAATTAACAACTTTTTATTAGCTCTTTTTATGGAAGCTTTAGCTTCTGCTTTGGTTTTGGGAGAAAAAATAGGATTTTCTAAAGAGGAGCTTTTAGAGGTTTTAGAAAACGGAGCAGGAAATTCTTATGTTTTAAAAGTTAAAAAAGAGGCGCTTTTAAGAGAAAATTTTACCCCTCATTTTTCTTTAGAAAATTTAATAAAAGACCTTAATTATGCAAGTGAGCTTTATCAAAAGTTTTCAGGTATATCTTTAGAAGGAGCTTTAGTAAAAGAAATTTACAAACTTGGAGTTAAGATGGGATTAAAAGATAAAGATTTTTCAGCAATATACCAAGTTTTAAAAAATTTTCAATTTTATTAAGCCCGAACAATTAAAAAATAGGAGGGGAAGATGAATTTTTTATCAAAGTGGAATCCTATCATAGGAGGGATTTTTCTCGGTTTTTTTGCACTTCTTTTACAATTTTATGGAATCCCTTTAGAAATTTCTGAAGGATTAAGAAATTTTGGAAATTGGACTTCTTACTCCGGCTTTATTGTTTGGGGAATCTTAGGAGGTGCCTTTATTTCTTCTTGCTTTTCTCAGGAATTTGGAATTAAAATACCTCCAAAGTTTGAAATTTTTAAAGCTCTTTTAGCAGGAATTCTAATGGGAATTGGCTCTTCTTTTGCACTTGGAGATAATATAGGAGGATTTTATATAGCTACTGCTAATCTTTCAGCAAGTGGACTTACTATGTTTGCGGGATTAATTACAGGGACTCTGTTAGGTTTAAAATATCTAATCTGGGAAACAGAAAAATTTCCTTCAAAAGGGGGAATTAATATTCATATTAAAAAATTAGGACCTATTATAGGAATGGTTGCCCTATTTATTATCTTTGGGAAAATATTCTCTCTATTTTTAAAGGAAAACGAAAGAAATTTAATTTTAGGGAAAGTTCTTTTATTTTCTACTATAGCAGGGGTTGTTATTCAAAGAAGTAAATTATGTATGGCAAAGGCTCTTCGAGAACCTTTTATTTCTGGAGAAACTTTGATAAGTATTAGCTTTATTTTAAGTTTATTTTTAACTACTGCGGGAATTTTTTCTTTTAAATTATTAAAAATTCAAGATCCCTATTTTTATATTCTTCCTACTTTTGTATTGGGTTCTTTTATTGGAGGCATTCTATTTGGTTTAGGAATGATCTTAGCTGATAGCTGTGCTTTAAGTAGTTTATGGAAACTTGGGGAAGGACAGATTAAATTACTTGTAGTAATTATCTTTTTTGGTTTAAGTAATTGGGGATTAAGATGTTACTTAGATAAAATAAATATTTGGGAAAAGGGTTATCTTGGAGAAAGGGTTTATTTACCAGAATATTTAACCTATTTAGGAAGTTTCATATTTATCATGAGTATTCTTTTTATATGGTTTCTTTTTATCTATTGGAATAAAAAAACTAAAAAATTTGTAATTAAGATTTAAAAAATGCCGAGGGCGGGAGTCGAACCCGCACGGAGTTAACCTCCAGCGGATTTTGAGTCCGCCGCGTCTTCCAGTTCCGCCACCTCGGCTTTATTTTTAAATAATATTCTAATAAAGTTTGAATTTTTTACAAGACTTGTTATACTTAATTTAAAAGCCCTAAATACCTTAGCTAAGGAGTAGTCTCATGGCAGGACATTCTCATTGGGCACAAATTAAAAGAAAAAAAGCAGCTCAAGATGCTAAAAGAGGACAACTTTTTACTAAACTAATAAGAGAAATTATTGTAGCAGTAAAAACTGGTGGAAGCGGAGACCCCGAACTTAATCCTCGTCTAAGAGCTGCTATTCAAGCAGCAAGAGCTGCTAATATGCCTAAGGAAAATATAGAAAGGGCTATCAAAAAAGCCCTCGGTTTAGAAGAAGGAACCCAATATGAAGAAGCATTTTTTGAAGGATATGGACCAGGGGGAGTAGCAATACTTATTAGTGCTATAACTGATAATAGAAAACGGACCGTTTCTGAATTAAGACACCTTTTTAATAAATACGGAGGAAACCTTGCTGAACCAGGAGCAGTATCCTATTTATTTGAACAAAAAGGACTTATAGTTGTTCCAAAAAAAGAAGAAGAAAAAGTATTAGAAATTGCTATAGAAAAAGGAGCTGAAGATACAAAAGAATATGAAAGTGAAATAGAAGTTATTACAGATCCCTCTCAATTTGAAGAAATTAAAAAAGCTTTAGAAGATGCTGGAATTGAGATAATTTCTGCTAAAGTTACTATGGTTCCAAAAACCATAGTTCCTGTTGAAGATGAAGCTACAGCAAATAACCTTCTTAAGCTTATGGAAGCCCTTGATGATTTAGATGATGTTCAGCAAGTTTATGCTAATTTTGATATTCCTGAAAGAATTATGGAAGCCTTAAATAAATGAAAATTTTAGGAATAGATCCTGGTATTAATAATTTAGCCTATGCACTTCTTGAAATCAAAAATGATTATTATGAACTAAAAGATTGGCAAACCTTAAATACCAAAAAATGTAAAAATGTAACAGAAAAGCTCGCTTATCTTTTCAATAATTTAAAAGATTTTATAAAAGATTCTAAACCAGATATAATAGGAATAGAAGAAACTTTTACTAAAACCTATTCTAAAGCAGGAAGTAGACTTTCTCAAGCTCAAGCAATTGCTTTACTTATAGCAGGACTTTATAATATTCCTGTAAAATTCCTTAATCCCTTAGAAATTAAAAAATTTTTAACCCAATATGGAAAAGCTGAAAAAGAAGAAATTTTTCATATTTTAAATCTCTTTTTTAAAGAAGGCTTAATAAAGTACCAATTTGATTTAAATCCAGATCCTCATAAAATTGATGCCTTAGCAATTGCTTTAATTTTAGCCCTGGAGATAAATAGCCAAAATGCTTTATCAACTTAAAGGTATTGTTAAAGAAATAAATCCACCTAATAAACTGGTCTTACAAAGTAATCAGTTTATTTTTTGGGAAATTTTTATCCCTTTAAATCTTGTAAGCCTTGTTAAAGAGAACTTTTTAGAAAGAGAAGCCCTCTTTTTTGTAGTACCTATATTAAGGAAGAATGAATATATAGAGATATATGGATTTATTACTAAAGAGGAAAGAGAATTATTTATAAAATTAACCACCCTTTCTAAAATGGGGCCTAAATTAGCTTTAAATCTTCTTTCTGTATTTTCTCCCGAAATTTTAAGAGATATAATTCTTAATAAAAAAATAAGTGAACTTTCAAAAGTTCCCGGAATTGGTCCTAAAAGAGCAGAAAAACTTTATTTAGAATTAAAAGGGCTTTTTTTAAAACCCTCTCAAAAGGGTATAATAATTCCTCCGGAAAAAGAAATTATTCTTGAGGAAGCAAAAAGCTGTCTCATGAGTTTGGGTTTTCAAAGCAAAGAGGTAGAAAAGGTTTTATATGAAGTTTTTGAAGAAACTGATACATTAGATACCTTGGTAAAAAAAGCCTTAAAAAAATTTTCCCCTAAATTAAAAGAAGAAACCTTTGCAGGAGATTAAAAATGCTTGAAAAATTTTTAATTAATGCTGAAGAAACTTTAATTATAATAACTGATATTCAAGAAAAGCTTATAAAGGCAATGGATGAAGATGTGGTAAAGGGGGTAATTAAAAATAATTTGATTTTGATTGAAACAGCTAAAATTTTCAATATTCCTATTATTCTTACAGAACAGTATCCCAAAGGATTAGGACAAACTGTAGAAGTGATTAAAAAGGCACTTCCTTCATACGAGCCTATTGAAAAAATTACTTTTAATTCCCTTTTAGAACCAGTTTTTGAAAAAAAACTTAATGAATATAAAGACAGAAAAAAAGTAATTTTAACTGGAATAGAAACCCATGTATGTGTATGGCAAACTGCTGCAGATTTAATTAAAAGAGATTATATAGTTTTTGTTCCAAAAGATGCAGTCTGTAGTAGAAGAAAGCTTGATTGGGAAACGGGACTTGATTTAATCAAATCTGCTGGTGGAATTTTAACTACCACAGAAACCCTTGTTTTTCAAATCTTAAAAAGAGCAGGAACCCCTGAGTTTAAGAAAATTTTAGAGCTGGTAAAATGATTTTAATTATCTTTTATTATCCAGAAAATAAGAAAAAGTGGTGGTAAAGAGATAAAAAAAGTTATAAGAAAAAAATAGGTATATCCTAAATAACTTACTCCATATCCTGAGAAAGTTCTTGAAAAAGTAAGGGATAAATTAAATAAAGTTGAAAAAACTGCATATTGGGTGGAAGAAAATTCTCTTTTACAAAGATTAGTAAGAAACGTAAGAAAAGCAGCAGTTCCAAGCCCCCCACTAAAGCTTTCGAAAAAAGAAGCAAAATAAACAGTTTCCTTTGGTAAATAAGGTAAAGAAGCGATAGTATACCCAAGATTAGAAAAGGACTGGAAAAAGCCTAAAATAAGGAGAGAATTTTTAATAGACCAAAGACTTGTTAAGTAACCACCTAAAAGAGACCCTAAAATAGTAAAAACACTTCCCAAAGTTCCGGAAATAAGCCCAATTTCAAGTCTGTTAAAACCTCTGTCTACCCAAAATGGATAAACCATAGCACCAAGCAAAGCATCCCCTATTTTATAGGTGAGGACAAAAAAAAGAAGCAAAAAGACCCTATCTCTTTTTAATATTTCTTTTAAAGGTTCTATAAACTGAGAAGTAAAAGATATTGAGACTTTTTTAGAAGAGACTTTTAAAAAGGAATTAAAGATTAAAAAAATACCACTTAAAAAGGTTATTAAACTTAATATGTAAAAAATAATTTTGAATCCCAAATAATGACTTATGGCTACAATTCCTCCTCCAAAAATTATGAGAGATATTCTATAGGCTGAAATACGAATTCCGTTAGCTTTGCCCAGAATCTCTGAAGGAATCCATTCTACAACAAATCCGTCAGAAGCTGTATCAAAAAGTGTGGAAAAGAAAGTAAGAAAAAATAAAAATATAAAAAAGCCCACTGTAGCAGGAGTAAAAAAAGAAAGTGCAAAAATGCTTATAGAAATTCCTATAAGAGAAAGTCCCATCCAAAAACTTTTGTAAAAATATCTATCTATGAAGGGAGCAAAAAGAAGTCTTAAACTCCAAGGTAATCCTGCTATAGAAAAAAGTCCTATAGTTTTTAAATCTATTCCTTCACTTCTAAAGAATACAGGAATAAAAGTATAAAAAAAACCAAAAGGAAGCCCAGAGAAAAAATAAATAAATCCTATATAAAATAGTTTTTTGTTAAACATTTCAAAAATTTAAAAACAAATTATATTTTAGTATCCTAAAAAGAAAAGCACCTAAATATGAAAAGCAAGATTTATCAAGTAATTTTAAAGGTCCCTTATACTAAAAAAGAAAAGGTAGAAGACTTTCTATATGAACATATTCAAAAAGGCTGGGAAACTATTGAAAAGAAATTTAGAGTTTATTTTATCCTTTATCTAAATGAAAAAAGTCCTGAATTAGCTCTTCTTGAGGAATTTTTAGAAAAAAATTCAGAGATTAATGTAGAGTACAAACTATTAAAAGAAGAAAATTGGGAAGAAATTTGGAAAGCCCATTTTAAACCTCTTAAAATAGGAAAGTCTTTAGTAATTATTCCTCCTTGGGAAAAATATGAACCCAATCCTTATGAAATGGTAGTTATAATTGAAGCAGGCCAAGCTTTTGGTACAGGACATCACCCCACAACTAAAATGATGCTCGAAAACATAGAAATTTTTAAAGAAAGAATAAAGGATTCAAACCTCAAAATAATTGATATTGGATGTGGAACTGGTATTTTAAGTATTGCCTGCGCAAAACTTTTCAAGAATTCTACTATTTTTGCTATAGATATAGATGAGCTTGCTATAGAGGCATCTAAGGAAAATGCAATTTTAAATAAAGTTGAAGACAAGATTATTATTCAAAAAGAGATTCCTCAAGAAAAATTTCATTTAATTCTTGCCAATATTGGTTATAGAGAAATTAAAAATTTAGCCCCAATTATTAAAAGCTGTTCTCAAACAGGTTCTCATGTATTTCTCAGTGGTTTTTTAAATACAGATGCAGTGAATATAATAAATATTTACCAAAATATGGGATATTCTCTTATAAAACATCAAAAAGAAAATGAATGGAGTTTTCTTTGGCTAAAATTAGTTACAAATTGATTGACGAATTTTTCTTGCTAAAGCTTTAAGTTTTTCTATTTCTTCCCAATTTGGTCTTTTTAAGGCAGGAAATATAGTATTATTATGAAAAATAGGGTCTTCTTCAAGTGGATAACGAGAATATTGCTTAGCTATTTCAAAAAAGGGTGTTCCAGGTATAGGAGAAAATTCAGCTAAATGGGGAGAGACTCTATATTTTTCTAAAAATAAAAGAGAGTTTTTTACCTCTTCAAAATTTTCACCTGGTATTCCATAAAGAATATATGCTCCAAGTTCTCTTTCTTTAAAACCTGCAGATTTTAAATAAGAAATGGCTTGCAAAAATTCTTCAATACTAACTTTATTGTCAAATCTATTTTCTGTCCTCTCAAGTCCTATTCTTATAGTTTTAAATCCTGCTTTTTTAAGTAACTTTGCTACATCCTCATTAATGAATCTTGCATGGATAGCATTTGGAGTATGAAAACGTAAACTTAACCCGTAAAAAAGAATTTTTTCTAAAATTAGAGCTAAATGAGAATCAAAATTTAACAAAAGAGCATCATCATAAAAGGCAAAATCAACAACCCCATAATTTTTATGCCAAAAAAGTATTTCTTCAAATACCTCCTCTGGGTTTTTTTGTTTAAATTGAGGATAAAGTTTTTTTGACGCACAATAGGGACAATTAAAAGGACATCCATAGCTTGTTAGAATTATTACATAAGGAATAGAAGTTTGCATATCAAATATAGGGTAATCATTTAAATAGGGTTCCTTAGAAGGTGGGAAGCTTTTCTTTATAGTTTCTAAAAATTCCTCAGCGGAACCCTTAAAAATATAAATAGGAAAATCCTTATAAAATTTTTCTATTTCATATTTTAAGTGCTCAAAACAAAGTTTTACATAGATCCCTCCTATATAAATAGGTATCTCAGGATAATTTCGGGTTATATAATCAAGTATCACAAATAATCCAGGATACCAATAAGTCATAGTACAGGTTAAAAGGACTGCTTTAAACCTTAAGGAACTAATTATTTTTTTAAATAAATTTTTAAATAAAGGAAAAGGTAATCCATATCTATAAAATTTTCGTGGAACATCATTAAAATAAACAGGTTTAGGGATAGCTTCTTTATAAAAGTGCCCAGTTCCAAAATCTTTTCTTTTTGGTTTCTTAGGAAGTTCTGGATAAAAGGGGTCAAGAAGATCTAAGTAATATATGGAATAACCAAGTTTTCTAAGCTTACCACCTAAAAGAAGTAGTCCATAAGGTCTAAGCCAAAAATCATAGGCAGAAAAATCGTAAATCCAAGGATTAATAAGGAGAAAATCAACTTCCATCTAAGAATTATCTATCAAAATGTCTTTTAATCTTTACATTTTAATCTTTACAAACTCCTTCAAAAATTTTATCCTTGATTAAATCTTCAGGAATTGAAAGAAAAGATACCCCTACAGACCCGCGAGAATATAATATTTCATTTTCTTTATTATACCATGTCCAATTTTTATCTCTATATTTTCTTTTTGCACAATCTATCTCATATTCATAAATACCGTATTTTAAGGTTTCACATTTTTTGTTATCTTCTTCTGGAAGCCCTTCCCATAAAACTTCTCTATATTCGCCACTTAAAAACCACTGTATCCAGTAATTCTTACATCTATTAACTATTTCTGAAGAAGGATAATATAAAATATTTACTCTTATTTTATCTTTTGTAAGCTTTTTAATACTACTTGGAGAATAAAAAAGCTTTTCCTCTTTTGGACCAATGTTTAAAAGTATCCATTCTTCGTTGGCAATCTTAATTCTTTCTTGAGAATATCCTAAAATAACGCTAACAAAAAAGCTAATAAAAATCGTGAAAATAAATTTTCTTTTCATAAGCTACCTCCTGCAATTATATTTATTTCTTTTTCCCTATTGGAATAATATAAAGAAGAATTAGTAATACCTTGCATAGCTCATAAAAGCTGAGAAATTTCCTGTAAATTAAGTGGATAAGAAGAAAATTCTCTAACTGATCTTCTTTCTTTTAAAGTTTCTTCTAATGTTACATTACCTTTATAACAAGGGGGAGAAAGTTTAATAAAATCTTTTCCATATAAATTAAAGTATATAAAAGTTAACAGAAATATAATTAAAATTTTATCTTTCTTTAAAAGACGATACATTTAATTTAATAGCTAAGTAGCGCCCCCAACGGGATTCGAACCCGTGTCTCTGGCGTGAGAGGCCAGTATCCTAGTCCACTAGACGATGGGGGCAATTTAAAAACTTTTTTAAAAATTATACCATCTTAAAAAATTGTCAATCCAATATAAATTTTAAAATTTTATTAAAACTTACATTTTTCCGAATAGAATTAAAAGGAATTCTCTTGACATAATTATAATGTTATGAATAATATTTTTGTATAGGTGAGTGCTAATGAGTTTTTTTAAATGGGACGAAAGTTTTGCTACAGGAATACCTGAATGTGATATACAACATAAAAAACTTATTAATATGTTTAATGCTATTTATGATGCTATAAGACTAAATGTTGACAAAAAAGCTTTAAAAGAAGCTTTCGATTCTTTAATAAACTACTTTGAAAAGCATTTTGCTTTAGAAGAAGAACTAATGGAAAAATATGAATATCCAGAAGCACATATACATAAAGAGGAGCATAAGAAATTTAAAGAAGAGATTAAAAAATTTTTACAAAATCCACAAGAAGAAATTAATTTTTTGGAGATTCTTAAATTTTTAAAAAATTGGTGGTTAAATCATATACTTACTATGGATAAAAAATATGGTCCCTTTTTAGAGACTAAAATTAAAAAATAGAAAGGAGGGTTTTTAAAAAATGGGATTAAGAAGCTGGTTTAGAAAATTAAACAAAACCTTAGAACTTCATCAAAAAATAGTTCCTATAATTGTTATATGCTTTATTATTTTAATTGTTCTAACCATTGTAGTTACTTCTTTTATGGCCTATTATGTAGGAATTAATCATGCTAAAAATATAATTCTGAAAAATCAATTTAACCTTATTAACGATACCCTAATAAAACATGGAGCTCTAATTGAAAAAATGGAAGGAAATCCAATTGGTAATTATAAAATTATAAGAGAAGAATTCTTAAAAAAGCAAAAAGATATAAGAATAATAAGAACTCCAAAAATAGATGAACTCTTTGGAAAAGAAAGCCCTGAGTATTATGCCATGGACAAAGAGGAAGCAAAGGTTCTTTCAGAAGGTGTGGAAAAGATTTTTGTTGATTTGGAAAAAGAAAAATTAAAAGGAATTTACCCAGTAAAAGCACAAGCTGAATGTTTAAGATGCCATTATAATGTCTCTGAAAATGAAGTTATAGGGGCTGTTAGTATTACTTTACCTATAGATTATATAATAAAAGAACTTAAACTTATTATTCTTCTTTATATCTTTTTAGGCTTAGGAGGAATTATTACTGCTTCTGTTTTAGTATACTTCACTTATATGTATATAGCTCACAAACCTTTAGAAAAAATAACGGATATGTTAAATAAAATGGCAGAAGGAGATTTAACTTTATCTGTTGAAGAAAAAATAAAAGATAGGGAAGACCTTGTAGGAAAAATTGCAAAAAGCATGGACAAAGTTTTAGAATATATGAGAAACTTTTCTTCTAAAACTCTTGATTATTCTACTAAATTAGTTGAACAAGTTGACGAAATATTTAAATTAGTAGATAGTGTAAATGAAAAAATAAAATTTCAAAATTTGAAAGTGGCACAGACCTCTATTGTAGTAGATGATTTTGGATTAACTATAGGTGAAATTTCAAGACTTACAAGTAATATTAATAATATTGCTAAAGAGATAAAAAGCAAGGTTGAAAAAGGACAAGAAATTACTAATGATCCTCAATTAAAAGAAATTTTGATTGTAACTTTTAATTTAGGTGATAAAATAAATAATTTAGCCTTAGATATAGCTACAAATATTGAGAAGGGAGTAAAAACCTCTGAAACAATTAACAAAGCTTTTGAAGAAATAAACCAAGTATCTTCAGAAATTAGCCAATTAATGGATAAAATAAGCGAAAGCACTTATGAAACTTTACTTATTTCTTCTTATATGAAAACTATAGCAACTACTGTTAAAACAAGAAAAATGGAAGAAATCCTCTTTGATCTTTTCGAAAAGGATGTTGATCGTTATATACTCCGCTTGCAGGCTCATATTAAAGGAATTGATAGGCTTGATCCAGAAAGATGGGGTGATTATCAAGCTTTTCCCATTGGTAAATGGTACTATAGTGAAGAAGGTGAAAAATTTAAACAATTGGTTAAAGATTTTGATTTTAGAGAGTTTGAAGAAACTTACAAAACCCTTCATAATATAGGAAAGGAATTAATAATTGCTTATAATATGGAAGATTCTTTAAAAGTAGAAAAACTATTTCAACAGCTAAAAACTATAAGTAGGAGATTGAAATTATACTTAGAAGATTTAAGAGATAAATATTTAGAATACTATTCTAAATAAAAATTTAAAATGTTTTTGGAACAAAATATTAAGAAATCTAATTTTAAACTTAGTGATTATAAAATTTATAAACAACAAATTTTTGAGCTTTTCGAAAATTACAAAAATCTAAGAGGTGAATTAAATGACGGAATTGATATAAAAAGTTTAGAAAACAGAATAGAAAATCTTAAAAATAATCAATTTCTTATAGCTGTTGCAGGTGAAGTAAAAGCAGGAAAATCTACCTTCATTAACAGTTTAATAAAAGAAGAAATCCTTCCTACTGATGTTTTACAAGCTACTAATGCATTAATTGAAATTTTTTATTCTAAAAGACCTTATTTAAAAGTAACTTATGCTTCTGGAAAGATAGAAATTCTTGAAGATAGCCCAAAAGAGGTTTTAAAAGAAAAATTAAAAGAAATAGCAGCTATTCCTGAAGAATATAGAGATATTCCTGTTAATTTAATTGATCTTTATATTCTTGAAAATGGCGAACTAAACATAATAGATAATGAGTTTATAAAGTATTTGGAAGAAAAATCAGGAATGGAAAATCTTAAAGAATTAAAATATAAATTGGAAAATTATGCCTTCTCAAGATCTCGAGATAATATCCCTATAAAAATAGAATTAGGTTATCCCTTCCCTTGGGAATTTGATGAAATAAGGTTAGTTGATATGCCTGGGGTTAATGCTGTAGGAGGAGTTCATGATATTTCCTTTTCTTTCTTAGATAGAGCTAATGCTATTTTGTTTATTCATCCCATTAAACCTATAGAATCAGAATCTTTTAAAAGATTTATCTCCTCGGTAATAACCAATAAAAGTAAAGAAAACTTATTCTTAATATTAACTCACTCTGCAGTATTTTTTGAAGAAAAAGATAGACTTTTAGAAGAGGCTAAACGTATTTATAGTTCTCTCATTTCTCCTGATAGAATTTTTGCAGTTGACAGTATATTAAAACTAATCTATGAAGATTTAGAAAAAGGAAAAACTCTTGAAGAAATAAAAAAAGAACAAAGGCAAAAAAGAAAGTGGATTGTTTATTTTAAGGATCTTGCTGAGGAAGAAGGTTTAGATAATAAAGAGGCATTTATTAAATATTCAGGATTTGAAAATTTGATACCAGTTCTTGAAAATTTTTTACTTTCTGCTCCTTTTTCAGAATTAATAAATATTTTAGAATTACTTAGAGAAGGATATAAAGAACAAATTAATATTCATCAAGAAACTATTCGTTTATTAGAAAGTCAAAAAAGGGATAGAGAAGAATTTTTAGCTGAAATTGAAAAAAGACAGAAAGGTCTTAAAAAACTTGAAACATATTGTTATTTTGTTTTAGAAGAAGCAGCAACCATTTTTATAGGAGTCCATTCTCCTATAGAAAATTCTCTTGATCAGCTAAAATTAAATTATTACGATAAGTTTATAAAATCAACTAATATAGAAGAATTAAGAAAATATTATAGGGATGCAGAAAATGATCTTAATATAATTGTTCAAGAAAATATTAAAAATATAAGCAAATTTTTTAAAGAAAAACTTGAACAAATAGGTGAACAATTTAGAGAAGAATATAACATCCAAATCCCAAAAATTGATTTTTCTGCTATAGAAGAAAGCTGTAGAAAAGCAGTAGCTAAGAGAGAAGAAATTACAAAAGAAGTTGTAGAAAGTATTGTAGAAAATTGGAATTTTTTAAAACCCTGGAAATGGTTAAAATCAAGTAGAACAAAAAAGGTGGTAGTAGGAATAAGAGAGTTCATAGATGAAGAAGCATTTTTTAAAACTTTAAAGAATAACCTTATAGAATCCTTTGTTGATGTAATTGAAAAGCTAAGAGATCAATTTTACAGAGCCTTTGATTTTTATAAAAAAAGTATAGGTAAATTATTAGAAGAAAAAAGGACCTATTTGGAAAATCTTAAAAATGAATTAAAAACAATTGAGAGAATTGATTATGAAATTCTTATGCTTGAAAAAAAGATTGCCTTAATTGAAAAAGAGGTAAAAATAATAGAAGAATTCATAAAAAGGTTATCATGATGATAGAACCTAAAACTCTTAAACAAATAGAAAAGAAATTAGAAGAAGATATTTCTAAAGAAATTGAACTTATTAAAAGCGAAGTATTTTTTATTTTAGACAGAGATCTTGATATCTATTTTTTAAAAGAATTTGCAAAGTATTATCCTCGTAAACTTTTAAAAGAAAAAGCTGAAATCTTGCTTGATACCCTTTTAAATTATCTTATGAAGGAGGTATTAGAAAAAATTAAAAGTATGCATCTTGATCAGCAATATGAATTTTTTAAAGAAAATCTTAGAGACAAAATTAGAACTAAGGCTTTTTCAGAAAATGGAAGTTTCAAACCTCAACCCGTTAAAATAAAAGAAGATGAAGGCTTATTGGATAAAACTATTACTGCAGCACCAGGGATTGCTGTGAGTGCTGGAGGAATTATTGCAACTATGGCTATACCTGAAACAGTACCCTTAAAAGCTATTCCAGCAATTTCTTCCTTAGTTGGACCTATATATATAATTAAAAAATTGAAAGACAAAAATAGAAGGCTTAAAAATATCTGGAAAAAACAAATTAATTCTTATCTAAAACTTGCTAAAAATGATTTAAAAAAATGGCTTTTAGATATGGAGGCTGAATTTCTAAAAAATTTGGAAAGTTTTTATAAAAAAACTATTAGCTCCTCTTTTGAAAATGTAATAGATAAATCTAACATAAATTTTGCAAAAAT
Organism: Thermodesulfobacterium geofontis OPF15; assembly: GCF_000215975.1. Classification (NCBI taxonomy): domain Bacteria; kingdom Pseudomonadati; phylum Thermodesulfobacteriota; class Thermodesulfobacteria; order Thermodesulfobacteriales; family Thermodesulfobacteriaceae; genus Thermodesulfobacterium; species Thermodesulfobacterium geofontis. The sequence goes on along the minus strand of NC_015682.1, from coordinate 565,563 downwards.
TAAAAGTATTTAAAATAAAGAGGAAACCATATGATAAACAAACTTTTTTCTAAATTTAAAAGTATTATAGATATAAGTGGATCAGAAAAAAAGGGAATATTAGCCTTTGATTTAGGAAGTTATTCAATTAAAATAGCTGAGGTTAAAATTATTAAAAATGAACTTATTTTAACTAATTTTATTCGGGGAAGAACTTATAAAAATGTTATTATAAATGGAATTATTAACGATTTCCAATATTTACTTTCCAACATTAAAAATATTTTAGATGTTTTTAAAAATAACACCAAAATAGTTAATCTTTCACTTCCTTATGACCTTGTAATTTTTGATTCTTTCAAAAGTCCACATATTCCGAGTGAAGAAGAAATAAAAAATAAAATAAGTGATGAAATTCCTTATAAGATTGAAGATGTTTATTATAGCTACTATATAATTCCCCAAAAAGATTTTTATCAAATTTTTTATCTTGTAGCTAAAAAAGAAATAGTTAACCAATATGAAAACCTTATAAAAGCTTTGGAATACCAAGCTAATAATATTGATGCAAGCTTTATAAACTTACATAATCTCATAGAAACAATTTACGGAGAAAAAGCTAAAGTTATTGTAGACTGGGGAGATAGTAAAATTGGATTGCTTTTTTGTGGGAAAGAAGCCCCTGTATATAGTAGGGAACTTTTTAATTTAGGAATTAAAAATCTAAGAAAAGACATAATTAAAAACTTAAAAGTAGATATGGATACTGCAGAAGCTTTAATAGTAAATCCAGAAAGAAACAATTACCCTGAGGTTAAAAAAATTTATAAAAATTATATTAAAGAAGTTCTTGAAGAATTAGAAACTACTATCAAATTTGTAACAGGAAAATTTAACCTAACCATTGAAAATATATTCTTGGTCGGCGGAGGTGCAAACATCCCCAATATAAGTGAAATCTTTAGTGAGTTTTTAAAAATTAATACCCAAATAATTGACTTGAAAAAACTTATTAAATTTTCTGATAATTTTGATCCAGATTATATAAGAATAGTAAATACCCAAGGAGCAATAGCAGTTGCTACTGCGGTAAGAGATTTTATTTAAGATTGGGGTTTTATAAATTTTTTTAATTCTTTATAAATTTCAGGAAGTTTTGCAAAAATGATTACTGCTTTTTTCCAAATATCTGCTTTTATTGCAGGAATTCCTGCTACTTCTTCTCCAGGAGGAATTTCTCCTGTTACACCTGATTTACCTGCTACTTTTGCACCTTTCCTAATCTTACTATAAGGCGCTACTCCAACTTGCCCTCCAAGCATTACATAATCTTCCAAAACTGCACTACCTCCAATTGCTGTATGAGAAACAAGAATATTTTCTTTCCCTACCCTAACATTATGTCCAACTTGCACTAAATTATCAATTTTTGTTCCCCTTCCTATAATTGTTTTCCCAAAAACTGCTTTATCAATGGTTGTATTAGCACCTATTTCCACATCATCCTCTATCTCAACCCCTCCAAAATGATAAATTTTTATGTTTTTATATCCTTCTTCCATTTCTTCTTGAGCAAAACCAAAACCATCTGCACCTATTACTACTCCTGCATGAATTATACAATTTTTACCGATTTTAGTATAAGGATAGATTACTACATTAGGATAAATGATTGTATTTTCTCCGATTTCTGAGAAAGCTCCTATAAAAACTCCAGGATAAATTACTACATTTTTTTCTATTTTTGCTCCTTTTTGAATATATACTAAGGGATATATTGCACATGGTTCCTCTATTTTTACTTCCTCTTCTATAAAAGCATAACTACTTATACCCCATTTAGGTTCTATTTCTCTTTTAAAAATTTCAGTAAGCTTTGCAAAAGCAACTCTCACATTTTTTACTTCTATAACTGTTTTTTGAGGAAAATACTTAGCAAATCCTTCAGGACACAATACTGCCTTAGCTTTTGACTTTTGGGCTTCATCTACCCTTTTTAGAGAATCTACAAAAATTAAATCTCTTTCCTCAGCTAAAGGAATGGCATTAATTCCCTCTACCTCAAAATCTTCTCCTATTAAGATACCATTTATTCTTTTTGTAAGTTCTGAAATTTTAATTTTTTTCATTTTCAAAGTTTCTTACAAAATTTTCTAATTCTTCAATTTTAATATATTTTCTTTCTCCTGTTTTTCTTATTTTAACCTCAAGTTCTTTATTCTTTTCGTAGTTTTTTCCTAAAATAATTTGAAGAGGAATTCCTATAAGATCCATATCTTTAAATTTAACTCCTGGCCTTTCTTCTCTATCATCCAAAATTACATCCCAATTTTGAGACAAATTTTTATAAATTTTTTCTGCATTTTCTTTAAAATCTTCTTTTAAATATACTATAGCGATTTGGAAAGGTGCAATCTGCCAAGGGAAAATTATACCATCTTCATCATGGTTTTGTTCAATAGTTGCAGCAAGTATTCTACTTACACCAATACCATAACATCCCATTATAAAAGGCTTCATTTTTCCGTCTTTATCTAAAAACATAGCTTTCATAGGTTCACTATATTTTGTTCCCAATTTAAAAATATGTCCTACTTCTATACCTCTTGTAAAGCTTAAAGGTTCTTTACATTTTGGACAGAGGTCTCCTAAGGTAGCTTTCCTTATATCTGCTATTATATCAGGTTTGAAAGTTGATCCTAAGTTTGCATTTAAGTAATGGTATTCATCTTCATTTGCTCCTATTACAAAATTAGGGTATCCTTCTAAGGCTTTATCAGCAATTACCTTTATTTTCAAATCTTTAGGTCCAATAAATCCAGGGCTTGCTCCTACAATTTTTCTAACCTCTTCTTCATTCGCCATTCTAAAAGGTTTCCCAGAAAATAATTTTTCAAGTTTTACCTCATTTACTTCATGATCTCCTCTTAAACACACTGCAACAGCGTTTTTTTCTTCAACAATATAAATTAGAGTTTTAGTTATTTTAGAAACAGGAAGGCCTAAAAAATCCGCCACTTCTTGAGCAGTTCTAACTCCTGGAGTATAAACTTTTTCTAATGGTTTTTCAGGTTCTAAAGGATATTTTTCTCCAGAAATAGCAGGAGTAAGTTCTATATTGGAAGCATATCCACATTTTTCACAAAAGGCTATAATGTCTTCTCCTGTTTCAGCAAGTACCATAAATTCATGAGAAACATCTCCTCCTATAGCCCCTGTATGAGCTTCAACTGCCTTAAACTTTAAACCACAATTAGTAAAAATCTTTTCATAAGTTTCATACATTAATTGGTAACTCCTTTCTAATCCATCCCAGTCTGCATCAAATGAATAGGCATCTTTCATTATAAATTCTCTTGCTCTCATAATACCAAATCTCGGACGAATTTCATCTCTAAATTTTACTGCTATTTGATAAAGAATAAGGGGAAGCTCTTTATAAGATTTTACATCCCTTCTTACTATTTCAGTTACTACTTCTTCATGAGTTGGTCCTAAACAAAAATCGTGTTCCTTTCTATCTTTAAATCTCAAGAGTTCTTTTCCATAGGCATCCCAACGCCCGGTTTCCTTCCAAAGTTCTGCTGGTTGAACAAGAGGCATAAGAATTTCCAAAGCTCCAGCTTTATTCATTTCACATCTCACAATATTCTCTATCTTTTTCAAAGCTCTAAATCCTAAAGGTAAAAAGTTATAAATACCAGAAGCAAGTTTTCTTATCATGCCTGCTCTCAATAAAAGTTTATGACTTATTACTTCAGCTTCAGAAGGGTCCTCTCTTAAAGTAGGAATAAAAAATTTACTCCAACGCATAGCTCTCTTTCTCCTTAAAGAGTTATTTTTTCATATTTTCTTGTTTTTAAATCAAGAATAACAAAGCTTGGTGTTCCTTCTTTTCCTAAAATTTCTCCAGGATTTATAACTAAAGTTTTACCTATTTCCTTTATTTCATATTTATGAGTATGCCCACAAAAAATAAAATCATATTCCTCAGTTTTTGCTAAAGCATAAGCTATCTTAGGATAATGAACCATAGCAATTTTATAATCTTCTATTTCTAAAAATGCATTCTCTCCGTGAAGTTTTATATTAGGATATTCTAAAATTTTTTGCATTAAAAGAAAAATATCTCCTGGGTTATTTCCTAAAATTAAATGTATTTCTTTATTAAACTTCCCAAGAATAGGAACCATAAAAGGTGAAATTAAATCTCCACAATGAAAAATTTTTTCACATTTTTCTTTTATAGAGATCTCAACAGCTTTTTGTAAATTAGGAATAGAATCATGGCTATCACTCATTATAGCTATTTTCATAGACCCTTACCTCTTTTTTAAAAATTCTTCAATTCCAAGTTTTCTCCAAATTTTATCGATCTTTTCTTTAATTTCTTTTGTCATAACTATTTCTTCTGGCCATTCTCGAGTATATCCTTCTTCTTTCCATTTTTTTGTAGCATCAATACATATTTTAGAACCAAAATAAGGTTGAGAACTTGCATGATCAAGAGCATCAACAGGACCCCTTACTATCATTATATCCCTTTCTGGATCTACATTTCCAGCCATATAAAATAGGGCTTCTCTTAAATCCTGTACATTAACCTCTTTATCAAAAACAACTATTATTTTAGTAAACATCATTTGTCCAAGTCCCCAAAGAGCTGAAGCTACTTTAAAAGCATGCCCTGGATATCGTTTATCTATGGAAACAAAAGCTAAATTATGAAAAACTCCCTCCCAAGGAAGATTAATATCTATAATTTCTGGCAAAATCTTTTTAATAAAAGGTAAAAATAGCCTTTCAGTCACTTTACCAAGGTAACAATCTTCCATAGGAGGCTTACCTACAATAGTTGCAGGATATATAGCATCCTTTCTCATGGTGATACAAGTTATCCTAAAAACTGGATAATAATCTGGAGGAGTATAATATCCTGTATGATCTCCAAAAGGACCTTCCAATTTTCTCTTATAGGGTTCCACATAACCTTCCAAAACAATTTGAGATTCTGCAGGAACTTCTAAAGGGATTGTTAAACATTTAACAAGCTCAACAGGTTTTCCTCTTAAAAAACCTGCCAAAAGGAGTTCATCTATATCTTCAGGAAGAGGAGCGGTTGCAGAATAAATTACTGCAGGATCTGGTCCTATAGCAACTACAACAGGTAATTTTTGCCCAAGCTTTTCTGCTTTCTGATAATGTTTTGCTCCTACTTTATGAATTTGCCAATGCATACCGGTTTCATTTTTACTAAAAACTTGCATTCTATACATTCCCACATTTCGTATACCTGTTTCTGGATCCTTAGTAATAACACAAGGAAGTGTAATAAAGCGACCTCCATCTTTTGGCCAGCATTTTAAAATTGGAAGTTTAAATAAATCAACTTCATCTTTTATCCAAACTATTTCTTGACAAGGTGCCTTATCAACTAACTTTGGAAAAAAATTTTTAGCTTGCCAAAGCTTAGGAATAATTTTTAATTTTTCAAAAAACCCTTCCATTCTTTTTATTTCTATAAAATCAATTAAGGTCGAAGCAAGTTCTTCAATTTCCTTTACTCCAAAAGCAAGACAAACTCTTTTAAAACTTCCAAAAAGATTAGTTACTACAGGAATTTTATAGTTCTTTACTTTCTCAAAAAAAAGGGCAGGACCATTTAATTTGCAAACTCTATCTGTAATTTCTGTAATTTCAAGTTCAGGAGAAACTTCAATGTTTATTCTTAAAAGTTCCTTTTCCTTTTCTAAAATTTCTATAAATTCTTGTAGATTTTGATAAGCTTTCATAATACTAAATTTCAGCAATATCTTTTCTAAAACTAAAATCTACTTCTATAGGATATTCTCCTGTAAAACAAGCTAAACATACCTTGTCCCTTAGTTCTTCAACTGCTGATAAAAGTCCTTCAATACTTAAATAATAAAGAGTATCAATATCTAAAAATTTTCTAATTTCTTCTACAGAATGCTTATGTGCAATTAATTCTGCAGAAGATGGGAAATCAATACCAAAAAAGCATGGGAATCTAAGAGGTGGACAGGAGAGTAAAAAATGAATTTTTTTTGCTCCTGCTTCTTTTATACTTTTAAGTCTATTACGAGAAGTAGTCCCTCTAACTAAGGAATCATCAATTACAATTACCTCTTTCCCCCTTAAAATATCTTTGACAGGATTTAATTTCATTTTTACAGAAATATTTCTAATTTTTTCTGAAGGTTGAATAAAGGTCCTTCCTATATAATGATTCCTTATCATAGCAAATTCTATTGGTAACCCACTTGCTTGAGAATAACCTATAGCTGCATAATTACCCGAATCTGGAAAAGGCATTACAAAATCTGCCTGAAGAGGGCATTCTTTATAAAGATTTTTTCCAAGATTTTTTCTTATTAAATATACATTTTTATTAAATATATAACTGTCCGGTCTTGCAAAATATATAAATTCAAAAACACAATGACTTAAATTGAATTTTTCTTTTTTAAAGGCTTTATAAGATTTTGGTCCCTCTTTATCTATAATAAGTATCTCTCCTGGCTCTATATCTCTTAAATATTGAACTCCTATCAAATCGAAAGCACAAGTTTCAGAAGCAATAACATATCCTCCATTAAACATACCAAAAGATAAAGGTCTAAAACCCCAAGGATCTCTAAAAGCAACAAGAGTATCTTCATAAAGAAGTAAAATAGAGTAAGCCCCTCTAATTCTTTTCATTGTTTCTATAATAGCATTAACAAGTCCTTTTTTTAGATTTTTAACTATAAGATGTACAATTACTTCACTATCCATGGTAGTTTGAAAAATATGCCCATCTTCTTCAAGTTCACATCTAATTTGATAGGCATTAACAAGATTTCCATTATGTGCAATAGCTAAAGTTTTTTTAGCAAAATTAACACAAAAGGGCTGAACATTTTGAAGAATAGTAGAACCGGTGGTTGAATATCTTACATGTCCTATGGATATATAGCCTGATAGATTTTTTAATATTTCTTCATTAAAAACTTCACTCACTAAACCTAACCCTTTCCATTCTTTTACCTTTTTTCCATCATAAACCACAATACCTGCACTTTCTTGTCCTCTATGTTGAAGAGCATATAGCCCAAAATAAGTGTAATTGGCTGCTTCTTCAACTCCGTATATTCCAAAAACTCCACACATCCTTTTCCTCCTTAATCGATGATTCCGCCTACGATAAGTTCAGGAATTCTAAGTGTAGGTTGACCATCTGCTACAGGAACTCCCTGCCCATCTTTGCCACAGGTTCCAGGAATAAATTTCAAATCATCTCCCACCATATCAATTATTTCTAATACCTTAGGACCATTTCCCACCAAAGTTGCTCCTTTGACAGGATAAGCAATTTCTCCTTTTTCTATATAATAACCTTCTCTAACTTCAAAAACAAAATCTCCTGTTAATGGATTTACTTCTCCTCCTCCCATCTTTCTTACTAAAAGCCCCTTTTCTATACTTTTTATTATTTCTTCAGGTCTATGGGAGCCTTTTTCTATATAAGTATTTGCCATTCTTGGTATAGGAACATGTCTATAATCTTGCCTTCTTCCGTGACCATTAGATTTTTTCCCGTATTTTAGAGAAAAGTATTTATCATAAAGAAAATTCTTCAAAATCCCTTTTTCAATCAAAACTACTTTTTGTGCAGGTGTTCCCTCATCATCAAATTTATAAAATCCGTAAAGAAAAGGTAAAGTTGCGTCATCAATAACGGTAATAAGTTCGCTTGCAACTTTTTCTCCTAATTTACCTGAATAAATAGATAATCCCTCCTCAGCATGATCTGCTTCAAGCCCGTGTCCTACTGCCTCATGAATCATAGTCCCACCAGCTGTTCCTGAAAGAACAACAGGCATAACCCCTGCAGGAGCTTTTTTAGCAGAAAGCATAATTAAAGCAAGATCAGATGCTTTTTCAGGTATCTCTAATACTTCTGGTAATTCCTTAATTTTTTCAAAAGGAAGAGCTCCTCCAAAAACCTCATATCCTCTCTCTAAAACCCCATCTTTTTCAGCAATAACTATAGCAACAAGTTTAGAATAAAATCTTTCATCTTCTATAAATTTTCCTTCAGAGTTTAAAATAAGGATCTCTTTTTTTATTTCACTTAATCCAATTTTATAATGCTTAATATTTCCTACCTTTTTAACTTTTTTCTTTAATTCCTCTAAAAACTCTAATCTTTCTCTAAGATATAGTTCATAATTTTTAAGTTTGCGAGATTCAGAAATGAAAAGTTTTTCCTTCTCATGTCTTAAAGATTCCTCTTTTAAACCAGTTTTTACCAGATCTTCTAAAACTGCTATATTTTCTAAATTAGAAGCATAGGCAAAATTAATTTTAAATTTTTCGTCTATTTTTCTAAAAGCTATACCCTCTTCTTTCCCCCAATTAATTTCATCTATTCTATCTGGTTCTAAAACCAATTTGAAAATTTCAGTAGACTCAAGATAAATTTCTCCAAAAAGAGAACCTTGAGAAAGGTCTTTTAAAAGTTTATCAATATTTTTAGGGATCTTCTCTTTAAGTTTCATTTTGAAAACTATTTTAACAAATCCACATATTTTTGAAACTCCCTTTTAGTTAAACAACCCTTTCTCCCAAAATCTCTAAGACTAATACCTGCTGAATAAATACCCAATTTTAACATATCCTCTTCTGAAAAACCAAGTTTAATACCAGCTAAAACTCCAGCATTAAAATAATCTCCTGCTCCTGTATTATCAACTATTTTTTCTACTTTATAAGCTGAAATTTTTAAATTTTTCTCCTTAGAATAAAATTCTGCGCCCTCCTTCCCTTTTTTTAAAAATATCTTATTAATTCCTAATCTTAATAATTCTTCAAGAGATAAACCTATTTTCTCTAATTCATAATCAGTGATAAATAAAATCTCTGTATTTTTTAACCAAAAAAATAAAAATTCTTTACCTAAATTAGCATAAACTTCTCCTGGATCAAAAGAAATCTTTAATTTTAAATGGGATAAAATTCTTCTCTGAAATTCTTGACCGCTTCTACTGGCAAAAGAGGAAAAATGAAAAATGCTCTCAAATTGAGATAAATTAATTCTTATTTCCTGAAGAAATTCTTCGTTATTTCCTGGACTAACAGCTATAAATCTATCTTTTCTTTTATCAAGTAAAATAATGGCTAAACTTGTCTCCCCCTTTTTTATAATAAAATCTGTATTTAAATTCACATTCTCTAATTCTTCAATTATTTTTTTACCAAATTCATCCTTTCCAGTTGCTCCTAAAAAGGCGTTATTAAATCCCCATAAAGATAAGGCATAAATTGTATTTGCTCCTGATCCTCCTCCGCATTCAAAAAGAAATATACCTTCTTTTTCTAAAAATTTTAAAAATTTTAAAAATTGACTTCTTTCTAAAACGGCTTCCCTTCCTGGAAGAATCTTCAAATCTTCAAATTGAATTTCAGAAAGATCTTCTACTTCAAAAAACATATCCCAATTTAATGAGCCACAACCAATAAAATCAAATTTCATTAGATTTTTTATTAAGATTTTTAATTTTTTATTAAATCTTGTCCTTATTATATCAGAAAAGACTTCAAAAGATAAGGACACTTACAAATTCTTTAAAATAAAGAAATTGATTTTTAAAAGAAAAAAGGGTGGCAAAAATTGTTCTGCCACCCTCCTAAATTTTATAAATGTTTTAGGTTGAAGAAAGAGCAGAAAGTCCTTTTTCTGTAAGCCTGTATTCCTCTCCTTCGTAAGCGATAAACCCAGCTTCAGTGAGCTCTCTTAAAGAGCTTCTCACCTGAAAAAGAGGTCTTTTAGTAAGTTCTGCTATTTTAGAAGCAGAAAGCTTTCCTTTCTCATTTAAGAGTCTAAGAAGCTCAATCGCTCTTTCACTAAGTTTTCCATCAGGGCTTACACATCCAGCAGACATCTTTTTTCTCCTTTTTAGCTCAGTTTTTTCTTACAGAAATACCAATCAATGCATTCATATCCCTGCTGGAATCTATTTACAGCTTCTTCATAAGTAGTAGGAGGTGGCACTATCACCTTAGTATTTTCTTCAGTAAACTCCCAAACTTGAGGTTCAGGTACCCAATTAGCAGGAGTTGCTACACCATGTTTATCTGCTGTTTGTAAAGCATCTATTAATCTTAAGATCTCCCTCATATTTCTTCCTGCAGAAAGAGGATAATAAATAATCGCCCTTATCTTTCCATTAGGGTCTACAATAAAAACCGCTCTTACAGTAGCAGTTGAACTTTCTCCTGGATGTAGCATACCATAAAGTTTAGCTACTCTTCCATCAACATCTGCTACAATAGGAAATGGGATTTCAATTCCGGTTTTTTCTTTAAGATTCATTACCCAAGCAATATGGGAAAAAACACTATCTATACTTAAACCTAAAAGTTGGACATTTCTTTTAGCAAACTCATTATTCATTTGAGCAAAAGCTAAAAACTCAGTAGAACAAACAGGGGTAAAATCTGCTGGATGAGAAAAGAACACCACCCATTGACCTTTAAAATCATCAGGAAATTTAATAGGACCCATTGTAGTCATTGCTTCAAAGGCTGGTGCCTGATCTCCAATTCTTGGCATACTAATTATTTCTTTTACCTCTTCCATAATGCACCTCCTATAAAAATTTTTATTTTGAAATAAATATAATACAATAAAATTTTTTGTCAAGATATCCTATAAAAATTATTTTTATCGTAATATAAACTTGAAAATTTATTAAAAATTCAATAAGATTAATTTTGTGAGTAAAATTATATTTTTAGGAACAGCTGGTGCCCGTTATGTAGTTGCCAAACAATTAAGAGCCTCTGCTGGAACTATTATAAATGTTAATAATTCTTATCTACTTCTTGACCCTGGCCCAGGAACCTTAGTTTATCTTGCTAAAAAGAAAATCCCTATTGAAAAAATTGAAACCATTGTAGTTTCTCATCAACATTTAGATCACTCAGCAGATTTAAATATTATAGTTGATGCTATTACTGAAGGGGGGTTTAAAAAAAGAGGAACTCTATTTTTAACAGAAAGTGCTTTAAAAGAAGGACTTTTACTTTCTTATCTCCAGCCTTATCTTAAAAAGATAGAAATTTTAAAACCTAATACTTTTTATGAAAACTCTCCTTTTAAATTTAAAACCACCTGTCTTCTTAAACATACAGCAGAAAATTATGGATTACTTTTTTATCTTCCAGAGGGAAAAATTGTTGGTTTCATAACTGATACAGCCTATTTTGAAAAATTAGAAGAGGAATTTGCTTCTGCAAATATTCTTGTAATTTATACTGTAAGGTATACTCCAAAAGAAGGGGTTTTACATTTAAGCGTTTCTGATGTAAAAAAAATATTAAGTAATGTGAGACCTGAAGAGGTAATTCTTACTCATTTTGGTATGACTATGCTTAAAGCTAATCCTTATAAAGTAGCCCAAGAACTTAGTAATGAGTTGGGTTTAAAAATAAGAGCCTGTTATGATGGGATGAGTATAAAAATTTAATGGGATTTTATTTTTGATAAAATGAATTTTCTTAAAGGTTCTATATTTTCTTTTTCTTTACAAGATACTAAAAACATTGGAAAATCGGGATTTAATCTTAAAGCTTCTTTATAATTTTTAACTTGTTTATCAATTTCATTTTTAGAAAGTATATCAATTTTATTTAACACAATACAGAAGGGTTTTTTAATATATTTTACAAATTCAACTAAGTTAATATCAAGTTTATCAGGAGTCCTTCTTATATCAAAAATTAAAATAAGCAAACGAAAATCTCTTGGAGCTGTAAGATATCCTTCAACTAAATATTTCCATTTTTTTTGTAATTCTGCAGGTGCTTTAGCAAAGCCATAGCCAGGAAGATCAACCAGATAAAATTGATAATCTATTCTAAAAAAGTTGATAGCTTTAGTAAATCCAGGGGTTGAAGAAACGCGGGCTACATTTTTTCTATTAAGAATTGCGTTTATAAGAGATGATTTGCCTACATTGGATCTTCCAAGAAAAGCAATTTCTGGAAATTTAGGAGGAGGAAGATCTTTGAGATCGTATATGCTTTTGACAAATTCTATATGTTTAAACATTTTTAAAAGAAGAGGGGGTAGGGTTTAAGTAAGCCGGGTTCTGTTACCTGGGATACTCTCCCAGGCGGTGGTTATTTCTCTAGGGAGAAGGTTACCCTTCTCCTCAAGCGGCCTACCTGAGCCTTTTGGGCGGGGCACCCTTAGGCTCTGTTTGGCCTTGCTCCGGACGGGGGTTGCCGTGCCACAGGATGTTACCATCCTGTGCGGTGGGCTCTTACCCCACCTTTTCACCCTTGCCCGCACTAAGAGAGATAAAAACCTCTCTTAGCCGCTGGCGGTCTCTTTTCTGTGGCCCTTTCCAGGGATTACTCCCTCCGGGTGTTACCCGGCGTCCTCCCCTGCGGAGCCCGGACTTTCCTCCCTGGAAGATCTCTTTTCAAAGATCTTCCAGAGCAACCACCTCTTAAACCCTACCCCCTTTTAAATTTAAAACAAATTCTCATTACTTCAATACCTAAGAAATGCCTCTTAACTTCTTGACAAATCTTAAGAATATATTAATTTTTATTTTAAGTATAACAACGGGCCGTTAGCTCAAGTGGTAGAGCAATGGACTCTTAATCCATAGGTTGGAGGTTCGAGTCCTCCACGGCCCAATTTTAAACTTTCAAACTTTCCCTTTCTCCTTAATTTCCATTGAAATAATTTCCAAAATAAGTTATCCTTAAATAATTAATATGGATGAAATTTCAAATTTTTGGGAAATATTAAAACAAATTTTTGAAGAATTTAACAACAAAAAAGTTAGTTATTGTATAGTTGGAGGAATTGCCCTTAATTTATATGGTATTGTTAGAAGGACCTTAGATGTAGATCTTTTTATTAAACCAGAATCTGAGAACTTAAAAAAAATAATAGAAAGTTTAAAAAAAATTTTCAAAGATCAAGAATTAGAAAAATTAAAACCCTCTGATTTTTATACTTATTCAGTTATTAGATATGGTACACCTCAAGGATTTTATGTGGATCTAATTACAAAATTTGGAGAAGCTATAAATTGGGAAACCGTTGAAAACGCAATTGAGTGGATTAATCTTGAAGAAAATTTAAGAGTACCTGTTGCCTCTATTGACCTTTTAATAAAAATGAAAGAGAATGCTTCTCTTTTTAGAGAAAAAGATAAAGTAGATCTTTTTTATCTTAAAAAGTTAAAAGAACTCAAAAATAAAGGGTTTAATAAATAAATATGTTAAAATTTTATAAAAGTTTTGAGGAGGCTGATTGGGAGGCAATTTACCATAAAAATATCACTTTAAAAGATTTAAAAAGAATATATAAGTTTTTTAAAACCTTGGACAAATTTACAGAAAAAGTTGAATTTCCCATAAAATCAAAAGTTTTTTATAGAGGATTAACCTATTATAAGTCGATTAAAGATGCATTAATAGATGAAGATAAATTTATTTAGGAGGTGCTCTATGTATGTTATTATAAAAATTTTGGGTTTTCTTTTTTTATTTTATAACATCTCTTTTGCCCAGTCTTCTATAAGTTCAGAGTCTCAAATTTGTATTTCCTGTCATGAAATGGTAACCCCTGGTATAGTTAAAGACTGGAAGGTAGGAGTCCATTCTAAAATTACCTTAAAAGAAGCTTTAAGTAAAGATTCCCTTTCTCGTAAAGTAAATTCCTCTCCTTCTTTTAAAAATAGAGACATAGTAATTGGATGTGCCGAATGTCATACCTTAAATCCTGAATCTCATAAAGATACTTTTGATCACAATGGATTTAAAGTCCATATTGTAGTCTCTCCTAAGGATTGCGCAGTTTGTCATTCTAAAGAAGTTGAGGAATATGATAAAAACCTTATGTCAAAAGCTTACACCAATTTAAAGGATAATCCTTTGTATTATAAACTTGTTAAATCTTCCTTAGAGCCTAATCCAAATATTCTTTCTGAAAATGATGCCTGTTTAGCATGCCATGGAACAAAGGTGGAAGTAAAAGGTGAGGAAATAAGAAATACACAAATGGGAGAAATGAAATTTCCTATTCTTTTGGGATGGGCAAATAATGGAGTGGGGAGAATAAACCCTGATGATTCAAAGGGAGCATGCACATCTTGTCACCCAAGACATTCCTTTTCTATGGAAATTGCTCGAAAACCTTATACCTGTTCTCAGTGCCATAAAGGACCTGATGTTCCTGCTTATAAAGTTTATATGGTGAGCAAACACGGAAATATATACTCCTCTAAAGGTGCCGAAATGAACTTTAACAATACTCCTTGGAAAGTGGGAGAAGATTTTAAAGCTCCTACCTGTGCAGTCTGCCATGTAAGTTTATTGGTTGATAGCAATAATAATGTAATTGTAGAAAGAACTCATCAAATGAATGATAGACTTTCCTGGAGAATATTCGGACTAATATATGCCCATCCCCATCCAAAAGATTCTGATACAACAAAAATTAAAAATAAAGCTGGACTTCCTCTCCCCACTGAATTAACAGGTGAATTTGTAAAGGAATTTCTTATAGATGAAAAGGAGATGGAAAAAAGGGAAAATAAAATGAAAAGCATCTGTATGACTTGTCATACAAGCTCTTGGGTAGAAGCCCACTTTGTAAAGTTCCATAACACCATAAAAACAACTAATGAACAAACTCTCGAAGCTACAAAAATTTTACTTGAAGCTTGGAAAAAAGGGGTAGCAAATGCTTCTTGTATTTTTGATGAAGCTATAGAAAAAATGTGGGTTGAGCAATGGTTATTTTATGCAAATTCTGTAAGGTTTGCCTCTGCTATGGGGGGAGCAGATTATGGAGTATTTGAAATGGGAAGATGGTATCTAAATAAAAACATACAAAATATGAAAGATTGGCTTCTTTTTTTGCTTAAGAAAAAATAAAAATCAATCCTTGACTTATTTTAAATTTTAAAGATAATTTTTTAAATTAATTTAAAATTTGCCGATTTTTAATATTAAAGTTTTTAAAAGGAGGAAATCCTTATGGGATTCTTTAGTAATTTAGATAAAAAAATAAGAATTCGTTGGAAATTAATTATACCCTTAACTGTAGTTACTGCTTTAGGTGTAATAATGACAGTTATTGTTACAGGATTTTTTTTACATTGGATTACTCTTTATCAGGCTAAAACCGAAACTTTTCCAAATTATTATTCCTCTATTAAAGCTTCCTTATTAAAAGATATGGCAAATCCTAATTATAGAGAGCTCAGAAATTACTATTTAAAAGCTTTAAAAAATGTAAAAATATTTAGAACTGAAAAAGTAGATAATCAATTTGGTAGTGAAAGCCCTGAATTTTATCCTTCTCAAGAAGAAAAAACCTTTATTGATAAAATTATTTTGAGCAAAGAAGAAGGAAAAATTTATAAAACTAATGGTTCCTTAAAAACCCTTTATCTTTTAAAAGCTGAAAAAATGTGTCTTTCTTGTCACAATGTGAAAGAGGGAGATCTTCTTGGGGGAGTGGTTATAGAATTACCTTTTAAAAATGTTTTTATGGCTTCAAAAAAAATACAATTATTATTTACAATTTTAGGACTTCTGGGGATAATTGCTACTCCTGTAATCCTTTACATTGCATATATAGTGACTCATAAACCTCTTGATAAATTGGGACGTCTTCTTGAAAAAATGGCAGAGGGTGATCTTACTATAAAAATTGAATTTCAAGATAGAGTTGATATTGTGGGAAGACTTGCAAGAAGTATGCATAAACTTTTACAAGCTTTTATTTCTCTTAACGAAAAATCCCTAATTTATTCTCAAAAATTAGCTGATTCAATTGATGAAAGTTTCAAAATTCTTAATAAAACTTTAGAAAATTCAAAAATTCAGAGTACTCAAGCATCACAAGTTGCTTCTGCTGTTGAAGAGATGAGTGCAACCATTGCTGATATTGCAAAAAATGCTTCACAAGTTTCAGACCTTGCAGTTCAAAATATAAATGCTGCCTTAGAAGGAAAGGGTATTTCTGAAGAAGCAACAAATATTATTATAAAAGCAAATGAAGAAACTACGGCTTTAAAAAATGTAATTGAAGAACTTAATAAAAGCGCAGAAGAAATAGGTTATATAGTTCAACTTATTAAAGATATTGCTGATCAAACAAATTTACTTGCCCTTAATGCTACAATTGAGGCAGCACGTGCTGGAGAACATGGGAGAGGTTTTGCAGTTGTTGCTGAAGAAATAAGAAAACTTGCAGAAAGAACAGCTAAAGCAACTGATGAAATTGCAGAGAAAGTAAAAGCTATTCAGACAGAATCTAATAAAGCCTTTGAAACTATGGAAATTACTGCTAAGGAGGTTGAAAAAGGAGTTTCTTCTTTAACCAAAGTAAAGGATGCTCTTGATAATATTGTAGAATCTTCTCAAAAAGTAAAAGATGCTATAGCTCAAGTTGCTACAGCAACAGAAGAGCAATCTATAGCAAGTGAAGAAATAAGTAAAACTGTAGAAGAAACAGCTAAATTAACTGCTGAAGTCACACATTTAATTGAAGAACTAACAAAAACTATTTATAGTTTAGTAAGTGTTTCATCAGATTTAAGACACACTGCATCCTTAGTAAAAACAGAAAAATTAAAAGAAGCTCTTTTTGATCTCTTTAAATCAGACCATGAAAGATTAATAATTAGAGTTAATGGTCATTTAATGGGGCTTGATACCTTAGATCCTGAACTTCTTGGGAATTACAAAGCCTGCAGTATAGGAAAATGGCTTTACGAAGGTGAGGGAGAAAAATTTAGAGGTGTGGCTGTTTTTTCCGAATTTGAAGAAATCCACAGAAGATTTCACTTGCTCTGTAGAGATATTATAATTGCCCATAATAGTAGAGATAAAGAAAGGGTTAGAACTTTAATAGCTGAGAGAGATGAACTTTTTACAAAATTACTTTCTTTACTTGAAAAAGCAAAAGAAATTTATTTAAAAGAGCTTAAAAAAGAGCTGTAGCTTTTTAATTTTCTTGTATATTCTTGGAATTCTTATATAATATTTTTTAATGATTTATTTTCGCCCTCATAGTCTTGATGAATTTATAGGACAAAAAAGAATAAAAGATGAGCTTTCAGTTTATATTTCTTCAGTAAAAAAAAGAAATGATATCTTCCCTCATACTTTTTTTATTGGTGCTCCAGGACTTGGGAAAACAACCTTAGCAAGAATTATAGCTTATGAATTAAAACGAGATTTAAAGATTACCTCAGGTCCTGTTCTTGATAAAACCGGAACCTTAGCTGCAGTTCTTACCAATTTAAAAGAGGGGAACATCCTTTTTATTGATGAAATTCATAGAATGCCAAAACCCTGCCAAGAAATTCTTTATACCGCAATGGAAGATTTTGCTTTAGATATAGTAATAGGCAAAGGTAATGCTGGAAAAACTATAAGACTTAATCTTCCAAAATTTACTTTAATTGGAGCTACAAATAAACCCAATCTTTGTTTAGCTCCCCTTAGAGACAGATTTCAGCTAATTTTTAAATTAAATTATTATAAAGATGAAGAATTAAGAGATATTATTGTAAAAGTGAGTAAGTCCTGGGGACTTGAAATAGAAAAAGATTTGGCTTTCAAACTTGCAAAAGCTTCAAAAGGTATACCAAGACAAGCTTTAAATCTGGTAAGAAGATTAAGAGAATTTGTTTTACTAAATTCTAAAACTAAAGACCAAAAATTATTAAAGGTATCTTCTCAAGTTTTTGAAGATTTTTTAAAACTTCTTGATATTGATGAATGGGGACTAACTCCCGAAGATAGAAGATGTCTTTTAACCCTTTATAAAGAATTTAAAGGTGGACCCGTAGGAGTTACGGCTCTTGCACTTTCAGCAGATATTACCCCAGAAGAATTTGAAACTATTTATGAACCAGCTTTAATAAGAATGGGATTAATTGCCCGCACAAAAAGAGGTAGAATACTTACTCAGAAGGGATATCTTTATCTTAAAGAAAAATTTAATCTTCCTTATAAAGAGGGAATAGAGTGTCTCTTTTCAAGTTAAGTCCATATAGTTTAATAGAAAAAAAAGGAAAAGAACCTATTGTTGCTATTACTGCATATGATTATGTTTCTGCAAAACTTGCTGAAGAATCTGGATTCGATTTTGTTTTGATAGGAGATTCAGCATCTATGGTAATTCTTGGTGAAGAGGATACCTATTCAATAGGTATGGAAGAAATGCTTCTTTTTTGTAAAGCAGTAAGTAAAGGGGCACCAAACATTCTTCGCATAGGAGATATGCCCTTTTTATCCTATCAAATATCTAAGGAGAAAGCCATTTTAAATGCTGGAAGATTTGTAAAGGAAGGAAGATGTCATGGAGTAAAAGTTGAAGGAGGAGAAGAGGTTGCTGAAATTGTTTCAGCAATTGTTAGAGCTGGAATTCCTGTTTTAGGACATATCGGACTTACTCCTCAAAGAAGCATGGAGCTTGGAGGATTAAAGGTTCAGGGGAAAACCATAGAAAGTGCACAAAAACTATTAAGAGATGCAGAAATATTAGAAGAAGTGGGAGTCTTTGCTATAATTATTGAATGTGTTCCAGCAGAACTTGCTAAATTAATAACTCAAAAGGTAAATGTTCCAACTATAGGAATCGGTGCAGGTCCTTATACAGATGGACAAATACTTGTTTTCCATGATGTAGTTGGACTTTATCCTAAAATACGTCCCAAGTTTGTTAAAACCTATTTTGAAGGATATGAAAACTTTAAAAAGGCTTTAAAAAATTTTATAAATGATTGTAAAAATAGAGTTTTCCCCTCAGAAAAGGAGAGTTTTAAAATTTCTGAAGAGGTGTTGAAACAAATAAAATTTGGTGTAAAGTTAAGGAACTATAAAAATTTAGGAGGAGAAGGAGAAAGTGGGTAAACAAAAAATGAAAACTAATCGATCTGCAGCAAAAAGGTTTAAGGTTACAGCTACAGGAAAAATAATGCATAGAAAATCTGGAAGAAGTCATTTATTGAGAAAGAAAAGTAAAAAAAGAAAAAGACACCTTAAACAAGAAAAAGAACTCTTTTCTGGATATTACTCTCATATAAAAAGATGTATTCCCTATAAGTTTTAGAGATCCTTATTCTTTAAAGGGGGTTTTTTATGCCAAGAGCAAAAGGTGGTTTTAAAACAAGAAGAAGACATAAAAAATTAATAAAATTAGCTAAAGGATATTGGGGACAAAGAAAAAATGTTTTTAGAAGAGCTAAAGAAACAGTTGAAAGAGCTTTAGTATACGCTTATAGAGACAGAAGACAGAAAAAGAGAGATTTTAGAAGACTTTGGCAAATTAGAATTAATGCAGCAGCAAGATTAAATGGATTAAATTATAGTAAATTTATGGGAGGACTAAAAAAGGCAGGTATAGAGCTTGATAGAAAAGTTTTAGCCAATTTAGCTATAAATGAGCCAGAAATATTTTCTAAATTGGTAGAAATTGCTAAAGCTCAATGGCAATAACTTTTATTAATTTCTAAAATGAATTCTTCCGAGATTGAAAAACTTAAAAAGGAAATTTGGGAAAACTTTGAAAAAATAGAAGATTTTTCTCAATTAGAAAACTTTCGAATTAAATATTTAGGCAAAAAAGGTAAAATTACCTCTTTCCTTAAACTTTTAAAGGAACTTCCTTTAGAAGAAAAAAAATATTTAGGAAAAGAACTTAATGAGTTAAAAGATCTATTAGAAGAAAAATTAAAAGAAAAAGAAAGAGAAATTTTATTTAGAGAGGAAGATAAAGACCTTGGTTTAGATCTCACCTTACCTGGAAGATCTCCTTTCATAGGAACTCTTCATCCTCTTACACAAGTAATTGATGAACTTTGTGAAATATTTTCAAGACTTGGTTTTGAAATAGTAACAGGACCTGAGATAGAAACAGAATATTATAATTTTACTGCTTTAAATATTCCAGAGTGGCATCCTGCAAGAGATATGCAAGCAACCTTTTATCTTAAAAATGGAGCCTTACTAAGAACACACACTTCTCCTATGCAAATTAGAGCTATGCTTGAAAGAAAACCTCCTTTAAGAATAGTCGCTCCTGGAAAAGTATATCGCTGTGATGCAGATATTAGACATTCTCCCATGTTTCATCAAATAGAAGGATTAATGGTGGATAAAGATGTTAGTTTTTCTGATCTTAAAGGCATTTTAACTTATTTTGCAAGAGAAATTTTTGGAGAAAAAACCAAGGTAAGATTTAGACCAAGTTATTTCCCCTTTACCGAGCCCAGTTTGGAAATGGATATTGAATGTGTAATCTGTAAGGGAAAAGGATGTAAAGTATGTGGAGAGGCTGGATGGTTAGAAATACTTGGAGCTGGAATGGTTCATCCAGAAGTTTTTAAGGCAGTCAATTATGATACAGAACTTTGGCAAGGTTTTGCTTTTGGATTAGGTATAGAAAGAATTGCTATGATAAAATATGGAATAGATGATATAAGAATGTTTTTTGAAAACCATTTATTTTTTTTACAAAGTTTTAAGTAAATCAGGAAATCTCAATGAAAGTTCCTATAAGCTGGCTTTCAGAATTCATTGAATTAAAAGGAAGTCCTGAAGAAATTGCAGAAATTCTTACTATGGGAGGAGTGGAAGTAGAAAATATAGAAAATCCTTATAAAAATTTGGGAGAACTAATAGCAGTAAAAATTTTAGAAGTTTATGAACCAGAAGATCTTAAGGATTTAGTTGTTTGTAAAGTAACAGATGGGAAAGATTTTTTCATAATTTTAACTACTGCTAAAGATCAGGTAAAACCTAATTTAATAGTTGGATTAGCTAAACCTGAAAGTTTCACCTTTGGTTTTGAAAAAGTAGAAATAAAATCCATTAAAAATTACAAATCCTATGGAATGTTTTTGTCTCCATATGAAGCTGGTATTGGGGAAGAAAAAGAAAAACTTCTTATTCTTCCTGAAAATTCTCCTCTTGGTGAATCTATATATAAAATTTTAGGGATCTCTGAAGTCGTTCTTGACCTTGCTATAACTCCCAATAGAGGAGATCTTCTTTCAATATTTGGTGTTGCTCGTGAATTAAATTTACTAACTTCCTGGGAATTAAAATTTCCAAATTTAGATGAAAATTTAAAAAGGGGAGAAAAATTTAAAGGTAAAATCGAGATTTTAGATAATGATGGATGTTTTAGATATGCAGGTAGATTTGTAGGGAAAGTAAAAATAAAGGAAAGTCCCTTTTATATCCAAAAAAGGCTTTGGCTTTGTGGCCTTAGACCTATTAATAATATAGTAGATATTACAAATTATGTACTTTTGGAATTGGGACAACCTCTTCATGCCTTTGACTGGGATAAAATAGAAGATAAAACCATTCTTATAAGGAGCGCCTATTCTGGAGAGAAACTTTTTATGTTAGATGGAATTGAAAGAGAACTTAAAGAGAAAGACCTGGTAATTGCCGATATTAAAAAACCCTTAGCTTTTGCAGGAATTATGGGGGGAGAAAATTCTGGAATTTCTGAAAATACAGAAAATATATTTTTAGAGTCTGCTTGGTTTAATCCAAAAAGAATAAGATTATCCTCTCAAAAACATAAATTAATTACTGAAAGTTCTTATAGATTTGAAAGAAACATAGATCCAGAAGGAGTTATTTTGGGATTACTTAGAGCAAGTGAACTTATTTTAAAGTGGGCTGATCCTGAAATTTATTCTGAAATAGTTGATATATATCCCAAACCATTTATTCCTCCAAGAATATCACTTTCTAATCAAAAAATTATCAAATATTTGGGTTTTCAAATTGATTCTTCAGAAATAGAAAAAATTTTAAGTAAAGTAGGTGATGTGCAAAAAACTGATTATGGATTCCAAGTAATTCCCCCTTCCTATCGTCAAGATTTAAAAATACCTGAAGATCTTATAGAGGAAATTGCAAGAATTTATGGTTATGAAAAAATTCCTTCCACCTTTCCTAAAAGTATTCTTTATTGTAAAAGTCCTTCTCAAAAATTAGAATTTGAAAAAAACCTTAAAAATATCTTAAGATCTTTTGGATTTTCTGAGGTTATTACTTATAGCTTTATAGATCCAAAATCTTTAGAAAAACTAAATCTTGAAAAAGAGGATAAGAGATTAAAATTTATAGAACTTGCTAATCCTTTATCTTCTTCTCAATCAGTTATGAGAACTTCTTTAGTTCCTGGGCTTATTGAAACTGCATGTTTTAATTTTTTTAGAGAAGTAAATTCTTTAAAAATATTTGAAATTGGAAAGGTCTTTTTCCCAACTGAAAGAGAATTAGCAGAGGAACCTCTTTATCTTGGAATTTTGCTTATGGGGAACGCAAATAAAGAAGTCTGGTATGAAAATTTAAGAAAATTCGATATTTATGATCTAAAAGGGTATTTAGAATCTATTTTTGAAATTTTAAGAATAAATATAGATTTTAAACCCCATTCTTCAGAACCCTTTCTTAAAAAGGGAGCCTCCTTTGATCTTTATTTAAATAACGAAAAGATTGGATTTGCTGGAGAAGTAAAAAATCTGATACTAAAAGATTTCGATCTAAAACCTCCTTTATTTATCTCTGAAATTAATTTAGAAATTTTATTTGAAAAAATTGAAAGCATAGAAAAGAAAGTAATAGTGAAAAAACCACCTAAATATCCTTCTACTTTTAGAGATATAACTTGTGTTCTTAAAAGAGAAATAAAAGTTGGAGATATTTTAGATTTTGTGAAAACTTTATCAATTCCTTATTTAGAGGGGGTTAATTGTATTAAAATTTATGAGGGTCCTCCTATTCCGGAGGGAGAAAAAAGTATAACCATAAGATTCTGGTATAGAGCTGAAGATAGAACTCTAAAAGATGAGGAAGTTAATCAAATTCAAGACAAAATAGCTAAAATTATATTTGAAAAATTTTCTGCTAAACCAAGATAAATGGCAACTATCAATAAAAAAATAATAATAAATAAATTACACCAAAAAGTAGGCCTTTCAAAAAGAGTTTTAAAAACCCTAATTGATGAACTTTTAGAAGAGATTAAAAAAACTTTAGAATTGGGTGAAGAAACTAAAATTGTAAGATTTGGGAATTTTATCCCTTATGAAACTAAAAAAAGAAAAGGAAGAAACTTAAAAAATAAAAAAGAAGTAGAAATAAAACCTTTTAAAAAAATAGTATTTCGTGTAGCTCCCCAATTTAAAATCGATTTACGTAATGAAAAACAATAAGGAAGAAGAAGGTCTCTATATAAGTTTTAGCGAAGTTACAAAACTCTTAAAAGTTAAACCACATATTCTTCTTTATTGGGAAAAGAAAATTCCTCAATTAAAACCTTATCGTATTGCCAATAGAAAGTTTTATAAAAGAAATCAAGTTAATCTTCTTTTAAAAGTAAAAGAACTTCTTGATGAGGGTTATTCTCTTGAAGGAATAAGAAAAATCTTAAAAAAAGAATCTTTAAAAGCTTCAATTCATAAAGTTTCTTTGGAAGGGGATCTTAAAAAATTAATAGAAGTACTTTTAAAGGAACTCAAAGATATCTACCAAAAATTATAATTCACAAACTTATATTGACAAATTTTAATTTTGTATTAGTTTAAATTTAAAAAAAATTTTAATTAGGAGGTTTAAGATGGCTGAAAAATTGGGGATTTATAAATGTAATGTATGTGGAAATATTGTTTTAGTTATGCATAGTGGCATAGGACAATTAGTTTGTTGTGGAGAGCCTATGCAGCTTATGGTAGCTGGATCTATTGATGCAGCAGTTGAGAAGCATGTCCCTGTAATTGAAAAGGTAGGTAACACATACAAAGTAAAAGTAGGAAGTACACCTCATCCTATGACAGAGGAACATTATATTGAATGGATAGAACTTCATGCAGATGAGGATAAAGTTTATATTAAATTTCTAAAACCTGGAGATGCTCCAGAAGCTACTTTTCAAGTAGAAGCAAATAGAGTTCTTGCAAAGGAATATTGTAATTTACATGGATTATGGGAATCTTCTAAAGTTTGTGAACCATCTAAATAGTTTTTATAAAATAGGAGGTTTGAAAGATGAAAAAATACAAATGTAGTGTATGTGGAAATGTATATGATCCTGAAGTAGGAGATCCTAAAGGTGGAATTCCTCCTGGAACACCTTTTGAAAAACTTCCTGATAGCTGGAGATGCCCAAGATGTGGGAATCCTAAGAATGTATATTACCCTGAAGATTAATTCTTGATATTTTTTAAAATCTTATAGAATCCCCTAAAAGGAGGTAGCTATGATTAAGTATAGATGTACAGTATGTGGTTATATTTATGATCCTAATGAGGGGGATCCCGAAAATAACATCCCTCCAGGAACACCCTTTGAAAGCTTACCAGATGATTGGGTTTGCCCATCTTGTGGAGCACCAAAAGAAGATTTTGAACCTGTCTTGAAATAAAAATTTTAGTCAGGAGATTTTTTATGAAAAAATACAAATGTAGTGTTTGTGGATATGTATATGATCCTGAAGTAGGAGATCCTAATCAAGAGATTCCTCCAGGAACACCCTTTGAAAAATTACCTAACAATTGGACTTGCCCTATTTGTGGAGCAGCAAAAAACGATTTTGTCCTTGAAGATTAAAAGAAAAGAATATCCAATGTGTTTTTTTTAAAGCCTTTAGAAAAAGGACTTTTAACTGGAGTTTGCAAGGCTTGTGTACAAAAGATGGGTACTTTAGAGTTAGCTAAAGAAAAAGGTCTTATTATTCTCGAAGATATGTATGGACATGCTGGGATGGGAAAAAAATAGACTTTTAAAAGGAGGAGTTCTATGGAGGCAGTAAAGATCAAAGAAGGCTTTTATTGGGTTGGTGCTATTGATTGGAATGTAAGAAATTTTCACGGATATTCTACCTTTAAAGGAACTACTTACAATTCCTATTTATTAATAGATAAAAAAATTACCCTTTTTGACACTGTAAAACATGGATTTGAAGAAGAATTATTATCAAGAATTAAAAGTATTATTAACCCAAAAAAGATTGATTATTTAATTGTAAATCATATAGAACCAGATCATGCTGGGGGATTCTTAAAAATAGTAGAAATTATAAAACCTGAAAAGATTTTTATAACCCAAAGGGGGAAAGATGGACTAAAAAAATATTTACATAAAAATGATTTTCCCTTTGAAGAAGTTTCTACTGGAAAAGAAATTAAAATTGGAGAAAAAACCATAAGATTCATAGAAACTCCTATGATTCATTGGCCAGACAGTATGATAAGCTATATCCCTGAAGAAAAAATTTTGGTCTCTCAAGATGCCTTTGGAGCTCATTATGCAACTTCTAATAGATTTGACGATGAAGTTGACTATTGCACTTTGATAGAGGAATCTGCCAAATATTATGCCAATATTGTACTCCCTTATTCTCCACGTGTTCAAAATCTTTTAAAAACAATAAAAGAGCTGGGGCTTGAAATAGAATTAATATGCCCAGATCATGGAGTTGTATGGAGGAAACATATAAATGAGATTATTCAGCTTTATGAAAATTGGAGCAATTATATTGCAGAAAAAAGAGCGGTAATTATCTATGATACTATGTGGAAAAGTACAGAAAAAATGGCCTATGCAATCATGGATGGTATAATAAAAGAAGGTGTAGAAGCAAGACTTTTTAAACTTTCTGTTTCAGATATAACTGATGTAATGACTGAAGTAATGCTTGCTAAAGGATTAGTTTTAGGCTCTCCTACATTAAATAATGGGCTTATGCCCACTGTAGCAAGCTTTGTCCATTATATGAAAGGACTTAGACCAAGAAACAAAATTGGAGCTGCTTTTGGTTCCTATGGATGGAGTGGAGAATCAGTTAAGCTATTAAATGATATCTTAAATGAAATAAAGGCTGAAATTGTTCATGAAGGAATAAAAGTAAAATTTGCACCTGACAAAGATACCCTAAAGCAGTGCGAAGAACTTGGGAAAATTATTGCCCAAAAAATTAAAAGTTCTTCCTAAAGAAGTGTCTATCTATTTAAAAAGAGAAGTTTGGGATATTCTTGAAAAAGAGGATCTTAAAAATTTATTGAATTCTCTTAATAAATTTCCTCCTACTAAAATTGTGAGTTTCCTTATAGGAGCTTTTTTACATCCGAAAGAAGAAATTCGTTGGAAAGCTATAATAGGATTTGGATATATAGTTTCTCAAATAGCAAATAAAGATCTTGAGAGGGCAAGGATAATAATCCGTAGGCTAATTTGGATGCTTAATGAAGAATCAGGAAGTATGGCTTGGGGTGTTCCTGAAGGTTTTGCTGAAGCATTATATAATCATGAAATTTTAAAAAATGAATATCTCTCTATTTTTATTTCCTATATTTGGGAAACAGAAGATACAGGGAAACATAAAGCAGATAATTACTTAGAGTTTCCCCCTGCTCAAAGAGGAGTTATATGGGGGA
Source organism: Thermodesulfobacterium geofontis OPF15 (assembly GCF_000215975.1). Classification (NCBI taxonomy): domain Bacteria; kingdom Pseudomonadati; phylum Thermodesulfobacteriota; class Thermodesulfobacteria; order Thermodesulfobacteriales; family Thermodesulfobacteriaceae; genus Thermodesulfobacterium; species Thermodesulfobacterium geofontis. The sequence goes on along the minus strand of NC_015682.1, from coordinate 539,074 downwards.
TAGGAAGGCTTGCTCAAAAATATAAAGATGATCTTTTAGAAAAAAATGCACATTTTCATGTATATAAATGTCTTGTTAGCTCCCCTGATTTAGCAGTAAAATTTTTAAGCCTTTGGAGTTTAAATAATCTTTTCCCCTTCCCTGAAGAATTTAAAATAAATCCTCAAGAAATTGAAAAAACAATAAATCTTCTTATTCAAAAAGATTTTAGTTATTTTATGTTTGATGGAAAAAAAATTGTTAATCTGCATATTTCTCAGCTTAAAGAGATCTTAAAACTTTTATAAAAGACTTTATTTTCTTAAAAATTGGTTTATATTTTATTTGCTATGCATAATTTGGCTCAAATTTATAAAAATGTAGATTTAGAAAAATTGATCAAAAATTTTGAGGATAAATTGGAAGATTTAAGGGGGTGTCTTTGAACCCCAAAAATTAGAGACAAAATTAATCAAAATCGAAGAAGAACTCCAAAATAACAAAGATTGGGATTCTCAAAAAATAAAAAAACTTCTTCAAGAGAGAGCTCAAATTTTCGAGAAAATATCTATCCTTGAAAATCTTGAGAGAAAATTTAAGGAAATTCTCGAATGGTATTCTCTTTATAAAGAAGAAAAAAGTTTTGATATATTAAATACTCTTTTAGAGGAACTAACCTCCTTTGAAAAAACTTTTAAAACTGAGGAAACTAAACTTTTACTTTCAGGAGAATATGATTCTTCTTCCGCAATTTTAAGCATTCATGCAGGAACTGGAGGAACAGATGCACAAGATTGGGCTTCTATCCTTCTTAGAATGTATGTAAAGTGGGCTGAAAAAAAAGGATATAAAGTAAAAATTGTTGATATATTACCTGGAGAAGAAGCAGGAATAAAAAATGCAGTTTTATTAATTGAGGGAGAAAAAGCTTATGGATATTTAAAGGGTGAAAAGGGAATTCATAGACTTATAAGAATATCACCCTTTAATGCAAATTCTAAAAGACATACCTCCTTTGCCTCAGTTACTGTGATTCCTCAAATTGAAGAAGATATTGAGGTGGAAATAAGACCTGAAGATTTAAAAATTGAAACTATGAGGGCAAGTGGACATGGTGGACAACATGTTAATAAGACTGAAACTGCAGTAAGAATTACCCATATACCTACAGGAATCACTGTAACCTGTCAAAATGAAAGAAGCCAATATTTAAATAAAATGACTGCTTTAAAAATTTTAAGATCAAGGCTTTATCAATTGGAAAAGCAAAAACTTGAAAGTAAAAAAGAAAGTTTAATAGGAGAAAAAAAAGAAATAAGCTGGGGAAATCAGATTAGAACTTATACTTTACATCCTTATAAAGTAGTTAAAGATCACAGAACTCAATACGAATCTTATAAAGTTGAAGAAATCTTAGATGGAGAAATTGATGATTTTATTAGAGAATATCTACTTTGGGAATCAAAACAAAAATTAAAAGATAATTAAAGCCATGAAAAAATATAAAGCACTCGTTATGTTAGAAGATGGAACCCATTTTTGGGGATATTCTTTCACTATAAGAGGCGAGTCTTTTGGAGAGATTGTCTTTAATACCGGAATGACAGGATATCAAGAAATACTTACCGATCCCTCCTATTATGGACAAATTGTTACTATGACTTATCCACTTATTGGAAATTACGGAGTAAATCAAGAGGATATGGAAAGTGAAAGGATTCAAGTAGCAGGTTTTATTGTAAGAGAATATCAGCCTTTTTATAGCAATTGGAGGGCTGAAAAATCGTTAGGAGATTGGCTCTCAGAAAATAATATTCTTGGAATTGAAGGAATTGATACAAGAGCTTTAACACGCCATATAAGACTTTATGGAGCTATGAAAGGTGGTATAACAACTGAAACTCTTGATCCTAAAAAATTCTTAGAAAAAGTTAAAGAAAGTCCTGATTATGTGGGTAGGGATCTTGTGCAGTATGTAACTTGTAAAGAGCCTTATTATTTTGGAAAAAGAGGAAAAGAAAATTATAAAACTTTTAAAGGTGAAGCTAAATATAAAATAGCTGTTATTGATTGCGGTTTAAAATACAACCAACTTAGGCTTTTTACTGAAAGAGATTGTGAATGTCTTGTATTTCCTGCCTACACTGAACCTAAAGAAATACTTTCTCATAACCCTGATGGAATTTTTATTTCAAACGGACCGGGTGATCCTGCACCTTTAAAAACTATAGTGAGAAATATAAAAGAACTTCTCGGTAAGAAACCTATTTTTGGAATATGTTTAGGACACCAAATTTTGGGACAAGCTCTTGGAGCAACAACTTATAAGCTTAAATTTGGTCATAGAGGAATAAATCATCCTGTGTTAAATCTTTTCAATAAAAGGGTAGAAATTACCTCACAAAACCACGGATTTTGTGTAAAAAAAGAGGAACTCCCTAAATCTGCTTTAATAACTCATATAAATTTAAATGATCAAACTCTTGAGGGAATATTTGTACCAGATTTAAAAGCTATGTCTGTACAATACCATCCAGAAAATGCTCCTGGGCCACACGATTCAATTTATCTATTTGATAGTTTTCTCAATCTTTTGGAGGGAAAGATTGAAAATTTATACCCCTAAGGATTTCCCACTTCCTTTTGAAACAGTAATTACCATAGGAAGTTTTGATGGAATTCATTTAGCACACAAAGCTCTCTTTGAAGAAACCAAAAAATTGGCTAACCTTTTAAACGTTAAGCCTGTTGTAGTTTCTTTTGATCCTCATCCACGTACGGTTCTTTTTCCGGAATCAAATTTAAAGCTTTTAACTACCTTAGAAGAAAAGCTTTACTTACTTTCTCTTTTAGAGATAGAAAACTTAGTTCTAATCCCTTTCACTAAAACTCTTTCAGAACTTTCTCATGACTTGTTTGTTCAGGAATATATAGTTGACAAAATAAAAGCCAAAGGAATAATTGTAGGATTTAATTTTAGATTTGGAAAATTTAGGAAAGGTGATGTAGATTATTTAAATAAAGTAGCCAAAAAATATAATTTTATAGTAAAAGCTATCCCCCCTGTAATGCTAAATGGCGTCATAATTTCGAGCTCTGCAATTAGAAATCTTATAGAAAAAGGAAATATTGAATCTGCTAATGAACTTTTAGGAAGACCCTATTTAATTATGGGAAAAGTAATCAAAGGTAAAGGTAGAGGAAAAGAAATAGGTTATCCTACTGCAAATTTAGAAGTTTCTCCTTTAAAACTTCTTCCTCCCTCAGGAGTATATGCAGTTTGGGTACTTTTAAATGGAGAAAAATTAAAAGGTGCTTTAAATATAGGTAAAAGACCCACCTTTGGAGAAAAGGAAATTTCTATTGAAGTACACATTTTCAATTTTAATAGAAATATTTATGGAAAAACATTAAAAATTGAAATAATAAAACGTATAAGAGATGAAAAAAAATTCCCTTCTATAGAAAATTTAAAAATTCAAATTGAAAAAGATTGTAAATTAATTGACGAAATTTTACATTAAATCTTTCCAGCTTTTTTAAGTTCCTCTACAAATTTATCATATACATTAATTTTTTTCCCAATCTTTTTAGGAATTTCAACCCCTCTTTTTCTTAATTCATTTACAATTTTATTTACTTGAAATTTACTTATTCCTAATTTTTCTGCAATTTCAGTAGCACTCATATTAGCATAGTTTTCGTATACGAATTTTACATCTTCAATAGTTACTATTCTACCTCTTTTTCTCATTTACAATCACCTCCATTATATTTTCTTTAATATTTATTATAAAACAAAAAACGAAATTTTCAAACGTGAAAATTTATAGAAATAAAATTTATACAACAAGATTTTTTAAAATTTTATCATCTATTTGTTTAAGCTTATTTAGAGAAGAATAATTTGTTAGGTCAAATTTAATAGGTGTGATAGTAATATAGCCTTCTTTTAATGCTATTACATCTGTATCTGGATCTTTTTCTGTATATTCTTCTGCTCCTTGCCAATAATAAATTTTATCATGAAGATCAAGTCTCTTATCAAAAATTTCTTTTAATTTAGCAATTGATTGTCTAACAAATTTAATTCCTTTAATTTTATAAGGATTTATATGAGGAATATTAATATTTAAACAAAAAGGTAAATCAAGTGGCAAATCAAAAGCATAATTTATAAAGGTGCTTATAAAATTTGCTGCAAAACAATAGTCTACATCTTCATAAGCATCTATAGAAACAGCAATAGAAGAATATCCAAGTATTTTAGCTTCTGTTGCTGCTGAAACAGTTCCTGAATATAAAAGATTAATTCCTACATTTGCTCCTTTATTAATACCAGAAATAACCAAATCTACTGGTCCTATAAGTTCATAAAGAGCAAGTTTTACGCAATCAGCAGGAGTACCATTTATTGCATATCCCCAAAAATATTTCCCCCTTTTAACTTTTCTAACCCTTAAAGGTTGTTCTATAGTTATAGCATGACCAACTGCACTCCTTTCACTTTCAGGAGCAACTATATAAACTTCGTGATCAAGAACTAAAGTTTCGTATAATGCACAGAGACCTTCTGAATAGATTCCGTCATCATTTGTAAGAAGTATCTTCATGTTCTATAATGTGCATTTATTCTGATATATTCCTCAGTTAAATCTGTAGTTAACATTTCGTAGCTCATTTTCCCTTGTTTAAGTCTTATACAAAGTTCTATTTCAGGTTTTCTCATTTCTTCCTTAATTTTAGCTTCATTATTTATGCTTTTAAAATTAGCAACCCAAGGAATCCCATTTAAATAAATCTCTATTTCCTGAGGATTGAATTTTATTCCACTTTTACCAAGAGCTGAAAATATTCTCCCCCAATTAGGATCTCCTCCGTAAAAAGCAGTTTTTACTAATGGAGAATTAGCAACAGATGTTGCAAGAATTTTTGCTTCATTTTTAGTTTTAGCTCCTTTTATTAAGATTTTGATAACTTTACTTGTCCCTTCTCCATCTTTTATTATAAGGTAAGCAAGTTCCTTAGCAACTTCTAAACAAAGGCTTTCAAACTTTTCCCAGTTTTTAATTTTTTTTAAATTACTACATAACATATAAACTGTGTCATTAGTACTGGTATCTCCATCAACTGTAATTCTGTTAAAACTTTGTTCTACCATTTTAGGAAGACTTTTTTTTAAATAATCCTTAGATACTTCAGCATCTGTTAAAATGAAAGCAAGCATAGTTGCCATATTAGGAGCTATCATCCCAGCACCTTTGGCTACCCCAAATATAACTATTCCATCCTCGGTTTTTTTTGATACTATTTTAGGAAAAGTATCAGTAGTCATGATAGCTTTAGCAAATTGAATGTAATTTTGTACTGAAAGATTAGAAATAAGAGTAGGAATATTTGGTAAAATCTTTTCTAAAGGTAATTGTTCTCCTATTACTCCGGTTGAGGCTGGAAGTAAACTTTTATAGGGAATTTTTAAGTATTTAGCCACTTCTTTAAGAATTGTTAAAGCTCTTTTAAAACCTTCTTCCCCTGTGCAGGCATTTGCAACACCGCTATTAGCCAGAATTCCATGAATCTTTTTTTCTCTAATAAGCCGTTTTCCTAATAAAACAGGAATAGCTTTTACTGTATTAGTAGTAAATACACCCCAAGCAGTAAGTTCTTCAGGAGAATAAATTAATCCTAAATCAAGTTTATCTTCTTTTTTTATACCACAAGATATTCCCGAAAATAAAAATCCTTCTGGAACAAACATAAATGTTCTCTTTAACCAAATCTTCCTGTAATATAATCTTCTGTAAGTTTTTTTTCTGGAGTAGTAAAAATTTTTTCAGTTGGTCCCACTTCTATTAGCTCTCCCAAATACATAAAAGCCGTGTAGTCAGAAATCCTTGCTGCTTGTTGCATATTGTGAGTAACTATTACTATAGTTATTTTAGATTTTAGCTTCACAATTAAATCTTCTATTTTAGATGTAGATATTGGATCAAGGGCAGAGGTTGGTTCATCAAATAATAAAACTTTAGGTTCTACCGCAATAGCTCTTGCAATACAAAGCCTTTGTTGCTGTCCTCCGGAAAGAGAAAAAGCACTCTCTCTAAGTTTATCTTTTACCTCATCCCATAAAGCAGCATCTATAAGAGCTTTCTCAACCCTTTCTTTTAATTCAGAACCTTTAATACCTTTAAGTCTTAATCCATAAGCTACATTATCAAATATACTCATAGGAAAGGGAGTAGGCTTCTGAAATACCATTCCTATCTTAGATCTAAGAGTAATTAAATCCACATTTTTATCTAAAATATTTTTCCCTTCAAAAATTATTTCTCCTTCATATCTATTCCCTATATATAAATCATGCATTCTATTTAAGCACCTTAAAAAAGTGGTTTTACCACAACCAGATGGTCCTATTAAAGCTGTAACTTTATTTTTATAAATAGTAAGGTTGATATTTTTAAGAACTAATGTTTCCCCATAATAAAAATTTAAATTTTTAACCTCTATTTCAACATTTTTTTCCATTTTTTAAAATCTATCTTTTAGTTTTCCATCTAAAAGGTACCAATGTTCCAAAATGAATGAGAGCTTTTGCAAGTAATGAAAGCACTAATACAAAAAGGGTTAAAAATAATGCTGCAGCCCAAGCTTGTTTATGCCAATAATCATAAGGCCCCATTATATAATTAAAAATAGTCACTGTTAAGGTTGCCATAGGTTTAAAAAGGTTAAATGAAAGATAGGCATTATTAAATGCTGTAAAAAGAAGAGGAGCTGTCTCCCCAGAAATTCTTGCCACTCCTAAAAGGACACCTGTTAAAATACCCACTTTGGCAGATCTCATAGTAACATCTTTAATAATTTGCCATTTATAAGCTCCAAGTGCATAAGCAGCCTCTCTTAAGGTATCAGGAATTAAGTTTAACATTTCATAAGTTGTAACAGCAATTACAGGAATCATGAGAAGTGCTAAGGCAAAAATTCCAGAAAGAGCGTTAAAATGCTTAAAAGGAATTACCATTAAAGCATACATTACTGCACCCATAATAATAGAAGGAGTGCTCACCATTATATCAGTAATATTTTTTAATGCCATAAAAATTTTAGAATTTTTACCATATTCTGCATAATAAATACCTGCACATATTCCTATAGGAACACCTATTATAGTAGCTAAGAAGGTTATAATAAAATGACCAACAAAAGCATGTTTAAGCCCTCCTCCTTCAATTCCTGGAGGATTGGGGTTCTGTAAAAAAAGCTCTAAAGTAAGATATTTAAACCCATTTATAAACAAAGTTCCCAAAATCCAAAAAAGCCAAAATAACCCATAAAGAGCAGCCAAAAAAGAAATTAGTAACATTATATAATTTATTAATTTTCTTTGAAAAACTTTTATTTCCATTTTTTTTCTAATCTTAGTACCATAAGTTTAGCTAAACTAAGAATTACAAAAGAAAGAATAAAAAGGATAAAAGATAAATAAAAAAGTGCGGAAAGATAAAGAGGAGTATCTGCTTCAGTAAACTGATTAGCTAAAGCTACTGTAATAGTTGTAAATGGTGAAAACAAAGAAGTAGGAATTTGGGTTACATTTCCTGCTAAAAAAGTTACTGCCATTGTTTCTCCTAAAGCTCTGCCTGTTGAAAGAATAAGTCCTCCTGTAATACCAGAGGCAGTATATGGAATAACCACATCTTTAATAACTTCCCATTTAGTGGCTCCTAAGCTATAAGCTGATTCTTTCATCACGGAAGGAACCAAATCAAAGGAATCTTTTACCACTGAAGCCATAAAAGGAATTATCATTATGGATAAAACTAAAGAAGTTGTAAGAACATCAATGCCGGTTGGGGGACCAGAAAATAGTTTCCCTAATAAAGGAAGGGAAGAAAATAATTTTTGTAAAGTAGGCTCTATATAAGTTCTCATAAAACTTGCTAATACCAAAAATCCCCACATTCCATAGATTATACTTGGAATAGCTGCTAAAAGCTGTATAGCACTTGTAACTATTCCTTTTAGAAATGAAGGGGCAAGTTCAGTTATAAAAATAGCTATTCCTATAGCTATGGGAGCTGCTATAATAACAGCTATAAAAGTACTTATTAAAGTGCCTGTTATCATAGTAAGCCCACCAAAAGTTTCAGAAACAGGGTCCCAAGTAGTGGTAGTTAAAAATTTAACTATTCCGAAAGTTTTAATAGCTAAAAGGGATTCATGAAATAAAATTAGAAAAACTGTAAAAGGGAAAAGAAACCCTGAGAAGATAGCCCAGAAACCTAAAAAGTTCTTTATTATTATTTCTAAATAATAATTTCTTTTTATCACTATAATTCTAAAGGATGAAAAAGATAGGTTTCCATAAAATCTTGGTTTAATTCTAATAATTTATAATATTTTTTCAAGCTGAAAAATTCTTGATTTAATTGAATATTTTTTAAAATATTTTGTATTTTTTCCAATAATTTCGGATTTTTTCTTTTATTTCTTCTGGAAGAGGTGTATAAGTTAAATCTTTAGCAATTTTGTCTCCTTCTTTAAATGCCCAATCAAAAAATTTTACCACCTCTTTATTAGTTTCTTCTTTATCTTGTGAAAGAAGAATATAAGTTGCTCCTACAATAGGCCAAGCAGATTTTCCTGGAGTGTTTGTAAGCCAGGTATAGAAATGTTTAGAAGGATCAAAATTTCCATAAAGAGCTGCTTCTCTAATATTCTCCTCCCTTGGTTCAACTACATTACCAGAGAGGTTTTTAAGTTTTACGTAAGAAAGTTTATTTTGAAAAGCATAAACAATTTCTACATATCCAATAGTATAAGGAGTTCTTTTAACATAATTTGCCACCCCTTCATTACCTTTAGCACCTATACCAACAGGCCAGTTTACAGCTGTTCCATACCCTACTTTATCTTTCCAAGATTTACATACCTCTGTTAAATACTTTGTAAAAATAGCTGTTGTTCCTGATGCATCAGCTCTATATACAGGTGTTATAGATTTATCTGGAAGCTCTACCCCGGGATTTAAAGCTTTAATCTTTGAATCATTCCATTTGGTAATTTTTCCTAAATATATTTCACAAAGCGTTTCACCATCAAGTATTAGATATAAATTTTTTAATTCAGGTAGATTTACTACAGGTACCACAGCACCTATTACAGTTGGAAATTGTAAAAGTTTTTTATTTTCTACTTCTTCTGGTTTAAGAGGCATATCACTTGCTCCAAAATCAACTGTTTTTTCTATAATCTGCCTGATACCTCCTCCAGAACCTATGGATTGATAATTAATTTTAATTCCTGTAAGTTTATAATATTCGTTTGCCCAATTTGCATAAAGCGGATATGGAAAGCTTGCTCCAGCTCCGTTAAGAAATTTTTTTACTTCTATTTTTTCAGAAGGTTTTTTGCAAGCATAAATTCCTAAAATAATTATAAAAAAACTTAAAATCCATACCATTTTTTTCATACTCTTTTCTCCTTTTTAAGCATTTTTATTTGATAATTCCTGATGTCTTTTTAAGATCTCGCTAAGAGTGAAAAAAGCTTCAAATTCATATCCCTTAGCTTCTATATTTTCTTTTCCTCCTTCTTCTCTATCAACCAAAGCAAAAATTTTAATAATGTGAAGTTTTTCTTTTTCAAGTATTTCAGCTGCTTTAAGAACTGAGCTACCTGTGGTTACCACATCTTCTACCAGAACAATATCCATTCCCCCTCTTATATTTCCTTCAATCTGTTTTTGAGTTCCATATTTTTTAGGTTCCTTTCTCACAAAAATCCCTTCTAAGGAAATATCTTCTTCGTTTGCTTTAGCAAGAATAGAACATACAATTGGATCTGCACCTATACTCATTCCTGCAACTCCATCAACTCCTAAATATTTAATTTTTTGCCAAAAAAGTGCACCTACCAAACCAAAAGTCAAAGAATAAAGAGTAATCTTTCTACAATCAAGATAATAAGGACTTTCTTTGCCACTTGAAAGAATAAAGGGTTTATCTGGACTATATAAAAAAGCTCTTTCTAAAATAAATTTTAAAATTTCATTTTTCAAAGCTAAAATATTAAGATTTATAAAACCTTTAAATAAAGGATGTGCTTCTCCTAAGAATCTATAAACCTCTTTTTCTGCTATTTCTAAGGAGGGATAATTATAATTTACAAAATTTTTAAAATGTTCAAAACTCTCAGGAGAAATATAGGTATATTTAACCGCAAAGCCTTCTTTATTTGTTCTTACAACCTTTCCTTTAAAAAAGAGTTTAATTGAAGGGTGTGTCCCTTCTAAAAATAAAACAATAGGTATTTCTTCATCTATAGAGGGAATTATTTTGCTTTCAATATATAATCCTCCATAACTCAAATCTTTTAAAACTCCTTCATAGCTTTTATTTTGCCAAAAAAATTCTACAGTATTAGAAATGGGAATTCTACTAAATTTTCTTTTCATTTAAACCAACCCCATCTCCATCTCCATTTTTTTCCTTTACAGGGTTTAAATTCACAAGGAGGGGGAGAGGTTTCTATTAATTCTACTTCTATATTTTTAGCTATGTCTGAACTTATCACCAATCTATTGTTTCCATTTTTTATTAATAAATTTCTTCCCCATCTCTGAATAACTTCAAAAATATCCCCTTTTCTTAATCCCATAGCCTCTATTTTTTTTAGCACCGCCTCATCGCCAAGAATTTCTTTAATCTTTACTTTATCTCCACATCTTGCTTCAATTAATAACATTTTGAAATTATACCCCTTTTTTGCAATTTGCACAAATACCAAATATTTCTAAATGATAGGTTAATGGTGTATAATTTTTATTTTTAGCTTCTTTTTGAATAAGTTCAGCTAAATAATTATCTAATATTTCATCTACATTTTTACATTTAACACATATAAAATGAATATGGGGGAGCTTATCTAAAGTAAGTTCATAATAAGATCTTGCATCTTGTCTATAAACTTCCTGAATATAACCTGCTTCAACAAGGAGAGGAAGGGTTCTATAAACTGAGGCTTTTGAAACTTTACTACCCTTTTTTCTTAACTTCATATAAAGCTCATCAGCATCAAAATGATTTTTGGATTCTAAAATTTCCTTAAGTATTTCCTCTCTTTCAGAGGTATATTTTAATCCTTTTTTCCTTATAAATTTTTTAAAATCTTTTACTATTTCTGATATTAAAACCATAATTTATTCCCTCTAAATTTGAGATTTATTTTCAAAATAAAAATCAAAATATATTTTGTCAAGAGACAAATTAAAAATTTTAGGCTTGATTTATTCTGTGATGAGATTGACCAATAAGTAATTTAAATAGCTCTTTACAAAAAAGAAAGAAATGTTATATTTTTTATGATATAAATAGTTCCGGGGTCGTCTAACTGGCAGGACATGGGACTTTGGCTCCCAGAATCGTGGTTCGAATCCACGCCCCGGAACCAGAAAAAAATGGAGGAGTGGCCGAGAGGTCGAAGGCGCTCGCCTGCTAAGCGAGTGCACGGGCTAAAAACCCGTGCCGCGGGTTCGAATCCCGCCTCCTCCGAGGAGCGTATATATTGCCGGCGTAGCTCAATAGGCAGAGCGTGGGATTTGTAATCCCAAGGTTGAGGGTTCAAGCCCCTCCGCCGGCTCATTTTTAGAAATTCAAATCCCCTATATCTTTCATATCCCAAGATCAAAAAATAAGCATTTTTAGAAATATTTATCTCGTTATCTATTGCATTCTTTTTTGTATCTTTTATATTTATTTTTATTGAAAAATTTTAATTTTAAAAAAGCAAAACTAATTAAATTATGCAATCTCTAAATAAAGAAAAAGAAATGGAAAAACAACCTGTACTGACTTTTGCAGATATTATAAGAGCTTTAAGAGAACATCCTGAATGGCTGGAAGAGTTAAGAAAAATTATTTTAACCACTGAATTGATAGAGCTACCTAAAAAATTTGAGGAAATGCTTGTTAGAATGGAAAAACTTGAAAAAAAGGTTGATAAAATTGAAAAGGATGTAGAAATATTAAAACAAGACGTTGCTATATTAAAACAGGATGTCGCTGTTTTAAAACAGGATGTTGCTTATCTTAAGGGGGAATTCGGTAGATTTAAAGGAAAAGAATTTGAAAGAACAATCAGAGAACGATATTATGCATATTTTGGTAGAATTTTGAGAAAAAGCAAATTAATTCCTTTTGAAGAAATAATCCCCCTCCTTGAAACTGCTGAAGAAGAAAAAATAATTACTGAAGATCAAAAAGTTTCTGCATTACAGCTTGATCTATTAATAAAGGGTGAAATAAAAAAAGTGAAAAAAGAAGTATATTTAGCAATTGAAGTTTCTTATAGCCTTCAAGAGGATGATATAGAAAGAGCCATAGAAAGAGCAGGAATACTTGCTTATGTTTTAAAAAGTGAAGTAATCCCTACCATAGTTGCGGTAGAAATAAAAGAAGAAATTCAAAAAAGTGCTGAAGATAAAGGTGCTTTTGTTATAAAAGCTGATTTTTAAATTTAAAATGATTTTTAAAGATTATAAAACCTATCTAAAAGAAAAAGAAATTCTTTGTGAAAAATTAAAAGGAAAATTTGGCTGTATTTTAGAATTTAATGGATTTGTTAGAGAATATGACCTAAAAGAAGGAAAAAAGGTTCCAGCTAAGGGACTTGATATAAAAGAATTAGTAATAGAAAAATTAAAGGAAATTAGAGAGGAGGCAATTAAAAATTTTGATCTTATTGAGACAATTATTTATCATGCAACTGGCTTTTTGAAAGTAGGAGAATTGGTTGCCTCAATTGCAATATTTGCTAAACATAGACAAGAAGCCTTCCTTGCTCTTTCTTTTATAATAGATGAAATGAAAAAATATCATTAAGTTTCTGATTTTTTTAATTCTTTAATTAATTCTTTTTTCCTTTTTTTAGAATACCTTTCTTCTTCACTAAATATACATCCGCAATAGCCTTGTATATAAATATTAAGATTTTTAACAGTCTCTTTCCCTTTTTGATAACCAATTCTAAAATCTTCATAAAAAAAGGGTATCTTATAACGATAACTTAAATCTTCTGCAATTTCTTTTAAAAGCTGGTGATTCTGATGAATACTATAAAGCATAGTGGTAGTAAAAGCCTCAGCCTTTAATTCAAGAGCTTTTTTAACTGTTGAAGTAAGCCTCATAATATAGCATCTTTCACATCTTTTACCAGGTTTATCCCAAAGCATAAAAGTTTCTTTTATAAATTTTCGTAAACCATATTCTTTATCCCATATAACTTCAAAATCAAAAATTTTCTGGATTTCTTCTAAAGCTTTTATTCTTTGACGAAATTCTTTGTAAGGATGTATGTTTGGATTATAAAAATAGCCTTTAAACTCAATCCCTCTTTCCTTAAAATAAGAAATAGGATAAATACTGCAGGGTCCACAACAAATATGAAGAATTATCATAAAAATAAATTTTAAGTTATAATTACAATTTATGCAAATCAAGAAGAAAGATTTTTTTAGTATTCCAAATATCTTAAGTTTATATAGATTGTTCTTAGGATTGATTTTCCCTTTTCTTTGGATAAAAAGAGCAGATACTAAAATATTAATTTTTTTAATTGGAACTGCTATTTTAAGCGACACCTTAGATGGAAATATTGCAAGAGTTTTTAAACAAAGAACAGATCTTGGAAAAATTCTTGATCCCTTGGCAGATAAAGTTTTCATAAATATGCTCTTTGTATTACTCTATTTAAATAAAAATATCTCTCTAACCCTTGTTTTAATTATCATAACAAGAGATATAGTCATATTAATAGGAGCCTTATTTTTACTTCTAAGGTATTCTGATCAGGTAAACTTTAATCCAACTTATTTAGGAAAGGCTTGCACAATATTTCAACTTTTATTCTTATTTTTCTATTTTTGGCATCTATTTATAAGACCTTTAAAAGATTTTTATATTTCTATAATTACACAGGTTGTTATTTTTTTAACTATTACTTCGGGATTGCACTATGGACTTGTTTTTTACAGGGGTTTTAAAAAATCTCCTATTAAATAGTTTTTTTCTTTTTCAGAAAATTTTATTTTTACAATTTTTCCTTGCAAATTCTCTTTTCCTCCATTTAATTTACTTAAATCTACATAAGTAGTAATATAATTTTCTGAAAGAGCTTTCCACATATTTTTATTCTTGTCAAAAAACTCAATAACTGCTTTTCTTTCTTTACCAATCTCTTTTTCTAAAAATTTTTCTCTTTTCCCTTCTATTAAGTTTTTTAGTATCTTTTTCCTATTTTCTATTTCTTGCTGAGGTATTTTAGAATTTAACTTTTCTGCAAAGGTTCCTGGTCTTAGAGAAAAAGGAAAGATATGAAGCCAATTCAAAGGTGATCTCTCAATAAATTCATAGGTGTCTCTAAAATCTTTTTCATCTTCCCCAGGAAAACCTATAATTACATCTGCACCAAAAGTAGCATGAGGAAAAAGCTCATAAAGCCTCTCTAAAACTTCTAAATATTCTTCTCTTAAATATTTTCTATTCATAAGTTTTAAAATTTTATTAGATCCACTCTGTAAAGGAAAATGAAAATGAGGAGCTATAAATTTACTATTTCTAACATAATCAAAGAAATCTTTTCCAACTTCATTTACTTCTATTGAGGAAAGTCTCAAGATAAATTCTTTGTTAAAGGAATTTAAAAACTCCTCCATTTTCACTAAAAGATAAGTTAAATTTTTTGGTGGATTAAACTCTATTCCCCATTTACTAAGATTAATCCCAGTTAATACTATTTCTCTGTATCCTCTTTTTACAAAAATCTCAGTTTGTTTTAAAATATATTCTAAGGGAACACTTCTTGGTTGACCTCTTACATAAGGAACAATACAATAACTACAAAAATTATCACATCCATCTTGAATCTTTATAAATGCCCTTGAATGACCAAAAAAATCTTTAATAATTATGGGATCACAAGTTTTTTCTTTAGAAATATCTTCAACCAAAATAAGAGGTGATATAACATCTTTTCTTTCTTTATCTAAGAGTTCCTTTAAAATTTCTACCACTCTAAACTTTTCTTTCTGTCCTAAAATCAAAATTTTTGTATTAATATTATTTTTAAGAAAAGTAAAAATTTTATCTGAAAATTTTTGAGCATAACATCCTGTAAGAATAATAAATTGGGGCTTTAATTTTAACCATTTTTTTATAATTTTACGAGTTTCTGCCTCTGCTTTTGAAGTTACAATACAACTATTTAAAATTAAAATCTCTGCTTCCTCTTCTTGAGAAAAACTAAAACCTTCTTCAATTAATTTTTCTATAATATAGGCACTTTCTACCTGATTTACTTTACAACCAAGTGTCTTTAAATGGAATTTTCTCATTTTACTTTATATTTTTTAAGAAATCTTTTATGGCTTTTTTTAGATAAAATTCATATTTTTTTTCTCCTATTGCCCTTCTTCCAAAAACAAAGTTAAATTCACTTACCAAGGGATTTTCTTCTTTAAAAAGAAAATCTATAGCTACAAGATTAAAATAAGTATTTTTTATAATTTTATGAGTAAGATCTAAAACTTTTTCTTTTAAGCCCCTTTTGGGGCAAGGTATAATTTTACCTTCTTGAACTATATTTTTTTTAAATCCTCCTTTTCTAAAAAATATAAAAATTTTTTTTCCTATAACAATAGCTCTTGCATCAAAGTCACAAGGGATATATTCCTGTATAAGGAAACCAAACCTATTTTCTCTTTCCCAACCTTTAATTATTTGTAAAATTTCCCTAAATTCTTCTTCATTATTTACCAAAAAAACTTCTTTTCCTTCATCTCCGTAGTTTCCTTTTATTACACAGGGAAATTTTATTTTAGGGAATCTTTTATAAGGATTTTCCTCTAATCCACAAAGTCTTGGTATTACAATGGTTTCAGGATGGGGTAAATTTAAAAGTTTTAAAAGCATAATTTGTCCAATTTTACCTGGATAAAAAAATCTAAAAGTATATTCTGGGAAAACAGGTATACCTAAATTTTTTACCCAAAAATAAATTTCAGGAGAAATAGTAGGAGGGAAAATAACTGCTCTGGCTTGAGAAAGTAAACTAAAAAATTTTTCATCTAAGGGTTCAAATTGAAAAAAGTTATAATCTCCTTTAAATCCAGGAAAAAAAGAAATGATCATTGAGATTTATTCTTGAAGCTTCGAAAATCTATAAGCTATCTTTTTGCTCATCCTTTTAAAATTTTAATACATCTTTTGAGCGTTGCAATTTTTACATTTTTTAATAAATTTTATTTTACCATGAATGAACTTTCTGGTTTAGGAAAATTTTTAATACTCTTAGGTATTATAATTATTTGTTTAGGACTTCTACTCACCTTTATTCCTAAGATACCCTATTTAGGAAAGCTCCCAGGAGATATCTACATTAAAAAAGGAAATTTTACTTTTTATTTTCCTTTAGCAACCTCCATTCTCTTAAGCATTCTTTTAACTATAATATTAAATTTACTACTTCGAAAATAAATAAAGAAAATAAATAAAATTTAATGAAGAAAACACTCCTTATAATCTCAATTTTATTTCTTTTTGGATTTGCTCTTTATCTTCCCTTTCTTGGAGAAAAAGAATTTCAAGGAGAAGAGGGAAGAAGAGTTCTTATAGCACTTCAAATGCTTGAAAATAAAGAATTTTTAATACCAGAACTCTTTGACGAACCCTATTTTAATAAACCACCTCTTTTTAATTGGGCTTTAGCTGGTTTCTTTTTTATAACCAAAAGTTATTCAGAGGTTAGTGCAAGATTTTTTTCTTCTCTTTGTTTGATTTTAACTTCCTTATTTTTAGTTTTTATTTGGAAAAACTTTTTAACAGATTATGAAAAAAACTTCCCTAATCCTTCTCTTATAGAAATACTTATACCAGGTCTAATATTTCTTGCTACCCCTGAAGTTATAGACAAAGCTATAAGAGCAGAAATTGACGGCTTTTATACTATGCTAATAACCATAGCAGTTTATAGTTGGTTCTATCTTTATGAAGTTAAAAATAAAAGAAAAACTGCATATATAGTTTCTGGTATATTTTTAGGACTAAGTATCTTAACTAAAACTTTTCAAGCTCTTGTATTTTTTTATTTAACACTTTTTTCTTATTTTCTTTTTAAAAAGAGATTAAAAGAACTTTTAAGTATCCCCCATATATTGGGAATTTTTACTTATTTAGGAATATTTTCTATCTGGGCAATATTAGTAAGTCTTAAAATAGGATTTAAGCCTTTTATAGTCGCTTGGATTTACCAATATCTATCCTTAGCTAAAGGTCAGGAAATGAGTTTCTCACAGCATTTTAAAGCCTATACTATTTTTGCCTTTTTGGGGTATTCACCTTGGCTTTTGTTCTTAATTTTTTTTAAAAATAAAAACTTTATATCCTTTATTAAATCTAACCCTCTTTTTTATAACTTAGCTATCTTTTCTTTCTTTTTCTTCTTTTTATCTTATATCTTTCATTTTTTATTCCCTGGAGCAAGGCTTCGCTATATTTTACCCTCAGCATCTGGACTAATTTTTTTAAGCACCCTCCCTATATATTACTACATAAGGCAAAATCTTCTTCCAGAAAATTTAAAAGCCCTATTTTTAAAAATAATTTCTATTGTCAATTTAATTCTTTTGGTAGCTTGCTTTATTTATCTTTCTTTTTCTAAATACAGACCTGAAACGATTTTCTATGCATTTTATTTTCTATTTTTCTTAATTAATTTAATTGTTTTATTAAAAACCCCTTCTTCTCCTAAATATCTTTTTTATTTTCTTTTAAGTATAGTTTTCTTATTAAAAACACTTTATGTTAGTTTTTATTATCCCTTACACAAAGAAGAGATAAATCATTTTAGAAATGGAGCTTTTGAAATTGCCAATATTATAGGTAATAAAAAAGAACTTTATCTTTGTCAAACAATTCCACATCATCTTTTGTATTATCTAAAATACAAGTATAAATTAATTCCTCACATTTATTACCTTAAAAATTGTTCAAATCTTCCAAAAAATAGCTTTATTCTATTTATGGAAAAAAATATTCCTGAAGAAATTCTGAAAAACTATAAAATTTATCCTTTAAAAATAAGGACCAAAAGTTATTTTTTAGTTTCTTCTTAAGCTTAAAGCTTTTTCTCTTTTTTTTCTTTTTTTATCTACAAATTGGCTAAATTTTTCAAAATCTTTTTCTCTAAGCTCTTGAAAAAGTTCTTTATAGATATCAAAAACCAAAGCTCTTGCATTAGCTATTTTTTCCCATTCAAGGCTCATAGCTAAGGTTGAAAGATCTCTTAAACGTTCTAATTTAGAAAGCGGTTTTTTGTAAAATTTTATCCCATCAAGATCAAAAATCTTAAAATTTTCTTCAGAATCACAAAAAAAATTATTAAATTTGGTATCTTTGAGAAAAATTCCCTTTTCATGAAGTTTAAAGAGAAAGAAAATTAAGTTTTTTATAAGCTTATAATTTATATTTTCCTTTTTATCATCTAAAAATAGATTTTCTCTTTTTAGAAATCCTTTTTCAATATAAGGAAAAACAATGCCTCCATAAAAGGGCTCTTTTTTTAAAAAAGCTATTTGAGGGTTTTTCCAAAAAAGAAAAACTGGTTCAAGCAAAGAAACATTTAAATTTTTTAAAGTTTTAAAAGTCTCAAGATAATTTTTTATTCTATTTTTTTTAAAGGGTCTTGGTATAAAAGCTTTTAAAAAGAGGGAGGGAGAATTTTCTGAAAAAAACTTTAAAATGAAATTTTTATGGGATGGGCTCTTTTTAATACATTTTATTTCAAAAGGTTCGGTCTCAAGTTTTTTCAATATTTTTTCAGCATCTGAGGTAAAATAATAAAATTTAGAGAACTTCCAATTGGGAAATAAGGCAGTCCACATAATTATCCCAGGTTAAATTTTTTATAGACTCATAAATTTTAAAAGGGTTAAAAGTAAGATCCATAGTTTTTAAAATCGCAGATTTAAGTTCGGATTCGTTTCTTTCTACTACAAACCCGTTTATCCCTTCTTTTATAAACTCGCTTGTTCCATCATAAGGGGTAGTGATAACAGGGGTTCCTGTAGCTAAGGCTTCTAAAGTTGCAAGGGCTCCTGGGTCATACATAGTTGGAAGCACAAAAAGGTCAGCCATAGCATAGTATTTTTCTACTTCTTTTATCTTACCTAAATAAACTACCCTTTGATTTGATCTTCCTTCTACCCCTACAACCAAAAGTTTAACCCTTTCTGGAAGCTCTGGCAAAATTTTAAGTAAAAGGTTTAGTCCTTTCCTTTTTATATCATAACCTACAAAAAGAATTAAAAAATCCCTTTCAGAAAAACCCTTTTCTTTCCTAAAAGTCATCTTGAGAGTCTTTAAAGATGGATTAAACTTTTTAAAATCTATCCCTCTATAACAAACCAAAGTTTTGTCATATACCTCTGGATAAAACTCTTTAATAAGATTTTTCCCTAAGGAAAAAAGGGAGATTACTTTTTTGGCATTAGAAAGAGCTTTTTTTTCAAGGTTCAAAAGTATTTTATAACGCAGGCTAAAGTTCTTAAAAATTGAGGTCTTCTGTTTCTGTAAAAAGGCAACTATTGGATCGCAAAGTATAAAAAGGTCAGAAGGATAGGGATAACGAAAAAAGCTTATAAGTCGGTAATTATAAAGCTTAGAGAGAATTTTTCTTACTTGATAAATAAAAAAAAGATGCTTTGGAATAGAACCAAAGCCCTTCCATCTAACTTTATAAATTTCAAGTTTTTTTAGAATTTCTTCTGGAAAAGATACAGTATGAGCAACTACTCCTACTCTAAAACCCCTTTCTAAAAGTTTTACTGCAACCATTCCTGCATGAGCCTCTGCTCCACCGATTCCAAACCCAATCTTTGGTCTAATTATAACTATCTGGTTCATTTTTCTGTTATTTTATTATTAAAGCTTATTTTGAGATTTTAACCGGAATTTTTATAACTTTAAACTGTTGACAAAGGTTTATTTTAGAATAATTTTGATATTCTATGAATAAGCTTTTCTTTATTAGCTGGTTAGCTATCTGGATTACCATTTTCTTTGCCCATTCTAAAGCTTTTCTTTGGATTGGTTTTAGTTTAGTAACTCTTCTTTTTTTAATAAACTTAGTGCGTGCACCAAAAGCCCTTTTAAATTTACCTAAAGGGATTCTTATCCTGAATACAATTTTTCTTTTCTTTCTTCTTCCCTTTGCTTTTATGCCTCCTAATATAATAAGAACCTTTGAAGATTTTTTAAAAAACTATTTATTTCACATAACTTTAGCCCTCTTTTTAGCCTTAAAGTTAAAGGAAGAACCCGAATTTTATAAATCTCCTCTCTTTTATCTTCCACCAGCCCTGACTTGTTTAGTTGTAAGTTTGCATCACTTATATTCTGGAATTAAGCTTTGCTTAACAAATAACCAATGCCCGAGTACAGTGTTCATCGCCAATGATATAAGTTTACTGAAAGGAATTGTTAATACTCCTTCAGCCTTTGTATTTATCTTTTTTTTATTTTTAAGTTTGTATTTCGATGAAAATAAAAATAAGTTTAAATGTTTTTTTCTATTCACAAGTTTATTAGCTCTTTTTATGCAAATACTTCTTGGAAGAAGGGCATCTCTTTTATCTATAATTCTTTCTACTTTAATTTTAGGTGTGTTATCTAAACATCGAGTTATAAAAATTATAGGGTTATCTATAGGTTTGGGGTTAAGTTTAATTATTGGAATACTTCTTACAATACCGGAAGGAAGAAATATACTCATCCGTAGTGATAAAATCCACCTTTTGTTTCAAGGTAGATATGCAGAAGCTGGCTCTTTGGGAGAACGAATTTATATGTGGCAAATATACTTTAAAAAAGCCTCTAAAAATCCTTTTTCTGGGACTGGGATTGGTTGGAAGACACAAAAGCTATCTCTTCCTCAAACTAATGAACTTGCCTTGAGACATGGGAACCCTCATAACCTTTTCCTTAATATTTGGCTCCAAGCCGGACTCCATACTTTGATAACTTTCCTTCTGCTTTGTTTTTATAATATCTTTAAGATATACAAATTGTGGCATTTTAACCCTAAAAAGTCAATCCATGGCTTTCTTTTAGGTTATTTATTTGCTTTTTTAATAATTTCTTTCTTTTTCGGAACAGATGAAGGAACGGGATTTACTCCTTTCTGGATAACAAGTGGACTAATCTGGGGTTTAAATGAAAAAAATAGCCTTTCTTCTTGATGGAATTGGCAATAGAAGACATTATCTACAATTTAAAATTTTAAAAAAACATGATTTTACTCCCTATGCTTTAATTTTTGAAGAATACCTCAAAGATGCTCATACTTTACAAGATTTAGCTCGTTTTCATCCCTTGCCCTTTAAAAGAAATGAAGTTTTACGTAAATTTTCTTTTAAGTTTCTAAAATATTTTATAAATTTTGTTAAAAAAGAAAAAATAAAAGCTGTTCTTACTCATCGTTGGAGATTCTTACGTTATTCCATATTGACAAAACTGTTTTACCCTGAGCTAAAAATTATCTATCACATTGTGGTAAGTGGAACTTTAAAACATCCAGGAAGAAGGCTATTTTTTAGATTTTTTAAAAATAAAATAGATTGTATTTTAGTAAATAGTTTGGCTTTAAAGGATGAATTATTAGCTACACATCTTGTTAAGCCTGAAGAAGTTGAGCTATTATATACTTCCTTTGATTTGAGCACCTTTCCTGAAAATCTAAACAAAGATGAAGCAAGAAAAATGCTTAATCTTCCAGAGCAAGCCTTTATTTTTGGAATGGTAGCAAAATTCCGTCCTGAAAAAAGACAAATTGATCTTATAAAGGCTTTTCATTCGATACATAAAGAAACACCTATGGCAATGGTTGTATTTGTAGGAGATGGTCCTGTAAGAAAAGATTGTGAAGCTTTGGTTAAAGAGCTATCCTTAGAGGAAAAAATAATTTTTGTTGGAAAAGTAAAGCAAGAAATGGTCCCTCTTTATCTTCGGGCTTTTGATGTATTAGTTCATACTTCTATTAAAGAAGGGATGCCTCTTGCAGTTCTTGAAGGACTTGCTGTAGGGCTCCCAATAATTGCAACTGATGCCGAAGGAGTGCCTGACATTTTTGCAACAAAAGAGCCGATTGGTTATCTTGTGCCAAAGGGTGATGTTAAGGCTATAGCTGAAGCTTTGAAAAAAATTTATCATTTGCCAAAGGATGAGCTTGAGCTTTTTGGAAAAAATGCTAAAAAACGTTTTCTTACCGCCTTCTCGCCTGAGGTCTTTGAAAAGAGAACAATTGAAATATTTTCAAAATTCTTTTGAGCTTAAATATTTACTATGATTAATAAAAGCTGATAAGAAATAAAGCCTTCCATATATCTTTTGCCAAATCTTATCTTTTTTAGCTCTTTCCTCTAAAACTTTCCAGAATCTTTCTATCCCTTTTCTTTCCCAAAGCTTACAATTTAAAACTTCTTCCTTTACTTTATCTTTCATCATTTCAAAAAAAGAAAGGATCGGGAAACCATAAGAAAATTTGCCAATTTTATCGCTATCAATCTCTAATCTTTCAAGAAGAAGCTTTCTCAAAGGAAGTTTATTCTTAAAATTTTTTCTGTCTAAAACTTCAGCTTCATCAAGAGACCCTATATACTCTGCTAATACCTCATCAGCCCAAGGCAAAACTAAATTTACTCCAAAAGTGTCAGTAAAATTGCTTACTTTCCTTATAACATTTCCAAATTCCGCATGAGTTACCCAGACATCAGCTTTCAAGTCAAAATAGTCCCAATTTTTTCTCTTTTCATCCTCAGAGAACCAATAGGGATAAACTGGTTCTGCTTGAGGATAGAATTTCAAAAGATCTACTAAAGTAATTCCAATGAAACCTACCATTTCACAACGAGATCGGGCTAACTTGTGGATTGTATTCCCTGATGGTAGGGCCTCACCTAAAGGTCTTAAAAATTTAAATTTTGGATAAATTTTTTGCCTTTTATATTCTATTGGTCTTGGAACATGACCAAAATAATAGTCATTTCCGCTTCCATCAAGAAGGTTACTTCCCGAAAAATTTATTTGTAACTGATACATAGGATAGGCTAAAAGATTTCCATCAGCACAAGGAAAAGGTATAGAAGAAAAATATTTTTCAAGTATATCAATTTCTATAGAAGTGATTCTTTCTGGCAAATATAGTTTTACATGTTTAAATCCAAGTTTTTTAGCAATTTCACTTGCAAGCTCGCTTTCATCTTTCTTTGAACCTGGAAGAGCTAAAGTTAATGCAGTAGTCTGATTTTTTAGTCCAGCTTCAGCAAGGGCTAATAAAATAGTATTACTATCTTTGCCTACACTTTGAAAAAGAAAAATTTCTTTAACTGGATCAATTTTTTTAAAAATGGATTCTACAAGTAAAAAAAGAATAAACTCAAGGTCAGCTTTTTTTCCTTTTATCCTTTTAAAGCTGGGATATGGAAATTCATGAAAAAATTCAAGCTCAAACCTTCCATTTTGGGAATAAATGACAACATAATCTCCTATACTAAGATTAAAGACTTCTTCATAAATAGTGTAAGGTGTTGGTATTACTCCACTTTGGAGAAAAAAGGAAATTCCCTTAGGAGATAAAGTAAGAGGTTTTTTTACTTCATGATGGTTAAGTAAAGCAACTGCTGAATTTGAATAGAGTAAATATTTTCTATCAGGGGAAAGATAAATATATAACACCTTATCGAAGGTTTTTGCACCTCCAAGTATTATCTTATCTTTTATTTCTTCTGCAATAATCTTTTTTACCATTTTATAAAATCTTCCCTTTTTTTCTTGCCCTCTCAGTTCTTTTCCTGATTAACCAAACTTTAAATTTAACTAAAGATTTTACAAGCCATTTTAGCTTAATTTCAGAGAGATCTAAATAATAGGATAAAAATTTTTGAAAGAGAGGAGGGGCATTTTTTCCTAAATATTCCTCAAAAGAATAACCAAGCTGGGCAAGGTCTTTAATTCTATATTTTAAGGAAAAACGAGGATTAACCAAAATCCTTGATACATCCAAAAACCCAAGGGTTTTAGTTTTTTCATCCCAAAAAAAATGATTTAAATAGCAATCTTGATGATAAAGGTTTTGTTTATGAAGCCTAACAAGAAGTTCTCCAAGAGCTTTAAGAAAAAAATTGTTCTGATCTTTATCTTCAATTAAAAGTTGAGAAAGAGGTGTCCCATCTAAAGCTAAGGTTGCTAAAAGATATTGTTTTGAGGTCCTTAATCTAAAAATGGGCTTAGGAACATTAAAACCAAGCCTTTTTAAAAAAAAGAGATTTTCCCATTCCTTATCCCCTTCTTCAAAGTGCGAAAGATATTCTTTCACAAAAAATTTTCTTCTCTCTACTATATAACCTTTAATAATTTTATATCTTTTTTGGTGTTCAAAAAAAGGTTCAGGAAGGTTTAGAGCTCTTTTTTCTACCAAAAAGATTTGATTAAAAAAGGGAACTTCTTCGCTAACAACCTCAAAGGGTTCAATTTTAATAATGCTCATTTTTTCAAAAAATTTTTGAAGAGGATTTTAAACCTAAGCTTCCAATATTTAAAATCTTTTCTTATTTTTGGATAGCATTCTATTGCCTTCTTAAGAAAATCTTTAGCCTTTGCTAAATCACTATTTAAATAAGCTCTTTTCCCAAGGTCAAGATAAGTTTTAGCATAGGCAAAAGGCTTAAAGCATTGATACTCAGAAGGGAGTCTCTTAAAAAGGTCTTCAATTGCATCTATGGCATTTTGAAAATAATAATCTGAAACCTTTCTTAATCTTTGAGGGTGATCTCTTTTTATAGCAAAAGGTTGATTAATTATTTTTATTTTGGAATGAAGAATCAATTTTCCTTGATAAGGTAAATCCTCCATAACTCTTAAATTGGAAGAAAAGGAAAACTTTTTTGCTATATCAGATTTCACTAAATATAAAGCTTCAGAAAATTTCCCCTCAAGAAAAGCTTTAAGTAGTTTTTTTTCTGTTTTATCCTCTGGGAAAATTTTAAACTTTAGCTTTTTTCCTTTCTCACGGTAAGTATTTAAAACATAAACCTCAGCAATTTCAGAATCAATAAGATCTAACATTTTCTCTAAACCCCTATCAAGAAGTAAGTCATCAGAATCAAAGAAAATTAAATAATCTCCTTTAGCTAATCCAAGAAGGGTATTTCTTGCTACTCCAACCCCCAAGTTCTTTTCATGCCTCGCTATTTCAATAAAGGGATATTTCTTACTTAACTCTAAAGCATACTCATAGTTTCCTTCGGTTGAGCCATCATCAACTATAGCTATATGCACAGGTTTTCCTTGAGCTTGTGGAAGGATTGAATTAAGGGTTTCTTTAAAAAGATCCAGCCGATTGTAAGTAGGGATAAGAATGGAAAGTTTATAATTACTCATTCCAAGTATATTTACAACAAAACTGGTTCTCCGCCGATTTCTCTAATTAGTCTTTGTATTTCAAGGGGAGAAAGACGGATAACTGGCTCTCCCTTCATTAACTCACTTATTTTTTCTTCAATTACTGTTCCATGAAAATGATCTGCTCCCCAAAGGAGAGCTACTTGAGCAAGCTTTACCCCCAAAAATACCCAATAAGCCTTAATATGTGGAAAATTGTTCAAAATTATGCGAGAAATAGCAATAACCTTTAAAATTTTATGTGCTGAAGGTCCTGGAAGATAGGAAAGGCTATTTCCTTCGGGAATAAAAGCCAAAGGAACAAAACAATAAAAACCTTTTGTTTCTTCTTGTATTTCTCTTAATTTTATAAGATGCTCTATTATTTCTTCATCTGTTTCTATATGCCCAAAAAGTAAAGTAGCATTAGTTGGAATATTTAGACTATGGGCAGTTTTAGCGATCTCAATCCATCTTTCAGAAGATATTTTTTTGGGATAAAGCTCAGTTCTTATTCTTTCTGAAAAAACTTCAGCCCCTCCCCCAGGAATTGAATTAAGCCCTGCAGATTTTAACTCCTCCAATACTTCTTTAACAGATTTCCCAGAAATTTTACTCAACCAATCTATCTCTACACAAGTATAAGCTCTTATATGAATTTCAGGAAAGGCAGATCTTATCTTGCGAATTAAATCTATGTAATATTCATAGGGAAGTTTAGGATTTAAGCCTCCTACAATGTGAACTTCTCTTAATTCTGGAGTTTCTTTTAGTGTTTTTAAAATTTCATCAATTTCTAAAGTATAACCTCCCTCTTCCCCTAACCTTTTATGATATCCGCAAAATTTACAATCAATAGCACAAATATTAGTATAGTTAATATGCCTATTTATGGTGTAATAGTATTTTTTACCATGTAGCTTTTCTTTTGCCTTTCTTGCAAGCTCTCCTAAAAAGAAAAGATCTCCTTCTCTATAAAGTTTTAGAGCAGACTCAAAATCTATGGGCTCTAAATTTAAAACCCTTTCTGCAATTTTTTCTAATTCTTTATTTTTTTTGAAAGTTTCTTCCAAAATAAAACTTTTATCTTCTTCAAAATTAAGCTCTTCTTCAAACCACAACATAATATTTTTACTCTAAAAGATATCTATAATTCTTGCAGGGAGCCTTATATTCACAGTATTTACAAATATTATCATCAGCTGGGAGATAAAATTTATCACTTATTATAATGTGATTTAAGATCCATTCAAGCAAATTTTTAAATCTGTTCTTAAAATAGTCATAAATCTTTGCCCACTCACCTCTTTTAGAAAGATTAAAAACAAATTTTTCAGGGTTTTTAAAGTCAGAAGGGGTTATAAAACCTGCATTTATCACCACAAACTCTTTATCATTTTCAGTAATGAATTTTTCTTTTTGTTGATAAAAAAGATAATAATAAAATCGAGGCTGAAAACCAGAAAGATCTGAACCAAAAATATCTGCCACCTCATAAAGAGATAAATTATCAAACTTGTCAGAAAGTGAAAAAGAGAACATTTTATCAATTTTTTCTTTACCAGAATAAGGCCTAATATCAGGATTACTTTTAAAATCAAGAATAAGATATTTAGTAATTCCTTCTTTTCTCTTAATTAAAAAGTCAGTTCTTCCACTAAAAAGAACTTTAAAATTTCTAAACTCCTCATAGGAGGGATCAAATAAATTACACTCAGTAAGTAGCTTTAAGGATCTTTCTACACCTAAAATTTTTGTGCTTTTGATTTCCCCAGCTCTCTCTTTATCAATAAGATAATTGAAATATTTTCTAATAGTTTCTACAGCAATTTTTTTAGAAAGAAAATGCGAAAGAGCATCCATCTTTCTCTCAAACTTGTAAGAAAGCCAAAGATTTTCAAGTTTTTCTAAAACTTCATTTTCTTTATAAACATTTTCCATTAATACTTCCTTTCCTTCTAATTCTCTAAAAATATTTTCAAAAAATTCATGAATAAAATTACCAATATCAAAAGACCTTAAACCTATTTTTGTTTCTTCTTTTAACTTTAAAAGGTATTTAAAATAAAACTTCACTCCGCATCTAAGGTAGGTTTCTAAAAAGTATCTACTTATTTCTGTAGTTTTAATAAGATCTAAAAGACTTTGTTTTATTTCTTTAGTTTTAGGAATTCCTTCTTTTTCAGGAAGGATTTCAAAATAAAGAGGAATTAATTTCTCATTAGGCTTTTTTTCTTCTTTTTCAAGTTCCCATTTTAGTTTTTGAATAAATCTTGAAGGTTCTCTAAATTCTTGAGTTTTACCTTTTTCTACAAAAATATAAAAAAGATGAACTTCTTCTGCACTCTTGATAAGCCTTTCAAAATAATAAACCCATAATTCATTTCTAAAAATAGGAATGCCAAGGTAAATTTTTATCTCATCTGTAAGAAGGGGATTAAAAGAAGGAGCAGGGGGCAAAAAACCTTCGTTTACATCCAAAATAATAACTTTTTTAAAAGAAAGAAGCCTTGTTTCTAAAAATCCCATAATTTGAAGCCCTTTTAATGGATCCCCTATAAAAGGAATTTTCTCTTCTTTAAGGAGATATTCTAAAATCTCTAAAAGAAAACTTCCTGAAAAACTTTTATCTTTTAAATAGGTCTCCTCTTCAAATATAGGAAAAATCTTTGTTTCAAGAACATGTATGTAATTTCTCAAAAGAATTGAATGCCAAGAATCTTCATCTTTTAGTTTTTCAAAAAGAGGTTCAAAAAAATTTAAAATATTTTTTAGATTCTCAGAAAATTCAAAAGGGGTTTTTATGCTTTCCCAATTTCTAAAAAAGATCTTGTGAATTTTTTCTAAATAATCTCTGTATTTAGGAACTAAATTTTCAACTTCATCAAGGGTTATTTTAAGATACCCTATTTTCCTCAGTTCATCTTCTATTTCTTTTATAATTTTTTGAAAAGAAATACCTCCTTCGAATTCAAGTGCTAAAAAATAAGGATGTTTAAGAATTTTTAAATACACCTGAGTGGGATAAAATTTTTCTTCTCTTTCTTTTTGTGCTCTAATAAGATTTTTTAGAAATTGATTTAAAGGGATTTTAGTGATTGGATACTGAAGGGTTATATTCACTTCTATAGGATTCTCTTTCCCCTCCAAAGTATAAATAAGAGGAAGTAAATTAAAGGGATTAGGAACCACTATAACTATTTCATCAGGATTTTTAAGACTCTCAGGAATAAACTCTAAAGCTGACTTAACCTCTAAATGGGGATCTGTAGTTTCATAAAAGTAAATTTGAGGGTCTTTAATTTCTTTTTTTTCATAATAATCAGGAGATATCCATTTATAATCAAGCTCAAGAGCTTTAAGAGTATCCCTAATTATTGAAGGAATAGGCTCATAGGCTTCAAAAATAAAAAAATAACTTTTAAATTTTTCTTTAAAATATTTTAAAATCTCAACCTCTACTCTCCTTAAGGCTGCAAAACCAATAAACCATACTTCATTTATCTCATTAAAAATATTATTATTAAAGACTTTTTCTTCCTTAAGGACATCTCTTACTTTTTTTAATCTATAAGAATAATAAGAAAAACCTTTTTCCTCTATAAGAGAGGAAAATTCTAAATAGGTAGTTTTTAATTCTTCAAAAAGTTTTTTAGCTAATTCTGGAAGACCCTCTGGAGGATAAAGCAAATTTTCTGGAATCTTTCCTTCTTTTTCAAATTCTTCAAAAACTTCTAAAAACTTTATTCCCCAGTTAAAATACTTTTCAAAATTATCCTCTTCTTTTTTAGAAAAAAAATTTAATCTTTTACTCAGGACCTCAAGAAAAACAAAAACTCTAAGTATAGAAGGAACTTGAGGAAAGGGGGAGCTAATCAAATTCGTATAAAGAGCTTCTATAAATTCCTCAAAAGAGTAAATTCTTGGAAAAAAGCCTGCCTCAATTTTTTTTAATTTAAGTTTTTCTTTAAGATAATTTTTAAAATAAAGCCCTGATCTTTTAGTAGGAAAAATACACCAAACTTTAAGAGTTTTTATGTCATCTAAGGAATGTTTATCTAAAAAGAAATTAGTTAAGGTTTTTAAAAAGTGAGAGTTGGACGGGATGAAGAGAGCTTGGTTCATCTGGTTTACTTATTTTACAATACTTTAATTCAATTTTAAAAGGTTCAAAAGAAATTAAGTATACTTTTATATTATCATTGGGGAATACTTTTTTCAACAAAGAAAAATATCTTTCCAATTGACTTTCCTCAAACTCCCTGTGAAGTTTAAATTCAAGAATAATCCATTCATTAGGTTTCTTTATTATTAAATCTGGTCTTAAATCCTGAATCTGATCTTCTTCTACAAAAAATCCTTCTGGCTCTTTATATACAGCTAAAACTTCACTTTCTACAAAAAGCTCTTTAAATTTCTGAAATTCTTCACTTTTAAACATATTTTTTATAATATTAAATGCTCTCTCTAAAAGATATTTTCTTTGTGGAAGGGGCTCTTGATAAGAGGCTAAAGCCTTTTTTATATAAATTTCTATTTCGCTCTTAAATTCTTCTGAATCTAAAGGCAAAGAAAAGACATTTTCTTTATGACTCAAAAGGAGTTCCCAAATATTATGTAAAATTTCTCCTAATATTATGGAGTCACTCTTTTCTTTTAGAAGTCTTAAAGAAACTTTGCTTTGATTAAATTTTAATGCCATAATGATCTTAGTTTAAAATATATTTTAGGTCTTGTCAAAAATTGATAAAAGGTATATTTTTCTCTTTTGAACATAATTTTTCTATTCTGAGATAAAAATTGCAGGAGGAAAAAAGAATGGAAATAGAAATTAATTTAGCTGAGCCTGAAAAAAGGAAAGTTTCTCAATTTGAGGAACTACCTTTTGGGAAAATTTTCACTCCTCATATGTTTATAATGAAATATGAAGAAAATAAAGGATGGCACTCACCTAAAATACAACCCTTTTCTAATATAGAATTACATCCTGCTGCTATAGTTTTGCATTATTCCCAAACAGTTTTTGAAGGATTAAAAGCCTATTATGGAATTGATGGTAAAATAAGACTTTTTCGTGTATGGGATCATATTGCAAGACTTAATCGCTCTGCTGAAAGACTTTGTATCCCTCAAGTTGACCCTGAATTTGTTTTTAAAGCAATTAAAACTCTTATTTTAATTGATAAAGATTGGATACCAAAGAAAAAAGGGTCAGCTCTTTATATAAGACCTCTCATTTTTGCTACTCAACCTAATCTCGGTCTAAAAATAAGTTCTGAGTATCTTTTTATTATAATTCTGTCTCCTGTTGGAGCTTATTATAAAGAAGGATTTAATCCAGTTAAAATTTATGTAACTACTGAATATATAAGGGCTTGCCCTGGAGGAACTGGGGAGGTTAAAACAGGTGGAAATTATGCTGCCAGTCTCAAAGCTCAAGAACTGGCACAAAAAAAGGGATATACCCAGGTTCTTTGGCTTGATGCCAAAGAAAAAAAATATGTAGAAGAAGTGGGAAGTATGAACATCTTTTTTTATTTCGATAATGAACTTGCAACCCCTGCTTTAACAGGTTCTATTTTACCAGG
This sequence comes from Thermodesulfobacterium geofontis OPF15, assembly GCF_000215975.1. NCBI lineage: Bacteria > Pseudomonadati > Thermodesulfobacteriota > Thermodesulfobacteria > Thermodesulfobacteriales > Thermodesulfobacteriaceae > Thermodesulfobacterium > Thermodesulfobacterium geofontis. The sequence goes on along the minus strand of NC_015682.1, from coordinate 508,014 downwards.
TATTACAAGAGATTCAGTTTTAAAATTAGCTCCCCAATTAGGTATCCCTACAAAAGAAAGAAGAATCTCTATAGATGAGATAATAGAAAGTATTGAAAATAAGACCTTAAAAGAATGCTTTGGAACAGGAACAGCTGCAGTAATAAGTCCGGTAGGAGAAATTTGTTATAAGGACAAATCTTATATCATAAATGAAGGTAAAACCGGGGAACTTACCAGAAAGTTATTTGAATACATTACAGGAATCCAATATGGAGAAAAAGAGGATCCCTTTAACTGGACTGTTATTGTAGAAGACTAAAAATCTACAACTCTTCTTGCTTTGGCAAGTTCTCTTTGTACAGCTACTGCCTTATCTAATTCTAAATCTGCTGCCTCTTCAAGTCCCTTTTCTCTTAAAACTTGACTTCTTGCCATATAAGCTGCTGGATAAGTAGGTTCAAGGTCAATGGCTTTAGTAAATAATTCCAATGCTTTATCAAGATCCTTTTTTCTATAATAAATCTGTCCTAAACGAAAATAAAGTCTTGCATTTTCTGGCTCTATACTAATTGCTTTTTCTAAATCATTTTGAGCAAGCTCTAATTCATTTTTTTGCATATAAATAACTGCTCTTGCCTCTAAAGCTTTAATATGATTGGGATCTATTTCAAGAACTTTATTAAAAATTTCTAAAGCAGAATCAAATTGTTTTAAAGTAAGGATCCTTGCACCCTCTAAAAAAAGTTCTTCAATATCCATACCTATAAAACCTCCTAATTTAATTTTTTCTAATTTTAATTTTATTTTATATCAAAAATTTCAGCAAGTAGTCAGAATTTATTTTCTTCTTGCATAAAATTAAGAGCTCTATTAAAATGGAAACGTTATGAATTTTAAAAATGCTTTTCTTTCTTTTAAAATAGCAATTATAACTTTTTTAAAAAAACTCCAGAAAGATGACCTTCTCCTTTGTGCGCAAGGGCTAACTTTTAATACACTTCTTACTTTAGTTCCTCTTTTAGGTTTAGTACTTTCTATAAGTAAAATCTTTATACCTCAACAAAAATTTGTAGAGCAAGTTTTTATAAATATTGCTCAATACCTCACTCCAGAAGCTACCAAAAAAGTTATGGATACAATTTTAGAATTGGTTAAAAAACTTGAAACTTTTCCATTAGGAAAATTTAGTCTTATAGGTTATTTTATTATGGGATTAGGACTTCTTTTTCAGATTGAAGAAATCCTAAATAGAATTTTTGAAAGTTCGAAAAGAAGAAATTTTATACAAAGAATAATCTTTTTCTGGGTATGTATAACTATAGTCCCTTTTATTTTTTTTATGCCTGTGTATTCTTATTTTTATCTTGGAAATTTTTCCAATTTTTTCATACTATTAATTCTTGCATTTATTTTCTTTTTAATGTATATATATTTCCCAGCTAAGGATGTACCTAAAAAAGAAGCATTAATAGGTGCATTTTTTTCAACTATTTTGTGGACTTTGTCTTCTTATCTCTATTCTTTTTATGTAAAATATGCAGTGGGATACTCTAAGGTTTATGGTTCTCTTTCTGCTATTCCTTTATTTTTAGTATGGCTATTTGTGAACTGGTTAGTATTTCTTTTGGGTGCTGAGTTAGTAGTTTTTTTAGAGCAAAAAATTTGGAAAAGAATTCCTATAGACCCTTCTCATCCCTATTTAAAATTATATATTCTTTATCTTCTTGGAAAAAATTTTATAGAAGGAAAACCCTGTAACATTTTTGAATTTTCAGAATATTTAAATGTATCACCTATTCTTTTAGAAAGCATTTTACAAGAGTTAGAAAAAGAGGGTTTTGTAGCTGTAAGGGATGAAGAAGTTTTCTTTGTTAAACCTTTACAAAAAATAAATATTACTAAAGTAGTAGGGCTTAATAAATTTCAAGAACTGCTTAAGCTTCCTGAAGGAGATAGCTTTTCTCAAAAGCTATCCATTTTAACTAAAAATTTTTCAGAAATTACTTTAGAGGATTTAATAAAGAGTTAATTTTCATAAATTACTTTTCCCATGTCTCTTATATCATAACCTCCCAAAGCTAAAACCGCATTTCTAAATTCTTTATCATTTTTTATAATATCAAGAAGTGCTTGAATAATTTCCAAATCTAAAAATTCTTTTGCAATTAAAAGGTCATATCTTTCCTCAGTTATGGGAATAAAGTCAAGGTCAAGTGCTTTAGCTGCAGCAAGAATGCCCAATCCCACATCTGCCCTTCCACTCGCTACAGCTTGTGCAACCCCCATATGGGTGTATTCTTCATTTTCATAGCCTTTAATTTCTGAAGGATTTATTCCTAATTCTTTTAGATGCTTATCCAAAAGAAGCCTTGTTCCGGAACCTGCCTGTCTATTAATAAAAATCACGTCTTCTCTTTTTAAATCTTCAAAATTTCTTATATTTTTAGGATTCCCCTTTCTTACAATGAGTCCCTGAATTCTATACACTAAATTAATCAAAACTACTTTTTTCTCAGGCAATATTCTTTTAATAAAAGGGATGTTATATTCTCCTGTTACCTCATCTAAAAGATGAGTTCCTGCCACATGAGCCTCTCCCTTTTTTATAGCAATTAAACCTCCCATAGAACCAACATGAGCTGAAGAAAGACTTATATGGGGATATTTTTTTCTTAGATAATTATAGATAACATCAAGGGTGTTATCATGGCTTCCTATACAAACGATAGTGTTATCAATTTCTTCTTTTGTTTTCCACAAATACACATCTACAAGCTTTCCTTGAGAATAACCTTCAGAACCAGAGGGAATAACTATATAGCCATCAGCTCTAACAACAGACATAAGAAGACCTGCTCCTCTACCAACAGGGGAAACGATATAATTCTCTCCCACTTTCCCCACCTTCACTCTTATAAATTCATCAACTCCTATAGTAGAAAATATCTGTCTTGAAAGAATAGCTTGAATTTTTTCTTCTTTTTTAAGTTTTACTCCTAAAAAAAGTTCTATGAGAGGTCTTACAAATAAATTATAACAGATAAATGCTGAAACTGGATAACCAGGAATTCCTAAAACTGGTTTATTCTTGATAAAACCTGCTATAAAAGGTTTACCAGGTTTAATGGCAACTCCATTAATTATAACCTCTCCAAGCTTGTTTATAATTTTATAAGTAAAATCCTCTTTCCCATAACCTGCACCAGCATTTAAAAGAATTAGATCACATTCTTCATAAGCTTTAAAAATTCTTTCTTCTATAGATTTTTCCTCATCCTTAGCTATGGGATATATTTTAGGTTCTCCTCCATCTTCCTTTATAAGATTAGCTAAAACTGAAGAATTATATTCAATTAAAGTAGGTGGTTTTAAAAAGCCTTCTTCAATTCTTTCAGGCTCTATTAATTCTGAACCTGTAGGAATTATTCCAATTAAAGGTTTTTTCCTTACTTTTACTTTTAAAATACCACTTGCAAGCATAGCACCTATATCTACTGCTCTGATAAAGTGATTTTCAGGTATTATAAGTTCTGTAGCAACAATATCTTCACCAACCGGTCTTACATCATGATAAGGAGGATAGGCTTTATAAATTTCAATATATCCTTCTTTAATATTAACTTCCTCAACAGGAATAACTGCATCAAATCCTTCTGGAAGAGGATCTCCTGTTTCAATCCAGACTGCAGATTCTCCTATTTTTAATCGAACCGGATCTTTTTCTGTTGCAGAAAAAGTACTCTTTGATTTAACTGCATAACCATCCATAGCAGATGAATGAAAATAAGGAGAAGAAAGCTTAGCAAAAACAGGCTCTGCTGTAACTCTATTAAGAGCCTCTTTTACTGGGATTATCTCTTCAGATAAAGGACACCTTACCTTTTCTTTAAAAGAATTTAAAAGATTTTTAAGTGCAGATTCTAAAGAAACAACTTCGTGAAAGACTTTCTTCCCCACCTTTAAACAACTCTTTGAATTCCTATAATATTAGGAGACCTTCTTATATAACCTCTTTCTTGAGCAACTACATCAAGAGGTAAACTTATTATATCTATTAAATAGGGATCTTTAAATTTTTGATAAACTTCATCTTTGAAACTTTTAATATAAGTTTTACAATCCTTACATAATTCAACTCTTATTTCATCCTCATCAACTAAAAGATCAATCTTTTCACAAATCTTTTGCATACAATAACTGCACCCAATTCTAAATATTTCTTCTTCATGCCCACATACAGTACAAACCATGTGTCTTTTATTTTCACTATCTATCATAGTTAAAGATACTGGTTCTCCACAAACTACACATCTTCCTATCTCTTCAAACTTTTTCTTTTTCTTTAAAGATTCTCTATATTTTATAAAAAAAGGTTTAGAGAGAATAAAAAGAGCTCTTTTAATCTCTTCTTTTGAGGTTTCTTCTTCACTTATAGGAAGTTCTAAAATACTCTTTGGTTCAGAAAAGGGATCTTTGGCACTATTTAGTATAGAAGTTTTTAAAAAAGAACTAAATTCATAAGGGATTTCAAATATTGAAGAAAATTCATTAATAATTTCATCTAATAGATTATTTTTAGCCTTATCTTTTATAATTTTTTCACATTTTCTATTAAACTCTAAAACCCTTTCATATAATTCAAGAGGGCTTTTTAAATAGGGCCTTTCTTCTTTAAGTTCATTAATTATTCTTTTAATCTCCATAATTTATCCTCTAAAATTTTAAGAAAATTTATTATAAAATTTTAAAAAAGAAAGGGGGATCCTCCCCCTTTCTTTAGAAATTTTAAAAATGAAAATCCTTAGCTAAGGAATTCTCTAATTATGGAGTTATTAATAGGAATTCCTTTAGCAACAAGAATCCTTAACATCTCACCAAGAGCAACAACCTTCTCAGGTGCTTTTGGATTTTCTGCAAGTTGGTAATAACTTGGTGCCTCATTAATAGCAAATACCTGTCCTAAGCCTCCTAATTCCTTTTCACCATAAATAATCTTATATCCTTCAGCCTTTGCCTTAGCTATAAGCTCATCCCTTTCTCCAAACTTTATAGCTCCTGTTGGACAAGTCTTGGCACAGGCTGGAACAAGCCCAGCTTTAACCCTATCTATACACATATGACATTTACTAACCTTTCCTTGTTTATCATATCTTGGAATATCAAAAGGACAAGCTGATCTACATGCCTGACAACCTATACAAACATTTTTATCATAAAATACAATCCCTGTCTCTGAATCCTTTTGCATAGCCCCAACAGGACAAACTGAAACACAAGCAGGCTCCCCACAATGCATACAGGATTGACGAACAAAAAGCCATCTCACTTCACCATCAACAGATTTTTCTATAAACCTTATTTTATTATAAGTATTTCCTGAAAGATCAGGAGGATTTTCATGAGTCCCGTTATTCTTTGTTTTTTCTGCTGGCAATCCATTCCAAGATTTACACGCTACTTGACAAGCCCTACATCCTATACACAAATCTGGTGTTATAAGAAGTGCTTTTCTTCCCATTTTTTAACCCCCTTTTTCTATGCCTTTTTTATATTTACTGCAAAACATTTAGTTTCCTGAATAGAAGTATTTGGATCATATGCAGGTGGAGTTAAAAGATTAGCGCTATCTCCACCACTTCCATCTTCAGGCCATCTCCATCCATAATGCCAAGGTATTCCTACAACATGACAAGTATGCCCCATAATTTTAAGAGGTTTAATTCTTTCAGTAACTATTGCTATTGCCCAAATCTTTCCTCTTGGAGAAGTAACAATTACTTTATCTCCACTTTTAATTCCAAGTTCCTTTGCTAATTCTTTGCTCATTTCTACAAATACCTGAGGCTGAAGCTCAAGTAACCAAGGCATATTTCTCGTCATAAGCCCTGTCTGCCAATGCTCAGTAACTCTATATGTAGTTGCAACATAAGGATATTTTGGATCAGCACCAAGTATAATCTTATCAAGAGGTGTATCCTTAAAAATTCTTGCAACTGGGTTAAATCTAACTTTTGGATAAAGAAGATTTTCAAAGGGTGATTCTACAGGTTCATAATGAGTGGGGAATGGACCATCTGCAAGACCTGCTCCAAATATAGTTCCTACACCTGAAGGTTTCATAATAAAAGGTAATACTCCTCCTTCCATTGCAAGTGGTGGCTGTGGTCCATCAGGAACATCTCCGACCCACTTCTTAGCTTGAGGATCCCATTTAATAACCGGTCTCTGAGGATCCCAAGGATTACCATTAGGATCAACACTTGCTCTATTATAAAGGATTCTTCTATTAACCGGCCAACACCATGCCCACTTCGGATAAAGCCCAAGACCAGCTATATCAACCTTTTCCCTCCTTGCCATCATATTTCCTTCTTCTGTATAACTACCAGAATATATCCAGTTTCCACAAGCAGTTGATCCATCATCCTGTAAAAATACAAAACTGGGAACCTGAGTTCCTTTCTTAAAAGACTTATCCCCTACAGTAACATCCTTAGTAAAATATCCATTATATTCCTTAGCTATAAGCTTTGTATCAACATGTTTGTCTCCATAATTCCAATTAAGCTTAAGTATAGGATCAGGAAAAGCTCCACCTTCTTTTGCATAAAGTGCTTTAATTCTCTTATAAAGCTCGTTTATAATCTCTGCATCAGGTCTTGCCTCACCAGGAGGTTCTACTGCTTTATATCTCCATTGAGCTATTCTTCCAGAATTAGTAATACTTCCTTCTTTTTCAATGGATGCTGCAGCTGGAAGTAAAAATACCTCAGTCTTTATCTTCTTAGGATCCATACCAGGTCCTCTCCAAAATGAGGCTGTCTCACTATCCCAGAGATTTACACAAACTAACCAGTCAAGCTTAGAAAGTGCAGTTCTTACTTTACCAGCATTTGCAGAAGAACAAGCTGGATTCTGCCCCCAAGCAAAGAATCCCTTAATTTTACCTTTATACATAGCATCAAAAAGGTCATACCAAGAATACTGTTTGTCATCATCAAGCTTAGGTAAATAACTATAACAAAAATCATTTTCAGGAGTTGCATTATCTCCATAAAAAGCTTTAAGTAAACTTACAATATACTTAGGTCTATTTTTCCACCAGTTTAAACTCTTTGGCTCTTTAGTTTTAGGAGTATTCTTCTCAATATAAGTCTTTAAATCTACCCAAGAAGCCTTTGGTGTAGGTAAATATCCTGGTAAAACATGGAAAAGAAGTCCAGCATCTGTTGAACCCTGAACATTTGATTCTCCTCTTAAAGCGTTAATTCCACCACCTGCCATTCCCATATTTCCAAGAAGAAGTTGAATAATTGCCATGGTTCTTATATTTTGAACACCAACAGTATGCTGAGTCCATCCCATAGCATAACATTCAGTCGCTACCTTATTTGGCTTTCCTGTTGAAGCAATAATTTCATAAGCTTTAAGTAACTTTTCCTTTGGTGCGCCTGTTATTGCAGAAACAGTATCTATGGTATATCTTGAATAATGTTTCTTTAAAAGTTGAAATACACAGTTTGGATCCTTTAAAGTGGGATCCTTCTTTATAACTCCATTTTCATCAACTTGATACTTCCAGGTTGTTTTATCATATTTTCTTTTCTCAGGATCATATCCAGAAAATACACCGCCTAAATCTTCAGTATCTTTAAAGTTAGGATCTACTAAGAAACTTGCATCTGTATAATTAACTACATAATCTTTAAAATAAAGCTCATTATCAATAATGTATTTAATTAAACCACCCAGAAAGGCTATATCAGTTCCTGGACGAATAGGAACGTATAGATCAGCATGTGCTGCAGTCCTTGTAAATTTGGGATCCACAACCACAAGTTTTGCCCCTCTTTCTTTTTTAGCTCTAAGGATCCATTTCATAGAAATAGGATGATTTTCAGCAGGATTTCCACCCATTACCAAAATTACATCAGCATTTTTAAGATCATTAAATTGATTGGTCATTGCTCCTCTTCCAAACGACTCTGCCAGAGCCGCAACTGTTGGACTGTGTCAGACTCGCGCCTGATGATCTATATAAACCACTCCAAGTGCTCTTAAAAATTTCTGTAAAATATAGCATTCTTCGTTATCAAGGGCAGCTGAACCAAGATGAGCAATTGCCTCAACTCTATTTACAACCTGCCCCTTTTCATTTTTAACTATAAAGTATTTGTCTCTGGTAGATTTTACCAATCTTGCAATCCTATCAAGAGCCCAGTCCCAAGAAACCTCTTTCCATTTGTTAGAATAGGGTGCCCTATATAAAGGCTTTAAAACCCTCGTTGGATTGTTTGCTAACTGATAAAGAGAAGCTCCTTTAGGACAAAGAGAACCCTCATTAATAGGATGATCAGGATCTCCTTCTGTATTTACTACCTTTCCCCCTTTAGAATAAACAATAATTCCACATCCCACACCACAATAAGGACAAATGGTAGTAGTCTCTTTGGCATCTTTAATCTTTAATTCTTTTGCATAAGCCTTAACAGGCTCTAAATTAATTCCAATTGAGCTTAAAACTAAAGACCCTATGGATAACTTTAAAAAATCCCTTCTTGTTAATTTAATATCCATACCCCCACCTCCTTTTCATTATAAATAAACTATTTTAATAAATCTTTAAAAAATTTATAAATATTTTAAAAAAATAAGTCAATTTTTATTTCTGCTTGTTTTTAATGATTTTGATTAATTATTTTGTTTTTTTTTTGTTTTTTTATCTATTTTTTAAATTTTTTAATTTTAAAAAAATTTTTTTCTAAACTATCTCAGAGGTTTATTTTAAAAATCTAAAGGTTATAATAAAGATAATGCTTGATAAAAAATATCTTACCTTAAAAGAAAGTGTAAAATTACTTTTAGACTATATTGAGTTTAGATGTCTTTCTTTTGAGATTGTTTCTATAGAATCTGCCTATAATAGAATTACTTATGAAGATATTTTAGCACCTGAAAATCTGCCTGGTTTTAAAAGATCAACTGTTGATGGATTTGCAGTAAGGTCTCAGGATACTTTTGGAGCAAAGGAAACCATGCCTGTTTATTTAACTGTAAAAGGGCATATTCCTATGGGGGTGGCACCTGATTTTTCTTTAAATCCAGGTGAGGCTGCATCTATTGGAACAGGAGGAATGCTTCCAGAGGGTGCTGATGCAGTGGTAATGATTGAACATGTAAATGTGGTTTCCTCAGATTTAATAGAAATTTTAAAACCTATTGGACCTGGAGAAAATGTTATTTTTGAAGACGAAGATATAAAGGAGGGAGAACTTGTAATTCCTAAAGGACATAAACTAAAACCTCAAGATATAGGTGCACTCGCAGGCTTAGGAATTTCTCAAATAAAAGTAGTTAAAAAGCCAGTAATCGCTATAATCCTTACCGGAGATGAAATTATCCCTTATACAGAAAAGGTAACTCCTGGGAAAATAAGAGATATTAATTCTTTCACTTTAGCAGGTTTAATTGATTTAGCTGGGGGCATTCCTCTTAAAATGGGGATTGTTAAAGATGATTATAAAGAGCTAAAAGCTATAGTAAATAAAGCTTATGAATTAGCAGATATTATTTTAATCACAGGTGGTACAAGTGCTGGAATAAAGGATATGACTGCTCAAATTATAAATGAGCTTGGAGAACCAGGCATTATTTTCCACGGAGTATCTATTAAACCTGGGAAACCAATTATAGCAGGAGTTTGCAATAATAAACCCGTTTTTGGACTTCCTGGTCATCCTGTAGCTGTTTATATTTGTTTTGAACTTTTTGTAAAACCTGTTATAAATAAAATGCTTGGACTAACTGATAAAACTTACAAACCAAAAGTTAAGGCTAAATTAACAAAAAGTATTTCTTCTCAGGCAGGAAGAAGAGATTTTATAAGAGTTTATTTGGAAGAAAAAGAAGGGGAACTTCTGGCTACCCCACTTTTAAGTAAATCTGGTCTTATTATGACCTTAGTAAAAGCTAATGGTATACTTTGTATTCCTGAAGATCTTTTAGGCTTTGAAAAAGATGAAATAGTGGAGGTGGAACTTTTATGAAAGACAAAATAGTGTTTCTTTATGTAACCTGCGCATCTGAAGAAGAGGCTAAAAAAATAGGAAAAGCCCTTCTTGAAGAAAGACTTTGTGCTTGTGTTAATATTTATCCTCAAATAAGCTCAATGTACTGGTGGGAGGGGAAAATTGAAGAATCTAAAGAAGCTATTATGATTGTTAAAACTAAAGAATCTCTAATAAATTTGGTAGAGGAAAAAATTCTTCAATTACACTCTTATACCTGTCCTTGTATAGCTAAAATAGAAATAGAAAGAACCAATGAGTGCTTTTTAAATTGGTTACTTAAAGAAACTAAACCTATTTAAATGAACTTATATAAAGAAATTGCAGATCTTATAAAAAATTCAAAATATTCTTTAGCTTTTACAGGTGCTGGTATATCTGTAGAAAGCGGTATTCCAACTTTTAGAGGTTCTCAGGGGCTTTGGAGTAAATATGATCCTGAAGAATTTGCTCATATTGACTCATTTATAAGAAACCCTGCTAAGGTTTGGAAAATGATAAGAGAAATGTTTGCGATAATTTTTGAAGCTAAACCCAATCCTGCTCATGAAATTTTAGCTGAAATGGAAAAAAGAGGCTATCTAAAAGCAATAATTACTCAAAACATAGATGGACTCCATCAACTTGCTGGAAGTAAAAATGTTATAGAATATCACGGAAATTGTAAATGGCTTTTATGTTTAAGTTGTGGAAAAAAAGAAGAAGTAAAAAGAGAACTTATTGAGATGCTTCCCTATCCCAAATGTAAAGAATGCGAAGCTCCTTTAAAGCCTGATGTAGTATTTTTTGGAGAAGCCATACCTTTTGAAGCTAAAACCAAAGCAGAAAGGGAAGTTCAAAGGTGTGATCTCTTGTTAATAATTGGAACATCAGGCGTTGTTTATCCAGCTTCTCAACTCCCTTATATGGCAAAATTAAATAAAGCTACTATCATAGAAATAAACCTTGAAGAAACTCCTTACACCCATTCTATTACCGATTATTTTTTAAAAGGAAAAGCAGGAGAAATCCTTTTTAAAATTTTCTCAGAACTTTCTTGAATTTTTTTAAAAAATCCTTATTTTAAAAATGCTTTAAATTAGAAAGGAGGTTTTAATTATGCCAATTTATGAATTTAGCTGTTTAAATTGTGGAAAAGTTTTTGAAAAACTTGTTCTAAAAGATAAAGAAATCTATGAATTAAGATGCCCATATTGCAATTCTAAAAATATAAAAAAACTTATTTCCAATTTTTATTCTAATAAAGATTCTTCTCTAAAAAATTCTTCTTGTAGCGGTGGAGGATTTAGGTTTACTTGAGCTTAAAGTCTTGAGGAGAAGTTTTCTCCTCAGGTCTTCACTTTTTAAAATCTCATTTTAAATTTAAAAATTATGTTAAGTAAAAGAATTGTTGTTTGTTTAGATGTAAAAGACGGAAAAACTACTAAAGGAATCAAATTTAAAAATAATATAGAAGTAGGAGACCCTGTTGAAATGGCTGAAAAATATTATCTGGAAGGTGCTGACGAAATAGTCTTTTATGATATTACAGCCAGTGCAGAACATAGAAAAATAATGATTGATGTAGTAAGAAAAACTGCTGAACGCATTTTTATTCCCTTCGCAGTGGGGGGAGGAATCAAAAGTTTAGAAGATATGAGAGAAGTATTACTGGCAGGAGCTGAAAAAGTATCAATAAATACTGCTGCTGTTTTAAACCCTAAACTTATATATGAAGGAGCTAAAGCCTTTGGTTCTCAATGTATAGTGCTTGGAATGGATGTAAAAAAAGTAGAACCCTCTTCTAAAATACCCTCTGGATATGAAGTTTGGATTAAGGGCGGAAGACAACCTATGGGAATAGATGCAGTTTGGTGGGCAAAGGAGGCAGAAAATCTCGGTGCTGGAGAAATATGTCTAAATTCTATTGATGCAGATGGAACAAAAGAAGGATATGAACTTACTATTACAAGAATGATAGCAGAGGCTGTAAATATCCCAATTATAGCTTCTGGTGGAGCTGGGCATCCAGAACATCTTTATCAGGTTTTAACAGAAGGAAAAGCAGATGCTGCACTTATTGCTTCTATGGTTCATTATGGAATGTATACTATAAAAGAAATTAAAGAATATTTAGCTGAAAGAGGAGTTAAAGTAAGAATTAAATGGTAAATCTTTTCTTAAAAAGAAAAAAAATTATAAAAGAAAGCCCAAATATAGTGGATACAAAGAAAATTTTATAGGGATGCCCTCCATATACTACATCCCCTTGTAAAGATAGAGCAAATGTTCCTGGAATTCTTCCTAAGGTACACACAAAAATAAAAGCTTTAAAAGAAATGGGCATAACTCCTAAAAGGTAATTTAAAATATCCTTAGGAAAACCTGGGAATAAATAAAGAAAAAAAGTTCCAGTAATTCCATATTTTTTAAAGACTTTTTTAATTTTTAAATAATAAGGAGATTGTTCGTATCTACTTAAAATCTTTTTTTTGAAAAATCTTCCTATATAAAAGGCAAAAGAAGAACCTATGATAATTCCAATAGTACTTATTAAACAACCCTTAAAAGCTCCAAAGAAAAAACCTGCTAAAAATCCTGTTGCCTCTCCAGGTATGGGAGCTATGATAACTTGTAAAGCTTGAAGAACTATAAATAAAATTGGACCTAAATAAGGATGTTTCCCTAAAAAGATTCTTAATTCTTCTCTATTATTCCATAAAGAAAGTAGATTATCAAACATTTTTAACTAAAAACATATTTACATACTTCAGATACCCTTTTACAAGGTAAAATCTCTATTTTAAATTCCTTTTCTTTAATATTTGCTGACTCTGGAATAAAGGCTTTTTTAAAACCCTTTTTCTCAGCCTCTTTTAGCCTTAAAGTTATATCTCTTACAGTTCTTAATTCTGCTGAAAGCCCTATTTCTCCTATAAAAACTGTTTTAGTTGGTAGTGGTTTTTCAAGTAAACTTGAAATTAATGCCATTGCAATTGCTAAATCTGCAGAAGGATCTCTTACTTTTAAACCACCTGCTATTTTTACATAAATATCCTGATCTCTAAAGTTAAAACCAAGTTTTTTTTCTAAAATAGCAACTAAAAGAGAAAGTCTAATAGGATCAAATCCAACAGCTGTTCTTCTTGGAACAGCAAAATAACTCTTAGTTACTAAGGCCTGAGCAGTAACTAAAATAGGTCTTGTTCCTTCTATCACACAAAAATAGCTTCCTTCTTCTGATAAGAAAAAGTCTTCATATTGAGAATGGGGGATAAGTCCTTCTTCAGTCATTAAAAAAACTCCTATCTCATTTACAGGACCAAAGCGATTCTTAACAGCTCTTAAAATTCTAAAACCTGTTTCTTTTTCTCCTTCTAAATATAGAACCACATCTACAAGATGTTCTAAAATTTTGGGGCCTGCTATAATACCACCTTTTGTAATATGCCCTACTAAAATTACAATAATACCCTTTTCCTTTGCTAAACGCATAAGTACATTAGCACATTCTCTTACTTGAGAAACTCCCCCAGGAGAACTTTCAAGCTCTGGAAGATAAACAGTCTGTATAGAATCTATAATTAAAAGCTGTGGCTTTATCTCTTCTACTGTCTCTAAAATTGAAGTTAAATTGGTATCAGAAATAAAATAAAAATCCCTATTTATTTTTAATCTTTCAACTCTTAAACTTATTTGCTCAAGAGATTCCTCTGCCGAAACATAAACTACTTTTACTTTTTTTTCAGAAAGTAATCCTGCTATTTGAGTTAATAAAGTAGATTTACCAATACCAGGATCTCCTCCTATAAGAATTAAAGATGAAGAAACAATCCCTCCTCCTAACACTTGATCAAATTCTGTTAAACCCGTTTTTAATCTTTTCTGCGGTTTAAAAATAATTTCAGAAAGTTTTTGAACTTTTGCCTTTTCAAAAGTGGCTTTTTTCTTATCCTTACTTTCTTTTTCTTCAACAAGAGTATTCCATGCCCCACACTCAGGACATCTCCCAAACCATTTTAAACTTTTATAGCCACATTCTTGACAATAATAAGCCATAACTAATTCTATAGTTTAAAAATACCTTTCCAAAGGGAATAGTTTTTATACCTTTTTTTGGTTATTTTTATAGTTATTTCCTCAACCTTTTCAAATTTTTCTAAATAGGAGGGTGCTAAAAAACCCTTTTTTATTACTAACACCTCTTTTCCTATCAAAGTATTTGCATTTCTCCATAAATGATATTGATTTTCAGGATACTTACTAAACTGAATAACGTAAACTTCTGGATGTCCTTTAACATAAAAAGAAAGAACTGCTGCAATATCTCTACGATCTGTCACTAAAGCTAATTTTTCATTATAATGTCTTTCAACCCTTTCTGCAAGAATTTTCCATCCCTTAAACTTCTCTAATAAAACTTGAAAAGGCTCTGGAAATTTATCCGAAAAATAACCAAAAAGATAAATTAAAAAAGACAAAATTAAACTTAAAATTAAATTAGTGAAAACTAAAATTTTCCATTTCTTAGAAAAAGAAACATAAGCAAAGAAAAAAATAAAACCTGTTAGGCAAAAAGGTAAAATCCAGTTTACATTTAATTTAATAAAAAAAGATAGAAATATAAAACCTAAAACAGCAGGAAAAGAAAGAAAATATAAAAATTTTAAACTTTTTGAAGATCCTTTTCTAAGAAATTCTTTAGTATAAGTCTTTCCTGTATAAAGAAAAAATAAAAATAGAGGTGTATAAACACCTATTGAGTCTCTTAAAAAACTCAAAAAAGAATAAATGGATAAAGTTTTTCTGCTAAAATGTTCTTCAGTATGTTTTATTAAAAGAAATTGATGAGTATAATTCCAATAAAAATTAGGAAAGTAAATTAAAAGAGATATAAAAAAAAGAAGAAAAGTTTCTTTTTTAAAAACTAATTCCTTCTTAAGGATTAACAAATAAAGTGCACTAAGAAATAAAAAAGCAAACATAGTTTGTTTAGTTAAAAGACCAAATCCTATAAAGATTCCTGTAAAAGTGGCATTTTTATAATTGGGATTTTCTAAATATTTTATAAAGAAAAATAAAGACAAAACCCAAAAAAATAATAAAGGTGGATCTATAGTCATTATGAAACTGTAAACTGTTAAAATAGGGATAAAGGAAAGGGTTAATAAAAGTAAAAAAGCATTAAACTCGTTAAAATATTTATAAATTAATAAATAAGAAAAAAATAAAGTTAGGGTAATAAAAATTAAGGCTGGAAATCTTACTGCAAATTCGGTATTTCCTAAAATTTCAGTTCCCAATCTTATAATCCAAGCTATCATAGGAGGTTTGTTGTAATAACCAAAATCTAAAAACCTTGACCAATCCCAATAATAGGCTTCATCATAAGAAAGAGGAAGATCTAAAAAATAAAGATAAATAGTTTTTAAAAAGAAAAGAATTAAAATGAAAAGAAGAGCAAATGTAAATCTCCTATTTTGCATCAGGTTTTATATAAAACTTTTTTACAAAGTTTGAAAAATATAAAGGCTAAGATTAAGCCTAAAAGCCACCCTCCAAGCACATCAAAAGGAAAATGGACCCCTAAATAAATCCTTGACCATCCCACTAAAATAAAAAAGGGATAAAGGATAAGAGCTAATCTTGGATAGAAAAAAGAGAGAAAAAAAGAAATAAAGGATGAATTTCCTGCATGACAAGAAGGAAAACTAAGTGTATTCTTTTTACTCTTGGGTTGAGAAAGAAATTCAAATTTTCCATCAGAATAATAATAAACCTTAGGAATACTAACAAAGGGTCTTTCTTTTTTAAAATAGGGCTTAAAAATTCTTGCACAGCTGAAATCTGTTATAAAAAAACCTAAAATCATAAATAAAAAAATGACCAAATATTTTTTAAAAGAATATTTAATCAATAAAAAAAAGCTAACTAATATATAAAATGCATTAATAAACTTAGGATCACTAAAAATTGGCAAAATATTATCTAAAATAGAATTTCTAAAATGATTTATTAAGTAAAAAAACTGAATATCCAGTTGAGACATTAAAGTATAGTTATATTTGCTTTTTTTGCATCTTCAAGAAATCTTTTTAATCCTACATCTGTAAGAGGATGTTTAAACATCTGTTCTATTACTTTAAAAGGAATAGTTGCTATATCAACTCCTAAAAGTGCACAATTTTTAACATGATCTACATGACGAATACTTGCAGCAATAATTTGGGTTTCAAAATCATATAAATTATAAATTTGAATTATTTCTTCTAAAACTTCCATTCCATTATAAGCTATATCGTCCACCCTTCCTATAAAGGGTGAAACATAGGTTGCCCCAGCTTTACCAGCAAGTAAAGCTTGTAAAGATGAAAAAACTAAGGTTACATTAGTTTTAATCCCTTCTGCTTTTAAAGCTTGAACTGCTTTTATTCCTTCATAAGTAAAAGGTATTTTAACTACTACATTATCTCCCATTTTAGCAAGTTCTTTTGCTTCTTTTACCATTCCCTCAAAATCTGTAGCTATTACTTCCAAAGAAACAGGTTTATCAGGAACTTCTTTTAATATTTCAAGTGCTGCTTCTTTCCAAGGTTTACCAGTTTGGGAAAGAAGAGTAGGATTTGTAGTAACACCATCAAGAATCCCCCATTCCTTAACTTTTCTTATTTCTTCAATTTTAGCTGTATCTACAAAGATTTTCATAAACCTCCCCCTTCTAATAAATGATAAATTTTCAATCTTAATCCTTGAAGTCTTATAAACCCTTCTGCATCCTTAGGATTATATTCCTCACTTTTATCAAAACTTACCAAATCTTTTTTATAAAGACTATAAGGACTTTTTCTACCAACTACAATTACATTTCCTTTATAAAGCTTAAGTCTTATTGTGCCTGATACCCTTTCTTGAGTTTTTTCTATAAAAACTTTAAGAGCTTGAAATTCCGGAGCATACCAAAATCCATAATAAATTAATTCTGCAATTTTAGGCATTAAGCTATCTTTAAATCGCATTACCTCTCTATCTAAAGTAATTTGTTCTAAGGCTCTATGAGCTATATGTAAAATAGTTCCTCCTGGAGTTTCATAAACTCCTCTACTTTTCAAGCCTATAAATCTATTTTCTACCATATCGATTCTTCCAATTCCATGTTTTCCACCTATTTTATTTAATCTTTTTAGAAGTTCAGCAGGGCTTAATCTCTCCCCATTAATTGAAACAGGTTCTCCTTTTTCAAACTCTATTTCTATATATTCAGGATGTGCGGATGCTTTTTCAGGAGAAACAGTCATAATAAACATATCTTCAGGAGGTTCTTGCCAAAGATCTTCAAGTATACCTCCCTCATAGCTTATATGAAAAAGGTTAGCATCAATACTATAAGGTTTTTCGGGAGTTACTGGAATAGGAATATTGTGTTTTTTAGCATATTCTATAAGATCACTTCTTCCTTTAAAGTCCCATTCTCTCCAAGGTGCGATAATTTTTAATTCTGGTGCAAGAGCTGTATAGGTTAATTCGAATCTTATTTGGTCATTTCCTTTTCCTGTTGCTCCATGAGCAACTGCATCTGCTCCCTCTTCAAGAGCAATCTTAACTTGTTCTTTTGCAATAAGAGGTCTTGCAACTGAAGTTCCCATAAGATACCAATCTTCATACCTTGCACCTGCCTTTATAGCAAAAAATACGTAATCTCTAACAAATTCTTCTTTTAAATCCCTTATTATAACCTTTTCAGCTCCACATTTTAATCCTCTTTCTTTTATTTCCTCCCAATTTTCTTCTTGTCCAAGATCTGCACAAAAAGCTATTACTGGGCATTTATACCTTTCTATAAGCCATTTTAAAATTACTGAAGTATCAAGACCACCAGAATAGGCTAAAACTATTTTTTTAGGATTCAAAAAACCCCCTTAAACCTTACTTAAAGACTTGCCAAGTTTCTTTTCTACTGACTCAATTTTACCCTTGATACGATCAACCCTTCCTTTTCTAAAATCTATTTTTATATTTATTATAATACGGTTACAATCTATTTCTAAAGCTTTAAAGCAATCCTCAACAAGTTTTAAAGCAGACTCTATAGTATCAGTTTCAACAACTGTTTCCATAGGAGTTAATACATAAGGAAATTTTGATTTTTCTATTACCTCTACAGCCCTTGCTACATATTCACTAACGCTTTCACCTTTATCTAAGGGAAAAATACTAATTCCTATTAAGACACTCATAATAAAACAAATTTTACAATAAGATTTTTCAATATCAACCTATTTAAAAATTATTAATCAAATTTCTCTAAAATAACAAAAACTTGACATAAATATAATATGTCTTAGTTTTTTAATAAAAATTAATCAAAAACATTCATAAATTGTAAAAAATCATGGAAAATTCTTTTAAAAGACTAATTATAGTAGCAAATAGACTTCCTTTTACTATCAAGTCGGACTTAAGTTTTATTAAGAGCCCTGGAGGATTGGTCTCTGGTTTAACAACTTTTTTAAAAAAATCTAAAATTAAAGATTATGTCTGGATTGGGTGGCCTGGTTCACATTTAAATAAATCTACTTTCAAAATTATAAAGGAAAAAGCAAAAAGACTAAAAAACCATCCTGTTTTTATTCCTGCTAAGCAGTTTGACAAATTTTATAATGGATTTTGCAATAAAGTGCTTTGGCCACTTTTTCACGGTTTCCCAAGTCATGTTGTTTATGATGAAAGTTATTGGGAAACTTATATAGAGGTAAATAAACTTTTTTGTAATGAGGTAGCAAAATATGTGACTTTAGATTCAATAATATGGATTCATGATTATCATTTACTTCTTTTACCCTCTATGATAAGAAATCTTTTCCCCTCTGCAACTATAGGTTTTTTTCTCCATATACCTTTCCCACCACCTGAACTTTTTATGCAACTTCCTTGGAGAAGGGAACTCCTTGAAGGTCTTTTAGGATGTGATTTAATAGGGTTCCACATTTATGAATATACTGCTAATTTTTTAAGAACCCTTTCTCGTACCTTGGGAATTGATCATAAAACTGGATTAATTTTGTATCAGGATAGATTAATAAAAGTAGAAACCTTTCCCATGGGGATTGATTTTGAATTATTTTATAATGCCTGCGAAAAAAGAAAAATAAAAAAATTAGTTAAAAATATCAAAAACCAATTAAAAGGGAAAAAAATTATTTTTTCCGTAGATAGACTTGATTATACTAAAGGGATTTATAACAGACTTTTAGCCTTTGAAAGACTTTTACTTAAACGCCCAGATTTTCATGAAAAGGTAGTTTTAATTATGGTAGTTGTTCCTTCAAGAGAAGGAGTAGAACATTATCAAAGAATGAAAAAACAATTAGAGGAAAAAATAAGTGAAATTAACGGGAAATTTGGTAAAATACACTGGATTCCTGTATTGTATTATTATAGATCACTTGATTTTGAAGAACTTGTAGCGCATTATTTAGCTACAGATGTGATTTTAGTTACCCCCTTAAAAGATGGTATGAATTTAATTGCTAAAGAATTTGTAGCTTCAAGAAAAGATAAAAGGGGAGTTATAATACTTTCTGAATTCGCAGGAAGTGCTAAAGAATTAGGAGAGGCTTTTATTGTAAATCCTAACTCAATTGATGAATTAACTAATGCTATTGAAAAAGCCTTTGAGATCTCTGAAGAAGAACAAAAAGAAAGGATTTCTTCTATGCAAGAAAGATTAAAAAGATATAATATAATAAAATGGGGAAATGATTTCCTTACAACCCTTGAATCTATTAATGAGAAAAAATTTAAATTTAGTACTCAACTTCTAACCCCTCCTCTTATTGATGAAATAAAAGAAGCTTTCCATAAATCGTCTAATAAAATACTCTTCCTTGATTACGATGGAACCTTAGTACCTTTGGTATCAAAACCCTATTTGGCTGCTCCAGATAAAGAATTAAAAAATCTTTTAAAATCACTTTCTGAAATTCCTAATACAGATATAGTAATTATTTCTGGTAGAAAAAAAGAAGATTTAGAAAAATGGTTTAATGGATTAAAATTAAATTTTATTTGTGAACACGGAATATTTATTAAAAGATATAACAAAGATTGGGAAACTCTTACTAATTTGTCTTCTGATTTTAAAAAAACTATCAAAAATATAATGGAAGTATATGTAGACCGTTTGCCTCAATCCTTTATTGAAGAAAAGGAATTTTCTATAGTTTTTCATTATAGAAATGCAGATCCAGAACTTGCAAATTTAAGGGTTGCAGAATTAATTGATGAATTATTGATATTAACTGGAAACATGCAAGTTAATCTTATTTTGGGAAATAAAGTCGTAGAAGTAAGACCTGCAGGGATTGATAAAGGGGTTGCAGCTAATATATTTTTAAGAGAAAAACCTTATGATTTTATACTTGCTGCGGGAGATGACACCACTGATGAAGATTTATTTATTAATCTTCCAGAAAATACAATCACTATAAAAATAGGAATGGGAAGATCATCAGCTAAATATAGTGCAAAATCATACATTGAAATCAGAAACCTTTTAGAAAGTTTTCTAAAAAATGAATAATCCCTTTATTTTTAAATCTGAATTATGGATTCCCAAGTATACAGGAATTAAAGTTTATTCTATTAATGAATTTATAAAAGCTCTAAAAGAGGTTGACAAATTTTCCATTTTTTATCACATGTATATAAATATTTTTAATTATCATAATTTGCCTACCTTTTACACTAATAGTATATCCTATTGGTTTTTTAAAAATGGCTATCTTTTATTAGCTGAAAAACTATCTATTATCGACCCTTTAGATTATTTTGATCTTGAAGAATTAAGAATTGCCCTAATAAATATTCTTGAAAAAAATTATGATAAAAATTGGAATAGAAAAGAAAAATATCCCTTTTATTTTATTACTGCTGAAAGAGAAATTATAGAATGTGGAAAGATTGCTCATAATTTAGATGAATTTATAGAAGGAATTAAAAAATCAAGTATAAACTCCCTTTTTTATCATCTCATAACTTCAAGAATAGAAAATAAAACCATTATAAACGATTATTCTGCCTGGTTATACAGTATAGGAGAGGCTAAAAAAGCAGAAAAAATAAATAAATTAGACCCTTATACCCTGACTTTATATGAAATCAAAGAAGAAATAATAAAAATTTTAGAAGAAAAAATATGTTAGAACAATATATACCTTTTGTTGGTGAAGAAACTCTTCAGGAACTTTTTATCTTAAGTAGAAAATTAAAGGATTTAAAAGTACTTCATGTAAATTCTACCTATAAAGGAGGAGGGGTTGCTGAAATTCTACAAAGATTTATTCCTCTTATGAATGAACTTGGAATAAAGACAGATTGGAAAGTTTTTAAAGGTGATGAAAAATTTTTTAGTTTCACTAAAAAATTACATAATTTACTTCATTTACCCTCTGAAAAAGGTATCAGTAGTGAAGAATTTGTTTATTATTTGAAAATTACTTATGAAAATCTAAAAGAGATAGACACAGAAAACTATGATGTAGTTTTTATTCACGATCCTCAACCTATGGGACTTATTGTAAATAAGCAAAAAAAACAGAAATGGATCTGGAGATGTCATATAGACACCTCAACCCCTGATCCAAGAGCTTGGAATTTTATTGAAAACTTTCTAAATTCTTATGATGCTTGTATTTTCCATATGCCTGAATTTGTCTATGAAAAAATTGAAATTCCTACTTACACAATTCTTCCTTCTATAGATCCCCTGCATCCCAAAAATATAGATCTTTCAGAAGAGGAAATTAAAAATACTTTAACTAAATTTGGAATAAATCCTGAAAAGCCTATCATTCTTCAAGTTTCTCGTTTTGATAGATTAAAAGATCCCTTTGGAGTTATTGAAGCTTTTAAACTTGTAAAGAAAAAATATGATTGTCAGCTTATTTTAGCTGGCTCTTTTGCTTCAGATGATCCCGAAGGAGAAGAGGTTTATAAAGAACTTTTGAATCTTATTGCTGATGAAAGGGATATACTTGTTCTTAATCTCCCTCCTGATAGTCATAAAGAGATAAATGCCTTTCAAAGAGGTGCAACTGTAGTAGTTCAAAAATCTTTAAAAGAAGGTTTTGGACTTGTTGTTTCAGAAGCTATGTGGAAATCAAAACCTGTTGTAGGATCAAATGTTGGAGGGATTAAAAGACAAATTGTTCATGGTATTACAGGATATCTCGTAGAAAGTGTTGAAGGAGCTGCGATGAGAATTAAACAGCTTTTAGCTAATAAACATTTAAGAGAAAAAATGGGATTTCACGCAAAAGAAAGAGTAAAACACAGATTTTTAATTATACGTCATTTAAGAGACTATCTTCTTCTTATATATAAAATTTTAAATCAAAATTCTTAGCAGGCTCCACAAATTTTACATTTCTTGGTATTACAAAAAGCTGTAAATTCTAATCTTAAAGCTCTCTTCCACTCCCTCCAAAGATACTCCTTCTTAACCCCTATATTAATTTTATCCCATGGGAAAACTGTTTCTAAGGAATCCTTAGGAGATAAAATATCTTCAATATTAGGAATGCTTTTTAATGCCTCCTTTAAACTCACCCCCTTAGAAAGTAAAAAAATAAACTCCTTCAAATCCCTTCCCCCTCTTGCTATTAATGCTTGAATAAAAGCAGACTTTGGGGATTCTACCTTTGAATTTTTTATATAATAAAGCTCCCGCTTAATAAACATTTCCCTCTCTTTAAGCTCCTTTAAATCTAAAAATTTAAGATTGTTCAAGTATAAGTCCTGTATCCTGAAGAAAGGCTCTCCATGAAGATTTTTTCATATTTCAACTCATTAATATTTACAAGATATCTTTTCTCTCTAATTTTACCCATATAAGGAAGTTCCTTTCCTACTTCAATAGGTTTATATTCACTTGTTTTAAAATAACCACAAACAAAACCTTTCAGTTCTGTTTGTATCTTTTCACATAAGTAGGAATTTTACCTTCAACAAAATCAATAAGTTTTTTAAATCCACAAACTTCAATAAAAAATTGTAAAATTGGTTGTTTAGGTACAGAACATTTAACCATAATGCCATAATCATACCCTATATCTGCTTCTGCCCATATTCCAGCTAAAGTCGGTGTTGATTTTATACTTACTTTTTTCTTCGCATTGATAATATCATTTTTGTGTTTTTCAAGTTGAGTAGATATCCTCCAATCCAATTCTATTTTAATTCCTGGAAAATTTTGCTCTAAAAATTTTTTTAGCATAACCTCCCCTAATTTCCCAACAAACTGATCTACTAAAATAGATTCAAAAGTTCTTCTTCTTTCTCTAAATGCTTTCGCAGTTATTGTTGCTCTTGTCCCACCAGAAAACATTTGATAAGTTATTTCAATACAAAATATAAGTAACCTAAGTATATCTTCATCATCTATTTTTAATGCTATAGTATTAGATAAAAGCTTTTTATGAATCCATTCAGAAATTTTATCTTCATTAATAAATAATTTTCTCCTTTCAAAATAAAGGACATTAAAATCATTACTTCTACAAGCAGAAAGTAAAAGATCACTTAATTCTTCAAAATTAAAATAAACATTATGAATTTTTTGAATATTTTCTATCTGGATCTTAATAAAATCACTTAATTTTTCTTTAAATTTATAGGGAGATTTTAGTATTTGTTTTGGTATTTCAATCACGTTATATCTTTCTTTTTAGAATTATTAAATGTTCTGTTTTTATTCTACTATCTTTTTTTTTAGAGGCTGGATTTATTTTTGATTCAAACATAACTCTTGATACAATTTTATCTACAAATGTAATTTCATGTTCCCATCCAAAATTAGTTAGATGTTGAATAATTATTTCATCTATTGGGATTGGAATTGTTCTTATTTTAGCCGGACCAACAAAAATGCACATGTAATCTGTTACTTTTTCTCCGAGTTCTTGAAAAATCTTTAAAATGCTAAAAAAATATCTATCATATAAAATTTTAAGATGTTTTTCCTCTATTTTTTCTCGAAATTCATAATATTTTTCAGAGTATATCTTAATCTCTTTAACATCTCTATAGGGTATCTCTTTTTTGCTTAATTCTTTTATGAAATTTTCATTATATCCAAGCCAAAAAAGTTCTAATTTAGTGGATCTTATATATTCTTGTGCTTGTAAATAGGGAGGAGAAGTTATTAAAATATTTACTTCATCTTTAAGGTCTGTTTCTAATGCATCTATACCTATTTTTATCTCATAATCTACATCTTTAGGATTTAGTCTATTATACTCCCAAACTTTTTTTAAAAGTTTAACTATTTCTTTTTCAAGCATATTATAAAATTCTTTTTCCCAATCACTTTTTAATAGATTTTCTATTTTTTCTTTAGAATATTTTGACCTATAAAGTTTATGAACCTTCTCATCACTATAGGAAAAATATTTTGTTACATTAATTAGAGGAATTAAAAGAAAATATTTAACATCTTCCGGCAATGAATGAGCATATCCCCAAGCTTTAGAAAGGACAGAAATAAATTCTTCAGGAAACCAATAGTTTAGGTTGGACCATTTTGGAATAAAAATTTTCTCAGAAGTTTTTATTTCTTTTATCAACTTAAAAAGATTTATTTTAAAATTTTTCATTATAGCTGTGTTATGAATTACTTCCAATATAGGATTTAAATCCCATAGTTCATAATTATAACCATAAACTCTTGACACAATTCCAACAGTACCATAACCAGCAAAAGGATCAAAAATTTTCATACCAGGTTTAGCATAATTTTTAAGAATAAAAGCAACTACTTGGGGAATAAATTTGGCTGGATATTTATAAATAGCAAAGGTTCCATAAGTTGTAGATGGAATTTCAGGTATGGAATTTCTAAAAAGTATAGCAACTTTTTTATTTTGGTTAAATAAAGATGATTTTATTTTGCTATTTTCTTGATTTAAGAAATTAAAAAATATCAATTGTTTAGACGATTCTTTATTAAACATTTTTTAAATAATATAACATAACTCTAAAATTAAAAATCCCAAACTTAAAATTCAAAAAACTTTTGCTTAGCAGGCTCCACAAATTTTACATTTCTTGGTATTACAAAAAGCTGTAAACTCTAATCTTAAAGCTCTCTTCCACTCCCTCCAAAGATACTCCTTCTTAACCCCTATATCAATTTTATCCCATGGGAAAACTGTTTCTAAGGAATCCTTAGGAGATAAAATATCTTCAATATTAGGAATGCTTTTTAATGCCTCCTTTAAACTCACCCCCTTAGAAAGTAAAAAAATAAACTCCTTCAAATCCCTTCCCCCTCTTGCTATTAATGCTTGAATAAAAGCAGACTTTGGTGATTCTATTTTTAAATTTTTTATATAATAAAGCTCCCGCTTAATAAACCTTTCCCTCTCTTTAAGCTCCTTTAAATCTAAAAATTTAGCCCATTGGAAAGGTGTATGAGGTTTAGGAATAAAAAAAGAGAAAGTGAAAGAAAAAATTAGCTTATATTTTTTTTCTAATAATTTTTTTATAAATTCTACTATCTCTTTTAAATCTTCCAAATTTTCAAGAGGTAAACCAAGCATAAAATAAAACTTAACCTTTTTTAATCCCTTTTCTTGAAACTTACTTAATGCCCAAAAGATTTCTTCTTCTGTCAAATTCTTATTTATAACCTTTTTTAATTTTAAAGAGGCTGTCTCTGGAGCTACAGCAACACTTTTAGCTCCTTTTAAAAGCTCTAAAAATTCATTATTTAATGCGTCTATTCTTAAAGATGAAAAAGTAAGCACACAACCCTTTTCTAAAAGCTTATTCCCAAGCATAAGAATTTCTTTTTTATCTGCAAATTCAAGCCCTATTAATCCAACCTTTGAGTTGTCAGGGATCTCCTCTACTGCTTCACTTAAAAGGTTTTCTACATAACTTCTTGGAGGTCTATAAACAAATCCTGCAGCACAAAATCTACAAGATCTTCCACATCCCTTAGAAACTTCTATTAAATAGGTATCGGAAAATTCAGCTTTTTTACTAATGATCTTTGAATAAATAACTTTTTTTAACTCCTTACTCTTAGCTACCTTTATTTCTTTTTTTTCCTTAAAAGGAATATAAACAAATGGAAAGGCATCTAATTTTTCAAGAAATTTCTTTTTATCTTGAAAATAATCTAAAATTATAGGAATTATCTTTTCTTCTATTTCTTCCCATTCCCCTAATAAAAAGGCATCAATAAAAGGTGAAAGAGGTTCAGGATTTAACCAAGTAGCAACCCCTCCTGCTAAAACAATCTCTTTTCTCTTAAGAGGTTCTAAATCTATTTCTCCTAATTTTAATATTTTCAAAATATTTATATAATCAACCTCAAAGGAAATAGAAAAAATTATAAGATCAAAATCTTTTAAGGGTCTATTGCTTTCTATAGATCTTAGAGGAGTTTCTTTTTCAGGCAAAAACACTCTTTCACAAACTATTTCTTCATATCTATTTAACCTTTCATAAATATATAAAAATCCTAAATTTGACATGCCTACATGATAATAATTAGGAAATATGAGAGCAATAGAAATTTTGTTTCTCCATTTCTTTTTAATATAATTTCTTTCAAACTTTAAATAATCCATAAGTCCTTATACTTGCAAGGTTATTTTTTGATTATAAAATATTTTTATGGAAAAGAAATTTTTAATAATTGCTGGTCCTTGTGTATTAGAAGATTTTGATACAGCCTTCTATATTGCTCAAGTCTTAAAAGATTTGGTTCAAAAATATGATTTTGATTATGTTTTCAAAGCCTCTTTTGATAAAGCTAACAGGACATCTCTTTTCTCTTATAGAGGTCCTGGATTAGAAAAAGGGCTTTCTTGGTTAGAAGAGATTAAGGGGAAAGCTAAAGTAAAAATTACAACTGATGTTCATGAAACATGGCAAGTAAAACCTGTTTCTGAGGTGGTAGATATTATTCAAATACCTGCTTTTCTCTGTAGACAAACAGATCTGGTGGTAACTGCTTCTCAAACAGGAAAAACTATTAATATCAAAAAAGGACAATTTATGTCTCCTTGGGATATGAAATATGTTTTACAAAAAGCTCAAGCTTTTAATCCTCAAGAAGTTCTTCTTACTGAAAGAGGATATTCCTTTGGATATAGAAATTTAGTAGTTGATTTTAGATCCATTCCAATTATGAAAAATTTTGGAGTGAGGGTTATTTTTGATGCCACTCATAGTGTTCAATTACCTGGAGCAGGGGAAGGAAAATCTGGAGGAGAAAGAGAATTTGTCCCCTATCTTATAAGAGCAGCAGTTGCAGTAGGGGCTGATGGAATATTTATGGAGGTTCATCCAGAACCTGATAAGGCACTCTGTGACGGACCAAATTCTTTACCTTTGGCAGAAGTTGAAAATATTTTAAAACAAATAAAAGATCTAAGAAGTGTAGTAGAAAAATATGGAATATCCTGAAGAAATCTTAAAAAAGGCAAGTAAAATAAAGTTTCTTCTTCTTGATGTAGACGGAGTTCTTACAGATGGAAAAATAATTATAGATAGTCAAAATAATGAAATTAAACATTTTAATGTACTTGATGGAATGGGGATTAAGCTTCTACAAAAAATTGGTGTTGAAGTAGGAATTATCTCAAGTAGATTTTCATTAGCAATAGAACATAGAGCAAAAGAACTTGGGATTGAGGTTTTAATTCAAGGAGAACTTAAAAAACTTGAAGCTTACGAAAAACTTTTAAAGGAAAAAAATCTCAAAGACGAAGAAGTTGCTTATATAGGAGATGATTGGGTAGATCTTCCTATTTTGAAAAGAGTGGGACTTGCCATAGGGGTTCCTAATGCTTGGTATCCTGTTAATGAATATGTAGATTATGTAACCAGATATCCTGGAGGAAATGGGGCAGTAAGAGAAGTTTGTGATCTTATTTTAAAAGCAAAGGGAAAATGGGAAATTTTATTAAACTCCTATTTAGTATAATCACTCTTATTTTTTTATCTTTTCATAACATTTACCCCTTTCAAATTGTTTCTCATGATTTTGAATATGCTCTTTATAAAAATAATCAGTTTGTTTGGGGTTTTAAAATAAAAGAGTTTTTACAAAAAGAAAACGGAGATTTTGAAGGCAAAAACATTTATCTTATAAATAAAGAAAAAGGATTAGAAATTTGGGCAAATAGAGGATTTTATCAAAAGGAGGAAGATAAATTTATACTTCAAGAAAATGTCCACCTTGTTACGCTTTCCTATGGAGAAGTTTATACTCAAAAACTAATTTTTTATCCTAAAAAATATCTCATTTTTACAGACGAAGAAGTTATATTAATAAAAAAGGGCTTAACTATAAGGGGAAAGGGGCTTATATATGAAATTAAAACAGGAAACTTTAAAATTGAAGGAAAAACAAAGGTTAAGTGGAAAATTTAATAATGGCTATTAATAAAGAAAAAATTCTTCTTACCGCTTATGAAAAAGCAAAAGGGCATAGAAATAGAGTAAAAGAAAGATTTTTAAAAGAAGGACCAGAAACTTTTACAGATGAAGATCTTTTAGAACTTCTTCTTATGTTAAATCTTCCTTTTAAAGATACAAGAAAATTGGCAAGAGAACTTTTAAGCCATTATAAAACCCTTGATAATGTCCTTGATGCCCCTTTAGAGGATTTATCAAAATTTAAGGGACTTAAAGAAAAAGGAACCTTACCTTTAAAAGTAGTAAAAGAAGTTGCCAGAAGATATCTAAAAGCTAAGGCTTT
Source organism: Thermodesulfobacterium geofontis OPF15 (assembly GCF_000215975.1). NCBI lineage: Bacteria > Pseudomonadati > Thermodesulfobacteriota > Thermodesulfobacteria > Thermodesulfobacteriales > Thermodesulfobacteriaceae > Thermodesulfobacterium > Thermodesulfobacterium geofontis. Next base: position 479,214 of record NC_015682.1, on the reverse strand, counting down.
AAAAACTGAATATCTTAGATCACCAGAGGAAGTTTATAATTATTTAAAATATGAAATGCAAAACCTTTCAAGAGAAACTCTAAAAACTATTTTCTTAGATGCAAAATCAAAGGTTCTGGGTATAGAGACCCTTTTTGAAGGAACTATAACAGAAAGCGCTATTTATCCAAGAGAAATTTTCAACAAAGCCCTTGAAAAAAAAGCTGTTTTTTTAATACTTGTACATAATCACCCATCTGGAGACGTAACTCCCTCTAAGGAAGATATTAGACTTACTAAAAATCTAATTTTAGCTGGTCTTCTTTTACAATGTAAAATTATTGACCACATTATTATAGGAAAAAATGGATATTTTAGTATGGCAGAAAAGGGGATTATAGAAAATCTTGAAAAAGAAATATTAAGTATTTTGAAATGAAAATAAGAATAGCAAAAAAAGCTGGATTTTGTATGGGAGTTAGAAGAGCTGTAAATCTTGTTTTATCTGCTTTAAACCAGGGAAAATATCCTATCTATACTTATGGACCACTTATTCATAATCCCCAAACCTTAGAACTTTTAAATAAACTTGGAGTTAAAATTATAAGAGATCTCAAAGATGATTTTCCTTCTGGAGTTTGTATTATTAGGGCTCACGGGATACCACCTCAGGAAAAAGAAGAACTCTCTAAAAAACACGAAATTCTTGATGGAACCTGTCCAAGGGTTTTAAAAGTTCAAGCACTTGCTAAAAAAGCTATTTCAGAAGGAAAAGAGGTAGTTATTATTGGGGATAAAGAACATGCAGAAATAAAAGGTATCCTTGGTGTCTTGCAAAATAAGGGATACGTAGTAAGTTCCTTTGAAGATCTTAAAAACTTACCTGGACTTAAAAATTATGTAATCCTTTCTCAAACAACTCAGGACGAAAAACTTTTTAAAACTCTTTCTCAAGCTATTCTTGAAAAATATCCCCAAGGAGAAATTATAAATACTATTTGTAAAGCAACTGAAGTAAGACAAAATGAAGTAAGAAACTTAAGTAAAATATCTTCTTCTATTATAGTTATTGGAGGAAAATTCAGTGCCAACACCAATAGACTTGCTGAGATTGCTAAAAAAGAAGGAAAGAAAGTATATTTGATAGAAAAACCTGAAGAAATCCCTTTAGAAGAAATCAAAAAAAATGGAATAGTTGGTATAACAGCTGGTGCCTCAACTCCTAATTGGCTAATTAATGAAGTAGTAGATTTTTTAAAATCTCATACCTCTAAATTTTATCTCTTTTTAAAATCCTTTTCTTTTCTTTCCTTTCTTCACTCCTTCAATTTAGTCCTTCTTTTTTGGGGCTTTTTAAATTTTACACACCCTTTTAATCCTAAAAACTTTCTTTTACTATGCTCTCTTTTTTCTTTTTTAATGTTAAAATATAACCTTGAAAATCTACAAAACCTAACATCCTTTGAATTCTATTACTCTATCAAAGCTATCTTTATAAAAAAGCATGAAAAATTAATTAAATTTATACTACCTCTTTTTTCTCTTTTCTGCATTATAAGTAGTATTCTATATAATCCGAAAGTTTTAGCTTTATTTATAGTTTTATTAATTTTAAATCAATTTTTATTTAGAAGTATTTTATATTTCATTATAGAGCCTCTTATTTTTACTATACTTATTTTATTTTTTTACCCTCTTTTTAACCTTTTATCTTTCCTAATTTTTTTACAAACTTTATTTATTTTAATTTTTTTACGTCTCTATTTTGAATCTATTTATTCCCAAACAGATGGCTTTTTACCCTCTAATTTTTTATTTTCCCTTTTTGGCTATAAAGAGGAAAGGCTCTATAAATTAATGCTATTTCTTATCTTTTTAGGTGCTCTTTTAACTTTACCTTTTATCTACGTTAAAAAAACTTATATTATTCTTTTATTATTGTGGATTTTTGCTTATAAACTTTATATTTTTTCTAAAAATAGACCACTTGGACAGATAATTTATTTAGAAAATTTGTCTTTTCTTTTACCTTTTACTTTTAATTTATTAAGTATACTTCTAAGTTATGTTTGATGAAAAAGATCTAATTTTTATGAAGGAAGCTTTAGTTGAGGCTGAACTTGCCTTTAAAGAAGAGGAAGTCCCTGTAGGAGCAGTAATTGTAAGCCCTGAAGGTAAAATAATTGGGAAGGGAAGAAATCAGATAATAAAACTTAATGATCCTACAGCTCATGCAGAAATTTTAGCTATAAGAGAGGCATGCAAAAATTTAGGAAATTTTAGACTTTTAGGTTGTAAAATTTATGTCACCCTTGAACCCTGTCCTATGTGTGCCTATGCTTTAGTCCTTGCAAGAATTGAAGAATTGATCTTTGCAACAAGAGATGAAAAAACTGGAGCCTGTGGAAGCATATATAACCTTGTTCAAGACTTAAGATTTAATCATAGAATAAAAATAAGAGAGGGTTTATTAAAAGAGGAAGCTCAGAATTTATTAAAAGAATTTTTTAAATTAAGAAGATAAGCTATTTTCAAAAACTTCTACTCTATTTTTCCCTTTTTGTTTTGCCTTATACATAGCTTTGTCTGCTTTTTCAATAGCAGTTAAAAGGTCTTCTTGAGGTTCATAAATTGATATTCCTATACTAACAGTAATTTTAAATTTAGGGCATATTTTATTAAATTTAATATCTTCTACCCTTTTTCTCAAGCGTTCAGCTAAAATCTTTCCTTCTTCTAAATCACATCTATAAGCTATAATTAAAAATTCTTCTCCTCCATATCTTATGACTTCATCTGTAATTTTAACATTTTTCCTCAAAGTTTGAGCAAGTTTTTTTAAAACTTTATCTCCTACTACATGACCAAAGGTATCATTTATCTCTTTAAAATTATCTATATCTATCATTAAAATAGTTGCAGGTCCGTTTATTTTTTTTATTTTGGTATTTATTATATTTAAATAGGCTCTATTATTTACTTCTGTTAAAGGGTCTATAAAAATTAGTTCTGGGAAATTTTTAGCAATATCTCTTATACTTAAAATACCTACAAGTTTTTTCTTTTGATTTACCACAGGCAAATGACTTATATTAAATTTTTTCATTAAAGAAAGGGCTTCTATATATGAATCATTAGGGGAAACAGTTATTAAGGAATTTTTGTCTTTATTTAACTCTTTTAATGCCTCCAAAATAGAATCAGTAAATAAATTTAAAAAACATATTCTACTTAAGTCTCTTAAGGTAACAATTTGATAGGGTTCTTTCTTTTGATCAACAATTATAACACTTCCTATTTCATTTTCTCTAAATATCTCAATTAGATCTTTTAAACTATTTTGCAAGGTAAGAGTAATTGGATTTGGTTTCATTATATCTTTGACTTTCATTCGCCTAAACCTTAAGGTCTTCTAAAAATTACTTTTAAAAATAATTTTTTTATTAATCACTTTTTTAAAATTTTGCAATATCTCATTTGAAAATTTGAATTTTTCAACTTCTTGACAGAATGAAAAGAAATTTTAAAGTTTTTAAAAGGAGGAGTGCCCGAGTGGACGAAGGGGGCCGACTCGAAATCGGCTAAGGGAGCAAATCTCCCTTCGGGGGTTCGAATCCCTCCTCCTCCGCATAAAAATTTTTAAAAAATCCCTTTGAAAAAAACAAAAAATACCAAACAGGATATTCTTAAACTTTTAAAAGAAAATAAAATTATCTCTGGCGAAAAAATAGCTAAAATTCTTAGTATATCAAGAACTGCTGTCTGGAAACATATAAAAGATCTAAAAAGAAAAGGATATCTAATTAAGGCTACACCTAAGGGCTATTCCTTAATAGATAATGGTGATTTACTAAATGAAGAAGAATTAGCTTACCTTCCCTATAAAGTCTATTATTATAAAGAAGTTACCTCAACCATGGATATAGCAAAAGAAATAGCCGAAAAAGGAGAAGAGGCTCTTATAATTGCTGAAACCCAAACTAAGGGAAAGGGAAGAATGGGAAGATTTTGGTATTCTCCAAAAGGTGGAATATGGATGAGCCTTGTTATTAAACCGTCTTTTTCTTTAAAAGAAGCCTATCTCCTTACCTATATAGCATCCTTAGCTACAGCTTTAGCTATTGAAAAAATAGCAGGAATAAAAGTTTTTTTAAAATGGCCTAATGACATTATTTATAAAGAAAACGATAAAGAAAAAAAACTTGCAGGAATATTATTGGAAGTGAAAGCTGAAATTGATAAAATAGATTACGCTATTATAGGAATAGGAATAAATGTAAATAATGAAATTAGCTCTCTTGTCCCAGAAGCTATATCTTTAAAAGAAATTCTTAAAAAAGAACTTAAAAGAAAGGATATAATTAAAGAGCTAATAAAGGAGTTTAAAGATTTATTAAAAGTGGAAAGCATTAAAATTTTAAATCTATGGAAAGATAAAAGCTTAACCTTAGGAAGAAAAGTAAAAATTATTCATCCTGAGGGAGAAAAAATGGGTTTAGCTTTAGATATTTCTGATGATGGAGCACTCCTTTTAAAAACTGAAGACACAAAAATTTTAAAAATCTATTCTGGAGACTGTATACATTTAAGGAATTTTCTTTAAAACTTAATGCCCCACTTTAAAAATACCAATAGCAGCAAGAATTAAAATTAAAACTTCTAATAAAGTAAGAATTGTATAAGCAGTATCCTTTTTCTTTATAAAAATAGGTAAAATCCTAATATAGCATAAAATGGTTAAACCTCCTAAAAAGACAATAGGAATATAGTTTAAATAATCGCCTTTATTTATATTTTTAAGCCATCCCCATCCTGTAGGAAGCCCGGTTTTTTCTATGAATTCGTGTGCTCTTAATTTCCAAAGATTAGGCAATTCATTTATAGGAATTTGATTAGGAAGAAGTCCTAAAAGATAGATTATGAAGGTTATTATAAGAGCAACTAATCCTAATTTCATTCCTATATCAAGAAGATTAGCATAAGCTATTTGTTCTTCTTTTACATATTTATTTTGGGTCATTTTCTACCTCCTCCTTAGGTTTTATGTCCAAATACCTAAACCTTTAAGTAAAGCTCTTACCCCTGCAAAACCGAGAACTAAAATTACAATCCATCTTACAATTTTAGGCTTTGTAATAGCAAGTACTTTAACTCCTACTACTGAACCAAGCATTATTCCTACAACACCAGGAACAACTATCATAGGAAGCACTGCTCCGCTATTTAAATATACCCATGCAGCTGAGGTATCAGTAATAGAAAGCAAAAATTTACTTGTAGCAACAGCTACTTTAATTGGTGCACCAAGAATAAGATTTAAAACAGGAACATTAGCCCATCCAGCTCCAAGTCCAAAAAGCCCTGCAATGATTCCAATTAAACAAAATAATCCAAGTCCTAAGGGTGTTCTATGAATTTTCCATTCAACTTCTTTTCCTATAGAAGGATCATAAAAAATACCACTAATTTGTAAAGCTTGGGAAAGGGCGTCTGGTTCTTTAACTTCTGGAAATTCTGATTTTTTTGCCATAGCCATTACAATAACAATAAAAATTATAGTAACTCCTAGGAGAATTTGAACTATATTAGAAGGAAGTTTTAATCCTATTAAAGCCCCTATTATAGAACAAGTTGAAGCAATAAGAGCCATAGGAATAGAAAGTCTCAAATCTGCAAATCCTTGCCTTAAAAGACCAGGACCTGCAGCTAATGCACCAGTTAAAGCTACAAAAAGACCAGCTCCTCTTACAAAATCAATATGAAAAGGGAAAAAACTACTTACTAAAGGAACAAAAAGAACACCTCCTCCTACACCAGCTAAAACAGCTAAAATTCCTAAAATAAAAGTAAAAATGAATAAAGCTAAAGGCCAAAACCACCAAGGAAGTGAAGAACTTGTGCTAACTTGTTGAGTTGCTTCTTTCACCTCTGCAAAAGATAAAGAATAAAGAATTAGAAAAATCAAAAATAATCCACAGATCCACCAAATCCATTTTTTAAATTTGCACATCTCCCTCCCTCCTCTATAAAAATTTTAAATAATTAAAATTATAATTTTCCCTCTAAAAAGTCAAAACCAAATTTATTTAAATTTTTTTAATTTTAAGAAAAATTTCCTTTTATAAAAAAATTTAAAAATTTTAAAGCATTTTTTCATAATTTTTTACAATTAAATTGCTCTAAATTCTAAACTTTTAGAAACCAATACTGGAATAGAAGCAAATGTAAGAACCTTTTCAGCAACACTTCCCATAAGTAATCTCTTCATTCCTGTTTTCCCATGAGAACCTATTACCACAGTCTCTATACCTTTCTCTTTAATAAAAGATAAAATTTTCTCTGCAGGATCACCTTCTCTTATATCAGTCTCTACCTTCTTACATAAATTTTCAGCCAATTTTTGCGCTCCCTCTAAGATGTTTTTAGCTTTACTATAAACCCTTTCTCTTAAATCAGGATATTCTGCAGAAATCTCTACAGGAATATCAACTACTGACAAAATAAAAAGTTCTGAAGAAAAAGTTTGTGCTATTTTACAGGCTTTTTTCAAAGCAATTTCACTGTAAATAGAGCCATCTATAGGAACCAATATTTTATTAAAAGATAAATTTGAACCTTCAGGAATTACAAGAATATCAATAGGAGATTGCCCTATAGTTCTTGCTACATTTGCTCCTAATAATTTCCCCATTAAACCTAATTCTTTTTTTCTTCCAAGAACTATTAAATCACAATTTTCGCTTAAAGCAGTATCTACAATTTTAATAAATGGATCACCCTCTTCTAAAACAGTTTTTACAATAACTTTTTCCTGATCCCCTATTTCTTTAGCCTTTTCTAAAGCCTCTTTAAAGGGTTTATAAAATTTCTCCAAAATATCTTCTTTAGAAGTAAATAAATATAAATCTCCTTCATAGAATTCTTCATAAAAAGGAACTACTGATAAAACAATAATCGGTTTACCATCCTCTTTAATATATTTAATTATCTCTTTTAAAGCGTGTAAACCTGAAGGTTCTGATCCACAAGCAACTAACATTTTTTCATAAAGTTGAAAAACCTTCATTTTTATTCCTCCTGCATTCTATTAATTTGATAATTTCAAAATACATTTCTTTCTCTAAAAAGTCAAAGTTAATTTTGACCTAATTGGCTTAATTTTGAATAAAATTAACTTTTATAAAAAAATTTAAAAATTTTAGAGCATTTTTTTGATAAATTTTTTTATTTTTCTTTATTTTTTATATTAAAACATTCTTATTAAAAACATCCTTATTAAAATTAAACTTGAAAATGTATGAAAATTAATATAAAATCCTTGGTGGAATTAAATTTAAAAAAAAAATTAGGAAAAATTAAGGTGTGTGAAACCAAAATTGTAATTTTAGGTATTGGAAATCTACTTCTTTCTGATGAAGGGGTAGGAGTTAAGGTAGTACAAGACCTATCTACCCATTATAAATTCCCAGAAAATGTAGAATTGGTTGATGGTGGAGTTGGGGGCTTTTCTCTTTTACATTATATAGAATCTGCTAAAAAACTTCTTGTTATAGATGCTATCTCAGGAGGAAAACCACCAGGAACAATTTACAAATTTAAAGGCGAAGATATTCCTTATCAAGTAATAGAAAAGATCTCTATGCATGAATTAAGTTTTTCTGATATTTTAAGCCTTGTTAAATTAAGAGATAAATATCCAGAAGAATTAGTTATTATTGGAATTGAACCCTATTCTTTAGAGCTAAAAATTGGGCTGTCAGAGGTGGTAGAAAAAAATTATGATAAACTTTTAGAGGAAGTTTTAGCTCAACTCAAAGAATGGGGAATTAAACCAATTCCAAAGTCTTAAGAAACATTTCTTCACCTGAGATTATCTGAGTATTAAACGATTTACAAAAAGGGCAAATAATATCCCATCTTTCTTTAACCGAGGTCTTACCACAATCTAAGCATTTTATTTTTAAATCTTCCAATTCTATAATTATTTCAGCTTCTTCAAGGGGACTACCTTTTTTAAAAAAATCTAAGGCTGTCTTTAGTAAATCTGGTTCAACTCCTGAAAATTTACCTATAAGTAAAACTGCTTTAGTAACTTTTTTTCCTGGATAATCTTTTAAAACATCTTCTACAGTTTTAAGTATATTTTGAACAATAAAATATTCGTGCATTTTAGCAAATTCTGGGAAAAAGTTCTCCTGAGGTATTTTCAAGAACACGCTCTGTCCCATAAAGGGTTTTTAAAATCACTTGAGGAAAGGAACTTTTTTCTAAAACTTTTCCTATAATTTGAGCAGAACTTCCTGAGGGATGATTTTTAAAAATCTCTAAAACTTTTTCAGCAAATTTTTCTGGAACTGAAAGAACCATTCTTCCTTCACAGGGAAGATGATAGGGTTCAAATCCAAGAGCTTCACAAAAAGCCTTTACTTGAGGTTTTACAGGAATAAGAGCTTCTTCAATTATAATATTTACTTGAGAGCTATAAGCCCACTCATAAAGGGTTGCTGCAAGCCCTCCCCTTGTAGGATCTCTCATAGCATGAATCTCTATTTTTGAATTAAAAAGTTCTTCTGCTAAAGGTAAAAGACTTTCGCAATCACTTTGTAACTCTATATCAAATTTAATTCCCTCTCTTTCTGCTAAGATGCATGCTCCATGATCTCCAATTGAACCCGAAACTATAATAACATCTCCTGGCTTTAAATTGGAACAAGAAATTCCTTTATAAACAATTTTCCCTATTCCTGAAGTAGTAATAAATATTCCGTCAATTTCTTTTTTAGGAACTATTTTTGTATCTCCTGCTACTATAAAAATTTTATTTTTTTCAGCCTCTTCTTTTATACTTTTAAGAATTTTTTCAAAATCTTCCATCAAAAAACCTTCTTCAATTATAAAGCCCACTGTCAAATAAAGTGGTCTTGCTCCAACTACTACAAGATCATTTATAGTGCCTGTTACTGCAAGTTTACCAATATTTCCACCTTTAAAAAATATAGGTTTTACTGTAAAACCATCTATAGTAAAAGCTAATTCTGAAAAACTATCAGTTAATATGGCAGAATCTTCAAGTTGATTAAGAATAGGATTAGAAAAGTATTTAAGAATATATTCTTTTATAAGAAAATAAGTTTCTTCTCCTCCTCCACCATGAGAAAGAAGAAGTTTATCAATTTTCATAGGTTTTACCTAAAATTGAGGTTTTTGCGATATTCATTAAATTTATCTTCTAAAAATTTAATCCACTCTTCAAAACCTATTCCATCTTTTGCAGAAAGAGCTATTATATGAGCCTTGGGATTTGTCTTTTTTATATCTTCCTTTACCTTATCTAAATCAAAATCAAAATAGGGTAATAAATCAACTTTAGTAATCAATACTAAATCTGAAACTTTAAAAATAAGAGGATACTTTTCTGGTTTGTCATCCCCTTCAGGAACAGAAAGAAGGGTTACATTTAAATGGGTACCTAAATCATAATTGGCAGGACAAACAAGATTTCCTATGTTTTCTACAAAAAGAAGGTCTATTTCATCAAGAGGTAGATGATGCATAGCTTTGTGAATTAAAGAGGCATCAAGATGACAAGCACTTCCTGTAGTTATTTGATAAACAGGGATTCCCTTTTTTCTTATTCTTTCTGCATCTCTCTCAGTTTCTAAATCTCCTTCTATTACTCCTAAACGGTACTTTTCTTTTAAAAAATCAATTGTTTTTTCTAAAAGAGTAGTTTTCCCTGCTCCAGGAGCACTCATAAGATTAATAGCATAAATTTTATGTTCCTCAAAATGTTCTCTATTATGCATAGCTTGGAATTTATTATATTTCAAAATGTCTTCAAAAACCTCTAATGCCTTTTTATCAGAACTTTCAGTTACTCCACACCCACATTCTTTACACATATTCCTCTCCTTTTAGTTTTTAAATATTTACTACAAATATAATATATTTTTAAAATTTTTTAAAGCAATTTTGGTAATTTCTATAAAGGCTTAAAAATTATTTAAAAATTTCTAAAAATTATTTAAAAAGATTTTAAAAAATTAAAAAAACTTATTTTATTCCTTTATAACTCTAATCAATTAAAATTTTTCAATTTTAATTCTTTCTAAAAAAATTTGACTTATCAAAAACTACCCTTATAAGTTATTTAAATTTAAAAATTGCAGGAGGTGTCTAAAGAATGAAAAAGAAATTATTAGGATTAATTGGAATGGGGATTTTTTGCTTTTCCTTAAAGGCTAATGCTGTTCAAATTAAAGTAAGTGAAGATACCTTTGCAGATTTGCAAGCACAAATAAGGGTTTTTTATTTAAATTTAGATAAGGGGGCTTATAGTTTTTCACCTACAGATATTATGAAACAATATAAAGATTATAGACAACAACAATTTCAAATTTACAAATATAGGCTTGGTGCAAAAGGGCAAATAACTAAATTAATAAGTTTTTATGGAAATTTTGACTTTAATGATAATGAAGGATATGAAGGTATGCTTTGGGAGGGAGCTATTTATTTTAATTTTCGTCCTGAATTTATAATAGGTGCTGGAAAAATAAGAACTCCTTTTAGTAGACACAATTTTATAGGTCGTCATAATAGTCCTGTTATGTCAAGTGATGGAGATTATTTTTTAGCCAATCAATTTAAAGAGGCTTTAAAACCTGTTAATCCTTATGAAGGTGGATATAGAGGAAATCAAGCTTATAAAAGAACAGATATGGGAATGATGGTTAAAGGCTCTATAAAAGATGGTTTAATAAAATACTTTGCTGGAATTTTTAGTGAGGATAGATCTAATAGTTCAAAAGTTTGGAGTCTTACTACTGGAGGTTTTGGGAATGTTCAAACAACAGGGCCTCAAGAATCATTTAAAAATTTTGAGTATGATGTAAGACTTGAATTTACTCCCACTTTTTGGGGATTTAAACAAGAGCCCAATGTTTTTGACCCTTCCTCAAGAGAATATCAAACCTATGGAGGAAGCCTTGATTTTATGACCTTTGGAATAGGATATCATCATGAAACCCATTTAGAAAATGCTAATACCAATAAATATGGTTCATCTTCTCTTACAAGAAAGGCTTATGCTGCTGATTTTGCCTTTGAAAAGAAGTTTTACCAAAAATATCTTATAGGCGCTGAGCTTGGATATATGTATTTTAAAGATACCCATTTTTATGAAGAAGTGATTAATAAGTATAAAAAAGGAGATGTTTGGACATGGTATGGAGAGATTCATCTAATATATGATGAAAAAATTGGAATTGGTTATCCAGGAATTGGATTTAGATATGAATATGTAGATGTAGACGGAAATTATAGGGATACCACAGGTAAAATTCATAAAGACCTTGTTTATGAAAGATATGGAGCATGCTTAAGCCTTTATCCTATAAGAGGCAAAAAAGGTATTGATGTTACTAATAGAATTGGAATTGGTTTTGATTATGTAAAGGCTGAAGATGCCTTAAAAGCTTATATAAAAGATAAAGCTGCTAAAACAAATAATAAAGGTTGGGATCCTACAAACTTTACTTGGTATTTAGGAATTTATGCTAATTTTTAAGATTTAGTCCTTTCTATAAAGGCATAGGCATTATGAGCATGAATTGATTCAAAATTTTCTGCCTCAACTGAAAACCAGGTAATTTCTGGATGTTCTAAAAGCTTTCTTGCAACCTCCCTTACTACATCTTCTACAAATTTGGGATTCTCATAGGCATGTTCTGTAACAAACTTTTCATCTGGTCTTTTTAAAAGGGAATAAACTGGACTTGAGGCAGAAGTCTCAGCAATTTCAATTAGTTCCTCTAACCAAATAAAATTCTTAAACCTTACTTTAATAGTTACTTTTCCCCTTTGATTATGAGCAGAATATTTACTTATACTTTTAGAACAGGGACAAAGGGTCATAACAGGAACCTCTACCCCTACTATTAAATCCTTTTTTTTCTGAGAATAGGAAGCTAAGATAAATGCCTGATACTCCATAAGACTTGCTATTCCACTTACAGGTGCTTTTTTTTCTAAAAAATAGGGAAAATACATTTCTATATGAGCAGACCTTGAAGAAAGTTTTTTCTTTAGCCTTTTTAAAAGCTTTATTACATTTTTCATATGAATTTCTCTTCCGAATTCATTTAAAACCTCAATAAATCTACTCATATGGGTTCCTTTAAACCTTGCAGGAAGATCTACATAAAGGTTAATTTCTGCAACTGTGTGCTGAATACCCTTTTCTCTATCAAGAACTTTTACAGGATATTTAAAACCTTTTATCCCTACCTTGTCTAAAGGAATCTTATTTTCTGGAGCTAAACTTTGTATATCTTCAAGCTTCATAATTAATTTTTAATTTAACTCTTTTTTAAAAATATCCGAATATAAAAAATACTATGATAATATGTATATTGACTTTTCATAAATTAAAAATATTTTTTTTAGGCTTATATGGATATTAAATTAAGAATCTGCAGTTGTCAAAGGGAAAAATTAAGTCTTTGGGAAAAATTTTCTGAGAATTTAAAAGATTTATTAAATAAAGAGGTAAAACTTAGTGTCTTTGAAAAATTTCCTCAGGATTTAGAAGAAGTTGATTTATTTTATGCCTCCTTTTCCCTTTCTTTACACTTAATTGAGAAAAACTATAGACCTATTGCTAAATTTAAAGATAAAATTGATCACTATTTAGCCATCTCTAAAAAACCTTTTTCAGAAATTAAAAAAGAAGAAAAAATTAGAATTGTTACTGTTAATCAAGCTATTTTTTATGCTCTATTATTTTATTTAGTTTTAAAATTTGATTTTAACTTTTCCAAAATTCAAGCAATCTTTAAAGATTTTTATGAAGAAGTTGAGGCTGAAATTCTTAATGATAAAGGTGATCTTTATATACTTTCAGAATTAAGAGCAAAACCCTATTTAGATAAATTTCCTTATATAGAAAAGTTTCCTTTTCCAATTACTCATTATTTTATGCTTTCCTCTGAAAGTCCCTTCTTTAACGAAATAAAAACTTCCCTATTTTCCATAGATAAAAAGATAATAAAAACTCTTGGTTTTGAAGAAATAGAAGAAGTAAATATATGGGAAGAAAATTTAATTAAATTCTTTTCTTATATAAGTAAAATCTTTCCTCAATTAATAGAAAAAGCTACTATCTTAGAAACCTTTTTAAATGCCCCCTTTTTTGGTATTGCTATATATCATGACACTTATCTTTATGTAAATCCTTATTTTCTTAAATTATTGGGATATACCCTTGAGGAAATTAAAAAATTAGCTGCCTGGGAAATTCTTTATTATGAAAAAGATAGAGAAGGGGTTAAAAAGGTTGTAGAAAGAAGATTAAAAGGTGAATACTTCTTTTCCCCTTATGAGCCCATAACATTTAAATCAAAAGATGGAAGAAAAATAGAAGTTCTTTTATTTGCCTCAACCATTTTTTATCGAAATAAATACTGTGGATTTATTATAGGAGTTGATATAACTGAGCTTAAAAAATTACAAAGATTTTTTAATCTTTTAAGAAAAGTTAATCAAATACTTATACACTGCAATTTTGAAGAAGAAATTTATAAAAATATATTACCTACTGTGCATGAATCTTTAGAATTAGAAGGAGTATGGATAAGTGATAAAAATGGAAAAGTCCTTTATTCTTATCCAGAAGATTTTAAACCCTCTAAAAATTTAATAATTACTACAACCGAAAAAACACCTTTTTTTCAAGATATTAACTCCTATTCCCTTGGTATCATCCCCCTTATAAAAGAGGAAAATATTATAGCTTTTTTAAATCTACTTTCCTCTGAAAAAGGCTTCTTTTCAAAAGATATTTTATCCTTATTAAATGAGCTTCAAGAAGATTTAAATTTTGCCTTAAAAAAAGTAAAATTAATTGAAAGAGATTTAACCTTAGGTAAGCTTGTAGAAAAAGCAGAAGAACTAACTATAATTGCTGATGAAGAAGGAAGAATTGAATATATTAATCCTTTCGGAGAAAAAATTCTTAGCTTTGAAAAAAAAGATTTACTTAAAAAAAATTGTTTTAAACTTCTTTTTATACCCGAAGAAATAATTAAGCTCAAAAAGGATACCACAAGATTTGTTATCTACCATAAACCAGATAGGATAAGATTGATCTTAGAATTAAAAATTTCTTTTATTAAGTTACCTACTAAAACTAAGGTAATAATTGTAGGAAGGGATTTAACTAAGGAATTAGAATTTGAAAAGGAAAGAGAATCTCTTCAATACCAAGACCTTTTAACTGGTCTTCCAAATAGACAAGGATTTCAAAGAAAATTAACTGAGCTTTTAAATATTCTCAATAAACCTTCTGTACTTTTTCTAATAGATTTTTATAGATTTTCTTATATAAATCATTTCTATGGATATGAGGTAGGAGATTACTGCTTAAAGGAATTGGCAAGAGAACTTCAAGATGCTATAAAAGATAAGGGGATTTTAGGAAGAACTGGAGGAGATGAGTTTTGCCTCTTTGTTATAGATATCACAAAAGAGGAAATATATGAATGGATAAAAATATTAGAAAATATTTTAAAAGAACCCATTTCTTATGAAGATAAAAGTATCTCCTTAGATTGGAATATGGGAATAGTTATATTTCCACAAGATGGAAATACAGTTGATGAACTTTGGAGAAAAGTCAATTTGGCTTTAGTTGAAGCCAAAGGGAGAGGTCCTTCTCATATAGAAATCTATAACACTGAAATAGAAAGAAAAGTAGAAAAAGATTTTAAAACTGATTTACTTATTAAAACTGCCTTTGAAAAGGATCTTTTTGTTTTCTATTATCAGCCCTATTTTGAAACAGAAACTTTAAAATTAGCTGGATTAGAAGCCCTTGTAAGAATTAAGAAAAATAAAAAACTTATTTTACCATCCGAGTTTATAAACTTTCTTGAAAATAGCCCCTATTTATCAGAATTTGAGTCTTTATGCTTAAAGAAAAATATAGAGAAAATTAAAAAGTGGAAAATACCTATTTCTATAAATGTATCCTCTCAAAGCTTTAAATCTGCCCAATTTTTAAATCTTTTAACCCATTTCAAAGAATTTTTTTCTCAATATCCCTATTTTTTAGAAATAGAAATCACAGAACACACCTTAGCAGAAAACATAGAGATGGCAAAAGAGATAATAGAAACTATTAAATCTTTAAAGATAAAAGTTATCTTAGATGACTTTGGGACAGGTTTTTCCTCTTTAAACTATTTGAAAGATTTTCCTATTGATCTTCTTAAAATTGATATTTCCTTTACAAGGGATTTGGTTAAAGACCCTAAAACCTATTATATTGTAGAAAGTATCATTAATCTTTCCCATTCTTTAAACATAAAAACTGTAGCTGAAGGAGTAGAAACAGAGGAACAACTTAAGCTTCTTAAAAAACTAAAGTGTGATTATGTTCAAGGTTTTTATTTAGCAAAACCCATGTCAGAAGAAGAAATAGAAACTCTTTTCAAATTATAAGGTATTTCTATTAATACTTCTAAGCCTCCTTGGGAAGGAAGATTAAATCTAAGTTTTCCCCCATGAGCAGATATTATTTTTTTAGTAAGAAAAAGCCCAAAACCTAATCCCTTTTCAGCACTTGATTTAAAAAAGGGCATTCCTAAAAAGGGAAGCTCTTCATAAGCAACCCCTGGACCCATATCTCTTATCAAAATATTAATCCAATCATTTTCTCTTCGGTAAACCTTTAAAATCACTTTTTCTCCAGGTGGGGAAAATTTAATAGCATTTTCTAAAGGATTTAAAATAGCTTGCATTAACCATTCTTTATCTCCCTCTATTTCTATATCCTCTGGTATATCCACCTCTAACTCTATATTTTTATCCTTACAAAGTGGGGTTACCCAAAAAATTACCTCCTCTATTGCAGGTTTTAAAGAAAAATTTTCCTTTTTTATTTTTAAATCCTTAACTAAATACTCTAAGGATGAAAATAGTTTATAAATTAATCTTTCAACCCTTTCTAAAGAATTTTTTAAAGCTTCAAAATCTTTTAAAAGAGCTTCAAAAGATTTAATTTCTTTTAGTTTTTCTTCCAATTTTTCTGCATAGTTTTTTACCATAGTAAAGGGTGTTTTTAATTCATGAGAAAGATAGGCTAAAGCTATTTCATAACTTCTTTTTAAAATTTTTTCCT
The DNA here is from genome assembly GCF_000215975.1 of Thermodesulfobacterium geofontis OPF15. NCBI lineage: Bacteria > Pseudomonadati > Thermodesulfobacteriota > Thermodesulfobacteria > Thermodesulfobacteriales > Thermodesulfobacteriaceae > Thermodesulfobacterium > Thermodesulfobacterium geofontis. The sequence goes on along the minus strand of NC_015682.1, from coordinate 463,055 downwards.
CCTTTTTATCAATCAAAAGATAAGCTGCCGATTCTGGTGAAAGAAAAAGGACTTTTCGATCCCAATAAGAATCTTTTAAAAATAACTCTATTTGGTCTTTTTTCTTACCCCTAAGATCTCCTAAAATCTCAAGAGCCTTTTTGTTTTGCCATTTTATTTCATCTTTTTCAATTATAAAAAGAGGAAAAGGATAATTAGAGAAAAAATCTATCCAAAAATTAAGCTCTCTTTTTAAAAGGCTATTTTCCTTTTTAATTTTTAAAAATTTTTTGAGAAGAAAAAATATGGCTATTAAAAGGGCTATTATTAAGAAAATTAATAAAGAAAGGGGGATTTTCATTTTATATCTGAGCTAAACGGTATCCAAAGCCTCTAACAGTTTCTATGATTTTTCCATATTTACCAAGCTTGGTTCTTAATCTACAAATATAAGCATCTAAAACTCTTGAGTAATATTCCTTTTCTACAGGCCAAATTATTCTAATAAGCTCTTCTCTGGTAATAATTCTTTCTGAGTTTTCTACTAAGGTTTCTAAAATCTTATATTCTGTAGGTGTAAGAGTAAGGAGTTTTTCTTCAAGTAAAATAATCTTTTTTTTCTTATCCACTTTAAGGGGACCATAATTTAAAATCTCTTCTGGTTGTAAATTTCTTTTTAAAATTTTATTAGCCCTTATTATAACTTCTCTTAGACTAAATGGCTTAACCACATAATCATCTGCCCCCAATTCTAAACCTAAAATTCTGTCAAGCTCTGCTCCTCTGGCTGAAATTATAATTACTGGTAATTTTTTAAATTTAAGGGTTGAACGAAGATACTTTAAAAGTTCTAATCCGTCACCATCTGGGAGAATAAGATCAAGTATAACAAGAGATAGATCTGAAGAAGATAAAAGGTAAATGTAAGCCTCAGACAAAGAACTAACTATATGACATTTATAACCTTGAGAAGAAAAGCCCTCTGAAAGAATTTTTCCTATCTCTTTATCATCTTCCACTATTAAAATTTTTTCCATTTAATATCTGATTTTTAACCTATTTTTAACATTTTTTTAACTCTTTTTTAAAATTACTTTTTTATACTTTTCACAAAAAATCTTAAAAAGGAGGTGAATATGATGAAGTCTTTAATTTTTAAATTTTGGTGTCTTTTAATCATAATCTTTTGCATTTTGAGTCCTTCTTTATCTCAAGCTATTGAATTAACTGGTGCAGGAGCTACTTTCCCTCAACCTGTAATTGAAGCTTGGGCTTATGAATATTATAAACTCACTAAAGTAAAAATCAATTATCAAGGAATAGGTTCTGGAGGAGGAATAAAACAGGCTCAAGAAAAGACAGTTGATTTTGGAGCAAGTGATAAACCCTTGGCTTCTGAAGAATTAAGAAAATATAACTTAGTTCAATTCCCTTTTATAATTGGTGCTGTAGTAATCACTTATAATTTGCCAGAATTAAAAAATATTTCTTTAAATTTAGATCATAAAGCTATCTGTGATATTTACTTGGGTAAAATTAAAAACTGGAATGACCCATATTTGAAAAAATTAAATCCAAAAGTCAATCTTCCTGAACGTCCTATTGTAGTGGTTAGAAGATCTGATGGCTCTGGAACAACATGGCTTTTTACTACCTATTTAAGTAAAGCTTGTCCTGAGTGGAGAGAAAAAGTAGGAGCTGGAACCTCAGTAAATTGGCCTGTGGGAATAGGAGCCAATCTTTTAAATGCTAAGGGAAGTGCCTTTATTACTCCTTCAGTAAAATCAATGCAATCTGCTGTAAGCAATGCAAAATGGAAAATGGAGAAGGAGCATCTTTTATTCTTATACCTCTTGATAAACCTAATGCAAAAGAGGTAACTAAATTTTTTAAATGGGCTTTTGAAAGGGGTAGTAAAATAGCAGAAGACTTATACTATATTCCTTTACCCAAGAATTTAGTTCATCTCATCTATGAATACTGGGGGAAATATAAAATTAATCCTTAAATAAAAAATTAAGGAGGTTTGCTATGGGAAAAACTAAAAAACGCTTTAAAAAAGGATTAGCTTTAGCACTTTCCTTAGGAGTTTTAAGTCTTTTTCCCTCTTATGCTAAGGCTTTAACAGAAGAAAAGTCTTTAGATGCAAAAATTGCTGAACTAAAAACTCTTCTTGAAGATTATGAAAAGAAAAAGGAAGAGATTAAAAAACTTCTTTCAGAATTAGAACAAAAAGAAAAAGAGCTTAAGCAAAAAGAAGGCACCTTAACTTCTATGGTTGAAAAGGTAGAAAAGGCTAAAGATGAAGTGGAGAAAAAAAATAAGAAGCTTGATGAAATTATTAAGGCTCTAAAAGGATTAAATGTAAATGGTTTGTGGTATATCTCTTATATGAATGGAAAGGGGAAAGATGTGGGAGGTGAAGCTGGAGATGATAAACAGAGAAGTCAAGTTGCTATTAAAAGAGGATATGTAAGATTTACCAAAAATATAACTCCTTGGTTTGATGCCCATGTAACTTTTGATGTAACTCAAGTAAAAGAAGAGCTTCAAAAACCAAATAAAACTAATATAGATGGTTCTATAATGGTAAGAACTAAATATATTTATGGAAAGTTTAAATTCCCGGATATGGGATTTTTAAAAAAGCCTTTCTTAGAATTTGGACAGGTTCATTTTCCTTGGCTTGATTATGAAGAAAATTTAAATTGGTATAGATGTCAAGATACAATGTTTACAGAAAGAAATGGTCTATTTAATTCTGCAGATTTTGGAATTACCTTCATGGCACTTCTTGGTGAAGAAATGCCTGAATGGTACAAAAAAAGGGTTAATCCCTCTTATGCAGGAAGATATGGAAGCATTGCTTTAGGAATTTATAATGGTGCAGGATATCATGATAGAGAAAAAAATAATGATAAACCTATTGAGGCAAGAATTACTTTAAGACCCCTACCAGATCTCTTACCTGGTTTTCAGATCTCCTATTTCGGAATTAGAGGAAAGGGGAACGTAGAGAAAAATCCTCCTAACTGGCGAGTAAATCTTCTTTTTGCAAGTTATGAACATGAATATTTTACTGCTACTGCTCAATATTACTGGGGACATTCAAATCAAAAGGGTTCTGATGATTATGATAAGGATGGCTATTCCTTTTTCTTAGAACTTAAACCTTATGCCTTCTCAAGCCTTCCTATAAGTTTAATTGCAAGATATGATTATTTTGACCAAAATGATGATCAAAAGGATTTAGCTGATAAAATAGTAGATGAAAGTAAAAGATACATTTTGGGAATTGTTTATCATCTTGATAAACCTCACAAAAATATGCTTGTTCTTGATTATGATTATGTAAATTATGAAGATAAATTGCTTAAGGATGACAAAAGATTACAATTAACCTTGCAAGTAGCATTTTAATCCTTACCTTCATACTACACCTATTATTTTTGGGGGATTTTAATCCCCCTTTTTTATTTTAAGGAGTTCTTCAAAAATTTTTCTTAATTCTATAAATCTTTCGTGAGAACCTCCTTTGTCTGGATGAAGCTCTTTTGCCTTTTTTCTAAAAATTTTCAACAACTCCTTTCTTGATAATCTTTTTAATTCTTCAACAGGAATACCAAGGAGCTCAAAAGCTTTAAAATAGATCTCTTTTTCTTTAAAATAAAACTCCTTTGGTCTTGGGAAAAAGGGAACCATATCAAAATATATCCATATATATCTACAAAAATAATTTCTATGAAGTTCCTCTGAGCTTATACCCATTCTAAAGGTTTCATCTTCCAAAATTTGACAAAAATTATTTAAAAAAAGCCTATCTATATCTTCTTGAGTTGCTCTGGAAGATATATAAGAAAGACCAAAAATTGCCATAAGATATCTTATTTTTTCTCTATGTTTTAGTCTATCTTCTAAATCCCAAAAATAGTTTTCCAATTCATCTCTTGATTTCTCACAAAGTTCACTTAAAAAGGGATAAGGAATATCCATATATTTTTCTGGATTTGAGATCCCAAATTTTAAAACCAATCTTCTTTTAATATCAAAGGGATGGATATCTTTTATAGAAAAGGTTTTGTGTACTTTTTTAATACTTTTAGGTCGAGTAAATTGAAGAATTATTCTTTGTGCTTCAGGATTTAAAAATCTAAAAAATAGCCTTTCTAATTCCCATTGATCTACTTTATATCCAAGTTCTTCTAATTTTTCTTCTAAATCTATAGAAAATGCAACTTCACTGTAATAGGTTATATAATTTTCTGGAAATTCCCCAAGATTTAAGATAGTTTTACTTTTCCAATAGGGAGCTTCATAATAGGATTCTTTTAAAGAGTATTCAAAATGTCCAGCTACAGGTCTTCTTGCAATATACATATTTTTATTTTAAAACTTATTTAAAAAAATAAAAGCTCTATTTTATTGCTTTTTTTAATATCTCTTCAATTACTTCTTTAGAATAAAGGTTTTCTATTCCCCAAATTTTGGCAATATTATATCCCTTTTCTGCAATCTCTGGAATTTCTTTTTCTGAGATATTTACTTCTTTTAAACTTACAGGAGCACCTATTTTTTTAAACCAGTTTTTAAGTGCAGATATACCATCTTCAGCAGAAGAAACACCGAAGATTTCTTTAGCAAATCTTTCAAATTGAGATTTATTTTCCTCTTTATACCAGCTCATCCATGCAGGGATTACAATTGATAAACAGGCTCCATGAGGAAGGTCATAGATACCTCCCAAGGCATGTGCTATTAAATGATTAGGAAATAGACCTCCACCAACTCCAGTTCTTGTTAATCCATTTAAAGCAAGTGTTGAAGACCACATAAATTCAGCACGGGCTTTATAGTTTTTTGGATCCTTTAATATGATTTCTGTAGTTTCCATAACTGTCTTTATGAGCCCTTCTGAAATTCTATTTGACAAATTAGGACAAACTTTACAAGTAAAATAGTACTCAATTATGTGTGCTATTACATCAACTGCAGCATAGGCTTGATACTGAGAAGTTACTGTATAAGTTAGTTCTGGATTTAGAATAGAGACTCTTGGAAAAATATGTTCTGAGGCAATATTTAATTTTTCTTTAGTTTCCTCATTAGTAATTACAGCAAATCCATTCATTTCAGAACCTGTTGCAGCTAAAGTAAGGATAGTATAAATAGGTAAAGCAGTTTCAATAACTTCCTCACCTTTAAAATATTTCCATATATCTTTTTTAGTTTTTGCTCCCACTGCTATAGCTTTTCCTTCATCAATTGCTGAACCTCCACCTACAGCAAGTATAGCTTTCACTTTATTTTCTTTAGCTTTTTTAATTCCCTCTCTTGTATGAGATAAAACTGGATTAGGTTTAACCCCTGAATGTTCTATAAAATCAATACCAGATTCTTTTAAAGCTTTTACTACTCTATCATATAGACCAATCTTTTTAATTGATTCTCTACCATAAACAAATAACACTTTCTTAATCCCATCTTTCTTTAAAATCTCTCCAATTTTTTCTTCAGTTTTTTTACCAAAAATTATTTTTGTAGGCACATAAAATTCAAAGTTTTCCATAATCCCCTCCTAATTTTTATTTTAAAAAATTTAATGTTCCACGTGGAACATTAAATTAAGCCATAATTTTCTTTTAAAATAGTCTTTAGAGTTTCTAAGGACTTTTCTGAAAGTTGAGACAAAGGAAGCCTTACCTCTGGAGTTTCAATTTTACCCATAAGCCAAAGTGCAGCCTTAGCTGGAACTGGATTGGTTTCAACAAACATAGCTTTATAAAGAGGATAAAGTTTTAAATTTAATTCTTGAGCTTTAGCTACCTCTCCATTTAAAGCACTTTCCATAAGTTGAGACATTTCTCTTGGCATAACATTTGCTGCAACAGAAATAACTCCTTTTCCACCAAGCATAACTGTTGCATAAGCAGTAAAATCATCTCCCGAAAGAATAGTAAAATCCTTAGGGCATTTAAGTAAAAGCTCAGTTACCTGTTTAATATCACCGCAAGCCTCTTTTATAGCCACAATATTTTCAATTTGAGAAAGTTTAGCAGTTGTTTCAGGTAATAAATTAACAGAGGTTCTTCCAGGCACATTGTAAAGAATAATGGGAATATTAGTATTTTTAGCAATATAACTATAATGCTCATAAAGACCATTTTGAGTTGGCTTATTATAATAGGGAGTTACTATCAAAGCTGCATCAAAACCCATTTCTTCTGCAAGTTTAGTATATTTGAGAACTTTCTGAGTATCATTTGTTCCTGTCCCAACAATTAAAGGGACTTTCCCCTTTGCCTCTTCTAAAGCTATCTCCATTACCCTTTTTCTTTCCTCTAAATCTATGGTCACTGCCTCACCAGTTGTTCCAAGAACTAAAATTCCGTGAGTTCCCTCTTGAAGATGCCATTTTATAAGATTTCTTAATGAGGCTTCATCTACTTTTCCATCTTTAAATGGTGTTACTAATGCTACTATAGAGCCTTGTAGTTTCATATCCTCTTACCTCCTTTTATTATAGTATAGCCTCTTTTTTTATTTTTCCTTCAAAGACAAATCTTGTATCTCCCTCAAGATATATTTTGTTTTCCTCATCTTCAATATAAACTGTAAGAATTTCTCCGCTTTTAGTTAAAAGATCAACTTTTTTATCAACCAAACCAAGTTTATAAGAGATATAAGCTGATGCGCTTGCACCTGTTCCACAGGCTAAAGTCTCTGCTTCAACTCCTCTTTCATAAGTTCTAATTTTTAAATATTTTTTATCACCTTCTACTAATTCTACAAAATTTACATTTGTTCCTGCAGGCTTAAAAATTTCATGATATCTTATCTTAAGACCTATTTTTTCTACTGGTGCTGACTCTATATCATCCCAAAAAATAACCACATGAGGAACCCCGGTATTAACAAAATGTGCCATAAACCAATCATAATCAGTTCTTATAACCAAATTAAGCTTTAAATCCTTTGGTGAAGTTAAAGCTACTTTTACCCTTTCCCCTTTTACTTCAGCATAAATAAGTCCAGCTTTGGTTTCAAAATAAAAGGGACTTTTAAAAAGCCCAAGTTCTTCAACCAATCTTGCAACACATCTTGCTCCATTCCCACACATTTCAGCTTCACTTCCATCTGAATTAAAAAATTTCCAAGAAAAGCTTGCAGAAGAAGTACTCGGCTTTTCTAATAAAATAAGACCATCTGCTGAAATTGAAAATTTTGGTCTACAAAGTTTTTTAGCAAGGATCTTTCCTTCTTCTGAGGTTATTTTTTCATCAAAATTTAAGAAGATTATAAAGTCATTTCCTGAAGCAGAAAGTTTATAAAAAGTCTGATCTTTTATCTTTTTAAATAAACGGTCTAATTTTTCATCCATCAAAATTAAAATTTAGCAAACCTTTCAAATTTTTCAAAATTATATTTCTAAAAACACTTTAAAAAAACTTCCTTTGCCTCTTCAAAAGAAGAAAATTCGTAAAATTGAGCTTTACCAATTTTTTTTAAAAGAACCATGGTTAATTTCCCTTTCCATACCTTTTTATCTTTAGAAAAATGAGAAATTAGCTTTGAAGGATCTAAATTAGAAGATAGATGAGAAATTTCATAGGGCATATCAAGACTTTTAAGAAGTTTGATCAATGGTTCTGAAACGCTTTCTTCAGCAATTCCTAAAATTTCTGAAATTTTTGCTTCTATAACCATTCCTACAGCTACAGCAAGCCCGTGAGGTATACTATAATTAAGCTCAGTCTCTATAGCATGTCCTATGGTATGCCCAAAATTAAGAATTCTTCTTAAGTCCTTTTCTTTCTCATCCTTAGAAACTACATAAGCTTTAGCTGAAGTACTTTCAAAAATTATGTATTCAAGATCCTGAGAATTTAAATTATAAAGCTCTTTACCCTTTTTTGAAAGAAAACTAAATAGCCTCCTTTTCAAAATACATCCATACTTAATAACCTCTGCAAGCCCATTTTTTATTTCTTCTATGGGGAGACTTTTTAAAACTAAAGGATCTATATAAACCTTTGCTGGTTGATAAAAAGTGCCTATTAAATTTTTGCCTTCAGGGAGATCAACCCCGGTTTTCCCTCCAACAGAGGAGTCAACTTGAGCAAGAAGGGTAGTAGGAATCTGAATATAAGGGATACCTCTTAGATAAATACTTGCAAGAAAACCAGCTACATCACCAACTACACCCCCTCCCAAAGCTATAATTATATCTTTTCTATCAAAATTCTTTTGAATAAGTGCTCTTGCAAGAGAAATAACTGTATCTATATTTTTTGAAGCCTCTCCTGCAGGAAAAGAAAAAATTTCTGCTTTTATTTGGTTTTTTTTAAGGTTTTCATATAACCTTTTAGCATAAAGGTCTTCAACTATATGATCTGTAACTATGGCAATTTTACCAAAATTAAAATTTTTCTTTAAGTCATTAGGAATATCTTCAAAAACATTTTCTTTAATTATAATTTCGTAAGAAGGTTTAGTTTTTACTTTAAGAATTTTCATTTTAGAGATTTAAGAAATTTCTTGATTTCCTTAGGTGCCTTTTTTTCTTTATCTTCTACAATTTTTACAATAGCACTTCCTATAATAATGGCATCTGTATAAGGAGAAAGCATTTTTACATGTTCTGGCTTTGAAATGCCAAATCCTACAGCAACAGGAATCAAAGACTGGTTTTTAACCATTTTTAATCTTTCTACTACATCATCAGGAAGTTTATCTCTTGCTCCAGTAATTCCTGTTAAAGAAACATAATATAAAAATCCAGAAGATTTTTTAGCAATTTTTTTAATCCTTTCTTCTGGGGAAGTAGGTGCAGCCAAAAAGATGGTAGCAAGACCTTTCCCTTTATTTGCTTTAAGCCAGGGACCAGCTTCTTCAATAGGAAGATCAGCTATTATAAAACCTGAAAGACCAGAAGCTAAAGCACTTTCAACTGTTTTTTCTAAGCCAAAACGATAAATAATATTATAATAGGTCATACAAACTATAGGGATGGGATATTTATTTTGATTTAGTTTTTCTATAAATTCAAAAAATGCGGAAAAATCAGGCTTATTTTTTAAAGCTCTAACTACAGCTTTTTGAATAGTTGGACCATCTGCAACAGGATCAGAAAAAGGAAATCCAAGTTCTATACAAGCAGGTTCTATTTCTGCAAGTTCCCAGAGAATAGCAGATGTAGTTTCTAAATCTGGATCCCAGCAAGTTATATAAGGGATAAAAGGAATATCTCCCTTTTCTTTTAAATCTCTTATACGTTTTTCTATTAATTTAGCTCCCTTTTTCATAGGATTTTTTATTTTTTTCAAAATATTCTTTTACAGCCATTACATCTTTATCTCCTCTTCCTGAAAGATTTACAACTACTATACTTCCCTTAGGAATTTCTTTAGCAATTTTTATTAGATAAGCTATAGCATGAGCTGGTTCAAGTGCAGGGATTATACCCTCTGTTTCGGAAAGAATTTGGAAAGCAGATAAAGCCTCTTCATCTGTTACTGCAACGTATTCTGCCCTTTTAATTTCTTTAAAATAGGAATGTTCAGGCCCTACACCTGGATAATCAAGACCCGGAGCAATAGAATGAGCTCCCTTTATTTGTCCTACCTTATCCTGTAAAAGATAGCTTAACATACCATGAAGCACTCCTGGCTCTCCAACAGAGAGTGTTGCTGAATGATAATCTGTATTTAATCCGTGTCCTGCTGCCTCAACTCCTATAAATTTTACTTTTTTATTTTTAAAAAAGGGATAAAAAATGCCCATAGCATTAGAACCACCACCTACACATGCTATAATTATATCAGGAAGTTTTCCTTCTTTTTTAAGTATTTGTCTTTTTGTTTCTATACCTATAATGCTTTGAAAATCTCTAACTATTGTGGGATAAGGATGGGGGCCCACTACAGAACCTATTACATATAAAGTATTTCTAACATTTGTAACCCAATCTCTTAATGCTTCATTTATAGCATCTTTTAAGGTCTGTGTTCCAGAATAAACAGGTATAACTTCTGCTCCTAAAAGTTTCATTCTAAAAACATTTAAAGCTTGTCTTTCAGTATCTTTGGCACCCATATAAACAACACATTTCATATTGAGAAGAGCGCAAGCTGTAGCAGTAGCTACTCCATGTTGACCTGCTCCAGTTTCAGCAATAATACGTTCCTTACCCATTCTTTTTGCAAGAAGAACTTGACCAATTGTATTATTGAGCTTGTGAGCCCCTGTGTGTAAAAGATCTTCTCTTTTGAGATAAACTTTTATATGTCCCCCTAAGTATTTGGAAAAATTTTCGGCATAATAAAGAGGAGTTGGTCTACCTGCGTATTCTTGAAGTAAAGTTTTCCACTCTTTCCAAAAGGATTTATCTTTTTTAATTTGAAAATAAGCCCTTTCTAACTCATACAAAGCTGGGATAAGTGTTTCCGGAACAAAACGTCCACCAAATTTTCCAAAATAACCCCTTTTATTAGGAAGTTTCATAACATTTTCCAATATAAAACCATTTCCAATTTAAGCAAGTTCTTATATTAAGATTTAAATAACAATTTGCCGAAAAATTAAAATAATTGCTTTTAAATTTAATTCTTTATGATAGAGTAAAAACATGAGAGTTGCTATACACATAACTCATGAAGCTTTATATAAAATTGGTGGAATAGGAGAGGTGATAAATCAATTGTGTATCTCTTCTTCTTATCTTTCCTTTTTTGATAAAACTCTTTTATATGGACCCCTTTTTGAATATATAGGTTCTCCAAGTACAAGGCTTGGAAAAGACGGAACAGTCTTTTTTTCAAGTAAAGATCATTACGATACTAAAAATTTTAACCAGCTTTTTAAGTTTCTTCTTGAAAAATATAACATTGATATAGTTTATGGAGAAAGAAAAATTGTTAATGAGCTAAATCCTAACAAAACTTCTACTGTAGAAGTTTTGTTAATTGATATAACCCATATGAATAAAGAGGTGATAAACTTTTTTAAATATCTATTTTGGGAAAATTTTGGACTTCCTTCAGATAGATATGAACAAGATTGGGATTATGAACAATACTTTAGAATTGGGATTCCCTATTTTGAATTAATTTCCCTTTTATATCCTTCTGCAAAAGAATTCTATCATTTTGCTCATGAATACATGGGAATACCTTCTTTGTTAAGCCTTGAATTAAACCCCTCTTTTAAAGCACAAAATCACAAAAGAATCTTTTATGCCCATGAAGTTGCTCCTGTTAGAAGAATTGTAGAAAATTTGGGAGGTTCAGATATAAGTTTTTATAATATTCTTAAGTTTGGGAAAGAAAGAGGGCTTTCTTTAGAAGATATTTTTGGTCCTCAAGATGATTGGTATCGTACTCCCTTGGTAAAACTTGCTAAAAGATTTGATAAAATATTTGCAGTTGGAGATTGGATAGTTGAAGAATACAAATTTTTATGCCCCGATATTTCTCAAGATAAAATTGCTATTGTTTATAATGCTACCTCTTCAGATCATTATAGCTTAGAAGCAAAATTAAAATCCCAAGAAAAAATTAAAAGGAATTTAAAAAGTAGATTCGGCTTTCCTGAAATAGACCTTATTATTACCCATGTTTGTAGATTAGTTAAAAGTAAAGGAATATGGCGTGATTTTATTCTTTTACCTTATTTAGATAATCTTTTTGAAAAAAACAATTTATATGGAATTTATATCCTTCTTTCTTCTTTAGTTGCAACTGGTAGATCTCCTCAAGAGGTAGAAAAAATGGTAAAAGAATATTGTTGGCCCTTTGAACATAGAGTTGGCTGGCCTGATTTGATAGGTTATGAAATAGAAATATATAAATATGTAAAAACCTTTAATCTAAGATCAAAAAATATAAAAGCCCTTTTCATTAATCAATTTGGACTTTCTAAAAGAAAATGTCCTACTCTATTTACTGAAGATATTGATACTCTTGATTTAAGAGTTGGCTCTGATATAGAGCTGGGGATGTCTATTTATGAACCCTTTGGTATTGCTCACATAGAAACTTTACCTTTTGGAGGTTTTTCTATCCATTCTACCTCTTGTGGGGTTTCCTTTTTCTTAGAAAAAACCTTTGAAAACACTTTTAAACCCTACTTTAGTTTAGATTTTATTTCTGCAGGAAAAAATTTCTCAATCGATTCCCTTAAAAACTTAACTGAAGAAAAAAGATACGCTTTGGAAGAATACTATATAACTAACAATATTTCTAAAATCTTTGAAAAGATACCAAAAACCTTAAAAGATAAAGAGAAATTTTTAGAAGAAATTGCAAAAGTAGGTCATAAACTTAATTGGGACTATGTAATTGAAAACTATCTTATCCCACAAATTAAAAACCTGTCTTAAAAATAATCTTTAGGGAGTAAGATATTCAACAGGACTATATTTTTCTTCCCATTTTTTGTAAAATTCTTGATGTATCTTTTTAATAATTTCTTCATATTCTTTATGATTTATTTTAGCTCCTTTTATTCCTCCTTTAAGACTTATTTCTGAGATATAAGGTCCTTTATCTCCAATATAAATTAAATCTAAATGGGCATAAGGAAATTTGCCTCTTTCCATAACTTTTTTACAGAATTCTATCTCCTTTTTATTTAATTCATAAGAATTTGCTTTTCCTCCCATAAATAAGTTTTTTCTAAAATTATAGGGGTTCACTCTTTCATAAGCTTCTATATAATATTCTCCTAAAACCACAACTCTTATATCTCTTACATTTTCAAAAAAGGGTTGTAATACAAAGGGATAAGGTAAAACTGGACTCCCTGCAATATTAAAAATCTCTTCCAAAGAATTCCAGAGTCTTACTCCTAATCCACAATTTGCTCTATCATCTTTTGTGACAAATTTTTTAAAGGTACTTTCTAATTTAGACAATTCTGAAATAGCTGAAAGTAATGTAGTTTTATCACGAATGGCAAAAGTATGAGGAAGAATAAAATCTTTTAAGATTTCTGCTTGTAAAGTTTTAGAGGTACTTAAAACTTGAGATAAAAATGATGGAAAGGCTTCTACCTTTCTATTTAATAAATCTATTATTAATCCTATTTCTTCTTTTTTTAAAGGTAATCTTATCCCTATAAGATCCCCTTCTTTAAGTTCTTGAAAATATTTTTTAAAAGCTTGGTAACTAAGAACTATATAATAGGGACGCAAATCTATTTACCAATTTTGTTATCTTTTTAGTCTTGTAAGGTCAGCATTACATATTCCGCAAAAGAATTTTATAGGACCTAAAACTTCCAATTCTTCTTCTATAGGTTCTAAGGTGCCATCTGGATTTTGAATATAAGTAATAAAGATAGTTGCATTTTCTATTACTTCATAAAAATCCTCACTATTATTACAATAGGGGCAAACTATTTTTTCTTTATATTCTATACTAAAGGGTTTTCTAATTTTTATTTTATGGGTTCTTATTGAAGAAACATTCTTTTCTGCCATATTAAAACTTCCTCCCTCAAAATTATTCCTTTTTCTCTATAGTTTCTATAATTTTTTTTGCCTCATTATACATTTTATCTTTTTCAGATAAAAAAGAAAGGGCTTTTTTATAATGAAAATAAGCTGTCTTATAATCACCTTTTAATTCAAAATATTTGCCAAAATAAAAATGGGCTTCTCCATCTTTATTAATTTTAGAACAAACTTTTCCAAAATAAAAATAAAAATAAGGGTCATTTTCTAATATTTTTTCTTCTTTTAATTTATTAAAGATTTCATAAGCCTGAAAAGTTTGAAGAGTTTCTGCTAATGCTCTTGCTTTTAGATATTGCTGTTTTAAATAAACTATTTTTTCAAAGGGTTTATCAGTTCCTACTAAGTTTTCAACCTTTTCAAGAATAACCAACGCATTCTGATAATCTCCTGAATTAAAATACATTTCAGCAAGATCTAATAAAAAATATGGTTTACATGGAAGTTCCTTCAAGGCTTCTTCCATTTCAGAAATTCCCTCTTTAAAAAATCTTTGTTGTGCTAAAGCAAGGGCTAAAGAATATTTAAGCCAAGGATCTTCTTTAGTTTTTAATTCTTCTCTATACCTTAATACTAAATCTGCAGGATCCTTAGACATTACATTAGCTTTGATAGCTATTCTTTTAAAATAATAGAGGTCTGAACTTATAATGGCTGAAGAATAATTAGAAGATCCATATTTATTAGCTAAATCAATTAAATAACTCATTCTTTCTTGAGGTAAAGGATGGGTAAGTAAATATCTATAACTAAGTTCTATAGCCAAATTACTTTTTTGAGAAAGTTTTTCCATTATTTTAACCATTCCCCAGGGATTATATCCAGTTTTAGTTAAAATTTGAAATCCTGTTCTATCAGCTTCTTCTTCATCAGCTCTGCTATAAGACAAAAGTTTAGTTTCTGCAAGAGCTAAAGAAGTTATATTTACAGCTTCTCCAGCTTTACCTCCACCTAATAAAATCGCAGCTAAAGTCGCAGCTGTAATTGTTATTTGCATTTTTTTTATATCTTCCAATCTTCTTGCTATGTGTCTACATATATTATGTGCCATTTCATGAGCCATTATCCCAGCAAGTTCATCCTCTGATTCTATACTTTCAAAAATACCAGAGTTTAAAAAAATATATCCTCCGGGAACAGAAAAGGCATTAAAAGAATCTTCTTTTATAAGGTAAAATCTAAAATTAAAGGGAGAAAAATCTAATCCCCTTTTAGTTAATAAATTTCCTATACTATTTATATAGGCTACTAATTCCATATCCTGAATAAACTCAACCTTTGAGGATAGTTCTTGAAGAACCTGTTTTCCTATTTTTTCTTCTTCAGGAAGAGTTATTAAGGCATAGCTTAATTGATTAGTTAAAAGAAGAAAAGCAAGAAAATAAAGAAAAATTTTTAATAATATTTTTTTCAATTTGTAAGATATTTTAAAAAAGTTTAAAATTTTTATTTTTTGGCGGAAGCGTGTGGGAATTGAACCCACCCACCCCTTTTATTTTGGGGTGCACCGGGTTTGAAGCCCGGGAGGGACACCAGCCCCCTTACGCTTCCAATTATAAAATGGGGCTATTGGGATACCTGTGGCACCCGGAGAGCCTGGCTACCGTTGCTCCCTTTCGGGCCTGGCGGGGTTCACCAGGATCCGTCGCACAGGTCCCAATAGCCTTATTTAAAATTATAATACCTTTTTAACTTTTTTCAAAAAATTTACCAATAAGCACTCTCAAGCAATACCCCAAGATCCTTTACATCTATATTAATTCCACGAACAAGAATTTGATTATCTTCAAAATGGGTTATAAGAACTCCTCTTAAATGATATATCTCAAAAGTAAAAAGAAAACGACTCTCCAAATTTAAAAGTTCACAGAGAAGCGCCCTTATAAATCCTCCATGAGTAAAAATTACATATAATCCTTCTTCTAAATCTTTTAAACCTTCCCAAAAACTTTTTGCTCTTTTTCTTAAATCTCTAATAGATTCCCCTTCTGGAGGAGAAATAGTATCATTTTTAAATCTTTCCCAAAAAAGAGGCTCTTTATAAATTTCCTCTCTTGGTCTACCTGTCCAAATTCCATAATTTATCTCTTTTAATTCCTCCTTTATAATTAAAGGAATTTTTTTTCTTTCTGATAAAATCTTTGCAGGAAAAAAAGCCCTTTGAAGAGGGCTTGAAAAAATTGCTTTTATAGAATAATTGGAAAGCTCATCAACTACCTTTAGAGATTTTATCTTACCTTCCTCAGAGAGGGGGACATCAAGCTGTCCATAAAATATCTTTCTATATTCTTCAGCAATAAAACCATGTCTTATAAAGATTAAGTTTTGACAAAAACTGCTTATTAAATTCATGAAAAATCACCAATTAAAGTTTCTTCTTTTCGATAAACTTGCCCAGTAAAATGAGCAATTAATCTTTTGCTTTCCTTTTCAAAAACTTTTACTTCATAAAGCCCTGTTCTTTTAGTAAGACCTAATTCTTTAGCCTCAGCATAAAGATATTCTCCTTCCTTGGCAGAAGAAGAAAAATAGATAGTTGATGAAATAGCTAAAGCTAACCTTCCATGAGAGTTTGAAGCAATAGCAAAAGCAAAATCTGCAAAAGAGAAAATAGCACCTCCTTGACACACCTTAGCTGCATTAAGCATATCTTCTCTTACTTTCATACCTATTAAGGCATAGCCTAAGTCTACTTCTATTAAATCTACATTTAGCCAAACAGCAACTTTATCTTTCTCCCTCATAAATTTAGCAATCTTCCAAACCTTTTCCTTCTCCTGACCTTTCATTTTATCCTCCAAAGTTTTTAGTTATTTCCAAAATTACTTTTAAAGAGAAACTATTTTTATTTTCTTAAATTTCTTAAATTTCTTAAGCTTAGCTGGATCCTCTAAAAGTCTACCTATTATATTAACTTCACTTGCAGGAACTGGATTTTCATCTACTGAAGCTGGGGTAGGACCAAAAAAGATAGCCATTGCTTTTCCAGGAGGCCAATATCCAATATCTCCTGCTTTAACTTTAAGGGTGGCTGTTTCATCAAGAGGATATTCTAAAGGGATAGAAAAATAAAATTCATCTCCCCAAGTATTTAGATTTGCTTCAATAGGCAAAATGTCATAAATAGCTTTTGCACAACCTGTATCAAAAAGTTCTGCCAAAACCTCCTCTTTTTCATCAAAAATAAGCTTTATTCTCATTTTTTCCCTCCTATTTAGCAAAACTTTGTCTAAATCTTAATGCTGAAAAGATTAAAAGAAGAATTCCAATTAATATAATTCCTAAAATATCTTTCCATACATATTCTAAGTTATTTCCTTTTAATAAAACTCCATATCCAAAGTCTAAGAAATATCTCATAGGGGAAAGAAGACTAATATATTTAATAACTGGATGCATTGCTTCAGGAGGGCTCCATGCACCTGAAATCATAAGCATAGGAACAAGAATTGCAATTATTACCATCATAGCTTGAGGAAGATTATTAACCATTGTTGCAATAGCAATACCAATGGAGGCCATACTGAAAACATAAATACAGGTTACTGTAAAAAATAAAAATATATTACCTCTCACAGGGACTCCAAAAACACCTTTAACCATTATAAAAAGACTAATAAGGGATAAAATACTAATCACTATTATAGTAAGAATAATTTTAGCTAGAAAAACTTCCCAGCTTTTAACTGGTGTTATAAGAAGTTGTTCAATTGTCCCATATTCCTTTTCTCTTATAAGGGCTGCAGCAGTAATAAGAAGAGAGGTCATGGTTATCATATTAAAAAGCTCTAAAAGACTCATAAACCAAGTACTAAGAACATTGGGATTAAAAAGAACCCTAAGTTTTTCTTCAGTCATAGGAATTGAGTAATTTTTTTTATAAAGATCATATTCCAAAATTTCTAAAGAATAATTGTAAGTAATGTCTGAAATATAAGAAATTGCCATAGTTGAGGTCATAGACATGGTTCCATCAATTATAACCTGAATTTTTGCCTTTCCTTTTTTAAGTTTTCTTTCAAAATCAGGAGGAATAATTATTGCCATAGAGGCTTTACCTCTGTCAAGCCATTCAATTAGCTCTTTGTCAGAATTAACAAATCCAAGAATTTTAAAATAGGGAAGCCTTATTTTGGCTATAAATTCTCTGCTTGCTCTGCTATTACTTTGGTCTTGGATAATAACTGGAAACCTTTTAACTTCTAAGCTTATTCCTCTTCCTCCTGTATAAACAACTACAGTAAAGGCATAAATTAAAATGAAAATCAAAACCCTATCTCTAAAAAACTGTAAAAACTCCTTTTTGAGAAGAGAAAATAATCTCATAAATTTTTAAAGTTTCTTTTTAAATTTAAATATAGTGGTAGAGTAAACTATAAAGGCATAAAGGAAAAGATTAAATAAATTCTCTGAAAAGTAGGTTCCTGGAAGACCTTTTAAATAAATTCCTCTTACTACTCCTAAAAAGTAGGTAGCAGGAATAAATCTACTTATAATCCTTCCGCTAAGTTCCATACTACTAACAGGATAAAGAAATCCTGAATAAAGGTAGGTAGGAATAACTGTAGTGATAAAGGCAATTAACATAGCAGTAATCTGGGTTTTAGTAAAGGTTGAAATTAAAAGCCCCACTCCTACAGTACAAAAAAGATAGAGTAAACTTGCCAAGGATAAAACTAAAAAACTTCCTATAAATTTAGCCTTAAAAATAAAAACTGTTATAAAAAAAAGCATAAGATAAGTTATAAAAGAAACAAATACATAGGGAAGAGCTTTACCAAAAATAATTTCCCATGGTCTTGCAGGTGAAGTATAATAATTAAAAATACTTCCAAATTCTCTTTCTCTAACTACAACAAGTGAGGTAAGAAAAACAGGATAAAAACAAAGTGTAGTAACTAACATACCTGGCATAATAAAATTTTTACTTTCCAATGCTGGATTATACCAAGCTCTTACCTCAACCTCTACAGGAAATTTTAAAGTCTTATACTTTTCAAGCAATTTTTGATTAAACATAGTATTTATGGCAGTAACATATCCTTTAACAACTTCTGCTCTACTTGGATAGGTTCCATCTATTAAAATCTGAACCTCTGCTCTTTCTCCTTTATAGAGTTTTCTTGAAAAATCCTGAGGTATAACAATTAGAGCTCTTATTTCTCCCAAATTTATAAGATGTTCTGCAATTTTATAATCTTCTACAAAAGCATAAATTTCAAAATATTCGTTGTTAATAAATCTATCTACATATTCTCTGCTTAATTTGCTTTTATCGTAATCAAGAAAGGCTACAGGTAAATGTTTTACATCAAGATTTAATCCATATCCTAAAAGAAACATTACCACCATAGGTATTACAAATACAAATGTAAGATAAAGTTTATCTTTTATAAGCTCTTTAAATTCTTTCTTAACAATACCTAAAAGTCTTTTAAACATAGTTTTCTGGATTTTCTTCTAAATCTTTCTTTATAAAATCTATAAAAGTTTCTTGTAAAGATGGTAAAGTCTGAGAAATTTCTATTTTAAATTTTCCTTCTTTAATTAAAATTTTTTCTATTTTTTCTTTATCTTTTTCTGGAGAAAAGGTTCTTAATAAAATTTTATTCCCATAAAGAGATAAATTGGGAAAATCACTCTTAAGCTTTTTAAAAACTTCTCTAAATTCTGAGGTTCTTATTTGTAAAAGTTTTCCTGAAATCTTTTCTGAAGTCATTTTAAGTTCTTCAGGTGTTCCAAGGGCAATAAGTCTTCCTTTATTCATAAGTCCAATCCTGTCACAATTTTCTGCTTCATCCATATAGTGAGTTGAAAGAATTACTGTTATCCCTTCTTCTCTTGAGAGAAAATGTATCATCTCCCAAAAAGATCTTCTTGCAACTGGGTCAACTCCTGAGGTAGGTTCATCTAAAAATACTATTAAGGGTTTGTGTAAAACTGCACAAGAAAGGGCTAACCTTTGTTTTATCCCAAAGGGAATATCTTTAACTAATCTTCCTTCCCAGCCTAATAAACCAAGCTTTTCTAAAAGTTCTCCAAAATTTTTATTTTTTACTCCATATAGTCCTGCATAAAGTTTAATATTTTCTAAAACAGTTAAATCTTTGTAAAGGGAGAATTTTTGAGACATATATCCTATTAATCTCCAGACCTTCGCCTTTTCTTTTTCTACATTATTTCCTGAAATAAAAATTTCACCTTCTGAGGGAGGAAGAAGTCCGCACATCATTTTTATAAGGGTTGTTTTACCCGCTCCATTTGGACCAAGGAGCCCCAAAATTTCCCCTTTCTTTACTTCCAAACTTACTCTATCAACTGCTCTAAATTTTCCAAAAAGTTTGCTTACTCTATTACAAATGAGAATATTAGTTTCTTTTTCAGAAAAGGATGAACTTTTTTTCAAAAAGGACTTAGGTCTTTCTCCAGAAACAGCGGATATAAATGCACCCTCTAAATCGGGTATATTTTCAGGTTTATCTTGAAGAAGAAGCTTCCCCTTATGAATAAGCGCAATTCTATTACATCTTTCTGCTTCATCCATATAAGCAGTAGTCAAAAGAACAGTTATTTCTCTTTCCTGAACCAAGGTATGAATAATCTCCCAAAAATCCTGTCTTGATAATGGGTCAACACCTGTAGTAGGTTCATCAAGAAGTATCACTTCAGGAAGATGAAGAAGGGTACATATAAGGGCAAGCTTTTGTCTCATACCTCCTGAAAGAGCTTTTGCAGGTCTTGAAAGAAAAGGTTTTAGTCTTGTTATCTCAAGAAGTATTTCTTTATTTTTTTGAAAGGTATCTTCAGAGATAAGTCTTAAATCTTTAAAAAAATTCATATTTTCTTCTACTGTAAGGTTGTCATAAAGATTAAGCCCAAGCCCTTGAGGCATATATCCAATAAGTTTTTTTATTTTTTCAGGTTCTTTAACCACATTAATTCCATTTATATAAGCCTCCCCCGAAGAAGGTTCTAAAACTCCTGCCAAAACATGTATAAGGGTTGTTTTACCTGCTCCATCAGGACCGATAAGCCCAAAAACTTCACCTTTTTCTACTTCAAAAGAAACCCCTTCTACAGCTTTTAATTTTCCGTAGACTTTTGATAAATTTTTAACCGTGATAACAGGAGAACCTAAGGTCTTATCCATTCTGCTTTAGGATCAATTTTTATCACCACATCTGCAGGCATACCTGGTTTAAGAAGTTCTTCTTTATTATCTACAAAGACCTCAGCACCAAAAACAAGCTTTACTCTTTCTTCTTTAGTTTCCACATTTTTAGGTGTAAATTCAGCTTGTTCATAAATTCTGGTAATTGTACCATTAAAATAGCGATCTTTATAAGCATCTACATATATCCTTGCTATTTGACCTAATTTAATTTTACCAAGATCAGGTTCAGGTATGTAAACTTTTACATAAAGTTTTTGAAGATCAACCATGGTATAAATTGTTTGCCCTGGATTTACTATTTCTCCTTCTTCTGCAGGTCTTGATAAAATAACCCCGTGAGTGGGTGCATAAATTTTTGTCTCTTTATAAATAACTTCTACCTCTTTTAATTTTTGTAAAGCTGATTTATATTTTGCTTCGGTTTGGGCAATAAATCTCTCATTAACTCTAAATTCAGCAAGAGCTGATTTATAATTAAGTTCTGCTAATTCTAAATCTCTTTTAGAAATTACCCCCTCTTTATACAATTTTTCAAATCTTTCTAAATCTCTTTTAGCTTGTTCTAATTTAACTCTTGATTTTAAAAGATAACTTTCTGCAAGAAGTTTGTTTTGATAAGTTGCTTCGACCTCTTCTTTAGCACTTTTGAATTGAGCCAAAAATTCATCTGGACGAAGTTCAGCAAGTATTTCTCCTGCTTTAACTCTGTCACTTTCTCTTTTATAAAGCTTTATAATCCTGCCCTGAACCTTAGAGGATATGTTTATTTCTTTCCCTTCAATTCTCCCATGTAAAATAAGAACCCCTTTGGGGAGCTTTTTATATTTAAAAAAATAAAAATATCCAGCTCCAAAAAGAATTAACCATAATAAAGCTACAATAAAAATTTTCTTTACATTTATTCTAAATAAGCCAGCTGGTTGCATATCTTAAAAGCTCCTTAAGTGGTTTAAGAATTTTTGCTTCTATTCTTTCAGCTCTTTCTGAAAAGGTTATTTTTTCTGGAAGATCTTTTAATCCCAGAAAAGTTAAAATTAAGTTAGCTACACTCTCTTGAAGATTAACTGCATTATAACCACCTTCTAAAGTAAAAAGGATTCTCCCTTGACAAGTTTTTTCTGCAATGTTTTTTAAAATTAAAGTTAACATGGGAATTCCAAAGTGTGGAGTAACTTCCATATTCCCCAAAGGGTCTCCCTCACAGAGATCAAATCCTGCTGAAACCATAATAATTTCTGGTTCAAATTGCAAAGCTATAGGTCCTAAAAATTCTTTAAAGATATAGATATATTCCTCATCTCCACAATAAGCAGGGAGAGGAACATTCAAAGTAAAACCTATTCCTTTACCTTCACCGATTTCAGAATAATGTCCTGTCCCAGGATAATAGGGATATTGATGAACTGAAAAATAAAGAACTTCTGGATCAGAATAAAAACTCTTTTGTGTTCCATTTCCATGATGTAAATCCCAATCCACTATTAAAATTTTTTTTAGTCCATAGTAATTTTTGGCATAATAGGCTGCTATAGCAACATTGTTAAATAAACAAAATCCCATAGCACGATCTTTCTCAGCATGATGACCAGGTGGTCTAACAAGAGCAAAGGTTCCTCTATAACCTTCTTCAAAAAGTAGTTTTAAAGCTGTTTTTTGTGCTCCTACTGCTTTTAAGGCTGCAAAAAAGGAATATTCATTGGTAGCTGTATCTGGATCAAGTTGAGTATAAGGTTTTCCTTTAGTGTGTTCAATTAAATTATAAAGATATTCACTATGATTCCATAAAATTTCTTCTTTTGTTGCTATATCAGGGGGGAAAACTTCAATATAAGGCGCTATATCTTCTTTTTGTAATCTTTCCCAAATAGCCTGGAGTCTTTGAGGAGATTCTGGGTGAAAAGCTCCTGGATTATGTTTTAAAAATATCTCATCATAGATTATTGCAAATTTTTTCATCTTTTCACTCCTTATGATAGGGAATACCTTTTATAATTGTAAAACTTCTATAAAGCGCTTCAACTAAAACTAAAAGAGTTATTTCGTGATTTAAGGTTAGAGAAGAAATACTCCAAATCTCTTTAGCATCCTTTTTTAATTCTTCAGATAATCCCTCTGGTCCACCTATAACAAAGGTAATAAAAGTTTGATTTTGCATTAAATTTTCCAACTTTTTAGCTAACTCAAAGCTTTTAAACGCTTTTCCTTTCTCATCAAGAACTATCAAATATTCTTTATCTGAAATGTATCTTTTTAATACCTCTCCTTCTTTTTTTATTCTTATATTTTTTTCAGATTCTTTGATTTTTACTTTTGGAAATAGAGCGGAAATTTCAACAAATTTTTCTAATTTATTTAGATAATACCCTAATCCTTCTTTAACAAAGTTAAATTTTATTGGACCTGGCATTAAAATTTTTATTTTCTGAAGCATTCTTAATGCTACTTTTCTATTCCATAACCTCCTAATCCTTTTAATTGAAAATGAAAATAAAATTTTGTATCTTTCGGAGTAACAGAAAATCCCAAACTGAGTGTATAACAGTCCTGTAAATAAGTTCCTATAAGTTTCATTTCTGTAGTTTCATCTCTTATAAGATTTCTGCTTATATAAAATTCTGCTAAGAAGTGATTTAAAATTTTAGATTTTAAATCAAGAGTAAGTTGTTTTGTATTCCATGCAGAATCTTCTTGATAAATTAAATCTATATAATCAAGATATACATCTCTTAAGCTTAAACTAAGAGAATGTTTTTTTAATCCAAGTCCATAAAAATTATAAGCTGTATCATATCTTGCATAAATAAAGGGACTGTAATTAAGTAGGACTTGTAAGAATATGTCAGAAAAGGGTTTTTCTTCAGGTTTGGTAGCCGTAGCTGAGCGCTCTCCCTTTACAAAATCATATTGCTGATAGGCTCTGATTATTAAAAAATTTTTACGAGAGGGGAAACTAAAATATTGCCAAAGTCCATATTCTAAGGTGTGAGTTTTATTACTAATTAAGTCTTCATAATCAAATTGGGGAATGTTAGTTTCACTTGGTTTAGAACGATAAAAATAAGTAGCATAGGGCTTTAAAGTATGTAAAAATCTTAAATTTTTATCAAAAATAGTTAAAAAATCATAATATTTATAAAGCAAAACATAAGAATTTATCAAAAATTCATAATAATTTCGGTTTATACTACTTTCTTTAAAACTCTCTTTTTCTCTTAGGTTATAGAAACTAAAATTATAATTAAAGCTTGCAGAATTAAAAAACATACCAATTTTAAAAGGATAAGTAATACCCACTTTGGTATCAATTTTGTCTCCATAATATCCTTCTTTTCTGTAAGTATAAAGATATTTTAAAGATGCTTCAGGAAATAAGATATTTAAAATACTTGTAGGTAAAAAGTTAAAATTAAAATTAAAAAGGGGCTGTAAAATGGTATCAC
Organism: Thermodesulfobacterium geofontis OPF15; assembly: GCF_000215975.1. Lineage (NCBI taxonomy): Bacteria > Pseudomonadati > Thermodesulfobacteriota > Thermodesulfobacteria > Thermodesulfobacteriales > Thermodesulfobacteriaceae > Thermodesulfobacterium > Thermodesulfobacterium geofontis. The sequence goes on along the minus strand of NC_015682.1, from coordinate 438,952 downwards.
TATCAATTGCTCCATGATAATTTAAATAGGTATTTTCAAGTCTTGTATATAAACTATTTCTATAATATTGAATCCAAAATTTTGAAGTTCTATATTCCTGTGCCTTATCTTCTATATCTCTATTAAATCTTCCTAAAATTTGTGCCCTTGTGTTTGAGTAACCCCCTTCTCCTACATCAAATTCTTCTAAAAATCCTCTCTCTGATACCACATCAAAATCTAAATGGGCATCTAAATTAGGTTTCATTCCGTAATCTATTTTTCCAACAACCCACCATTTATTTTTTTCTGGTTTTTCTTCAATAGCATATCCTTCTTTCGCTATATCTTTTAAGTATCTAATTTTTATTAGCCCTTGAAATTCTTTTTCAAATTTAAATTGGTTTTCTATATCCATTAACATTCCTCTTTTAGTAAGATAAAAGGGAGATATAGTAAAATCTATTTGATCTGTAAAAGCCCAAAAAAGGGGTATCTGTATCCCAAATCCCAATCTACTTCCTTGAAAAAATTTTGGAGTTAAAAATCCAGTTTTTCTGGGAATAGTTATAGGCAAATTAACTTTAGGAATATAGGCAGCTTTAGGGAAATATCCTATAGGAACATTTTTAATTTTAAATTTGGTTGCTTCTCCACTACTTATACCTTCTGGTGTTAATAAAAAATTATCAACTTCTAAACTCCAAGGAGGAAAATCTTTTTCATTTTCACAATCAAGTTCACAAGTAGTGATAAGTGCTTTTTTAGCAAAATATTCATTTAAAGCATTTTTATGAAAATCTATAGCTTTTATTCTTATTTGTTCCTTTTTTAAAAAAATAAAGGCTCTATCTGCCCAAATTTCCTCATTTCTTAAATCTAAAAACCCTTTATTTCCTTCAGTAGTTGCATTTTTTTGAAAATCAAAAATTTTAAAATTTTCCAAAATTAAATATTCTGTTTCAACTTCATATTTAGCAGTTTGAGCCCAGATTAGAAATTCTTTGCTATTTATAACTACATCTCCTTTTGCAATGACAATTTCTGGTTTATGAAAAACCTCTATCTTTTGTGCTGTAATTTCAAAAGTTTTTTTATAAGCTGAAAAACAAGAAGATATGATAAAAGAAAAGAAGAAAAGAATAATTATAATAAAATTACATAAATAAAGCATTCACTTATTTTAAAAATTTATTCTTCCTCTTCTTCACCTTCTAAAATTTCTTCTACTTCTTCTTCTCCAGCTGACAATTCCTCTTCTTGTTCTTCATCTTTCATAAGAAGCATAGTCAAAAATTCTCCTACATGGGTTTTTTCTTCTCTTGCTATGTCAAGAAAAACAGCTTTTAAATTTTCATCCTCAGTCATAGCTGCCAATTGTTCATAAAGATTAATGGCATCAAGTTCTGCAATAATTGCTACTCTAAGGATTTGTTTGTCAAGATCTTCATCTTCAATTTTTGAAAGATCAAAGGGAATTTTGGAAAGCATATCTTCCTCCTTTAGAGTTTTTAAAATTTTATTGTAGCCTATAGAAATTTAATTTTCAAGTAAAAACTTTAAAATTTTTATGAAAAAATCACTTTTAAATGAATTTCTTCAAAGGTGTCCAATAATAAAGATAAATGTTCATAAGAGGGGTCTATTTTATATCCGTTTATTTCAAAACATACTAAATAGTCTGGATATTTTAAATAAAGTTGGATAGGTAATCCTGATTTTAAATCTTCTTCTTTTATCAAAAAATTCTTAAAATATTCTAATTTTTCTTCTTTAAAATTTTCAGAAGAAAATAGAATATTTAATTTCCCATCTTTAAAAAATTTTAAATCTTTTAACTCTGCCAAATCTTCTATTAAAAGAACCTTGTTTTCTTCCTCTTTATCTACTTCCCCTTTAAACCAAAGCATTGCTCCTTCTTTTAAAAGGTGCATATACTGATTATACAAATCGGGGAAAACAAGAGCTTTTAAAGATGACTTTTCATCTTCTATTTTTATAATAGCCATTTTTTCTCCGTTTCTGGTGCTTTTTACTTTTATTTCTGAAATAACTCCAGCTACAATAATTTTTGTTCCTTCCTCAATTTCTTTTATTTTTTCCACATAATAAGAAGAAAAAATATTGATCCATTTTCTAAATCTTCTCATTGGATGATCAGTAAGATAAAATCCCAAAGCGGATTTTTCAAAATTTAATGTTTCATCTAAATCCCAAGGAGGAACCTCTTCCAAATTAAAGGTTTTATCTAAGCTTAGTAAAGAACCTTGTTTAAAAAGAATAGAAAATTTAGCTTGGTTAGAAATAGAAAGAACTGAAGGAAGATTATGCATAAGTTTAGCTCTATTAGGTTCTAAACTGTCAAAAGCACCTGCTTTAATAAGGGCTTCTATAGTTTTTCTATTTACCTTTTTAGTATCCACTTTACTACAAAAATCTATAAAAGACTCATAAGGTCTTTTCTTTAAAATTTCATTTACAGCTTCTTCTCCTACATTTTTAATGGCATAAAGTCCTATTCTAATGGCTGAACCTTCTACTGTAAATCCTGCTTCACTTTTATTTATGTCTGGTGGTAAAATTTTTATTCCCATCTCATTTGCTAAAGCTATATATTTACTAACTTCTTCGCTTTTGTTAGCAGAATAGGTAAGAATTCCTGCAATGAAGTATACGGGGTAATGTGCTTTTAAATAAGCAGTTTGATAGGATAGAAGAGCATAGGCTGCTGAATGACTTTTATTGAATCCATAATCTGCAAATTTTTCAATTAAATCATATACCTTTTCAGCTATTTCAAGAGGTATATTTCTTTCAACAGAACGAGAAATAAATTCTTTTTTTAGATTTTCCATAAGTTCTTTTTCTTTTTTACCTATAGCCCTTCTTAATAAATCTGCCTCTCCCAAGGTATAACCTGCAAATGCTCTTGCTATTTCCATTACCTGTTCCTGATATACTATTACTCCATAGGTTTCTTTTAAAATAGGCTCTAAAAGTGGATGCAAATATTCTGGTTTTCTTTTTCCATGTTTTGTTTCTATATACTGATCAACTAATCCTCCTTCTAAGGGGCCTGGTCTATATAAAGCTAATACTGCAATAAGATCGTTAAAATCTGTAGGTTTAAGCCTCCTTAATAACTCTTTCATTCCGTCTGATTCTAATTGAAATACTCCATCAGTTTCTCCTTTCCTTAAAAGTTCATAAGTTTTTTCATCATTTAAGGGGATATCATCAATATTTATTTTTATTCCTTCATATCTTTCTATAAGCTTTAAGGTATGATCAATGATGGTGAGGGTTTTTAAACCTAAAAAGTCAAATTTTATTAGTCCTACAGCTTCACAAGCTTTCATATCAAATTGAACAAGAATTTCCCCTTCATCTCCTTTCATTAAAGGCGCAACTTCTGTAATTGGTTTTCCTGCTATAATAACTCCTGCTGCATGTTGACTTACATGCCTTGGTAATCTTTCAAGTTTTTTGGCAAGTTCAAAAAGTTTTTTTATTTTTTCAGATCTTTTAATTAATTCTTTAAACTCCTCTCTTTGTAATTCCTTTTCTAAGGTTACATTTATTCCAGGACTTATCATCTTTGCTATAGGATCTATTTCCTTAGGTTTAAATCCAAGTACCCTTCCTACATCTCTTACTACTTGTCTTGCTTTCAGTTGCCCGAAGGTTGCAATTTTAGCAATATATTCCTTTCCGTAAGTATTAGCTACATATTCTATAACCTCATCTCTTCTTTCCATGCAAAAATCTACATCTATATCAGGAAGACTTGGCCTTTCTTTATTTAAGAATCTTTCAAAAAGAAGTCCCCATCTCAAAGGATCTAAATTTGTAATTCCAAGAGCATATGATGTAAGTGCACCTGCAGCAGAACCTCTTCCTGGACCAACAGGAATTCCACGAGATTTTGCCCAATTTACAAAGTCCGCCACAATTAAAAAATAACTTGCATACCCTTTTTCAATTATAGTATCTATCTCATATTCTAATCTTTGCCAATATTTTTCTTCATCTTCTGCAAGTTGACCTTTGGCTTTAAGTTCTTTAAGTTTCCTTTCTAAACCCTCTCTTGCTTTTTTAATAAAATAACTTTCTACAGTTTCACCTTCTGGAATTTTCGCCTTAGGAAATAAAATTTCATCAGTTTTGATTTCTAAATCTATTTTTTCAAAAATTTCCATAGAATTAGTAATAATTTCTAAAGGATAATTTTTGAATCTTTCTCTCATTTCTTCAGCACTTGCAAAATAAAGCTTATCTGTATTAAACCTAAATCTATCGGGATCAGAAAGTTTATGTCCTGTTTGAATACATAAAAGGACTTCATGAGCAAGAGCATCCTCTTTATCTAAGTAATGACAATCTGCAGTAGCAACACATTTAATTCTCAATTTTTCAGCTATCTCTAAAATCCCCTCGTTAACTTTGTCTTGTTCGGGTAAATCATTTTTTTGAAGTTCTAAATAAAAATCATCCTTAAATAACTCTTTGTACCATTTGGCTACTTCTATAGCCTTATTTAAATTTCCTGCTAAAAGAAGTCTCGGAATTTCCCCTTCCAAACAGGCACTCATTGCTATAAGCCCTTGATGATATTGCTTAAGAACTTCTTTATCTATGCGAGGTCTATAGTAAAATCCTTCTAAATATGCAATTGAGGCTAATTTTAAAAGGTTTTGATAACCCTCTTTATTTTTGGCAAGCAAAACTAAATGTGTCCCGGCTTCTCCTCTTTTTGATGCTTTTTTTTCAAAACGAGACCCCTCAGCTACATAAAATTCGCAACCTATAATGGGCTTAAGACCTACTTCTTTTAACTTGGTATAAAAATGAATAATTCCATATAAAGTTCCATGATCAGTTACAGCACACCCTGGCATTCCATATTCTATGAGTCTTTTAGTAAGATCTTCTATTCTTATAGCTCCATCAAGGAGACTCCATTCTGTATGAAGATGGAGATGAACAAAATCAGACATAAAAGAAACACCCCCTTAAGAATTATTCTATTATTAATCTAAGATAACTAGATTATCTCTATGAATAACTTCTCTATTTATTTTAGCTTCATTTATTCTCAAATTGATAAGCTCTTGAGCTGAAAAATTGGTTAAACCCTTAGCTAAAGGTTTTCCTTTAAGATTAACACATTCTACACAGGCACCTTTGGGAAAATTACCTTCCACACTTACAATTCCTCCAATTAATAAACTTTTTCCATTTTCTAAGATAGCTTTTTCTGCTCCTTGATCAATATAAAGTTTACCCTCTGGTTTTATATAATATTTTATCCAAAGTTTTCTCATATTGAGTTTTCTTTCTTTTGCCCAAAATATGGTCCCAATATCTTCTCCGCTCCAAAATTTTTCTATAACAAGAGGGGTTCTTCCTGGAAGAATAACCATCGGTATTCCCATTGAATTTACCATTTGAGCAGAAAGAAGCTTAGAATACATACCTCCTCTTCCTAATCTTCCTGGATTTTTTCCCGCCATATTCATTATTTCTGGGGTTATTTCTTCAACCTCGCTAATTCTTTCAGCTTGAGGATTAATTCTTGGATCCTCTTTATAAAGTGAATCTACATCAGATAAAACTATTAAAATATCAGCTTCTATAGTCCCTGCTACTAATGCTGATAAAATATCATTGTCACTAAATCTTATCCCTTCTGTAGTAACTGTATCATTTTCATTTACAATGGGAATAATCTTCCAATTTAGAAGTGTTTCTAAAGTTTTTTTAGCATTTAAATATCTTTCTCTTTGAGACAAATCTTCATTAGTCAATAAAACCTGAGCAACTTGGATTCCATATTGCTGAAACATGTTTTCATAAGCTTGAATTAAAGCTGCCTGACCTACTGCAGCTAATGCTTGCTTTTCTGTTAATGAAATAGGTTTCTTATAATATTTTAATTTAGCCCTCCCACAAGCAATAGCTCCAGAGGAAACTAAAACTACCTTATAGCCTGATTTACAAAGTCTATTAATTTCATAAGACAAATTATGAAGAACTTGATAATCAAGTCCTTCATCTTCTTTTGTAATAACAGCACTTCCTACTTTCAAAACTATTTTTTTTACTTTATTCAGTAATTTTTGAATTTTTTCCTTTCTTTCCATATTAAACTATATTTGTTCTTTTTTTTATTTTTTTTCAAGTTTTCTCCACAATGCATAAACCAGCTCAACAACACCTTGTCCTGTAACAGCTGAAATTGGATATATTTTATTTTGATCTTCTTTTTCAAAAAGTTCAACAATACTTCTGATTTTTTCAGGATCAGGCATTAGATCTATTTTGTTTAAAGCTATTAAATATTCCTTTTTTAAAAGTTCTGGATTAAAATGTTTTAGTTCCTCTTTTAAGATTTTGTAATCTCTTATTACTTCTTTTTCTTTAGAAATATCAAGCATATATAAAATTATTCTTGTTCTTTCTATATGTCTTAAAAATTCATGTCCCAATCCTATTCCTTTATGAGCTCCTTCTATTAATCCTGGTATATCTGCTACAATAAAGGTATTTCCATCATAAAGTCTTACAACTCCTAAATTAGGTTCAAGGGTTGTAAAAGGATAATCAGCTATTTTAGGTTTAGCAGCTGAAATTCTACTAAGTAAAGTTGATTTCCCTACATTAGGAAATCCAACTAAGCCTACATCAGCGATAAGCTTTAATTCTAAAACAAGCCATCTTTCCTCTCCTTTTGTTCCTGGTTCTGCAATTCTTGGTGCCTGCCTTGTTGGTGTTGCAAAATGAGCATTACCTCTACCTCCTTTACCACCTCGAGCAACCACCAAAGTTTGACCAGGTTCTGTTAAATCACCAAGTATTTCTCCTGTTTCTAAATCTTTAACTACTGTTCCTACAGGAACTCTTAATATTAAATCTTCTCCATCCTTTCCTTTCATTTTTTTACCCATTCCGGGTTTTCCATTTTCTGCACGAAAATGAACTTGATGATGAAAATCGTAAAGAGTATGAACTTGTGGATCTGCAACTAAAATAACATCTCCACCGTCTCCTCCATCTCCTCCATCAGGACCGCCCTTAGGGACGTACTTCTCCCTTCTAAAACTTATACACCCTGGACCTCCATCTCCAGCTTTTACATGAATTTTGACTTGATCTACAAATCTTGCCATATTTAGCTTTTTTTTCTTTCATCTTTATATTTAAAATATTTTTCAAATAATTTAATTAAACTTTTGGTATCAAATTTTTCACTTTCTATATTTAGATTAGAAAATGGAATCTCTGCTCTTGCCTTTTCTCTATGCCCACCAGCAAATCCTATACTCTTAAAAAGTTTTTTAGCTAATTTGCCTGCATCTTTTTTATATCCATCACATCTAATTATAATTATTAAGTTTTTCTTAAATTCTCCTCCTACAAAAACCCAAGAAGTTTCATAAACTCTACTTAAAAAGTCTGCTATTATTACAAGAATATCTGTATTTAATACCTTACCTATATATACAAAAATTTTCCCTTTTTGAAATTTCATTTGATCTAATGCTATCTTAAAATATTTAAGCTCAGACCTTTTTATATGATGTCCTTCTATTTTGTTTAATAAATACTTATTCATATATTTATATAATTTTTGAAATGCTATTACATCGTGAAGATTTGCACTTCTCAAAAAATTATCAGTATCTACTTTTATCCCATAAATTAAAGCTGTAGCTAAATAAACAGAAGGTTTTATTTTTAAAGTTTTTAAATATTCAAAAAGTATAGTTGAAACAGCTCCATAATCTGGACGAATATCAACATATTCTGCTTCCCATCCTTCTGTAAAAGGATGATGATCTATAACTGCAGTAAATTTTATGTTTTTAAATTCTTCTCTATGAGAGGGTTGAGAATCAACAAGAATAAATTTATTATACATTCCGAGAAGCTCTGAAGAAAATTTAACCAATGGTATTTTCAAAACCTCAACCATTAATTGATTATTTAGCCTTACAATTTCATTTACATTAGAAATGTCTATTCTTTCTACTCTGTTTTGTAAAATTCTCTTTAAAGCAAAAGCACAGGCTAATGCATCAGGATCTGCCCAAATAAGGACTAAAACTCTGTCTTCTTTATTAAAAAGTTTTAAAAAATAATTAATTCTTTCTTTATTAGACCTAAATTTTAATTTTTTATAATTATTGGTTTTATACATTAAGTTAGTAAAATTTACACCCCTCTATTTCCTCCTCATAATTTTTTAAATTATAATACAAGTAAAAATCAAGGTCAATTTCGTCCTTTCCTTCTAACCATTTAAGAATTTTTGAATTCCCAATAAGAATCTCTATAGGCTTTTTTCTTTCTTCGAACTCATAGGGACCCTCAATAAATTTAAAGCTCTCAAAATTTTCTTTAATTGTTTTAATTATTAAAAGTGCTGTTTTAACTGGTTTAAATTTATGATAATTTACTATATGAAATTGGAAACCATAACATTTTTCTCCTTTCCATTTATCAAAAGTTGGCTCAAAAACAACAGGTCTGAGAATAAAACCGTCTTTTGCTGGTGAAAAAATTTTTTTAAATAAAGTAAAAAGATTTTTTAGCTCTAAATAGGGAGCACCAAAAATTAAAAAGGGATTAGTAGTTCCTCTTCCTTCAGAAAGATTGGTTCCTTCTAATAACACTTGCCCTGGATAAACTAAGGCTGTTTCCCAAGTAGGTATGTTAGGAGATGGAAAAACCCAAGAACGACCAGTTTCAGGATATAAAAAATTTTTTTTATATCCTTTCATTTTTATAACTTCTAAGTCAAGATTTTTAAATTTTCTTTTTTTAAATAAATTTGCTATTTCTCCTATAGTTAAGCCATGTCTCAAAGGTAATGTATCCATTCCCACAAAGGAAAAATATTTTGGTTCTAAAAGAGGACCCTCAATTTGAGCACCAATTGGATTAGGTCTATCAAATATTACCACTTTTTTACCATTTTCCTCACAGGCTTCCATTAAAAGGTATAAAGTCCATATATAGGTATAAACTCTACAACCCACATCTTGTAAATCTACAAAAACTATATCTACTTCATCCAAATGCTCCTTTTCTGGTTTTAATCTTTTTCCATACAAACTTATTACAGGAGTTTGAGTAATCGGTTCTATTTCATCTTCAGAAAATATCATATTTGCCTGTTTTTCAGAAAAAAGACCATGCTGAGGAGAAAAAATAAGTTTAAAATCCCCTTTAAATTGCTTTTTAAAAAGAATAAATACCGGAGTAAAGTTATAATCTACAGAAGCCTGATTACAAAGAAGAGCAACCCTTTTTCCCTTATATTTTTTAAAGATCTCCTCTTTAAAAAATCTTTCTACACCATATATTACCTTAGGATTTTTTCTCATAATAAGTTTGGGAAAATTTAAGACTTTGCATATATATTTCTATTCCCTTTGCTATTCCCTCTACAACCATTTCTAAATACTGCTGATCTTTCAATCTTTTTTCTTCTACAGGATTGCTTATAAATCCTACTTCTACTAATATGGCAGGCATCCTCGTTCCTACAAGAACAAGAAAAGGTGCAGATTTTACTCCTCTATCTATAGTATCTGGATAGTATCTACTTAAAGTTTTTACCAGTTCTTTTTGTACTTTTTCTGCAAGCATTCTTGATTCTGAAAGTTTAGTATTTACTAATATTGCTTTTATTAGATCTTGCAGATCACTTAAGGATTTATCTGAGGCAGCATTTTCTAAAGCTGCAACTCTCATTGCCTCAGGGTCTGTGGTAAAATTAAGATAATAAGTTTCAATCCCACGACCCTTAGAATCTGGAGAAGCATTTGTATGGATAGAAATAAAAAGATCTGCTTTTTTGCTGTTAGCTATAGCTGGTCTTTGAATAAGTGGAATAAATTTATCTTCTTCTCTGGTTAAAATCACTTCAATTCCTAATTGATTTCTTAATTTTTGCGCTAACATTTTAGCTAAAGTAAGGGTCACCTCTTTTTCTTTTAATCCTGAAGGACCCACTGCTCCTGGGTCTTCTCCGCCATGTCCTGGATCTACAACTATTCTTTTTATACCTAACCCAAATTGACGGGCTAAATTAATATATTCCTCTTTTTTAGGTTCTCCTTTTTTAGGAACTTCTTTGGCATAACTTTTTTGAATCTTTTCTTTTCCTATAAGATCTAAAACTAATTGATAAGGCTCTCTTAACTTAAAAATTTTATAGGAAGTTAAACTATTTAAATCTAACACTACTCTTACTGTTTTTTCATCAAATTGAGCTACCCTTATACCTGTTAAAAGGGCATCCTTTATGTCTATCTCCTTAGAGACCTTGCTATCAAGAATAGCTGGATAGATATCTACATATATCCTTGGTGGTCTCTCTTTATCTCCTTTTAATATATTAGCCTGGTATTCAAAATTATCAGAAACATTTATAATAACTCTGCTATAATCCTCTCCTGTAATTGGATGAACTTCTAATACCTTTTTAGGAGTAACAGTTAATAAAGCTATTTTTTCTTTTGCTGTTTCTTTAGGTATTTCTTTTGGGGGTTCTCTTGCTATCTTTTTTACTAGCTCTTTTTGAGGTTTTTTAGTCTTTAACTTTTTTTCTATTTTTTTAGATTCTTTCTCTTTTGCTTCTACCCTTTCTTCAAGTTTAGAAATATATACACTTTTTAGATATTTTGCTTTGAATTCTTCTGTAAGACTTTTTTCCTTCTCTTTATCTTTTACTTCTTCTCTATAAATTTGGATTAGTCTATAATAAGCTTCTTCTGCTTCTGAAGATCTGGGATGATTTCTTATTAAAAACCTATATCTTTCTATTGCTTTATTAAGTGACTCTGAATCTGAAAAATTTTTATAAAGATGAAAATAAATATTTGCGGTTTTTAATATAGCTTTCGGTGCAACATAACTACTTGGATATAATAAATAAAGTCTTCTATATTCACTTAAAAGCTTTAACCAATCTGTTCTTGTAGTCTGCGGATTTGAAAGGAATGATTCATATTTTCTTTCAAGCTCTGAAAAAGCTTTTTCTATATCTGAAACAGCAATTGCCTCTTTTTTTGCTTTTTCTTCCTCCTTTGCCTCCTTAACCCCTACTATCAATCTCTGACCTACCTTAACTTTCCCCCTCCTTAATTTGTTCCACCTCCTTATCTCACTTACACTAACACCATATCTCTTTGCTATACTCTCTAAAGTCTCACCTCTTCTAACAGTATGATAAATGTATTCTTTTTCTGAAATTTTTTCAGTTTTTGTTTTTTTTACCTCTATTTTTTCTTCCTTTTTAATAATTAGTTTTTGTCCTACATAAACTTTATTTGATTTTAAATTATTTAATTCTTTTAATTCCTTTACAGAAATTCCATATTTTTTAGCAATCTTATCTAAGGTTTCACCTCTTTTTACTATGTGATAAATAGCCTCTTCTTTAGCTTCTTCTTTTTTTATTGCCTCTTTTTTTGCTTTTTCTTCCTCCTTTGCCTCCTTAACCCCTACTATCAATCTCTGACCTACCTTAACTTTCCCCCTCCTTAATTTGTTCCACCTCCTTATCTCACTTACACTAACACCATATCTCTTTGCTATACTCTCTAAAGTCTCACCTCTTCTAACAGTATGATAAATGTATTCTTGGGAAGGATTTTTTGATAGATTTGAAGATTTAGTTTTAGCTAATAAAATTGAAGAATTAAAAACAAAAAAATAACCCAAAAATAATATCAAAAATAGAATTTTTAAAATATTTTTCATTATTTTTCTCTTTTTTCTTTTTCTAAAATTTCTTTTTTTAATTCCCAGAGAAAATTTAGAGCTGAAATGGGTGTCATTTCCTCTATATTTAGATTTTTAATCTTTTCAATTATAGGATTTGTCATTTCAAATATAGACAATTGTAAAACCTTTTTAGGAGCTAAGGTTAATTCTTTAGTTTCTTTTAAACTTTTACTCTCTAATTTATAAAGTATTTCTTTTGCTCTGTCAACAACTTCTTGAGGAATTCCTGCTAATTTGGCAACTTCTATTCCATAAGATTGATTAGCAACCCCTGGTAAAACCTTATATAAAAATATTACTTCTCCATTCCATTCCTTTACAGTTACACGATAATTTTTAATCCCTGAATAGAGCTTAGCAAGTTCTGTAAGTTCAATGTAGTGAGTAGCAAGAAGAGTAAAAACTCTTTTTTTATATAAATTTTCAGCTATAGCCCAAGCAAGAGACATACCGTCAAAGGTGCTTGTTCCTCTCCCAACTTCATCAAGAATAACTAAACTTTTAGAGGTTGCATTTTTTAAAATGTATGCACATTCGCTCATTTCAACCATAAATGTACTTCTTCCTTTTATGAGTTCATCTCCTGCTCCTATACGACTAAAAATTTTGTCAAAAATACCTACTTTTGCTGATTTTGCAGGAACAAAACTTCCCATTTGTGCCATTATAGCTATTAAGGCATTTTGTCTTAAAAATGTAGATTTCCCACCCATATTTGGCCCGGTAACAATTAAAACTGTAGCATCCTCTTTATTCATTTCTAAAGAATTAGGAACAAATTTTTCCTTACCTTGGATTTGTTCTAAAACAGGATGCCTTCCCTCTTCTACTATAAATATTGGTTCTTCTGTTATTTCTGGCATAGTGTAATCATTTTCTATAGCAACGGATGCTAAAGAAAGAAAAACATCAAGTTCTGCTAATGCCTTAGCTGTGGTTTTAAGTTTTTCTTTATATAAAGCCACCTTTTCTCTTAATTCCAAAAATAACTCATATTCCAAATTTCTTATTTTTTCTTCTGAAGAAAGAATTTTATTTTCAAGTTCTTTTAATTCAGGAGTAACAAATCTTTCTACATTAGTTAAAGTTTGTTTTCTTTCAAAATATACAGGAACTCTTTTTAGATAACTTTTAGAAACTTCAAAATAATATCCAAAAACTTTATTATAACCTATTCTTAAATTAGGAATCCCTGTTTTTTCTTTTTCCCTTTTCTCTAACTCAGAAAGATAATAAACTGCATTTTCTTTCAAATCTAAAAGTTCATCAAGCTCTTGGCTAACCCCTTTTTTTATTATTCCTCCCTCCTTTAAAGTTGTAGGTGGATCTTCAACAAGCCAAGCATTTAAAAGCTCATAAAGTTCTGAAAAATCTTCTATAGCTTTTAAAAGTTCCTCAAGTTTTTTAGGAAAAAATAAGGGGTTTTCCTTTTCTAAAATATCTTTTATTTCAGGAAGATATTTTAAACTTTCTCTTAGCAATCCCATTTCTTTGGGATTAGCTAATTTTAGTGCGCATCTTGTACTTAATCTTTCAAGATCAGAAATCTTTCTTAAAATTTTTTTTAATTCCTCTCTTAAAGTCTTATTTTCCACAAAAAACTTTACTACTTCTTGCCTTTCTTGGATTTTTTTAATATCCTTTAAAGGATATAGTATCCACTCTTTTAGAAGTCTTGCCCCCATTGGAGTTTGGGTTTTGTCAAGAACCCAGAATAAGGAGTATTTTTCGCTTCCATCCCAAAGATTTCTTATAAGCTCTAAGTTCCTTTTAGTAGATTCATCCAAAAATAGGAATTCTTCTGGATAATAAAACTGAGGCGCAGAAATTTTATCTACCAAATAGGGTTGGTAGATTTTTAAGTATTCTAAAATTGCATTAGCTGCTTTTAAACCTTCTTCATATTTTTTAAATTCAAAAATTTCTAAATTAAAATTTTTTAACCCCTCTTTTTTGAAAAAATTTTCTTCTACAAAACTTAAATGGGTTTTAGGAATATTCTGTTTAATTATTTTTACTAATTCTGAATTTTCTAATTTTTTACTTAATATTATTTCCTTAGGTTCTCTTTTTAAAATTTCAGAAAGTATTTCATCTTTTTTAAGTTCTGTAAAAATGTATTCTCCACAAGAAAGTTCTAAAAAACTCAACCCTGCTTTTTTTTCTATAAATAGACTTGCCAAATAATTTTTCTCTTTTTCTGATAAAGCGGAAAGATCTGTAAGAAGTCCTGGAGTATATATTTTTACTACTTCTCTTTTAAATAATCCTTTTGTGGTTGTCTCTTCTATTTGTTCACAAATAGCTACTTTAAATCCCATATCAACCAATTTCTGTATGTAAATTGAACTTTTATCTGCAGGGACACCACACATAGGTGCTATCAAATCTTTGCCTGCTTCCCTTTTTGTAAGAACAAGCCCTAAGAGTGGAGCAACTGTTTCTGCATCTTCAAAAAACATCTCATAAAAATCACCTAATCTAAAAAAGAGAATAGTATCAGGATATTTACTTTTGATTTCAAAATACTGCTTAAACATAGGAGTTATTTCTACTTTTATACTTCCTCTCATTACCTATAAAGCCCCTTTTCTTTGATATACCAATATACCTTTTCAGGAACTAAATATCTAATCGATCTTTTTTGACTTACCAATTTTCTTATTAAAGTACTTGAAATATCAAATAATGTGGTTTTACCAAAAAATACTTTCTTAAGCGCTTTGTCGTTATCTTTCCAAAGTTCTCTAATTTTATTATGGAAGTATCCTAAAGCTGAGTCCCAGTCTTTTATCCCTCTTGGTACAACTATAATATTTGTATAATCTAAAAATTCCTCATAATTCCACCAAGTTTCAAATTCACAAAAACTATCCCACCCAATAATTAGATATTTCTCACTTTCTGGATAGATTTCTTTTAATCTTTGAAGAGTTTTTAAGGTATAAGAAGGAATAATAACCCTTTCTATGTCAAGAACTTCAAAATAGGGATTCCCCTCAATCGCAAGTTTAACCATTTGTAATCTATCTTCAAAAGAAGAAAAAGACCCCTCTTTTTTATGAGGAGGAATCCCTGCAGGGATGAAAAAAACTTTATCAAGTTCCCAATTTTCTCTTACTTCTTCAGCTATTCTTAAATGGGCTAAATGGGGTGGATCAAAAGTTCCTCCTAATATTCCAAATTTTTTAAGTTCGGATTTGTCCATTACCAAATACAATAAATTTAGTTGTAGTTAATTCCTCAAGCCCCATAGGACCGTAAGCATGAATTTTAGTTGTAGAAATACCAATTTCAGCTCCAAGCCCTAATTCTCCACCATCATTAAACCTTGTTGAGGCATTCACTAAAACTACACTTGCATCAACCTCTTTTAAAAATTTCATAGCCTTTGAATAGTTTTCTGTAACTATTGCTTCTGTATGATTGCTTCCATATTTAGAAATATGCTCTATTGCTTCTTCTAAAGAATTAACCACTTTTATAGCTAAGATTAAATCTAAATATTCTGCATACCAGTCTTCCTCAGTTGCTTCCTTTGCCCAAGGTATATATTTTAAAGTTTCTGGACATCCTCTTAACTCTACTCCATATTTTTTATATTCCTCTGCCAAATCTGGTAAAAACTTTTCTGCAATATCTTTATGAACAAGCAAGGTTTCCATGGCATTACAAACTCCTGGCCTTTGACACTTAGCATTTATAGCTATAATTTTAGCCATCTCCAAATCGGCTTCATTATCCACATATACATGACATACACCCTTATAGTGCTTTATAACTGGCATTCTTGCTTTTTCAGTAACAAATCTTATAAGACCTTCTCCACCTCTTGGAATTACAAGATCTATATATTCTTCAAGTTCTAACATGTATTCCATTAATTTTCTTTCTGGAGTAGGAATAACTTGTACTGCATCTTCTGGAACATTAAATTCTTTTAAAGTTTCTCTAAAGATTTCACCAAGAGCTATATTTGAATTTAGGGCTTCTTTTCCTCCTCTTAAAATCACTGCATTCCCGCTTTTAAAACAAAGTCCTGCTGCATCAATAGTCACATTAGGTCTACTCTCATAAATTATAGCTATTACTCCTAAAGGTATTCTCATCCTTCCTACCCAAAGTCCATTAGGTCTTTTCCACATTTTAACTACTTCTCCAACTGGATCAGGTAAAGCTGCAACTTCTTCTAATCCTTTAGCCATTCCTTCTATTATTTTATCTGTTAAGGTTAAGCGATCAATGAAAGCTTTGGTATGTCCTTGAATTAGGGCTTGATTCACATCCTTTTCATTTATCCTTTTTAATTCTTCTTTTCTTTCTCTCAATTTTTGGGCAACTCTTTTTAAAACTTCATTTTTGGTATTAGAAGAAAGAGTTACTAAATTTTTTGAGGCTATTTTAGCCTTTTTTGCTATTTCTAAGATCATCTCCTTAAACCTTCCCTCTCCCATTCTACCCTCCTAATTAAAAATATTCGAAAATTAACGCCTTTCCAAAATAAAAACTTCTGCTAATATTAACTTAATATTTTAACTTAAACAAGAAAAAATGGGAGAGTTAGATAGACTCTTAAAACTTTCTTCAAGAAATTTAGTTCCTTTACCAAAAGTAGGTAAAGATATTTTAGAAACTCTTTTGTTAAAAAGTGATAGAGAATTTACAGAACTTATCACTAATAATAAGGAGATTTCCTCACTTATTATTTCTGTAGCTAATCACCCAAGATATAGAAAAGATAATCCCCCTGTCCAAGATGTAAGATTAGCTTTGCTAATTCTTGGAGAAGACTTAGTAAAAATTTTGGTCTTAAGTTTTATTTCTACAAAACTTTGTAAAGTTACTTTTAATGAATTTAATTTTCATTATTTTTGGGCAAGAGCCATTGCTAACTTATGCTTTTCCTTTATTTGTGCTTCCTATTTAGAAACCTTTCCTCCTCATTTACCTATATCTTCTTATCTTATGGATTTTGGTATCATTATTCTATATTCTCTTTTTCCTGAAGGGTATTTAAAAGTTTTAAAACTTAAAAATTTAGGTTTGTCTACCTATCAGGCTGAAAGAGAAGTTTTTGGAGTTGATCATGCAGTTATAGGTGGAGAATATTTTGAAACTTACAATTTCCCTCGTAGATTTATTCTTAATATTCAACATCACCACCAAATTCCAGATTTACCTGAAGATATTCCTCCTCAAGTTTTTGAAGATATTAAAATTTTAAATTTTATAGATCTTGGAGTGGGATGCTACTTTAGTACAGAAAAAGAGATAAAATTTAAAGAATTTAAAACTATAGCAAAACTTTATTTTAATTTAGAAGAGCCCCAAGTAGAATCTATGTTAGATACTCTTCCCCAGTATACAAATCCTCTTTATGAATTTTTAAACTATCAAAACTATTCTCTTACTCCCTATAGCCAAAGTGTTAAAACTCATGAAGAGAAACTAAAAGAAACCTTAAAAACCCTTGAAGAAAAAAAAGAAAAAGAAGAAACTCTTATAGAGTTATATAAAAATGAGTTGATAAAAGTTATCAGAGAAAAAGAAGCTCTTATTGAAGAGATAGAAGTTTTAAAGAAAAAGCTTAAAGAAAGTTCTATTTTAGATCCCTTAACTGGACTTTATAATGAAGATTATTTTTTAAAAAGATTAAAGGAAGAACTTTTAAGAGCTAAAAGATACAAAAGAATTTTAAGTATTCTTTTAATGGAAATAAATAACTTTTCACAAATAGTAGAACTTTATGGTTTAGAAGAGGAAGAAAAGCTTCTCTATCTTTTAGCTCAAGAACTTCGTAAAAACTTAAGAAGGGTTGATATATTGGCTAAACTTTCTAAACCAGAACATTTTGCTATTATATTGCCTGAAACATCCTTATCTGGAGCTATAGTTGTTGCAAGAAGAATTTTAAAAATTATAGAAAATATCCTTTATAAACAATATAAAAAAACACCTTCTTCTTATGTAAGTATTGTGTCTTACGATCCATCAAAAATAGACCCCAAAATAGAACCAAAAATAGAAAGTATTTTAATTATCCTTAAAAATGGGCTTGAACTTTTAAAATTGAGAAGACAAAAAAGAATTTTGCCTGTTTTAATAGACAAAGACTTAGATCTCAGCAAGAATAATTTCTTTTAATAAGACTTAATATCTTGACTTTTAGTAGGTTTTCTTTACATTGAATAATGGATTCAAACTTTTTATAAGGGGGTAAAGATATGAAAAATTTTTTAATTATTTTATTTATTAATTTTTTAATTATTTCATTTGCTTTTGCTCAAGAAAAACCAAAAGTTGAAGTAGTAACTCCTCAGGCAGAAGAAGTTAAATCGCAAGAAAAAAAAGATTTAACCTATTTCCCAGTTCCTTTTATTCCTGTATTAAAAGATTTAGATTATCAATCAGAAAAAAGTGCTCTTTTGCGCACAGGTAATGTTCTTACAGGAATGCTTGTTTTTAGAGGAAATTATAGTCCTAAATCCCTGGTAGAATTTTATAAGGTCCAAATGGTGAATCAAGGGTGGGAAGAAATAGGGTCTTTTTCCTCAAAAATTACCTTTTTAGCTTACAAAAGACCTGAAGGAACAGCTTTTATAAGTATTTCTGAAGGATGGTATTATACTGAATTAAGAATTGTGGTAATGCTATCTCAAATAAAGATTTAAAAGTGCCTTATGTCTTTTTCAGGAATCTTAAAAGAAAAAAAAATACTTATAGGTGTTTGTGGAGGTATAGCGCTTTATAAAGTTTGTGAATTGATAAGGGGTCTTAAAAAAGAAGAAGCGGAGGTAAAAGTTGTTTTAACCACTGGAGCAGAAAAGTTTATAAATCCCTTACTTTTCTCTTCTTTAAGTGAAAATAAAACTTATACTAATGAAGATTTTTTTAAATCTGAAGGAAGCATTCTTCATATTGAACTTAGTAAATATCCTGATTTAATTTTAATTATCCCAGCAACTGCTTCTTTTATTTCTAAATTAGCAGTTGGATCAGCAAGTGAACTATTACTTGCTATTTTACTCTCAACCAAAGCCCCTGTTTATATTTTTCCTTCTATGAATGCTTCTATGTGGGAACATCCTGCAACTAAAGAAAATGTTGAGAAATTAAGGAAATACGGATACCTTATTTATGAGCCAGCTGAAGGAACTCTTGCCTGCGGAGAATTTGGTAAAGGAAGACTTCCTGAAGTTGAAGAAATTTTAGAAGTAATTAAGGCTCATTTTACAGAAAAAAATCTCTTAGGAAAAAGAGTTTTAATAACAGGAGGACCAACAAGAGAATACATAGATGAGGTTAGATTTATTACTAATGCCTCTTCTGGAAAAACAGCCTTCTTTCTTGCTAAAGAGGCTTATTATAGAGGGGCTGAAGTTCATCTTATATGGGGATTAGATGCTTTTCCTTATGTACTCCCTAAGTTAAATTATTTTTCCAATATTCCCTTTCCTAACATTTATTTTGTAAAAACCACAAGAGAGATGTTTGAAACTGCTAAATCCCTTTTCCCTCAATGTGAAATTTCTATTTTTGCAGGAGCTCCATGTGATTTTAGACCAAAAGCACCTTTTAAAGGAAAACTTAAGAAAAAGGAAGAATTAACTATAGAGTTAGAACTTACAGAGGATATTGCTAAAACATTGAATTCTTACAAATCTGAATGGCAATTTACCATAGGTTTTGCTTTAGAGGAAAAAGAAAAGCTTTTAAATTATGGAAAAGCAAAGAAAAAGGAAAAATTTTTTGATATTTTAATTGCTAACCCTTTAAGTTCTGCAGGTAAAGATCAAAGTGATTATATAATTTTTACTCCTAAGGAAGTACTTGAATTTGAAAATCTACCAAAAGCTCAATTGGCAAAGATTATTTTTGATCTTATTGGTTCATAAAGACAGAGTGGCTCTTCTTCCAAATAGTCTCCAGTTGCTTCATAAGCCCTTGCTCTACAACCACCACAAATTCTTATATATTCACATTTTCCGCATTTTCCTTTATATTTTGTAAAATCTCTTAAATTATTAAATATCTCTGAACTTTCCCAAACTTCTTTAAAAGTTTGTTTCCTTAAATCTCCGCAAGATATTTCTAAATACCCGCAAGGTTGAACTATACCAATATGGGAAATAAAACAAAATCCTGTACCAGCAAGACACCCTCTTGTTATAGCATCAAGCCCAAAGGTTTCAAAGGTAACTTTTTTCCCTTCTGCCTTTGCTTTTTCTCTTAAAATTCTATAATAAGTGGGAGCACAGGTAGCTTTTAGCTGAAGATGGGATTTTTCTCTTCTTCCATAAAACCAGGTAAGAATTTCTTCATATTTTTCTGGGGTTATGCTTTCTTTACTTATCTCTTTTCCTCTTCCTACAGGAACAAGAACAAAAATATGATGGGCAATCGCACCTAAATTAATCACCAGTTCATGAATTTTAGGAAGTTCTTCAACATTTATCCCTGTGATAGTGGTATTAATTTGAAAGGGAATACCCTGTTTTTTTAATATTTCTATACCTCTTATAGCCCCTTCAAAAGCACCTGGCATTTTTCTAAAATTATCATGAGTTTCTTTGGTTGCCCCATCAAGACTTATACTCACCCTTGCTATCTTGGAGTTTTTAATTTTTTGAGCTATCTTTTCAGTAATAAGGGTCCCATTTGTTGCTAAAACTGGCTTTAATTTCAGTTCTATACATTTTTTTGCTATATCAAAAATATCTTCTCTTAAAAGGGGTTCTCCTCCTGTTAATATTATTATAGGTTGGGAAACTTCTCTTATTTCTTCAAGTATTCTAAATATTTCTTCAGTTGTAAGTTCCCCTTCATAAGGTCCTTTTGATGCTGCAGCTCTACAATGAATACAATCGAGATTACAAGTTCTTGTTACTTCAAAAGCTATTAACCTTGGCAAAAATTTATCTTCTTTAATATTCATTTCTTTTAACCCCATTTCTTAAAACTCCTATTTTCTCAATAAAAATTTCAACTACGTCTCCTTCTTTTAATATTCCTACTCCTGGTGGGGTTCCTGTTGCTATAACATCTCCCGGAAAAAGAGTCATTATATTGGAAACGAATTTTACAAGTTCAAAAACATTAAAAATCAATTCTTTAGTTGAACTACTTTGTCTTATTTCTCCATTAACCTTAGTTTCTATTTTCAAGTTACTTGGATCAATTTCAGTTTCAATAAATGGACCTAAAGGTGCAAAAGTATTAAAACTTTTACTTCTTGTCCACTGTCCATCTTTTCTTTGTAAATCTCTTGCTGTAACATCATTAAAACATGTATAGCCTAATATAGCAGATTCTATGTCTTTAAAATTTTTAGGTCGATAAATAGTTTTCCCTATAACTACTGCTAATTCTCCTTCGTAGTGTACTTCTTTACTTTCAGGAGGCAATATTATATTCTCTTCAGGTCCTATAACTGCAGTGGGAGGCTTTAAAAAAATAATAGGCTCCTCTGGTATTTTCATGTTAAGTTCTTTTGCATGGTCTCTATAATTAAGCCCAACAGCTATAATTTTTGAAGGTAGACAAGGGGAAAGAATTTTTACCTCCTCTAATTTATATTCCTTTCCAGTGAGTTTTTCTAAGTTAAAGGGATTTTTTATTTCTAAAATTTTATCCTCTTTAAAAATTCCAAAAAAGATTTTTTTCTTGCAAAGAAACTTTCCAATTTTCATAAGTTTCTATTCTACCTTATTTTCATAATTTTTACAATTTATAAGTTCTATTATACCTACATCTGGAGGAGTCAAAAATCTCATTGGTGGCCCTCCTGTTCCTACTCCTTTTGAAACAAAAAGATAAGAACCCTTCCCAAGATATTTTAATCCTCTATCTGTTTCATATATTTTTTTCATAATAATAGCACCTAAGGGTTTATAAAGCCCACCATGAGTATGTCCAGAAAGCATAATATCAAAAAGTCCAATAGCTTCTTTTTTAATCTCTGGTTGATGCTTTAAAAGTAAAATAAATTTGTCTTTAGGAATTTCTCTTAAAAAGCTTACTTCATCAAAATTAGAATCACAGGCATTAAAATATTTACAGGTCTTATCATCCATCCCCACTATATATAAAATATTTTCCACATCTATAAATTCATCTTTCAATAATCTAAAGCCTGCTTTTTGGGTAAAATCTATAGCCTGTTTCCATCCTCTATAATATTCATGGTTACCTAAAATTGCATATTTACCTAAGGGCGCTTTTAATTCTTTAAGCTTTTCAGCAAATTCATCCTTTTTCCTCATATTTCCATCCACAAGATCTCCTGTAGAAACCACTAAGTCTGGTTTTTCTTTTTCCCATACTTCTTTTACTAAATTTATTTTATCCATGCCCATCAAGGGCCCTAAATGCAAATCTGATATTTGAAGAATTTTAATTTTCTTAACACTTTTTGGTAATTTACAGCTCCTAATTTTAATATGAATTAGTTCTAAATTTTTAGTTTCCAAATAGCTATAAATTGAAAAACCTAAAGAAAGAAAAAATAAAAAGAAAATTTCTTTATTTTTGGAAAAATGACAATTAAAAATTTTTTTAATAAACCACTTAAAAGCATCCCAAATTAAACTAAAAAAGACTAAATAAATTAAAATCCCCATCCAAAATAAAACAAATAGAGCAACTAAATAAGAAACTTGTGAAGAGGCATATTTATCAGCATACCTCAAAAAGATTGGAGAGGAAATTAAAATTAGTATTACTACAAAGAGAATTTTTTTTAATTTTTTTTCTGAAATAAGGGGACTAATTTTTGTATAAAATATATAAAAATGCATAAGAGAATAGATAAGGAAAAAGGTTAAAATGAACCAGAGCATATCAAAAGGATAGATTTTCTCTACCTATGATTATTTGTCCTAAAGCTATTCCACCATCATTTAAAGGGGTTTTTTGAGGTAAAAACACTTCAAAACCTGCTTTTTCAAGTTTTTCCCAGAGACCTTTTAAAAGGATTCTATTTTGAAAGGCCCCGCCATTTAAAATTACTTTTTTAATACCACTTTTTTCTTTTATTCTTTCTACAACTTTAAAGCTTGCCTCTATGATTGCCCAATGAAAAGAAAGAGCTATTTCTGGAATAGGTATTTTTTTTTCTTTTAATTCTATAATTTTTCTTATAAGATCTTCTGTTGAAACAATAATTTGGTTTTCTCTTTCTTCAATTTCTAATTCTATTTTATGAAATTTTTCTGTTTTTAATGCTTTCTCTTCAAGTTTTTGTGCTGCCTCTGCTTCTGTACTAATAGTTTCACAAATACCTAAAAGAGCTGAAACACCGTCAAAAATTCTTCCTATGCTACAAGCAAAAGGACAATTGAGCTTTTTTTCTAACATTTGCAAAATAATATTCAAAGGTTTGCCTTCTTTAAAGGGTAAATAATCTATAGAAAGTTCTGCTTGATAAAGAAGGGAAAGTCCTATACGCCAAACTTCTTTTATAGCTTTTTCTCCTCCAGGAAGCATAAAATAAGAAAAATGCCCCATTCTTTTAAATTCTTTTCTATCTGCAATTAAAAACTCACTTCCCCAAATTTTATGATCTGTCCCAAATCCTGTTCCATCAAAGGAAACTCCAATTACTGGCTCTTCAATTTCATACTCAGCCATAACAGCTACAATATGAGCATGGTGATGCTGAACCTTAATTCTTGGTTTCCCTCCTGCAAGTTTATCTGTTATTGCTGTAGTAAAATAATGAGGGTGCATGTCAGATATATATACTTCTGGATTAACATCAAAAACTTTTAAAAAGTGTTCTACAGTGGATTGATAAACCCTCTGGGTAATAGGTGATTCTAAATCTCCTAAATACTGGCTCAAGATAACCACTTTATCTTTAGCAATGGCAAAAGAATTTTTTAAGTCTCCCCCTGAAGCAAAAAGATGAACTGGAAAAGTTTTTTTAAGAAGAATTGGAGCTGGAACAAACCCCTTGGATCTTCTTATAAAAAAGGGTTTTTCCTTAATAACAAACATTACACTATCATCACTGTGAGCAATTATTTCTCGGTTATAAGTTACAAAATAATCTGCAATATGAGAAAGACGTTCAAAGGCTTCATTATCTTTAAAACAAATAGGTTCTTCGGATAAATTCCCACTTGTCATTACAAGAATTAAATCCCTATCCAAAGAAAAAAGGAGATATTGAAAGGGTGTATAAGGAAGCATTATGCCAATATAAGAAAGATAAGGAGCTACGTATTTACTAATTATAGATTTTTTTTCTTTTAAAATTAATATAGGTCTTTCTTTTGAAAGAAGAATCTCTTTTTCTTTCGGAGATAAATATAAAAATTCTTCTACTTTTTCTATAGAGCCTGCCATTAAAGCAAAAGGTTTAAAGGGTCTTCTTTTTCTTTCTCTTAACTTTAAAACAGGTTCATCTTTTGTTGCATCACACGCTAAATGATATCCGCCAACTCCTTTTATAGCAACAATATGCCCCTCTTTTAAATATTGATAAACTTTTTCTACTATCTCATTTATATTTTCAGAAATAAGAGTTTTGTCATTTTTATATAAAAAGAGCTTTGGACCACACACTGGACAAGCTGTAGGTTGTGTATGAAATCTTCTATCAAGGGGGTCTTCATATTCTTTCTTACAGTCTTCACACATAGGAAATTCGGCCATAGAAGTATTGTGCCTATCATAGGGAATATCTTTAACTATACTAAATCTTGGTCCACAATGAGTGCAAACTATAAATGGATAATGATAGCGTCTATTTTGGGGATCAAAAAACTCTTTCAAACAATCTTTACATATATTTGTATCTGGAGGAATAAAGGTTATCTTTTTTTCTGTTTTTCTGCTTTTTTCTATCCAAAAACTTTTAAAATTATTTACTTCTTTTTCTTCTATTTTTATTTCTTGAACAATAGCAAGTGGAGGAAAGTTTTCTCTAATTGCTTTTATAAATTTTTCTAATTCTTTTTCTTCTCCTTCTGCCTCTATAGTAACCCCTTCTGTATCATTTAAAACATAACCCTTTATATTATTTTCAAGAGCAAGACGATAAATAAATGGACGAAAACCTACTCCTTGGACAATACCATTAACTCTTATATTAAAATGCCTCTTCATATTTTTTATATAATAATACCGGATTTAGGGTTTATAAAGTTGAAAGAAAATCAATTTAAAAGTAAGTTCTACTTTTCACTTTTAAAGGGAAGCATTAATTTTTTTAATTGATCTTTTGTTAGTGGCTTCCCAAAAACTACAAATTGAGATAAAGGCTTTTCTGGATCCTTTAAAGGAATCCATTTTCCATCTACATATTCCATATAGGCATTTTTATATTCAACACCTTCTACTATAGGAATAACACCTTTTAAATTAGTTAGGTTCCCATTTTCAATCCAAGTAATTTCTATTTCTCCAGTATTAACTTTTTTTACTATATCTGTTGCATGGCATTCTTCACATTTTCTTCCTTGTTTAACTGCATCATGACTATAATAGGGAGCAAAGATTATAAAGGTTTTATTTTTGTTAACTACAAAGGTTTGAATATTCCCAGAGACAACCTTTCCATCGTAATTTATAAGGAAAACCCAATTCTTAAGAGGTATAGAAACTCTTTTACCTGTTTTTATAAATGTATCCATATGACAACTTGCACAGGTTATAACCTGACGAACATGGCAGGCTGTACAGTCAAGTTTGTCTTTATGAATTTTATGAGAGATTGTTTCAGGTCTTTCTGGATGACAATTTTCACATTTTATATCCATTGCTCCTTTTTCTCTCATAGATATATATCTTTTGCCATCTCCATGAATGTCTTTTTGAGTATGACAATTCATACATTCCATTCCTTTTGAAAAGTGTACATCTTTAACTTCTTCACTTTTTAATATACTTAACATTGTTTTATGTCTTCCATGGCAACTAAGGCAATTTTCCGTAGATTTTGCTTTTTTAACTGAATAAGCTAATTTCCCGTCCATCTCTACTTTATGACATCTATCACAGGTTTTTGCATGACATTGATTACAGGCAAGGTTATCATAGGGTATCCCTGTAAGGGTTTCTAAACCTCCATTTTCTTTACTATACCAATAGGCCATCCCGTGAGCATAATAGTGTAAACTTGATTCATAAAAGGACCTTTCAGTTTTAGTTTCCTGAGTAATACCTTTATTTAAAAAGCCTATTATCCCAAATAAAAACCCTAATAAAATTAACATTCCTAAGGATTTTAAATTTTTTATTTTTTTCATTTCAATCTCCCGATTTTAATTTTTAATTTTTTAAGAATTTTATCGAACCACTTTTATAAAGTCAAGTTTTTTATTTTTTACGATAATAGCTTTAATCTTTACATTTGTTAAGTTTTGTAGTATATTTTATATTCGGAGGAGTGCCCGAGTGGACGAAGGGGGCGGCCTTGAAAGCCGTTGAGGGAGCTCGCTCTCCCTCCGGGGGTTCGAATCCCTCCTCCTCCGTATTTTTATCAGGTTCTTAAAAAGTGTTCAATTTCTTTAAAAAAGAAAACCTTTTAGATAAGTTTAAATCAGGACTTTCTAAGACTAAAAAATTTTTATCTGAAAAATTTTCAGAAATCTTTGAAATTGACAAAATCGTTGATCTTAAAACTATAGAAGAATTAGAAGAAACTCTCATTTTAGCAGATGTAGGAGTTGAAACAACCTTAGCCTTACTCGATCCTATTAAAACAAAAATTCTTCAAGGAGAAACACTTACTGTTAAAGAGTTAAAATCCTTCTTAAAAGAGCAATTAATTTCTTTTCTCAAAGATACAAATAAGCCCTTCCCTCCACCTGGAAACCCTTCTGTTCTCTTTTTTTTAGGGGTTAATGGTGTTGGTAAAACTACTACTATTGCTAAATTGGGGAAAATATTGAAAAATAATGGTTATTCAGTTTTATTAGTTGCTGCAGATACCTTTAGAGCTGCTGCTATAGATCAATTAAAAACTTGGGGAGAAAGAATAGAGGCACCTGTTTGTGCTCTTCAAGAAGGAGCTGACCCTGGAGCTGTAATTTATCAAGGAATTAGCTATGCACAAAAAAATAAAATAGATGTAGTCCTTATTGATACTGCAGGAAGACTCCACACTAAATATAATCTTATTGAGGAACTAAAGAAAATGGTAAAAGTTATAAATAAACTTGTTCCTCAAGAATCTCAAGAAAATATTTTGGTTCTTGATGCAACTACAGGACAAAATGCTTTAAGTCAAGCTCAACACTTTTCTTCTGCAATACCTATTCATAGTGTAATTATTACTAAAATGGATGGAACTGCAAAAGGAGGAATAGCTATAGCTGTATCCCATAAATATAATTTACCAATAAGATTTATAGGTTTGGGAGAAAAACCAGAAGATCTTATTCCTTTTGATAAAAATTCCTTTGTTTCAGCTATATTACCTGATTAAATAATGCTCTCTGAAATTGATCTAAATAAAGTAATAGATTTTGTTTTAAAAAAAGAAAAAGATGAAGGAGGCTTTGGAGCAACACACTTACTTCCTCCAACTATAGAAGATACTTATTATGCTGTAAAAATCCTTTATTTATGTGAGTTCTCTTTAAACAAAAACAAAGAAAAGCTTAAAAATTTTCTTCTCCATCAAAATCCTTTAGAACTTTCCCTTAAACCCTTAGCTAAATTTTCTAAATTATTAAAGTATTTAAACCTTCTTAATTCTCTTTCTCCACAAACTATAAATATTTATAAAAACAATTTAAGAAAAAACTTAACTAAAAGTTCAAATAATCTTGAAAAATTATGTTTTATTATGGAAATATTTGAAATACTAAATGAAAATGACTCTACTTTATCAATAAAGAATTTTGTTTCGAATAATTTCTCATCTTTTAATTTAAAATCCCTTGAAGCTTATTATTATCTTTACAAAATTCTTAGAAATAATTTCCCTTCAGAATTTATAAATGTTATCTTAGAAGCTCAAAATCCTGATGGAGGATTTGGGATCCTTAAAGATACTACCTCTTATATGGATTCTACTTATTATGCCTGCTACATTCTTTATCATTCTAATTTAAAACCAAAAAATTTAACTAAATTAAAAGATTTTATTTTGTCTTGTTGGAATTCTGATGGAGGATTTGGGAGGAATTCACAAGGAGTCTCCTTTTTAGAAAGTACCTATCATGCTCTATGGATTCTTAAAAATTTTAAAATATTAAAAACTATGTAGAATTTTATGTAGAAAACTTTTAAAATTTTAAATCTGATTTTTAATATATTATTTCAGAATTTTTAATAAAACTTTTAAACCTTTAAAATAAGGCGATTTTTTGTTTATGAGTATTTTGTTTAATTTTACTTTACTTACTATACACAACTAATTTATTAAAAATTTATGTTAAAAAATTTAAAGTATTTAAGAGTTATAGATCCTGATCCTACAGCGCTTATTTTAGAAAAAATAAGAATTGCAGAAAATCTTTTTAAAGACTGGGGAGAATATTTTTTAGGAGATGAAAAGTTTATTAATCTTTTAGAGGATTATAAAATTGCTATACTTAAATCAAATGAATTAATGGAAAATTTAGGTTCCTTTAAAGAATGCTATAGATGTTCTGTAGAAGAAAATAAAGGTTGTTGTAAGATAGGATTAGAAAATGAAGTAACTATCAATATATTACTAATTAATATGTTTTTTAAAACACTCATTCCTCAAGAGAGAGAAGTTCCTGGAAGATGTTTTTTTGTTGGTCCAAGGGGTTGTAAAATTTTTGCAAGACCTTATTTATGTAGAGAATTTTTTTGTAATAGACTTTTAAGACTTTTTTCTCCAGAAGAATATGCTTTACTAACTCAAACTATTTCATATGAATTAACTTTACTTTATAAGATTTGTGTATATATTAGAAAGGAACTTGAATATTTATTAGGAGATTTTCTTTTAGAGTTAGATATAGCAGGATATAGTTAGGAGGCTTTATGAAAAAAATTTTATATTTAAGTATAATTTGTGTTTTTTTATTTAGCTGTGCAAAAAAAGAAGTTCCACCTGTGGTTGAAATTCCACCACCTGTTGTAGAAAAACCAAAAGAGGAAGTTAAAAAACCTGAAAAAGTAGAAAAAGCTGTTAAAGAAAAAGAGGAGATTTCTAAAGCAACTGAAGAAGTTTTTAAACCTGAAGAAATTCCTTCTCAAAAAGAAGATAAAGAATATTGGAAACTTTATGGAAGAGGTTCTGCACCGCTTTTAGCTATATTTTTTGATTTTGATGAATACTCTATTAGAGAGGATATGTGGGATAGATTAAAAGAAAATGTTAAATATCTTTTAAATCATCCTGAAGTAAAAATTGAACTTCAAGGAAATTGTGATGAAAGAGGGACAAACGAATATAATATGGCATTAGGAGCAAAAAGAGCTTTAGAAGTTAAAAAAGTTCTTGTAAAACTTGGGATAGAAGAAAATAGAATTAGTACTGTAAGTTTTGGTGAAGAAAAACCACTTTGTAAAGAAAGCAATGAAAAATGTTGGGCAATAAATAGAAGGGTTGATTTTGTAATTATAAAATAAAATCGTGAGGGGGTTATAAAAAATGGATAAAATTCATATAAGAGCATTTTTGATTATGATTATTTTTTTGGGGATGATAAAATATGGATATGCTCAAAGTGTTAATACTTTTAAAATAGGGGTTATAGATATTAAAAAAGTAATTAATACTTCAAAATATGGTCAAGAAGTAATGGCTCAGTTACAGCAAAAATATGATGAGTTATCAGCTAAGATACAAAAAAAGGCAGAAGAATTACAAGCTTTAAAAGATGAAATAGAGAAAAAAAGCTCCCTTTGGTCTCAAGAAGTAAAAGAAAAGAAACAATCAGAATATCAAAAATTACTTAGAGAACTTAAAAGTATGCAAGAAGATGCACAATATGAAATGAAAGAATATGAAAAAAAGATGTTAGATCCAGTTTTTAAAGAATTAGAAAAGGTTATAGACAAGTTTGTTAGTACAGAAAAATACGATCTTATTTTAGAAAAAAATCAACCAGGTATCTATTATGCTTCTCCTGAAATAGATATTACTCAAAAGATAATTAAACTTTTTGATGAGCATTATGCTACGATAAAACAACCAAAAAAATAATTTAATGATTTTAATTGCAGATATAGGGGGAACAAACTCAAGATTAGCTTTAGTTAGAAAAAAAAGTAAAAATTTTATAAATCTAAAAATTTATAAAAGTAAAAATTTTAGAAATATTTATGAAGTAGTTGGAAGTTATTTTTCAGATTTAGATTTAAAAAAAATTCCAAATGTAGCAGTATTTGCTTTAGCAGGTCCTGTTATTAAGGATCGAGCCTATTTAACAAATCTAAATTGGGAGGTTTCAAAGTATAAATTAAAAAAATTTTTTGGGTTTAAAGAAGTTATTCTGTTAAATGATTTACAAGCTTTATCTGCAAGTATATTGCTTTTAAAAAAAAGTGAAATTTTAAATATAAAAGGTAAAAAAACTTTAAAAAAGGAGCCAAAGGCATTTATTGCTCCTGGAACAGGATTAGGAGAAGCTATTCTGGTAAAAGAAAAACCTTTAACGATACTTCCTACAGAAGGAGGGCATATATTTTTTTCTCCTTTAAATGAAGAAGAGTTTAAATATTTAAAATTTTTAGAAAATAAAGAAGAAGAATTAAGTTGGGAGAAGGCGCTTTCAGGAAAAGCTATTAGTTATTGGTATGAATACTATTTTAATGAAGTTCTTCCTCCTGAAAAAGTTACAGAACTTGCAAGAAAAAAAGATCCAAAGGCATTAAAAGTAATTAAAAAATTTTTTGAGCTTTTAGGAAGAAAGATTTCCCAACTTGCACTTTACAGCTTACCAGAAGGAGGAATTTATATAACAGGAGGAGTCATTCAAGCCTTAAAAGAGTTTTTAGAAGAGCAAGAATTTAAAGAGGTACTTTTAAGGGGTTATTTTAAAAATGAAAAATTAAAAGGACTTTTAGATAAATTTTCTCTTAATGTGATTCTTCATCCCAATCCAAGCCTTTTAGGAGCTCTTGCCATTCTCCATAACCAACAAAAGTGATTTTTCTTTTTGAATAATCTAAAAATTCAAAAAAAATCTCTATATAATCGTCTTTAAGAGGTGTTTTTAATCTATCAGCCCATTCAATAATTACTATGCCCTCATTTAAGTATTCCCAAAGACCTAAATCCTCAACTTCTAAAGTATCAAGTCTATAAAGATCTACATGATAAATAGTATATTTTCCTTCATAAACATTTATAAGGGAAAATGAGGGACTGGTTATATAAAAATCTTGATTAACTTCTAAGCTTTCAGCTAAGCCCTTTACAAAAGTAGTTTTTCCAGAACCTAAATCTCCATAAAGGAGAATTAAGTCTCCAGGTTTAAGAAGAAATCCTAATTTTTTTCCAAAATTAATGGTGTCTTCTTCAGAGTTACTTATGGTTTCTATTTTCATTTTTTCCTAAGATAAATAATACAGCATTTTCCCTTTTAAAAAAAGTTTCAATTAAGTTTTTAATATCTTCATCGGTAACAGATTTTACTAAATTTTCATAGAGAAGACTATAATTCCATCCCAACCCTAAAACTTCATTTATTGCCATTTCTTCAGATATAGATAGATTGCTTTGTAATTCCAATTTCAAACTACCTATTAATCTATTTTTTGCCCTTTCTATTTCTTCAGGTAAAAGACCATGGGTTTTAATTTCTTCTAAAATTTCCCAAAAACCTGTAATAGCAGATTTTTCCTTTTTAGGAGAACAACCTATATATAAAACAAAAGCAGATTTTTTAGGATAGAAAATTAAAAAGGAGGTTACTGAATAGGCTAAAGATTTTTCATCTCTAAGTATTCTAAAAAGTCTTCCGTTTTGCCCTGAAAGGGCACTATTTAATATTTCTAAAGCGACCTTTTCTTTAGCATTTAATCCCGGAGTTTGAAATCCAAGCAAAATTTGAGTTTGGAAAGTTTCTTTTTCTATACGAGTAAAAAGATTTTTAGGGAAGATTGGTTCTGGTTCTTCCAGAATAGTTTCTTGGGTTTCAGATTTCCAATCGTTAAAAAGATTTTTAATTTTTTCTTTAACAGAGGTTAGTTCAAAATTTCCTGTAATTACTAAAACACCCCTTTCAGGTCTTACAAACTTTTTATAAATAGTTTTTAAATCTTCACAAGTAAATTTTTGATAAAATTCTAAACTTCCCGCAGAATTCAAACCATAAGGATGATCTGGGAAAAGGACTTTCAAAAATTCATTCACTGCTAAGGATATAGGTTGATCTTGCTGTCTTAATAATAGGGAATATAATTCAGGTTTAGCTTTCTCACATTCTTTTTCTTCAAAGGAAGGATAAATAAGTATCTCTTTAAAATATTCTAAAGATTCATCTAATTTTGAAGATAAAGAGAGCATTTTTAATCCAAAAGTGTTTCTTCCTGTAAAACCCTTAATAGTTGTTCCAA
Source organism: Thermodesulfobacterium geofontis OPF15 (assembly GCF_000215975.1). Classification (NCBI taxonomy): domain Bacteria; kingdom Pseudomonadati; phylum Thermodesulfobacteriota; class Thermodesulfobacteria; order Thermodesulfobacteriales; family Thermodesulfobacteriaceae; genus Thermodesulfobacterium; species Thermodesulfobacterium geofontis. The sequence continues at coordinate 406,684 of NC_015682.1, read as the reverse complement.
TAGATTCAAGTTTTTCTGCAAGCTCTTCAGCTGTATAATTTTTAGTTCCTCTCGTCCATAAAAGAGAAAGTGCTTGAAAAACTCCATTAGTCTCTTTAGTTTCAAATCTTAAACCACCTGGGAAAGCAAGGGTCACCCCTACTGAAGGGATATCATTTTGAGGATACAAAATTACTTTTAAATTATTGTTTAAAGTAAATATTTCAGGTAATTGAATGTTATGTCCAAAGGTTGAAATTATTTTTTTAAGTTCAGTATTATCAAAAAGCTTTTTTTCTGAAAGAAAAGAAACAACCAATTTTTGAGGATTAAAATATTTTTTTGAAACCCTTATCAAATCTTCGATTGTTGCGGTTTCTATTTTTTTCTGATACCAAAGAATATCTTTATAAGAGCCACGGACAAGTTGAAAACTACCTAAGGTACTTGAAAGTCCTTCCGAAGTTTCTGATGAAAAGACAAAATCAGAAAGAATTTGAGTTTTTGCTTTATTTAATTCTTCACTACTAACACCCAAAAGTTTAATTTTTTCAAGTTCTAAAAGAGTCTCTTTAATAATTTCTTTAAAATTTTGAGGATCAGCAGTTCCATATATTTCAAAAAGCCCAGGTCCGTAAGGAGTGTAAGAAGAAGCAGAAATAGTTTTTACTAAATTTAAATCCCTTTTTAGTCTTTTATATAATCTTGAAGATTCTCCACCGCCAAGAATTTCTGAAAGCAAATCTAAATAAGGTGCATCTTCATCCCTAAAAGAGGCTCCAGGCAAAGTAAAAGCAAAATAGCCTTCCTTGACAGGTCTTTCTATCCATATAAGAGAAGGTTCTTCAGTATAAGTCTCTTTCGGAAAAATAACTTTTTTAAGTTTTCTTTTTGGTAAAAAAGAAAAATACTTGTTAATAAGAGAAAAAAGTTTATTTTCTTCTAAATTTCCTACCACAATAAGGATCATATTTTTAGGAGTATAAAAATGATTGAGAAAATTTAAAAGATCTTCCCTTTTAAAAGATTTTACTGTATTTTCATAACCAATTATCGGTCTTCTGTAGGGATATTTTTTATAAGAAGCTTTCATTAAATTCTCAAAGAGAACGACAAAGGGGTTATCAAGCCGCATTTTCATTTCTTCTATAACAACTTCTTTTTCTCTTTCTAATTCTAATGGATCAAAATAGGGATGAAAAACTACATCTGAAAGAATATCCAATGCTTTTTCAGCAACTGTAGAAGGACCAGCTACATAATAACAGGTATAATCATAAGAAGTAAAGGCATTCATATAACCACCTAAAGCTTCAATAACTCCTACAATATCTTCTGGTTTTTTGGTTTCGGTTCCTTTAAAAATCATATGTTCAATTAGATGGGTTATTCCAGCTTCAGATTCCTTTTCATAGGCACTTCCTACTTTGACACAAAGTTTTACAGTAACTACATCTTCTCTTTTATAAGGGTAAAAAAGAACTGTAAGCCCATTTTGAAGTTTCTTTTCTTTCACTTTAGAGACTAAAAGCTCTAAAGTTTGGTTCCTATTTTCCATAGAAAAGCCCCCTAAGGAGAAAAAAATAAAATATGTAAAGAAAAAGACAAAGGCAAAAATAAAAGAAGTTAAAAATTTAGACATATAGAAATAATATGAGCTATAGAATAGATTTTTTTAAATTTAAATGGCTGGGGGAGGAGGACTCGAACCTCCACTCGTGGATCCAGAGTCCACTGTCCTGCCAATTAGACGATCCCCCAAGAGCTATAATAAATAATATTTAATATTTTAAGGATTGTCAAGAGGAAAAAAACATATGATGCTATTTAGAATATAAAAATTTTCTTTTTAAATCTCTGTAAAGCTCCTTTATAGTTTTAGAAATTTTAATATGCCTTTTATATTTTCTTTTTAATTCCTCTTTTACTCTTGCTCTTATATCTTCTAAAGATTCTTGATAAAGGATTTTATCCTCTTCATATACCAGCTTTAAGAGATTTGTACTTTTTGGATAAGAAGAGAGATCTACAGGTTCATTTTTGAGTGTGATTAAATCAAAAAGAAACTGATCTTTTTCATCCCAAATTCTATAAAGGTTTTTAGATCCTGGTAAAAGTTCTTTTTTTGGAGAAAGTTTAAAACAAGGTTTACCTTCATACTCTACTAATTTATAGCCCATTTCAAAGTAGGGAGCATCCTCAGAAACCCCCATTCTTGTTCCTACCCCAAATCCAGAAACTGGGACCTTTGCTTTTAAAAGTTTTTTGATTTCTTTTTCATCCAAACTTCCGCTTAAAAAGATTTGAACCTCTTTTAAGTTACCTTTATCTAATATTTTCCTCACTTTTTTAGAAAATTCTGCAAGGTCTCCACTGTCGATTCTTACCCCTTTTAAGGATATTTTGTTTTCTTCAAAGAAGTTTTTTAATTTTACAATCTTTTGGGCAGCACCAATAGTATCATAAGTATCAATAAGAAGGATAGCTCTATCAGGGTATGTTTCAGAAAAAGCCTTAAAAGCCTCTTCTTCTGAAGGAAAAACTTCAACAAAAGAATGAGCCATAGTTCCTACAACTGGTATATTCCACAATTTTCCTGCAAGAACATTACTTGTTCCGGAAAAACCAGCTATATAAGAAGCTCTTGCCACATGAAGACTACTATCAATTCCATGAGTTCTTCTGGCAGAAAAATCAAATATAGGAATGCCTTTAGCAGATTTTACGCAAAGAAGAGCTTTAGTTGCTATAAGAGTTTCTATATGTAAAGTATTTATTATAAGAGTTTCTATAATTTGAGCAGAGATAAGATCACTTTCAACTTCGCATATAGGTTCATTTTCAAAAAAGATAGTCCCCTCAGGTAAACATCTTATAGAACCTTTAAAAGAAAAATTCTTAAGATAATCAAGAAAGAAGGGTTTAAAAATTTTTAGGCTTTCTAAATATTCAAGATCAGATTCATTAAATTTAAAATTTTTAAGAAGTTTTAAAAAAGGATCTAACCCTGCAAAAAGAAAAAAGGGTCTATTCTTGGGACGATTTCTTATAGAAAGGGAAAAAGTTGCTTTCCCAAAAAGATTTTTTTCAAAATAAACCTGAGCCATGGTTAGTTCATAGAGATCTAAGAAAAGCCCTATTGATGTATTAAAGAGCATGAGACTAATAAATTAATTCAGCTTTATAAACTTTTTCTAAACGTTTAAGAGCGAAATTATGAAATTCTTCATCAAAATCAGCAACAGCTTTAACTGGTATTTTAATTTTAAATCCTCTATAAAAAGCATCAGCAGCTGTATCCATTACACAAATACTTGTACAAACCCCAGTTAAGTATAATTCTTTTACACCAAGACTTCTTAAAACAGCTTCAAGATTAGTCCTATAAAATCCCGAAAAACGGGTTTTATAAATTACAAGATCATCTCCTGCTGGAGAAAGTTCATCAACTACTTGGGCGCCTTTAGTGCCTTTTATACAGTGTGGTGTAAAAGCAGAAAATTCTTCATCATTTTGATCGTGGGCATCACACAAATAAATTATTGGATAACCTTTTTCTTTAAATTCCTTTTTAAGTCTTTCTATTTCTGGAATGATTTCTTCAGCTTTTTTACCACAATATAAGGCTCCATCAGGTTTAATAAAATCATTTAACATATCTATAATAAGAAGTGCTTTCATTTGCTTATTAAAATTAGACGAAAATTTAAAAAAATCAATATAAAAGTAAATTTTAATAAAATTTAACTTGACTTGAAAATAAAAGTTTATTAAAAATAGAATATTTAAAAGAAGAACTCAACATCAGAGCTTGGATAAGATTAATGTGCAGTAAAATTAAAAATTGTAGGAGATACAAATGATAGAGATTAAAACCATAGCTATTCCTGTTGATTTTTCTGAAGCAACCCCGATTATTGTAGAATGGGGGAAAGCGTTAGCAAAAAAATTAGGTGCTCAGATAATTCTTATTAACGTGATAGAAGAAATATTCACATTTGGAGATATGTCTATAGATGCTAAAACCTTACAGGAGTTAGAAAAGACACTTTTTGAAGGAGCAAGAGAATACATGCAAAGCCTTTTAAATAAACATTTTTCTGATTTCCCAAATGTAAAACCAATTATCGTAAAAGGAAAGATAGTAGAAAAAATAATAGAAGTTGCTAAAGAAAATAAAGCAGACCTTATTGTAATGGGGACCCACGGGAAAAAAGGTTTGGATAAAATCATTTTTGGAAGCGTAGCAGAGGGAATAGTAAAATATTCACCTATTCCAGTAGTAACTATAAATCCTTACAGGATAAAAGAAAAATAAAGTTATTTCAACAATTTTTTAGCTACCTCAGCTTCTTTACTCTGAGGATATTGATTAATTAATTTTTTCAAAAGGATTTTATAAGCCTCTATATCACCAAGTGCTTTAAAAGCTTGGGCTTGTTTAAGCATAGCACTTGGTTTTAAAGGATGCAATCCCGGAAGTTCAATTAATTTTTGATAGTTTAAAATAGCTTCTTCATAGTTTTTTTCTTTAAAATAAATCTCTCCAATCCAGAAGTAAGCTTGCCCTATCCACTTTCCTTTGGGGAAATTTTTAATATATTCTTCAAAGAACTTTTTAGCATTTTTAAGATCACCTTTTTGATAATAAGAATAAGCCTTTTCATAAAGTTGAGCTTCATTTAAAGGTTTTTCCTCAGGTTTCTCTTCGCGTTTCTCTTCAGGTTTTATAGCTGAAGTTTTTGTAGCATTCTCAGTATAGATTAAAGTAGCATTGGAAGGAGGAGGTGTTTCCTTAGGAAGTTCCTTTGGAGCTACCTCTAATTTTTTTTCTAACTCTTTTATTTTTAATTCTAAAGCTTGGGTTTGGGTAGCTAAATTTTCTAATTGAGTTTTAAAGTTTTTTTCACTCTCCTCTTGTGAAAATTTAATTTCTTCTATTTGAGAGGACAATTGAGCTTGTTCCTTTTTAATTTCATCTAATTCAGAAAGAACTTGGGTTTTCATTTCTACCATCAAATCCTTAGACAATTTGTTTTCTAAAGAAATTATCTTTTTATTTAATTCATCCAATTTTTTTTCTAATTCTTCAGATTTTTGACTTTGTTTATTTAGGGTAGTTTCAAGATTGATAACTTTTATTTTAAGGGTTTGAATTTCATCTTGGCTTGCTATACAACCAAATAATATAAAGGGTAATAAAAATAAAAGAAAAAATCTATTCATGATAGCCTCCTGTCTTTATATAATTTTCTATTTCCCTTGTTAAATCTAAGGGTAGATCATCGCTTCCGAAAACTATTTTATCTTCTCCCAAATATTTTAAGGTGTAAACAATTAAAGGCAATTCCCTTTTTACTTCCTCTTCTCTTATTTTTTTAAAAAGTTTATTTTCTTCTCCTTCAAGTTTTTTAAGACCAGTTAGGTGATATTTTAGAAGTTTCTTTTCTGTTTCTTCCCAGAGTGGTATAAATTCAGGAGTTCTTAAGGAAAATCTAAAATAACTAATAGGTGGACCTTCATCAAGCTCAGGAGTAACAAGATGCATCATTGCTCCAGTTTCTGCAGCTCTTGCGCTAATAAGTTGCCACATAACCTCTTGCCAAGAACCTTTTGGACCTCCGGGAAGAGCAGGATGAAGATTAATAAGTTTTAGAGAATTACAAAATTTTGAAGATGTAATCCACATATAACCTGCAAGAACACCAAAATCGATATCTTCATCAAGCCTTTTTAAAATTTCTTCATGATAAATTTCTCTCCAGGTTTCCTTATCTTTTTTCCTTAATTCAGGTTCAAATTTTAAAGCAGAAAAGGAAATAACGTTAAGGCCCATCTCTTCTTTTGCAATTTGTATTAACTTATCTGAAAAAAAACCTTCTCCAGGCTCCTTACTTATAAAAACATAAGCTATTTTTAAGGGTAAAAAACCAGATTTTATTTCTGAATATACAATTTTTAAAAGATCTATAGCTGCAGAATCTCCTCCTGTAGTAAACCAGCCTATTTTTTTAAATTTCATAGAGAAAACTCCCAATTTCAAAGTTTATCCCAACAGGTTTAGGAATAAAAAATTCAAAATACTGATAAAGTGCAAACCTATCAGTCATTCCTGAAATGTAATCTGCGATAATTCTTTCTTTTGAAGCATTAGTAAAAATCTGGCTTGCCTTTTGAAAATACTCTATTTTTTCAAAATTTTTATAATAAAATTCAAAAAGTGAAGACAAAATTTTCTTTGCCTTTTCAAATTCTTTCCTTACTACAGGAGAAAAATATATCTTCTCAAAAAGAAAATCTCTTAAAAGAGTAAGGGCTTCTAAACATTTTTCATCCATTAAAATAGCATTTTTATTAGCAGATTTAGTAGTTAAAATTACATTTTTTACTAAATTATTTATTCTTTCAGAATGAGAAAGTCCTAATTTTTTTTTAACTAAGGAAGGAAGGTCATCGATAGTTATTAAACCAGCTCTTATAGCATCATCTACATCATGATTAACATAAGCAATGATATCAGAGATTCTAACTACTTCAGCTTCTAAGGTAAGAGGTCTTTCTTTTTCAAAAAGAATTGGTCCTTTACCCTTTGAATGATTTAAAATTCCGTCTCTAACTTCTAAAGTTAAATTAAGTCCTTTCCCATCTTTTTCTAAAAGATCAACTACTCTTAAACTTTGTTCATTGTGTCTAAATCCTTCTGGCAAAAGTTCATTTAATACTTCTTCTCCTGCATGCCCAAAAGGTGTGTGCCCAAGGTCATGTCCAAGAGCTATAGCTTCAGTTAAATCCTCATTTAATTTTAAAGCTTTTGCAATAGTTCTTGCGATTTGAGAAACCTCTAAAGTATGAGTAAGCCTTGTTCTATAATGATCTCCTTTAGGAGCTAAAAAAACTTGGGTTTTGTGTTTAAGTCTTCTAAATGCTTTGGAATGGATAATTCGATCTCTATCCCTTTCAAAACAAGTTCTAATTTCACATTCCTCTTCAGGACGAAGTCTTCCTTTTGAATATTTAGCTTTCGCAGCAAAAGGAGAAAGAAGCTTTTCTTCCAAATCTTCCTTTTCCTTTCTTATAGAATCATTTAACATCTTCTATTTTTAACTCCAAATTTCCCGTAAAACTATTTATAAAAGGAGTTCCTACAATTAAATTTATTTCTTTCTTTTCTAAAAGCTTATTAAAAAATATGGCAGAAAGTTCTTTATCCTCTTTTTGCAAAATGAGTTTTGAATGTTTTTCCTTTAAAATTTTTATTTCTTTTATTTCAAAATTTTTAAGAAGAAGAGCAGGAGGTGAATGTCCTTCTCCATAAGGATGAAATGCTTCAAAGGCAAAAAGATTTTCCCTATATAAAAGCTCTGATAAATTTGTCTCAGCATCAATATAAATTAAATTAGAAGAAGAGGGGATATGATTAGATTTTAAAATTTTTTCAAGGCGTATTTTAAATTCAGGAATAAGATTTTTGTGTATTTTGAAACCTAAAGCATATTTATGTCCACCAAATTGGATTAAAAGATCTTCACATTGAGATAAAATTTTTAGAAAATTTATTTCAGAGGGTGAGCGTATTGAACCATGAGCTATTTCATCTTCTTGAGAAATAACTATGGTGGGCAAATTATATAAATTTTTAAATCTATTAGCAATGAGCCCAAGTAAACCTTTGGGAATGTTTTCAAAAGTTAAAAATAAAAATTTAGAATCTTCACAAACATTATTAAGCTGGAAATTAAGAGTTTTTAGAATTTCTTCTTCCAGAGTTTGTCTTTCTTGATTTAAGTTTTCGATTTGAGAAAGGGTTTTTTCTGCAGAAACCTTATCTACTGATGAAAGGAATTCGAAAACTATCTCAGGTTTGCCAAGCCTTCCAGCAGAATTGAATTTAGGAATGATTTTATAATAGAGATCCTCTTCAGATAAACCATATTTTAGATTTTCTCTTTCAAGTAAAATTTTTGTACAGGGGAAATAAGGATTTAAAAGGTCTCTAAATCCAAAAAAAGTAATAAGACGATTTTCTCCAATTAAAGGTACCATATCTGCTAAAGTTGCAAGGGAAACAAGTTCCAAATATTTTCTTAAAAAAGGTGGTTCTTTATCTACAAAGAATCCTTGAGACAAAAGATAAGATCTTAAAGCTCTTATTAAGGCAAAAACAACTCCAGCACCGCATAAATAATAAAGAGGAGAAGAAGGCTGTGTAAGTTTACCACTTATAGTAATAGTTTCTGGTTTAGAGATTATTTCATGATGATCAGTTACAATTACATCTATGTTTAAAGCTTTAGCTGAATTTACTGTGTGATAAGCAGATATTCCCACATCAACAGTTATAATTAAACTTATACCCTTAGCTTTAAAATAGGGTAGGAATTTAGCATGAAATCCGTATCCTTCTTCAGTTTTACTTGGAATTAACCAATCTACATAGGGAGTAAAATTTTTAAGAAAATCATAAAGGATGAAAGTTCCTATAATCCCATCTGCATCAGAATCTCCGTAAATAACTATTTTTTCTTTAGCTTTAATAGCTTTAAAGATCCTTTCAACTGCAAGCTTCATATCAGGAATTATAAAAGGATTGGAAAAGTCAGAAAGTTGAGGATAAAGAAAAGAATAGGCAGATTTTATATCTGAAAATCCTTTATTAATAAGAATCTTTGCTAAAAGAGGAGTAAAGAAGCCTTGAGTAACAAATTCTTGAAAGAGTTCTTGATTAGGGACCTTATTAATCCAAAGCTTGGTTGACGTCATATAAATTTTATTGTATCATATCAAGCTCAAAAGTAAATTAAATTAAACAAAAATGATAAGCTCAAAAGTAAAGGTATTACTTACTGGTGGGGCAGGCTACATAGGTTCTCATGTAGCAAAACTTTTAACTAAATACGACTATGAGGTAATTATAATAGATAACTTATTTTCTTCTCAACCTCAAAAAGTTTACGGAAGGTTTTATAAATCAGATTTAAGAGAGGAAGGAAAGCTTTTAGAAATAATTAAAAAAGAAAAACCAGATATAGTTTTACATTTTGCAAGTTTTATAAGTGTACCTGAAAGTATAGAAAAGCCCTTTTTGTATTATGAAAATAATGTAGGGAATACAATTAAGCTACTTTCAGCTATGAAAAAGGCTGGGGTTAAAAATTTTCTTTTTTCTTCCTCAGCTGCTGTATATGGTATTCCTGATATTATTCCTGTCCCAGAAACAGCTGAGCTTAAACCCATTAATCCCTACGGAGAAACTAAAGCTATAATAGAAAAAATCTTAAGAGATATGGCAGAAGCTGGAGAGATAAATTATATCTCTTTAAGATATTTTAATGTAGCAGGAGCTGATCCAGAAGGAGAAATAGGTCCTAACTACAAACAACCAACTCATTTAATAATAAGAGCTTTAAAAGTAGCAAAAGGGGAAATTCCCTATTTAGAAATCTATGGAACCGATTATCCCACACCTGATGGAACTTGCATAAGAGATTATATTCATGTAATGGATTTAGCAACTGCTCACCTTTTAGCTTTAGAGTATCTTCTTTCTAAAGGTGAAAGTATTGTTTTAAATTGTGGTTATGGAAGGGGATTTTCAGTAAGAGAAGTAATTTCTGTAGTTAAAAAAGTAACAGGAATTGATTTTAAGGTGATAGAGACCAAAAGAAGAGCAGGAGATCCACCTATTTTAATTGCTGATAATACAAGGATTAAAAAGATATTAAAGTGGGAACCCAAATATGATTCCCTTGAAACTATTATAAAGGATTCTTGGAAATGGGAGCTAAAACAAAAATAAAACTTGATCCTACAAAAATGAAAGACTGGGAAATAGCCTATGAAGCAGAAAAAAATATGAAAACTCTATATGAATTAGCTGAAGAAATAGGTTTAATAAAAGAAGAACTTATACCTTATGGGCATTATATTGGTAAAATTGATTATAAAAAGGTTTTGGAAAGATTTAAAAACAAATCTAATGGGAAATACATAGATATCACAGCTATAACTCCAACTCCCTTAGGTGAAGGAAAAACTACCACCTTAATTGGTTTAGTTCAGGGGTTTGGGAGAAGAGGTAAAAAAGTTATAGGTACTATAAGACAACCTTCAAGCGGACCTGTTTTTAATATTAAAGGAAGTGCAGGAGGTGGAGGGCTTTCTCAAATTATTCCCTTAGATAAAATTTCTTTGGGACTTACAGGAGATATAAATGCAGTGATGAATGCTCATAATCTTGCTATGGTTGCTCTTACAGCAAGAATGCAACATGAAGCAAATTATGATGATGAAATTTTGATCAAAAAAGGATTAAAAAGGCTTAATATAGATCCTAAAAGAGTTGAAATGGGATGGGTAATGGATTTTTGTGCCCAAGCATTAAGAAATATAGTTATTGGGCTTGGTGGTAAAATGGATGGATATCTAATGGAAAGCAAATTTTATATTTCTGGAGCTTCAGAAGTAATGGCTATATTATCAGTAGCTAAGGATTTAAAAGATTTAAGAGAAAGAATAGGGAAAATTGTAGTTGCCTTTGATAAACGCGGTAATCCAATTACTACAGAAGATTTAGAAGTTGCAGGAGCTATGACAGTTTTACTGGTTGATGCCCTTAATCCTAATCTTGTACAAACTATAGAAGGGAATCCTATTTTGGTTCATACCTCTCCTTTTGGTAATATTGCTTTAGGACAATCTTCTATTATAGCTGACTATACAGCTTTAAAACTTGCAGACTATGTAATTACTGAGTCTGGATTTGGTGCAGAGATAGGTTTTGAAAAATTTTGGAATGTTAAATGTAGAATTTCTGGGCTTAAGCCTAATGCAGCAGTAATAGTAGTAACTATAAAAGCACTTAAATATCACGGAGGGGCACCTGAGCTTAAACCTGGTGCTTCTATCCCAAAAGAATACTATGAAGAAAATCTTTCTTGGGTAGAAAGAGGATGTGAAAATCTTTTACATTGCATAGAGATTGTAAAGAAAAGTGGTACTATTCCAGTAGTGTGTATTAATAGATTTTATACAGATACTAAAAATGAACTAAACCTTGTAAAAAAAATATGTGAAAATGCAAAAGTAAGGGTTGCTATATCTGATCATTGGCTAAAAGGAGGGGAAGGAGCTTTAGAACTTGCAGATGCAGTGATCGAAGCTTGTGAAGAAAAAAATGAATTTAAACATCTTTATGATTTAAATGAACCGGTTAAAGAAAGAATTGAAAAGATAGCAAAAGAAGTTTATAAAGCAGATGAAGTTATTTATTCCGCTACCGCAGAGGAAAAAATTAAATTAATAGAAGCTAATGAAGAAATTAAAAAATTTCCTATATGTATGGTAAAAACACATCTTTCCCTTTCTGATGATCCAGGCAAAAAGGGAGTTCCTAAGGGATGGAATCTTAGAATTAGAGATATTCTTATATATAAAGGCTCAGGTTTTATAGTACCTGTTGCAGGGGAGATAAAACTTATGCCTGGTACTGGTTCAGATCCAGCTTATAGAAGAATTGATGTGGATGTAAATACAGGAAGAGTAAAAGGTCTATTTTAGCTTTAGGAGTTAAAATGTCAGCCAAAATAATAGATGGTAAAGCTATAGCTCAGGAAATAAGAGAGAATATCAAAAGGGAAGTTCAAGAATTGAAAGAAAAATACAATATTGTTCCTGGATTAGTTACTATCTTAGTAGGAGAAGATCCTGCTTCCATTTCCTATGTTAAAGGAAAACAAAAAGTCTCTCAAAGTCTTGGGTTTTATTCTATTGAAGAAAAGCTTCCAGAAAATGTTTCAGAAAATGAATTATTAAAACTAATTGAAAAATATAATAAGGATCCCAAAATTCATGGTATATTAGTTCAACTTCCTTTACCAAAACATATAAATGAGAGAAAGATTATAAACGCTATAGACCCTAAAAAAGATGTAGATGGTTTTCATCCAATTAATGTAGGTAAAATGGTTATGGGAGAACCCTGTTTTTTACCTTGTACTCCCTACGGAATACTTGTACTTTTAGAAAAAATTGGCTGTCCAGTTGAAGGAGCAGAGGTGGTTGTCTTAGGAAGAAGTAATATTGTTGGGAAGCCCATTGCTAACCTTCTTATGCAAAAAAGAAAATTTATAGGAAATGCAACTGTTACAGTATGTCATACAGGAACCCGGGATATAGTTTTTCATACCAAAAGAGCAGATATTTTAATTGTTGCAATAGGAAAACCCAAATTTATTACTGCAGATATGATAAAAGAAGGTGCTGTAGTAATTGATGTAGGAATAAATAGAATAGGAATTACCCCTGAAGGAAAGGCTATTCTTTGTGGAGATGTTGATTTTGAAAATGTAAAACAAAAAGCAGGGGCAATTACTCCTGTTCCAGGTGGAGTTGGTCCAATGACAGTTACTATGTTAATGAAAAATACTTTAGAATCTGCGAAAATGTGGAATGGTCTTCCAAATGAAATAGAATAAAGGATTCAAATTAAATAATTTTAAAATCAGAGGAAAAGATGATAGAAAGTTCAGAAGAAAAACTAAAAGAAATATTTTTAAATCTTAAAACCGGTACAAAGGCTTTAAAATCAGGAATGGAATTGTTAGAAAGTGGGATCAAAAAATTAGAAGAAAAGATTTTAGAGATCACTAAAGAGGTTGTAAAAGTAGAGATAAAGGTAGAAAAGATTGAAAGGGAAAAGGAACCTGAAGAAATAGAAAGTTTAGAAAAAATTCATAAAAGACCTCTGAAAGAAATAACTTTTGAACTTTCAAACAAAACTTTAGAAAGTCTTTATGAAAAAATTCATAAAGAAAAGCCTACCCTTTATACTATTCCTAAAGGAATAGAAAAAAGAGGGTCTGTTAAAATCAGAAAAGAAGAAACAACTTGTACACTTTGTAATTTAGGACCTTGTGAAATAATAGAAAATAGAGAAGATTTAAAAGGAATTTGTGGGATAGATGTAAGTGCAGTTTCTGCAAAAGATTTTGCAAGATTAATTGCAGAAGGTGCAGCTACAAATTTAGAACATGCAAGAAAAATAGCAGAAATTTTTAGAGGAGCTGTTACAAAAGAGATACCCTTTCAAATAAAAGATAAAAAGAAACTTAAATTATTTGCCTATAGCTTAGGAATAGATTTAAATCTTCCAGAAGAAAAAATTCTTGAAGAAACTGTAAAAAAAATATTTCAAATATTTTCCCAACAAGAAGGAGAATTAATTTCAATTCATAGGGCTCCACAAAATTTAATTGAAAAATGGAGAAAATATAAAGTTATACCAAGAGGCATAGAGAAAGAAATTTTAGAGCTTTTTTATAAAACCTCTACTATAGTTGATCTCTATTATAAAAATATATTGCTTTCTGCAGTAAGATGTTCTCTTTCTGATGGTTGGGGGAGTTCATTAATAGCAACAGACTTACAGGATATTCTTTTCGGAACCCCCCAACCTGTTAGATCTTTCATTAATATTGGGGAAAACGTAATTTTTAAGGATATGGTAAATGTTATAGTTCATGGGCAAGATTTTATAATGGCGGATTTATTAAGAGAGGCTTCTTTTAATTCAGAAATAATTGAGCTTACTAAAGAAATTGGAGCTAAAGGGATTAACCTTGTAGGTCTTTGTGATACAGGTAATGAACTTCTTATGAGAAGAGGAATTCCAGTTTTAGGAACATTTATTCATCAAGAAGCAGTTATAGCAACTGGAGCTATAGAAGCAATAGTAATAGATGGAGAATGTGTGGTACCAAATATAGTTCAAATAGCTAATCAATTCCATACAACAATTATTACTACTAATCCTCAATCTCTTATAGAAGGGGCTATTTATGTTGAGTTTAATAAAAATTATCCTTTAGAAAGTGCAAAAGAAATTTTAAAAATCGCCCTTTCAAAATATAAAGAAAGAAAAAATTCAGAAATATATATCCCTGAGGATAGCATAGAAGTGATATCAGGATTTAGTTTGGAAGCACTTATGTATATTATGGGTGGTAGATTTAGGGCAGGGTTAGAGATTTTAAAGGAAAATCTTGTTAATGGTAAAATTTTAGGAATAGCAGTTATCACAGGATGTGATTATTTTGGAACAAAAGAAAATATTGAAGTAGAACTTACTAAGGAACTTATAGCTAATAATATATTAGTCTTAACTACAGGTTGTTCAGCCATAAAATTAGGGATGGCAGGTCTATTAACAGAAGAAGCTACAAAATTGGCAGGAGAAGGATTGAGAGAAGTTATAGAAGGGATAGGTTGTCCCCCAGTTTTACACATGGGTTCTTTGGTAGATAACTCAAGAGTTCTTCAAACCTTAATAGAATTAATTAATACAGGGGATTTAGGGAAAGATATAAGTGATCTACCTGTTGTAGTATGTATTCCTCAGTGGATAAATAAAAAAGCACTATCTGTAGGAATGTATTTTTCCGCAAGTGGGGTACAGGTTATTTTTGGAGCAGATTTTCCATTCATAGAAAGTAAAAAAACTACCAATTTTCTATTTAATGAGATGGAAAATTATTTTGGAGGAACTTTTAAAATAGCATCTAAAGCAAGTGATTTTGTAAATATGGTAATAGATAGAATTTGGCAGAAAAGAAAGGAGCATGGTATTGATAAGCCTAAACCAAGAATTTTCTATGATATGGCTATGAGAAGAGCTCTTGATGAAAAAATATACATTCCCATAATTCACAGATTAGGAATTTAAAAGAAAATGGTAATAACTAAAATTAAGCCTTTAGATGAAATTTTGGAATATATAGAAAGCTATGATAAAATTCTTTTGCTTGGGTGTAGTGAATGTGATTTTGGATGTTCAACCGGTGTTGAGAAAGAAGTAAAAAAGTTTGCGAAAAAAATAAAAGAGGAAAGAGAAAAACTTGGGAAACCAGTAAAAATATTAAAAAAAATCCTAACTAAGCAATGTGATTCATCTGCACTTAAGCCTATTGAGGATTTTAAGGATAAAGTTTCAGCAATAATAAGTTTAGGTTGTGGGGTAGGAGTGAACTTAATAGCAGATTTATACCCTAAAATGGAAGTATATCCAGGAGTTAACACCTTTTTTTTAGGAGCAAAGATAAAAGAAGGATACTGGGTTGAGAAATGTAGAGCCTGTGGGGATTGTATAATCGGATATACAGCAGGTCTTTGTCCAATTACCAGATGTCCAAAAAATTTACTTAATGGTCCTTGCGGAGGGGTTAAAAATGGTATATGTGAAGTGAAAAAAACTTTACCCTGTATATGGTATAAAATAGTAATGAGGCTTAAAAACAGAGGTAAATTAGAAAATTTAATGAAAATTTGGGAAGCAAAAGATTGGAGATTAGCTGGTGGTGAGGGTGTAAGAGAGCTAAGAGAGGAGTAAAGATTGGAAAATAAGACCAATCTTCAAAAAATTCTTGAATCAGGGGAATTCGCAGTTACAGCAGAAATTGGACCTCCTAAAAATGCAGATCCTGAAATCATAAAGGAAAAGGCAAAATGGTTAAAAGGTTATGTAGATGCAGTAAATATTACAGATAACCCAAGAGCAACTGTAAAAATGTCAAGTTTTGCAGGAGCAATTATTTTGATAAAAGAAGGTATAGAACCTATAATGCATATTACCTGTAGAGACAGAAATAGATTAGCTATTCAATCCGATCTTTTAGGGGCTTATGCCCTTGGAATAAGGAATGTTTTATGTTTAACTGGAGATCATATAAGTTTAGGTAATCATCCACAAGCAAAACCCGTTTTTGATTTAGACTCAATTCAGCTTTTAAGTTTAGTAAAAACTCTAAATGAAGGAAAATTTTTTAATGGGGATGAGATAAAAGGAAAAAAACCCTGTTTTTTTATAGGGGCAGTAGAAAATCCTTTTGCAGACCCTTTAGAATTTAGGCCCCTTAGATTGGCAAAAAAAATAAAAGCTGGGGCAAAATTTATTCAAACTCAAATAGTTTATAATTTAGAAAGATTTAAAAAATTTTTAAATTTATGCGAAGAATTAGGCATCTTGGAAAAGGTTAATATACTTGCTGGTATAATGCCACCCAAATCTTCAAAGATGCTTAAATTTATAAAAGAAAACAAAGTGCCTGGAATTGAAGTTCCAGATGAATTGATAAAAAGAATGGATTCTGCAAAAGATGAAAAAGAAGAAGGAATAAATATTGCAGTAGAGATTATAGAAAGAGTTAAAGAAATGTCAGGTATTAAAGGAGTTCACATAATGGCAATAGGCTGGGAATATATTGTTCCTGAAATAATTAAAAGAGCAAAACTTTATCCCAGACCAGTGTTATAAAAATTGGGGGAAAGAATGCAAAATGAAAAAGAACTTTTGAAAATCTTAATAGATATTTTGTCAGATTTGAAGTCCAGTTTAAAAAGTATTAGCGAAGGAATTAAAAATTTAGAGGAAGGGATAGAAAAACTCGAAACAGAAATTTTTAGTAAAAAACTTTTAATAATAGAGAAAAAAGAAGAGGAAAAACCATTAATTGTAAAGCCTGAAAAAGTAAAAATTGAAGTTCCTAAAATTGAAATTAAAACTAAATATAGACCTTTATCAGAGAGGGCAAAAAATATTCCTGAAAATTTATATAAAGATATTTCTACAGAAAAAATAAGAGAAGTAGTCATTGGAAAAGGAGAAAAAGCTATAAAGATAGGTGGAGAAAACATTTTGCCTTTTTATTTTTTCGAAGGTTCTATGGGAAATGAAATAAAGATTGCTATGGAAATTTTAGATGTAAAACCAGAAGAGTGGCCTCAAAGTTTAGCTAAATATTTTTCTGATGTTTTTCATGATCCAGCTTTGTGGGCGAAAAAGTGTGTTGAAGTTTATAAAGCAGAAGCAATTTGTCTTTATTTACAGGGAACAGATCCTAATTATTTAGATCTTGATGTAAATCATGCAAAGGAGGTAGTGAAAAAAGTAAGGGATGCTATAGAGGTCCCACTTATTATTTGGGGTTCTGGAAATTCAGAAAAAGATGTAGAGATTTTAAAAGAAGTTGCAGAACTAATAGGAGAAAGAGGTGCAGTTATAGGTCCTGTCTTAGATACTAATTACAGAACCTTAGGAGCTATTGCTATGGGATATAATTTGCCAATAATTGCTTCAACTCCTATTGATGTAAATTTAGCTAAGCAACTTAATATACTTCTTGAAAATATGGGGGTTCCGTTAGATAAGATAATTATAGATCCCTCAATAGGTGCTTTGGGATATGGAATTGAATATGCCTATTCTGTTATGGAAAGAATAAGAATTGCTGCGCTTTATTATAAAGATACAGCTTTACAGTCTCCTTTTGTTTGTGCTATTGGAAGAGAAGTTTGGGGTACAAAAGAAGTTCAACTTCCTACAGATGAAATTTTTGGAGATCAAGAAGGAAGGGGTATATTAATGGAGGCAATTACAGCTGTAGTATTAGCTTTAGCAGGAGGGAATTTATTAATAATGAGGCATCCAAAAGCTATAGAACTCTGTAAATCTTTTTTTAATATTTTAAGCATGAGTTAAAGAGGTGATAATTATATGTCAAAAATAATTTTTGATTTAGCTATTAAAGGAGCATATAAAATTTTAGAAAAAGCCTGGGAAAGGTATGAAAGGGCTATTAAAAATTTTGGTAAAGAAGTAAATGTAGGATTTCCAAACACAGCCTATTATTTACCTATTATTTATGCCATATTAGGATATCCTGTTAAAAAACTTGGAGATTGTGAAGAAGTTTTACAAGAGGCAAAAAAACTTCTGCCTGATTTATCTTCATCTAAAAATGGTCTTCTTTATTTAGGGTTAGCACTTGATGCAGGAATGGCAACTCTTTTTGCTGAAGAAGTAGTTGAAGCTATAAGATATTTGGAAGAGCCTAATTTATATACAAAAACAGAAGAGCCTACAGAAGATAATATTTGGCTTGGAGCAGCAGATGATGTTATCTTTAGAAAGAGAGGGGTAGAATTTGTTGATGGAAGTTCTCCTGGTTTTGCAGTTTTACTTGGTTCACCTCCAGATAAAGAAACAGCTAAAAATATTGTTCAAGACCTTCTTGAAAAAGGACTTTATGTATTTATGCATGATCAAACCAATGGTGTTTATATGCCCTATCTTTTAAGAGAGGCAGGATTACAACTTGGTTGGCCAGTAAGATTAGTACCTTTTGGTCCTCACTATACTAGTATAGTTTTTGCTATTGGTTTTGCTTGTAGAGTTGCTATGTCTTTTGGTGGGGTAAAGCCGGGGGATTATATAAATAATTTACTTTTTAATAAATATAAAACCTTTGCTTTTGTAATAACCTTTGGTCCACCTACAGAGGAATGGGTAGCTAATGGTTTAGGAGCTTTAAATTGGGGGATTCCTATAATTTGTGATTGGGCTGTACCTGAAATCAAAATTCCTGGGATTTGTATTTATGAAGCTTTAATTTCCAAACCTACTCATTGCTATTTTCAGGTAATAATGGAAAATCAAGAGTTTTACAGGAGTTCCGTTCCAGAAATTGCTTCTCAAGAATTAATAGAAAAGGCTTTAGAAGTAAGGGGATTAAAAATTACCAAAACAAAACTTAATATCCCAGTTTCTTATGCCCCTGCTTTTGAGGGAGAAAGAGTAAGAAAAGAAGATCTTTATTTAGAATGTGGAGGAGGGAGAACATCAGCCTTAGAATTATTAATATCTTCATCTTTTGAGGAAGTTAAAGATGGAGAAATAAGGGTGATAGGGCCGGAAATTTCTGATCTTCCCAAAATAGATAAAAAAGGTCCACCTTATAGACTTCCGCTTGCTATTGTAATAAAAGTAGCTGGCACTAATATGCAAGAAGATTTTGAACCTATTATGGAAAGACAAATTCATTATTTTATCAATTATGCCCAGGGTATTATGCATATAGGACAAAGAAATATAGTATGGATAAGAATTAGTAAACAGGCAGTAGAAAAGGGATTCCTTTTGAAACATATAGGAGAGATTTTATATAACAGAATAAAACAAGAATTTAGTAGCATTGTAGATAAATGTGAAGTAGAGATTTTTACAGATGAAGAAATGGTAAAAAAATTAATAGAAAAAGCAAAAAGTATATATGAGAAAAGAGATGCAAGACTCGCTGGGATGGTAGATGAAAATGTAGAAGAATTTTATTCTTGTACCCTTTGTCAAAGTTTTGCCCCTACTCATGTTTGTGTAATTACTCCTGAAAGAGGAGGGCCTTGTGGTGCTTATAGCTGGCTTGATGGAAAAGCTTATTATCAGATTAATCCAGCTGGTCCAAATCAGCCCATTTTAAAAGGAGAGATTATAGATTTAAAATTAGGACAATTTAAAGGAGTAAATGAATTCGTTAAAAAAGCCTCAAAAGGGAAAGTAGAAAGGGTAAGTTTATATAGTATTATGAATGATCCTATGACTGTATGCGGTTGTATGGAGGCTATTGCAGCAATTTCTGCACCAGTAAATGGAATCATTATAGTAAATCGAGAATTTGATAAAGAAACTCCAATAGGACTTAAATTCTCTACCCTTGCAGGAATGATAGGAGGAGGACAAGTTACTCCAGGGTTTTTAGGTATTTCTAAGCAATATATTATTTCTAAAAAATTTATATCCGCAGAAGATGGATTTTTGAGAATTGTTTGGATGCCTAAAATACTTAAAGAAGAGTTAAAGGAAAAACTTCAAAAAAGGGCAGAAGAGTTAGGAGTTCCTGATTTTCTTGAAAAAATAGCCGATGAAAGTGTAGTCAATACAGAGGAAGAACTTTTTAATTGGGTAAAAAAAGTGAATCATCCGGTTTTAAAATTACCTCCCCTTACCTAAATTTCATAAAAAAGGAGAATTAAGGTGGCTCTTACAGGAATTCAAATACTAAAGTATTTACCTAAAACAAATTGTAAAGAATGTGGTTTTTCTACTTGTATGGCCTTTGCTATGAAAGTAGCTTCTGGTCAGGCAGAGATAGATGCTTGTCCCTATATTGATCCAAAGATTAAAGAAGAAATAGCTGAAGCTTTAGCACCTCCTATTAGAAAAGTAGAATTGGGAGGAGGTAATTACGTCTATTTTTTGGGTGGGGAAAGTGTTCTATTTAGGCATGACAAACGTTTTGAAAATCCTCCTCTTATAGGAACTCTCATTTCCACTAATATGAAGGATGAGGAAATTTCAAGAAGAATAGGATTGTATAAAAAACTTCAATGGGAAAGGGTAGGAACTATTTTAAGATTAGATACTCTGTTTTTGCAAGATGAAGGCTCTGAGGAAAGATTTATAGAGATTGTGAAAAAAGTAAGAAATGAACTTCCTTGGGTAGCCTTAGTTTTAGCTTCTTCAGATGTGGGAACCCTAAAAAAAGCAATAGAAATATGTAATAATTTTAAACCTTTAATTTATGGTGCAAATTCTCAAAATTTTGAAGATTTTGCTAATTTCTCTCTTTCAACAAAGGTTCCTCTTACTATAATTGGAGAATCCTTAGATGAAGTTTGTAGTCTTTCTGAAAAGGCTTTTAAAAAAGGTTTAAAAGAATTAGTTCTTGATCCAGGTTCTCAAGTATTAAGAGAGTTGTTTGAAGATTTAGTAATTATAAGAAAATCAGCTATTAAAAGTAGATTTAAACTCTTAGGATTTCCTGTTATAACTTTTCCTTATCGATATACAGATTCTGATTTATTAGAAATTCTTATTGCAAGTATGATTATCTGCAAATATGGAAGTATTATTATTCTTTCAGATCTTAAGCCAGAAGCTTTATTTAATCTTTTAATAGAAAGAATGAATATTTATACAGATCCTCAAAAACCTATGGTTGTTGAAGAGGGGATTTATCCTATTAATGGTCCTGATGAAAATTCGCTGGTAGCTATAACCTGCAATTTTGCCCTTACTTATTTTATCGTAAGTGGGGAAATAGAGGCAAGTAGAGTTCCTACTTGGCTTCTCATAAAAGATACTGATGGTTTATCAGTTCTTACAGCTTGGGCAGCAGGTAAATTTGGTGCTGATACCATTGCCCCTTTTGTTAAAAAGTGTGGGATTGAAGAAAAAGTTAAACATAGAAATCTTATAATTCCTGGTTATTTAGCAGGAATAAAGGGAGAACTTGAAGATGAACTTCCTGACTGGAAAATCATTGTTGGGCCAAGAGAGGCAAGCGGGATTCCTTCATTTTTTAAAAAATTTTATGAAGAATTGAAAGAAGAATTAAAAAAAGAGGAAAAGGTTTCTGAGAAGAGGGAAATAAAAGAAGAGAAAAAGACATTCGAAAAAATAGAAATTTTAAAAGAAGAAAAAACTATAAAAGAAAAAAAGGAAAAACTTGAAAAGGAAAAAGAAGAAAGCGGTTATAAAGTAATTTGTATTGCTGAAAATATAAACATAATGTCAAAAAGGATAGGTAAAGCTATAAAAGAACGCAATCCTCAACCTATTCAACAAATGGCTAAGGATGGAGTTAAGTTAGGAGCAGATTATTTAGATCTTAATATTGGACCTGCAAAAAAGGATGCTTTAGAACTTGCTCCTTGGATAGTTAAAATTGTAGAAGAGGTAGTAGATATTCCTATTTCTCTTGATACTACAAATCCAGAAGCAATGATTGCAGGAATAAAAGCTTCTAAACAACCTTCAAAGGCACTTATAAATTCAGTTACCATTCATAAAGATAAATTGGATAAACTTGCTCCTTTTGCTGCTGAAATTGGTTGTGATGTGGTAGCACTTCTTTGGGGAGAAAAAGGGCTTCTTAGAGATGCTAATGAAAGAGCTGATCTTGCATTGGATCTTGTAAATAAACTCAATGAATATGGTATACCCAATGAAAAAATTTGGGTAGATCCAGTTCTTACTCCTATAACCCTTGATGTGCAACAAATTAAAGAGGTACTTAAATTTCTTTCTATACTTCAAGAAATTACACCAGGAGTTAAAACAATTGTAGGTCTTTCAAATGTTTCAAATGGTGTAGCCTCCCATTTAAGACCTTATTTAAATAGAGTAATGCTTATGATGCTTATGAAATATAATCTTTACAGTGCAATACTTGATATATACGATAAAGAATTAGTAGAAATTGCAAAAGGTAAACATCCTGAATGGGTCTCTTTAGTTCATAAAATAATGGATGGAGAAAAAATAGATATCCAGTCACTTTCTTCTAAAGAACTTGAAATATATAAAACTGTAAAAGTTTTAACAGGAGAAATTATATTTTCTGAATCTTGGCTTGAAGTTTGAAATAATAAAAATTGAAAGAATATAAAAATAAAAAAGAAAAAGGAGAAAATAAAAAAATTTGGTGTGAAAAGTTTAAAGAATATGTAAATATAGAAGAAGGATGTAAACATTTTCAAGGTTTTTGCCCTTATAGAAATAGGTGCTTAATTTTTTTACAATCTAAATTAAAGGAATTTTAAAAATGGAAAAAGTTAAAATTGCTATTATAGGAGCAGGACCAGCTGGGATTGCTTCAGCTATAGAAGCAAAAGCAAATAATATAGAACCTGTTGTAGTTTTGGAAAAAGGAGAAACTGTCTGTAGTACTATAGTAAAATTTTATAAACCTGGTAAAAGAGTAGATGCTAATTATAGAGAGAAAGATATAAAACCTATTGGAATATGCTCCTTTGAAACTGAAACTAAAGAAGAGTTTCTTAAAAGGATAGAAGATTGGATTAATAAATGGAAATTAGATATAAGGTTAAATTCAGAGGTTACAGAAATAAGAAAAACAGATGAAGAATACGAAATTTTTGTAAAAGATAAGCCAGAATATTTAGCTGAATTTGTGATCATAGCTATTGGTATTTTTGGTAAACCTAATAAACCATCATATTCTATTCCTGAGGAATTAAAAAATAAGGTATTTTTTGAACCTCCTCTTGAGATACCAGAAAATAAAAAAATTTTAGTGGTTGGTGGAGGAAATACCGCAGCAGAGGTTGCTTGTTGTCTCTGTGAAGTAAACGATGTTTATCTTTCTTATAGGAGACCCCAATTTTTTAGAATAAATGAGATTAATTTAAAAAATTTAGAAGAAAAAGAAAAACAAGGTAAATTAAAGCTTCTCATGGCAACAGATATAGAAAAAATAGAACCCTATAATGAAAAAGTAAGGGTTTATTTTAAAGACGGAAAGGAAGATTTTTATGATTTAATTTATTATTGTTTAGGAGGAACAACCCCGGAGAGTTTTTTAAGAAGAATAGGAATTAATTTTGATGAAAAAGGGAATCCCCTGATAGATGAATTTTTTGAAACCAATTTACCAAAGATTTTTTTAGTTGGGGATATAGCCTTTAAACAAGGAAGTATAATGAAAGCTTTTAATTCAGCTCATATAGTAATCAAAAGAATAAAAGAAAAATATCTTTCAACATAAAACTAAGTAAGTTCAAATATTTGAAATTTTTAAAATAAGAATTTATAATTTATTTAAGCCGGCGTAGCTCAGGGGTAGAGCAGCTGATTCGTAATCAGCAGGCCATGGGTTCGAATCCCATCGCCGGCTTATTTTCAAGCTTTTGATAGGGGTAGGGGGTCATTAGTGACGACATAGTGACGACATGTTTGAGCTTCAAGAATTTTAATTAATAGCTCTGTAAAGAACTGGCATTGCAACTTTTGTATAAATTTGAGTTGTTTTAATATCTTCATGCCCCAAAAGTGCTTGAATGGTTCTCAAGTCAACTCCAGCTTCTAAAAGATGAGTTGCAAAGCTAAGCCTTAACTGATGTGGTGTTATTTTCCTTTCAATTCCTGCTCTTTTTGCTATTTTCAAAATTACTCTTCTGATATCGTTTAAAGGTTTTCCTGTCTTAGGTGATGGGAAAACAAATGGGTTGTCATCAGTTCTTGTTGTTTTTAAATGTAAGAGAGCTTTTTTCAGCATCTTACTCATAGGAACAAATCTTTCTTTATTCTTTTTGCTTTTCTAATTCTGATAAGATTATGTTCAAAGAAAATGTCATCCCAAGTTAGATTTAAACACAGTGTCTTTTTTATTGTGTAAAAATTTCTCCGGGAAGGGCATGGTAGTTCCCCAATTCAATCTCGTTAAATCCCCTTAACCTCTTTGAGTTTAACCTCTCATTCATCTCTTTCAAGATCAAATATAACAATCTTTCAGCTGATCCTTCATCCGGAAATTACCTTTATCCTCCTTTTTATCTCCTTTGCTAATCTTTTAAGCTGATTAGTTGTATAAATAAACTGCCTTATCTCCTTCGGATACCTCAAAAAGGTTAATAATGCATACGCTTTATCCTCCCATTTTTTCACTACCTTAGGATATATCTTACCCCATCTTTCCTTTAATCTTAATATCCCCTCCTTAGCTTTTTCTTTTGTTTCTGCTCTGTATATCCTTTTTAAATCTTCTGCAAATAAACCTCTATCTTTTACCCGCACCTTATTTAAAGAATTCCTTACAGTATGTAATACACAAAGTTGCCATTCTGAAGACGGATAAACCATCTTTATGGCATTTTCTATCCCAGGTAAATCATTCCCCTTCAGATCCAAATAATCAAAATCCAAGTATTTCCCTTCTTCCATCAAGCTTTATCCTCAAAGCTAAATAAACTGGTTCCTTTGCTACCTCATTTCGACGAATAGGTAAATAAGTTCCATCTAAAAATATTGCCAAATATTCCTCTGAAAGTGCTTTTTCTTTCCAACTCCTTACTTCATCTTCGGTCACCTTTATTAACCGAGAAACGCTTTGGGGTGAATACAAGTATAGCAGGACGAAAACCACCATTCCTGACCCGAGGCACTTTTAAGTCTTGAACCTTCCCATACTTTGTAAGTAAATCTCTGATATAAAAACCGTTTGCATAATCTTCTATCTCTTCTAAATAAATTTTTCTTTTTTCAAGCATAAGCTTTTCTAAAAGGTTTTTAATAAGATTATTGACTTCCTGCTGAAAAAAAAGTTTAAAATTTCTTCCATAGGTTGTTTTGTTAAAGTTTTAGTTTTTTCTTTCATGGTAGCTTCCACTCCTTTCTGGTAGTTTTGGTTATTAAGCATTGGGGAAGCTACCATGCCCATTTTACTTTTCAAGTATTTACACAATTAATGAGACACTACCTACAATAAACAACATATATACAATCTCTAAACAATTTAAAAAAAGAAAAAATTAGATTGATTTTTTAAAGAGGGATGATATATTAGGTTGTGGGCCGGAGTTGTGGAAGTGGGGTGAAAATCCCCCGCTGCCCCGCAGCCGTGACCGGGGACGAAAGCCGCTTGTCCGCTTTTATGCGGATGGGAAAGGAGGTCCCAAGTAGGGTATTCCCCGAAAGGAGGCTTCCTTTCTTGGGCTAAGAGCTTTTCTTTTTTAAAGCTCTTAGCCGACAGACCACTGGTGCCGAAAGGCACCGGGAAGGTGCGGCGAGTAGGACGATCCGGAAGCCGGAAGACCGCTCCAGCCCCAAAAAACCCGAGGGGGTGAGTCATGAGCAAAAAGGTCTTCCACAAACTCAGCTTTCTTTTTTTATTAGGAACTTTGGTTTCTCCTTCTTTTGGTGCAGAAGAAAGTAAAGAGGTTAAAGAAATTCCTGAAGTAGTAGTTTCAGCAGACAGAATTGAAGAGCCCTTAAAAGAGGTAACTTCACAAGTAACCGTTATAACCAAAGAGGAGCTTGAAAAGAAAAATTTTATCTTTCTCACTGATGTTTTACGAACCCTTCCTCAACTATACATTAGAGCAAACGGCGGTCCTGGTCAGACAGCAGGAGCTATTCTTCCAAGAGGAGTTAAATCAGCTCACACCTTAGTTTTGATAGATGGATTTAAAATCAACGATCCTTCTTCTGGACAAGTTGACCTTGGAAGTTTAACGGTTGATGACATAGAAAGGATTGAAATCATTGAAGGACCTCAAAGCACACTTTATGGGTCTGAGGCTGTAGCCGGGGTAATAAATATTATTACTAAAAAGGGTAAAGGAAGACCAAAAATCGGTCTTTACCTTGAAGGTGGTTCTTACGGAACCTATAAACCCTCTTTTGAACTATCAGGAGAACTTAAAAATATTGACTTTAGGTTAAATACCTTTTATTACTATACAGATGGCTTTTCTGCCTATCGTTATGGAAAGGAAAAAGACGGGTTTAAGAATTCCTTTGCTTCTGCTAAGATAGGGCTTAATCTTTTACCTAAGGTAAGATTTGAATTTTTGGGAAGATATAACTACGGAAGGATAGAGTATGACGGCTGGGATGAAGATGCAGAAAACCTTAGAAAAGACTATAATTACCTTGTTGGTGCCAAACTTAACTTAGACCTTTTTGAACAATTTAAGCAAACTTTCTCTATCTATAAGAATTACTCCCAAAGAAAATATTATGAACCTATTAGTTGGTCTCCTTATACCCGATATACACCTTCTACAGAGGGTTTTTCTTGGGAAAATTTTTTAAACTTAGGGAAGACTTATTCTTTGGTTTTTGGTTTAGACTTTAAAAGAGAGGAAGTAGAAATGCTCTCTGAAAGTAGCTGGGGATCTTCAAGCTATGATAAAAAAAGGGAATATACTGGGATTTTTCTTAACAACAAGCTTTACCTTTTAGAAAATGAACTTCTTTTAACTGCAGGGTTAAGATATGATAATTATAAAAATCTTGGAGAAAAAACTACTTACAGATTAGGAATTAGCTATATAATTCCTAAGATTGATGTAAAGCTTAAAGCTAACTATGGGACAAGTTTTAGAGTTCCTACTTTTGATGACCTTTATTATCCCATCTTTAGCAATCCTAACCTTAAACCTGAAGAATCAAAAGGGTGGGATCTTGGATTTGAAAAGACTTTTTTAGAAAATAAGCTAATTTTAGGTGGTTCTGTTTTTTACCAAAGATATAAAGATCTTATCCAGTTTGACCTTCAAACCTGGCAACCCCAAAACATCGGAAAAGCTGTTATAAAAGGGGCTGAAGTCTATCTTACCCTAAAACTTACTCAAAACTTAAGCCTAAAAGCTAATTATACCTATTTAGATTCAGAAGACAGGGATAAAGAAAAATATCTTATTTATAAGCCTTCTCATAAAGCTGAAGCTACCTTAGAGTACTCTCTCAAAAACCTTTCTGTTATTGCTGATTATGTTTATACTGGAGAAAGATTTGCAAATCCTTTAAATACTCAGAAGTTAAAATCCTACTCTCTTTTTAATCTATCTACTAATTATTCTTTCAATCCCAAAATTAAGTTTTATCTCAAGGTAGAAAATCTTTTTAACGCTAATTATGAAGAAGTAAAAGACTATGGAACCCCTGATAGATCTTTTTATGCTGGCATAAAATTTAATTACTAAATTATGCTGAGTATATCCTTTGGATGAAACCCAGAGGGTTTATCCCTCTTGGGTCTTTCTATTTTTACAATATCTTCTAACAATTGGTTGTCCTTTTTTCTGGTTTGTGCTAAAAATTAGTTCAAATAAAGGTGTTTTTAAAGATGGAAAAAACAAAAGGGAAGCTTTATGTAGTTGGGGTTCCTATAGGTAACCTTGAAGACATCACCTTAAGAGCCTTAGAAGTTTTAAAAAACGTAAAAATCATAGCTTCTGAGGATACAAGGTCTGTTAAAAAACTTCTTAACCATTATAGATGTGGCTCCAAAAAATTAATAAGTCTTTATAAAGATGTAGAGATAGAAAGAAGTCATAAAGTGCTTAAGTTTTTAGAGGAAGGAGAGGATGTAGTTCTCACCAGTGAAGCTGGTTGTCCCCTTATTTCAGATCCAGGAGCTTACTTAGTAAGAGAAGCCTACAAAAAAGGAATTAAAGTTGTTCCTGTTCCTGGGGTTTCTGCCCTTACTTGTGCTCTTAGCGTTTCTGGGGTTAATCTTAGCTCTGGGTTTATTTTTCTTGGTTTTTTACCTCGGAAAAAAACAGAACAGAAAAGGGTATTAGAAAATCTACCCAGAAATCTACCTATTGTTATTTTTGAAAGCCCTCACAGAATGGTAAAAACTGCCAAAAATCTTCTTGAAATTCTTGGAAATTGTGAATGTTTTTTAGCTCGTGAATTAACTAAACTTCACGAAGAGCTCCTATGGACAGATTTAGAAACTTTAGCTAAAAGAGAAAACTTTTTAGGAGAAATTACTCTTATAATCCTTCCTAAACCTAAAATTGAAAAATTACCAATAAAAAAAGAGATTTCTGATCTTAAAAAGAAGATAGAAGAACTTAAAAATAGTGGGCTTAAACCTAAAGAAATAGCTAAAATCTTAGCAGAAGAATATAAGCTTTCTGCTAAAGATATTTATAAACTTATCACTAAAGATTAATCAATCTTTCAGGGTGTTCTTTTAAAAAGGTTTCAATCTCTTTAAAAAATTCATTAAGTAGCTGATCCTCAGGAACTTTTTTAATGATTTTCCCCTCTCTAAAAATTATTCCTACCCCTTTCCCTCCTGTTATTCCAAGATCTGCATGTTTTGCTTCTCCAGGTCCATTAACTATACATCCCATAACAGCAAGTCTAAGATTTGCTTTAACATTTTTAGCCCAATTTTCAACTTCCCTATAAAGTTTCATCAGATCTATTTCACATCTTCCACACATAGGACAAGCTATTATATCAGGATGAAGAGTTCTTAAACCAAGATTTCTCAAAATCTCATAAGCTACATATACCTCCTCTACTGGATCCGCAGTTAAAGATACTCTCAAAGTATCTCCAATCCCTTTTAAAAGCAGATAAGTAATAGCCATGGTATTTTTAATAGTTCCTGGAATGAGTCCTCCTGCTTCTGTAACACCTATATGTAAAGGAAAATCAGATTTTTTAGAAAAAAGTTCATAAGCCTTAACAGTGTCCCACCAATTAGAAGATTTTAAAGAAACTTTAATATTCTGATAATCAAATTTTTCTACTATATAATTAACCCAATTTATAGCGCTTTCAACCATTGCAGAAGGAGTAGGAGTTTTATATTTTTTTAAAATTTTTGTTTCTAAAGATCCTGCGTTTATCCCTATTCTTATACAAACTCCATAATCTTTACAAACCTCAATCAGTCTATCAAGATTTTTAAGATTTTTAAAGGTCCCAGGATTAATTCTTATTCCTGCAATTCCTGCTTTCACTGCTTTTTCACCAAGAGAAGTAACAAAATGTAAATCTGCAATAACAGGCATAGGGCTTTTTTTTGTTATTTCTTTTAAAGCTGAAACTGCTTTTTCATCGGGGATTGTTACTCTAATTATTTCACATCCTGCATAATGAAGTTTATATATTTGTTCTAAGGTTGCTTTTACATCTCTTGTATCTGTATTTGTCATGCTTTGAACACGAATAGGATTTTCCCCACCTATTAAGACGCTACCTACTTTAACAACTTTGGTCTTTTTTCTTTTGATTTTGGGAAACATTTAATTTGAAAAATTAAAAGGGTTTTATCTTTTTAACTGAAGGACCTTCTTTTTTCCGCTTAACTAATTTGTCTCCAAAAAGAACTGTTTTAAGCCATTTAAAACCAAACTGTAAAAGTTTTAAATCATCTTTTTTAATTTCTTCTAAGGTTTCCTCTGGAACTTCAAACATATCTAAAAATTTTGATTCAAAAACAAAAGCTCTAAATCTTTCTGGGTTGCTACTTACCATAAAAAAAAGTTGCAAACTTTTTTCAGGAACCTCCATAGGACCAAAAGATTCTTTTCTCATTATAATTTCTCCCCATTCTTTAATGGGTTCTTCAAGTTCTGGGATACCTTGAGAAATTCTATATTCCTCTACAGTCATTTCTTCTCCTGAATCAAGACCTTGACAAAACCCCTCCTTTACAAGGTAATAAATATCTTCATTTTTTCCTTCGTCTCTATTTCTAAACATTCCAAAACCAAGAGGATAATATCTACAAGCAAGAGGTCTTACTTCATAAATTGTGCAACCCCCTTCACCTAAAAATGGACAAGTCTTTTCCTCATCTTCTCTCATCTTAAGTCTAACAATAGGTAATCCTGACTTAGGTAATATAAATGGTTCTGTATAAAGAAGTAAAAATTCATCAGTTGTTAGTCCAAGTCTATCTCGAATTCTTATAATGTCATAAGGGGTAAGTGGTAAAAATAGGTCTGAACAACAAAGTTTAAAACAAGGAACCCCTGGATAACATTGAAATCTAATTTTAGAACTGGAAGTAAGTCTAATAGGAACAATTATTTTGTCTAATCCTCTTAAATTAGTAATAGCATCCATTTTTTACTCCACTCTTTTGGTTTTAAATTAATTATATCTTATAAATAAAATTATTTCAAACTTTAAGATTTTTGGCTTCTCTTAAAATCTTAGAAATGGAGGTTCAAATTCTAAAAATTTTAAGCAGTGCTTTTTATTTCTTCAGGGGTAGTGAAAAAAGCTACCGCAATTAATACCCAAGCAACTAAATTTATTAAAAAACCAATTACTACAATGATTAATAAAGTCCCTATAAAATACCAAAAGCCCCCGGTTTTATAAAGATTAATTCCTGTATAAGAAGAAAGTAAATAAAAAGAAGATTTTAAATAGTGGGCACTAATTATTAATAAAAGATAAGTTACTATAAAAGA
Source organism: Thermodesulfobacterium geofontis OPF15 (assembly GCF_000215975.1). NCBI lineage: Bacteria > Pseudomonadati > Thermodesulfobacteriota > Thermodesulfobacteria > Thermodesulfobacteriales > Thermodesulfobacteriaceae > Thermodesulfobacterium > Thermodesulfobacterium geofontis. The sequence goes on along the minus strand of NC_015682.1, from coordinate 376,126 downwards.
AAAAATGGTTCCTATACCTATACTTGAAAACATATGAAGGTGGTAAGATCCCATCATAGTAAAAAATGAAAAAAAGGTTATTCCTATGGTTAACATAATTACAAAAACTCCGATTATGGCAAGAATAAATGAAATAAGAGCGTTACGAAATATTTGAGGATCATTAAAAATTTTAGAAAACATGTTAAGAGAAATGAGAATAAGAATTATGCCTACCAATCCCGCTATACTACCTAAATAGGGAGTTACTGTTAAAACCAAAAGAATTGAACCAATCCCTCCTAATAGTTTAGGAGTTGATAACCCTCCATTCATAGCTTTTTCCTCCTAAATATAATTAAAACTATTTTAGACTGAATAAAAAGTATAGGCAAGAGTAAAAAATCCGTACTTTTTCTGTTATCCCTAATAATTTCTTACAAAATTTCTTGACTTTATAAAATAATATAATATAATTATAAATAATCATTAATCCTTTAAAATTAAAAATTGAAAAGGAAGAAATTCTTATGTATCGAATTTATTTATTAGTTTTTATACTGTTAGGGATATTTCTCTGGAACATTAAAACTTGGGCAATTAATAAATCAACCTGTATTGAGTGCCACCAAAAGATCACACCGGGTATAGTTGAACAATATTTTGAAGGAAAAATGTCAAAAGCAGGATTAGACTGCTCTACCTGTCACGGTTCGGAACATAAAAGCATGAACGATAGCCAAAAGGCTATATTGCCAACTCCTGAAACATGCGCAAATTGCCATCCAAATCAAGTAAAACAATTCAGAGAAGGAAAACACAATCTCGCCTGGGTTGCTGCCAAAGCTATGCCTATGTGGGCTCATCAACCAAATGTAATTATAGGTGAAGGAATTAAAGCTTGTTCTTATTGTCATAAAATTGGAGAAAAATCGCAAGAAGAAAAGAAATCTTTTCGTTATAGTAATGCCCAATGCGATAACTGTCATACAAGACATTCCTTTAAAAAATCTGAAGCACAAGATCCAAGGACATGCCAAATATGCCATATGGGATTTGACCATCCTCAGTGGGAGATGTGGTCTTCATCAAAACATGGTATTATATGGCAGATCGAAGGAAAGGAATCAAAAAGAGTACCAACCTGTCAAACGTGTCATATGAGTAATGGAAATCACAGGGTAATGACAGCTTGGGGCTTTCTTGCTCTAAGGCTCCCTGAGGATGACAAAGAATGGCTTCAATATAGAATTACCATACTTCAGGCCTTGGGTATTCTTGATAACAAAGGGAAACCAACCCCAAGAATTGAAATTGTAAAGGTTGGTAAGGTTGCAAGATTAACAAAGGAGGAATTTCAAGCAGAAAGGGAAAAGATGATAAAAATATGTGCCAATTGTCATAGCGAAAATTTTGCTCACAAACAGCTCTCTGCTGCAGATCAGGTGATAAAGGAAGTAGATAAAATATTTGCAGAGGCTATAAAAGAAGTAAAGGCTCTCTATGAGGAAGGTATACTTAAAAAACCTAAAGGCTGGACTTTTGCGCCAGACCTTCTTCAATTATATGAAGCAAAAAGTTCTATAGAACAAGATCTTTATTTGATGTTCCTTGAGTATAGGATGAGAACATTCCAAGGTGCCTTTCATATGAATCCCGATTACACACATTGGTATGGCTGGGCACCAATGAAGCAAACCCTTCAAAAGATTAAAGATGAAGCTGAAAAATTAAAGGTGAAAAAAAGAGTAAAAAAATAGCTCTTTTTGATAGAACCTGAATTTTCTTTAAAAATTAAGATTAACTAAATATTTAAAAATTAATTACTCCACTCTTCTGTTGCAATGTATGTAGAGGATTAAAAGAAGCTAAATTCTTTTCTATTGGGTGAAGTTTAAACCTAAGAAATTTTAAATTAACAAGGAAGTTAACAATGAAATCATTAGAATTATTGATGCAAGAACATCGTCTCATTGAGCGTGGATTAGCACTGTTGAAAAACATTGCTGACAGACTTGAGCGAGGTGAGTCGGTCTCAATAGAAAAAGTAATCTCATTATTAGATTTTTTCCGTGTATTTGCTGACAAGTGTCATCATATTAAAGAAGAAAAAGCATTATTCCCTAAATTAGAAACAAGAGGAATCCCCCGTGAAGGTGGTCCTATTGGCGTAATGTTAAATGAACATGAAAAAGGACGAACATTGCAAGAACAGATGCGTCAAGCCCTTAGTGATTTTTTAGAAGCTAAAGCCAGACAAAATTTTGTGTCATCTGCTCGGGAATATATCACTTTATTAAGCCAGCATATTTGGAAGGAAGATAATGTACTTTTTCAAATGGCAAAGCAGATATTAAATAAGTCGGATGATATGGAATTAGAGAAAAGCTTTGAAAGCTACGAACAAGAACAAATAGGTGGTGATTCTCATGAGCAATATCATAAACTTATCTGTGAACTTGAAGCCTATTTTTTATTACACCACAACAACTAATTTATTTTCTAAATACAAAAGGCTAAGAATTTAGTAAAAAATGAGATGTCCAGGGCAAGATACACATTATTGGAAGGAAGATGCCATCTTTGAGGTTAAATGTCCCCATTGCGGGGCGCTTGTTGAGTTCTTCAAGGATGATACCTCAAGGAAATGTCCAAGCTGTAAGCGAGTGCTTGTCAATCCAAGGATGGATTTTGGGTGCGCCCTCTATTGCCAATACGCTGAGCTTTGCTTTGGTGAACTGCCAAAGGAGGTTTTGAGAGAAAGGAGTAACCTCCTTAAAGAGCGCATAGCAGTTGAGGTTGAAAAAAGGCTTCCCAAAGAGCTTTTTAAAGAAATCTCAAGTTTAGTAATAGAAATGGAAGCAAAAGCTAAAGATGTGGGGAAGTCCCCAGGCTTAAAACTTTTACTTCTCTATTTTTATTATCTGCCAAAGGATGATTCAAAGGAAGTTGCGGAGAAGGTTCGTCTGCCAGAGCCTGTGTTTGATGACATAAGGCTTAAGCTTAAGGAGCTTAAAGAAGGGCTAAACCCAAAGGAATTATTTGAAGCTTTAACCTTAAAAGAGGAGGAGTAAAACATGCCGAAGGTTCTAAGGAAAATCATCGAGATCGATGAAGAGCTTTGTAACGGCTGCGGCAAATGCGTACTTGCCTGTCAAGAAGGTGCGATAGCCATCATAGATGGTAAGGCAAGGCTTGTTAGCGAAGTCCTTTGCGATGGTTTAGGGGCTTGCATTGGGGAGTGTCCAACCGGTGTCCTTCGCATCGTAGAAAAGGAAGCTGAGCCCTTTGATGAAGAGGCTGTGGAAGACCATCTGCATCGCATGAAGAAAAGCGAGGAAACATTTCATCCTACTCTTGCTTGCGGTTGTCCATCAACCCAGGTAAGAAACCTTGAAACAGAGGAAAAGCCTGCTCCTTATCCTCATGATATAGCATCGTCGCTTACCCATTGGCCGGTCCAGATAAGGCTTATCCCAAGCAGTGCCCCCTTCTTGAGGGATGCACGGCTTTTAGTCTGTGCCGACTGCGTAGCCGTTGCCTATCCTGAGCTTCATACCAAGCTTCTTCCCGGGAAAAAGATCATGATAGGTTGTCCAAAGTTTGACCCAGCAGACCTTTACATCGAAAAATTCGCGGAAATCTTTAGCAAAGTGCCTCTGAGGTCGCTTGAGCTTGCCATAATGGAGGTTCCCTGCTGTCGAGGGCTTCTTTTTATTCTTGACCAAGCGCGGAGGCTTGCCAATAAAGATTTTAAATTTAAAGTTCACACCATAGGAGTTAAGGGTGAAATCCTTAGGACGGAGGAAGCTTAATGGAGTGGACGCCTGATGCCGAAGCCTACCTTAAGAAGGTTCCTTTCTTTGTCAGAAAAAAGGTAAAAAGGGAGGTAGAAAAGTATCTTCAGGAAAGGGGGAAGAACAGGGTTACCCTTGAAGACCTTTTAGAGGCAAAGAAAGCTCTGCTCAGTAAAATGTCTGAAGCAGAAAAGGGCTATGAAGTATCTGGGTGTTTTGGCTTTGATTCCTGCCCTAACGCTCTAACAGATTCAAGCCATCTTTTGTCTTCCTTAGAAAAGATTTTAGAAGAAGAAAAGCTTACCCAATTTTTGATCTCTAAGGTTGGACCAAAGTTGAAGGCTCATCATAAGTTTAAGGTTGGCCTTTCTGAATGTCCAAACGCTTGTTCCCAAATCCATATCTGCGATTTTGCTCTCCATGGGGTGGTAAAAATTTCCGTCAATCCTAAGGCTTGTAGTTTTTGTGGGTCCTGCGTTGAAGCCTGTGAAGAAGGTGCTATTGAGCTTACCGAGTTTGGTCCGATGATAAAAGAGGAGCTTTGCGTTGGCTGTGGTCATTGCATTAAGGTGTGCCCAGAATCAGCTTTAAATGAGGAGTTTAAAGGATATAAAGTTTACTTGGGAGGTAAGCTTGGTCGCCATCCTCGGCTCGCAACCTTTTTGGGTTATTTTCAAGCAGAAGAAATACCTAAACTTTTTTATAAAATTTTAGAACTTTATAAAAAATATAATCAAAAGGGAGAAAGACTCGGGGCAATTATTGAAAAACTTGGCTGGGATAAGTTTATTAAAGAGCTCAAATAAAAATAAAGCGTTTTTAAAACAGCTTTCATTTTACTCAAAAAAAGAATATAGTTTTAAGAAGATAGAAAATTAAAAAAATTTCCTGAACCCTTACAATTGAGATTGAAAATCAAAAAAATTTGGTTATATTTGAAAAATATCTAAATAAGGTAAATATATGAATTTGATAAAAAAATTAGAGTGGATAAGAGATTTTTTAGAAAGAAACAAACTTTCAGCCTTTCTTTTTACCTCCCCTTCAAATATTTTTTATTTAACTCGCTTTAAATCTTCCAACGCCTTTATCATTATCACCAAAGAAAAGAACTTTTTTCTAACAGACGCAAGATATTTTAAAAAAGCAAAAGAAGAATTAAAAGATTGGGAAGTGGTTCTTATAAAAAATGATACTCTCTCTTTTTTAAGAAAATTTATTCGGGGATTAAAAATTGAAACCTTGGGATTTGAAAAAGATGCCATTACCTATGAGTTCAAAGAAAAGCTAAGAATAAAAAAAGTAAAAACCAAAGGTTTTAGTAAAGTTCTTAAACACTTAAGAATAATTAAGGATGAAGAGGAACTCAAGCTTTTAAAAGAAGGTATTAAAAAAACTGATGAAGTTTATAAATACGCATTAGACCTTCTTAAAAATAAAGAAATTTTTAATTTAACAGAGTTAAATCTTAGAGGTTTTTTAGTTTCTAAAATTTTTGAACTTGGAGGAGAAGGAGAAAGTTTTCCTGCTATAGTAGCAAGCGGGAAAAACTCTGCTCTACCCCACTGGCAAAGCTCAAATAACAAAATCCAAATGAATGCTCCACTTTTAATAGATATGGGTATGATCTGGAAAGGTTATTGTACTGATTTTACAAGAACTTTATACATAGGAAACCCTGCTTCCGAATTTAAAAAAATGTATGAAATTGTAAAAACTGCCTGGTATAAAGGTTTTGAAAAAGTAAAGAGCGGAGTTTTAGTTTCTGAAATAGATAAAACAATAAGAGAATATTTTAAAACAAAAGAAGTTGACAATTTCTTCCTTCATGCTACAGGACACGGAATAGGAATTGAAGTCCATGAACCTCCAAGAATTTATTATCAAAAGATTAATAATAAAAAAAGAAAAAATGATATCACTGTAATAGAGGATGGTATGGTTTTTACTATAGAACCAGGACTTTATTTTCCTAATGAATTTGGTATAAGACTTGAAAATATAGTATTTGTAGAAAATGGAAGAGGGGAGATTTATTCAGAAATTGATTTGGAGCTAAAAATTTTGGATTAAAAATGAAAGAATATAAAGAAATAAAAGTAGTTCTGGTTGGTAATCCTAATGTTGGCAAAACAAGTATTCTCAATCATTTAGTTAAGGGAAATTTAAGGATTGGAAATTGGCCAGGAGTTACTGTAGAAAAAAAAGAAGGGCATGTTTTTTTTAATGGATATAAAATTACCTTTATTGATCTTCCTGGAATTTACACCTTAGAAGAAATAATTTCTGAAGATGAAAAAATAGCTTTTGACTTTATTGTTAGTAGAGACTATGATCTCATATTAAATATTATAGAAACTCCGAGAATAGAAAGAGATCTTTATTTAACCTGCCAGCTCCTTGATATAGAAAAACCTCTTATTTTGGTACTTAATATGATAGATGAGGCAGAAAGTTACGGTATGGAAGTTAACGTAGAAAGATTGTCTGAGCTTTTAAATGTGAAAGTTTTTAAAACTAATGGAAGAACAGGAGAAGGTATAAAGGAAATTCTACCAGCTATAGTAGAAGTTTACAAAAAAAATACAAAACCTATAACTATAAATTACCCCAAAGAGATTGAAAATAAAATTAAAGAAAAAAACACTTTTAAATGGCTGAAACTTCAAGAAATAATAAAAGAAAATCCTGAATTATATAAAATTATAAAAGAAAAACAACTTAGTTTTTCAAAAGGTCTAACCAAAGAGGTAGTTCGTAAGAAAATTTTATATAAAAAAACTTTAACAGAAACCTTAGACAGCCTCTTTCTTCATCCTCTTTTAGGAATCTTCTTTTTTATTTTAATAATGTATCTCTTTTTTAAGATTTCTTTTGATTTTTCCTTCCCTTTTATTGATTGGATTGATAATTTTTTACAAAATTTTTTAGGACCTATAATAACTAAAAACTTAGAAAATATAGGGGCTCCTCATTTTTTGATTAGTTTTATTGTAGGAGCACTAATAGGTGGGGTAGGTATAGTTTTGTCTTTTGTCCCCCTTATTTTTACTATGTACTTTCTCTTAACTCTTCTTGAGACTTCAGGTTATTTACCAAGGGTAGCCTTTTTAATGGATAGCTTTACTCATAAAATAGGACTTCACGGTCAAAGTGTTATTCCTTTAATACTTGGATTTGGCTGTAATGTTCCAGCAGTTATTGCTACAAGAACTTTTCAAGATACCAAAGATAAACTTCTTGTTATCTCTATGATTCCTTTTATTTCCTGTCCAGCAAGATTAATAGTTTTTTCATTTATTGTTTCTATTTTTTTTGAAAAACCTGCTTTAATAATTTTTATTCTTTATCTTATAGGAATAATTCTTTCTATTTTAACCAGTTTAGTATTAAGAAAAACTTTATTAGAAAAGAAATTATCCCACTTTGTTATGGATCTCCCTCCTTATAGAATCCCTTCCTTAAAAATAGTTTTTAATATCACCAAGGCTTATTTAAAAGATTTTGTTTATAGAGCTGGAACAATTATATTCACAGTTTCTGTAGTTATGTGGCTTCTTTTAAATTTGCCTTTTGGAGAAGAAAATTTAGAAAACACCTTTGCAGGAAAAATAGGTAAAACCTTAAGTTATATTTTTGAACCTATAGGATTAGGGGATTGGAGAATTTCAACCTCAATACTTTCTGGTTTTTTAGCAAGAGAAGCCATAATAAGTAATTTGGGAGTTATTATGACGCAAGAAAAAAAAGATACTTTAGAAACTAACCAAAATTTAGAAGATAGGGAATTAAAAGCTAAGATAAAAGAACTTTTAACTCCTAAACAGGCATTATCTTTCCTTTTATTTGTTTTGATTTATAATTCCTGTTTTGCAACAGTTGTAATAATGGCAAAAGAGGGGAACTTGAAATTTGCTTTAGGCTTTTGGTTATATAGTTTTATTTTGGCTTGGCTTATATCTTTTATAAATTTTAAGCTTTTTTAAAATTTCTAAATTTATCTTTTGTGGTAAAATTTCAGGAAAATTATTTTTTTAATCTTTGGGAGGAAGCTTAATTTAATGAGAGTTGTTATCATTGGAGCAGTTGCTTGTGGAACTAAAACTGCTTGTAGACTTAAAAGATTAAGACCTGATGCTGAAATAATTCTTATTGATAAAGATGAATTTATTTCTTATGGCGGATGTGGAATGCCCTATTATCTTACTGGAGATGTTTCTCATATAGATGAACTAAGAAGAACTACTTTCTACATCTTAAGGGATAAAAAATTTTTTGAAAATATAAAAGGAATTATTACTTTAACTAAAACTCTTGCAGAAGAGATAGATAGAAAAAAGAAAGTAGTTAAAGTTAAATATTTAGAAAGTGGTAAAAAAGAAGAAATACCTTATGACAAACTTGTAATAGCAACAGGTTCTATTCCTAAAATTCCTCCTATTCCCGGAACTCATCTTGATGGAGTTTTTACCCTTTCAAATTTACATGATGCTATAAAAATAAAAGAAAGATTAGTAAATAAAAAAGTAGAAAGACCATTAGTCATTGGAGCAGGTTTTATAGGGCTTGAGGTAGTTGAAGCTTTTGGAGAATCTTGGGAGCTTCCTGTAACACTTTTAGAATATTTTCCTCAAGTATTACCAAGACTTATAGATCCTTTTATGTCACGAATAATAGAAAACCATTTGAAAGAAAAGGGAGTAAATGTAGTTTTAAATGTAAGGATAAAAGAAATTGTTGGAGAAAATGGGAAAGTAATAGGGGTTAGAACCGAAGATAACTTTTATCCAGCAGATCTTGTTTTGTTAGCAACTGGAGTAAGACCAAACACAGAACTAGCTAAAAAAGCTGGATTAATAGTTTCTCCAACCACAGAAGGTATTGTAGTAAATGAAAGAATGCAAACCTCAGATCCTGATATTTATGCAGGTGGAGATTGTGTAGAAATAAGACATTTGATTAGTGGTAAAGGAGTTGTCATGCCTATGGGTTCTCTTGCTAATAGACAAGGAAGGGTCATTGCTACAAATATTGCTGGTGGAAATGCAATTTTTAAGGGAACAGTAGGTGCTTTCATTCTTAAATGTTTTGATATGGCTATAGGAGGATGTGGTTTAAGTTTAGAAACTGCAAAATCTGAAGGTTTTAAAGATGCGACTTATGCTTTAAATATACAACATGAAAGAGCTCATTTTTTCTCTACAGGATGTTCCTATTATTCCTTAGTTTTTGATAAGAGAACAACTAAGGTGCTGGGGTTTCAAGCTATAGGACCTTTTACAGATGGAACCTTAGCAAGGGTTCACGCTATTTCAAGCATTTTACCTTTAAAACCCACTATAGAAGAAATTGCTTCCTTAGAACTTCCCTATTCACCACCTTTTAACACAGCTTTAGATCCTATCCATGTAACCTCTTTCATTGCTGAAAATATTATTTATGAAAGATTTAAACCTATAGATTGGGAAACTGTGATTAAAAGATTAAAAGAAAGGGATGAAAGTATGTTAATTTTAGATGTAAGAACCCCCAATGAACTAAAAGACATAACCGAAAGATATCCTAACTGGATAAATATCCCCTATCAATTTGCAAGGAATAAAATAAAGGATTTACCGAAAGATAAAGATTTAATAGTAGTTTGTAGTGTAGGAGCAAGAGCTTATGAAGTTGCAAGATGGCTTTCTGCTGAAGGTTTTGAAAGAGTTTATGTAGCTTTAGGAGGAATAGTTCTTCCAAAAAGTTGGGGAGAAAGATTTTAATGAAAATTCAAGCTGTCAGAGGATTTAAAGATTGGCTTCCTGAAGATTTTGCTAAATACGAGTACCTTATAAAATTAGCTAAAAATATTTTAAAAACTTACAATTATAAAGAAATTAAAATTCCTATTCTTGAAAAAACAGAACTTTTTGTAAGATCTATAGGAGAATTCACAGATATTGTACAAAAGGAAACTTATACCTTTCAGGACAGAAACAAAGAATTTTTAACTTTACGACCTGAAGCAACTGCAGGAATTTGTAGAATGATTATAGAAAAAGGATTATTTGTAAATCCAAAACCTTTGAAATTCTTTACTATTGGACCCATGTTTAGACATGAAAGACCTCAAAAAGGAAGACTCCGTGAATTTTATCAAATTGATGTAGAATTATTCTCTCCTTTAAATCCTCATATAGAGGCTGAATTAATTTTTTTAGCTATGGAAATATTAAAAGCTCCCTTCTCCTCCCAAGAAAAAAATATTTATACCTTAGAATTGAATACTTTAGGTTGCCCAAACTGTAGAATCAAGTATAAAGAAGATTTACTAAAATTTTTAGAGGAAAATAAAGAAAATTTATGTGAAACTTGTAAAGAAAGAATTACCAGGAATCCCTTAAGAGTACTTGATTGCAAAAACGAAACTTGTAAAGAAGTAGTATCAAAAAGCCCTATTATTACAGAATATCTTTGTAAAGAGTGTAAAGATCATTTTATAAGTCTTAAAGAAGTTTTAGATTTTATTGGAATTAAATATATAGAAAATCCAAGGCTTGTTAGAGGGCTTGATTATTATGTAAGGACAATTTTTGAAATTAAAGCCAAAGGGCTTGGAGCTCAAGATACAGTAGCTGCAGGAGGAAGATACGATTATCTTCTAAAAGAATTGGGAGGTCCGGAATTACCTGCTATAGGATTTGCTATAGGGCTTGAAAGATGGGCTATTTCTATTTTTGGAGATGAAGAAAATAAAGGGATTTTAGAATCTAAAAAAATTTTAGAAAAACTTAATCCAGATCTTTTTATCATTCTTTTAGGCAAAGAACTTTTAAATAAGGGTTTTGAGTTAGCAACACTTTTAAGAAAAAAAGGAATACGTTGCGAAATAACCTATGAAGAAAAATCTTTAAAAGCACAGCTTAAAAACGCTGATAAACTTTTAGCAAAATATTCCCTCATATTAGGAGATGAAGAACTTAAAAAAAAATCTGCTATATTAAGAAATATGAAAAAGAGTATTCAAGAAGAAGTAGAATTTAAAAATTGGGAAGATCTTTCTACAAAAGTTTTAAAAAAAATAAAAAATGAATCCTAATATACACCCATTAAAAAACGAATTTTTAAAACTTAGTAAACATTATAATCTCATTCCTATTTCACTTGATCTTCCCTGCGACCTTGATACTCCTATATCTTTATTTTACAAGGTTTTTAAAAATGATTATGGCTTTTTACTTGAAAGTGTTGAAGGTGCTGAAAAATGGGCAAGATATAGTTTCATAGGGATTGATCCCTTTTTAATTTTTAGAAGTAAAGGAAAGAAAGTTAATATAATAGAAAAAGAAAAAAATGGGTTTAGCAATAGAATATTTGAATCTGAAAATGCCTTTTTAGAATTAAAAAAGCTTGTAAATCAATTTAAATCCCCTGTGTTTAAAAACCTTCCAAGATTTTCAGGAGGTGCTGTAGGTTTTGTAAGTTATGAAAGTGTAAGATTTTTTGAAAATATCCCATGTGGAGAAGATAGTCTTTTTTTTTCAGACTTACATTTTATGTTCCCAGAAATACTTTTAGTACACGATAGATTAGCTCATACCTTAAAACTTATTTATAACCTCTGGATAAAAGAAAGCTTTGAAAATCCTGAAAATCTTTATGATCTTGCTGTAGAAACCTTAATTAGTCTAAAAAATAAAATTTTAAAAGAAAAGGTTCCAGAAGAAACGGTTCCTACAAATTACTCCCTTAACTTTATCCCTGAAATTCCAAAGGAAGAATTTTTATCCATGGTAAAAAAGGCAAAAGAGTATATAGAAAATGGAGATGTAATTCAAGTTGTTCTCTCTCAAAGATTTTTTCTTGAAGAAGAATTACCCTCCTTTCTTATATACCGTGCTTTGAGGAAAGTAAACCCCTCACCATATCTTTTTTACCTAAAATTGGAGGATGAAATTTTAATAGGCTCTTCTCCTGAAATTCTTGTAAGAATGGAAGAAGATGTTATTGAAACAAGACCTATTGCAGGAACTCGAAGAAGAGGCAAAACAGAAGAGGAAGATAAAAAATTAGAAGAAGAACTTAAAAGAGATGAAAAAGAATTAGCAGAACATATAATGCTTGTTGACTTAGGAAGAAACGATATTGGTAGAGTTTGTAAATATGGAAGTGTTGAAGTTTATGAACTTATGGTAGTAGAAAGATATTCCCATGTTATGCATTTGGTATCTGGTGTTAGAGGAAAAGCAAAAGATGGGGCAGATATGTTTGATACTTTTTCAGCTACTTTCCCTGCAGGAACCGTCTCAGGAGCTCCTAAAATACGTGCTATGGAAATTATAACTGAGCTTGAAAAAAAAGTAAGAGGCCCTTATGCTGGAGCAGTAGGATATTTTTCCTTTTCTGGAAATATGGATTTTTGTATAACTATTAGAACCTTTTTCCAAAAAGGTAAAAAGCTTTATGTTCAAGCAGGGGCAGGAATTGTTGCAGATTCTGACCCAGAAAGAGAATATGAAGAAACTATAAATAAGGCTAAAGCTTTATTTAAAGCTGTAGAAATAATTAAGGAGTTTTCTTAAAAATGAAAAGGGTTTTAGTAATTGATAATTACGATTCATTTACCTATAATCTTGTACAATTAGTGGGTATTATGCTTGAGAAACTCTGGGGTGGAGAGGTTTTAGTTTTTAGAAATGATGCTATAACTCCTGATGAAGTTTTATCTTTAAAACCAACTCATATAATTATTTCTCCTGGCCCATGTACTCCTAAGGAAGCAGGTATTTCTGTAGAACTTATTAAAAAAGTAAAGGGAATATTTCCAATTTTAGGAGTTTGCTTAGGGCATCAATGTATAGGTTCTGCTTTTGGAGCAAAAATTGTTAAAGCTAAAAGACTTATGCATGGTAAAACTTCCAAAATTTTTCACGATGGAAAAGGTATTTTTTCAGGACTTCCTAATCCTTTTTCAGGTATGAGGTATCATTCCTTAGCAGTAGATTTTGAAACCTTACCTCCTTTTTTTGAAATTTCAGCTAAAGCTGAAGATGGAGAAATTATGGGAATAAGACATAAAGAACTTCCGATAGAGGGAGTACAATTTCATCCAGAATCCATAGGAACTTCTCTTGAAAGATGGCAATTTTTTAAAACACCTCCTAAGGATTGGGATTTTGAAAGTAATAACCTTCCAGAAGGGGTTATTCTTTTAAGAAATTTTCTAAGTCTCTATTAAGGAGATGTTTAAGAAAGGAAAAGAATTTTTTAGAAATTTTTTAGTTTGGCTTTATGTTATTTTAACAGTCCCAACTTTTGGTTTATTTTCTCTTATAATAAGAAAACATTTTTGGGCATATATCTGGTGCAAAGGATTACTAAAGATTCTTGGAATAAAGGTAGAAGTTATCAAAAATAAGGAACTTCCTAAGGGTATTTATATATTTATGAGTAATCATCAAAGCCAGCTTGATATCCCAGTTTTAGAAAAAGTTTTAAAACCTTATAATATAAGATTTTTAGCTAAAAAAAGCCTTTTTAAAATTCCTTTTTTTGGATGGGGGATAAAAGCTTTAGGGTATGTTCCTGTTGAAAGGGAGGACCCAAGAGAAGGATTAAAAAGTGTATTGGCTTGCATAGAAAGAATTAAAAAGGGATTTTCTCTTGTAATTTTCCCAGAGGGGACAAGAAGTCCAACAGGAGAACTTCTCCCCTTCAAACTGGGAGGTTTTATAATTCCATTAAAAAGCAAGATCCCTGTTGTTGCTGTTTCTATTTGGGGGACCAGAGATATTTTACCTAAGGGTGCTCTTTGGTTTAGAATCTCTTCAAGAAAAAAAGTGAAAGTTTACATAGATGAACCTATAGAGACAAAGGATTTGAGTGGAAAGGATAAAGAAAGGTTGGCTCAATTAGTAAGAGAAAGAATTTTAAGGGGACTTGAAATAATTAAAAAAGAAGAGGAGGTTGAATAAATATGGGAGAAATCGTGGTTGTGCCTTTAGAGGAAGAATTAAAGGAGTCCTATTTAGATTATGCAATGAGCGTTATTGTAGGTAGAGCACTTCCTGATGTAAGGGACGGATTAAAACCTGTTCAAAGAAGAATTCTTTACGCTATGTATGAAACAGGTAGTGACTGGAATAAACCATATAAAAAGAGTGCAAGAATTGTAGGAGAAGTCATAGGAAAATATCATCCCCATGGAGATATTCCTGTTTATGAAGCTTTGGTTAGAATGGCTCAAGATTTTACTATGAGATATCCTTTGATTGATGGACAGGGAAATTTTGGTTCTGTTGATGGTGATGCTCCAGCAGCCATGAGATATACTGAAGTTAGACTTGCAAAGATTGCTCATGAACTCTTAGCTGATATAGAAAAAGAAACTGTAGAATTTATTCCCAATTACGATAACACCTTAAAAGAACCAGTGGTTTTACCCTCAAAAATACCTAATCTTTTAATTAATGGCTCTTCTGGAATTGCAGTAGGTATGGCAACAAACATACCTCCTCATAATCTTTCTGAAGTAATAGATGGACTTCTTGCCCTTTTAAAAAATCCTGACCTAAACATTGAAGAACTTATGGAATACATAAAAGGACCAGATTTCCCTACAGGTGCTTTTATTGTAGGTAAAGAGGGGATTAAATCTGCTTACACCACAGGAAAGGGATTAATAAGGCTAAAAGCAAAATATAAGTTAGAAAAAGAAAAGGATAAATTAAAAATTGTTTTCACTGAAATTCCCTATCAAACAAGTAAAGCTAAAATTGTGGAAAAAATTGCTTCTCTTATAAGGGATAAAAAAATTGATGGAATATCTGAAGTTAGAGACGAATCTGATAGAGAGGGAATAAGAATTGTTGTGGAATTGAAAAGGGAGTGGGCAGAGAGTCCTCATACTATTATTAAAAAACTTTATGAATTAACACCTCTACAAACAACCTTTGGAATTATTTTATTAGCCTTAGTTAATGGAAAACCTGAAATTTTAAATTTAAAAGAAATCCTTCAAAATTTTCTCAATTGGAGAAAAACAGTCATAATTAGAAGAACTCAGTATGATTTAAGAAAAGCTGAAGAAAGAGCTCATATCTTAGAAGGCTTTTTAAAAGCTCTATCTCACATAGATGAAATAATAGATCTTATTAAAAAATCCGAAACACCTCAGGAAGCAAAAGAAAAACTTATTAAAAAGTTTGAATTCTCACCTATACAAGCTCAAGAAATTTTAAATTTAAGACTCCAAAGATTAACAGCCTTAGAAAGAGAAAAAATAATATTAGAATATGAGGAATTAAAAAGAGCTATAAGTCACTATAAAAAAATACTTACTCATGAACCTACATTACTAACAGTAATTGAAGAGGAATTGAAGGAAATAAAGGAAAAATATGGAGATACAAGAAAAACACAAATTATTGAAGAAGATAAAGAGGAAGATCTAAGTTTAGAAGAAAGAGTTCCTAAGGAGTTTGTTTTAGTTTTAATAAGTAAAGAAGGTTATATTAGAAAATTAAGTTTAGATGCTTTTTCTTCTCAAAAAAGAGGTGGTAAAGGGGCTCTTACCTTTTCTCTTGAAGAAACATTAAAATTAGCTCTACAGGTACCCTCTGATTCTCAATTGTGGGTGTTTACCAAAAAAGGGAAAGTATACCCTTTAAATTTGGAAAACATAGGTTTTTCTACAAAGACAGCTAAGGGCACCCATATAAAAAATTTTATTCCCTATCTTGAAGAAGATATTTCTTTTGTTTTACCTTATAAAGAAGATGCCTTTCTTGTTCTTGTCACTGCTAAAGGAATAATAAAAAGAATAAAAATTTCAGAAATGAAAAATCTTAGAAAAAGTGGTTCTTTAGTAATAAAATTGAGAAAGGATGATTATTTAAAAAGTGGCATAGTTACCAATGGAGATGAAAATTTATTGATTGTTACTAAAAAGGGATTAACTATTCATTTTTCTGAAAAAAGTATAGGAATAACTAAAAAACAATCAGAAGGTGTATTAGGGATAAAATTAGAAAAGGAAGATGAAGTGGTAGAAATTATCGGAACTAAAGAAAAAAAATACTTATTTACTATTACTGAAAGGGGATTTGGGAAGAAGACACCTATTGAAGAATTTAGAATACAAGGAAGAGGAGGAAAAGGAATAATTGGACATAGTATCACTGAAAAAAGTGGTTATATTGCAGGAGCAAAAGGGTTAACAGAGGAAGAGGATATAATTATTTTTTCAAGTTCAGGAAAAGCGATAAGGATTGAAGATAAAGAAATACCAGAACAAAAAAGAGCTACCAGAGGTGTAAGATTAATTTCTCTTTTACCTGGCGAATATATAACAGGAATTTCAGTAATTCAAAGAAAAACAAATTGATATAATTAATTTTTATGTTATTTTGTTTAAAATTTTAAGAATAAAGAAGCCTCTTAGGAGGGATTTATGTCTAAGAAAGTGCGTCTTGCTATTGTAGGAGTAGGTAATTGTGCTAGTTCTTTGGTTCAGGGTATTTACTATTATAAGGAAAAGGGGCTTGATAATATTGAAGGAATTATGTTTTCTGATATAGGAGGATATAAACCTTTTGACATTGAAATTGTTGCTGCATGGGATATAGATGAAAGAAAAGTGGGGAAAGATGTAAGTGAAGCGATTTTTAGTTTGCCTAATTGTACAACCATTTTTTATAAAGATGTTCCTAAGCTCGGAGTAAAGGTTAGAAAAGGAAAAATTCTTGATGGAGTAGCAAATCATATGAAAAATTTCCCACAAGATAAAACTTTTTTAATCTCTTCTGAAAAAGAAGATGAATTAGAAGATGTAGTTGCAGTTCTAAAAGATGTAGGAGCTGATGTTTTAATTAACTATGTTCCTGTAGGTTCAGAAATGGCAGCAAGATTTTATGCTGAAGCCTGTTTAAAAGCTGGGGTTGCTTTTGTTAATGCTATGCCTACTTTTATTGTTTCTGACCCTCTCTGGGGAGAGAAATTTGAAAAGGAGGGTATTCCTGCAGTTGGAGATGATATAAAATCTCAGTTAGGGGCTACAATACTCCATAGAACTTTGATTCAACTTTTTGTAGATAGAGGTATCCCCATTAGAAGAAGCTATCAACTTAATTTCGGAGGAAATACAGATTTTCTAAATATGCTCGAAAGGGATAGACTAAAAACAAAAAAGATATCAAAAACAGAAGCAGTAACAAGTTTAATTCCCTATGATATAGGATGGGAAAACATTCATATAGGACCTTCTGATTGGGTCCCTTGGCTTAAGGATAAAAAAATTGCTTACATAAGAATTGAGGGAGAACATTTTGGTGGTGTTCCTATGTCTGTAGAAGTAAAATTGGAAGTTGAAGATTCTCCCAATTCTGCAGGTTCAGCTATAGATGCTATTAGGTGTGCTAAACTTGCTAAAGACAGAAATATAGGGGGGCCTTTAATTTCTATCTCTGCTTACACTATGAAACATCCCCCTAAGCAATTCCCAGATCATATTGCTAAACAAATGGTTTTAGAATTCATTGAAGGAAAAAGGGAGAGATAAGAATGAAAATTAGTGAAAGGCTCAAAAAAGTTCCACCTTATCTTTTTGTAGAACTTGATCGTCTTAAAAACGAAAAAAAAGAGCAAGGAGTTGATGTTATAGACCTTGGAATAGGAGATCCAGATATACCTACTCCCTCAGAAATAGTAGAAGTAGCTAAAAAGGCTTTAGAAAAAAAGGAATATCATAGATATCCTTCCAATTTAGGAAGTTTATTTTTTAGAAAAGCAGTAGCCGATTATATGAAGAAAAGATTTGGTGTAATCTTTGATCCAGAAAAGGAAATCTTAGCCCTTATAGGATCAAAAGAAGGAATTGCCCATTTTCCTATAGGTTTTGTAAATCCGGGAGATGTGGTTTTGTGCCCTGATCCTGCCTATCCTGTTTATTATTTAGGAACCATATTTGCAGATGGTATACCTTATTATATGCCACTTACTTGGGAAAATGAGTTTTTGCCTGATCTTGGTAAAATTCCTCAAGAAATATTAGAAAAAGCAAAAATTATTTGGCTAAATTATCCTAATAATCCTACAGGGGCTGTTGCAAAAAAAGATTTTTTTAAAGAAGTAATAAAATTTGCTAAAAAATATAATATAATAGTTGCTCATGATGCAGCTTATATTGAGATGTATTATGAAGAACCACCTATAAGTATTTTTGAAATTGATGGAGCTAAAGACGTTGCTATAGAGTTTCACAGTTTATCGAAAACCTTTTGTATGACAGGATGGAGAATTGGTTTTGCTGTTGGGAATAGCTTTTTAGTTTCAACTCTGGCTAAAGTAAAAAGCAATATTGATTCAGGAGTTTTTACCGCTATTCAAGAGGCAGGAGCTTATGCTTTAAATAATTTAGAAAACATTGTCCCTTCTTTAATAAAAGTATTCAAAAAAAGAAGAGATCTTGTATCTTTAGAACTTGAAAAATTGGGATATCAATTTATAAAACCCTCAGCTACCTTTTATCTTTGGGTGAAAACTCCTAAAGGATTTTCTTCTCAAGAGTTCTGCAAAAAGGTTCTTCAAGATGTGGGAGTAGTTATTACTCCTGGAGCAGGATTTGGAAAAGCTGGAGAAGGTTATTTCAGAATTGCTTTAACTGTAGAGGAGGAAAGATTAAAGGAAGCAATTCAAAGATTTTCTATCCTGCAACTTTAAATAAAGTTATTTTAAGTTTAGGAAGTAACTTAGGTAATAGAGAAAAAAATTTGAAAAAAGCCTGCCAAGCTTTAAAAAAGCTACCTCTTAGAATAATAAAATCTTCTAAAATCTACGAAACTAAACCCTGGGGATTTGAAAGCTCTAATTTATTTTTAAATATGGTTTTACTTGGAGAGACCCCTCTTTCTCCTTGGGCTTTAATTTTAGAAATTAAAAAAATAGAGGCTAAAATGGGAAGAAAATTGAGAAAAGAAAAATTATACGAAGACAGAATTATAGATATAGACATAATTTTTTATGAAAATCTGGTAATAAGCTCAGAAAGCCTTACTATTCCTCATCCTCATATGCATAAAAGGGAATTTGTAATGCTACCTTCTTTAGAAATTGCTCCCTCCTTTCTTCATCCAATTTTTAAAAAATCTATAGCAGAACTTTATGAAGAATACAAAACTATAAAGGATAAGTTATGAAATATTTAATTTTTATAGCTTTTTTAATTTTTGTTTACTGGTATTTTTCAAAGAGAAAGAAAAAACTTTCTTACAATAAATCTAAGGAACTTTATGAAGAATTTGTTTTTGATGAGAATTGTCAGACCTATGTGAAAAAAGATTCCGCAATAAAAGTAGAATTTGAAGGAAAAGACTACTATTTTTGCTCAAAGAAATGTTTATATGAATTTTTACAGAAAACTTCTAAACCTCAGCCATAACTTCTTTAAAAATATCAATTTCATCAAGGGCTTTTCCTGCTCCAAGTGCTACACAAAATAAAGGATTTTCTGTTACTTTTACTTCTAATCCTGTTTCTTTGGCAATTAATTTATCAAGATTTCTAAGAAGGGCTCCTCCTCCTGAAAGAACTATTCCTCTATCAACTATGTCTGCAGCTAATTCAGGAGGAGTTTCTTCAAGTACTTGTTTGATTGCTTGTAAAATTAAATCTACAGGTTCTTTTATAGCTTCTTGAACTTCTTTAGAATTTATAGTAATAGTTTTAGGAATTCCTGTAACTAAGTCTCTTCCTTTTATTTCCATAGTTTCATAAGGTTCCTCTGGTAAAACATTACCTATAGCGATTTTTATTTGTTCAGCAGTTGCTTCTCCAATAAGAAGACTGTATTTTCTTTTAATATAATGACAGATAGCTTCATCTATTTTATCTCCAGCGACCTTTATAGAATGGCTCACTACAATTCCACCTAAGGAAATAACAGCAACCTCAGTTGTCCCACCACCAATATCTACAATCATATTTGCTACAGGTTCTGTAATAGGAAGCCCTGCACCTATAGCTGCAGCCATGGGTTCTTCAATTAAATAAACCTCTCTTGCTCCAGCTCCTTCAGCACTTTCTTTAACTGCTCTTCTTTCAACTTGAGTAGTTCCAGAGGGAACACTTATAATCACTCTTGGTTTAAGAAAATATCCTCTATTGTAAACCTTCTGGATAAAATACTTTATCATAGCTTCAGTAACTTCAAAATCAGCAATAACCCCTTCTCTTAAGGGTCTTATAGCTTTAATGTTCCCCGGGGTTTTCCCAAGCATTCTTTTTGCTTCTTCTCCTACAGCAAGAACTCTTTTATATCTCCCATCTTCTTTTACAGTTACTACCGAAGGCTCAGTAAGAATTATCCCCTTTCCTTTTAAATAAATTGAAGTATTTGCTGTCCCAAGATCTATAGCTAAATCCTTAGAAAGCCAATTAAAAATTTTAGATAACATATTTTCTAACCTCTAAAGATTGTAATTTTTAATAAATAATTTTAAATTACTTTTGAAATTTTAAAAGGATATAACCACAAAAGGCCCAAAACCTTTAAGAGCTTCTTCTCCAGGAAGAAATATAAGTTTTTCCGGCATTCTATGATAAAAGTAACAAGCTAAAGCACACATTATAGCATCTAAAATCCCTTCTGTTAAATTAAATTCAAAATCTATGCTTAAGTTAAATTTTTCTTTTAACCATTCAATTAAAAAGTTTTTTTCATCTTCTGGTAAACTTTTTTTATAAATAAAGGCAAGTTCTTTTTTATTTTCAGGCAGACAAAAATAAAAACTTGCTCTTGGATGAGTTTCTATAATAGTTCCACAAAAGGGAGATAAAGCTTCACTAAGGAGAAGTGCTCTTATAGGAACAGCCATAAGGGTATGATAAGAAACTACCCAGGATCTTGCCTTTTTCGGGAGAAGCTCTTTTAAAGCTTTATCCGAGATTCTAAGTCCCTTTTTATCTTTAAAAGAAAAACTTAAAGGTGCATCAATACTTACTGCTAAAACCTTGTTTTTTTTACAAAAATTTATTATTAAAGAAAAATCCTCAATATAAGAAGGGAAAGAGGGTGTTTCTAAAGATAGCAAAGGACATAATTTTAAAATCTTATCCTCATTTTTTAAAGCTATAACCCAGGTATTTTTACTCCCAGCTATATCTATGCCTAAGAAATAAAACATATTTTAGATTATCTTCCTTTACCTCAGCCCCCTTATTTTCCCTTTTATCCTTAGAGAGGTTTTATTCCAATATTTTCATAACATTAAAAAAATTAAAAACTTTTAAAATTACTTGTCAACTTTTTTTTTATTAATATAATTTTTTAATATGTAACCTGATAGCAATAATTTTGAAAGGGGAGCTATTTTTATGAGAAAAGCAAAATATTTCAATCTTTTAACTTTATTAATAAATTTAATATTTTTAATTTCCCAAAGTATTACATTTGCACAAGGTATTCAAATATTTCCGTTAACATCTTATCCATTTATTCAAAATCAGCAACTACAAACCCAACAAACATTACCTCAAATACAACAAACATTACCTCAAACATCAACACAAAACCAATTGACACCTCAACTTTTTTTTCAAACAAGTTTAACACAACCTCAGGTATTACAACCCTACCAATTACCTGAAGAAGCTTCAGATTTTGAACAATATGTTTCTGAAAAAATAATAATTACTGATACTCAATTGGAGGTTCTTAAAAAATGGGATGATATCAGTTTTTCTCACACCTCAACACCTCCATCTGGCAAAATTGCAGTTCCAGTAAAGGTTGTTAAATATGTTGATAGACAAGGAATTTTGACTCCATTAGAAATAGATGCAGGATTTTTAATTGGAACTTCACAAGCAATAACTACTGCATTTAAAACCTTAGGAATTAAAAATTCTGTAGTAATTTCTACTGATCTTAAACAATTTGGTTATGACTTTTTTAGACAACCGCCTTCAACATTTGCTCCTGTTGATAAAATTCCTGTCTCACCAGAGTATGTAATTGGTCCGGGTGACGAAATAAGGGTATCTTTATGGGGAAGTATTGAAGGTAATTTTGTTTCTGTAGTTGATAGAGATGGAAATATTAATCTTCCAAAAGTAGGTACTATTTATGTTGCTGGTCTTACATTTAAAGAATTAAAAGAAGTTCTTAATAGAGAATTTTCAAAATATTTTAAAAATTTTGAAATGAATATAAGTATGGGACAACTCAAAACAATAAAGGTATACGTAGTTGGGAATGCAAAAGCTCCAGGGGCTTATTCAGTTTCATCTCTTTCTACTCTTATAAATGCCCTTTTTGAAGCAGGAGGACCAAGTAAAACAGGTTCAATGAGAGATATACAGGTAAAAAGAAACGGAAAAACAATTGTTCATTTTGATATGTATGAATTTCTTCTTAAAGGTGATAAAACTAAAGATATTAGGCTTATGCCAGAGGATGTTATTTTCATTCCACCTGCTGGACCGCTTGTAGCAATAGCAGGAAGTGTAAAAGTACCAGCTATATATGAATTAAAAGATGAAAAAACAGTAGGAGATCTTATAAAGCTTGCAGGTGGGTTAACTGAAATAGCATTTAAAGGGAGAGTCCAAATAGAAAGAGTTATTGATAATATAAGACAAATAGTTTTTGAAGCTGACCTTGAATCAGCTTTAAATTATGAACTTAAAAAAGGAGATATAGTAAAAGTTTTCCCAATTTTCCCAGATAAAAGGTTTGTAAGAATTTATGGAGCTATTCAAAGACCAGGTGAGTACGGATTTAAAGAAGGAATGACAGTTCGTGAACTTATAATGATGGCAGGTGGATTTAAATATTATGCCTATACAGAAAAAGCTGAACTTACAAGGGTTACCCCTACCCCACAAGGTCCAAAAACAGAAAAAATTATTTTTTCACCAGAAAAAGCTCTTAAGGAAGATCCAGAACATAACATTAAACTTCAACAAGATGATTATATCTTTATAAGAACTGTTCCTGAATGGGAACTTTATAAAACTGTTACTATAGCAGGAGAAGTTAAATTCCCCGGAACCTATACAATCAAAAAAGGTGAAAAACTTTCAAGTCTTATTGAAAGAGCAGGTGGATTTACTGATAAAGCTTATTTAAGAGGTGCTATTTTTATAAGACCATCTGTAAAAGAAATTCAACAAAGACAAATAGATGAAATGATTGATAGGCTTGAGCGAGAACTTTTAAGTATAAGTTCTGCATCAATTGCAGGAGCTTTAACAGCTGAAGAGGCAAAAATTTTGCAAGTTGAGACAGAACAAAAAAGACAATTTATACAAAGATTAAGACAACTCAGAGCCTTAGGAAGAATGGTTGTTAAAATTGATGAACCTGAGAAATTAAAAGGCACCCCTTTTGATATAGAACTTGAAGACGGAGATTATATTTATATACCTCAAAAACCTGCAACAATTCAGGTAATAGGTTCAGTTTTTAATCAAGGGGCTTTTATCTACGATAAAAATAAAACACTTTCAGATTATATTGAACTTGCTGGTAGCTATACACAAAATGCCGATAAGAAAAATGTATTTGTTCTTAAAGTAGATGGTTCTGCAGTAAGACCTAATAAAGGTCTTTTTGGTTTAAAATGGAGCAAATCTCTTTATAGATGGGAATATAATTTAGAACTTGAACCAGGTGATACAATAGTTGTTCCTGAAAAACTTGTAAGAATTGCCTGGTTAAGAGAAATAAAAGATATTACCGAAATAATCTTCCACATGGCAGTTACAGCAGGAGTGTTGATTGCTGCTGGTAAGTAAAATCGTCCTTGCGATTTTTATTAGCTTTATTATTGTTTCAAACTCCTTTGCAGAAGAATATCTCCCTATTGATGATGAAGCCTATTTTTTTCTTCAAAGGCTTGAGGCAGAAGGTATAATTCAAAGTGGGCTCCTTTCAACAAAACCATTGAGCAGAAAAGAAATTGCAAGACTTATAAAAGAAGCTGAAGAAAATTCAAAAGATAAAAGTTTATATATAAAATCGATTGTAAAAAAACTTAAAGAAAGATTTAATGAAGAATTCAGAAAAGTTGATTTTATTAAACCAGTCGATTCAATATATACAAAATATTTTTACCAAGACATAAATCTACAATCACTTAATTATAATAATGATGGTGATAAATTAGAGAAAGGTTCAAACTTAAGAATAGGATTTGAAACAAGGGCTAAATTAGATAATATTTCATATTATCTTAATCCTGAATTAAGAACTTCAGACAGTAAAGATTGTTTAATTATAAAAAGAGGTTATTTGGTTTTAGGTTTTGATGGAATTGATATCAGAGTTGGGAAGGATTCACAATGGTGGGGACCTGGTGTTCATGGAAGTATTCTTTTATCAAATAATGCTCCACCTTTTACTATGATAAATATTACAAATCCTATGCCAACTCTTCTTCCGTCTTTTTTAAAATATCTTGGGCCTTTTAAGTTTAATTTTTTTGTAACAAGACTTGAAGAAGATAGAGATATACCAGAACCTTATTTGTGGGGCTTAAGAATTAATTTTAAACCTACTCCTTATACTGAAATTTCTTTTGAAAGAACAGCACTTCTTGGAGGAAAGGGAAGATCTGAAAGTTTAAGAACATGGTTTTATAGTTTTACAGGAAAAGGTGAAAATGTTGCAGGTGTTGAAGCTGGCGATCAAAGAGCAGGGGGTGATATTAAAATAACTATTCCCTGGAAAAGACAGCCTTTTCAAGCTTATTTTTCTGCAGATGGAGAAGATGAGGCAGGAGGACTTCCTTATAAATGGGCATATCTTTATGGAATTTACTTACCAAGAATAGGAAATATTGAAGAATTAAGTTTGAGATTAGAATATGCAAAAACTTCCCCAGTTTGGTATATACATCATATTTATACAAGTGGATACACTTATAAAGGATGGATTATCGGCCATCATATGGGAAGAGACTCAAATGATCTTTATCTTGAATTAACTTACCTTTCTCCTGATATTGGTAAATTTTCCATTTTTTATGATAGAGAAAAATATAATATTACAAATAGTAAAAAAACTGAAGTAGGATTAAATTTTAGCGTAAGGATAAAAAAATTTGATTTTAATCTAAAATATACTAAAGCTCGGTTTGAAGAAATTCCTGTTAAAAATGGAGAACTTTTAAATTTTGGCATAAAATATAATTTTTGATATAATAAAAAGCTCGATATAATAAAAAGATACAAAAAGGGGCACAGAGATGAATGAAGAAATAAAAAAAATTGAAGAAGATGAAATAAACCTTATTGATTTATTTTTAGTTCTTGCTAAAAGAAAATCTCTTATAATAGGGATTACCTTAACAGTTGCCATTATTACAGCTATTATAAGTCTTATAATCCCACCTATCTATAAAGCAGAAACAAAATTTCTCCCTCCTCAACAATCAAGTTTAACTGCTTCTCAATTACTTTCTCAAACAGTAGAGCAAATGACTGGAATTGCTCCTGAAATGTTAGGGGTAAAGAGTATTTCTGATCTTTATGCAGAGATTCTTAAAAGTAATACAATCCTTGACGGAATAATTGATAAATTTGATCTAATGAAGGTTTATGATGTTAGTTACAGGGTTGATGCAAGAAAAAAACTTCTTAGCAATATTGAAGTATCAGTTGATAAAAAAAGCGGTATTATTAAACTTTCTGTATATGATAAAGATCCAAAGAGAGCAGCTGATATGGCAAATGCTTTTGTAGAAGAATTAAAAAATTTGACTAAAAATTTAGGAATAACTGAGGCATCGAAGAGAAGAATTTATTTTGAAGAGCGATTAAAAGAAGTAAAGGAAGAACTTGCAAAGGCAGAAGAAGATATGAAAAGATTCCAAGAAAAGACTGGTACCGTAAGTGTTGAAGAGCAGGCAAAAGCAGTAATAGGTTCAATAGCAAATTTGAGGGCTCAAATAGCAGCAAAGGAGGCTGAAATAAAAGCAATGAAAACATATGCAACACCTAATAATCCTGAACTAAAAAGAGCAGAAGAAGCTTTAAAAACATTAAGAGCTGAACTTTCAAGACTTGAAGCTAAAGGTGGAAGCAATCCAAATCCACTTATACCAACTCAAAGGTTTCCAGAAGTAAGTAAAGAATATTTAAGAAAAATGAGAGATTTAAAATTTTATGAAGACCTATATGGATTTCTTTTAAAAGCTTATGAAGCAGCAAAACTTGATGAAGCAAAAGATGCACCAGTAATTGCAGTTATTGATAAAGCAACCCCACCTGAAAGAAAAGCTAAACCTAAAAGAACTATTATGGTTCTTGTTGCAACTATTTCAGCCTTCTTTTTCTCTATTTTTATTGCCTTTTTTAAAGAATATATAGAAAAGATAAACCAAGACCCAGAACAAAAGCAAAAGATTGAAACAATAAAAAATTACCTTAATTTTAGCTTTAATTTTAAGAAAATTAATTTTAAGAGAAAGATTTTTAATAAGAGTTGAAAAGTTGAAAAAAGACTTCTCTTATCTCTTTTCTTTGGAGTATCTTTATGAGTGTTAAAGAATGCCAGTCAAATTTTAATTTTTTACTGATGTAATCTATAAAACCATCTGATTTTACCATAGTAAATAGCTTTTCAATTTGCTCATCTGTGAGTTTTCCCCACATTTTTCTTAAAAAGTAGCCTCTTTTTATTTCATTTCCGATTTTGCTTTTCCATTTTTTATCATATGAACTTAGTCTTTCAGAGCTAAAATCTCCTTTTTTAAAAGCTTTTAACACCTCTTCTCCTGCAATCTCTGCACAAATTAGTCCAAAATAAATCCCTCCTCCCGTAGTTGTTTTAACTTGTCCTGCACATTCTCCAACTGAAATTATTCTCTCACCAAAAGTTTTAGAAACAAGTCCTTGTGCAATAGGTTTATATCTGACTTCTTCTAAATCTTCAGTAAATAAATAACTTTTTGCCAGATTTTTAAACCCCTCTCTCGGAGAACCCTCTGTTATAAGCCCAACTCGAGCAAAATTTTCTTTTTCAGGAACAATCCACCCAAAACCTCCTTTAGAAATTGAAGAACCAGTTATTATGGTAACAAAATCTTCTTTTAACTTTACCTTCTTTTGAGCACCTTTTAAAAAATTAACAGGATAATCAAGTCCAAGTTTTTTACAAAGCCTTATTCTAAAACCTGTTGCAAGTATTATCATTTTGCCTTTAAATTTTTCAACTTGAAAATCTTTCAAATTTTGGGTAATTACTTCTACTCCGTTTCTTAAAATATTTATATCAAATACTTTGTAAGAAAATCTAAATTCTACTCCCTTTGATTTAGCATCTATAAAAAGGGTGGTATCAAATTTTCCTCTATCTATAACATAAGCAAGGGGTGATGAGTGAGTATAAAGGATTGAGGTCCCAAAGGGAGAAATTAATTTAACAGTTCTAATTTCCCTTATAATTGAATCTTTTGAGATATCAAATTTTTCGAAAAATTCTTTGCTAACTATCCCTGTGCATAATATATTTTTCCCAATTTCTTCTTTTTCTTCTAAAACTAAAACATCTAATCCAGCTTCTCCAAGAATTTTAGCAGTATAAAGACCTGCAGGTCCTCCTCCTATAACAATTACATCATATATCTTTCTTACTTCCTTCATTTCCCTTTCTCCTCAGTATGAATTTTTAGAAAAATTATTCTTGTCTTTTCTTACCAATCCTTTTATCCCAGCGAAGCGTAAAGGTATTATAAAAAGAAAGTAAAATTAGTTTTATATCAAGCCAAAAACTCATTTTCTCTATGTATTCTAAGTCGTATTTTAATTTTTTATAAGGATCATCTTCTGGGTTGTAAACTTGGGAAAGACCGGTAAGTCCAGGGCAAACTGCAAGTCTTTTTTCAAAGCCTGGTATCTTTTTTTCAAGAAACTTTTGCTCCTCAACTGCCAGAGCTCTTGGTCCAACAAAACTCATATCTCCTTTGAGTATACTTAGTAAACTTGGCAATTCATCTAAGGCAGTGCGACGAAGAAATCTCCCAACTTTAGTTATTCGAGGATCATTCTCAAATGTCCACGCCACTGAAGCTTGTTTCTCAGCATCAGGTATCATTGAGCGAAATTTTAAAATCCGAAATATTTTACCATCTTTACCTACTCTCTCTTGAGAATAAAAAATAGGGCCACCATCTTCTAATTTAATTGCGATAGCAATAATAAGCCAAAGTGGTAAAGAAAGAATAAGCCCAATAGATGCTAAAAATATATCAAAAAGTCTCTTAAATATGAAATATCTTTTCACCTTTTTATCTATGTAATCTTAATTTTTAAAGTAAAATATTATACATAATTCTTAAACTTTAGTCAAATATCTTCTCCTTTCAGGGGTATGTTTATAAAATTGGAACTCTTTTAATTTTTGCAAAAAAGATGTATAATTGAAAAATAAAAAATCTTGGGATAAAGGGCGATGCAAGTTATTCCGATAGACCTTTACGAAAGTTTAGAAGAGTTAGACCCCAAAACAAAAGCTGTTATTCTTAAGTTAATAAAATACTGGGGAGAGATTGTAAGAAGGGAAGATTTTTTAGATCTAAATGAAGAAGTTAAAAAACTTACAAAAACAGTTGCAGAACTTGCCGAGGCTCAAAAATCAGCAGAAGAAAGATTAACAAGACTTGAAAAAACAGTTGCAGAACTCGCTGAGGCTCAAAAATCAGCAGAAGAAAGATTAACAAGGCTTAAAAAAACAGTTGCAGAACTTGCCGAGGCTCAAAAAAGAACCGAAGAAAAATTAGAAAAGCTTATAGATGAACATAGAAAGACAAGAGAACAGCTTGGTGGTTTAGCTCATAGTATTGGATATTTTATAGAAAATGAGGCTTATAAATATCTTCCTGCACTTCTTCAAAGAGATTTTAATATAAAAATAGAAGGAAGACTAATAAGAGACTATATAGAAGTTGCACTTAATAAATATGAGGAGATAAACATTTATGGCAAAGGCAAAATTAACGGAAAATCTGTAGTAATTTTAGGTGAAGCTAAAAGTCAGCTTAAAAAGTCAGATATAGATAATTTCCTTAAAAAAGTTGAAAAAATAAGCAAATTCTTTCCTGAAGAAAAGGTCCTTATTTGTGTAACTCATCAAACATCTCCTCAGATAAGGAAATATGCTGAAAGCAAAGGAATTAAACTCTATTTTACTTATGAATTTTATTAAGTTCTAAAGTTTTTTCTTAATTTAGTTTTTTGCTTAAATTTAAAAAATTTTGGAAGTTTTTAATTGAAATTAAGGGTTTTGGTAAATGTTTATATATATTTTAGATGAAAATTGGGCAACATGTGGTATTATTTTTAAAAAAGATAATATAAAAGCAAATTTAATTTGCAGGAAAATAATACAAAAATAAGGAGTAAAATATGTCTACTATTAAAAACAATTTAAAAGATTTAATCGATCAATTACCTCCTGAACTTCAGCAAGAAGTACAAGACTTTGTAGAATTTCTTTTAGAAAAAAAGGTAATTAAATTTAAGAAAGAGAAAAGAAAAAAATTAAAACTCGATTGGAGAGGAGCTCTTCGTGATTTGCGTACTAAATATACTTCAGTGGATTTACAACATAAAATTCTTGAATGGTGGAATGATTGATGTATCTTCTTGATACTAATATCTTTTTGGAATTAATTCTTGATCAAGAAAAAGCTGATGATGTTGAAAAATTTTTGCGTTCTGCTCAAAAAGAAAAACTTTATATTTCTGAATTCTCTCTTTATTCTGTAGGCATTATACTGTTTAGACAAAAATTATATGACATATTTATAAGATTTGTAGATGATCTTATCTTTACTTATGGAATTCATTTAGTGAAATTAGCTCCAAAAGATATTAAACAATTGGTAGAAGTTGCTAAACAATTTAATCTTGATTTTGATGATGCATATCAATACACCATAGCTGAACTTTATGATCTTAAGATTGTCAGTTTTGACAGTGATTTTGATCGCACAAAAAGAGGTCGTAAGACCCCAGAAGATATATTAAAAGAGTTTAAACTTTAGACCTATTAAGTTTAAATATCTCCTTGTTTTTTCATAAGATAAAGCTTACTTTTAATAAATTTATGAGCTCCCAATCACTTAAGTTTCCCTCTAATCCTGTACTCATCTAATTAAACTTTTTAACTCCTCCCTCCAGTCTCTTATAGTGATCCCTAAGGCTTTGCTAATTTTTTCATTACTCATCACCGACCACTTTGGTCTTTTAGCAGGAAGATTAAAATCAGCTTGCAAAGCAGGATAAATAAGCTTATTTATCCCTTTTAACTTAAAATACTCTTTTGCCCACTCATAGCGAGAGGCATAGCCAGAATTTGTTAGATGAGAAAGCCCGGTCAATCCCTCATCAAGAGCCTTAAGGGTTACTTCAACGATCGTTCTGGTAGATGTTGGCACCGAAAACTCATCAACCGCTATTTTTAATACTTCCTGTTTCTTAGCCCATTCTTCAAGCTTATAAAGAAAGTTTTGAGTACCCTTTCCATAAACCCAGCTTACCCGAAAGATTAGATAATTTTCAAGTACTTCTTGTATAAAGAATTCCCCAAAAAGTTTACTTTTTCCATATTCATTTAGGGGATTAGGCTGATCTTCCTCCGTATAAAATCCTGTCTTTGTCCCGTCAAACACATAATCCGTTGAGTAATGAACAAGCTTTGCCTTAATTTCTCTTGCAGAGATGGCTAAGTTATAAACCCCGATAGTATTTACTTTATAGGCAAGATGTTTTTCCTTTTCAGCTAAATCTACCTGATTGTAAGCTGAACAATTAATAATAATATCTGGTTTAATCTCTTTGATTGTTTGATAAACTTTCTCAAAGTCGGAAACATCAAGCTCGTCCTTAGGGAAAGCAGCAAAACCATAGCCTTTTTCTTGAAAATAGGATATAAATTCTCTTGCAAGCTGTCCTCGTGCCCCAGTAATAAGAAATTTCATTTTTTGTAAACTTTCTTCCAGAAATCTTTAAGCTCAGCTACCTTTCTTTCAAGCCAATCTCTGTGTTCCAAATACCACCTAACTGTTAGAGCCAGTCCAGTTTCAAAATCAGTCTTTGCCTTCCAGCCAAGCTCCCTATTAATTTTACTTGCATCCATCGCGTATCTATAGTCATGTCCTGGTCTATCCTTTACGAACTCGATCAAACTTTCAGGTTTTCCAAGGAGCTTAAGTATTGCCTTTACCACCTCTATGTTTCTCTTTTCAATCCCGCTTGCGATGTTGTAGACCTCACCTGGAATACCCCTTTCCAAAACCATTAAAATAGCCTCTGCACAATCAGAAACGTATAACCATTCCCTCACGTTTTGCCCTGTGCCATATATTGGGATAGGCTCATCTTTTAATGCCTTAGCTATAACTACAGGAATTAGCTTTTCCGGATACTGCCAAGGCCCGTAGTTATTTGATGGTCTAACAGTAATCACAGGAAGACCATAGGTTCTAAAATAAGCCCTTCCAAGCATGTCTTGACTTGCTTTGCTGACCGAATAAGGAGAATTGGGCTTAAGAGGAGAATCTTCCGTAAACTTTCCGGCATCCCCAAGCTCGCCATAAACTTCATCGGTTGACACATTAACAAATCTTTTAACTTTAAAAGCCTTGGCAAGCTCAAGTATATTAAAAGTCCCCTCAATGTTTGTTTGTAAAAAGGCTCTTGGTTCAAGGATGCTCCTATCTACATGACTTTCTGCAGCAAAATGGACTACTGCATCAGGTCTTTCCTGCTTAAATACCTCCTCAAGACAAGCATAATCTTTAATATCTACTTGATAAAAGTTTATCTTAGATTTAACCTCTTTTAGTCTTTCAAGGTCGCCTGCGTAGGTAAGGGCGTCAACTACCGCAACCTGATAGCCCTTTCTAACTGCTTGCCTAACAAATTCACTCCCAATGAAACCTGCTCCTCCTGTAACAAGTAGCTTCATTTCTAACCTCTGTAATAAAAATTTATTTCAGCATCCTTTAGCCTCGGTAGCTTTGCATCTTTAGAAGAAAGTATCGGATCTTTAATAGGCCAAGGAATGTTTAAATCTGGATCATTCCAGATTATCCCTCGGTCTAATTCTGGTGCATATTCCTCAGTGCATTTATAGATTATTTCACAATCTTCAAGTGCAACAAACCCGTGGGCAAAGCCAGCTGGGATCCACAGCATGCATTTATTTTCTTCGGAAAGTTCTACCGCAATCCATTTCCCAAACCAAGGAGAGCCAAGGCGAAGGTCAACTGCAACATCCCAAATCTTTCCTTTAATACACCTTATAAGCTTTCCTTGCGCCTTTGGCTCAAGCTGATAATGTAACCCTCTCAGTACACCCTTTTTAGATTTAGAATGATTATCCTGGCAAAAAGAAAAATCTATCCCAGCCTTTGCGAAATCAGAAGCCTTGTATGTTTCCATAAAAAAGCCTCTATCATCCTCAAAAACCTTAGGCTTAACAAGCACTACATCTGGAATCTCAAGTCTTATAAATTCAAAGGGCATAGGATTTTAATCAAAAATTTTATTCGCAACTTAAAAATTCTTCAATTGTAAGCTTGGCCTGTCTTAAAATACCACGTAAAGTACCTATTGCTAACTCCTTGTGCAAAGGAACTACACAAACAATTTCTCCTTCAGATGTTTGCTTCTTTAAAACTACATGACTGCCACGTTGACGAACTTTATAAAATCCTAATTTCTCTAATCTTCTTATAACTTCTTCACCTGAAATATTCTTTAGTTTAAACATTAATTGTAGTGTCAAAAGTAGAAATAATAGGCTTCGAGCTCTTTCTTAGTACAAACTCTTTAATATATAAACCAGTTGATGACCCTTCTTTTGATAAGCATTCTTCAAGATACAGCTCAGTTGCCTCTTTAAGATTAGCAATTGCTTCCTCAATTGTGTATCCCTGGCTTACCGTCCCAACTTCAGGACATTCTGCTACGTAAATATCACCTTCTTTATAAATAACAGCAGTAAATGTACGTATTAACATCAAATCACCTCCTTCTTTTGTTTAACTCATACCTAAACTATCAATGAGATTTTAGCTTTAAATTCTCTTAAAAATTATCTCGTTGCTTTTTAGAAAAATTTTTAATTCCCTCGAGGGATTTCATTTTTGCATATTCATTTAGCTTCTAAGTAATAAGATACATAAATTTAAACATAATTCAAGGAACCTCAAAAGTAATTCCAAAATCCTGGCGACTACTCATCAACCAATTTCAACAAATACTTCCCATACTCAGTTTTGCTTAAAGGCTTTGCAAGTTTAATCAAGGCTTCTCTATCAATCCAGCCGTTTCTGTAAGCAATCTCTTCTATACACCCAATCATAAGTCCGGTTCGCTTTTCAATCGTTGCTACAAACTCCCCTGCTTCTAAAAAGCTATCATGAGTTCCTGCATCAAACCAGGCAAAACCTCTTCCAAGTAGCTTTACCTTTAAACTCCCCTCTTTTAAATACTCTTCAAGCACAGAAGTTATCTCATACTCTCCCCTTTTTGAGGGCTTAACTCTTTTTGCCACTTCAGGTGCCTTCTCATCAAAGAAGTAAACTCCTATCACCGCATAATTAGATTTTGGCTTTTTTGGCTTTTCTTCAATTGAAAGAACTCTCCCAGAGGCATCAAACTCAACTACACCAAACCTTTCAGGGTCTGGCACTGCATAGCCAAAGCAAAAAGCCCCACCCTCTGTTAAAACCTCATTTAAAGCTTCTTCTAAAACTAAAGGCAAATTATGCCCAAAAACTACATTATCCCCAAGAAGATAGAAAACACTGCTTCCATCTAAAAACTTCTCAGCAAGGATTAATCCTTCAGCCAATCCCCTTGGCTTTTCTTGAATAATATAAGAAATCTTCATTCCTAAATGAGAACCATCCCCAAAAAGCTTTTCAAAGCTCTCCCTATCCTGAGGATTAACAACTAAGGCTATGTCTCTAATTTTTAAAAGCATAGCTAAAGAGAGGGGATAATAGATCATAGGTTTATTGTAGATAGGAAGAAGATGCTTATTTACCACCTGAGTAACCGGATAAAGCCTTGTTCCTGAGCCACCTGCAAGAATCACCGCTTTAATTTGAGAGTTCATGAGTCCATTTAAAGTTTTTATTTTTTCAAAACTATTTCATAAACTTCTATTATTCTATCAGCTACCGAATCAATTTCAAATTCTTTAAATCTTTCAAAAGCGTTTTTTGAAAATTTTTCGTAAAGTTTTTCATCAGATAAAATTGTATTTATAGCCTCTGCCAATGCTTTTGGATTTTTAGGAGGAACAATCAATCCAGTTTCGTTATGTTTATTTATATAATTCATTCCAGATCCTTCTACATTTGTTGTAACGAGAGGTTTCCCAAAATATAAAGCTTCTACTAAAACCAAACCGAAAGCTTCATTTCTACTAATAGAGGGTAGACAAAATAGATCACAATTTTTCATATACACCGATACATTATTGACTCTGCCAAGCAATAAGACCTTATCCTTCAGGTTTAATTTTTCAATTTTGTCTTTTAAAGTTCCATACAAAGGACCTCCACCAGCTATAAGAACAACTGTATCATCTTTTAAAAATTGGCTCGCCTCGACGAGGTATTCAAAACCTTTGTATTCTATAAGCCTCCCAACAGCTAAAACGACCTTCTTATTGTTTATCTTTTCTTTTATTCCATCAAATTCCCTTAAGTCCTGTTCGTTAATCTTAAGCCTTTTTGGGTTTAGCCCTAAAGGAATCACTATTGCTTTATTTTTGTAGCTTTTTATTTGTTTGGATGTTTCGAGATATTGAAGAGAAGTTGCTATTATTTTATCTGCCTTTTTTAAAACCTTTTGCTGAATAGGTTTATAAAAAAAATAAGAAATTTTCTGTCTTACTATATCTGAGTGCCAATGAATTATAATTTTTTTATCCGTTATTAATGTCAATATTTCAGCCAATGGATTCGGGCTATGCACATGAATAATATCGTAGTGCTCAATTATTTTTCTATAAGTTTTGATATAATCATAAGATAAAGGGGCAGAATTCAACTTAAGATTCATCTTGCAAGCAAAATATTTAAAGTTATTATAGTTATCCTCTCTTGTGTCCTCACCAAAACAAAGTAAATCCACTTTTATGCCTTTTTTATTTAAAGCTTCAAGTAGGTCAAAAGAAAAAACCTCTATACCCCCTTCATTAGGTGGACAAAGTTTGCCAAGATGGAGCACTTTCATAGTTTTCTTCCAACGAAATTTTAAATATAATTTTTGCGTAATAATTCCAATTAAAATACTTTTGAATTGTTTTAACAGCATTTTTGCTCAAAGTATTAAATAAAGTGGGATTTTCTTCAATTATTTTTATTTTTTTTATAAATTCAATTGAATTATTAAATTCTACGATATTATCCATATCTTTAAATACTTTTACAGTTTTAACATCATATCCTGTAGCAAAAACAACTTTCCCTAAAGCCATACCGTGAAGTATTTTCAACCTTAATCCGCTTCCCATAATGGTAGGAGATATTACATATTTATGCTTACATAATTCTTCATCAATATTTTCTATAAATCCCAAAAATCTTATATTAAATTGTTCTAAATTATGAATACCTAAAATTTTCTTCCATTTACGTTCTGAACCGCTAGTTATTGAAAGAACAAGATTATTTTGTTTAATATAATCAAAAGATGGTATCCAAATTTTTTCTATAAACCATTTTACACTTATTTGATTTTGTATAGTTGTAATATTAGTAGGTATAATAAATGCTTTACTATACTCATTACCTTCACAAGTCTTATTAATCTCAAATCCATCATATAGCACATAAAATTTACTTACTAAGTCTGGTCTTAATCTTTTTGCTGTTTCGTAATCATGGTCAGAAATAAAAAAAATTTTATCAAACAACTCCCAATATTTCTGTTCTAAAAATCTTGACTTCTTTAATTGCCATATACCTATTAATTTATATACTGGATTTTTTGTTAAATTAACAAATTGCTCTACCAAAGAAAATTCAATATTATGTTCGCGCAGGTATATTTTTAAATTAGGATTAAATTTTTTTAATTTTACAGCATACAAAGCCATATGGGGAGCACTCGTAAAATTGTAGTTTATATTTTCCTTGATCATAAGCTTTACGCATAATTTATAGATCTCATCAGAATAATACTTATACCATTTGAATGGAATTTTATTAAATACATTCTTTAATAAATCTATAATTTTATCATCTGTATTTTTTACAACAGGAAAATATTTAACCCCCATATTCTCAAAATGTTTTATCGCTCTGTTTACTTTCTTGTCTATTTGTTTAACGGGTGTTATAAAGAAAATTTCAAAAAATTTACTTAAATATTTTACTGGATAATAAATACTTATCTTACCACCATCTATTGGTGGATATGGATTTTGAGGAGCTAAAAATAAAAGTTTAGGTTTCATTACGTATAGCCTTCTGTTGTTTGTAATACATTACCTCAATAAAAGCGATGGGAAGCCAAATAACATAAAGTAATGTGTAATCTGAACCTATTAAAAGTTGAATAAATATGTATAAAATTAAAATTTCAAGTATAATTTTCTTTGAAGTATTTATGTCAAGTTTTTTTATATACTTCAAACTATTCCTAAAAATTATTAACCAAAATATTACTCCAACCCATCCACTAAGCATTACAGCTTGTGGTATTCCAGCTTTTGCTCCTATGTTTTCCCCTGTGGATATCATATCTGAAATTTCAGCATACGAAAGAGGAATACCAAATAAATTTGTAAATAGAGTATTTGCAATTTCATAGCTTTGATCAAGAATTTTAGGATAATATAAAAGGTAACTTCCATAGCCTAAGCCTAAAGGATACTTGAATAAAATTATGATTACGGAAATTAAAGAAGAAAATCTTGTTGAGAAAGACGAGAAATTATTTATATCTATGTAAAGAGAAGGAAGAGAAAACTTCACTAAAAGATAAGATGCTATTAGTAATATCAATAAAAGAAGAATAGCATATTTTATATTCTTAATCTTCTTTAAAAATAAAATAATGGATACTAAAAAAAGAGTAATGAAACCTCCTTTAGAGTTTATTAGAATAAAAATTATTCCCGATAAAATTGATATAAAAATTTTCAAAGAAATATTTTCAGCAAAAAACAAACTTAGCAAACTAAATGTTAGATATAATAAAACGCAATGCGATGGTTCAGCTGTAAATAATCTCAATCTTTCATAATCTTTCGGTTTGGAATGAAACATATTTAATTTCCCTGAATCTAAATATTCGATAAGTCCAACAAGCGTTAAAAATAGGAAAAATAGAAAAACAAAATTTTTTAGTAATTTAGGAGTTAAATTATTGAAAACTAATATTAATAAGAAGTACACCATAAAATGGAGCAGAGAAAGAGAAATAAAAGCTTCAAAATGTTTTATAAGTAGATTTTTGTTATATGCGTAAAATTCCCCTTTTATTAAGATTGAAAAATAAAGCAAAAATAATGAAATCACAAACGAAATGATTATATATAGGATAAAAAGCTTTAAATTTTTTGTTAGCAGCGCTTTAAAATTTTTTGCAACTAAAATGGACACAAAAATTAAAGGAGCAAAAAATATCATTAAACTATGAGTTACTGTTTTTTCATAAATAGGTAAGTCAGTGAATATCATTGCGATACATAACAAAAAAAATATGAATGAGTATAAAGGTTGATTTTTCATTTTAATTTTTTAAAACCATCCATAAGTCCTTTTATTTGAGCATTTATTATATATTTAGCTCTCCTTATATAAAAAAATAAAAAGCGGATAGGTCTGGTTATTATTAAAAAATATATTGAAGCTATTTTTTGGGCATACGGAAGTCTTGATATTATAAATCTGACCCTACTACGCATCATCCGATACGCTGAAAACTCGCTTATTTCCTCCTCTCCTGAGCTTGCACCAACTTTATGCCAAATTTCTGAATTAACTACATGATATAATTTGTATCCAGACTTCCATACCTTATAAGAATAATCTAAATCTTCTGCATACATAAAATAAGACTTATCGAGTAAACCAATTTTGTCTAAAATGAATTTTGGAATTAAAACATAGCAAAAAGTAATAAAATTTACTTCTTTTATAGCCTGATTATTTTTCACCTCAGTTTTTAGTTTTCTCATATTTAAATGCGTTGTCCTTCCTATCCACTCATTAAATCTCCCTCCATCATACCATATTCTGTCTGGATCAGAATAATAATAAATTCTTCCACCATATATTGCCTGCTCTCCAAATTCCAATCGTGCATTAACCAAATTTGAAATAGTATCCCTCTTTATCACTGTATCATTATTTAAAAGAATAACACCATCAAAGTCATTTTTTGCCAAGGCATACCTAATTCCAACATTATTACCACCTGCAAAGCCTAAGTTACCACCACTTTGTATAAACACCATAGGATACTTTGAAGTTATATCTTTAGGCATTTTATTTTTTAATTCTTCCTCTAGCTCAGGACTCCCACCTTTTTTAGCCTCTTCTCTTGTGTAGTAAATATAAGGTATTGGTTTTGGAACTGGAGGAAAGGACAAATTTCTTAAAGGATTATTGGAATTAACCCAAACATCAAGCTTCCCCTTTGCCCAAGCTTTTAAGTATCCTATAAAATTATTTGGTGAGTTATTATCTACTACAATAACTTGATACATTTCTTCAAAGTCTGTTTTCTTTAACCGTTTTTTGGAGGGTGAAAAATAAAAAGCATGAATAAAATGGGTATGAATATATACCAAAAACCGTTATCTTTATTTTTAAATCCTAATCTTTTAAAACATTTAAATACAACTCTTCCCATTTTCTTACCCATCCATTGTAATCTAAAAATTTCAAAGCACTTTGTTTAATAGTATCAGATTTACTTCTCCAATGCTCAATTTCAGTTTCAAATCTTAACATTTTATCGATTAATTCATTTTCATTGTACGGATTAAAAAGCATACCATTTACCCCTTCTAAAATCATCTCTGGAATACCACCAATATTACTTCCTATAACTGGAACACCAAACGCAAAAGATTCTACTATCACTCCAGGAAAATTTTCATACCAAATACTTGGAACAATAGTAACATCAACTCTTTCAAAAAAATCCTTAGGATTAACCTTTCCCATAAAAATAATTGAATTATCTTTATATTTAGATTTTAAATATTTTTCATAATCTTCCTTACCTGATCCAGCTACAAACAACCTATAATTTGGTTTTTTAATTTTATGGTAAGCTTTTAGTAAAACTTCTATTCCTTTATTTGGTGCTAAAGTTCCAATAAACCCAAAGTTTATGTAATTTCGATCTATTTTCTTATTTATTTTAGTGTCTAAATTTCGTGAATTATGTATTACTTTTTTTATAGGGACCTCTTGAAAATATCCATAACTTAAATAATGATTTAAGATAAAATTACTTATCCCGGCAACAGCTTTTAATTTATTTGATTTTTGTTTGTATGGGAATCTCATTAATTTACATACTAAACATCGCTTTTTACAAACAACATTATCTTTAAACATATTTCTTGGACATAAAAGATATAAGTCATGAAGAACTTGTATAGTTGGTATGCTTGTTTCTATTACAGCATCCCATATAGAACAAGACCACCCTTGGGTATTGTGTATACTAACTAAGTCTGGTTTAAATTCTTTAATTTGCTTTAAAACAATTTTTTTTGCTAAAGGGTTATAAATATCAAAAATATGCCACAACACTCTTTTAAAAAAAGGTTGCCTCATCTTCCCATATGGTAAATAGAGATTAGGTATCTTAGCTCTATAAACGGGAATCCCGTCTATAACTTCTTCCTTATCATCTTTATCCCAAAAAGTTAAAACTTTTACTTCATGACCTAAAATTTGATTTCCTTTGACAAGCTGCTTTAAAGTAATTTCTGCTCCACCACCTATGTAAGGTTCATATAAAACATTTATAAATAGTATTCTCATTTTAAATCTCTCTCTTTCCAAGGTTTCCTTTAAATCCGTCTTTTATTGCTTTTATAATTATTTTTAAATTTTTAGTGCTTGAAAGACTAATTAAAAGCAAATACGTAAAAACATTAATCTCATATATTATTTTGCTGTTTACTAAATTATTTATTTCAAAATAAACTCTATTTCTAATACTATAATACACTCTAAAAGGATTGCCTTTTGAAATTATTGAAAATGATGTTTCTTTGATTTCCTTTGGAACATGCCATGATAATTCTATATCATCAACTTTGCTATTCAGTATTAAGTAAATTTTCCCTCCATTTTTAGTTATCCTATATGTCCATTCATGGTCATCAGCATATAAATAAAAATTTTCATTTGGATAACCGATTTTA
Organism: Thermodesulfobacterium geofontis OPF15; assembly: GCF_000215975.1. Taxonomy (NCBI): domain Bacteria; kingdom Pseudomonadati; phylum Thermodesulfobacteriota; class Thermodesulfobacteria; order Thermodesulfobacteriales; family Thermodesulfobacteriaceae; genus Thermodesulfobacterium; species Thermodesulfobacterium geofontis. The sequence goes on along the minus strand of NC_015682.1, from coordinate 335,950 downwards.
TTTATGATATTTTTGTGTATAAATAAACCTCCATAGGGTGCAACAGGTACACTTCCAAATCCATAATCTTCTTCTTTTGAGGTATTATTTTTTTCTAAAAATCTTCTTTTTAAATATCTAAGAATTTTTTTTGGAAATTCTTTTATATGAAATCCTAAGAAGCTATTTTTTAATCCAATTACCATCTCTGGCTTATTATAAATTATTGATTTTTTGGCAACCTGTTCTTTTTTAAAACGATACGATAAAAGTGCAATTTTCTCTTCTTTATTCTCTATTTTAAAAGAATTCCAAAAATCCAATAGTATTTTCAATGCCCCTTCCAGAGGTTTATTATCATCATCTAAAAGCCATATAAATTCACACTCCGGATCGTTATATGCTTCTTCCAATCCTCTTTTAAATCCACCAGCAGAACCATAATTATCATCAAGATAAAGAACTTTAATTTTTTGACTACCAAGTTCTTTTTCGTATTCCCTTAGCTTTTCTCTACTTTCTGGGGCTGAATTGTTGTCAACAACTATTATTTTATATACACCTTCCTTTAAAGCTGCGTCTATAACTTGTTTTAGTAAGTGAAACCTATTCCCGTATGTTACCGTTACAACAAATACCCTACTTTGCATATTTATTTTCCAAACACTCTATTGTATCAGTTCACTTGTTGTAGTTTAAAAGTATTATATAAACTTTTCGATAAGTCATTTTTTATTTAAAGCTATTATAAGAAGGAAATATAACTAACTTTCCCTAAGTTATATTTAGCTTGAAAATATAAATAAAGTTCATTCTCTTTCAACCTTCCAACATACCTCAAAGCAAAGGGCAAAAGTATAGCATTCCTGATTAACTTAAGCATCATAAGTATGTAGACTTTACCTTTACTCGGTCTAACTTCCATAAGATCCTCTACCACATAAACTCTTGCCTTTCTTTCATCCCCAAGCACCATACCTTTTAGCTTTATTTTAAGCTTGTCCAAGTTTCCAAAAAGCTTTTTTTCAAGATAGGGAAAAAGTTCTATGAAAGGAATGTCTAATTTATAAACTTCAATATCTTTAAACCCAGCAAAATTCAAAGCTTTTTCAAGGGAGGACTTTGAAAATCTTAAAAAGTGATGAGGGGGATTATCTATATAATATTTCCAATCTATCTCTACGAATAAACGCTCCCTATTTAGCACGCTTCCCGCTATGTATCCTCCTTCCCTCAAAAGCCCTTTTACCATTTCCAGAAATTCCCTTGGTTTGTCCTGATATTCTAAAACCTCAAAAAAGATGATTACATCAAACTTTAAGTTTTTCTCCTTAGCATATTCATAAAACTCTTCCAAGCCCATAGCAAAAACGGTGTCAATACCAAGGTTTCTTTTTACATTCTCTACAGATTTTTTATCAAAATCTATTCCCCATACTTTAAAGCCTTGTTCTTTAACATGTCTTTAAAATCTTCCGTCTCCACAGCCTACATCTAAAAGCTTACTTCTTACATTGGAAGAAAAGTATTTAAAAAAAGCTTTGTGGTTTTCATTAAGCCTTGTTCCTACGCCTTCATGGAATGCAATATAGGATTCAAAAACCTCACTTTCATAAAATTCCGAGATTATCTTTAGTAGCTCCCACCAATGGACATCGCAGTTTGGACACTCATAGCGTTTGTATTCCTTTTTGTTGTAAGGGGAGACATAAACCTCTTTGAAAGAGCCTGCTTCTACCCCAGTTCCGCAAATTGGGCAAGTGAGCATGGGTGGCATAGGTTTTCCCCTTAAAAGGCAACATTCAGTTTAAGAATTATAAACGGGAAAAATAAAGTTTGCAACACGGAAAAGGCGAGACCCCTCACCTGACGGCTCGGGGCGCAGGGTGGAAAGCAGGGCAAACGGCGTTTGCCTTAAAAACCAATCGTAGGGGCGCCCGGTTGGGCGCCCAATGTTTTGTTTTTAAAGGGCGAGCAGCCACTCGCCCCTACATGTTTTTTTGTTTTATAACACCGGGAGAAACCTATTAAGCAGTTGCCTAAAAATTTTCCAAGCTTCCTCTCTGGAGCACTCTGAGTATGGCACTGCATAGGCAAAGAAAAAAGCCCAACCCGTGGCTTAAACCTTTAGGATTAACCTTCAGCCGACGACCTCCTTGGCTCCTACTGAAAAATATAAGATATTATTCATATCAAATGCGAACCATCCTTCAAGAGCTTTTCAAAGCTCTCCCTATCCTGAGGATTAACAACTAAGGCTATGTCTCTAATTTTTAAAAGCATAGCTAAAGAGAGGGGATAATAGATCATAGGTTTATTGTAGATAGGAAGAAGATGCTTATTTACCACCTGAGTAACCGGATAAAGCCTTGTTCCAGAGCCACCAGCAAGTATAACCGCTTTAATTTGAGAGTTCATGTCCTCACTCCTTAAAATTTCCTTTATAAAAATTTTCTTTATTATATCAAACTATTATGATTTCTCCAAATATCTAAGGGTTGTACCAACCTAACTTTTTTAAAATTCTCTTATTTATCTCTTTCCTTTCCTTATCGAAAAACCAGCCGTATTTATTAAAATATTTAATGGCACTTTTGATATGATAATAGAGAAGTTTTAAGTTTTTGTAAGATCCTTTACCATATTCATGATAAACATGAACATAGGGATAATAAACTGTTTTAGCAACCCTATGTATTCTACGAGATAAATCAGTATCTTCAAGATACATAAAAAATCTTTCATCAAAAAGTCCTACTTTTTTAAGGACTTCAGTCCTTATGAACATAAAACATCCAGATAAATAAGGAACTTCCATAATTTTATCATACCCAGTAAATCTAAGCTCATATATTTCATTTCTTTTATCTATAATTTTTTTGAAAGGACCAAAATTTAAAAATCTTCTTCCAAATAAATCTAAGGGCGTAGGTAAAAGTTTGCATAAGTACTGAATATTTCCATCAGGATACAAAACCTTCGGCATAACTATTCCAACATCTTTATTTGCCTCCATAAAATTGTAAAGCTCTTCTAAAACCCCGCTTTCAAAGTAGACATCAGGATTTAAGACAAGATGGTATGGAATATTTTCTTCAATTGATTTTCTAAGTGCTATATTGTGAGCCTTCCCATAACCAAGGTTAGCATTATTAAAAATGTATATTATTCTGCTATCAAGATTTGCTAAACAACTCAATGCGTCTGTTGACGAATTATCAATTAGATAAAGCTTGTTAATTAAAGTTGAATTTATACAAGAATAAATTGCTTTTTCAACTAAATTCTTATCATTTTTAAAAAGAACGATTGATACATTAATGTTTTTCATCAAGTTTTCCTAATTTACCAATAATTCCGTGATAGAAGCCTTTGAGGGTATATATGAAATTTAAAAAATGAGGTTTGGAAAACAAAGTAAAACCTATAATATATTTAAAAGATTTAAAAAATAAAGTAAGTTTATGCAAAAAATCTAAACTATTGGATTTAAGTGCAAGATAAAAAGCATTTCTTGTAATATAATAATGGCGCAATGGATTTCTTAAAGTTATTGATCTATACAATATAGACTTAGAAGTATTTCCTAATCTATGATTAATTATAACATCAGCATTTCCTATTATTTTATAACCCTTTTTTATAGCTCTCCAACACCATTCTAAATCAATCCAATCTATAAATAATTGTTCACACATTGAACCAACATTAGGCAAAAACTCTGTTTTTATTATCATACCCGAAGATATTATTTGGAATACCTCATGTTTCCCATTTTTGGGGTATATCTTTTTAAAACCTAAAAAACCTTTCTTGATAAATGGATGAATTTTTCTTTCATTTATTGAATAAAAAAGAGGTCCTGCTGCCGCCACTTTATCTTCTTTAAAACATTCAAGCATTTTTTCAACATAATCTAAAGGATAAATCGTATCCTGGTCAGAAAGCAATACATAATCTGCCCCTTCTTCTAATGCCCTTTTTATCCCTACATTTTGCGCATAAGCTATTCCATAGTTATCATTCAAATATATAATTTCAATATTTGAGATTTTTTTGAAACTCTCAAGCATTTCACATCTACCAGGAGTATTATCTACAATAATTAATTTGTTTAACTGATTTGCTAAACTTTCGATACATTTTTCTAAAATTTCCATATTAGGCTTATAAGTTACAATAATACCAAATACTTTACTCATTTAATTTAACCTTATATAGGTTTATCAAATTGACAAATCTAACAAGCCTGTTGATTTTTATAGCAAATAAAATAAAAATTTAAGCACTCTATCGTATCTGTCCAGTTATTGTAATTTAAAAGTATTATATAAACTTTTGGATAAGTCATTTTTCAACTTTTATAAAAATTTTCTTTAAATCTTCTATAAATTTTTGAGGTTCATTTTTCGTATAGCAATCTTTTTGGTTTTTTGTTGTCAAATTTTCCTTGTAATCCATCTATATAAGCATTTATGATAAATTTAATTCTTTTTAATTTATTATCATCAAGTAAAATTATTCCTAATATTTGTCTTAACAAAAATTTAAACATTTGATAATAAAATAAAGTTTTACTTTTAGAATATCTTTTACCTAACCACACAAGATTTCTAATACCATAATAGGTAAGCCAATATTCGCTAAAGTTTTTTCTTAGTTTTCTTCTTCCTAAAAAAAATTTTTCTACTTCTGTTTTGGAAGCTTTTTTATGAAATATTATACTCTTAGGAACAAGCAAGATTTTTCCTATACTTCTTAGACGTATACAGTACTCTATGTCATCATGATGAATGTAAAAATCTTTTTTAGGAAAACCTATTTTTTCAATTGCATTTCTTCTTACTAATAAACCTACAAATGATGCCATGTCGATTTCGACCGTTTGTTTTTGGTATTCTTGTAATTGTAATGGAATTTGAATTAAAGGAAAAACTTTTTTAAAATTTATCTTCCCTCTATGATAGATTGCTATAGTCCTATTTGGTAACAAAACTGAACCAGCTAAGCCTACAATATTACTATTCTTAAAGTAGATGCTCAAACTCTCCAATGCATCCTCTTTTGGTTCTGCATCATCATCCATCAACCACAACCAATCGTATCCTTTCTCATACCCTCTCTTAACTCCTTCATAAAATCCGCCTGCACCACCTGTATTTTCATGCATTCTAACATAATATAATTTTATTTCTTCCCCATCTGTTAAATTTTGTATAATAAACTCTTTTTCCCATGGTTCTTCTATATTTTGAGGGGGCAACTCAGTAATATAACCTTTCTCCAATAATAACTCTGGAGTCCCATCGGTTGAAGCATTATCTATCAAATAAAGCCCCTGTATAGGTCTTGTCTGTTTTCTAAGCGCTTTTAAACATTCAAGTAATAAATTTTTTCTGTTATAGGTTACTACTACTGCACAAACTTTATCACTCATCTTATCCTTTCCTCAAACACCTCTAATGCTCTTTTTACAACATCGTCCATGTCATAATATCTATATTCCGCAAGTCTACCTACAAGAATTAAATTTTTAAACTTCTCTGCTTCCTCTTTATATCGATAGTAAAGCTCTTCTGATTCTTTTGTCAATAAAGGATAGCATGGAATATCTGTATTAGAACTATAGGCTTTTGGGTACTCTTTTAAAATAGTAGTTTTTTCTGACTTTACAGGATGAATATGCTTGAACTCGGTTATCCTTGTAAATTCATAATCGTTTGGATAGTTAATTACTGGTGCCTCCTGATAATATTCTTGCTCTATCGCTTCAAACTTGAAATCTAAACTTCTATAAGGAAGGATCCCATATTTAAAATTAAATAGCTCATCTATCATACCTGTAAAGATCAATTTACCCTTAAACTCTTGTCCTAAGAAATAAATTTTCTTTCTTTCAAAATCTATAGAAATTACCTCTTTGAAATCCGTATTTAGCATTATTTTTATGTTTGGATGATTTAGCATTCGCTCAAAAATTTTAGTATATCCGTCCTTAGGGATCACCTGATATCTATCAGTGAAATATCTATTATCCCTGCTAACGTAAATGGGAACTCTTGCTGTTACCTGAGGGCTAATTTCTTCGGGCTTTAGCCCCCATTGTTTCATGGTGTAATTTTTATAAATTTTTTCATATACATAGTTTGCCAAAAACTTTAAATCTTGATCTTCTTCTTTTAGAAGTTCAAGAATAGGAATTTTAGTTCCATAGCCATATTTTTCAATGAGTCTTACTTCTAACCTTTTAGCCAATTCTTGTGGGAAAACCTCATAAATGCTGTTAAGGTTAAATGGTAGCGGTACCTTTTTTCCATCCACAAACGCTAAGACTTTATGATGATATATATGCCAATCTGTAAAGTTTGATAGATAATCAAATACCTCTTTATAATCTGTATGAAAAAGATGAGGTCCATATTTATGCACTATTATATTGTTTTCATCTCTATAATCATAGCAGTTTCCACCGATATGGTTTCTTTTTTCAATAATTAAAACTTTTTGATTTAATACATTTGCTATCCGTTCGGCAATCACGCTTCCTGCAAAACCTGAACCAACAACGATATGGTTAAACAATTTTATTCCCTCCAATTCTAGTAATTTTTAAAGCAACCTGCTCATTGTTAATTACAAATCCAAGCCATTCAAAAGCAACATCACATTCCTCAACAAATTCGTAAAAAGCTTTGAATTCCCCCTCTTCCCACCCAGGATAATTAAAAAACTCATCAAAAACAATTACAGTACCTGGTACTATATTATTTTTTAAATAATGAAAAATTGTTTTTGTAGACGAATACAAATCGCAGTCAACATGTATAAAACTAATAGGAGAATTACCAATCTTTTCAATAAAAATCGGTAAGGTATCTTCAAACCACCCCTTGATTAAAATTACATTATTCCTTGTTTTTGGTAAAGTATCAATTTTAAATGTACCTTTATAAAAATTATATCTCCATGTTTCTGGTAAGCCTTCAAAACTATCAAATCCATAAATTTGTTTATTTGGTAATAAACTAGCTATATAATTTATTGTTTCTCCTTTATATACACCGAATTCAATTATAAAGCCATCTATAGTAATTTCAGCAATTGCATATTTTAAAAGTTCAAATCTATTTGTAAAGATCTTAGTTTTTAACAATCTTTTTTCAGTTAAAATAAAATCAACAGTTGATTTTAAAGCCCTTCTTTGAAGTTCTCGGTCTACATTTTTAGCATCTGAATCTAGAATGTGATTAAATAATTGATAAATTTTGTTCTTTATAAAATTTTTGAAATATTTCATGATATAACCCTCCGGTCTATTATAACTCTTTTAAAATAATAAAAGGATATAAAAGTAACTACTGCTTCTGCAATTAAAACTGATATAGCTACTCCAACAGCTTGCAGTAAATTTACTAATAATAAAGCAATAAATATGTTTGAAATGGCTCCAGCTAATGTTATTTTAGGGATAATTTCTAATTTTCCATATGCTATTAGCCCTTGTACTGCAAAAATATTGCTCAATCCAATAATAAAGGGTAAAAACGCTAAAATTCTTAAAACAATTACAGATTCTGTATATTGAGATCCTAAAACTATTCTCACAATTAAATCAGCAAATATGAATATAATTAAAGATAAAACAAAGCTAAAACTACCTATTAAAAGCGTAACCTTTCTTAAGAATTTTATACCACATTCTTTTGATTCATACATTAGCTTACTTACATGTGGATAAATAGTTTGCGAAATAGGACCTAATAATCCTTGAATAGCTTTTATAATTTTTTCAGCAGCAGAATAATATCCAACGATAGTATTATTTGTAAATAATCCTAAAATGAATGTGTTAGATATTGTATACAAACTTATAGCCACAGTTGAGATAAATATATACCATCCTTCTTTTAGTTGATGTTTTATTCCCTCCCAACTTGGCATTCTAAACCCTATCCCAAAATCCTTAAACACAATCCATAAACCTAAAACACCCGCAACTATAAATCCTAAGGAATTTAAAAGCGGAACGTATAAATAATCTTCCACTTTTCTTACGAATGCAAAAATAGCAATTGTAAAAATAAGCTTGGCTAAGATGTTTAAAAAAGTAATATACTTCATCCTTTCCATTCCCTGAAAGAACCAAACAGGAAAAAGGACTTGTCCTAAAACCATGCCAAAAGTCAAGTAATATATCTCCCAATCTTGCCGAAATTTTTCAAATGTAAATATTATGGCAGACATTATACCTAAGGAAAGAAAGAAAAGGAAGAATTTTATAACCATCACGGAGCTAAAAATTTCTGAAACCTTCTCTTTATCTTCCCTATAAATAGCTATTTCCCTTGTTGCGGAAAGGTTAAAGCCATAATCGGTTAAAATCACAAAATATCCGATAAAAGCCTGGGCAAAGGAGATAAGCCCAAATTTCTCGGGTCCTAAAACCCTTACAAGATAAGGAAGGGTTATAAGCGGGAAAATATAGTTTGCAACCTGTAAAAAGGATAAGGATAGGAAATTCTCAAAAAGCCTTCTTCTTGTTTCAGTAGCTAAAAGATTTTTCAAAGGTGCCAAAATGTTTGTATCAATTTTGTTCATTTTTGTCTTAATAAGTTCAATTCCTCTAAAACCTCATTTGGGGTTTTTCTGCCAAGCTCTGTTTTATTGAAATCTGAATCAAAACTAATAATAGTTAAACCATATTTCTCTGCTACTACATATTGATAGGCATCATCAAAATTAAGGTCAAAACGTGTAGATACTTCAATAACTCTGTTCATATCTTCACAGGATAGCGAAAGTATAGACAATATTTCACTAAAAATCATATCTTTTAAAAACTGATAAAAACTATAATGCCTCTTTGTTCGAAATAATAAAATTCCTATTGAATGGAGCGAAAAATCAGATAGAAAAAAAGCAAAATTATCTGAATTTTCTAGTAACTTTCTTGCTTCATTAGCTCTTTCTTGATTCAAAAGAATTTCCAGAATAATGTTTGTATCTATTAAAACTTTCATTTTTCATCAATCCGCCAGTCTGATATTTTATGCTGTAATTCAACAGAGGTAAACTTATCAGCAAAATCAGAAAGAGCACCAGCCCAATCAAATTTAGGTTTTTCTTTAATTTTTTTTCTTCTCTTCTCCCATAAAAAACGGGCGAAGTCTTCAAGCTCTTTTCTTAAGTCTTCTGGCAATTCTTTTATAATATCTTCAAGCCTTTTTCTCTCTTGCATCTCTATATCCTCCTTTAGAACTTAACTTTTTAAAATCTAAGGCAAGATTATTTAAATAACTAAGGCTAGTCTTAATTTAGTTAAAGTTAAATCTGTAAATGGAAATGGGCAAGGAAATTTAATATAAAACTTCATCCTCAAAAAAAATCTTTCATTGAAATTTCAAATAACTTCATTATACCTCTTATTTCATTTTCAGCTTTAGATCGTTCATCACGTTCCAACAATTCTAAAAGCAAAGTTTTTTTCTTTTAACTCCTTCTCAAACTTTGTTTCAAATCTCTTCATAACTTTATCTCCTTTTTATCAAGTATGTCTTGGATTTGAACTAATTTTACCACAAAAACCAAAGCTTAGAATAGTTGCTAAGGCCTGGGCAAAGGAGATACATAAGGATTCTTTATTCTTAATCTGCCTTCTATTACTTGACCATCTTGCATATCCTCGGTAAAAAGTATCGAGCATTCATTTTCTAATGCAGAAGCAATTATAAGACTATCCCAGTAGGAATACTTATAATCCTGAGCTATTTTTAAAGCTTTCTCAATGGAAAATTTGTTTATCAAAGAAACTTCAAACTTTTCCCAAAATCTATCTACTAAAACTTCTAATTTATCGTAGTTAATATTAAATTTTCTATTCATTATCCAAATAAATTCATTTATAACTTGAACACTAATTACAATACTGTAAGATTCTAAAATAGTAAAAGTTATATTTCTTTTGTTAAGCTCATTGTTGAATATGCATAAATTAAAATATTTGTATCTATAAATACTTTATCTGGCATACATTTCTTCTCTATTAAACTTCCATTTAGTTGTATCAACTTTAATTTGATCTGCTAAAATTTCCTTTTCTATACTTTCTTTTAATCTAATTGTTATTTCAACTTCTTGACCTTTGAATTCTTCAGGGAGTTCAATGGTTAAAATTTTATCATCTATCTTCATCTCTTTCTTAATAATTAATATTGACATTGTCTTCCTCCTTCTTTAAATAATTGTTGAACTTATCAGCAAAGTCCTCAGCTCTTTTCTCAAGTCTTCTGGTAATTCTTTTATAATATCCTCAAGCCTTTTTCTCTCCTGCATCTTTATTGCCTCCTCTACAACTTAACTTTTTAAAATCTAAGGTAAGATTATTTCTTTTTATCAATTTGTCTTCTCTTTTTTAAAGTTTCTTTAGTAATTTCAACAGGAAATAAAAATTTAAAATCTATATGTTCAGATGCGGAAAGGATTTCTATCCCTATCAATTTCCCAGACTCATCAACATCAAAGGTTATATCCTCATCTACCTCTTTACAAAAAACTTTTTAGCTTTTCCCAATTTAATATAAAGGAGATCATATTTTGGGTCATAAGTAATTCTCATTATTTACCTCCACTTTCCATAAAAAACTTTTACTGTAATAACAACGATTTCATCATCTTCTTCAATATATATTACCACTACTTTCTTTTAAGGATATATTCTCCCAAGCCATTTCTTCTCATATTCAAAAACCATCTCTTTTGCTTTTCTACCTTTCTTTGCAGAAATCTCAATCCCCAATAATAAAACTGTTTTCACTTCTTCCTCAGAAGTCCCCTTTCCTTCATTCTTTCCTTAGCATGTTCGACAAACTTAATTTTCATTGTTTAGAAAAAAATCCTATTGAAATATTTTATGCTGTAATTCAACAGAGGTAAACTTATCAGTAAAATTAGAAAAAACACATAAAAAACGGGCAAAGTCCTCAAGCTCTTTTCTTAAGTCTTCAGGCAATTCTTTTATAATATCCTCAAGCCTTTTTCTCTCTTGCATCTCTATATACCCTAAAATTTATATTTTCTTTTCTTTATCTAATAACGATTTTAGCATCACAACTAAAATTGGTCAAAGTGACAGGGACGGGTGACATATTTAGTTCTTGCTCACATCAAAAGTCTATAAAAGGGTAAAAATTTTACGATAGTTTTATCTATTTTCACTTCATATTCTAAAGCTAAGTTAATTACCCATGCTTCCTTAGGGTGATATTTCTCAATAAAGCTCCTTAACGACCTTTCGACCGTTGGCTCCTTTAGTTTTTTATATTTTGCTTCTATTGGTATAACCTCTTTGCCAAAATTAATTACAAAATCAACCTCTGCTTTATCTTTTGTTCTCCAGAAATGAACACTTGCTCCTGTAAATCTAAATTTTTCTTTTATTATATTAAAAACAAAATTTTTGAAAAGAAACCCTATATCAGGTGAAAACTCTACTTTACCAAAAAAACCTAAAGCATAATTCCTTAAACCTAAATCATAGAAATATATGACAGGTGATTTAGTAATTTCTTTTCTAACATTTCTAAAATAAGGAGTCAATCTATGAATAATAAAAGTTTTTTCTGCATACCATAAATAGTTTTTAAGAGTCTGAAGGGATATTCCTAAGGTTGAAGACAATTCTGAATAATTAATTAGTCTACCAATTTGACCAGCTAAAAGTTTTATTAATGAACTATAAACATCAACCTTTTCTGATTTAATCAAATAAGATACATCCTTATCCAAATAGCTACGATAAATTTCATCAATTATTCTTACTTTTTCACTAAGCTTTTCTTCAAGAACGACCCTTGGATAGCCTCCAAAATTTAAATATTCATTGAGCAAACTCTCAGTTTTTACCTTTTCAACCTCAAAAAATTCTTCAAGACTCTCTTCGTAGCGATAATTAGTTTTAAAATTAACAAATTCCTTAAAAGAAATTGGGTATAGTTCAAACACTCTTTTTCTGCCAACTAAAGACTCATGAATTTTTTCTTTCAAATCTAAACTACCCGAGCCAGAAACAATGAATTTGTAAGGCAAGTTTAGGTTGTTTTACCAACCTGCCTCGGACCAATAATCAAAGAAATCTCCTTTGCAGAAAGATGATTTTTAATTTCTTCAAATAGCTCCCTTTTAATGATATGCATGCTTTCATTTTAGACCGAGAATTTTAAAAGTCAAGTTTAAAATCTATCCGAGAAATTTTTATTTATTATTTGAAAATTTAAGGGAATTAACTATTTTTTTGAGCAAAATATAATACTAAATAGCCTAAAAAACAAAGTATAAAATAAGCGAAAAAGGTTGCAAGACAGATCCCTTTAATCCCAAGATTATAGACTACTACGAAAAGATAATTAAAAAGTGCATTGGCAAGGATGCCAAGGATGGCAATGAAAAAAACAGGTTTTAGTAAGTTTAGCACTTGAGAAGCTCGGTAAAGAATAGGCCAGATAAACATAAAGGCAAGGCTTAGAGCATAATATTTTGTTGCTTCTGCTGTTAATTCAACATCTACTAAACTAAATTTCCCATAACCAAAAAAGAAAGAAATTAAAAAGTTTGCTAAAATAAAAAAACCTATCATGAAAGGAAGACTTATCAAAAATGAATATTTTATATAAAGATTAATTTTCCCCATAGACGCCTTTACTTCAGATAAAGCAGTTATAGCCATGTGCTCAAGCTTAACTATATTTTTAGGCACTGTTACAACCATTAAACCATAGGTTAAGGCTGAAATTCCTTTCTCACCTGTCAAAGATGCAAAAGCTCTATCAACAAAAATGTATAAATGAAAAACTCCATACAAAGCTGAAAGATAGAAAAAATGCTTCAAAATTAAATGAGCTCTTTCATCAAGATAAAATTTTAAATGAATAAATTCCTTTGCTCTCAAAAGTAAAAATAAAGTTGCCAAAACTTGAGAAATAGAAAAAGAAATAGGAATTACCCTAAAATCGCGAAAAAAATAAAGACCTAAAGCTGTAAAGATAAAACTTGAAACAGAAAAAATTAATTCCCCCACAAAATACTCTGTAAATCTGCGAAGGCTTCTTAAAACTGCTCCAAAATGATGAAAGATAAAGTTTAAAAATAAATATGGAAGAAGAAGAAAATAGGATATACTTAAGTAATCCTTTGCTTCTTTGCTAAAACCTATAGGGATGTGTTTTAAAATTGGATAAAGTATAATTGAAAAAACTAAAATTGAAAAAGACAAAATTAGAGTAAAAGTAAGTAAAAGTGCAGATAAACTTTTAAAATCTTCTTCTCCGTTTAATCTTGCAGAAACTAAGTTTGGAACTCCTATTGAATCAAATACATCGGCAAAAAGAAGAAAAATTCCAAGCAAAGATAAAGCCATAAATACTGCATCAGTCTTATAGCTAAAGCCAAGAAGAATAGCAATAGCTAAATGTTTTAGATATCCAGCTCCTCTTGCAAGAAGATTGAGAAAAGAAGACCTTATAAGGGCATGCCTTATAGCTTCAGGCTTGCTACTAAGGTTTAACAGATTTTTCAGAGGTGCCAAAATGTTTGTATCAATTTTGTTCATTTAGAGATTTCTAATGGTTTTACAATTTGAAAATTTTCTGAAGTTTTGCATTTATTTCATCTTTAAGAGTATCATCGATTTCGCCTATTTCTCCAACTATTAAATCTTTTAATACTGTAACAACTTTATCAAGCTTAATCAAAGAATCCGTTTTTAATCCTGTCTTCTCAAAAGAAGGGTGTTCTTTTGTTAATAAAACATCTGTGTCAGAAATCTTTGTTGGTATTTTTGACGTGATAAATGCCAGAATTACATCATTCTCACTTTCATGAATCACTAAAGCTGTCTCAATTTAGTTAAGGTTAAATCTGTGAATGGAAATGGTACAAGTATTATTTTGCCTTTCATTTGTAAAGCTTTTTCATATCAGAAATTGAATATAAAACTTCATCTTCAAAGAAATCTTTCATTGAAATTTCAAATAATTTCATTATACCTCTTATTTCGTTTTCAGATTTAGACCGTTCATCACGTTCCAATAATTCTAAAAGTAAAGTTTTTATTTCTTGCAACTCTTTCTCTAACTTTGTTTCGAATCTATTCATAGCTTTATCTCCTATTTATTAAGTATGTCTTGGATTTGAACTAATTTTAACACAAAAACTAAAGCTTGGAAATGCTTGCTTTTGTAACTCTAAAGATGTAAATCTATCACGATACTCCTTAAGCCCACCTGCCCATGTTAAATGTAACTTTTTTGTTTGGGACCTTGCTTAAATTTCTTCTCCCATAAAAATTGGGCAAAGTCCTCAAGCTCTTTTCTCAAGTCTTCAGGCAATTCTTTTATAATATCCTCAAGCCTTTTTCTCTCTTGCATCTCTATATACCCTAAAATTTATATTTTCTTTTCTTTATCTAATAACGATTTTAGCATCACAACTAAAATTGGTCAAAGTGACAGGGACGGGTGACATATTTAGTTCTTGCTCACATCAAAAGTCTATAAAAGGGTAAAAATTTTACGATAGTTTTATCTATTTTCACTTCATATTCTAAAGCTAAGTTAATTACCCATGCTTCCTTAGGGTGATATTTCTCAATAAAGCTCCTTAACGACCTTTCGACCGTTGGCTCCTTTAGTTTTTTATATTTTGCTTCTATTGGTATAACCTCTTTGCCAAAATTAATTACAAAATCAACCTCTGCTTTATCTTTTGTTCTCCAGAAATGAACACTTGCTCCTGTAAATCTAAATTTTTCTTTTATTATATTAAAAACAAAATTTTTGAAAAGAAACCCTATATCAGGTGAAAACTCTACTTTACCAAAAAAACCTAAAGCATAATTCCTTAAACCTAAATCATAGAAATATATGACAGGTGATTTAGTAATTTCTTTTCTAACATTTCTAAAATAAGGAGTCAATCTATGAATAATAAAAGTTTTTTCTGCATACCATAAATAGTTTTTAAGAGTCTGAAGGGATATTCCTAAGGTTGAAGACAATTCTGAATAATTAATTAGTCTACCAATTTGACCAGCTAAAAGTTTTATTAATGAACTATAAACATCAACCTTTTCTGATTTAATCAAATAAGATACATCCTTATCCAAATAGCTACGATAAATTTCATCAATTATTCTTACTTTTTCACTAAGCTTTTCTTCAAGAACGACCCTTGGATAGCCTCCAAAATTTAAATATTCATTAAGCAAACTCTCAGTTTTTACTTTTTCAACCTCAAAAAATTCTTCAAGGCTCTCTTCGTAGCGATAATTAGTTTTAAAATTAACAAATTCCTTGAAAGAGACCGGGTATAATTCAAACACTCTTTTTCTGCCAACTAAAGACTCATGGATTTTCTCTTTTAAATCTAAACTGCCTGAGCCAGAAACAATAAATTTGTAAGGCAAGTTTAGGTTGTTTTACCAACCTGCCTCGGACCAATAATCAAAGAAATCTCCTTTGCAGAAAGATGGTTTTTAATTTCTTCAAATAGGTCCCTTTTAATGATGAGCATATTTTTATTTTAGCCCGAGAATTTTGAAAGTCAAGTTTTAAATATACCCGAGAATTTTTTTATTTATTATTTTGAGAAATTAAAAGAACTGACTATTTTTTTGAGCAAAATATAATACTAAATAGCTTAAAAAAAGAATAAATTAAGCAGAGAAGGTCCTCTTTTTTTCCGCTCTAATTACAATATCAAGTTTTCTTGAAATATCTTCGAGTTCAATTAAATCTAAGCCTCTTAGAATTTTATTTATTAGCATATCAATCGTTCTACCAAATCTATTGCATAAAGTTTCCAATTTCTCATAGTCTTCCTCTTTTAGATTATTTAAATCTATATTCAATGCTTTATAATAAGATTTTTCTAACCATTCTTTATTTTTTATCAGCCTTTTTAAATCTTCACAAAATAAAGTTATTAATTCTTCTCTTCGCAAAGACTTCATTATAGCTTAATTCCAGATTCTATCATTATTTTAGTAAATAAATCTTTATATGGATTATCTGTCACAATAAGATCTATCTTCCGATCACCTAAAGCCAAAAATAAATCTACTTTAATCTTTCTTCTTAAAACATCATCTATCTTTTGGGAAATTACAATTAGGTCAATATCACCGCCCTTTTTTTCAGGGTCGGTACGACTACCAAACAAAAAAACTTGAGCATCTTCGTCGTATTGCCTTATAATTCTTTTTATAGCTTCTATTTCTTCAGTAGATAGTCTTACTTTTGATAAACTCATTTTAATCCACAATGTTTACAATACTTTCTTATGATCCTCTCCCATATTCATCATCAAATCTCACGATGTCGTCCTCTCCTAAATATTCTCCGTTTTGAACCTCTATGATTTCAAGTGGGACTTTTCCTGGGTTTTCAAGTCTATGTGGGGTTGACTTTGGCACATAGGCTGATTCGTTCTCATGAACATACATTACTTTATCCCCAATCGTTACCTTGGCAGTTCCTTTCACCACCACCCAATGCTCACTCCGATGGTAATGCATCTGAAGACTTAACTTTGCCCCTGGTTTAACAACTATCCTTTTTATTTTATACCTTGGACCTTCCTCAAGAACAGTATACTCACCCCAAGGACGATAAACCGTCTTATGCTCTAAAGCCTCAACACGATTCCAGGCTTTAAGCTCCTCTACTATATGCTTAACTTTTTGAGCCGACCCCTTTTTAGCAATAAGAATAGCATCATCGGTTTCTACTATGATAAGATCTTTTAAATCAATCGTTGCTATAAGCCTTTTATTCCCTATTATCAATGAACCCTCTGTCTCCTTAGTTAAAACATTACCCAAGATGACATTTCCTTTCTCATCCTTTTCTAACACGTCATAAAGACTATCCCAAGAGCCTATGTCACTCCAATAAATGTCCATCGGAATGGCAACAACCTTTTTTGATTTTTCCATAACAGCATAATCAATTGAAATATCCGGCATCTTATGAAAGTTTGCTATCATAGCCTCTAAAGGATGATTAAAAAGTTGATAAATTTCTGGAGCATAAAGCTTTAGCTCTTCTATCATGGTTTCGATAGTAAAGGCAAACATTCCTGAATTCCAAAAGTAGTTTCCTTCGCTTAAGAATCTTTTTACGGTTTCAAGGTTTGGTTTTTCGGTAAATCTCTCAACTGGATAATAGCCTCCCCGATCTTCACCAGTGATTTTAATGTAGCCATAACCTGTTTCTGGATATAGGGGCTTAATCCCAAAAGTTATAAGATAACCTTGTTTTGCTACCTTTTCAGCTAACCTCACATATTCAATAAATTTTTCTACCGGCTTTATAATGTGGTCCGAGGGGCAAACGAATAAAACTTCAGAAGGCTCAACACTAAGCCTTTCTAAACAATATTTTATTCCAAGGGCTATAGCAGGGGCGGTGTTTCTTCTTGCTGGCTCAAGAAGAATTTTATCGGTAAGGTTTTCAGAAATCTCGTTTAACTCTGCAAGCACATGAAATTTATACTGCTCATTAGTAAGTAAGATAATGTCTTCAGGAGATGAAATTTTTAAAATCCTTTCAATTGTTTGCTGAAGGAGGGATTTTTTGCCATTAAGTTTCAAAAATTGCTTAGGGTAAGTTTCTCTTGATGCAGGCCAAAGCCTTGTTCCTGAACCACCAGCAAGAATTAAAACTTTCATCTACCCTTTTAAAAACCCAAATAAAGTTATAAGAATAGCAAGAAAAGAAAACCCTACTACTATTAACCACTGCATAAAATTAAAACGCCTTTCTAAAGCCTCAAATCTCTTATCCATAGCCTCAAATCTTTTATCCATTGCCTCAAACCTTGCATTCATCTCCCTTTGCAAAGCTTCAAATCTATTATCAATAGCTTCAAACCTTGCATTCATCTCCTCTCTTAAAGCCCTCTGCTCAGCTAATACAGCCTCAAACCTTGCATTCATCTCCCTAAGCAAAGATTCGAACCTCTTGTCATTTGCCTCAAATCTTACTTTCATCTCTTCTCTCAGAGCCTTAAGCTCCTCTTCCACCCTAATAAGCCTCTCAAGCAAAGAAATAGCCTTTAATTCTTTTTCCTTCTCTTGAAGATATTGAGATAAAACCTCAGGAAGAAGAGAAAGTATAATCTGCTTTAATTGTTCCTCAGAAAATTCCTGCATAAGGAAAGAATAAAATACCTGTTAGATTTGTCAAGAGAAGAGTTAGATTTGTCAAGAGAAGAAGAGAGTACGTCAGGAGTATAACCTGACAATCTTTAGCTGTTTTTATGTCAGCCAAAGCTTGATCAAGCCATCCCAAAACTTCCTTTAAGTTCTTCACAGTTTAACTATAAAATTTATTTTTCAAGAAATTTTTAATACCCTAATTTAATCAACATCCATAAATGAGTTTGTAAAATTAGCCCATAAAAAATTTTATGTTATAATTTTATGTAACTTAATAATAATAAGTATAAAGGACATGTTTCAAAATTTAAGCAAAGTAATAAAAATTTGTGGTAATAAAAATTTGTGCGACTAATTCGAGATAAGAATTTTAAAAAGCGTTGAAGACGGATTCAGAAATGGCTCCAAAATCCTCAAATTATAAGCCCTTTAGATATAATTGTTTCTTCAGAACCTGTAAGACCAAAACCTTTACTTTATACAGCAATTGGCTTTATAACAGGCATTTTTTCTTGGAATTTTTGTAGCACTTATTAAAGAGGCGATAAAAAGTAGAACTTAATTTAAATAAAGAAGTAATTAGAAATGTCTAAAATACTTTTAGTTGATGATGATAAAATAGTTTTAAGAGTTCTTTCTAAGATAATCGGAGAAAAAATTAAATTGCCTACTGATCAAGTAATGAATTTTAAAGAATTAGAAAGGGTGGTATCAGAAAATTCTTATTTACTTTGTGTTTGTGATTATCATCTTCCAGATGCTGAGCATGGAGAAGCTATTGATTTTCTTATAAAAAATAAAATTCCTACTATTGTCTTAACTGCATCCTATGATGAAAAGATAAGGGAAGAAATTCTTGAAAAAGGTGTGGTAGATTATTTAGTTAAAGGAACCCCTAATATACTTGAACATGTTATTTATGCTATTACAAGAGCCTTAAAAAATAGAAATACTAAAATTCTTATTGTTGATGATTCCCAGACCGACAGGGCTTTAATGAAAAAAATTTTAAAAAATATGCTTTTTCAAGTATTTGAAGCTAAAAGTGGTTTAGAAACTTTAGAAATATTATCAGCTAATCCAGATATAAAGCTAATAGTTTTGGACTACTATTTGCCAGAAGAAGATACTGTAGAATTAATATATTCTATTAGAGAAAAATTTAAGAAAAATGAAGTGGGAATTATTGTAGTTTCAGGAATTATCAAAAGTAATATGATACCTATTCTTTTAAAAGCTGGAGCAAATGATTTTCTCAGTAAACCCTTTAGTAAAGAAGAATTTATGGTAAGAATAAACAATACCATTGAAATGTTAGATATGATAAAGGAGTTAGAATTTTATGCCTATAGAGATCCACTCACAGGACTTCATAATAGAAGATATTTCTTTGAGGAGGCTCCAAAATTGTGGACTCTTGCAAAAAGGCAGAATTCTAAATTAGCTTGCATAGTTATAGATATAGACGATTTTAAAAAGATTAATGATATTTATGGACACAGCGTAGGAGATGAAGTTTTAAAGGATTTTGCCAAACATCTAAAGAATTTTTTTAGAAGAAAAAGTGATTTAATTGCCCGTACAGGAGGAGAAGAATTTACTTTACTTGTAGGTTATGAAGAAAAAGAAAAACTTTTGGAATATTTGGAAAAATTTAGAAAACATATAGAAGAAAATATTCTGAAACTTAAGGAAAATTCAAAAGAGTTGGAAATAAGATATACTATCTCTATGGGGGTTGAGTTAGAACTCACTAACTCCTTAAAAGAAATGATAATTTTGGCAGACCGTAAACTTTATAAATCAAAAGAAAAAGGAAAAAATAGTATAACTTTTTAAATTTATCAAGATGTTTTTAACCTGTTGTGACTCATTTTAAAATTTTAGCTCTCATAATTTGGTTTATTTACCTAATTTTTCTTTTTATTCTTATTCCCTTTTTATGTAAAAAGCTTGATAATTTTGGAATTTTTATCTTTATTTTTCTGTTTTTGGGAAAATATTTGGGATTTTTTTAATCATAGCAAGTCTAATTTTAGGAACAAAAAACTAAATTGCCAAGAAACAAGCCTCTCTTTTAATGAGCCTACTTTTCTTTTAGAATACGCTGTAGATGTTTTTAAATTAGCCAAATCTTACGGATATTACAATACTTATGTAACAAATGGATATATGAGTGAAAAGGCCTTACAACTTCTTATTTCCGCTGGACTTGACGGAATAAATATTGATATAAAAGGTGATAAAAAAGTAGTAAAGCTTTATTGTAATGCTGATGCGGAAAAAATTTGGAGAAATGCAAAAATAGCAAAAGAAAAAGGTATAAAAACTCTTGAAGCAGGCATAGAAATTGGTAAAGATATAAGACTTAAATATGTTTATTGTGGAAATGTTCCTGGGCATAAATTTGAAAATACTATTGCCCTGATTGTGGAACTATTTTAATTAAAAGATATGCACTTAGTGTTTTAGAATATAATATTTCTAAAGATAAAAGATGCCCAAACTGTAAAAAGGAAATTCCGATTGTAGGAGAATATTTAGGAAATATTAGCTCTTAGGTAGAATGATTACCTCAATTTTTCCTTCTAAAGCCTTAGCAAATTTTTCTGCATCCTTTTCTGAACCAACAATACTTCCATAGTGCATAGGAATAGCTATTTGAGGTTTAATAGTAAGGGTAGCGGATACTGCTTCATCAGCAGTCATAACATATGTTCCTGAAACAGGCAAAAGTGCTATATCTGTTTTTATATCTTTCATTTCTGGAATAAAATCTGTGTCTCCTGCATGATAAATTTTTACTCCCTCTATTTCTACTACAAAACCAAGCCATCCTTTATCCTTAGTATGAAATGTTTTTCCTATATTATAAGCTGGGACAGCCTTTACTTTTATTCCTTTAACTGTCTTTTCTTCTCCTACTTTCATTATTTCTATTTTACCAGTAAGCATTTTGGCTGAATCTTTTTCTGTCACAATAATTGTATCTTCTTTAGCAATTTTTTTTATATCTTCTGGAGAACAATGATCATAATGAGGATGAGTAACAAAGATAATATCTGCTTTAGGGCCTGTTTTTATTTGAAAGGGATCAAAATAAATAATTAAATCACTTTTAATAAGAAAACAATCATGCCCTAACCACTGAATTTTTTTAATCAAATCTTTAACCATTTTTTATCCCCCCTTATTTTTATTTCATTGGTTCTGCAGGTAGATTAGGTATTTGCTCAGTTTCATATACTGCTATAAGTCTTGTATGTTGATATCTTTCATGCTCTTTCATAGATACATTCTTTGGACTATAAAAATCACCAACTCCATAAACACTAAAAATTTCATGAGGAACGTTAATTAAGTATTTTTTAATAATTTCAATAGGTGCAGATGCTCTTTCCTTAGCAAGTTTTTCATTAATCTTTTTATTTCCTAAGGCTGAAGCACTACCTATAGAAATAAATAAAATTTTTCTACCCTTACTTTCTCTGGCAAGATAATCAAGAAAATTAACTAATCTTTGATATTCAAAAGAATTTTCTTTAATTTTACTTGAACCTACAGGGAAAAATATGGTAATTTCACCAGTTCCTTGTTTTTTTGACAATTCTTCAATTAATTCTAAAGTTTTTTTAGCTAACTCTAAATTAGACTGACTTGCCCTTAGTATGTTTTGAGTATTAGCATCAAGTTTTTGTATTTCTTCTTCTAATTTTTTATTAAGTTCTTCCAAATTTTTAGTAGCAGATTCAATATTTGAAGTTTTTTGTTTAAGTTCAGAAAATTCACTCATAGCCATATTATGTGAGTCTACAAAGATTTGAGCAAGCACCTTTGCTTGATCTTTGGATGCTGCACCTGTTATAGTTCCAGAAGGAAAATCAATAGTTTTTGTAGTATTAGATACATCTTTCATATAAAGTTTTGTACTTTCCCCTGCACATCCTGCTAAAAAAATACCTATTACTATAAAAAGTAACCCTATTAAAATGTTTTTTTTCATTATCTCCTCCCAATTTAAAATTTTTGATTCTCCTTATTTTTAAATTTTTACTAAATTTTAAATAAATTTTAAATAAAAGACAAGAGAAAAATTGTAATGGTCTTTGTTTTTTATTGACATTTTAAAAAAGTTGAGTATTTTAAATTAAAAAAATTTGGTTAAAGGTATGTCTCAAGAAAAAATAGTAAATTTAGATCAAAAAATTAAAGCTACTCCTAAAACTTCCATATCTCCTATTAATGAACTTGCCCTTAAAACCACCAAAGAAATTGTTATTAAATTTATAGAAATGGGTAGATGTTCTCCTGCTACTTTTGAAGAAGTTTTTACTCAAGTCTTCTCTGTAGTTAAAAAAACTATAGATGAAGATTAATGTATCTTCTTGCTATCCATGGTAGTCCCAGAAAAAACGGAAATTCTGAAATTCTCTTAGATTATTTTTTAAAAGGTATTAACCAAAAATTTATTTCTTTTGAAAAAATAAGACTTTTTGAATTAAATTATCAACCCTGTATAGAATGTGGTGAATGTGAAACTACTGGAGAATGCATTTTAGATGATGATTTTAAAGAACTTTATAAAAAAATCTGGAATGCTGATTTTTTAGTGGTTTCAACTCCTATATTTTTCTATAGTCATACATCTTATGTACAAGCTTTTTTTGAAAGATTTCAAGCCTTTTGGGCAAGAAAATATCTCTTAAAACTCCCTCACCCTTTTAACAAAAAACCAAAGGGTATACTTCTTAGCCTTGGAGGGACAAAAGGAAAAAAACTTTTTGAAGGAGTGGTAAGAAGTTTCAAATATGTTCTTGATACTATTTATGGAATCTACCTTGGTGGTCTGTTTTTTAGAGGAATAGATAAAAAGGGAGAGATTTTAAATCATAAAGATTATTTAGAACTTGCTAAAAATGTAGGCTTTAAACTTTCTACTCTTTCAGAGAAAGAAATAATAGAATCTCCTGAAAAACTAAACCTTAATACAAGCCCAGCTCCTTAATCTTTCCCATATTTTTTAAAGATTTCTCTATATTTTTTTGCCCTCTTTTCAATATCCTCGGCTTTCCATATATCACTTACAATTGCAACCATATCTGCAGAAAGCTTAATTAATTCTTCAGCTTTATCTAAGGTTATACCACCAATAGCACAAATAGGAATTTTTAAAACTTTTTTTGCTGATAAAAGAATTTCTTTATCAATTATTTCAGATTCTGGTTTAGTAGGAGATGGGAAAAAACTCCCAAAGGCTACATAACTTGCTCCAAGAAATTCCATCTCTTTTGCCCTTCTAATGTCTCCATAGCAGGAAACTCCTATTATTTTATCTTTTAAAATTTTTCTAACTTCTCCAATAAAAGGATCTTCTTTCCCAAGATGGACTCCGTCTGCGTTAGCGGATAAAGTAAGAGAAACTCTATCATTAACTATAAAAATTGCTCCATATTTCTCACAAAGCTTTTTTAAAGCCTTAGCATAGGGAAGCAAAAATTCATCAGAATGGCTTTTATCTCTTAATTGAACAATTTTAGCTCCTCCTTTTAAAGCCTTTTCAACTTTTTCTAAAATTTCATCATTTTCGTAGGGTGTAAGCTTTTCATCAGTTATTACATAAAGACCTGAAAGTTTCATTTTAGAATCTTTCAATAATTTCTACTTCTGGCAAAAACTCTCTAAATAGGTTTTTTGCTTTTTCATAAAAATCTTGGGAATAAGGAGGAATTTCATTTTTCTCTAAGGTCTTACCAGGCACATATTTTTGAAAGGCAATGTATTTAAAATTCTTTAAATAAGGTATCATCTCCTTTAGATCTTTTTCCGAAACTAAGGGAGGGTAAAAGGTAATTCTTATTTCTACTTTTTCAGGCTTAGCTTTTGCTATATTTAATGTTTTTTCTACTTTTTTAAAATCTCCTCCTATTTCATGATACCTTTTAGGCGAGGTTTTAAAATCAATAGCTAAAAAATCAAGAATTCCTCTGTTAAAAAGTGTTTTTATAAGTTCAGGATTAGACCCATTAGTATCAAGTTTTATTGGAAGTCCAATTTCATAATAAATTCTTTCTATAAGATAGATTAGCCTTTCTCCCCAAAGAGTGGGTTCTCCTCCTGTAATAACAACTCCTTTTATAAATCCCTTTCTTCTTGAAAGTTCTTGTAAAATAAAATCTTCAGAAAGATCTTTTAATTTATTATATTCTTCAGGAACAACAAGTTCTATATTATAACAATAAGGGCAACGAAAATTGCAAAGATAAGTATAAATTACTGAAGCTATTTTCCCCGGATAATCTATTAAGCTTGTTCCACGAAATCCTTTTATCATCTTTCAAAACCTAAAACTTTCAAATTTTAGTTAAACCTCTACTTTAAATATGGTGCGTGCAAGAATCCCTATAAAAAAGGAAAGAATTGCAACTCCAGAGCTTACCAAAAACATCTCTAAGAAAAATTTAATAAAAGATCTTTCTTGAACAACACTTACAAAAAAGGTAAAAATAAGAATAATCATTAAGGCACCAAAAAAGGCAATCCCTAAAGCAAGAAGAAAATGAGAAAATATAAAATAAGGAAAAACAAGAACAATTACTGTTAAAATATAAGCTATCCCTGTATAAATTGAAGCCTTTAAAGGTGATCTTTCTCCCTCTTCTGATCTGGTAGAAAGATACTCAGAGGCAGACATAGAGAGAGCTGCAGATATCCCAATAATAAAAGCTGTAATCCCTATAAGTGTAGTATTTTGTAAAGCAAAGGTAAGACCTGCAAGAGCTCCTGTAAGCTCAACTAAAGCATCATTAAGTCCAAGAACCATAGAGCCTATATAATTTAATCTTTCTTCATCAAGCATTAAAGCTAATTCTTTTTCATGATTTTCTTCTTCATATAAAATACTTTGAGCTTCTGGAATTTTCTTAATTAAGTTTGCATAAGCTTTTTCTGCACGCTTTTCATTTCTTTCCATAAGCTTTATTGCAAAGGTGAAACTAAAAATCCAGGCAATAAAAAGATAAAAGAAAGCTTTTATAAAATTAGGCTTGAATTTTTTCCCAGTATATTTACCCCAGATGCTTGCATGTTTCCCTTCTTCTTCAGCAATCCTTAAAAGGGTTTCTCTATTTTTATCTTTCACAAATTTGGCAAGTTTTCTATATACATATTCCTCTGTAATTTCATTTTTTTGAAAATTTTCAATAAGTGCTAAAATTTCTTTTTCCATTAATTTTGATATTATTGACGAATTTTTTGAAAAAACAAGTAAATTTTAGCCCCCTCTAAAAATGAAACTTAGAGGGGGCTAAAGAATTAGATTTTAGAAGTTATAAAAAGCTGATAAAGTAAATCTATTAGCAGTATCTACCCATTTATCGCGTTCTGTTTCAATACGCATAACTTCTACACCTATGCTCATATTATCACTTAATTTATACCAAAAATTGGCAAAATATTGGGTATTTTTGGTAAACTGACGATCATTTAAAGCTTGTGGTCCGATTTGTCCTTTAAGTATTTCTTTATCATTGGGGTCATCAAAACCTGCTCCAATAGTAAAGCTTAAGCGAGGATTTATATTCCATACAAGATCTGCCCACATTCCATAAGCTTCAATAGGCTCACCATAAGCATTTACTCCAAGATCATATCTTAACCATTCTTTATCAATTCCTCTTCCAGTCCAAGCTTCTCCTTTAAATTGAAATTTTTGATCAAAGAGCTTAAAATTAAATAGCCATTCTCCACAAATTAGCCAACGATCAACATCACTTTCAGTAGAAAAATATTTTTTTGGGAAAGAAACATCTTCACGTTTAACTGCATCATGTTTAAAACCCCCACCTATAGCAATCATACTTCCCTTATCAAAAATTTTATTTAAAACCCCATCTTTATATTGAATTCTTGCAAGAGCCCAAGGCATACGCTCTTCAGATGAAGTAGAAATTCTTCTATGCATCATAAGTGAACCAAGGAGTTCCCAATTTTCAAATACCTTTTGTCTAATAGTTAATTGAGGAACTCTCCACCAGAGGTTACCTGCAGCTGTTAAAATTCCGAATTCTATGGTTGATGGATTTAACTGAGATACAGGAATCCAGTCCTGTCCAAAAAGTAAGCTTGTTTTTGTTTTGCTATTGTAAATATCTACATAAGCAAGCCTCATTCTGGGAATAATATTGTTCCCAGAATTGTATCCATAAAAATCTATTTCAGTTTGTCCTTTTACAATCCAGTCACCTCTTTTTTGATAAACAAGTGTTCCAAGTCTTGTATCTCTTGGATTAAAATTAGTAGAATCATTTTGATAGGTAGGATCATATTTATATTGGTCGTTTTTTGAATCATAACTCCATCTATTTTTTACTGTTCCTACAAAGTCGTTATAATATACAATTTGAGCAGTATCGTAATGATAATCCATTTTTACTCTTCCATAAAGTTGCCATTCAAGACCAGGTTTCCCAAAAATAGGTTTTGAATCCTTAGCCACAAATTGGGGAGTTAGCTTTTCAGTTTTTGTTTCCACTTGATTAACTTTTCCTTGCAAATTTTCTATTAAAGCCTGCATAGAAGCCATTTGTTGTTGCATAACCGCTATTTGTTGCTTTAAGGCTTCTATCTGAGCTTTAAGCTCCTCAGGAGTTTCTCCAGCTAAAGAGGTTTTTACAAAAACACCACCCATTATTAAACTTGACAATAAAACCTTTGAAATTAATTTTCCCTTCATCCTATCACCTCCTTTTAAAGGTTTTTAAAATTATGCATTTTAGCTTTACATCAAATTGAAGCTCTCCAAATAATTAAGGAATTTTTTCACAATTAATTTTATTTTCCTTTCAAAGATTTTTAAAAATTTTTGTATTGCAATGTAATTAAATTTAAAGATCAAAAAATTATCTATGTGTGGTTTAAGAGATTTTTTTCACAAAATCTAAAAATTTATCCTGTTAAATTTCTTTCCCCAGATTTTAGAAAATTTAAAGTATATTGAATTATAAAAATCAAAAACTAAATTTTAAAATATGCATTACATAAAGACTGAAGCAAATTTTAAATTAAAAGCAGATATTGAACCAAAGGGAGATCAGCCAAAGGCTATAGAAGAATTAGTAAAGGGTGTTAAAGCAGGAATAAAACATCAAGTCTTACTTGGAGTCACTGGATCTGGAAAAACCTTTACTATGGCAAATGTAATTGCTAAGGTTGGGAAGCCTACTCTGGTTATTGCTCCCAATAAAACTTTAGCTGCACAGCTCTATAATGAATTTAAAAAACTTTTTCCAGAAAATGCAGTAGAATATTTTGTCTCCTATTATGATTATTATCAACCAGAAGCTTATGTTCCTATAACTGATACTTATATAGAAAAGGATGCATCTATTAATGACTTTATAGATAGACTTAGACATTCCGCAACTGCAGCAGTTCTTTCGAGAAGGGATGTAATTGTCGTAGCAAGTGTTTCTTGTATCTATGGTCTTGGTTCCCCTGATGAGTATTTCCAAAAACATCTTTATTTGAGAGTAGGAGCAAAAATAAGAAGAGATGAACTTTTAAGAGCTCTTGTAACTATGCATTATGAAAGAACTGAGATGGATTTTACACGTGCCACTTTTAGAGTAAGAGGAGATGTAATTGAAATCTTTCCATCCAACGAAGAAAAAAGAGCTGTAAGAGTAAGTCTTTGGGGAAATGAAATAGAAGAGATTAAAATCATTGATCCTTTTAGAGGAAAGGTTTTAGGAAAAGTTGATAGTGTAATAATTTTTCCTGCAAGTCATTATGTTACCTCAGAAGATAGACTCAGATGGGCAATAGAAGAAATTAAAAAAGAACTGAAAGAAAGAGTAGAATATTTTAAAAGCAAAGGGCTTTATCTTTTTGCTGAAAGACTTGAAAAAAGAACTCTTTATGATTTAGAACTTTTAAGTGAAATAGGTTATTGTAAGGGAATTGAAAACTATAGTAGATATTTAGATGGAAGAAAACCCGGAGAGCCCCCTTATACACTTTTGGATTACTTTCCGGATGATTTTCTCCTTTTTATAGATGAAAGTCATATAACTATTCCTCAATTAAGAGGAATGTATAGAGGTGATAGAAGTAGGAAAGAAACTTTGGTAGAATATGGTTTTAGACTTCCATCTGCTTTAGATAATAGACCACTTACTTTCGAAGAATTTGAAGAAAGGGTAAACCAAGTAATTTATGTTTCAGCAACTCCAGGAGAATATGAAATAGAAAAAGCAGAAGGAAGAGTTATAGAACAGATTATAAGACCAACAGGTCTTCTTGATCCTGAAGTAGAAGTAAGACCCTCTGAAAATCAAGTTGAAGATCTATTTTTTGAAATTAAAAAAAGAATATCAGCCAAAGAAAGAGTTTTAGTTTGTACTCTTACTAAAAGACTTGCAGAAGAATTGACAGATTATTATAAAGAACTCGGGATAAAGGCATGCTATATGCACTCAGATTTAAAAACCTTAGAGAGAGCAAGAATTATAAGGGATTTAAGAAAGGGAGTTTATGACGTCCTTATAGGAATAAATCTTTTGAGAGAAGGACTTGATCTTCCTGAAGTTTCATTGATTGCTATACTTGATGCTGATAAAGAAGGTTTTTTAAGATCTGAAAGAAGTCTTATACAAATGATAGGAAGAGCCTCAAGAAATGTTAATGGAAAGGCTATTCTATATGCTCAAACTATTACCCCAGCCATTAAAAAGGCTATCGAAGAAACACAAAGGAGAAGAAGAATTCAAGAGGAATATAATAAAAAACATGGAATAATTCCTAAAAGTGTAGTAAAATCTTTAGATGATCCTCTCATGAGAATGGTTGAAGCTGATTTTGTAGATCTGGAAAAAATTGTAGAACCTATTGAAACTTTCGAAAGTTTAGAAACTTTGAGAGCTGAGATTGAAAGGGTTGAAAAAGAAATGAAAGAAGCAGCTAAAAATTATGAATTTGAAAAAGCTGCTATTTTAAGAGACAGACTCTTTTCCTTAAAACAACTTGCTTTACAATGGAGTTAATTTTTAATCTATGCCAAAACTTCCTAAAACCAATCCAAGAGCTGTAGCTCTAAAAATTCTTATTCGCTGGGAAAAAGGGAAACCTCTTTTAGATGAAATACTTTCTCAAGTTTTAACTAAAAGTGTACTTCCTGATGAAAGAGATAGAGCGCTTGTGGGTGAACTTGTTAATGGAGTAGTAAGGCATCTTTATTATATAGATTTTGTTATTTCTCGTGTATCTTTACATCCCTTAGAAAAAATGGATGTAGAAGTAAGAAACATTTTACGTCTTTCTACTTATCAAATAATTTATACCAGAATACCAGAAAGGGTTGCTATTGCGGAGGCTTTAAAGATTCTTTCTCATAGAAAGAGGGGAGATTGGATAAAAGGACTTGTTAATGCAATTTTACATAAAATTGCGGAAAATAAAGATAATCTACCTCAACCCCCAGATTTTAACCCTGTTTTTTATTTATCTATAAAATATTCCTTTCCTGAATGGATGGTAAAAAGATGGCTTGATAGATTTGGTTTTGAAGAAACAGAAAAACTACTTTTAGCAAGCAATGAACGTCCCCCTTTAGTTATAAGAGTTAATATTTTAAAAGTAAGTAGAGATAATTTTTTAACTTTTCTTCAAAAAGAGGAAGTACCTTCCGCTAAAGCTTGCCCTTATAGTCCGGCAGGAATTATCTTAGACGGTTTCAGAGGTAAAGTCACAGAAT
Source organism: Thermodesulfobacterium geofontis OPF15 (assembly GCF_000215975.1). NCBI lineage: Bacteria > Pseudomonadati > Thermodesulfobacteriota > Thermodesulfobacteria > Thermodesulfobacteriales > Thermodesulfobacteriaceae > Thermodesulfobacterium > Thermodesulfobacterium geofontis. Next base: position 306,011 of record NC_015682.1, on the reverse strand, counting down.
TAAAAGCCTATCATTTTGGTTGGATAAGCGTTCAAGATTCAGCAAGTCAATTAGTTACTTTTCTCTTAAACCCTAAACCTGGAGAAAAAATTCTTGATGCCTGTGCAGGAGTTGGAGGAAAAACAACCCATATAGCTGAACTCATGCAAAATAGAGGAATTATATGGGCTTTTGACCTTTATCCTTGGAGACTTGAAAAACTTAAAGAAAATTTTCAAAGACTTGGACTTAAAGAACCTAAAGTTTTTCAAGGAGATGTAGTTGAAGAACTTCCTAAATTAAATGCTCCTCTTTTTGATCGTATTCTTATTGATGCTCCTTGTACAGGAACAGGTGTTATCAGAAAACACCCTGATATAAAATGGGCAAGAAAAGAAGAAGATTTTATAAATATTCCAGAAAAACAGTTAAGACTTCTTGAAGGTCTTTCTCCCTTTCTCAAACCTAAAGGTATTATGGTTTATGCAACTTGTAGCCTTGAACCAGAAGAAAATGAAAAAGTTATAGAAAAATTTTTAAAGAAGCATCCAGAATTTGAAATAGAAAATCCTTTAAATGTACTTGAAAAAACTTGTGGACCTTCAGTAAGAGATCTTATAGAAAATAATCTCTATTTAAAAACCTATCCCCATAAACACAATATGGATGGCTTTTTCGCTGTAAGATTGAGAAAAGTTTCCTAACTAAATTTTATTTCTAAGTAATTATTTTTTATGCAGGCACTTTTTATTTCTTTATTTAATAAAACTCTGGGAAGGAAAAAATGTTTTTTAAAATTCCCAATTTTAATAATTAAATCTTCTTCTTTTTGATAAACTTCTAATTTCTCTTCTGAAGGCTCTTTTAATATTAATTTTAAAATATAATTTCCGTTTTTCTCAAAAATTTCAAAGGGTTTGTCTTTAAAAAAGACCTCTGCTGGATTTTTATCTTGATAAATTTTCTTTCCAAATTCTTTTAATTTTTCATATCCTAAAACTTCTTCATAAACTTGAGGAATCATAAAAATTGGAGTCGGCTCAAAGCTTTTTACTATCCTCTCAATATACTTTTTTTGAATCTCATAAAAGGGACTTTCTTTCTCAACCACTCGATTAATGAAAATTGCATCAACTGGAAAACCAAAAAGATGAAGATAAGTAAAGGCTTTTTCTGTTTCTTTTATTACCATTTTCTCAGGATTAACTACCAATCTTACTGAGGAAATTTCCTGATTTTGTAAAAGGTAGTAAAGATTATAAACTTGCCTAAAAAGTTCTTCCAATGCATCGTAAGTTTTTTCCTCAGGAAGAGGCATATCAGTTACTATTTTAGCTGCTGGTCTTATAAATCTCATAAGTTTCCTTTGTAAAGGTAAAATTTTAGTTACCCACCAGCTTGCTGCATCAGGAAGACTTAAAAATCTTAAAGTTTCTCCAGTAGGTGCTGAATCAACAATTATTACTTCATATTTCCCTTCTTCTACATGTTTATTTATCCATAAAAAGGAGGAAACTTCCTCCATTCCAGGTAAAACTGACATTTCTTCTGCTAAAACCTCTTCAATTCCTTGCCATTTAAGAAGACTTTTTAAATACTCCTTTAAAACGCCCCAGAACTTTTCAATGGAGTAATAGACATCTATTTCTTGAGCATAAAAATTTTTAAATATTTCTTTAGGCTCAGGACCTACATCTATTTCTAAAACATCTGAAAGTGAATGAGCTGGATCAACTGAAACTACAAGAACCTTTTTACCAAGTTCTGAAAGATAAGCCCCTGTTGATGCTGAGAGAGTAGTTTTGCCTACCCCTCCTTTTCCTGTAAAAAGAATAATCCTCATTCAATTCTTAAGCCTCAGCTTTTTCAACTTTTACTTTTTTAATTTCCTTTTTCGGTTTTTCTAATTCTTCAATCCTTTTTTCTATAATACTTTTTAAAGCAAGTAACATCTCTTTTCTTGCATTTCTAACGTGAGTTTTTGTTTCCTCAGGAACAAAGGAAAACATTTCTTCTATAAAAGCATCCCAAGCTTGGGCTAAATGTTCCATCCATTTATATTTCATTTTATTTTCCACCTCCTTTTAAATAGTAGCCGGAGATGGGATTCGAACCTATGGCCTGCTGATTACGAAGCAGAACAGGCCAACAAAAACAAAGTAAAAGTGAAGAAAAAAAGAAAAATAACTGACGAAAGTGACGACATAAGTAGATTAGACAAAACCATATTTGTTGAGGTAGAGTTTTTGTAAACACAGCTACAATTTTGCATTTTTACTAACTTTTCTAATAAGTTCATTAAATCATCACATTCATTTTTGTCAAGGTGACACTCAAAACTTCCCTACACCTCTCTACGGGATTAGCGACTTCAGAGTTAAAAATTTGGATGAGAAGCTTTTAAAAGTTCTCATGGATGCGATAGACATAATTCAGAGGGTTTTAGAGCTTGGATGTGAGCTGTTATAAGAGTTAAAGAGACATTTAGAATGAAAATAAAGCATTCTTTAAGGAAGGTAGCAAAGGAGAACCGGGGAGAGGTAGGGAGGGAATAGATTTAGAATAGAGGGTTTATTTGGCTCAATAAAGTTAAAAGTCGAAAAAAACCTTTAGGTAGTGTTTGAAACAGCCACACTAAAATTTTGGGCAAACCTATCATCATTTGATAAAATTTAAAATATAAATAAAAAAAACAAAAAGGGACAGAAGGAAAGAAAGTGCCTTTCCCTCTGTCCCCACTTTTGCTAAAACAATTTAACAGACTTACTGAGAGGTTGCGTTTTCTGATCCAGCCTTTTTACGAATTTGTTTTTGCTCCTTTTTTTGTTCTTTTTGCTGTTGTTTTAGTTCTTTATGTTTTATAATTCTCGTCTTATTTTGAGCTTCTTCTTTAACAACCTGTCCAAATTTCTGTTTTTCATTTTTAGCTTCACTTTTTGCTTCTTCGCTAACTTCTTTACCTATCCCAGCACCTTGATAAGGTTTAGGACCAGCAGGCCCTCCTTGAGGACCCTTTGCATAAACTGCAGAAAATCCTAATAAAGAAATACCTGCTAAAAGAGCTACCAATCTTTTCATATCTACACCCCCCCTGTTTGGTTTTTTATTTATTAATTTTTTTTCAAAAAATATGCCCAATTTTTGAAGTATTAATCTCATCGAAAAGCTTAATTTTTCAATAAATTTTTAAGTAAGAATAAAAAAAGATTTTGCAAAAAAAATTTGCATTTTTGCACAATATGAAACTATAAGTTTAAAGTTCATAGTGACTTTTATTATGCATAAATTCCTTTAAAAACTTCTCCATTTGAGGAAAAATTTCCCAATTAGGAAATAAAAAAGTAGGTTTTTTAATTTGTAAAAAATTACTTTAGAAAGGACATGGTAGTTTAAAGTTATCAAGCATTGGGAAAGCTATCATACCCATTTTATTTTTTAAGTCTTTACACAATTAATGGGACACACCCCCAGTTTAAGAGTATATTTTCTCATCTTTAATTTTTACACCTTGAAAAATTTTATTTGTGTGCTAAAAAAAATTTGGTAATTGCTCATTTTATTCCACCAAGCACATTATACAACATTTCATCTAAGTTAGCCCTAAAATTATACCTGAATTCAAGCTCCTTCAAATAATACACAAAATACTCTCTGCTTACCCCGTGAAATTTAAGAAGCCTTTCCTTGGCATAACTCCAAAACCCTTCTATCCCATTAATATAGACCTTCCCGTTCGAAAACTTAATACTCTTGTCTATCCTCTCATGCTTAAATCCATATATTACCAAACCATCATAAGCCTTAAACTTATCCGTGTATATAATGCTCCCCCTCTTAACCTTCTTTATCGCTTCCCTCAGCAATGTCTCCGCCGTCACATCCTTCACTATCTCTACCTTTACCTTACCTTCCCTCTCAAGTATCCCAAACACTGGTATCTTACCCTTTGCTCCTCTCCCCCTATTACCCTTCCTTCTACCTCCAAAATAGCTCTTGTCCATCTCTACTTCTCCACTTAAAAATTCGTCATCCTCTGAAACAAACTTAAATATGCACTGCCTAATCCTGTTGTAAATCTTGTGAGTAGTATTGTAAGCTAAATTAAGTTCTTTATAAGCCTTATTAACAGGTACTTCCAAGATAAAGAGTTTAACAGCCAGAATAAATTTAGTGAAGGGGACTTTTAAGTCTTCAAGTATACTATCTTTTCTTATGCTCCATTCCTTCCTACATCCGTAGCATTTAAAGAAACTTCTTTTTTTTACTTTCTATCTTTTTTGGTATCCACAAAAGGGACAGCGGTCAAAGGTTTTTAAAATGCCCTTTGCTCTTAAAAACTTTTCTGCTTCCTCTTCGGAAGAGGTAACTTTGAGGAGGTCTACTAAATTCATCTTCATACCCCATGCTTTATCATAGCATGGTGGAATATATTGAGCAATTACCTAAAGATTTTATAAAGCATATTGATGAAGGATTAAAGGTTAGACAATTTACAAAAATTTATACTTGACTTTAGAAAAAATTTAAATTATATAAAATATCTATGAAAAGGGTTCATGTGTTTATTTCTGGGAAAGTTCAGGGAGTTTGGTTTAGGTCTTATACAGAAGCAGAGGCTAAAAAATTAGGAGTAAAAGGTTGGGTAAGAAATCTTCCAGATGGAAGGGTAGAGGCTGTCTTTGAAGGAGAAGATGAAGCAGTAGATAAAATGGTTGCCTGGTGTTATAAAGGATCTCCCTATTCAAAAGTAACAGATGTAGAAGTTATAGAAGAACCATACAAAGGTGAATTTACTGATTTTAGAATACGTTACTAAATTTTAAAATGATAAATCCTGATAGATTAGCCTTAGAGTTTCAAACCCTTCTCCAAATAGAAAGTCCTTCTAAAAAGGAAGGAAAATTAGCTTATTACATAGCTGATATTTTTGAAGCCCTTGGATATAGATGTTTTTTTGATAAGTCTTCTGAAAATACAGGTTCTGAGGTAGGAAATCTCATAGTAAAGATTCCAGGAACTTTGCCTTCCAATCCAATTTTTTTCTGTGCCCATCTTGATACAGTAGGACCCTGTGAAAATCCTAAAATAATCTTTGATAAAGGCGTCTATAGAAGTGATGGTAAAACTATTTTAGGTGCAGATGATAAATCAGGAATTGCTATACTTATTGAAATTGCAAAAGTTTTAAAGGAAAACGTATTTAATCATCCTCCCATAGAATTTATTTTTACCACTTGTGAGGAAATAGGGCTTTTTGGGGCAAAATATTTAGATCTTAGTTTAGTTGATGCTAAAGAGGGATTTGTCCTTGATAGCGAAAATCCTACAGAAATTATAAATGCAGCTCCTTCTTCTTATCAGTTTCAAATTGAAATAAAAGGTAAATCGGCTCATGCAGGATTGGAACCAGAAAAAGGAATAAATGCTATACAAATTATTTCTAAAGTTATAGCTGATCTCCCTGTAGGGAGAATTGATGAAGAAACTACTATGAATATAGGAATTATAAATGGTGGAAATTATGTAAATATTGTTCCTGATTATGCTTTTGCAAAAGGGGAAATGAGAAGCCATAAAGAAGAAAAACTTACAAATCTGCAAAAGACAATTCAAGATCAACTTGATAAGGTAATAGCTTTATATCCTAAAATAGAAGAAGGGATTCCCTCTGGAAAAGTAAAATTTGAAAGGGTTTTTAAAGCCTTTAATATTCCTTTAGATGATCCTTTATGTAAACTTGTTCAAAAAGCTGGAGAAAAACTTGGCTTAGATATTACTTTTAAGAGAAGAGAAGGTGGTTCTGATGCCAATGTTTTTAATGAATATGGATTAAAATGTCTTATATTAGGAACAGGTATGCAAAAGGTACACACTACAGAAGAATTTATTAGATTAAAAGATCTTATTATTGCAGCAAATTTTGTTCTTGAAATTATAAAAACAAAAGGTGAAATGGGTTAAAAAGTTTCTTAATTTTTTCTTTCCTGAAAGTTGTAAAATCTGCCAAAAACCTTTAGAAAATAATGATATCCTTGTATGTGCTGAATGTTTTCAAAAACTGCCTTTTATGAAAATTTACTGCAAAAGATGTGGAAACCCTCTTGAAGAATCCTTAATCAATTATTTACCTAATAGACCTATTACTTATTGTAGTTATTGTGAAACTAAAAAGCTCTATTTTGATGAAGCCTTTGTTGCCTTTGCTTATAAACCTCCTATCTCAGAATGGATAAAAGAGGTAAAATTTGGAAAAGATTTTTCTTTGGGGTATAAATTGGGTATCTTTTTAAGAAAGACTTTAAAAGATCAAATTCCTAAAGTAGATTTAATAATACCTTTACCTTTATCTTTAAAAAGACTTAGAGAAAGAGGATTTAATCAGAGTTTTCTTCTAACATGGGGGTTTTTAGAAAAAAAACCCTCTCATAAATTTTTAAAACGCATCATACACACTAAAGTTCAAACAGAACTTTCTCAGAAGGAAAGATGGGAAAATGTTAAAAATGCTTTTTTAGCAACTGATGAGGTTAAAGAAAAATCTGTATTAATAATAGATGATGTAATGACAACCGGAGCAACTTTAAATGAAGCGAGTAAAGCTTTAAAAAATAAAGGTGCAAATAAAGTTTATGTAATGGTACTTGCAAGAAGCACTCTTTAAAGAGGAAATTATGCTAAAATTAAGTCTTTCCCAAATTGAAGTGAAAGATGATTTAAAAATTAATCTAAAAAAAATTAAAGATTTTATACAAATCTCTAAAGGAGATCTTGTCATTTTCCCAGAACTTGCTTTAACAGGCTATAAATTTAGATTTTCTTCTTTTTCTCAAGAAATTATTAATTCAGCCTTACAGGAAATTCAAAAACTAACTCATATTTATAAAAAATCCGTTTTAATTGGTGCTCCCTTTTATGAAAATAACCAAATTTATAATGCTACTTATTTTATCTCCTCCCAAAAAATAGAAGTGGTAGCTGAAAAATTTTTACTTTTTCCAGAGATAGATAAAAATTTTACCCCTGGTAAAAAAAGAAAGCTTATTGAAATTAATGGCTTTAAGATTGGTGTTATTATATGCTTTGAGTTAAGAAGTCCTGAAATAATAAGAAATTTAATAAAAGAAGGAATGGATATATTGGTTGTTACTGCTCAATGGCCAGAGGTAAGAGCAAATCACTGGGGAAGTCTTCTTAAAGCAAGAGCTATTGAAAATCAGATATTTGTGGTAGGTGTGAATGCTATTTCAGAGATAGATAATATTAGAATACTTGGTAAATCTTTAGCCTTTTCTCCCTTAGGCAATCCTCTTTTAGAAGTATCTGAAGAAGAAAAAATTATAGAATTCATTATACCCAAAGAAAAAGATAAAATCCCCTATCCACTTAGAACTCCCTATTTAGAATTTTTTGAGAAAGTAAAATCTATAGAAGAGTTAAAGGAACTTATTAAAAAAAGAAGAGAGAAAGGTCAGATCATGGTTTTTACTAATGGATGTTTTGATATTTTACATGCAGGACATATTCATTATTTAAGTTCTGCAAGAAGTTTGGGGGATTTTTTAGTTGTGGGGTTAAATAGCGATAAATCTGTTAAAAAAATAAAAGGTTTCTTAAGACCAATAAATTCTGAAAAAGAAAGAGCTTATGCGCTTTCAGCTTTAGAATGTGTAGATTATATTGTTTTCTTTGATGAAGAAACACCAGAAAGATTAATAAAGGAACTCAAACCTGATATTCTTGTTAAAGGTGCTGATTGGGAGGAAGAAAAAATTGTAGGAGCAACTTTTGTTAAAAGCTATGGTGGTAAAGTGGAAAGAATACCTTTTAAATTTGATATCTCAACTACTAAAATTATAGAAAAAATTTTAAAAATTTATAAAAATTAAGCAATCTCATCAAGTAAATTAGAAATCATTGCACGAGCAATTTCTTTATTGGAAACATTATAAGTACCTGATTGAATTTGAGCTTTTATTTGAGCAACCTTTTCTTCTCTAATTTCTGGCATGGTAAGAATTTTCTGAACTGCACTTTCTATCAATTTTTGAGAAGAAACCTCTACTACTTCAGTATGAGAGGAAGATATTTCTTTAGTTTTTGTAGATCCTACTTTTAATTTTTCTTCCTTTTTAATTGCTTCTTTTATATTTTTAAGATCTTCCAAATTTTTAGGAGGATACCCAGTAATTTTCATAAAGTTCACCTCAATTTATATTATATATCGACAATAATTAATTTTACTTTAATATTTTTTAAAATTTTTGTCAAGTTAGTTTTTTTTCTTAAAATCTTGAGGTAATAGGAGGTATGGCAAGTCTTCTAATATGGGTTTCTCTTTCTCTCCAATCTTTAAGTGCCTTAACCCAAAGATCTAAATAAATCTTTTTTCCAAGTAAAAATTCAAGCTCCTCTCTTGCTAAGGTTCCTATTTTTTTAAGCATTTTTCCACCCTTACCAATGATAATCCCTTTTTGAGAATCTCTTTCAATAAATATAGTTGCCTGGATATATAAAAGATTTTTTTCAGGTTCTTCTCTTATTTCTTCCACTTTAACAGCAGATGAATAAGGTACTTCTTGATAGGTAAGTAAAAAAATTTTTTCACGGATTATTTCTGCAATAAGTAAATCTAATGGTAAATCTGTAACTCTTTCTGGTTCATAATAAAAGGGACCTTCTGGTAAAAGCTTTACAAGTTCATCAAGCAATCTATCAAGCCCATCATTTTTTAAAGCTGAAATAGGAACAATAGCTTTAAAATCATAAAGTTTTGAAAAATAGTCTATAATAGGGAGAAGTTCTTGCTTTTTGATAAGATCTATTTTATTTAAAGCTAAAATAGTGGGTTTATTAGCTTCTCTAATTAAATCTAAAATTTTTTCTTCTTCAGGAATGCGATGAGTAACATCCATCACCCAGAGAATAATATCTATGTCTTGCAAAACACTTAGAGCTTCTTTTACCATCATTTGATTGAAAAGATCTTTTGCCTCATGAATACCAGGGGTATCAACAAAAATAATCTGAAAATTGTCTCTGGTTAAAATACCTTTTATATTAAATCTTGTAGTTTGAGGTTTTGGGCTTACTATGGAAACCTTAGTTCCTAAAAGTTGATTTAAAAGAGTTGATTTACCAACATTAGGAAGACCAATAATTCCTACAAAACCAGATTTAGTAGTTTTTAAATTATTTTTTTCCATCATACCCTACCTTTTTTGTCAGTAATTTTAAAGCCTTTTTAGCTGCTAAAAGTTCTGCTTCTTTTTTAGAAGCTCCTTTAGCTTTAGTGATTATTTCTCCATTTAGTTTAATTCCTATTTCAAATTTTGGATTATGAGAAGGCCCTGAGACAGATAAAATTTCATACTCTGGGGTTTTATGATAAAATTTTTGAGCTAATTCCTGAAGTTGAGTTTTATAATCTTTTATTTTCTTTTGGCGAAATTTAACAAAATAAGGTGAAAACCAAATTTTAATCTTTTCAAAGGTAGTAGAAAAACCCCCTTCTAAAAATATGGCTCCTATAAGGGCTTCCATAGCTCTTGCACAAATATTTTCTTTACTTTTTTTATCAAGTTTTTCTTCTCTTTTACCAAGATAAATATAATCACAAAGATTTAATTTTTTAGAAATCTTTATTAAAGTATTTTTGCAGACAAGATAGGCTCTTTTTTGAGTAAGAGCCCCTTCTCTATCTTCTTTAAATTTTTGAAAAAGCAAAAGGGAAATGCATAAATTTAAAACCGAATCCCCTAAAAATTCAAGTCTTTCATTATCTTCCCAATTAATATCTTTATGGCTTATTTTGTAGGATTTATGAGTTAATGCACTTTTTAAAAGATCTTTGTTTTTAAATTTAAAATTGAGAGCCCTTTCTAAATCTTCCAGATTTTTTTCCATTATTTAGCAACAAGAAAGGCTGACTTAAATTTTCCTCTCTTAAGCTCTTCAGCTAATTTTAATGCGGAATTGAGATCATTGGAAAGATAAACTTGGACTCTATAAAAGATAGTATTATCTTTCTGGAAAGTTTCTATATTTACTTTTTCAAATTCTTTTTCAAGTTCTAATTTTAATTTTAAGGCGTTTTGATAACATTTAAAAGCTCCTACTTGAAGATAAAATTCTCTAAATTTTATATTAGGAATATTTTTATAGGCTATTCCTCCATCTGTAAGTATTCCTTCACTTAAAGCTATTACCTTTACTTTAGCAAGGCCTTTTCCTATTATTCCTAATTCTTTTGCTGCTGCATAACTTAAATCTATACATCTATCTTCTACAAAGGGACCTCTATCATTTATTCTTACAACTACTTCTTTATTATTTTCTAAATTTTTAACCAACACATAAGTTCCCAAGGGTAAAATTTTGTGAGCTGCAGTAAAATCATGCATATCATAAATTTCTCCACTGGAACTTTGATTTTGATGAAAACCGGGCCCATACCAAGAAGCTATACATACTTCTTCATAACCCTCTGCTGAAGGTAAAGGAAAATAGGTCTTCCCATCTATAGTATAGGGTTTAAGCCAAGCAGGAACTATTTTTGAATAGCCTTCATAGCTATATTCTGGAGCTAATTTTGGAGGTCTTGCGCAAGAAGTTAAAGCAATTAAAACTCCAATAATATATAAAAATTTTTTCATTTTATTTTTCATTTAGTTTTTTTGCTATTTTTTTTGCAAAATAAGTAATAATCAAATCTGCTCCTGCCCTTTTGATAGAGATTAAACTTTCCCAAAGAATTTTTTCTTCATCAAGCCATCCTAATTTAGCTGCTGCCTTTATCATAGCATATTCTCCACTTACTTGATAAGCTGCTAATGGATAATTAAATTCATTTCTTAACATTTTTATGATGTCTAAATAAGGCATAGCTGGTTTTACCATTATTATATCGGCACCTTCTTCTATATCTAAAGATGCTTCTCTTAAAGCTTCCCTGCTATTTGCTGGATCCATCTGATAGGAGCGTCTGTCTCCAAATTTAGGGGCTGATTCTGCAGCTTCTCTAAAAGGACCATAGAATGCTGAACAATACTTAACTGCATAGCTCATAATAGCCACATGAGAAAAGCCTGCTTCATCAAGAGCTTCTCTTATTCTTCCTACTCTTCCATCCATCATATCAGAGGGAGCAACTATATCTGCTCCAGCTTTAGCATGAGAAACTGCGATTTTAGCAAGAACTTCCAAGGTTAAATCATTATCTACTTCTCCATTTTTTATAATTCCACAGTGTCCATGAGAAGTATATTCACAAAGACAAACATCAGTAATTACAATTAGTTCTGGGAATTTATCTTTAATTGCTCTTACTGCCTTTTGAATTATTCCGTTTTCTATATAAGCAGAAGTTCCTACTTCATCCTTTTTATTAGGTATTCCAAAAAGTAAAACTGCTTTTATTCCTAATTGAGTAGCTTCTTTTATTTCTTCTAAAGCTTTATCAATAGAAAATCTATAAACCTCTGGCATTGATCTTATTTCTTGCTTAATATTTTTTCCTTCACAAATAAAAAGAGGATAAATTAAATCATCTATAGTAAGATGAGTTTCTCTAACTAAAGATCTTATATTCTCTGTTCTTCTAAGTCTTCTGGGGCGATATTCAGGGAAAAGCATCTTTTTACCTCCTTTTATTCAAAACTTAACGCTTTCTCTAAATAATTATAAAATTTTTTAAGATCTTCTCTATAATTTTCTGTAAGATGTATCATAATAACTGGTTTTCTCTTCTCTTCTAAAGCTTTAAAATCTCCGCAGGCTTGAGCAAATTGTTGATCCCAAAAAGTATAACCCTCTCCAGGAATAATTTGTTCAGCCTTTCTTCCTCTTCTTGTAAAGATTATAAATCTTGCAAGTATAGGACCACCTTTATAAAGTTGACCAGAAGAATGTAAATATCTTGGACCAAAACCAAAAACAGTGCTACAATTTTTCTTTTCCCTTACCAAAGTTCTAAAATCTCTAAAAATCTCTTCTATTTCTGAATCAATAGGTAAATATGCTAAAAATCCTATGTAAGTCCATGGAGAAAGGTCTTTAAAAAGTTTTTTAAGTAAAGCAGTAAATTTGGGGTATTCAATTGTTACAGTCTTTTCGTAAAAAAATCCCCAATTTGTTTCTTCATCTAAATAAAATTCTATTCCAAAATCTCGTTCTTTTTTAAATTTTTCTAAAAATTCTTTAGTTTTCTGTTTCGTAAGGACTACATCAGGTTCATCAAAAGGATTAAGACTCATAAAATATCCACAAAGAGCTACAGCAAGCATCCATCTATAAACTTCTGCAAAAATTTCGTATCTATCTTCTAAGGAAATAGTTTTTACAGGAAAACCTTCTTCTCTTAATTCCATTATAAGTCTCTGATAGATTCTTTCTCTTCCTTTAAGGGTTAAATAAATAAAAGTTCTGTCAGTTCCGTAAACTGTAGGAGAACCAGGAGACTCTCCTACTATAGGAACAATCCCTGTATATTCCTTTCCTAAACTTTCTGCAACAAGCTGTTCTAACCAAAGGGTAAAAGGTCTAAGAATAGGATCACTTATGAAAGTAAGTTTGTCTTGCCCTTGAATGTATCTTTCCATTAAAAATTCTGCCAAACTTGCAGAGAGATTATATTCCCAAGGAATATCAGGCAAACAGGCTTCGTACATATTTTTAGCATAATATAGAGCTTTATTAATATCTAAACCAAGAAGACAAGCTGGTAAGAAACCAATTTCAGTAAGTGCTGCATATCTACCCCCTATAAAAGGAGGATGGTGAAAAATTTTTCTAAAATTAAGTTCCTTAGCAAGGTTTTCTAAAGGAGACCCTGGATCAGTTAAAGCTACAAAATTTTCTCCAGGATTTGATTTTAAATTTTCTAATTTTCCCCAGAAATATTTAAATTGAGAAAGAGTTTCAATGGTGGTTCCAGATTTGGAAACTATTATAAATAAAGTTTTTTCAAGAGGAAGGTTTTCTATTTGAGCAATATTTTCTGGATCATTGGTGTCAAGAACATAAAAATTGGGATACCCTTCTTTTGGTCCAAAGACTTGTGAAAGAACAAAGGGGAAAAGGGCAGAACCTCCCATACCGCACCAAACTACATTTAAAAACTCCTCCTTTATTCTTTCTGCAAAATCTTTAAGCTCATCTATTTTGGGTAAAATGTAGTTAGGTCCTTCTATCCAATCAAGTCTTTCCCTTATTTGTTTTTGAATTTCTTTATTAGAAGAAAAGATTTCTGGATTTTTCTTAAAAAGTTTCTCTAAGATTTCTTTTTTAGTTTCTTCAGAAAGATTTTTAGGTCTTTTAATTCTTCCAAGGTCTTTATAAGTTTTCTTAATAATAAAAGGCTTTTCTTGCATTAAAAACTCCTTTTAAAAATTTAATTTAATTAATAAAAGACATTTTAAAGGATTGAAAGCTTTTGTCAAGTTTTGCTAATTCTTAAACTGATATTATTTATTTTTAAGATTAATTTTATTTTTAATTTATTCTAAAAATCTAATTGAAATTTTTCAAAATTTACTATAAAATTTAAAATTTAAAAACTAAAAAGGAGGTGCAAAATGAGGAAGGGCTTCATTTTCATGTTATTCATTTTTATGTTATTTATGGTAAAAATTTCTTTGGCAACTAATGGGGATAATCTGATAGGTGTTACTCCAATTTCAAGAGGTATGGGAGGAATAGGAGTAGGGATGCCGGTAGGACCAGTTGATAGTGTATTTAGAAATCCAGCTTGGCTAAGTTATTATCCAAATTTTCATTTGAGTTTTGGTGGAATTCTTTTTATGCCCCATGTTAAAGGAAAAACAAATGTTACTCCAACAGGTCCCTTAAATCCACCTGCTTCTGAAACAAGTGATGCTAATATCTTTATTGTACCAGAAATTGGGTTGGTAAATCCTATAAATTCTAAGTTATTTTTTGGTCTTGGAGCCTACGGAGTTTCTGGTATGGGAGTTGATTATAGAAATAAAGATCCAAGATTAGCTAATATGCACACTAATTTATCTTTTATGAGATTTATTCCAGCTATAACTTATAAAATTAATGATAATTTCTCAATTTCAGGTGCAATTCATATAGCTTATGGTAGTCTTGATATGGGTGCAACTATGTGTAGTTCCCCCACAAATTGCTGGAATGCTGGAGGAGGAGCTTCTCAAGATTTTGGAATTGGTGCCCAAATAGGTTTAGCCTACAATTTTAAAGATCTCCTTTTTATAGGGTTAACCTATCAAACTCCGGTTAAAATGATTTATAAGGATGTATTTGATACTAACGGAGATAGAAATTATGAAGATTTAAAACTTACCCAACCCCAGGAAATTGCTTTGGGAATAGGGATTAAGCCTAATGAAAAATTAAAACTTGGTTTAGATCTAAGATGGATTAATTGGGAAGATGCAGAAGGATATGAGGATTTTCAATGGAAGGATCAGTGGGTTATTGCTATAGGTGGAGAATATAAGCCAATACCTAAATTAGCTTTAAGAGCAGGTTATAATTATGCTAAAACACCTATTAGAGGTGGTGCAAAAAATATTGTGAATTCTAACAATATTCCTGATTTTGAAACACCCTTTAGTGATTTTAATATAGCCTGGTTTAATTTACTTGGCTTTCCTGCTATTACTGAACATCATGTTACTTTAGGATTAGGATATCAGTTTACTAAAAACTTTGGCATTGATATAGCTTATAAATACGCTTTTAATAAAAAAGTAAAAGCTACAGATAATATGGGAAGGGGATTTATGGTTGAAGGACAAAATGAGCAAAATGCTATTTCTATAGGATTAAATTGGAAATTTTAAAATAAAAAGGGGGTGTAAGGGATGGAGGAAAGGAAGAAAAAGGTTCTTTTGATTTGTCCTGATAATACTTTGGATACTGTTTATCCTGCTCTTATTTTATCCTTACAGGCAGCAAGAGCAGGTGCAGAATCTATGGTATTTTTTACTTTTGATGGAATTAAAGTAGTTTTAAAAAATGGAATTAAAAAAGTAAAATACTATCCCAAGGGATTTTTAGGAGCTATTCCAGGGATACCTACTCTTTTTACTAAATTAATGATTAAACTTGCTGAAGAAAGAGCAGGAATCCCTTCTCCTGATTTGCTTATGGAAATGTGTCAGATAGAGGGAGTAAAATTTTATGCCTGCCTTATGACTATACAGATGATGAAGCTTAAAAAAGAAGATTTCATTGAGGGAGTAGAAATAATTGATGCAGAAGGATATATGAAACTTGCTTTAGAAGCAGATATAAACATGTTTATTTAAAAGTTGAAAAAATCTTTCTCCATATTAAATTTTAAATTGAATTTAGCGGGAGTGGCGGAATGGTAGACGCTCCGGACTTAGGATCCGGTGGGGATTTTCCCCGTGAGGGTTCAAATCCCTCCTCCCGCATTTAAATAAATTTAAAGATTAACAAATTTTAACGAAAATAGATATCTGAAATATTAGAGGATGCATAATCAGCGATATTAGATACGAAAACTTCTCTATCTTCATTTGTCATTTTTACAAATTGAACTCCAAAATAGGTATTAAAATTTTCTTTTTTTACCCATTTTATTTCACTTTCAGCTTTTATAGGATAATTCCATTTTATTACTAAATAAATATTTTCTTTTTTTCTTATAGGAAAATCTCGATCAGTTTTAAATTTTGCTCCATCTATACTTATATCTAAAATTTCTACAGGGAAAGAATATCCACTTGAAGTTGCTACTCTACCTTTTAGTCTAATTTTATATCTTGAATATCTTCTTCTATCTATCATAATTTAAGTCTAATTACTAAAAAATAAAAGTCAATAGTTATGTTTAATTTGAGTTATTTTTTAAATATTCTTGTTTTTACCAGATCAAGTTGATAGCCATAGATATGGGCTCCTGCTGAATAGGCATACATAGGTCCATTTTCTAATCCTGCTTCCATGGCTACATATTGTTTAAGTAATTCTATTCCACCAAGATTTGTAGGGAATCCTGCCCATAAATCCCAGCTTCTAAAATAAACTGAAACTGTTAAAATGAGCTTATCTTCAATAGGTATAACTTTAAAGTCTATTATTCTTAAACAAGGAGGATCAAGTTTCCCATCCTTGCCATAACAAATATCATGATCTTCAGGGGTTCCTACTTCAATAACTGCTTGATTGGTAAGAGGAGTCTCTTTAAGCATTTGAATAACTCTTTCAAGTTGAGTCCCTCCTTTGGGCATAGGATAATGAATTCTCGAAGAATAGCGATAGGTCTCATTAGGAGCAAGTTCTGGATTCATAAGATATTCAGCAAAATAATCTTGAATATATTCCAAATTTGTAGGAGAGGGAATTCCAAGATGAGGAGGAATTTCAGGAACCATATCTTCCCAGGGTCTCTCTATAAATACTACAAGAGAAGGAAGCTGATATCTTATCTGTTCTTTCTCAAAAGATCCCCTTTGAATAGGTTGAAGATAACCTCTTTCAAAGATATGATAAATTATCTGAAACCAAGCATCAGAAATAGTTTTAGCACAGATTACTAAAGGCTGTAAATTAATTTGCATATTCTTAATCTTAATATTTTTGGCTTTTTAATTTTAAAACAAATTTTAGGAAAAGGTAGTCTAAATTTAAAAGATATGTAAAATTTATTGACACAAAAAAGTTTTATGCTAATATTTGAATTAATTTAGTAAGTAAGTACTTACATTATTGATTTATGATAAAAGACAAGAAAAGAATAGGCTTTTTTATTCTTGTTGCTTTAGCTCTTTTTTTCTTAAGTTGGCTTATTTATTTTCTTTGGCATAGGTATCACTATGCGGTAACTGATGCAGTATTTGTTCAAGCTGACAATCTTATATATGTAAGTTTTCCTAAGGTTAATGGGAAACTTATTAAACTTTACAAAAATGAAGGAGATTTAGTAAAGAAAGGAGAAATTCTTGCAGAAATAGAAAGCACAGATTATGCCCTTAAAGTTGCTCAATTAGAAAAAGCTTTAAAAGAAGTGGAAAACCAACAAAGCGCCCTTGGATTTAATATTGCTAAACTTGAAAAAGAAATACCTTTAAAAGTAGATCAACTTACAAAACAAAAGGATAGATTAAAAGAAGAGGAAAGAGCTAAGTTTTATGATATAGAAAAATTAAAGGCTCGTTTAAATCAAGTAAGAAGAGATAAAGTAAGATATGAAAAACTTTATAAAGATGGATTAATCTCAGCTCATGAATTAGAGGAAATTCAAACCCAAGAAAAGGAATTGGAAAATCAAATTTCATCAGTTTCTGCCCAACTTTTGGCTATTAAAAAACAACAGGAAGAGATTGATAAAAATATAGCACTTACTTTAAATGAGAAAAATACTGTTCTTGCCTATAAGTCCTTTTTACTTTCTTTAGAAGCTAAAAAGAAAAATTTGGAAAAACAAAAAGAAGAAGCTGAAGTTTATCATACCTATACAAAACTTTATAGTCCTGTTGATGGAGTAATTGCTAAAAAATTTCATTCAGAAGGAGATGTTTTAAATCCTGGAGAACCTGTCTATGCTATAGTTGATCCTAATTCTTTTTATGTCCTTGTTTTATTAGAGGAAACAAAACTTAAAGGAGTTAAAAAGGGATGCCCAGCTAAAATAAAGCTTGATGCCTATCCAGACAAAGATTTTGAAGGAATAGTAGATGAGGTATTGCCAGCCTCTGCTGCTACCTTTGCTCTTGTTCCCAGAGATATCTCTGCTGGAGAATTTACCAAGCTTGCTCAAAGAATTTATGTAAAAATAAAAATAACTAAGGGAGATAGAAGTCTTTTAAGAGTAGGACTTGGTGGAGAAGTAGAAATTAAGAGATCTCTTTAAATAAAGATCTTTTTAAAATATGTCCCTTCCTATAGAGCAACAGCTTACAGCTTACGCTTACAAAATAGTTTCTCCTAAGGATAGAATTTTTATTACTATTTCTGTAATGATAGGTACTTTTATGGCAATTCTTGATACAACTATTGTAGATGTAGTTTTGCCTAAAATGATGGCACCTCTTGCTACAGATCTTTATGGAATCCAATGGGTTATTACAAGTTATATGATAGCTGCAGCAACTGCCCTTTTGTTTGTAGAGAATTTTTCTAAATATATTGGCTATTCCTATACCTTTATAACTGGAATGACCATCTTTGTTATTGCCAGTTTTTTTTGTGCAAGTGCTACCTCTTTAGCTCAAATGATTGTTTTTAGAAGTATTCAAGGAATAGGAGAAGCATTTATTATGGCTTGTGCTCAAACAATTCTTATGCTTGTTTATCCTCCTGAAAAAAGAGGTACAGCTCTTGGAATTTACGGACTTGGAGTAAGCTTTGCTCCAGCTTTAGGTCCTACAGTAGGAGGCTTTATTACAGAACATCTTAACTGGAGATGGATTTTTTATATAAACGTTCCTATTGGTATTTTAAACATCCTTTCATCTTTTATAGTATTGCCAAAATTTCTTGGGAAAATAAAAGTATTTCACTTTAATTTTATTAGTTATCTTTTTGTTGCTATAGCTACTATTTCTTTACTTATAATGTTATCTAAAGGGCAACAACAAGGGTGGTTTCAATCCCTTTTTATCATAAAGTGTCTTTTTATAACTCTTATTTCTTTTTCTCTATTTTTTGCAAGTGAACTTTATGCGGAAATTCATTCTAAAAATACTTTAATAAACTGGAAGATATTTAAAATTCCCGAATATAGTTTTAGTATGGGGCTTTACTTTTTTATTCTTGGGTTTGTGTTATATCAAATTTTTTATCTCCTTCCTATTTATTATGAAAACCTAAAAGGATTGACCACTTTTCAAACAGGACTTCACATGTTACCTCCTGCAATGTTAATAGGTATTTTTAGCATCACTGCTGGTATACTTTCTGATAAGATTTCACCTTTAATTATTTTGGTCATAGACTGGTTTTTCCTTTTAATAAGTACCTTTTTCATATTTCCTAAGCTCAATTATTATACCCCGGCTTATAAAGCAGTTATTTTAACTTTACCCTTAGGAATAAGTGTGGGGATTTTCTTTTCTCCTTTAACAACTTTTGCTATGAGAAATTTAGGTGAATTAACAGGTCTTGGGGTAGCACTTATGCATTATATAAGATTTTTAGGAGGCTCCTTTGGAACTGCTATTGCAACTAATCATTTGGAAAGACACACGAATGAATATTTTTTAAGAATAAATGAATTACAAAATTGGGGTTATGTAAAGCAATTTGTTTACTCTAAAATTTTCATTTTAGAAAAATTTTTTCCTTTTGAAGTTTCTCTTAAAAAGTCAAAAGCCCTTTTATATCATGTCCAATACCTTCAAGCTTTAAGTTGGAGTTTCCAAGAAACCTTTAGAAGTGTTGGATTTTGGGTTATTATAGGAGGAATCTTTTTAACTATCCTTTTAATAATTAATCTAAAACCTTATTTCAAAAATTTTATTTACAAGATTCCTGCTGATCTATAATACAAGCTCCTTGAGAAGAGTTGTTTCCTATAGGAAGATTTTCGCTTTCAATTTTAATTGGAGATTCCTCTTTTTTTATTTTTTTTATTTCGGTACTTTCAGACTTTTTATACTCCTTTTCAAAGCTTTCTTTTTCCTCTATTCTATATTTTTCTTTAAGCCAATTTTTAATATTCTCTTCGCCCTCAATTATCAAAGTTTTATCCTTTTCTTTATAAATGAGAATAGGTACATTATTATACTTTAGTAATCTTATTAAAGGTAAAGCTCCCTTAACATCATAAAGTTTCAAAGAAATATTATGCTCCTTAGCAAATTTTTTTACTTCTTCACAATGAGGGCAATCCTTTTTATAAATAAGAACTGGAGAATTAAATTCTAAAGGCTTTAAAGGAATTTTCACCAAAAAAGTAGCTAAAAAGAGAGAAAGAGAACCTAAAAAAGCTATTTTATAAATAGAGGTATTTTTAGAAATTTCATTACTTAAAAATAAAGATTTTTCCTTTAAAGGAAGTTTATAATCTAAAAGAAAACATAAAAAAATAAGGCTAGCTACAGTCAAACAATAGGAACAATATTCATTTAAAATCCATTTTTGAAAACCTATAAAATATCCTTCAACTATTACCGCTAAAGCAAGTATATAAGTTCTTAGATTTAAAAGTTGTGTTAATTTTATTTCTAAAATATCAAGAAAAGAAATTATAACTAAACAAAAAAAGAGCAAAGCCCCTATATAATTTAAAAGATTGTAGGTATCAAAAATGTGAACTAAAAAACAACCTTCACTTTGACATAAAGTTTTTTGTTGAAGGTTTAGGTAAATTTCTGAAATTATTAAAATTACTCCTGTTATGCTAAAAAGAAAGAACAGAATTTTTGTCTTTTTTGATTCTTTAGCTTTTGGAGTCATTTAATGAAAAATCTTTTCCTTTTAAAAATTTATAAGCTGATTCAAAAATTTTTATAGCGCAATAAGGTCCGCACATGGTACAGGCTTTACTTTGAGAGATTCCGCCTTCAATTCTATACCTTCTTGCCTTTTCTGGATCAATAGAAAGTTCAATCTGAGCCTCCCAGTCAAGCCTTGCTCTTGCTTTTGCCATTTCTAAATCCCATTCCCAAGCTCCCTTGATACCTTTTACAAGATCAGCTATATGAGCAGCTATTTTAGAAGCAATAAGGCCTTCTTTTACATCTTCAATTGTAGGAAGTCTCAAGTGTTCTGCTGGGGTAAGATAGCATAAAAAATCAGCTCCTGCAGCACCTGCTATAGCTCCTCCTATAGCACCTACTAAATGATCATATCCTGGAGCAATATCTGTTGGAAGCGGACCCAAAACATAAAAAGGAGCTCCGTGACAAAGTTTTTTCTCTAATTTGACATTAGCTTCGATTTGATCTAAAGGGACATGTCCTGGACCTTCAATCATTACTTGAACACCTTTATCCCAAGCTCTTAAAGTTAACTCTCCAAGTATTATTAATTCCTGAATTTGTCCTCCATCGGTTGCATCAGCAATACAACCAGGTCTTATACCATCACCTAAGGAAAGAGTAATATCATAATTATATGCAATTTCAAGAAGTTCATCAAAATATTCATAGAGGGGATTTTCTTTATTATTATAAATCATCCATTCTGCAATAAAAGAGCCTCCTCTTGAAACTATCCCAAGTATTCGTTCTTTATTTTTAAGTCTTTCTAAGCTTTGTTTAGTAACTCCACAATGGACTGTCATAAAATCTATGCCATCTTCAGCTTGTTTTTCTATTACTTTAAAAATTTCAGAAACTGTCATTTCCACAATAGATTTATGATGTTTTTCAACTGCCTCAATAGCTGCCTGATAAATGGGAACAGTTCCAAGAGGAACAGGACAATTTTCTCTGATAAGTTTTCTTATTTCGTCAAGCTCTCCACCTGTAGAAAGATCCATTACAGTATCTGTTCCATATTTTATTGCTATTTCAAGCTTTTTTAATTCTTCTTCTACTGATAGCCTATCCTTAGAAGTTCCTATATTAACATTTACTTTAGTTCTTAGCCCTTTCCCAATAGCACAAGGTTTTGTAACTTTATTTTTTTTATTTTTACAAATTACTATATGTCCCTTAGCTATTCCTTCTCTTATATATTCTGCCTCTACTCCTTCAGCTTCTGCACAAGCTTTCATTTCTTCTGTAATTATACCCTTTTCCGCAAGTCTCTTTAGAGTGCACATAATTTAAAATTGACCTCCTTTGCAAAATTTTTCACAAAAACTAATCATTTAAATTAAAAATTATACCCTAAAATTAAAAATTTTCCCCATAAAAAAGAAAAAATTCACTATTTGGAAAATTATTGATAAACTTCTAAACAGATTTGATCCTTTTGATGAAGTTCCTTGAAATAAACTGAAACATATTCGTTAAAATTAATATTTTTAATTCTAAGTCCTACATAATTTGGTTCTATAGGAAATTCTCTACCCCCTCTATCCACTAAAACTGCAAGTTCTATTTTTTTAGGACGACCTATATCTATAAGAGCATCCATAGCTGCTCTAACAGTTCTTCCAGTATATATAACATCATCGACTAAAATAATATTAAGATCCTCTATAGAAAAGGGTATTTCAGTTTTCTTAACCTTAGGATAATTGGTAATTCTCGTCCAATCATCTCTATATAAAGTTATATCAAGATATCCTATAGGTATTTCAACCCCTGTTTTTTGAAAAAGTATTTCTCTTAATCTATTAGCAAAAGGGGCACCCCCTGTTTGAATACCAATTAAAGATACCTTATCTAAAATAGGATGTTTTTTTAATATTTGTTCAGCAACCTTTTCAATAAGTTTTTTAATTCTTTTAGGACCTGCTATTACCTTTTTAATTTTTTGAGTTAAAATTTGATTATCCATAATGTTTGCATATAACCACAGTTTAAAAAAATTGCAAGAGTAAAAATATGATAAAGGAAGTAACTTATAGAGTTCTTTATGGAGACACTGATTGTGGAGAGGTTATGTATTATGGAAATTATCTTCGTCTTTTTGAAATAGGAAGAGCTGAATTAATCCGTTCAGCAGGTATAAGTTATAAGGAAATAGAAGAAAAAAAAGGTATTATTTTACCTGTAGTTGAAAGTTTCATTAGATATAAGGCTCCA
This sequence comes from Thermodesulfobacterium geofontis OPF15, assembly GCF_000215975.1. Taxonomy (NCBI): domain Bacteria; kingdom Pseudomonadati; phylum Thermodesulfobacteriota; class Thermodesulfobacteria; order Thermodesulfobacteriales; family Thermodesulfobacteriaceae; genus Thermodesulfobacterium; species Thermodesulfobacterium geofontis. Next base: position 283,380 of record NC_015682.1, on the reverse strand, counting down.
GCTAAATATGATGATCTTTTAATTATAAGAACTGCTATAAAAGAATTGAAAACCTATAAAGTGGTATTTGAATACAAAATCTTTAAAAATGAAAATCTTATTACTGAGGGATATACTGTTCATGTGCCTATTAACAAAGAAGGCAAAATCGTAAAATTTCCTAAGGATATTTATCAAATATTATATTCTCTTTTAGAAAAGTAATTCCTTAAAGGAACTTTATGGAAATAGGAATTGTTGGACTCCCCAATGTTGGTAAGTCAACTATTTTTAATGCATTAATTCAAGCTAATAAAGCAGAGGTTGCTAATTATCCTTTTTGTACCATTGAGCCAAATGTGGGAATAGTTAATGTTCCTGATGAAAGATTATATAAGATTTATGAGCTTGAAAAAAGTAAAATGGTAACTCCAGCAACTATAAAATTTATTGATATAGCTGGACTGGTTAAAGGTGCAAGTAAAGGTGAAGGGTTGGGGAATCAATTTCTTTCTTATATAAGACAAGTTTCTGCTATTGCTCATGTAATAAGATGTTTTGAAGATGAAAAAATTTCTCATGTGGAAGGTTATATAAATCCTATAAGAGATGTAGAAATAGTGGAAATAGAACTTATAATGGCAGATCTTAAAACTTTAGAAAAAAGGTTAGAAAAAACCAAAAAACTTATAAAAACTGATACAAAAACTGCTAAAGCTGAGCTTGAAACTTTAATAAAAGCAAAAAATATACTTGAGGAACTTAAACCTTTAAGAGAAAACCTAAAACTCTTTGATAATTCTGAAATAAATTTTTTAGAAAAGGAACTGTTTTTACTTACTATAAAGCCCATGATGTATATTGCTAATATTTCCGAGAAAGATCTTCCAGAAGGGGAAAATAATCCTTCAATAATTAAACTTAAAGAATTCGCTTTAAAAAAGGAAATTCCTATTATAATTCTTTGCGGAAAAATCGAGCAGGAATTGATAGAACTTCCTAAGGAAGAAAGAAAGGATTTTATGGAGGCGCTTAATTTAAGAGAGTCTGGTCTTGATAAAATAATTAAGGTTGGTTACAAAATACTAAATCTGATAACTTTTTTTACTACAAATCCTAAAGAAACAAGGGCTTGGACAATAAAAAAGGGAACAAAAGCTTTAAAAGCTGCAGGGAAAATACATTCTGATATGGAAAGAGGTTTTATTGCAGCCGAAGTCATTAATTATGAAGATTATATTAAAATAGGTTCTCTTCACAAAGCAAAAGAATTGGGATTAATAAAAATAGAAGGAAAGGATTACGAAATAAAGGATGGAGATATAGTTTATTTTAGATTTAACGTATAAAAATTAAAAAAAATGTTAAAAAATTAAAAAAATTGTCTTGAATTTCTATTATTTAAACTGTATAATTCTTTAAAAAGCTTATTGGATAATTTTACATGTTAAAAGAACTTTTTCATTTGTTTACTCCTTATGAATGGATCATTACCAATAGGCTTGGAGGTTATGCTTTAGGAAATGCTTTTTTAGCTAATTCAAGAAAGTATCATGGATTACTTATTGCTGGGAGAAAAAAAGGTGAGAGAATTCATTTAGTAAGTTCTGTAGAAGAAAAGGTTACCTTTCTTTCAGGATTAACTTATTTTCTTGATACAAACTTTTATAGAGATATTACTTATCCAGAGGGATATAAGCTAATAAAAGAATTTTTCTATCTTCCCTATCCCTCTTTTTATTTTGCTTGTCCCCAAAGTAAAGATTTTTTTCTTAAAAAATCTATAAAAATGCATAAAGAAAAAAATTTAGTCCTTATAACTTATCAAAATATAAGCACCTATCCCTTTAAGCTTGAAATAAGACCAAAATTTTCTTTTAGAAATCATCATACTGTCCAATTTGAAAAGGACTGGAAAGAAGCTGATGTGGAAATAAATATTTTTGAAAAGGAAGCTTTTGTCTCAAAAAATGAATTCGCGCTTTTTATTTATCTTTCTAAAGGAAAAATTTTTAAAGATCCCATTTTTTATTATCATGTTTATTATCCTATAGAGGAGATAAGAGGTTATGAAGCAACAGAAGATCTTTTTTCTCCTTTTAAAATAGAAGTTGATCTTAATCCTGCAGAAAAATTTTATTTAATTTTTAGTGATATCCCTGTAAAAGATATAAATAAAGAAATTGAGCTTATAGAGAGCTATTATAGAAATTATCCTGAACTTGATCTGAATAAAAAATCTTTTTCCCAGGAAGAATATTTTAAAATTTTAGACCTTATGGTTGAGAGTTTTTTATTGGAGGATGATATTGTTGCAGGATTTCCTTGGTTTTATTGTTGGGGAAGAGATACCTTTATAGGACTTCCTGCGATTTTTTACTTAGAAAAGGGATTTGAAAAAGCCTATACTATATTTATTAAATATAAAAATCTAATGAAAAATGGGCTTATCCCTAATGTGGTAACTGATTTCTCAGAAATAAACTATAATTCCATTGATGGAACTTTATGGTTTGGGCTACGTATTTTTCAATTTATAGAATTTTTTAAAGATAAAATTTCTGAAAAACAGAAAAATGAATTACTTCAAGCTATCAAAGAAATTATAACTCAGTTTTTAACTAATTCTTTTTTACCCTTTAGAATTGATCCTGAAGATGGATTTATTGAAATACCAGATAATATCAATTTAGCTTTAACTTGGATGGATGTAGTTATTGATGGGATTCCTATTACTCCAAGATATGGTAAACCAATTGAGATTTCAGCTTTATGGTATAATTTGCTTAAGTTTTCTTCTAAATATTTGGAAGAACCTTTTATAAAAAAATATAATATAAACTCTTTAATAAGAAAACAGAAGAAAAGCTTTGCTAAGTATTTTAATGGAGAACTTTGGGCTGATAGAATTTACAAAAAGGAACCTATTTTCGAGATCCGTCCTAATTATATCATAGCTTTAAGTTTGCCGTATGATATAGCTGATAAAACTTCTATGACAAAAGGGTTAGAGCTTGCTAAAAAAGAACTTCTTACTTCCTATGGATTAAGAAGTCTTTCCCCAAGGCATCCTAATTTTAGAAAGAACTACTTTGGAAGTCAATATTTAAGAGATCTTGCTTATCATAATGGAACGGTTTGGGTATGGCTTCTTTATCCCTATGCTGAAGTTTTGAAAAAAGTTTACAAAAATAAAAAAATTCTTAAAGAAGAACTCAATAAGCTGGTAAAACCTTTTAGAGATATGATTATATCTGGTAAAATAGCAAGTATCCCTGAATTATATGATGGAGAAAATCCCTATTATCCAAAGGGAGCTCATGCTCAATTTTGGTCAGTGGCTTCTATTTATCTTATAGAAAAAGGCTTACAAACTTTAAAAGGAGTTATAATATGAAGGTATTAATGCTTACTTGGGAATATCCTCCTTTTATAGTAGGGGGACTTGGTATAGCATGTTATGGACTTTTTAAAGCCCTTGCTGAAAAGGGAATAAAAATTTATATGATCTTACCAACTCAAGAAAAAGTTTTTTTTGAAATTTCTTCCTCCTGGGAAGCTGATTATCCAACTGCAAAAAAATGGGATAAAAAACAATTTGAACCAATTCCTTTAAGTTTTTATGAATTTCATTATTTAGAACCAAAAGGAGCCTATTTATCTCCTCATTTAATTTCGATTACTAAAAGATGGGAACCTCCTCAATTAAAGACCCAAATATTTTATGAAATTCCAAATGAAGTGTTGGAAAGATTAGAAACTCTTTTATCTCAAGATAATTCTCTAATTTCAAAGGTAGGTACTTATACAGAAAATGTATTAGAAATTAGTAAAGCCCTTGATTTTAATTTAATACACGCCCATGATTGGCTTACTTATCCTGCAGGCTTATTTTTAAAAAAACTATATAATGTCCCTTTAGTAACTCATATTCATGCCACTGAATTTGATAGAGCACTTGGATTTGGACATCCCATTATTCATGAAATAGAATATTTAGGTCTTAATTTTTCAGATAGGGTGGTAGCAGTATCAAAATATACCTCAAATCTTATAAAAGAGCATTATAAAGTTCCTGAAGAAAAAATAAGGGTTATCTATAATGCCTTTTCACCTCCTTCCAAACCACCTGAAAAGATCAAAAAATTTAAAGAACCGGTTATTTTATTTTTGGGGAGACTCACCATTCAAAAGGGACCTGGGATTTTCTTAGAATTTGCCAAAAAAATAATAAATACTTATGGCAAAAAAGTAAGATTTTTGATAGCTGGTGCAGGGGAAATGGAAAGGCATTTAATGTTAGAGGCTGCAAGTCTTGGAATAGGAACTCAAATTATGTTTACAGGTTTTCTTACTCGACAGGAGGTTGAAACAGCTTTAAGTATGAGTGATGTTGTAGTTATGCCTTCTCCTTCTGAACCATTTGGTCTTGTTGCACTTGAGGCTATGTCTCATGGATGTGCTTTAATTGTTTCTAAACAATCTGGAGTTTCTGAAATTATAGAAAATGCTTATAAAGTTGATTTTTGGGATATAAATAAAATGGTAGAGATAGTAATAGATTTGCTTGAAAATCCTGAAAAACTGGCTGAAATTCAAGAAAAAGCCCAAATAGAAGTTCAAAAATTTAAGTGGGAAGATCGTGCTGAAGAGGTAATTAATATATATAGAGAGCTCGTATATAATATATGCTTTATGTAATTTTTTATTTTCAAGTTCATCAACCTTTTAGAATAAATAAATACAAAGTTTTTGATATAAAAGAAAAAGTTGATTATTTTGATGAAGATTTAAACAAATATATATTTAATAAGGTTTCTGAAAGATGTTATCTTCCTGCTAATAAACTTTTTAAAAACCTAATTGAAAGCTCAGATGGACGGTTTAAGATCTCCTTTAGTATTACAGGAACTTTTGTAGAACAGGCTAAAAGATATCGTCCCGATGTTTTTGAATCCTTTTTAGATCTTGTTAAAACTGGAGGAGTTGAATTATTAAATGAAACCTATTATCATTCTCTTTCCTCTGTTTTTGATTTAAATGAATTTTTGGAGCAAGTAGCTGAACATGAAGAGCTTATAAAAAAAGAATTTGGTTTTATTCCTACAGTTTTTAGAAATACCGAGCTAATTTATTTTGATAAACTTTCCGATATTCTTTTAAGTCTTCCTCACATTAAAACTATTTTGATTGAGGGAGCTGATAAAATATTAAAAGGAGATTCTCCTTTATATCCAAGAATTTCTTATAATCATGCTCATCTTCTTCTTTTAAAACATTATAGGCTTTCAGATGATATTGCCTTTAGATTTAGTGATAAATCTTGGGAAGAATACCCTCTAACAGCTGAAAAATATGTCTCTTGGATAAAAGATTTAACTCTTATTGAAAAAGGAGGTAAAAATCTATATCTAAATCTATTTATGGATTATGAAACCTTTGGAGAACATCAGTGGAAAGAAAGTGGGATTTTTGAATTTATAAAAAGCGTGGTAGAATTGTTGTTAAAAGAAAGGGGTATAGCTTTTCTTTTACCATCAGAAGTGAGTCATACTTTAAATTATAAACCTAAAACTATATCTGTCCCTGAACCAACCTCTTGGGCAGATATAGAAAGGGATTTATCTGCTTGGTTATCTAATTCTTTACAATGGAATGCTATGAAAACCTGTTATGAATTGTTAAAAATAGCTAAAGAAAAAAGGAAAAAAGATTTAATATCTATTCTTAAAAAACTTACTACATCTGATCATTTCTATTATATGTGTATTAAATATTTTCAGGATGGGGATGTGCATAAATATTTTTCTCCCTATTCTTCCCCTGAAGAAGTTTATAGGTATTATATGAGTATATTAAGTGATATAGAAAATAGATTAGAGGAGTAAAGATATGGAATTTAAGAAATTTTTTGTTTATCCAAGAATTCCTGAAAAATTGAAAAAGCTTTTAGACCTTTCTAACAATCTTTGGTTTACCTGGAATTATGATGCACTCTCAATTTTCTATAAAATTGATGCAGAAACTTTTAGAAGATTAAAATACAATGCAAAAAAATTTCTTTATTATCTTCCTAAACCAATATTTCAAAGACTTGAGAAAGATGAAAGATTTTTAATGGATTTAGAAGATATTTGGGAAACCTTTGAGGAATATAAAGAATATAAACACCCTCTTATAGAAAGTGCAAATTTTACATCTGAAGAAATAATAGCTTATTTTAGCACTGAATTTGGTTTTCATCCTGTTCTTCCTGTTTATGCTGGAGGGTTAGGTATATTAGCAGGTGATATGATAATAGGAGCTTCAGACCTTGGGTTGCCTCTTATTGGAATTGGACTTCTTTATAAAAATGGCTATTTCCGGCAAAAGATCGATCCCTTAGCCAAAACTCAAATAGAAGAAGCTGATGAGGTAGAAGTATTTTTAAATTTTTTACAAGAAGTAAAAACTGAAAAAGATGAACCTCTTATTATAAATTTAGAAATTCTTGATAAACCTGTAAAAGTAAAAGTTTGGAAATTAGAAGTGGGAAGAAATATTTGTTATTTTTTAGATACAGATATTTATGAAAATTCTCCAGAAATGAGAGATATTTTAAGATATCTTTATCCAGGGGAACCGGAAAAAAGGATTCAACAAGAAATTATATTAGGATTAGGTGGATATTATGCTCTTAAAGCTATGGGGATAAAGCCAAAACTTTATCATCTTAATGAAGGACATTCTGCTTTTGTAATATTTGCAAGGTTAAAGGATTTAATAAAGGAAGAGGGATTGTCTTTAGAAGAAGCTAAAATGCTTATCAAAGAAACTACCATCTTTACTACCCATACTCCTGTAATTTCTGGAAATGAGCATTTTCCTCATGAACTGGTTAAAAAATACCTTTTTGATCTTCTTGAAGATGTACTTGATTTAGAAACAAGGGAAAAACTTTTTGAAGAAGGTTTTATAGGAAAAGATAAAACTATCTTTTGGCTTCCAGCTTTAGCTATTAGAAATTCTTCTTATGTAAATGCTGTTTCAAGAATTCATCAAAATACTACAAAACAAATGTGGAATCCTCTTTTTGAAAAATTTATTTCTGAAGAGGTTCCCATTTATTATATCACCAATGGTGTACATTGGAGATGGTTAAGTGAACCTTTCTACAATTTACTTAAAAAATACTTAGGTACACACTTTATCTACATGTCTGAGGAAGATACCGGATGGGAAGAAATTTTAAAAATACCTGGTGAAGAAATCTGGGAGGCTCACAAAAGAAACAAATATAGGTTAATAGCTTATCTTAAAAAAGTATTAGAAGAAGAATATTTTAAAATAAGACATTTAGGTAAAGAAACAAGGGTTTTTAAATTCCCTACAGCACATCATTTAATTATTACCTGTGCAAGAAGGGTTACTGGATACAAAAGAAATACTTTAATTTTATATAATAAAGAAAAATTAGCAGAAATTTTGAGAAATACTGATACAATTTTGCTTTTTGCTGGAAAGGCTCATCCTAAGGATGAAGAAGGTAAAAAAATGATAAAAGAGATTTTAGAATTTAGAGAACAATATAATTTTTATGATAAAGTAATTTTTCTTGAAAATTACGACATACATCTTGCAAGATATTTAGTTTGGGGATCAGATGTGTGGTTAAATACTCCTTATAGACCAATGGAAGCTTCAGGAACTTCCGGTATAAAGGCATCAATGAACGGGGTTTTGCATTTAAGTGTACTTGATGGATGGTGGCCAGAGGGTTATACAGGAAATAACGGATGGGCTATTCATCCAAAGGAAGGACTACCACCTTATAATGCCTTTGAAGCTAATCAAATTTATAACCTTTTAGAAAATGAAATAATACCTTTATTTTTTGAGAGAGATGAAGAGGGTATTCCTAAAAATTGGATTAAAATGATGAAACAGGCAATCTATACAGCTTGTAAACATTTTTCTATAAATCGAGTTCTTCTTGAATATACCCAAAAATTTTATATTCCTGCCTTAGAAAATTTTAAAATCCTTACAGAAAATAATTATGCCTTTTTACGTGAATTAATAAATAAGAAAAATACTATTTTAGAAAAATGGAAAGATATAAAAATTCTTAATGTTTATGATAATCTTGTAGGAAGAAATCTTTTTGAAGAGGATAAACTTGAATTAACTGTAGAAATTGATCTTGCTGGTCTTTCTCCGGATTTGATAGAGGTTCAAGTAGTTTTTATAAGTGAAATTTATTGCGTTGTAGCTCCAGGGGTAGAAGAAGAGATAGAAAGACGACTTGAAGTTTATCCTATTCCTTTTAAGGAATATAAAGATAATAAAGCTATATTTTATGGTGTTTATCCTTTATATGCTCATGGTTTAAAACAGTATAGTATAAGAATTGTTCCTAAAAATGTTTTTATTAAAAGAACTTCTCCAGATTTAATAAAGTGGAAAAATTAAAATTCTGTTTTATATTTTTAAAATAAATCTTTTAAAGGAGTTATCTATGGAAATTTTAATATACCTGTTAGTTATTTTATCTATTATTTTAATAAGTATATCTATTTTTATATTCTTAAAAATTAATAAAATAGTTACTCGTTTAAATCAGGATCTGGGAAATTTGAATCCCCTTTTAGAAAATCTTAATAGTACTATAGACTCTATTAAAACTGCTGTTGATAATTTAAATGAATTAATTACTAATTTAAAGATTGTTCCTAATATAATAAGAGAAATAGGTGAAACTGTAAAAGATTTTGAGGCTTTTGTGAAAGGAAAAGTAGAAATAGTTACAGATGAAATAAAAGATATAACTGAAAATGCAAAGGAAAATATAAAAAATGTTAGATTTGTAACAGAAAAAGTAAAAGTAACAGTGAATTCTTTAGATCCACTTATAAATTCTATCATAGATTTTGGAAACACTACTAAAATGTTGCTTGATTCTCTTAATAATCAGATTAAAAATTTATATATTGAATTAAGTTCTTTAATTACAGGTGCAAAGGAATTAAGTAGTAGTTTAAGAAGGATTCTTTCTTTATCGTTAAAAGAAAAAAGATAAGTTAAAATTTATAAAGGAGGTGTTACTATGGGTGAGAAAAAAACAATATTTTTAGCTTTTTTAGTAGGTTTTGTGGCTGGAGGAATAACAGCTCTTTTACTCGCTCCTGCAAGTGGAGAAGAGGTAAGAAGAAAAATAAAAGATGAGGTTGAAAAAACTACTGAAAAATTAAAAGCTGAGGCAGAGGCTTTAAAGGAAAAAGCTGAAGAACTTTCAGCTAAAGCTAAAGAAATCCTTAAAACTAAAAAAGAAGAAATAAAGGAAGCTATTGAAAAAGGGAAGGAAGCAATTAAAGAAAAAAAGGAAGAACTCGCTTCTAAACTTCTTAAAAAAGAAGAGGAAGAGATATAATTTACCACTGGAATTTCTCTTTTAAAATTTGAAAATAATTCCTTTTTAAAGAAGGAATTAGTTTTAGGGTTTTTTCTGCCTTTTTAATTAATATTTCTTCTTCCTTTTTAATGAATAAATTTATTTGTCCATCAATTAATAGATGAATATCTTCATCAGTTTTATTTACAGAGACTTCAATTATACAATCATCAGGAATTATTAAAGGTCTAATATTTATTTTGAATGAGCAAATAGGGGTACAGATAAAAACCTTAGCTTTCGGATGTACAATCGGACCCCCTGCAGAAAGGTTATAAGCAGTAGAACCTGTTGGGGTTGAAATAATTAAGCCATCTCCATAAATAGTAGTTACTTCTATGTTGTTTATTTTTAAATTTAAATAGATGATTTTTCCGGTTGGGCCTTTCATTATAGCTCCTTCATTTAAACCTACATATTCTTTATTTTGATAAATTACTTTTAAAAGCGTTCTTTCTTCAAAAAAATTTAAACCTTTTTCTAAAGCAAGAATTGTATAGGGAAGCTCCTCTATGTAAGTTTCAGTTAAAAATCCAAATTTTCCCATATTTACCCCAAGAATGGGCAAATCATATTTATAAGCATAAGGCACAGCTTTTAAAAAGGTGCCATCTCCTCCAAGAACTAAAATAGCTTGTACCTCTTTTAATTCTTCTAAGGAAAGCTTGTGTACTTCTTCTATAGGGATTAAATTTAGCCTTTTTTCTTTCTTAAGATCTTCTAAAATTTCTGGTAAGGTTATCGTTTCTTTTTTTAAAAAAAGAAACTTAAGCATGGTCAATTTTTAATTATATAAACTTTCCTTAAAAAAGAGAAGAGATAGATTTTGCAATTAATATTTAAAATCTTCGGTTGACAAAATTAAGGATAATATTATGATAATAATGAAAATGTTTCTCAATTTTAAAATAAAATTAATTAAATAAAAATGAAAATTGTTGTTTTAATAGAAAATTCAGTAGGTGTTTTAATTCCTACAGGGCTTACAGGGGAGCATGGATTAAGTTTATGGATTGAACACGAAGAATATAACCTTTTATTTGATACTGGGCAAACTGGGAAAGTTGTAGAAAATGCGCTTCGTTTAGGAATAGATTTAAAAAAAACTGATGCTATAGTTTTAAGCCATGGACATTATGATCATACTGGTGGATTGAAAAAAGTTTTAGAATTCATTAGAAAACCTATCAATATTTATGCTCATAGAGATATTTATAGTCTTCATTATGCTTTAGAGGATTATTATGTAGGAATACCCTTTAGAAGAGAAACTTTAGAGGGGCTTGGAGCTAATTTTGAATGGATTAAAGAGCCCTTTGAGATATTTCCTAATATATGGGTAAGTGGGGAGATCCCAAGAAAAACAACCTTTGAAAAAATGGATCCGAGACTTTATGTAAAAAGGAATGGGCAAAAACTCCCAGATCCTATACTTGATGATATGAGCTTATTTATTAAAACAGATAAAGGACTGGTTATAATTCTTGGATGCGCCCATTCTGGTGTAGTAAATATTATAGAATATGCTAAAGAGGTTACTAAAGAAGAAAGAATTTATGGAATTATTGGTGGAACCCATCTTTCTTCTGCTTCGGGGGATCAAATTGAAGAAACACTTATTTATTTTGCAAAATTAGATTTTTCTATTCTTGTTGCTAATCACTGTACAGGACTTAAAGTAGCTTCAAAATTTAAAGAAATTTTTGGGAATAAATTTAGATTTGGAACTACTGGTGAAATCATAACTATTTAATTTTTCAACTTAAAATGTAAATGCCCTATCTTCAACCTTTTGATCCTTGGAAATCTCCTCTTTGTACTTGCCCAACTAAATATAGTTTAAATCCCTATACAGGATGTGGTCATCGTTGTCTATATTGTTATGCTACAAGCTTTATAAAAGATTTTTATCATCCAAGACCTAAAAAAGAATTTTTAAGAATTATAGAAAGGGAAATTAAAAATATTCCAGAAGGAAGTCTTATTTCTCTTTCCAATTCTTCAGACCCTTATCAACCCCTTGAAGAAACTTACAAATTGACAAGAAAATTTTTAGAACTTCTTTTAGAGAGAAATTATAGAATCTTAATTATTACTAAATCGGACCTTGTTTTAAGAGATTTGGAGCTTTTAGCTAAACTTAGGTGTGCAGTCAGTTTAACAATTACTTCCAAAACTTTATATCCAAAGCTTGAACCTTTTGCACCAAGCTATGAAAAGCGTTTGCAGACTATTAAAGCCCTTTCTGAAGCTAAAATACCTGTTTCTGTTAGACTTGATCCAATTATTCCTGTGTTAAATGAAGGAGAAATTTTAGAAATCCTTGATGAAATAGCACCTTATGTAAAGCATATAACTGTAAGCACCTATAAAGCAAAACCTGATTCTTTAAAAAGATTGATAGATGCCTTTCCTGAAAAAAAATCCTTTTTTGAGAAACTTTATTTGAAAGAGGGAAAAAGATTTGGAAATGCAATTTACCTTAGAGATGAGATAAGATATAAATTAATTTATCCAGTTTATCAAAAGGCAAGGAGATATAATCTTTCCTTTGCTACTTGTAGAGAGGGATTAAAAGATTTTAAAAATCCAGAAAAATGCGACGGAAGTTTTTTAATTCCTTAATTTTCTTCAAATTCAACTCTGTTTTTCCCTTTCCTTTTAGCTTTATACAAAAGTTCATCTAATCTTTTTAGAAGAGAATCTATATCTTCATCACTTTTTAATTTTGCAACACTAAGACTTATGGTAATATGACCCGCTTTTTCAAATTGATAATTTTCGATACTTTTTCTTAATCTTTCAGCTAATTGAATAGCATCCTCTAACTCAGTATTTTCTAAAATTATCATAAATTCTTCTCCTCCCCATCTTGCAAAAAAATCTGTTTTTCTAAGCTGGTTAGAAACAATTTTTGTTATTTCTTTTAAGACATAATCTCCTACATCATGTCCGTAAGTATCATTTACTTTTTTAAAATTATCTATATCAAAAAGTATAACACTTAAGGGATAATTAAATTTTTGGCTAATTTTTATTGTTTCTTCCATTTTTTCCATAAAAGCTCTTCTATTTGCAATACCTGTTAAAGGGTCAGTTTCTGAAATTATTATAAGTTTTTTCTTGTGTTCAACTTGTTTAGAAAGGTAAAAATATAAAGAAAGAAAGATTAACATAAGTAAAAATGTTGATACTGTCGTAGTAATGAGAAATGATTTATAAAGGTATTCAAAAAATTTATCCGGTTTATATATGACAAAATAAGCAATATTTTCTCCTTCACAATTTCTTACATTAATAAAGGTTATTAGATAACTTTTATCCTTTATTTTTAGATTGGTTGAAAAACTTTTTCCTTTTTTAAGATTAATTTTTATATTTTCCAGATCCCTTTTATTTATATTTTGAACTTCCCTTTTAATCTTTTCAGCACTTTCATTAAAAATTTCAACTTCTTTATCTATAAAATAGCCATCAAAAATTGAGCTTCTAATATAATTTTTTTGTTCCTCTTTATAAAGATTTTTTTGTATGGAGTTGCAATCAATTAAAAATTCTATATAAACAGGTAAAGCCATTTCAATACCTGAGATTATAGAGTTGGCATGATAAGCTATATCAACTGTTCCAACAAAAATTCCTTTATAATATAAAGGAAAAACATTTCTAAAAGCATGAACAGCTCTACCTATTTCGAAACAACTAACCGGAGATTTTAATTCTTGAACAATTTCTAAAGACTTTCTAACTCCCTTAAGTGAGTCTCCATATTTCTCGGGTCTATAAAATCTTATAAGATTTGTATAATCTGGAAGATTAAAGTTTAAATCCTGTAATTTATATTTTTTCATATAATTGTTTACTTTATACAAATTTTTATATAATTTTTCATGTAATTTCTTAAATTCTTTACTATTTTTATCTTTGATTTTTGATGCTTCAGCCATAATTTTAAGAACATCCTCTTTATTTATAAAAATATCAAAGACAATATTTGCTCTTTCTTTTAATAAATAGGCATTGTTTTTATATAAAGCTTCCAAACTTTGGGTCATAGTTTGCAAATAAGTTTCTTTTTCTAATGTATATAATTTATGAAAAATAACTAAAAGGATAACTATCGAAAGTATAAAAAAACCCAAAACTAAGAAAAAAACTTTTATTTTTTCGTCCATCTTTTAATTTTTAGTATTTTTGGATTAAAACTTATAAGCAGTGTAAAGAGTTACAATACCCATAGTTAAAGATTCATATTTTACTTTTTTAAAGCCGGTTTCTAAAAGCATTTTTTTTATTTCCTCCGGGGTTGGGAATTTTTTTATTGAATCTGCTAAATAAAGATAAGCAGATCTGTCTTTTGTTAAAATACTTCCTAATAGAGGTATATATTTATCTAAATAAATTTGATAAATTTTTTGAAAAAATTTGTTTTTAGGCCAAGAAAACTCTAAAATAACGAGTAGTCCGTCAGGTTTTAAAACTCTGTAAAATTCTTTTAAAGCTTGTACTTTATTAGGTAAATTTCTTAAACCGAAGGCAATACTTATTCCTCCAAAAGTATCCTTTTTAAAAGGTAAAATTTCTGCGTCTCCGCAAACTGGATAAATTAGATAATTTAAAATTCTTTTTTTTCCGTAATAAAGCATAGAAAAACTAAAATCAAGAGCAAAAAGAGGGTGAGAATTTTTTTTAGAGATTTCCAAACTTAAAGTATAGGGACCACAACAAAGATCAAGTATAGGTGATTTTAAATCTTTAAAAATTTCAGCAACCTTTTTTCTCCATAATTTATCTTGTCCTAAACTTCCTATTAAATTTACTAAATCATATTTTTTGACAATTTTTTCAAAATGCTTTTTAATAAATTTTTTGTCCCTTTCCATTAAATTCTTTATAAGATTTCCAAAAATCTAAGTTTTGGTAATTCTTTTATCAATCCCATTTTTAATAAATACTCACAAAAGGTTATAAAGGCTCTTTGTTTTAACCCTGAAAAATCATATTCTAAGTGAGTTAGATAATTAAATAAAAATCCCTTTGGAAGATTTAAATGGCTTTTTTTTACAATTTCCCTTAAATTAGAAAAGGCTTGTGCCCTTGCATAATAAAGATTATTACAAAATTCTTTTAATTCATTTTTATATTTTTTAGCTATATCTTTTCTTACAATGAAAAGAGCAAATACAAAAGGTAGATGAGTATATTTTAGCCAAAGTTCAGCAAGATCAGTAATTAGTGCAGATTTATTTCTATTGTTAAATTGAAGAATTAAAGCTTCATCTCCTATAGCCAAATATCCTGAAAGTTCCTTTTTTTCTTCTTCTGTCAAAGTTCTCCAATTTTTATAAAGTTCTATATATTTAGGTTTTATACCGATAAATTCCTCTAATAGTATCCTTAGTAAATTAAAAGAACTTTCTGTTTCGGGAGTAATACCTATTTTTTTATTATCAAGTTTTTCTAAAGGAACTTTATGATAAAGTATTACACTTTTTACTTTTCCTACTGCACTAATAGATATATCAGGAAGTATTAAATATTTGCGAAAGTTTTTGGCATAAAATACACTTGAACTTAAACTTCCATGAATCTCACCTTTAGCTAAACTTTGATTAAGTTTTTTAGGAACTTCAAGTATTATCTCAAAATAAGGATTATTTTGAGGAAAATAAAATAATAAGGGGAGTGTATTTATATAAAGAGGACTTCCCAATTTTAGTTTATACATAGAACCTAAATTTTATCTCCCTTTCAGCATTTATTAAACTTCTAATTACTTCTTCTGATTTTTCCTTCAAAGGATCTTTTATTTCTAAAACAAGTATATTAGGATCATATCCAGCAAGTATGGCTCCCATTTTATCATATCCCAAAACTTTTGCTCCTGTAAAAGTAGCCATTTTCAAAATTTCTTCTGGAGAAATATTTGGATAATAAGTGTAGATGGTTTTTATTTCTTCCCAAATAGAAATCTGATCATTACTTGCTAAACTATCTGTTCCTATACAAACATCGAGTCCAGCTGAAAGAAGTTCCTTCAATTTTGGGATACCCACTCCAATAAATAAATTACTTCTAAGACAAATGCAGATTTTAGGCTTTGTATTTTTAAGTATTTTTAAGTCCTCATCATCTATATGAATTACATGGACAAGTAATGTATCTTCATCTAAAAGTTTTAAATTATTGAGGTATTTTATAGGGCTAATTCCTGGAGGAACAAAACTTTCGTCCCATTGTCCTCTTTCTTTTAAAAATTCTAAAAGAGGTCCTTCTCCGTTTTTTAAAAATTTAATCTCCTCAATTGATTCTGCACAGTGAATGCAAAAAAGTTTTTTTCTTTTTTTGTTATAAGACTTAATAGCCTGAAGTAAAAGGGGAGATACACTGTAAGGGGCATGGGCTGAATAGGTAATTTTAAAATTTGAAGAAGGTGCTTTTACTTGAATTTCTCTAAGATTATAACCCCCTTTAAAACTAATGACTTCATGAAAAAAATATCCATAAAAAGCTGAATTACAAAGAAGATCAAGTGTTAGAGCTGTATTTCCAACATCACCAATTATACTAATCCCTTCTTTCCAAAAATGATAAAGAACTGCTTTAGCAGATTCTTTAATCTCAACTAAATTTAGATTTTCTCTTAATTTAACTACATTTCTTACCCAAGCAATAAAGTCTCCTGAGGGAGGTGGAATTTTAGATCTTAGAGCTGATAATTCTAAATGGGTATGAGCATTAACTAAAGCAGGAAGAATAATCATTTCTCCAAAGTCAATAATTTTTGCTAATACTGCTTCCTTAGAGATTTCTTTAAATTTTCCTACATTTACTATCTTTTTATTTTTGATCTCTACTGCTCCATCTAAGATTGGTTGAGAAAGTATTGGGAAAACCCATTTTGCTCTAATAAGATAATGATGATAAGATTGAAGTTTTAGTTCTCCCATAAAAATTTATTCTAAAAGGGTATAGTCCATTTTCCTTCTCTTAGGAATATAACCTGCGCTTTCTATATAATTTCTGATTTGTTCTTCGCTTAGTCTGTGAGACACTCCAGCTGCTGCAACTACATTTTCTTCTATCATAGTACTTCCAAAATCATTTCCGCCAAACTCTAAAGCTAATTGAGCTATGTGAGGTCCTTGGGTTACCCATGAAACTTGAATATTTCTTATATTATCAAGAAAGATCCTTGAAATAGCAAGCACCCTCAAATATTCTGCAGATCCTACTTTCATGAGATAACTTAAACGGGTATTTTTTGGTTGAAAAGTCCAAGGTATAAAAGCTGTAAAACCTTTAGTTTTATCTTGTAAATTTCTGATTTTAGATAGATGTTCTATTATTTCTTCTTTGGTTTCTATATGCCCAAACATCATGGTTGCTGTAGTTTTAAGTCCAAGTTTGTGAGCAGTTTCCATAACCATTAACCATTCTTCTGAAGAACACTTATTAGGAGAAATTAATTTTCTTACTCTATCTGAAAGAATTTCAGCTCCTCCTCCTGGGATGGAATCAAGCCCCGCCTTTATTAATCTTTCTAAAACCTCCTTTACTGTTAAACCTGAAATTTTACTAAAATGGATTATTTCTGGAGGTGAAAAGGCATGCAAATGAATCTGAGGAAAATTACTTTTAATAAACCTTAACATCTCTTCATAGAAAGAAAAAGGAAGTTCTGGATGAAGACCACCTTGAAGTAAAATTTGATAACCTCCAAGATTTATAGTTTCCTCTATTTTTTTACCAAGCTCTTCAAAACTTAAAACATAACCTTCTAAAGATCCCGGAGGTTTATAGTAGGCGCAAAATTTACAACCAGAAATACAAATGTTGGTATAATTAATATTTCTATCTACAACATAAGTTACTATTCTTTCAGGATTTATTCTAAATCTAACCAATCTTGCTAAATATCCAAGTTCAGATAAATTAAAATCAAAAAGTTTCAAAGCCTCCTTTTCGTTAATTCTTTCCCCTTCTAAAATTTTCTTAATGATTTTTTCTTTCATTTCTCTATACCTTTTCTTGATTTTACCCCTTTATCGTAATAGTGCTTAATTTTTTTCATCTCGGTTACAAGATCTGCTATTTCTAAAATTTCTTCAGGAACATTTCTTCCAGTTATGACGATTTCAAGATTTTTAGGTTTATTTTTAAGAAATTCTAAAAATTCCTTTAAATCAATTATTTCCCAATTTAAAGCATAAGAAATTTCATCTAAAATCAATATATTATAGCTTTTTGATTTTACTAATTCTTTTGTTTCTTTCCAGCCCTTAAGGGTGAGTTTTTGTGTTTTTAAATCAACTTTATTTTCTACAAAACCCCTTTTACCAAAATTTTTATAATAAAGCTGAGGAGAAAATTTTTTTAATATTTTTACCTCGCTTGAGGTTCCAGGTTTAAAAAACTGAAAAAAGGCAACTTTTAAGTTTGCTCCAAGAGCTCTAATAGTTAATCCAATAGCTGCTGTAGTTTTTCCTTTTCCTTCTCCAGTATAAACTTGAATATACCCTTTAAATTGTCTCATTTTAAAATTTTATCTCAAAAAGGTAATTATGAAAATCCCAGTAAGCATAAGAATTACTGCAAAAAGCCTTATTAAAATATATTTTTCTTTAAACATAAAATATCCCAATATAACTGCAAAAAGGATACTTGTTCTTTTAAGGGTTATCATATAAGCTGTTTCGATTTGACTCAAAGCTATCATATGAGAATAACACATAAGTCCTTGAGTTAATCCTACTAACAAAATTGAACTATAATGTTTTTTTATAAATTCCCAAAGTTTTACAGGATAAAAAATTTTAATTATTAAAGTTGAGGTAATCCCTAAGATAGAAAAATAAAAAGAAGCAAACCATATGGGATTACTTAATATTATTCCTTTTTTCCCAAGAACTGAAGTTATAGAATAAATAAAAGCAACTTGAAGAAGTAAAAAACTTCCTTTTTCTCTCTTGATAGCTTTAATAGGAGCTAAAAAACCTTCTTTTATAGAAGGAAGGTTAATACAATAACTTCCTATTACAACCAAAATTATTCCCAAAGTTCCTTCCGTAGAAACCTTTTCTCCTAAAATAAGATAGCCTGTAAGTATTATAAAAACAGGAGTGAAAGATAAAAAAGGAATAGTTAAAGAAAGAGGAGAAAGCTTAATTCCTTTCATATAGAGGATAGTAGCTAATATTTCTAAGAGTAAAAGCAAAGAAACGTCGGTAATAAATGGGAATGAGAAGTAATTTAATCCGTTGTATTTATAGGTTAAAAATAAAAAAACAGGGAAGAGGAAGGGGAAACTTCCTAAGGTTCTTGCAATAACCATATAGGGATAATCAAGAGAAGAAAGATATTTTTTATTTAAGGCATCACTTAAAGAAACAAAAAAACCTGCTAAAATTGCAAAGATACACCAAATCAATGTTTTTTTCTCTCAGTAAAATTTACTTTAAGGAATTTTAATGGTTTTTAAAGGGCAAGTTTCGCAAAGAGGTTCTTTTTTCTTACAAAAATTTTTACCACAAGCAACTAAAAGGGCATGAAATTCATTAAAAAGCTGAGGATCTTGAGGAAGATTTTCCATAAATAAAGCCTGCATTTCTTCATAAGTTGCTTCTTCAGGAACAAGAGAATGACGATGTAAAATTCTATAGGTATAGGCATCAACTACAAAAATTGGTAAATTTCCTGCATATAAAAGAATACTATCTACGGTCTCTTTACCTAATCCTTTTATATTTAAAAGTTCTTCTCTTGCTTTTTTGAGCCCCTTTGAAAATAAAATATTTAGATCTCCTTGATAATTTTCTATTAAAAATTTAACGAAATTTTTAAGCCTTTTTGCCTTAGTATTATAAAATCCAGAAGGTTTTATAATTTGAGAAAGGGATTCTAAGGGGATATTATAAAGTTTAAAAGGGTCTAAAAGATCTTTCTTTTTAAGATTATCTATAGCTATTTTCACATTTTTCCAGCTTGCATTTTGGGTAAGAATTGCTCCTACACATATTTCAAAAGGTGTATCTGCAGGCCACCAATTTTGAGGTCCAAAATGGGCAAAAAGGCTTTCGTAAATTTCGTACAAAATCTGAGAAATATTTTTCATAATTCTTCTTTTAGAGAAACAACTCTTGTACCAAAAGAAAAATCAAAAATAAAAAAGCCTTCTTTTTCAAGTTCTTCTCTAATTCTGTCTGCTAATTCATAATTTTTTTCTTTTTTTGCCTTCTCTCTTATTTCAATTTTTTCCAATATATCCCTTTTTTCTACTACTTGGGGGAACTTAAATATTTTTAAAATTTTATTGAGATTTTTAAGGGATTTTAGAACTTCCTTTTTATAATCTAAAGGTAGACCTTGCTTTAAATAGGGATAAATTTTTTTAAAAAAGGAAATTATTTCAGAAATAACTATAGGGGTATTTAAATCTTCTTTTAATGCCTCTTTCCAATTATTTTCAAAATCTTTTAAAATTTGCCAAAGCTTATCTTTATCTTCTATCTTTTCATTTTCAGGGGTTGCCCCTAAATAGGCTATATACCTATCAATTTTTTCTAAAATTTTAGAGCTTTCTTCTAATCCTTTCCAACTAAAATTAAATCGATTCCTATAATGAGTTCTTAAGAAGTAAAATCTTAAAACTCTCCCTGAAAATCCTTTATTTTTAATATCCTCTATAGTAATTCTATTTTCAGAAGAAATTTTTTTTCCGTTATAAAAAACTAAACCAGAATGAACCCAATATTTTGCAAGTTCTTTTCCAGTTAATGCCTTAGCAATAGCTCTTGTATTTTCATGATGAGGGAAAATAAGATCGTTTCCACTAGTAAAAATATCAATTTCTTCTCCAAGATATTTTAAAACAAGGCTTGCACAATGAATATGCCAAGTGGGTCTTACTTTTCCAAAAGGGGTTTCAACAAAATATCCTCTTTTTAATTCTAAAATTTGGACTCTTTTTAAAAGGGCAAAATCAAAGGGTTCTTCTTTATCATATTCCTCAAGATCAATTGTAGCACCGGGTTTAAGAAAACTTAAATCAATTTTAGAAAGTTTACCATATTCAGAAAATCTTGAAATATCAAAATAAAGACTTGAATATTTCACATAGGCTTTATCTTTTTCCAAAATACTTATAGCAAGTTTTTTCATATCTTCTAAATGCTCGCTAACCTTAGGATAAAAATCAGCTTTTTCAATTTTTAACCAATCTAAATCTTCGTAAAATTCTTGTTCCACCTTTGAGGTAAGTTCTCTTAAATCTACATCTTTTTCTAAGGCAGTATTAATGGTTTTGTCATCAAAGTCTGTTAAATTGACTACATGGATAACTTTGTAACCCATCAGTTTTAGGAAACTTTTTAATATATCTACAGTAATAAGTCTTCTATAAAGACCTATATGTGGTCTTGTATTTAGCGTAGGACCACAAGTATAGATTTTTACTTCTTTATCAATTAAAGGGTAGAAGGCTTCTCTTTTGCCTGAAAAGGTATTGGTAAGAAATAAATCTACTTCCTTAGGTAGTTCTTTTCTTATTGTTTCAAAGCTCCAAAGTGGTGTTGAAAGATATCTTTCTCCTCCATCAGGGAAAATAACTACAATTAACCCCTCATCCAAGGTTTCTGCTAATTTTAATGCACCTGCTAGGGCTGCACCTGAACTCATACCTACAAAAATACCTTCCTCCTTAGCTAATTTTCTTGCCCAATAAAATGCTTCTTCATCATCTATATTTATTACCTTTTCAAGAAGGCTCTTTTTATAAATACTTGGTGGATAAGATTCTTTCATATTTTTTAAACCTTGGATTTTATGTCCGGGATTAGGCTCTACCCCTATTACTTTAACAGGTAGATTATTGTCTTTTACAAACCTTGCAATTCCCATAGCAGTTCCTGTTGTCCCAAGACCACAAACTACATGAGTAACTTTACCCTCTGTGTCTCTTAAAATTTCTGGAGCAGTAGTTTTATAATGACTAAGCCAGTTTGCATCATTATTAAACTGATCAGTACAATAATATTTATCAGGATTATTTCTCCAAATTTCATAAACAGTCTCTATAGCTCCATCAGTTCCTTTTTCTGCTGGAGTTAAAAGAATTTCTGCCCCGTAAGCTTGCATTATTTTCCTTCTTTCTATAGAAGCTGATTCTGGCATAGCAATTATGCATTTATATCCTTTTACTGCACATACTAAAGAAAGCCCTATTCCTGTATTCCCGCTTGAAGCTTCAATTACAATCTTATCTTTAGTTAGAAGCCCCTTTTTTTCTGCTTCTTCTATCATAAAAAGTGCTGGTCTATCCTTTATAGAGCCTCCAGGATTTTGACTTTCTAACTTCCCCCAAATTTCTATAGATGGCTTGACTTTTATATTTCTTAGTTTAATTATGGGAGTGTTACCAATTTTTTGTAAGATATTATGAAATCTCATAAGGTTTTTATAAGCTTTTTATTCGTCTTATTTTATATTACTTTAGGGAGTTGCCAAGTAAATAAATTAATCCCCAATAAATTTATCTATTTTGAAGATATATTTTATACCCTTCAAGAAAATGATACACTTGTAGATTTAGCTGTCCAATTTAAAGTGGGATATTATCATATAACCCTTGCTAATCCTAAGGTAGATCCTTGGATACCACCCAAAGGAAAAAAAATTATTATACCCAAAAAGGTTTTAATTCCTGAGGAATTTTTAAATCTATCTAATAATTTTATTCTTATTAATCTTCCAGAAATGAGACTATATTATTTCAAAAATAATGAGTTTTTAGTAGCTCCTATAGGAATTGGTGTTAAAGGTAGTTTACCTCCTTTAGGATTATATACTATAATTAATAAAAAAGAAAAACCCACTTGGTATCCTCCTCCTTCTATAAAAGCTGAAGACCCTACTTTACCTGACGTAGTTCCTCCAGGACCAGAAAATCCTATGGGTGATTATGCACTTTACTTATCAAAAGGTCTTTATGCTATACATGGCACAAATAAAGTATATAGCATTGGTAGAAGAACTACCCATGGATGTATTCGTCTCTATCCAGAGGATATAAAATTTTTGTTTGAAAATGTTCCTGTAGGAACTTTAGTAAAAATCATTTATGAACCTTACAAAATTGCTATAGAAGGAAAAAGTATATATTTGCAAGCTTATCCTGATATAGAAAATTTTATAAAAAATCCTCTACCTTATATTATACAAAAATTAGATAAACTTACAGAAAGAAAAAATTTAAGTTATAAAATTAATTTAAAAATTTTAGAAAGGGTTCTTAAAAATCCTGACGGTTTAATTCATAAAATAGGGGAAATTAAAGATTAAGTTTGTTCGTATTTTTTTAATTTTTTATAAATTAGCAAAAAAGTAAGGGCTCTACTTTCAATTTCTTCTAATAATCCAGCTTTATAAAGGCTTTTTAAAGCCTCTATATGAGATCTATGATTGGAATAGATTGCCTCAATTTCTGCTACTAAAGGATATCCTAAAGCAAATAAATCTCCTACGATATCAAGGATTTTGTGTCTTACAAATTCATCTTCAGTTCTCAAACCTTCAGGATTAAGAACTTTATCTTTATCTAAAATTATAGCATTAGAAAGACTACCTCCTTTTATTATGCCCTTATTTTTCCTTTCAAAAAGTATATCTTTAAAACCAAAGGTTCTTGCAAAAGCAATTTCATTAATATAAGACCTTGGATTTATCTCAATTTCTAAGCTTTGTTCTCTTATAAGGGGATGTTCAAAAGATATGAAGGCTTTAATTTTTAAAGTATTAGAGGGTTTGAAATTTATTTTAGAAACTCCATTTTGATACTGAAAACTTTTACGAAGATAAAATTTCCTTTTAGGGATTAATAAAAATCGATATCCCACTTCTTGAATTTTTCTTACCCAAGGATATGCTGAACCATCAAATAAGGGTATTTCTTCTCCATAAACATAAATATTCGCATTATCTATTTGAAGTCCATGAAGAGCAGAAAGGAGATGTTCCACTAAATAAATAAAATGTTCTCCATCAGTTATTGCAGTTGCACCCTCAAGCCCAATTATATTTTCTATTTTTAATGGAATAACAGGCTTTCCCGGTAAATCTGCTCTTATAAAATTAATACCTCCATTTTCCTCAGCTGGTTCAATTTCTACCCTTATATTTTTACCAGAAAAAATGCCTTCACCTTCTAAAACTACTTTTCCAGCTAAGGTTCTTTGATATTCCATTTTGAGCTTATCTCCTTTTTTAATTTTAATTAAAAATTAGCAATTTTTGTGCCTAATTTGAACTATTAAATTTTTCTAAATTTTTTTAAAAAATTTGGAATTTTAAATGTGTAAATTTGTAAACAGGTGTGTTATAAAATACACAATTATATAAGAGATAAATCAAAAATCTTTTCTTTTAAAATAACTTTTTTAACTCTTCCTTTGAGTTTTTTATTTAAAAATGGAGTATTCTTGCTTTTGGATTGAATTATTTCTTCAGTTAAAACGTATTCTTCTTCAGGATCAACAATTATAACTTCAGCTGAGTTTCCCTTTTTAAAAGAAGGAGGGTCAATACCTAATACTTTAGAGGGATTTACAATAAGTTTTTCAAAGAGGGCTAAAGGTGTTAAATAGCCTTCTCTTATTAAATTAAGACTTAAAGGAAGTAAAGTTTGAAGCCCTATCATACCAAATGAGGCATGCTCAAATTCTATTTCTTTTTCAAGAGGGCTATGAGGTGCATGATCGCTTGCTATTACTTCTATTAACCCCTCTTTTAAAGCAAGTTTTATAGCTAAAACATCTTCTTCAGTTCTTAAAGGTGGATTTACTTTTGCTAAGGTATTGTAATTTTCTACTTCCCTTTCTGTTAAGGTAAAATAATGAGGACATGTTTCTGCTGTAAAGGGGATATTCTCTTCTTTAGCCCATTTTAAAAAAGGTATAACTTCCTTAGTTGAAAGATGAGCTAAATGAACAGATTTTTGAGTTTCTTTAGCCAAAATAAGATCTCTTAATACTGCTATAGTTTCTGCAGAAGTAGGAATTCCTTTTAATCCTAATTTTGCTGAGAAATATCCCTCATTAATTTGTCCACCCCTTGATAGACTTATGTCTTCACAATGTGAAATTATAGGTAGATCAAAGTTTTTAGCATATAACATTGCTCTTTTCATAACTCCTGAATCTTGAACCCACTTTCCATCATCGGAAACTGCAATAGCTCCTGCTTTTTTTAATCTTCCAAATTCAGTAATTTCCTTTCCTTCCTGTTTTTTAGTAATACAGGCAATAGGATAAACAGTAACATAAGCTTTTTGAGATGCCCTTTCAAGAATATATTTAGTAACCTCTGGGGAATCATTAGGAGGTTTTGTATTCGGCATACAAGCTAATCTCAAAACCCCTCCATATAAAGCTGATTTTGTTCCTGTTTCTATATCTTCTTTCCATTCCTCCCCTGGTTCTCTTAAATGAACATGGATATCTACAAGTCCTGGTAAAACCCATAAATTGTTAGCTTCTATTATTTCTACCCTTTCATGAATTTCTATATTTTTTTCAACCTCTAAAATCTTTCCATTTTCTATTAATAAATCTCCTAAAAAATCTAAATTTTGTGAAGGATCTATTATTCTTCCTTTTTTAATTAAAATCTTCATAACCTCTTTCACCTGTTAAAAACCTTAACAGAATTGCCATTCTTATAGCTACTCCATTTTCTACTTGGTCTAAAATTACTTGAAAGGGATATTTTTCCATTTCATAAGCAAGTTCTACTCCCCAATTTATAGGTCCAGGATGCATAAGGATTGTTTTTTCTTTCATTAATTCCAAATGTTCTGGTTTTAAACCAAAGAACTCATGATATTCTAAAAAACTTGGGATAAGAGCTTCTCCATGTCTTTCTCTCTGTATTCTTAGAGCTATTATTATATCTGCATCTTTAATAGCGTCTTCTATTTTATAACAAATTTTAAAACTCCTCTCAGAAAGCTTAAAATAATTTTCCTCTTTAATATCTGGTAAAAGATGAACTGGGCCAGAAACCCAAACAGTGGATCCCATTTTCTGAAAGGCTAATATATCTGAATGAGCAACTCTACTATGCTTTATATCTCCTATAATTGCAACCTTTAAATCTGAAAGAGTTCCAAGTTTTTCTTTAACAGTTAAAAGGTCTAAAAGTGCTTGAGTGGGATGCTCATGAGTTCCATCCCCAGCATTAATAATGGGAACTTTACTATATTTAGCTACAAAATGAGGTGCCCCAGCAACAGGATGTCTAATAATAAAAAGATCTGCTCCTATAGCTTCTAAATTTTTAATAGTATCTAAAAGAGTTTCTCCCTTTTCTATACTTGTACCTTTACCTGTAAAAGTTAAACTATCTGCAGATAAGGTTTTAGCAGCCTTTTCAAAAGAAAAGCGAGTCCGAGTTGATGGTTCATAAAATAAATTAATTATCAATTTTCCTCTTAAAGTAGGAACTTTGGGAATTGGTCTATAGAGAATTTCTTTTAAATTTTCTGCTAAATTTAAAAAATCTTCTATTTCCTCCTTAGAAAGAGAAGCAATATCAAGAAGATGCTTAATTTTTAAATCCATAAATATTCCTTAATATAATCTACTGTCTCTTCAGGGGTATCAACTATTTTAAAAAGATCAATATCCTTAGGAGAAATTTTGTTATTAGGAATAAGAAAATCAACCATCCATTTATAGAGAGGGTCCCAAAAATTTCTATCTATAAGTACTATAGGAATAGGCTTTATTTTTTTTGTTTGTACTAAAGTTAAAACTTCAAACATCTCATCTAAGGTGCCAAATCCTCCTGGAAAAAATACAAAAGCAACTGAGTATTTTGCCATCATTACCTTTCTTACAAAAAAGTATTTAAATTCTAATTTAATATTAGCATAAGGATTAGGTTCCTGCTCTAAAGGCAATCTAATGTTTAATCCTACCGAATATCCTCCAGCTTCGGCAGCGCCTTTATTAGCTGCTTCCATAATCCCTGGTCCTCCACCTGTAATAACAGAAAAACCAGCTTTTACCAATAGTTTTCCTAATTCTTCTGCTTTTTTATAATCTGGATGATCAGGAGATGTTCTTGAGGAACCAAAAATAGTAACTGCTGGATAAACTCTGGGAAGAAGTTCAAAACCCTCTACAAATTCAGCTAAAATTTTAAATAATCTCCATGATTCCTTAGCTGCAAGTCCTTCAAGTACATATTGTTTTTCTTCAAAAAATCTTCCTTCAAGAGTCCTTTGCTTCATTTACCCCCCAGTTAAAATCTTTTAAAAATTTTAAAGAATTCAATTCAAAAGGCAAAAAATATTTTAAGAACTTTTCGCTAATTTTCAAAATTTTTTCTTTAATATAAATTGCTTTTTCTAAATCTTTTTCTAATTTTTTTAAACTTTCAAGTTCAACAGGCATTTTAATTAAAGATCTTAAAATATCAACTATTTCTAAATCAAGTTTCTCACTATTTCCATCCTTGCACCTAAAACAAAGTATTCCTCCTTCAGGAATAGAAAGGAAAAAAATTTTTTTAGGTTTATAGCCACACTTCACACATTGAAAAAATTCTGGGGACCATCCTGAAAATTTTAAAATTTTTAATTCAAAAAAAGGTTTTAATAAAAAAAATAAATTTCCCTTTTCTATTTCCATAAATAATTTTTTTATAAAAGAAAAATATTCTATATAAAGCCCGGAAAAACTTATTTTTGAAAGGATTTCTCCCATATAAGAAATCATTAAATACTTTTTATAGTCCTTTCTGATGCTTTCTGGTAAAAAAAGAAGATCCGCTTTTTCTAAAATAGGTAATTTCCCCTTTGCAGTTTTTCTTAAATGGGCTTTTATTAAATTGAATTCCTCTAAAAGATTGACAAACCTTTTACGACTCTTTTGAGCCCCTTTAGCAACACTCCAAATTTTTCCTTTAGGAGTAAAAAGCTCTATTAAAAGATCTATTTCGCCTAATTTTTCCTTAGAAAGAATTAAAGCTTCTAAAGAGAAAATCATTTATAAATAAATTTTAATATATCTTTTTTCTTCAAGTTCATTAATCCATTTCTCTAAGACTGTTTGGGCTTTCAATTCAAATAATTTTTGATATAATTTTTCTTTCATTTCTTCAAAGGAAGGAGGCGTACCTTCTTCAATTTTAAGAAGCCTTATAATATAATATTTTTCATCTTTTTTTATTACGGGGGTCACTTCACCAGGAGAAATATTTTTAAGCTTTTCTAATATTTCTGAAACTAATTCATCCTTTTTAAAAGGTTCATCTTTTATAAGTTGTACATTAGTAGGATAGGTCTTATAAACTTCTTCAAAACTTTTTCCCTTAAGGATTTCTTCGTATATAGAGGAGGCTAATTTTTCATCTCCATTTATAATTAAAATTGACAACCAATATTTTGGAGAAGGGTCATAATTTTTTATTGTTTCTTCATAGGCTTTTTTAAGTTCTTCTTCAGTAATAACTACTTTTCCTTTTAACTGAATTTGAACAAATTTATATTTTAATATTTTATCTCTAACTTTTTCTTTATATTCTTCATAACTTATTCCTTGTTTTTTTAAATATTCTTTAAATACCTCCTCTCCACCTATTGAATTAATTTCTTCATTTAAGAGTCTTTTAAGTTCTTCATCACTTACAGTTAAGCCATACCTCTGAGCTTCTATTTTTAAAACACTTTCCTCTATCCATCCTTTTAAAATATTTCTTCTTATTTGATTTTTTATTTTTTCTTTTTCCTCTAAAGGTAAATCTGGTTTTATAAATCTTTCAAAATAGGGCTTACACATTTCATCTAAATCATAAAGGGTTAAAAACTCATCTCCTACCACTGCTACGATTTTATTAATAATTTGAGAAGCAAAAGAATGGGTAGTAAAAATTAAAAAAAAGAATAAAGAAAGAATAAATTTTTTAATTTCCATTTTTATTCACTTTCTAATTTTAGAGTAACATAATATCTTCCTTTTGGTGTTCTAATTCCTAATAACACCTTTTTTGTTTCTAAGGAAGGTTTAAGAGCTTGGAAGAATTCATTTAAATTTTTAATTTTTTTACGATTAACTTCATCAATTATTAAGCCAGGAGAAAGTCCAGCATAATCAGCCGGTGTTT
Source organism: Thermodesulfobacterium geofontis OPF15 (assembly GCF_000215975.1). Lineage (NCBI taxonomy): Bacteria > Pseudomonadati > Thermodesulfobacteriota > Thermodesulfobacteria > Thermodesulfobacteriales > Thermodesulfobacteriaceae > Thermodesulfobacterium > Thermodesulfobacterium geofontis. The sequence continues at coordinate 254,810 of NC_015682.1, read as the reverse complement.
CAGGAATAACCTCAGTAATAATAACACCTTGAAGAGAAGGCAATCTTAATTTTTTTGCTATTTCAGGAGTAATATCTTCAACTATTAGTCCTAAATTTTCTAACAATTCTTCTATATTTTCCATTTCAGTCTTAGAAAGAATTAGTCCTTCTTTTTGAGCTCCAATTTTAACTTTTATAGGCATTTCTTTTCCATTTCTTATAATCCTCAATTCTACTTCTGTTCCCGGTTTAGTTAAAAGAACATAATTTTTTAATTCTGAAGCATTTTTGACAGATTTACCATTATAACTTATAACTACATCTTTTTCTTTTAATCCTGCTTTTTCAGCAGGAGAACCAGGTTTTACCTCTGTAATAAGTGCTCCATCGGTAGTGTTTAAACCTAATTCTTTAGCTAAGGCTGGTGTTAAATCTTGGATACCTACCCCCAAATATCCCCTTTCAATTTTTCCTTTAGTTTTTAGTTGTTCCACCACTGTTTTTACAATATTACTTGGAATGGCAAATCCTATTCCCATATAACCACCAGATCTTGTAAATATAGCTGTATTCATTCCTATAACTTCTCCCTTTAAATTTAAAAGAGGACCTCCTGAATTTCCCGGATTAATAGCTGCATCTGTCTGAATAAAATCTTCTACATCCGATATTCCTATTCCACTTCTTCCTTTAGCACTTATTACACCTACGGTTACAGTATGGGAAAGTCCAAAGGGATTACCAATTGCAATAACCCATTCTCCTACTTTTATTGAATCAGAATCACCGAGAATCAGAGTGGGAAGATTACTTGCTTCGATTTTAAGTAAGGCTATATCTGAAAATGGGTCAGTACCTATAATTTTACCTTCAAAAATTCTTCCATCTACTAATTTTACAGTAATTTTTTGAGCTCCCTGAATTACATGATTATTAGTAACTACATATCCGTCTGAAGAAATTATAAACCCCGAACCTGCTCCCCTTTGTCTATACCGAGGGGTAGAAAAAAATCTTTTAAAGAATTCATCACCAAAAAAGTCAAAAGGAAACATCTCCTTAGGAATTGAAACTACCTTTTCTGTTTCAATGTAGACAACAGCTGGAGCAGCCTTCTCTGCTACATAAGAAAAAGCTTTTGAAAGTTCATTAGCTACTTCCAAACTTTTTGAAATAGTTGTTCCATCTTCTGCAATTAATTCCTTTGACTTAAAAAATCCCGTTTTATCTATAAAAGTTTTTGCTAAAAGCCCAAAAACAAAAGCCAAAATAATAAGTAAAATAGTTAATTTATAAGAACTCCAAGAAAACTTCCTCATACCTTCTTCCCTCCTTATTTAGCAAATTAGTTATTACATAATCCATTATTTTTTTTATATTAACTACATCTTCTTTATTATAAAGAATAAGTTTTTTCAAGGAATTTTTATCTCTTTCTTCTACCCATTTTCTCCATAACTTTACTGCATCATAACCATTTAAACCTTCAGTTTTTCGAATAATTCCTAACATCTTTTCTATTTTTTTTAGACCCCCTTTTAATCCTACTTCCTTAGTTAAATAGAATAAATCAATATGAACTAAAGGGGTTTTTAAGTAAGGGAAAGCCTTTTTTATAAAGGGAATATCAAAATTTTCTCCTCCAAAGGTTATCCAAATAGGTGTAGAAGCAAGAAATTTTATAGCTTTTTCTAAATTAAAATTCTTTATAAAAGGATAATACTTATTATCTTTATATATACCTATTAAAGTAATATCGTTTTTTTCTTTAGAAAGACCTTCAGTTTCTATATCTAAAAACAATAAATGCGAGGGAAAATAAAGATATAACACCCATTTTTCTTTTTCAGAAAGTTTAAGGCGCTTAAATTTTTCTTCAAACTCTTCTAATAAATTACTTACTTCTATTTTGTACATCTTTCATCTTTAAATAAATCTTGGGTTGATAGGTTTTATAAAGATTTTGTAAAATTTGTGCTATCAATTCTTCTTCTTTTTCTTGTCTATAATCTTCTTCCACTACATTTTTAACTTCATCAAAAGAAAGAACCCTTTCTGGAATTATTTTTTCTACTTTTACAATATGATATCCATAAGGAGATTTAATAGGAGTACTTATTTCACCTACTTTAAGCTTAAAAATTTCCTTTTCAAATTCAGGTATAGTTTGTCCTTTTCTGATTATACCTAAATCTCCTCCCTTTTCTTTAGAACCTGTATCATCAGAGTACATTTTAGCAAGCTCTTCAAAATTAGCACCTTTTAAGAGTTTTTTCCTTATTTCATTTGCTTTTTTAAAGGCACTTTCTTGGGTAGCATTATCTGCATCCTTAGAAAAATAAATCAAAATATGTTTAATATGTCTTGCTTCTGGTTCTTTATATTTTTCTTTATTTTTCTCATAATATTCTTTTACTTCCTTTTCAGATATTTTCAGATTAGCTGTCTTTTTCTCAAAATATTTTTGGGCAATAAAATTTTTTTCAATTTCTGCTAATTCTCTTTTAACAGATTCTTCTTTATCAATTCCTTCTTTTTTACCTGCAAGAGAAAGTAAAGATAAATTAACCCATCTATTTACTATGGCTGAAACTATTTCATCTTTTAATTCAGGTTTTGATTTTAAAATTTGTTGAATTTGGGTATCTTCTTTCATCATTTTATTTACATCTTCTTCATAAAGTTTATAAGGTCCAACTTCAGCTAAAAGTTTCCCCTCTTCTGAGTAAGCCTTTAAATAAAGGCAAAAAATTAGTGCAAAAATTGCAAAGATAAAAGTAAATTTTTTCATAAAACCCCCTTTATTTTATTTTTGTTCCTGGCAAAAAATAACCAGGACCGCAAACCTTGCCGGGATAGACATAGGATTTTTTTCCTAAAAGTGTTCCCGGTTGCAAAACAGAATTACAACCAGTTTGACATAAATCTCCCAAAATAGCTCCCATTTTTTTGAGCCCTGTATTTACAATTTCGTTATTAATTACTAAGGTTATAATTGTTTTACTAAATTTTAAATTTGCAAGTTTTGTTCCTGCCCCTAAGTTTACACTATTTCCAAGTATACTATCCCCTATATAAGCAAAGTGAGAAGCCTTGGCTGAACTAAAAAATATACTATTTTTAACTTCAGTAGTATGCCCTATTACTACTTTTTCTCCTGTATAAACACTCCCTCTAATATAAGAACCATGCCTTATTTGTGTTCCTTTAGAAAAATAAGCAGGTGGGAAAATTAGAGAAAAGGGCTCTACTATAACTTCCTCTTCAAAAAATATCTTTTTTCCAGTTAAAAAAGCTCCTGCTTTTAAAATAGCCCCTTTTATTTTTTCCCCTTTTAAATAATACTCATCATTATAAATCTCTAAATCTTTTAAAGGTATAACTTCTCCTTCTGAAGTTAAAAATAAACTTTCAGGTATAGGGATTCCTATAGGTATTTCCTTAGGTAATTCAGGGACTATATCTAAAAGATAGGTTTTTAAAAATTTTAAAGGCTCCCAGGGAAGAGCATTTTTAAATAATTCTGCTATTTTCTCATTTTCTAAGTTTTCAAAAAATAAATCTAATGATATATTCATATTGGCAACATTATAAACCTTTAAAAGGCACTTGTCAAAAAGAAAAAATTGATTAAAATTCTATAAAAAATTGCCCCTGTAGCTCAATAGGACAGAGCAGCGGCCTTCTAAGCCGTAGGTTGGGGGTTCGAGTCCCTCCAGGGGCGCTTTTTTTGAAAATTTTTAGTTCTAAGTTATATTATTTTCAATTTAAAAGAGGTGATAAAAAATGAAAAAAGGAATCCATCCTCAGTATTTTGAAGATGCGATAGTGAAATGTGCTTGTGGTAATGAATTTAAAGTTGGTTCTACAAAGAAGGAAATAAGGGTAGAAATTTGTTCTAAATGCCATCCCTTTTTCACAGGAGAAATGAAATTTGTTGATACAGAAGGAAGAATTGAGAAGTTTATGAAAAAATATGCAAGTTTTTATGAAGAAAAAGAAAAAAATTAAAATTTAAAAATTGAAAAAATATGAGTTTAGCAAGTTTTTATTTAAAAAAATTAGATGTTTTAGAAAAAAATTTTGAAGAGATTTCTTCAAAATTATCTGATCCTTCTATAATTTCTAACCCAGAACTCTATGCCAAATTAGCTAAGGAACATGCTGAACTTTTAGAGATTGTGGAAACCTATAGAGAATATAAAAAAATATTAAACCAAATAAAAGAAAACAAACAGCTTATAGAAGTGGAATCAGATGAAGAATTAATAGAATTGGCTAAAGAAGAATTAAAGGAATTAGAGAATCGTTTGGAAGAATTAGAAAAAAAATTACCTATCCTTCTTTTACCTAAGGATCCTAATGATGAAAAAAATGTAATTTTAGAAATAAGAGCAGGAGCTGGTGGAGAAGAGGCTGCTTTATTTGCTGCTGATCTTTTAAGAATGTATCAAAGATATGCTGAAAAAAAGGGATGGAAATTTGATATTCTTGATGCTAATGAAACTGGTCTCGGAGGTTTTAAAGAAGTTATAGCTAAAATTGAAGGTAAGGGTGCTTATAGTAGACTAAAATACGAAAGCGGAGTTCACAGAGTTCAAAGAGTTCCTATTACTGAATCTTCTGGAAGAATACATACTTCAACCGCTACAGTAGCAGTTCTACCTGAAGTAGATGAAGTTACAGTGGAAATAAGACCTGAAGATTTAAAAATTGAAACTATGAGAGCAAGTGGGCATGGTGGACAACATGTTAATAAAACCGAAAGTGCAGTAAGAATTACTCATATTCCTACAGGAATTACTGTAACTTGCCAAAATGAAAGAAGCCAACATCAAAATAAAGCAACTGCTTTAAAAATTTTAAGAGCTAAACTTTATGAATTGGCTTTAAGAGAACAAAATGAAAAAATTCAAACAGAAAGAAAATCCCAAGTTGGAACAGGAGAAAGATGTGAAAAAATAAGAACCTATAATTTCCCACAAAATCGTGTGACTGATCATCGTATTGGATTAACCGTTTACAATCTTCCCGAGGTTTTAGATGGAGAACTTGATGAATTCATAGATGCACTAATTGCTCATTATAGGGTTAAGGCCTTAAAAGAAGAGGAAGAAAAACTTAGCTTAGCTGCTTAAATTCAACTTTTTAACTAATGATAACTTACTATAGTTTTGGTAGTCTTAGTTTTAAAGATAAAACATATCACAAAGACCTTATTATTATAAAAACCCCAAAAGAAGAAAAAATTTTTCCTGATTGGTGGAGAAAGGAAGGTCATAGATTACAAGTTGAAGATTTAGAAGAGGTATGGAAATATTCTTTAGAATATTTAATAGTAGGAACTGGAGCTCATGGGGTAATGAAAGTTGATTCTGAAGTAGAAAAGAAGGCAAAAAGTTTAGGCATTAAAATTGAAATTTATAAAACTGATTTAGCTGTTAAAAGGTTTAATGAACTCTATTCTTCAGGAGTTTCCTTAGCTGGTGCTTTTCATTTAACCTGTTAATTTATCTATTCCCAACTCCAAGGATTTTCTTTTTTTACTGAAGAAGTTTTTTGAGATGGTATTTGTTTTTTTGAGGATTCTTCTATATAAGTTTGAGATTGAGAAGTTTGAGGTTGGGGCTGACTTGGTTGATAAGTTTCAGCTGGTGGTTGAGGAGAAGGAGCAGGAATTACTTGAGGAGAATAATATTTGGGAGTTTTTTCTTTTTCTCCAAAAGGCCATATACGAGACCATAGCTTAGAAAGGATACCCTCATCTTCTGAATAGTAATAATAAGTATAAGGTGGTGGAGAATAGGGATAGTAAGGCTGAGGAGGATACATGGGTGGATAATTAGGAGTAACTGCAGTAGCATTATTATTTTTTTCTTTTTCTTCTTCTGCCCATCCAATTGTTCCTGTAGAAAGATCTATTACTAATTTACTACTCAGTCCCTCTGGCTCATAATCTCCATAAGGACTTTTGGCTCTGGTTACTTTTGGTTTTCTTTCAATAGGTGTAGAAGGAAAAAGATAAGGTGCATAATAATAGTATCCTCTCTCCGGATGTTCTTTCCCTAATCCATACGGTGCTAAAGCATAATAAGGTTCCCTATAAAAATCTTCCTCCTTTCCTTCTATATACATCCTTGCTTTTTGTGCAAATTTTGAAATTTGGGGAATTATATCAGAAATATTTTTTATTTCTTGGAAAAATTGAGCAGGCTTTTTTTCACCAGATAAATCTATTATTTGTGCATCAATACTTACTCCTTCTCCTAAAACAGTAATACTTCCCCATATAACGTAATTTGCCTTAAATTTATTACCCAAATCTTCAGCTATTTTTCTATTTATTTTTTCAAAATTTTTAATTTCTTCCTTAACTTTCTCCATTTCTACTATTTCTATTTTAGAAGGAGAAAAAAGACGGCTTATAAGCATTTCTGGGATAGCTTCTTTTAAATAAGAATATTCAGGAGGTGAATAGATATCAAAAGGAAGTATTAAAACTTTTTTAGTTTCAGAAGTATTTTCTTGTCCAAATACTTTAAAACAAAACAAAAAAACAAAAACAAAAATAAAAACTAATATTTTTTTCATAGTTTTTTCCTTGTTTTATAATTACTATTTTTAAGATAAACCATTTTAAAATTTTGTCAAAAAATTTTTTGAATACAATTATAATTTTTAAAAAAAATTTTAGAGTTATAATTAGTTTAATGAAGATTGTAGGAATTGAACCCAAAAATTTTAAAACTCACGTCTTTTCTGCTTTTAAACTTCCTCGCTTAGCTATGCCTCTTCTTGGCACAATTTTAAAAAATAAAGGATACAAAGTTAAAATTTTTTTGGAAGAATGGGCACCTATAAATGAAAATATTATCAAAGAAGCTGATGTAATTATGATTTCTACCATTACTCCCACAGCAAACAGGGCTTATGAATTAGCTGATTATTATAAAAAGAAGTATAAAAAAATTATTATTATGGGAGGACCTCATGTAAGTTTTTTAGCAGATGAAGCCCTTTTGCATGCAGATTTCATTATAAGGGGAGAAGGAGAAAAAGCCTTATTAAAGCTAATAGAAAATATAGAAAGGGGAAGTAATGACTTTTCTTCTATACCAAATCTTTCATATAAAAAAGATGGCGAATTTTATCATAATCCCTTAGATGAAAATTTTGTGGATCTTAACTCTTTACCTATACCTGATTTCACTTTAGTTGAGGGTTATAACCTTAATAAACTTAAAATTTATCCTATTTCTACTTCAAGAGGTTGTCCTTATAACTGTACCTTTTGTGCTGTAGTTCCTATGTTTGGTAGAAAATACAGATTTAGAAATGAAGATCTTGTTATAGAGGAAATAAAAAACCTTAAAAAGGTAGAGCATATATTTTTTTATGATGATAATTTTGCAGCAGATAAAGAAAGAGCCAAAATTCTTCTTGAAAAGATGATAAAAATAAATTTTAAGGGAACTTGGTCTACTCAGGTAAGAATTGATATTTACAAAGATGAAGAATTATTAAAACTTATGCAAAAAAGTAATTGTAGTACCCTTTATATAGGTTTTGAATCTATAAACCCTGAAACCTTAAAACTTTACAAAAAAGGTATTACACCAGCTCAAATAGAGGAAGGAATTAAAATTCTTCATAAATATAATATTAAAGTTCATGGAATGTTTGTAATTGGTGCTGATACTGATACAAGAGAAAGTATTTTAGCTACCTTAGATTTTTCTAAAAAAATGAAAATTGACTCTGTTCAGTTTTTAATTTTAACCCCTGCTCCAGGAAGTAAAATTTTTGAGGAATTTTTAAAAGAAGGTAGGATTTTTACTACTAATTGGGATTATTATGATGGACATCATGTAGTCTTTTATCCAAAAAATATGAGTCCCTTTGAACTTCAAGAATTAGCTTTTAAGCTTTTTGAAGGTTTTTATTCTTACAAGGGTGCTATAAAATATTTGTTAAAACTGGACTGGATACATGCAACTATTCATTTCTTAGGAACAAAATTAACCAAAAAGGCAAGAAAAGAAAGAAAAGAATTTCTGAGAACCTTATCAAAAATTTAATCTTTGATATAATATTTTTATTACAAAAAAATTTCAAAAATTAGAGGAGGCAGGAATGAAGGTAGTGATAGCTTATGATGGTTCTCAAGATGCAAAAGAGGGTCTTAATGTAGCTAAGAAATTTTTAAAAGAGGTGATTGATGAATTGATACTACTTTATGTAGTTCGTAAAAGAGAAGGTATGAGTAAAGAAGAGGAAGAAAAAGAAATTGAAAAAGCTAAAAAGTTATTAGAAGAAGCTAAAGCTGAGATTAAAGACGAATTTGTTATTAGAGAAGCAATAATAGCTGATTATTCTATAGCTGAAGCAATTCTTAATTTTGTTGAAAGTGAAGAAGCGGACATGTTAATTATGGGGGCAAGAGGTGTGAGACCCGATATTATAAGATATACCCTTGGTAGTACTACTGCAAAAGTAGTAAGTTTTGCTCCTTGTTCTGTATATATTGCTAAAAAGAAATAAAAATTATTTACTAAATGACTGATTTATTTTTCTTTTTAAGTTTTTTTGTATATTTGATTTCTTTTATAGGGTTTGGTTTTTATTTTAAAAGTCTTAAAAAAGAAGCTCTAAAATATGCTCAATTGGTTTTATTAGTAGGTTTTATTTTTCATACTCTTTTTTGGGTATTTAAAATTTTTCAAATTTTTACTACCTCTCTTCTTTCTTTTAAATATCTTTTTAACTTTCTTTCTTGGGAATTGGTTTTAATCTATTTTCTTTTTACTATCCTTCCTATAAAGATTTATGCTACAGGTTTTTTTCTTTTACCTATTGTTTTAATATTATTACTTCTTTCTTACTTTTTCCCTCAAGAAATTTTTTCTCCCTTTAGTCCCCATTTTAAAAGTTTATGGTTTCCTTTACATGCCTTTACAGGACTTTTTTCTCATGGGTTTTTACTTTTTGGAACAGTTACCTCTTTGATGTATATCTTACAGGAAAGAGAAATTAAGAAAAAACATTTAGGATTATTTTTTAGAAAGCTTCCGCCTCTTGAATATTTAGACAAAGTTACTGAAAAATGTCTTTACTTGGGGTTTATTTTTTTATCCTTAGCTATGATAAGTGGAGCTATTTGGAGTGAGATTGCTTTCGGAAATTACTGGAGATGGTCACCTAAGGAAGTTATAACTCTAATACTATGGTTAATTTATGCGGTTTTGATACACCAGAGGGTTTTAATCGGCTGGAGAGGGAAAAAGGCTTCTTACATGTTTTTATTAGGATTTAGTATATGGCTTATTAGTTTTTTTGTGATAAATTTATTTTCCAAGGGATTTCATACCTATGGATCTTGATGTTGTTATATTATTAATTGGATTGAATCATAAAACAGCTCCTATTGAAATAAGAGAAAAGCTTACATTTAAAAATTCTTCCTTACATCCTTTGGAAAAAATTAAAAAAGAGATTTATTCTTTTAAAGAGGGCTTATTTTTATCTACCTGCAATAGAGTTGAATTTTATTTTGTTTTGGATCCTGATAAAAAAAATCAATTTTTGAAAGATTTTTCATCTTTTATAGAAAAAGAATCCACTTTCAAATGGAAAGATTTAGAACCCTATCTTTATTTTTTTGAGAATGAAAAAGCAGTGAAACATCTTTTTGAAGTAGCCTGTGGGCTTGATTCTATGGTAATTGGAGAACCTCAAATTCTTGGACAGGTTAAATCTGCATATAAAGATGCATTAAATTATCGCACATCAGGAATAGTTTTAAATAGATTACTTCATAAATGTTTTTTTGTAGCTAAAAAGGTAAGAACTGAAACTGGAATAGGTGGAGGAGCTGTTTCTATAAGTTATGCAGCTTTTAGTCTTGCAAAAAAGATCCTCGGGTCTTTAAGGGATAAAACTATTCTTTTAGTTGGTGCTGGTGAGATGGCAGAACTTGCTTGTATGCATTTTGTTTCAGAGGGAGTTAAAAAAGTAATCATTGCTAATAGAACACTCTCTAAAGCTATTGAGTTAGCAGAAAAATTTAAAGGAGAAGCCTATTCTTTAGATGAACTTCCTCAGGCTTTAATAAAAGCTGATATAGTAATTTCTTCTACCGGAGCACCAAACTATATTATTACTAAAAATATGGTAAGTTCTATTTTGAAACCAAGAAAATATAAACCTCTCTTTATAATTGATATAGCTGTTCCAAGAGATGTAGAGCCTGAAGTAAATAAGCTCGAAAATGTTTATCTCTATGATATAGATGATCTAAAATCTGTAGTAGAAGAAAATTTAAAAGAAAGAAAAAAAGAAGCACTTAGAGCACAAGTAATAATAGAAACTGAGGTTTTTAAATTTCAAAAATGGCTTAAAGAACTTGATTTTTATCCTACTTTTAGAGCTTTAAGTGAAAAAGTAGAAATCCTTAGACAAAATGAACTTGCTAAAACTTTAAAAAAACTTAAAAATCTCTCAGAAGAAGAAAAAGAAGCTATAGAAATATTGACTAAATCTTTAGTTCAAAAACTTATCTACTATCCTATTAACTTCATTAAAAAAAGTTATCATGAAGAAGGGAGGTATGCTATAAGTTTAATAAGGCAGATCTTTGAGCTTGATGAACCATTTAAAGAAATCTCTGATGCCGAAATAGAAAACTTATATCCTAAAGTTGAAGAAAAATCCCAATCTGAAGAAAATATTACCAAAGACACAAATACTAAAAAGATTTTAGTTCAATAAACCTTAAAAGGGGATATCTTCTTCGTCTAATAGGTTTTCTTCTAAATCTTCTAAAGGTTCTTCTTCTAAAGTATTTTTGAATCCTTGAATTGAAGGAATTTCCTTAGGTTCGGAATTGGATGCAGATTTTCTTTCAAGAATTTGAAGGGTATTAGCTACTATTTCAGTGATATATCTTTGATTCCCCTGTCTATCTTCAAATTTCCTTGTTCTTAATTTCCCTTCTATGTAAACCTGAGTTCCTTTAGATAAATATTCTCCACAAATTTCAGCAAGTCTTCCAAAAGCAACAATTCTATGCCATTCAGTAAGAATCTCCTTTTCTCCGTTTTTTATTATTACTTCATTGGTCGCTATTCTGAATGTAGCTACCGGTTTTCCATCAAGAGTATATCTAATTTCTGGATCTGCTCCAAGTCTACCAATTAGAATAACTTTGTTTATGCTCATTTTAATTTTAATGATATTCTACTTTTCAATTTTTTCAATTAGATTTTTTGCAATTCAAAATTTAATTTCTTGTATTAAAATTTAAAAATTATGAAAGCTTGGGTAATAGAGGAGATTACTCATATATCTGAAAATACTAATCCTTTAAAATTGGTAGAAATAGATGATCCTGAACCAAAAAAAGATGAGATTGTTATAAAAGTTTATGCTTGTGGGATTTGCCATACTGAAATAGACGAAATTGAAGGCAGAGCCCAACCATCTTTTTTTCCTATCATTCCTGGGCATCAAATAGTAGGAGAGGTAGTTAAAATAGGTGAAGAAGTAACCAAATTTAAAATAGGTGATAGAGTAGGAGCTGGGTGGATTTATTTTTCTTGTGAAAAATGCGAATATTGTAAAAGGGGATTAGAAAATCTTTGTTCCCAATTTAAAGCTACAGGTAAAGATGCTCAAGGGGGTTATGCAGAATATTTTAAAATAAAAGAAAATTTTGCTTTTCCTCTACCTAAAACTTTTTCCTATGAAGAATGCGCTCCCCTTTTTTGTGCTGGAGCTATAGGTTATAGGTCTATAAAATTAGCTAATCCAAGAGATGAACAAAATATAGGACTTGTGGGTTTTGGTGCTTCTGGACACCTTGTTTTAAAAACTATTAAAGCTCTTTTCCCATTTTCTAAAGTTTTTGTATTTGCAAGAAATCCCAAACAAAGAGAATTAGCTTTAAGTCTTGGAGCTTTCTGGGTAGGAGATATAGAAGAAGAGCCTCCCCAAAAACTTCATTGTGCTATAGATACAACTCCTGTTTGGAAACCTCCTCTTACTATTCTAAAATATCTTGTTCCCGGAGGAAGACTTGTAATAAATGCCATAAGAAAGGAAGATAAGGATAAGGAAGCTCTTTTAAATTTAGATTATGCTCGTGATCTTTGGTTAGAAAAGGAAATTAAAAGTGTAGCTAATGTAACCAGAAAGGATATTAAAGAATTTTTGCAACTTGTAGAAGTTTTCAATATTAAACCAGAAATAGAAATTTACCCTTTTGAGAAAGCTAATCAGGCTTTAATAGATATTAAAAATAAAAAAATTAAAGGAGCAAAAGTTTTAAAAATAATAGAATGAATTTTAAAGTTTCCATAGGATTTGATCTTCACAAATTAGTTCCAGGCAGAAAATTAAAGCTTTGTGGAATAGAAATTCCTTTTGAAAAGGGTCTTTTAGGGCATTCAGATGGGGATGTAGGATTACATGCTCTTATAGATGCTATGCTATCAGCTTCTGGTCTTCCTGATATAGGAACTATCTTTTCTGATAAAGATCCTCAATATAAAGACATAGATAGTATAAAACTTTTGGAAAAAACTTTAGAACTTGTAGAAAAAAAAGGATTTAAGATTTCTCAAATAGATCTAACCTTTATATGTGATAAACCAAAACTTTCTCCTTTTTATGAAAAAATGAAAAATTTACTTTCTGAAAAACTAAAAATAGATCCTTCAAATATAGGAATAAAAGCAAAAACTACAGAAGGACTAATGGAATCTCTCCAAATTGAAGCTATAGCTTGCTTTTGTTTGGTTGTTTTAACTAAATAAAAAATTAAAGCTAAAATTCTTAAGCTTGTATTTTTTTTATTATATGTTACTCTTCTTCTTAAGATAGAAGGTTGAGTTTTTAGAGTCCTATTCTCTAAAATCTCAACTTCTATCAAATTAAAATTTAAAGGAGTTTAAGATGCGTAAGGTTCAAATTGGTGATGTAGTAAGTATTCATTGTATTGGAAAATTAAAGAATGGGGAGATTTTTGAGAATACTTATAATGGAGAACCCTTTATTTTTCAAGTTGGCTCCCCTGAAATAATCCCTGGACTTTCTGAAGCTCTTATTGGAATGGAAGAGGGAGAGGAAAAGGAAGTTTTAATTCCTTATGATAAGGCCTTTGGTCCAAGAGATGAAAATTTAGTTAGAACTATACCCAGAGATGCTCTAAATATTGATGTAGAACCAGAGGAAGGATTAATGTTAAATCTTATAGTGGATACGCCTCGAGGAGAAATGAATTTCCCAGCTACCATCGTAAAAGTAACTGATACCGAACTTGTTCTTGACCTTAACCCACCTTTAGCAGGTGAAGACCTTTACTTCCATATTAAACTTTTGAAGATTTATAATCTGGATGAAGAAGATTTAATTCTTTAAGAATTTTCTTTTGGGGGTTCTCCCCCCTCTATTTATTTTTGTAAATTTCTGAATTATTATTCATTTAATATATGCTTTTTGAATTACTTAGAAGTTTTCTCATTATATCTTTATTTGCCATTATAATAAGTACAATCTTTATAAGATTTAAAATATCTCCTATTATTGGTTTTTTACTCACAGGAATCATAGTAGGACCTTCTGTATTAGGCTTAATTCACGATGCCCATCTAATTGAAACCTTTGCAGAGTTTGGGATTATTTTTTTAATGTTTCTTATTGGAGTTGAATTTTCAATAAAAAAGTTAATAGCCTACAGAAGAGAAATCTTATTTGCAGGCTTTATTCAAGTAGGATTAACTATTTTTATCGTTTCTACTATCACTTTACTTTTTCTTAATAAATCCCTAAAAATTGGCATTTTCTTTGGATCTCTTATAGCTATGAGTAGCACTGCTTTAGTATTAAAAATTTTGATGGATAAAGGGGAGCTTACTACCTCTTATGGTAGAGTCTGTTTTGGTATTTTAATTTTTCAAGATTTATGTGTAATACTTATAATGCTTCTTATTCCAATTTTAAGTAAAGAAGAGGGTTCCATAAAAGATATTTTATTTGTTTTTAGTAAATCTTTAGCTATACTTGGTTGCACCTTTATAGTTTCTCTTTATTTTTTCCCTTTAATTTTACATCAGATCGTAAAAACTCGTAGTAGAGAGTTATTTCTTATGACTATTTTGGTTTTATCTTTGGGAACTGCCCTTTTCTCTTATAAATTAGGACTTTCTTTAGCCTTAGGAGCTTTTTTAGCAGGAATTGTGATTTCCGAATCAGAGTATGCACTTCAAACTGTAGCTGAAATTAAACCTTTTAAAGATTTGTTAATGGCTATATTTTTTATTTCTATAGGACTTCTTTTAAAACCGTATTTTCTTTTTGCTAATCTAAAATTGACTATTTTAATTGTTCTTCTAATTTTTTTAATTAAATTTGTAGGAATCTTTTTCTCTACACTCTTTATAAGTAAAAGCTTAAGAATTTCCTTATTAACAGGTTTTATACTTTCTCAAATAGGAGAATTTTCTTTAGTTCTTGCTTTAGAAGGTAAAAAATACGGATTACTTGAAGAGAATTGGTACCAACTTTTTATAGGATCCTCTATGATTACCTTATTTTTAACTCCATTCTCAATTGATAGGTCTCATAAATTAACTGATCTTCTTCTTGAAAAAATATCCTATAAAAGCTATTTAAGACTGAAAAAAATAAGAGAAGAAAAAAGGGAAGAAGAAAAAGCCTATTTAAAAGATCATACCATTGTTGTAGGATATGGAGTGGGAGGGCAAAATATTGTTTATGGTTTAAAAACTTTAAAAATTCCCTATGTAATTGTTGATCTTAATCCTAATACAGTAAAAACTTACAAAAGTAGGGGAGAACCTATCTTTTTTGGAGATGCTACCAATATTGAAGTTTTAAGAAAATTAGGGATTAAAACAGCAAAAACTTTGGTTATCGTTATTGGGGACAATATTTCTGCTAGGAAAATTACCTTTCTTGCTCGTAAAGAAAATCCAAATCTTTATATTATAGTAAGAACAAGATTTGTAGCAGAGATTGAAGATTTAATAAAACTTGGTGCTAATGAAGTAATACCCGAAGAATTTGAAGCCTCTATAGAAATATTTGCTAAGGTTCTTCACTATTACAAAGTTCCAAGAAATGTAATTTTTGAACTTTTAGAAGCTTTAAGGAAAAATTATTATAAAGCTTTTAGGACATTAGAAAAACCGCTTTTAGAAAGTATTGAGAATTTAGAATTTTTAAAAGATGTAGCTACTGAAACTTATTTAATTAAAAAAGAAAGCCCTTTAATTGGATTAACAATTAGAGCTCTTGATCTTAGATCCAAAACAGGAGCTACAATTATAGCTATAAAAAGAGGAGAAGAATTTATAGTTAATCCTCCTGCTAATCTCTCCTTTAAAGAAAAAGATATTTTAATACTTATAGGATCTGAAGAACAATTAAACAAAGCTTTAATATTTCTTGAGGATCCCATTTCTTATTCTCTAAAATCTACTTTTATTTAGAAAAAAATCTTTAACAGTTTTTTTGGAATCAACCGATATGGTATAATAGAAAATCAATAAAAAGCATGGATAATTTCATTTTTTTGAAAAATTCAAAACTTAAAAGGGAGTATGAAAATTTATTTCAAGCTTTAGAAAGTATAAAAGGTGCTCTAAAAGAGAATAGGGCTGAAAAAGTTTCTGATTTTTTAAATCAGTTTGTTTTCTTTTTAGAAGATTATTTTAATAAAGAAGAAAATTTAATGAAAGAATATAAGTATCCAGATTTAGAATTCCACAAAAGAGAGCATCAATTAATTAGGAAAAAGATAGAATATTTATTCTTTAAAAGTGATATCCAGAAATTAGATTTAAGTTATGAACTCGTAGGACTATTAGAAAATTTACTAATAGATCATCTAAATACTTTTGACAAAACCTTTAATTTATATTTAAACCTTAGAATTGATTCACTTACTGAATTTTTGTCTAAGGAAGCCTTTTTTGATACATTACAGGATTTTATAAACAGGGCAAAAGAAAAATTTATAGAAGATATTGCTCTTATTGTTTTAGAAATAGAAGATTATTCTTTTCTTTCCTTAACCTTAGGAGCAGAAATTACTGATTTCCTTTTAAAAGATTTTTCTTTATTTTTAAAGGAGCATTTTCATACACCAAATGTTATTTTCGGAAAATATAAAGAAAATCAAATTTTAATAGGTTTACTAAATTATACCTTTTTAGAGCTCATAGGATTTTTAGAAGAGTTAGTAGATAAAGTTAAAAATTTTAGATTTAAAGCCAATAATCAGACTATACATTTAAGCGTTTCTATAGGTGTAGCTCTTTATCCTCATGATGGAGATGAAGCTTTTAAATTGTTAAATTCTGCTGAGATTGCTCTTCAAATAGCTAAGAGGGAAGGAAGAAATAAGTGGGTATTTTTTGATTCTAAATTTTTAAAAGAATTGGAGAAGTTAAATAAAATTAGAAGTTTGTTAGAAAGAGCTATTAGAGAACGCCTTGTAATTCCCTATATTCAACCCATATTTGATGCTTATACTCTAAAAATTATGGGAGGTGAAGTTTTAATAAGAATTTTAGATGAAAAGAAAAACGTAATCAGTGCTGGTACTTTTATAAAATATGCCTATGAACTTGGATATATAGAGGATTTGGAAGCGGTTCTTACTGAAGAAATTATTAAGGATGAAGTTTTAGAACTTTTTAAAAATAGGTATATTTTTATTAATAAAAGTGTAAACTCTTATAATAAAGCCCTCTTTTTGTCAGAGGAATTAAAATTATGGAAAGATATAGCAAAAACACATGAAATTTTTGTTGTATTGGAAATTACTGAATCTTCTATAATCAATTTTCTTGATGTTTTTCAAGTTATATCCTCTGAAACTAAAAGCGAAAAAATAGGTATTGCTATAGATGATTTTGGGTCTGGATATGCTTCTTTTACTTCTTTATTGAAAGTAGATCCAAAGTTTTTAAAAATTGATGGAAATTTAATTCGTCAAATCAATAAATCTAAAAAATGTTATAATATTGTTAAGGGGATTGTTTCTATAGCTAAGGATTTAGGTATAAAAACTGTAGCGGAGTTTGTAGAAAATAGGGAAATTGCTGAGGCATTAAAAAATTTAAATGTAGATTTATTTCAAAGTTTTTATTTTTGCAAACCTATATCGATAGAAGATTTTAAAAAACTTATCTCTTGACAAAAAAGATTAAAAAGACTATATTTAGTAAAAATTAAGGGGCCGTAGCTCAGAGGGAGAGCGCGTGAATGGCATTCACGAGGTCGTGGGTTCAAGTCCCACCGGCTCCACATTTTATTTTTAAAAAAGCTCTTGACAAAAAATTTTAAAATATTATAATTTTTTATTGCGTCATTTAGATCTTTGAATTTTTTAACCTCTTGACAAAGTTTAAAAGCTAATTTATATTTTTAATAGTGTGTTTTTGATCTTTGAAAATTGAATAGCGTCCGTTTGGGGCTCCGCAAATTAAGCTTGCGGCCTCTTTACCTACCTTAAGGGTAGGTAAATTGAGCCGGGACAAATTTTTCCTGAGGGTTTGATCCTGGCTCAGGGCGAACGCTAGCGGCGCGCCTAACCCATGCAAGTCGTGCGGGAAAGGGGGGTTTTTCCCCAAGTACCGCGGCAAACGGGTGAGTAACACGTGAGTAACCTGTCCTCGGGTCTGGGATAACCACCCGAAAGGGTGGCTAATACCGGATAAAGTCACTGGGCGCAAGCTCAGTGATGAAAGGGGGCCTCTGCATAGCAAGCTCCCGCCTGAGGAGGGGCTCGCGGCCCATCAGCTAGTTGGTGGGGTAACGGCCCACCAAGGCTAAGACGGGTAGCCGGCCTGAGAGGGTGGTCGGCCACACGGGCACTGAGACACGGGCCCGACTCCTACGGGAGGCAGCAGGGGGGAATCTTGGGCAATGGGCGCAAGCCTGACCCAGCGACGCCGCGTGGGGGAAGAAGGCCTTCGGGTCGTAAACCCCTGTTCTGGGGGAAGAACCCTGACTGGGTTAAGAGCCTAGTCAGGCTGACGGTACCCCAGGAGAAAGCCACGGCTAACTGCGTGCCAGCAGCCGCGGTAATACGCAGGTGGCGAGCGTTGCCCGGAATCACTGGGCGTAAAGGGTGCGTAGGCGGCTGGGTAAGTCGCAGGTTAAAGCCCGGGGCTTAACCTCGGAAAGGCCTGCGATACTGCCTGGCTTGAGGGCCGGAGAGGCTGGCGGAATTCCCGGTGTAGGGGTGAAATCCGTAGATATCGGGAGGAACACCGGTGGGGAAGCCGGCCAGCTGGACGGTCCCTGACGCTGAGGCACGAAAGCGTGGGGAGCAAACCGGATTAGATACCCGGGTAGTCCACGCCGTAAACGATGGGTGCTAGGTCTGGGGAGGTAAACTCTCTGGGCCGAAGCTAACGCGTTAAGCACCCCGCCTGGGGAGTACGGCCGCAAGGCTGAAACTCAAAGGAATTGACGGGGGCCCGCACAAGCGGTGGAGCACGTGGTTTAATTCGATGCAAAGCGAAGAACCTTACCTGGGCTTGACATGCCAGGGTTGTACCCCGGTGGAAACACTGGGGGAGCGTAGGGGTTTACTCTACGCGCTCTGGCACAGGTGCTGCATGGCTGTCGTCAGCTCGTGTCGTGAGATGTTGGGTTAAGTCCCGCAACGAGCGCAACCCCTGCCCCTAGTTGCCAGCGGGTAATGCCGGGCACTCTAGGGGGACTGCCGGGGATAACCCGGAGGAAGGAGGGGATGACGTCAAGTCCTCATGGCCCTTATGCCCAGGGCTACACACGTGCTACAATGGGGGGTACAGAGGGATGCGAACCCGCAAGGGGGAGCTAATCCCAGAAAGCCCTCCTCAGTTCGGATCGGGGTCTGCAACTCGACCCCGTGAAGCCGGAATCGCTAGTAATGGCGGATCAGCATGCCGCCGTGAATACGTTCCCGGGCCTTGTACACACCGCCCGTCACACCACGGAAGCTGGTCCCACCCGAAGTCACTACCCTAACCTGGCTTCAGCTGGGAGGGGGGTGCCTACGGTGGGGCCGGTGACTGGGGTGAAGTCGTAACAAGGTACCCCTACCGGAAGGTGGGGGTGGATCACCTCCTTTCTAAGGAGAAATTTAAGGAGTCCCAACGGACGCTATTCATATAAAATTTTTAGGTGAACGGATTGTGGGCCTATAGCTCAGCTTAGGTTAGAGCGCACGCCTGATAAGCGTGAGGTCGGAGGTTCGAATCCTCCTAGGCCCATTTTTGTGTGGGGGTGTAGCTCAGCTGGGAGAGCGCCGGCTTTGCAAGCCGGAGGTCGACGGTTCGAATCCGTTCACCTCCACCACTTTTTGATAAGTGGTGGAAAAAGGATTGATCTTTGACAAGTGAATAAGGGTATCCTTTGGCATCTTTAAGCTGGTTCCTGTAGCCAAGCTACTAAGGGCTGGCGGTGGATGCCTCGGGTGCGGGAGGCGATGAAGGGCGTGGTAAGCTGCGATAAGC
Organism: Thermodesulfobacterium geofontis OPF15; assembly: GCF_000215975.1. Taxonomy (NCBI): domain Bacteria; kingdom Pseudomonadati; phylum Thermodesulfobacteriota; class Thermodesulfobacteria; order Thermodesulfobacteriales; family Thermodesulfobacteriaceae; genus Thermodesulfobacterium; species Thermodesulfobacterium geofontis. Next base: position 235,297 of record NC_015682.1, on the reverse strand, counting down.
CCCGGGGAGCCGCACACAGGCGTTGATCCGGGGATGCCCGAATGGGGAAACCCGGCTGGGGTAATACCCAGTCATCCATGGGTTAAGAGCCCATGGAGGCGACACCGGGGGAAGTGAAACATCTCAGTACCCCGAGGAAAAGAAATCAACCGAGATTCCCCGAGTAGCGGCGAGCGAAAGGGGAGGAGCCTAAACCAAGCAGGTGTAAAAGCCCGTGGGCGTTGCCTGCTTGGGGTCGTGGGACTGTGCCGGAGAGGGCCACGGACCTCTCGGGGAGTTACAAAACCATCTCTCTAGCCGAAGGCGCCTGGAATGGCCCGCCAGAGAGGGTGAAAGCCCCGTAGGCGAAAGGGAGATGGTCTCCCTGGGCACAGATCCCGAGTAGCACGGGACACGTGGAATCCCGTGTGAATCAGGGGGGACCACCCTCCAAGGCTAAATACTACCCGCACACCGATAGTGCACTAGTACCGTGAGGGAAAGGTGAAAAGAACCCCGGGAGGGGAGTGAAATAGAACCTGAAACCGCCAGCCTACAAGCAGTCGGAGGGAAGGGGTAACCCTTCCTGACGGCGTGCCTTTTGCATAATGAGCCCGGGAGTTACCGTCGGTGGCGAGGCTAAGCCGTTGAGGCGGAGCCGTAGCGAAAGCGAGTCCGAAAAGGGCGTTTAGTCGCCGGCGGTAGACCCGAAGCGGGACGATCTACCCATGGCCAGGGTGAAGGTGGGTTAAACCCCACTGGAGGCCCGAACCGGTGGAGGGTGAAAACTCCTCGGATGAGCTGTGGGTAGGAGTGAAAAGCTAATCGAGTCCCGTGATAGCTGGTTCTCCCCGAAATGCATTGAGGTGCAGCCTCGGGCGGTCGCTGCCGGGGGTAGAGCACTGTTTGGGCTAGGGGGCTTAACGGCCTACCAAACCCAGGCAAACTCCGAATACCGGCAAGCGCAGCCCGGGAGTGAGTCTTAGGGCGATAACGTCCTAGGACGAGAGGGCAAGAACCCAGACCGCCAGCTAAGGTCCCCAAGTCCTGGCTAAGTGGTAAAGGAGGTGCCCCTGCTAAGACACCCAGGATGTTGGCTTAGAAGCAGCCATCATTTAAAGAGTGCGTAACAGCTCACTGGGCGAGCGGGGGTGCGCCGAAAATTACACGGGGCTTAAGCCAGGCACCGAAGCTGCGGGTCTGCACGCATTGAGCGTGCAGACGGTAGGGGAGCACTCCGGCTGCCGATGAAGGTAGACCGACAAGGTCTACTGGAGGTACCGGAGGAGAGAATCCGGGCACGAGTAGCGATAAGGAGGGTGAGAATCCCTCCCGCCGTAAGCCCAAGGTTTCCTGGGGAAGGGTCGTCCGCCCAGGGTTAGCCGGCCCCTAACCCGAGGCCGAAAGGCGTAGGGGATGGGAAGTGGGGTTAATATTCCCCCGCCACCAGGGTGGAGACCAAGGGGTGACGCAGGAGGGAAGGGCTCCGGGGCTATATGGTTGGCCCTCCAAACCTCTAGCCCGATGATGGGCAGAGGCAAATCCCTGCCCGGAGGGTGAGGGGGAGTAAGTAACCGAGAGCTACGGCTCTCGGGAAGGAGCTCGGACCACACTGCCAAGAAATAACCTCGTGGTCGTTGAAGCCCTGGTGACCGTACCGCAAACCGACACAGGTGGGCGGGCAGAATATGCTCAGGCGCGTGGGGCAACCCTGGCTAAGGAACTCGGCAAATTGGCCCCGTAACTTCGGGAGAAGGGGTGCCCGCATTAGGTGTAGGTCCTCGCGACCGAAGCCGAAGCGGGTTGCAGGGAAGCGGCGGTGGCGACTGTTTACCAAAAACACAGGGCTCTGCTAACTCGTAAGAGGACGTATAGGGCCTGACGCCTGCCCGGTGCTGGAAGGTGAAGGGGTGGGGTTAGCGGAAGGATTATTCTTTCCGCGAAGCTCCGCCCTTAAGCCCCAGTAAACGGCGGCCGTAACTATAACGGTCCTAAGGTAGCGAAATTCCTTGTCGGGTAAGTTCCGACCTGCATGAATGGCGTAACGACTGCCGCGCTGTCTCAGCCAGGGGCCCAGCGAAACTGTAGTCTCGGCGAAGATGCCGGGTACCCGCGGTGGGACGGAAAGACCCCGTGGAGCTTTACTGCAGCTTGGCATTGAATCTTGGGGCAGGATGTGCAGGATAGGTGGGAGGCTGTGAAGCGGGGGCGCCAGCTCCCGTGGAGCCACCGGTGAGATACCACCCTTCCTGCCTCAAGGTTCTAACCTGCGGGAGTTAGCCTCCCGAGGGACAGTGCCTGGCGGGCAGTTTGACTGGGGCGGTCGCCTCCTAAAGAGTAACGGAGGCGCCCAAAGGTCCCCTCAGGTGGTATGGAAATCCACCGTTGAGTGTAAGGGCATAAGGGGGCTTGACTGCGAGGCCGACAGGCCGAGCAGGGGGGAAACCCGGGCCTAGTGACCCGGCGGTCCTGAGTGGAAGGGCCGTCGATCAACGGATAAAAGTTACCCCGGGGATAACAGGCTGATCGCTCCCAAGAGTTCACATCGACGGAGCGGTTTGGCACCTCGATGTCGGCTCATCCCATCCTGGGGCTGGAGAAGGTCCCAAGGGTCGGGCTGTTCGCCCGTTAAAGGGGTACGTGAGCTGGGTTCAGAACGTCGTGAGACAGTTCGGTCCCTATCCACCGCGGGCGCAGGAGGCTTGAGGGGAGCTGCCCCTAGTACGAGAGGACCGGGGTGGACGCACCTCTGGTGGCCCGGTTGTTCCACCAGGAGCACAGCCGGGTAGCCATGTGCGGAAGGGATAACCGCTGAAAGCATCTAAGCGGGAAGCCCACCCCAAGATTAGGCCTCCCGAGGGTGGGGCAACCCACCCCCTGAAGGGTCCGGGGAGAACACCCGGTTGATAGGCCGGAGGTGGAAGCCCAGCAATGGGTGGAGCCGACCGGTACTAATCACCCGTGCGGCTTGGCTGCAGTACCAGCTTAAAAGTTCCAAAGGATACCCTATTCACTTGTTAAAAATATTAAGTTCCCGGGTGCCTATACCGGAGGGGCCACACCCGTTCCCATTCCGAACACGGTCGTTAAGCCCTCCAGGGCCGATGGTACTGGGGCGTTACCGCCCTGGGAGAGTAGGTCGGTGCCCGGGATTTTTTTATTTTTAAATCTTCTAAAAATCCATTGTAAAATTCCTAAAATCGATTATCTTAAGTAATCAATTATGAAATCCTTTGTAAAGATTATAGGTCTTTTATTCTTAACTTTTACCCTCTTTTTAGGAATTCTTTTTCTCATCTTTTTTCTTTACTTAAAAATAACTCTTCCAAGTATTTCACAACTTAAAAATTACAGACCTAAACAAACTAATGTAGTAGTAGATATAAGAGGAGATGTTATAGGTTATATTGGAGAAGAAAGAAGAATTTTTGTTCCTTTAGAAAAGATACCCTCTCATGTAGTAAAAGCTTTTGTTGCTGCTGAAGATGCTAATTTTTATAAGCATAAGGGAATAGATTTTTGGGGAGTATTAAGAGCTATTTATAAAAACATTATCCACGGAAAAATTGTCCAAGGTGGAAGCACCATTACTCAACAAGTAGTAAGAGCACTTTTACTTTCTCCAGAAAGAACCATTCAGAGAAAAATAAAAGAGATTATTCTTGCCTGGCAAATAGAAAAACATCTCACCAAAGACGAAATTCTTACTATTTATTTAAATCATATATACTTAGGTGAAGGAGCCTACGGAGTTGAAGCAGCAGCTTTAACCTATTTTAATAAACATGTTTGGGAACTTAATTTAAATGAAGCAGCTACTCTTGCCGGTCTTCCTGCTGCACCATCAAAATATAGTCCTTTAAGTAATCCGCAACTTGCTGTAGCTCGTAGAAATTATGTTTTAAAAAGAATGGCGGAAGTTGGTTATATTTCTTGGGAGATTGCTCAACAAGTTTCTTCTCAACCCATTATATTAAATCCTAAAAATGTAAATATTCCTGTCTATGCAGCTTATTTTATAGATGCAGTAAAAGATGAACTTTATCAGATTCTTCCTTCAAAAATTATAGAACAAGGAGGATTAAAAATTCAAACTACTTTAGATTTAGAGTGGGCTAAAAGAGCTTATGAAAATGCCATAAGAACTGTAAACCATATATTTGCTAATAGAGAGCCTCCAGAAATAGCTATAGTTTGTTTAAACAATGAAGATGGGGGAGTAAGGGTTTTAATTGGAGGTAGAAATTACTCTCAATCATCTTATAATAGAGCACTCTTAGCTAAAAGACAACCTGGATCAGCTTTTAAACCATTTATTTGGGCAACTGCGATAGAAGATGGAGTCCTTCTTCCGACTGCAATTATTCCAGATCAACCTATAACTCTTCCCGGAGCTAATAAAGGTGAAGATTGGAGTCCAGGAAATTATGACAATAAATATATGGGGCCTGTTAGTCTAAAAGATGGATTAGCTTATTCAAGAAATACTGTTTCTGTAAGAATAGCTTTATTAACTGGATTAGGAAGAATCCAGAAAATGTTAGAAAAATTGGAAGTTAAATATAATCAACCTTTAAATTATAGTATAGCTTTAGGAACTTATGAGGTATCTCCTTTAGAATTAACAAGGATTTATTCTATTTTCCCTAACATGGGAGTTCTTGTAAAACCATATTTTATTGAAAAAATATATGATAAAATTTATGACGCCTCTAAAATTATATATCAGCATTCCTTAGAAAATAAAGCTGTAATTTCAGCTTATACTGCTTATGTAATGAATGAATTTATGCAGGCAGTAGTACAATATGGAACAGGTACCTGTGCAAAGGCATTAGGAGTTCCTGTTGCTGGCAAAACTGGGACTACTCAGGATTATAAAGATGCTTGGTTTATAGGATATACTCCTCGCTATACCTGTGGAGTTTGGGTGGGATATGATAAAGGTAAAACCTTAGCCAAAGGAGAAACAGGTGGAAGAATTGCCTGTCCTGTCTGGTTAAGTGTTATGCAAGGTACAGCTCACGTATATCAGGAATTTCCCACTTACATGCCTATTGAAAAGCAAGAAGAACCTACTTCTAACGAAACATTCTAAATTAAGGTGTAGCATAACTGTGTAATCCAGAAAGTAAAAAATTAACTCCAAAATAGGTAAACATAACAGAAGAAAAACCAATTATACTTAACCAAGCAAGTTTTTTACCACTCCATCCGCGAGTTAAACGAGCATGAATAGTTCCCCCATAAATTAGCCAAGTTATAAGTGACCAAGTTTCCTTTGGATCCCAGCTCCAATAACTTCCCCAAGCTTGGTCAGCCCAAACAGCACCAGTAATTATCCCTAAGGTAAGCCAAAAAAAGCCAAAAAGTATGATTTTAAAAATAAGAGTGTCAAGAATTGTTTTTGAAGGAAGATAATTTTTAAGATTACCTTTATCACTTATTAAATAAAAAATCCCAAAAACAAAAGCTACAGCAAAAGCACCGTATCCTAAAAAACAAGTTATTACATGAGCAACAAGCCAGTTACTTTTCAAAGCAGGAATAAGAGGTTTAATAGAGGAGCTTGTTTTTAAAGATGCATAAGCTAATATAAAACTGGCTAATAAAAAGACTAAACTTCCAAAAATTTTAGTAGGTAATTTAGGTTCTAAAAATAGGTATATTCCAGCAGTACAGAGACTAAAAAATACTAAAGATTCATATAGATTTGATAAAGGAACATATCCAAATCCAGCTTGATGAGTTTGTACCCATCTTACAAAAAAGGCTAAAAGATTTAAGAAAAATCCTGCCCAACCTACAATTGATCCTAAAAAAGTTCCTTTTTCCCATTTAAATATCCAATAAATTAAATATAAAAGTCCTGCTCCCAAATAAATAAAAGTAGTTAAGCCAAAAAGTAAACTATTTTCTGGAAAGAGAGTTTTTTCCTTTAAAGAAGCCAAAAGATAAATTAGGAGAGTTAAAGAAAAACCATAAAGAAGATTTTTATATTTCATTTCTTTCCCCCTGAAAAAATTTGAAATAAATATAATATGAAAAGATTAAAAAGGCAACTTTTAGTTGGAAAAACTAATATTTAAGAAATTTAGTAAAGGTAGAAGTTTAAAGCAAATTTCTTCCCAATCCCTTTTTCCTTCTTCTACTTCATCCATAAATTTTTCTAATTCTCTTGTAAATTCTTCAGAAACATACTCACTATAATTACTTTTTAAATAATTATAAACTTCTTTTCCTAAGGGAGTAGGTACTAAACTTCCGTTTTTAAGTTCATATACATAATATCTCTGAAGAAGAGTTGATACTATCTCTGCATAAGTTGATGGTCTACCAAGACCTCTTTTTTTCATTTCTTGAATAAGGGTTCCTTGATTGTAAAGAAAAACCTTAGGAACTTTACTATACTGAATATTTTCTGGATAAAGAGATTCTTTTAATTTAAAAATTTGGGGTTTTGTCCAGAAATATTCATATCCAGGCTCTTTAATATCAAGAATTAAGTCTTCTTCCCAAGAATAAGAGGGAAGTTTAAATTCAAAAGTTCCTTTTAAGACTTTGGTTTTTCTTGTTTGACTTGCCATAAATCTTCTAAAAATAATATCATAAAGTTTAAAACTATCCTTAGGATTTTTGAAAGTTAAAAGTCCATGAGCAACTCTTAATTTAATTTCAGCAAGATCCCAAGGTCTTGTTGGTCTTATACCTTCATGAGCTCCTTCACTAAACCATTCTCTGGGATAAAAATATTCTTCTCCTAAGGTTTGGATAATATAAGGCTTTGCTACTTGATAGCGTCCTGTCTCTGAGATTCTTGTAGAGTCGGTTCTATGATAAGTAATAAGTCCTAACTCAAATAGTTCCTGTAAGAGTTGCATAGTATAGGAGGAAGAAAATCTAAAGAAATGAAAAGCATCCTCTAAAACTGTATCAGTAGTATAAGGAGGAGGTGGAGAAAGTTCATCCTCAAAATATCTTAAAACTTTTATTTCTAAATTTTTAGGGAGTTCTTCAAGAATTTTCTTAGCAAGAGCTTCATCTTCTATTTCAAGGCTTAATTTATATCCATTTAAGCTAAAAGAGATCCTATATTTATATTGTTTAGCAAGTTCTGCCCTTTCTATAATCCAACCTAAAACAGGGGTTTGAACCCTTCCTGCAGATAGTCTTGATTTTTTAAAAACTTTCCATAATTGTTGAGATAAAGAAAAACCAACCCATCTATCTGCTACTCTTCTTGCAAGTTGTGCCTTTACTCTTGCTATATTTATTTCTTGTGGATTTTCTAAAGCAGATCTTAAAGCTTTTGCTGTAACTTCATGAAATTCAAGTCTTTTTATATTAGGTTGGAAAGGTTTTAAGTTGATATAAAGATCATAAGCTATTTTTTCTCCTTCTGCATCAGGATCTGAAGCTATGAAAACTTGATCTGCACAAAAAGATAAAGTTCTTAAAACTTCAATAATTTCAGCTTTATCAAAAATTTCATCTCTATTTCTAATCTCTTCTTCATCTACAAATTGCTCTTTATTTATTTTATCAATTTTGATAGTATTAAATACTGGATAAAAATGATTATTATCCTTAATAATCCCAAAAATACCTATTTTTCTTGAAAGATCAAAAACATGCCCTAAGGAAGCACACACAGAAAGAAGATTATTTTCCATAGGAATTTCATAAATAAAAACACTTTTAATTCTTCTTACAGAGGGTTTACCAAAAAAGTTAGCAATAGTTTTTGCTTTATGAGGAGATTCTACTATTAATAAATAATTTTTAAAATCTATTTTTTCTTTTGTTAGTTTTTGGCGCTCCTCTCTTATTTCTTTATCAAGAATTAATACTTTTTCTAAATCCACTTCTTTTAATTCAACTTCCTCTCCTAAATAAAAACGCAATCTCTTTTTTAAACTATTTAAGGCCTTAAAATTATCAACTAAAATAATAGAAAGCCCAGGAAGAAGTCCACGAGTTGTAAGTCTTGAAACTCTTCCACTTGCTTGTAAATAGGAAGAAGCATTCCCTACTATAACATAATAATTACCTTCATCATCAACTTCTAAAAAAACCTCCTCACTTTTTTTGAGATTTTCTAAAAAATCTGGATCATTAAGTTTTTTTTCTATAAACTCTTTTATGTTAAGAATTTTCTTGTAGAGTCCTTCATATTGCATTACTTGTTCTTCTTTTAAGGTAAGATATCTACGAAGGTAATTGATGTGAGATAAAGCTATTATTTTTTCTTCTTCATCAAATAGAGGCATAAGAGAAATAAGTATACTTTGTAAAAATTGAGGAGAAATAGAAAGAGAAAAGCCTTCTTTACTTTTTGAGAGGGGGAAAATATGTTTCGGGACCCCTAAAAATAAAGCATATCTTAAAACTTCAGGAATATCAATCCCTCTCACCAAAGGATTACCGATATGGCAAAGTCCTATAGCTACATCTACTTTTTTATTTTTTAAAGCATTAAGAAGTTCCTCTTCATCAGCCTCTAAATAAGAGATAACCTTAAATCCCTTATTTCTTAAATAATCTGTAGTAACTTCTACATAAGATTTTCCGAAAGATTCTTCAACAAAAATAAGTCCTCCCTCTTTTAAATTAGCAATTAGGTTTTCTGCTACTTTAAGAAGCTGATAAAAGACTTCATCTTTATTTTTTTTATCATTTAAATCTACAGGAATATAAGTATCTATAACTTTTCTTAAGGTTGAGACAAAGCGAGTTATTTCAAAACCAAGTAAATTTTGGAATAAAAGTACTCTATTTGTTTTAGGTTTTAAGGTTGCAGAAGAAATAATAAGCTGTTTAATTGATTTTTTATGTTTTTCCTTAATTTTTAAAAGATCTTCATAATCCTTTTCCTCCTTATCTCTTTTTAAAGCAAGCTCTATTTCTTTTTTTGAAAAACCAAGAAGTAAAAAAAGATTGTCTACATTTTTGCTATTTTTTAGAAAGGAGTCTACGTCATCTACAAATATTAAAGAAAAATCTATATTTTTAAGAAGCTCGAAATTTCTATGCAAAAAAGCTGAAGTACATATGAAAATATCAAATTTCCCTTTTTCTAATAGTTCCTTTTCTTTATTTGATCCTGTATAAGCTAAAATTATTTTATTTTTTAAAAGGGGTTCTTTAATTTTTGCTAAATACTGGTTAAGTTTTTCTTCTGTTTGTTTTACTAAAACCTTTGTGGGTACAATAATTAAAGCCTTTTTAGGAGTAAAAAGAGAGCTTATAAGACCAAAAGTTGTTTTTCCTGTTCCAGTGGGTGCAACAATGGCAAAGGATTCCCCTAGAAAGAATCTTTTAGCCCAACCTATTTGTAGAGATGAAGGAAAAGTATTTAAAAGATTTTTAAAAACTTTTTTAAATAGTTCAATTTTCTTTTCTACTTCACAAAAGGGTTTTAAATCCTTTAAAGAATTTTGCGAATAAAGTATTTTACAAATATCTGAAAAATTAGAAAGAGAGGGTTTTTCTTTCTCTGGTAAACATTTTTCGCAGGGCAATTCCTTAGTTAATCTTTCATCAGAAATTATACCTTTACAATTGGGACAGCCCTTAGCTACATAAAAAAGCATATAACTAAAATCCCCTTTATTAAAGTTTAAGATTAATTGAAAATTAAACCATAAAAGAAAAAAATAAAAAAGCAAGACCTTATAAAATTATAATTTAAATTATGTTAAAAGGTTTTAAAGAATAAAACAAGAGCCTTTAATCAATTTTAGTTGTATAGGGCGAGAAATCATACTTTAGAATTTTATAAAAAGTTTTAAAATAGAAACAAAATGAAAAATATAATTTATTTAGACTACAATGCTACAACACCTGTCTTACCAGAAGTTATAGAGGAATTTAAACTATATTCAGTTGAATATTTTGCTAATCCAAGTTCTGCTCATATTTTTGGAAAATTTGTAAGAGAAAAATTAGAAGAATTTCGTAAAAAAGTAGCAGATTTAATTAATGCAGAGCCAGAAGAAATAATTTTTACCTCTGGAGGAACAGAATCTAACCACCTTGCCTTATATGGAGTTGCCTTTTCTAAAGGAAAAGGGCACATTTTAGTTAGTGCCTTTGAACATCCCTCAGTTTTAAATCCAGCAGTAAAACTTTTAGAAATGGGTTTTCAAGTAGATTTTATCCCTGTTAATTCTTATGGATATGTAGAACCAGATGAGGTCAAAAGGCGTTTAAAATCTAATACTATACTTGTTTCTGTAATGATGGCTAACAATGAAATAGGAACTATTCAACCTGTTAAAGAAATAGCAGAAATTTGTAAGGAAAGGGAAATTTATTTTCATACAGATGCATGTCAAGCAGTAGGGAAAATAGCTGTAGATGTTAAAGAAATAGGATGTAGTCTATTAAGTATAGCAGGACATAAAATGTATGCACCTAAAGGGATAGGGGCTCTATATATTAAAAATGGAGTAAAAATAGAACCTTTATTTTTAGGAGGTGGGCAAGAAAGAGGTTTAAGGGCAGGAACAGAAGCAGTTGCTTTAATTTCAGCTTTAGCCAAAGCTTCTGAAATAGCTCTAAGGGATTTAAATGCAGAAGGGGAAAGACTAATTTTTTTAAGAGAAAAACTTTTCCAAGGGCTTAAAGAAATTTATCCTAAACTTTATCGCTACGGAATCCCTGAAAAAACTTTACCTAATACTTTAACAGTTTCTTTTGTTGGAAAAAATGGTGCAAAAATACTTTCTGAGCTTAAAGAAATATGTGCCTCAACTGGATCTGCATGTCATGACAGAAAAGGTTCTCACACACTTTTAGCTTTAAAAGTGCCACAAGAATTAGCTGAAGGAACTGTAAGATTTTCCTTAGGAAGATATACTTCTTTAGAGGATATAGAAAAGACTTTGCAGATCTTTTCCAAATATTTCAAAAATAATGTTTAAAAAAATTGGGAAACTCTTTTTAATTAAGCCAGAAAACATTAAGGAAAATATTACCCTTTACAAAGAGCTTAGTTTTGTAAATTTTCTCTTTTTTAAAGAACATTTTGAAGAAGATTTTGATTATTTTCTCTCTAATTTAAGAGAAAAACTTGAGCTAAAATTTTTAGCTGTGGATCAGGAAGGGGGAAGAGTTTGTAGAATTGAGGGAGATCATGATTCACCCCTTGAAATAGCTAAAAAGTATAAAAAAGAAGGAGAGAAGGTAGTTGAAAATTGGGCTAAAAAAATAGCTAATTCTGTAAAAAAATACGGACTTAACCTTAATCTCTCTCCTTGTGTTGATCTTGCTGATGAAGATGCTGAAGAATTTTTAAAAGAGAGAACCTTTGGTAAAGATCCAGTTTTAGTAAAAAAGCTCGCCTATATTTTTATAAAAGAACATAAAAAAGAGAAAATATTTACTTGTTTAAAACATTTTCCAGGCTTAAAAGATGTTAAAATAGATCCTCATAAAGATCTTCCTTTTAAAGAAAGAATAGATAGAGAAAGTCTTTCTCCCTATGAAAAGCTTCTTGAAAAAGAAAAAATAAATTTTATTATGACTGCCCATCTAATTATAAAGGAAATTGATACTAAGCCAGCAACCTTTTCTTCCAATATAATAAAAATCTTAAGAAATAATTTAAATTATAGAGGTGCAATTCTTACTGATGACTTAAATATGGGGGCATTAAAAAATTGGGAGCTTCAAGAAAGGATTATTTTAAGTTTAGCAAGTGGACATAATCTTTTAATTTATTGTGGCAATTTTGATAATTTAGTCTATGCTTTAGAAGATATAAAAAGTGAATTGGAAAAGAGTTTAGTATTAAAAGAAAAAATTAAAGAAAGTTTTTTTATTTTTGAAAATATTAGATGGAACTAAAATGAAAAAAGAGGTTTCTTGCGAAAATATAATTTCTTTAGTTAAAGAAGGGTACATTAAAGCTTGTATTGAGCTCCCCAAGGAACAAATTTATGCTTTAGAAAAAGCTTTAGAGAAAGAAAAAAATCCTTTAGCCAAAATAGTTTTAGAAATTCTTCTTGAGAATGCTCAGATAGCTAAAAGAGAAAGATTACCTCTTTGTCAGGATACAGGTATTGCTGTTGTCTGGATAAAAAAAGGTGAAAGAATTGTCACTAAAGATTTAGAATCTGCTATTAATGAGGGATTATACCTTGCTTATAAAGAGGGTTTTTTAAGAGCATCGGTTTGTGAACCCCTCAGTAGAAAAAATACTAATACAAATACCCCAGCTATCGTGCATTATGAAATTGTTTCTGAAGATGTTTTAGAGATTTATCTTATGCCAAAGGGATGCGGAAGTGAAAATATGAGTGCCCTTTGTATGCTTTCTCCCTCAGCTGGAATAGAAGGAATTAAAAAATTTGTAATTGAAACTGTTAAAAGGGCAGGACCAAATCCTTGTCCACCAATTATTGTAGGAATTGGTATAGGAGGTAATTTTGAAAAGGTAGCTCTTCTTTCTAAAAAAGCACTTTTTAGACCCTTAGGAGAACCTCATCCTGATAAAGAAATAGCAAGACTTGAAAAAGAAATTTTGGAAGAGATAAATAATTTAGGAATTGGTCCTCTTGGATTTGGTGGTGAGACAACTTGTTTAGGGGTTCATATTGAGACTTATCCTTGTCATATTGCAAGCTTGCCAGTTGCTGTAAATATTCAATGTCATTCAGCAAGAATAGAAAGAATTAAAATCTTGTAGAAGATTTTAAAAATGAAAAGATTTTTAATTATTTTTCTTTTAGTCTTTTTTATTTTTTCTTGTGGGAAAAAAACAGAGCCTCTTCCTATAAAGGAAAGTATTCCTAAGGGACTTTCCTTTGAAGTTAATTTAACTCCCCAAGGAGTAGAGCTTTTAATTTCACTTCCTACAAAAACAGAAGGAGGCTATCCTCTAAGTAAAATTAAAAGCCTAATTATTGAAAAAACTGAGCTTCCTCTTGATATTCCTAAAGCTAAGAAAAAAGAAAAAATTATTAAACTTTCCCCTAAGCTTCATTCAGCAGGAAATTTATTCATTTATTATGATTATGAACTTAAACATCGTCATGAATATTCTTACAGAATAAAAGTAGTTAAGGATTTTCTTGTGGAAACTCCTTTTTCAGAACCTGTTACTATTTTCTGGCATAATCCCCCTTCTTTTCCTCAGAAATTTCAGATTAAAGCCTTAGGAGAAGATGCAGTGTTAATAACTTGGGAAAGACCAAAAGAAGATATTTATGGACTTTATTTAGAAGGAGAAATTTTTTACCAAATAGAGAAAATTTCTAAAGGAAAGACAGAACTTATAGAAATTAGGAATAAAGAAGAATATTTTGATAAAATCAAGCCCGGAGAGAGAGTTTGTTATAATATAAGGGCAATTTTAAATTTTAGAGGAACTTTAATTCCAGGACCTAAGACCCCTGATAAATGTGTAGAGTAGTTTCTCCATAACTTCTTTTTTGAAGAAGATTAAAATTGTTTATTTTTTCAGGAAGAAAAACCCCTGTTCTTTCTTCTACAATAATTAAGGCTTGCTTTTTTAATAAATTTTCTGGGAAATTTTTGATTGTTTTCAAAGCTAATCCTTTTTCATAGGGAGGGGTTATAAAAACTAAATCAAAAAAATTTTGAAACTTTTTGGAAAGAATTTTAAGTCCCTTAGGAAGGTCTAATTTAAAAACTTGAGCCTTATCAAGAAGATTAAATCTTTCAAGGTTTTTTTTGATAATGGATATACTTATAGGGCTATTATCTACAAAAACTGCAAAACTTGCCCCTCTTGAAATAGCCTCTATTCCAAGTGCTCCTGTTCCTGCAAAAAGATCAAGTACCTTTAAATCAGATAAGTTTTGACCAAGTATATCAAAAAGAGCTTTTCTTATTCTTGTTCTAAGAGGACGAATAAAATCTAAATCCTTAGATGGACAAACAAGCTTTCTACCTTTTAAAAAACCTCCAGTGATTTGCAAGTTTATCTTCCTTTATTTAGAAAGGATATCAATCCAAGTATTAGGTATAGAAAAATAATAGGGGTTAAGACTGGGATGATAGTATTTACCTTTAAAAACTTGTTTGGGATTAAACCAATCCTTTGGTTCTTTAGTAGCAAGTAAAAAAGCTATCTCTTCTCCATAGGAAGGGACAAAAGTTCTTACAATCTTTACTATAGGAAAGACAGAGGTTATTAAAGGATAAGAAGATTTTAAAATTTGAGGAAAATAAACAGGAAGACTTGCTTGCTGGATAAAAACTCCTTTTTCATTTAAAACCCTATAAGCTTCTTTATAAAATTCATAGGTATATAAAGATTTAGCTGGTCCTACAGGATCAGTACAATCTACAATAAGGAGATCAAACTCTTTTTCTGGAGATTCTTTGAGCCCCTCTAAACCATCCTTTATAATAAAGGAAACGCGGGGATCATGATAATTACCTGAAAGTTTAAAAAAATATTTTTGGCAGACTTCAAAAACAAGGGTATCTATTTCAAATTGAATGATTTTTTTTATAGAGGGAATTTTTTGTAATTCCCTTAAAGCTCCTCCGTCTCCTCCACCTATAATAAGAACCTTTTCTGGAGGATTTTCAAGCAAACTAGCAGGAAGATAAGTTATAGTTTCGTGATAAATAAATTCGTCTTTTTCTGTAAATTGGACAATACCATCTAAAACAAGAAAATAACCCCAAAAGGGGTTTTTAAAAATCTGTATTTTTTGTAAATTTTTTTCTTCAAATACTAATTCAACTTTATAAGCGTGCCCAAAATCTCGGTGAATCTTTTCTTTCCACCAAAAGTTTCCAGTCAAGTTTCACCCCAGTCTTCAGAAATCCCTCTGGATATTTCAGCTACATACACATTTTTAGGTTTAAGGGCTTTTTGTAAATTTTCAAGGATTTTATAAGCTTCTTCTTTTGTATCAGCTATTATATCAACTGCAGAGTATCCATTTTCGGGCCAGGTATGAATATAGACATTAGCTCTCCCAGAACTTGCTTGTGCTGAAACTCCAAAGGGTTGGAATTGGTAGCTTATGGTTCTTATATTGTTATTAAGATTAGAGTTAGTAAGTGCAGATTTAAGAGCCCTTTCTACAATTTTAGCTTTTGCTAAAAGCTCAAAGGGAGAATCCCAAAACTCTACAATTAGGTGATAGCTCCATATATTTCGTTTAAGTGCACCTTGCTGGGTAGGAGTAATTTCAAATCTTTCCACTTGACGAATGGGTTCAAGTGCTCTCATAGCTCACCTCCCCCAGGCAAGGTGCCTGGCTTTATTGGATTTTAGAAAATAAAAAATTTTACCAATAAAAAAATCGGGACGGGCGGATTTGAACCGCCGACCCCCCACACCCCAAGCGGGTGCGCTTCCAAGCTGCGCTACGTCCCGATCTAAAAGACAAAAAATCCTTTCTTAACATTTTCTATAATAAAAAATTTTTTTTAAATGTCAATATGTGGATGGGGCTGTTTCAAAAATTTCCTATTATAAAAATTCTAACTGCACTTTCTTAGGTGCTTGGCTTTTGCAATAAAATTGCAGGAAATTAAAATAATTCTAATTTATCTCACTTACGAAGTGGGGAAGATGTTTCGAGTAATAATTTTGATGAAGGAAAAGCTTTATTTGATTTAAAGATAGATACCCTTCATACATGAGGGCAATTAGAGAGAAACAAATATTTATCTTATTTACGGAGTTAAAGAATACTGGATTGTTAACCAAGACAAAAAAAACCTTAGAGGTCTATACTTTGATAGACGAAGGTTTTAAGCTCTATCAGGAATACAAGGTTGACAAGGTCTTAAAATCTTTAGTTTTAGAAGGTTTTGAGTCGGATTTAAAGGAAGTCTTCATTTTTAAAAACCGCCCCCTATAGCTTTTATAAAGTAGACCTGGGATTTGTAGTAGTCTGCCTTTAGTCTTTCTAAATCAAGCTTTGCGGAAAGCAAAGCCCTTTCACTGTCTAAAACTTCTAAATATCTCGATAAGCCCTCTTTGTAACGAAGCTCAGAAACTTTGTATAGCTCCTCAAGCGTCTTTACCCTTTGTTCTAAGTCCTTTATCCTTCCTTCAAGCATCTCAAGCTGAATTAGAGAATCCTGCACCTCTTTAAAGGCAGTTCTAACAGTTTTAACATAGTTTAAGAGAGCTTCCCTCTGCTTTGCTTGAGCAAGCTTAACCTTGCTTTCTCTCTTCCCAAAATCAAGGATGGGACCGGTAATTAAACCCGCTATATTCCAGAAGGTTGCACCTCCTTTGAAAAGATTAGCAAGCTCTATGCTCTGATAACCAAGGGCTGAAGTAAGGGTGATCCTTGGGAAGTATTCGGCTTTGGCTGAAGCTACATCATAGGCAGAAGCCTTTAGTTCTTCTAAAGCCGATTGAATGTCCGGTCTTCTTTCTAAGACCTCAGAAAGCAAAAGAGGAGGGAGCCTTAAAGCCTGAGGGTAATCAAGGGAAGTTTTGGCGCTCCTTTCAAACATCTTAGCTGGGCTCTCACCAACAAGGAGAGCTAAGAGGTTTCTTAGAAGCTCCCTTTCCTGCTTTAAGGATTTTAGCGTTTGTTCTATGGCTTCTACCTCAGACCTTGCCTGAAGAACAACTTGAATGTTTGCCAAACCAAGCTCAAATTCCTTTTCCCTAAGGTTGTATATTTCTTTCAGAGTTTGAAGCTGTCTCTCAGCTACTTCCACCATCCTTTCCTTTGCCAAAAGGTCAAAGTATGCGTTCATGACAAGGCTTATCACCGAAAGCTTAACGGCGTCCCGACCATGAAGGGTAGAAAGATAACGATAAAGGCTTGCCTTTTCCTGAGAGCTGATTCTGCCAAAAAGGTCAAGCTCATACTGAACATTTAGGTTGAGCTGATAGGTGGTGTAGGTAGAGCCAGGTTTTGGACCTATAGTTTCCTCAGAGGTTCTCTGCCGGGTTACACTTGCCCCATAACCAAGATAGGGGAACCTATCTGCTCCCACATAGCGGACCATGGCTAAAGTTTGCTCTATCCTTGCCTCAGCGATAAGGATATCTTCATTCTGCCGTAGAGCTTTTTCCACAAGCTCGTTTAAGATAGGGTCATTGTAAGCCTCCCAGAACTTGTCCGGCAATAGCTCCTTCTTTTTTTCTGCCTCCCCCTTTAGACTTTTAGAAGCAATCTCCTTTGGCAGGTCAAGCTCTGGTGCATCAAGCTTTACCCCTTGACTGCATCCAAAAAGGATAAAAGAGCTTGCAAATAGTATAAGCAACTTACGCATTTTCTTTGCCTCTTTTAAGGATTTTTAAGCTCTTTAAGCTCAAAGCCTTTATCACATAGTAGAGAAGCGGGATAAAGAGGGTTCCCAAAAGGGTTGCAAAGAGCATACCTCCGACAACAGTCCAACCGATAACATGTCTACTCATGGCGCCAGCTCCTGTGCTTAGCGCTAAGGGTATGGCTCCAGCGATAAAGGCAAAAGAGGTCATAACTATTGGTCTAAACCTAAGATAGGAAGCTTCAAGAATGGCTGAGATGATGTCCATACCTCGTCTGATACGCTCTTCGGCAAACTCCACAACAAGGATAGCGTTCTTTGCGGAAAGACCTACCAAGGTCACAAGCCCAACCTGAAAATACACATCATTGGGAAGCTTCAAAAGGTTTAAGGTTAAGCTTGCCCCGAGAAGGGCGAAGGGAATGGAGAGGATAACCGCAATCGGAGCAAGCCAGCTTTCATAAAGAGCTACAAGGATAAGATAGACAAAGAGGACAGCCATGGCAAGGACGACGTAACCCTTCTGCTGGGATAAAACCTCCTGCAAGCTTTGCCCCACCCAACCGATGGTATACCCAGGGGGAAGGGTAGCCTTAGCTACTTTCTCAACCACCCTTATGGCATCGCCGGTTGTGTAGCCAGAAGCAGGCTCACCAAGGATGCGCACCGCTTTAAACTGATTATGCCTCTCAAGGAGCTGCGGTCTGCTAAGGGGCTTAATCTCTACAAGGTTAGCAACGGGGATGGGAACGCCATTTTTATTTTTAACATAGACCTTGCTAAGGTCATCAAATGCTTTACGATAATCGAATTCTGCTTGAAGGTATACTCGGTAAACCCTGTCAAAGAGGTTAAAATCGTTCACATAGCTTGCCCCTAAGGTCATGCTCAAAGTCTTATATACATCGTTAACCGAGACCCCGTAGGCTTCAGCCTTCGTTCGGTCGACTATTACCTCAAAGTAAGGGTTTGAGGGGTTGAAGGTTGTTCTAACTAAGGTTAGCTCCTTTCTTTCTCTAAGCTTGTTGATAAAACCTTGAGCAACCTCAAACATCTGCCTTATATCACCACCGGTTCTATCCTCAAGATAAAGGTCAAACCCTCCTACTCTTCCAAACCCCATAATAGCCGGAGGACTTACCACAAAAAGCACGGCTTCCCTAATCTGAGAAAGCTCTTTGTTTATCCTTTGGGTAAGGGCAAAAGAGGTCTCTTCCTTCTTAGTCCTTTTGCTCCAATCTATCAATCCTATAAAGCCACCTAAAGAATCTGTAGAATAGGTAAAGCCCTGAAGGTCAAAGCCCGAGATGGCAACGTAGCGGTCAATGTAAGGGTTCTTCATAAAGATGTCCTCAATCTTGGATAGAACCTCCTCCGTCCGCTTAAGGGAACTACCTGGTGGAAGGTTCCCGATCAAAAAAAGAGCCCCTTTATCCTCAGTAGGGACAAGAGCAGTAGGTAGCCTTTTTATTAAAACATAGGTTAGAGGTAGAATTAAAAGGAATAGCAAGACAAAGATTGCGGGTCTCTTTAAGAGAAACTTTATCCGCTCTACATAGCTTTCCCTTGCTCGGTTAAAGATAAGCTGAAAAAGATAAACCGGATAGATGGGGCGTTTGTGTAGCTCCCTTTCCCTAAGGAGAAGGGTACAGAGGACTGGGCTAAAAACCAAGGCAGTCATACCTGAAATAAGCACCGAGCTTGCTATAGCTACGGCAAACTGTTGATAGAACCTTCCGATAAAACCGCCAACAAGGCTTGCCGGTATAAAGACGGCAGAAAGCACAAGAACGATGGCGATAAGCGGTGAGGTAAGCTCTTCCATGGCTTTTAGAGTTGCTTCTTTTACCGGTAGCCCCTCTTCCATATGTCTTTCCACGTTTTCAACGACGATGATGGCATCGTCAACCACAAGCCCAATGGCTAAGATCAACCCAAACAGGGTAAGAAGGTTT
Organism: Thermodesulfobacterium geofontis OPF15; assembly: GCF_000215975.1. Classification (NCBI taxonomy): domain Bacteria; kingdom Pseudomonadati; phylum Thermodesulfobacteriota; class Thermodesulfobacteria; order Thermodesulfobacteriales; family Thermodesulfobacteriaceae; genus Thermodesulfobacterium; species Thermodesulfobacterium geofontis. The sequence goes on along the minus strand of NC_015682.1, from coordinate 216,134 downwards.
ACTGAGAAGCCAAGAACATACATAACGATAAAGGCACCAAAGATGGAGACTGGAATGGCTAAGGTTGGAACGATTGTTGGAGCAAGCCCCCCAAGGAAAAAGTAGGTCACAATGACTACAAAAAGGATGGCAAGTCCAAAGGTTATCCACACTTCCTTGATCGATTCTTTAACAAAAACCGTAGGGTTGTAGGGAAAATAGTACTTTATGTCTGGGGGCCAGGTTTTGCTTAACTCCTTTAGCTTTTCGTCAATAAGCTTTGAAACCTCAAGGGCGTTTGCTCTGCTTGTAAGAAAGATGGGAACAGGTAAAACCTTTTGCTTCTTAAAGAAGGAATTGCGGTTAAACTGCTCAGAGGTTAGCTCAACCCTTGCCACATCTTTAAGCTTTAAGGTCGAACCATCAGGCAAAACTTTAACCAGTATCTCTTCAAACTGTTTAGCCGAGGAGAACCTATCGCTACCTCTAAGAACATAGGTAAAGAAAGGTCTCTCTGTGGTTGGCTCATCCGCCAAGGCACCAGCGGTAAACTGCTGGTTCTGTTGAGAAATTGCCTGATAGATTTCAAGGGGCGTTAACCCATACATAGAAAGTTTATCAGGCAAAAGCCACACCCTGATAGAATATACCTTAGGGTCAACGAGAATGGCATCGGCTACACCGGGAACTCTTTTTAACTCGTCTATTACGTTGATGAGAAGGAAGTTAGCAAGTTCGACTACATCCCTCTGCCCTCCCTCAGAGTAGAAGGCTACAACTTTAAGTATATCCGGGCTTCTTTCCCGAACTTCAACGCCAAGCCTTCTTACCTCCTCAGGAAGCCTCGGCAGCGCAATCTGAACGCGGTTGTTTACATCCATTTTCGCTACATTAGGGTCCCAGCCAACCTCAAAGTAAACATTCAAGGTGTAAACTCCCGCTGAGGTTGAAGAAGAAACCATGTAGAGCATACCATCAACGCCGTTTATCGCTTCTTCAAGAGGGGCAGCAACCGTTTTGGCAATCGTTTCAGAATCAGCTCCCGGATACCTTGCAGTAACCACTATCTGGGGTGGAGTAAGGGCTGGATACTCCTTAACTGGTAAGACAGAAAGTGAAATCAACCCTAAAAGCACGACTGCAATGGCTGAAACTAAAGCTACCCTTGGTCTGCGAATAAAAAACTGGGATATCATCTTCCTTCTCCTTGAATAACCTTAACCTTGGCTCCGGGCTTTAGCCTCATTAGATTGTCAAGAGCCACAACCTCGCCTTCTCTTAGCCCACTTTTAACAAGGAAGTAATCCTTATCAACCTCTTCGATGGTAATTCCTCTGGGGTTTGCAGTTCCGTTCTCAATTACATAAACAATCGGTCCCCTCGGGGTAAAGAGGACTGCCTTCTGTGGAAGGAGAAGCCCCCTTCTTTTTTCAGAGATAACCACCTTGACAAACTGGTTAGGCAAAAACTTCTTCTGTGAGTTGGAGATCAGAGCCTTGGCTTTAAGGCTTGCCGTCTCATCAAGCCTTGCATCAACGAAGAAAATCTTACCCATTTCTTGATGCTTCATCTCATCTCTTTTTACCTCAACCGTCCTGCCTTTGAGCTTCCCGTAGTTCCCAAGAAGACCAAGCCTTTCCAAATCCCTCTCCGGTATAGAAAATTCAACCTCAAGAGGCGAGACAGAATAGAGGGAGATGAGCTCCTTCCCAGGCTGAACCAGGTTGCCTGGGTCAACGAGTCTTTTTCCTACATACCCGCTTATCTCAGCTTTGACCACGGTGTAGTTTAGGTTGATCTCAGCCTGACGAAGCCTTGCCTGAGCTAAGGAGAGGTTTGCCAAAGCCTTTTGGTAGTTGGCATAGGCTTGGTCCCTTTCTGCCTCGCTTACAAGCTTAGCCTTATAGGAAGAGGAAACGCGCTTCCAATCCGCTGAAGCTTTCTCAAGCTCAGCTTTTGCGTTCTCAACTTCTGCCTTTGCTGCCTGATACTCCGCTTCGTATGGGTCGCGCTCGATGATAAAGAGGGTTTGTCCTTTTTTAACAAAGGTTCCCTCCTTAACAAGCATCCTCTGTAAAATGCCTGTTACCCTTGCTACAACGACAATGCTCTCTCTGCTTCTTGTCTTCCCCGGAAGCTCAACCCTAAAGTCGTAATCTTTCTCCTCAAGCTTATGGATGGATACAGGCACGGTCATGTTGGAGGGCTGAGCTGATGAAGGCTTTTCCCCCTCTTTTGCTCCCCTTTCACAGGAGACAAGTAGGACCAAAAGCATAAGAATAAAAAAAGTCCTTTTCAAGCTCATTTCTTCACTCCTTTTAAGAAGATTTGGATATATTCCTTGAGAATATCTTCTTCGCTAAAGTTTTCGCAAACCGGTACCCCTTTAATATCCTTGAGTAAAAAATAGGAAAAAATCATCCCTAAGAGGGCTTGCCCCGCTATCTCAGGATGAACATCCTCCCTTAGCTCCCCTCTCCTTTTGAGCTTGAAAAGATACTTTGAAAATTCGGATTTTATTGAGCTTATGATGGCTTGAAAGGCATTCCTAACCTGTTCTGGGTAGAGGTTTAGTTCACTGTGGAGGATGGTGATGAGGGGCTTTCTTTCCCTTAAACGTTCCAAAAAGGCTTTACCAAGAAGTGTAAATGCCTTGTCAGCAGACAGATCTTCAACCTGAGGCATAAGCTCCTTAAGCTTTTGCAGAAAGGAATAGCGTTTTAAGACCTCTTCAAAGATGACCTCTTTACTCGGGAAGTGCCTAAAGAGGGTAGTCTCGGTTATGCCGGCTAAGGAGGCTATCTCCTTTGTAGTCGTGCCAAGGTATCCCTTTTCCGAAAAAAGCTTCAAAGCGGTCCCTAAAATCTTTTCCCGCGTCTTCTCTTTTTTAGCCTTTAGCTTTGTCATTTTTATGAAAAAAAAAAAAAAAAAAAAAAAAAAAAAAAAAATGTTTTTTTATTTAGTAAGTTAGTACTTACTTTAAAAATTTTTGTTTCTTTGTCAACCCCTTTAAGAGGCTGTTTCAAAATTTTAGTTTATATGATATTTTCTGTAATGATACTAATTTTAGATGGGAGGTATGAGGAGAAGTTCATTTTCTTTAGAAAAATTATATACCTTTGTGACTTATTTTCTCTCAAACGTTAAATCAGAACCTAAAACAAAAAAGCGTGGAAGACCTCAAAAATATGCAGACAAGGTTATAATCGCCTCTTTGGTTGTATCAGACTTTAATGGGACGCCCCTCACAGAGAAACGCTTGCCTTGGCTTCTCAACAAAACTTTCCTACCTCCTCTCTACGGGATTGGCGACTTCAGAGTTAAAAATTTGGAGGAGAAGCTTTTAAAAGTTTTCATAGAGGAGATTTCTAAGGTCTTTTTTCGAGGAGAAGCTCGAGTAAAGCATTATATTGGCTTGTGCCACAGGGTTTGGCTTTGGAGATAAATATTGTCTTAACTGGCAAAGAGGAACGAAGATAAGGATGGTCCAAGCCCATGTGAGGCTTACAGTTGTTATATTGGTAGATGCTACGATGCGATAGACATAATTCAGAGGGTTTAAGAGCTTGGATGTGAGCCTGCTATAAGAGTGAAAGAAACCTTTAGGATGAAAATAAGACATCCAGTTAGAAAGTTATCGATGGAAAACTGGAAAAGGTACGGTAGATATAGGTACCGGATAGAGCCATTATTTGGGTCTATAAAGTTAAAGCTTGATTCAAGCTTTAGGGTAGTGAGAATGTTTATCTAAAGATCATTTGTAGGGGAACCAAAAGTAAATGTTTTTTTGAAACAGCCTCATATCTCATTGACAGTTGGGGAATTTTAGTCCATAATTTTTTAAAAATAAAAATAGAGAAAAATAATTTTATGGGGCTCTCTTTTCAGATTTTACAGAAGAAAAAAGATCTGCTTTATAAACTAAATATCCTTTCTGTTGCTGCAAGTTATGATAATTCCTGTAGCAGTTCCGGAAGAAAAAGAGAAACCCCAGCCTATGGTTTGAAAAACAGTTATTTAAGTGGAATTTATTATACCTGGGGTTCTGATGGAAGATGTGTTCCTCTTTTAAAAATCCTTTTAACCAATTATTGTATAAACAATTGTAAATATTGTATAAATCGTCGTATAAATGATGTTCCCCGAGCAATTTTTTCTCCTGAAGAAATTGCCTATCTCACAGTGGAGTTATATCGTAAAAATTATATTGAAGGTCTCTTTTTAAGTTCAGGAATTTATCGTACACCAGATGATACTATGGAACTTATGATTAGGACTGCAAGTCTCTTAAGGAAAAAATACTCGTTTAAAGGATATATCCATTTAAAATTAATCCCAGGAGCTTCTCCTGAATTGATAGCTAAAGCTCTAAAACTTGCTGATCGTGTAAGTTCAAATCTTGAACTTCCCACTGAAGAAAGTCTTAAAAAACTCGCCCCAGAAAAAAGTTTACCTATACTTTTAAATCCATTAAAATTAATAAGAGAACTTTATGAAAATAAAGAAATAAAAGCTCCAGCTTCAACTCAGCTTATAATTGGAGCAACTCCTGATTCTGATAAAGTTATTTTATCCTTAGCTCAACAATTATATGCTCAAAAAATGGTAAGAAGAGTTTATTATTCAGCTTATATTCCTGTTAATAAAGATTCTGATCTCCCAGCTATAGAAGAGCCTCCCTTTTTAAGAGAACACAGATTATATCAGGCAGATTGGCTTATTCGTTTTTATGGATTTCAAGTAGATGAACTATTTCAAGAAGAAAAAAATCTGGATTTAAAAGTTGATCCTAAATTATCTTGGGCTATAAGAAATCTTCATTTCTTTCCAGTTGAGATAACTAAAGCAGATTATTGGGAATTAATAAGAGTTCCTGGAATAGGCCCAAGTTCTGCAAAAAAGATTATACAAGCTCGCAAATATGGAGTTATTTCTGAAGAGGTTTTAAAAAAGCTTAGAATTCCCCTAAAAAAGGCAAAATATTTTATTACTATTAATGGTAAACCCTTAGTTGATTCAAAAAAGGAAAAAACACTTTTTTATAGACAAACTGAACTTTTTTCTCTTGGAAAAGAAAATTTTTCGTCTTTTATTTAGAGTAATTTTTAACCCTTTCTAAAAATTCTTCAGCTAATTCTATAAAAGAAAGACTTGCCTTATTTTGAGGTTCATAGTCAATTACAGGCTTTCCAAAGCTTGGAGCTTCACTAACCCTTACACTTCTCGGGATAAGAGTATTAAAAACAATCCATTTAAAATGATTTTTAGCTTCCTCAGCTACTTCATAGGAAAGTCTGTTTCTCTTATCATACATGGTTAAAACAAGACCAAAGAGAACTAAATCTGGATTAAAACTTTTTTTAATTCCCCTTATTGTTCTTACAAGAAGGGACAATCCTTCAAGAGCGTAATATTCACATTGTAAAGGGATAATTACCCCTTCACAGGCAGTAAGTATATTTACTGTTATTAAACTTAATGAAGGTGGCGAATCTATAAATATAAAGTCAAAAAAATTCTTTAAAGGAAAACCATTAAAAGTGCTTTTTTCAATTAATTTTTTAAGTAGATACTCTCTTTCTGGTAAGTCTACCAATTCAACCTCTAATCCAACAAGATCAATAGAGGAAGGTAAGACATAAAAATTAGGATAGGGATTTTTAAAAAATCTCTCACAATTTCCCTCTATTAAAGCCTGATAAATACTTTCTTCTTTGTTTACCCTTATTCCTAATCCACTTCCAGCATTTGCTTGTGGATCAAAATCTATTAAAAGAATTTTATAATTCTTAAGACTTAATGCCCTTGCAAGATTTATAGCAACTGTTGTTTTTCCAACCCCACCTTTTTGATTAATAAAAGCAAAAATTTTCATAGATCATTATTTTAAAAAATGATAATAAAGATTGTTTATTAAAATCACTAAAAAGAAGATAATACTAATAAAACCATTGACTGTAAAAAAGGCTTTATTGATTTTGGAAAGGTCATTTTCTTTAATAAGACTATGTTCATAAGTTAAAAAAATAGCAATTAAAATAAGCCCTACAAAATATATCCAAGTTGTTTTAGGATAAAAATATCCAGTTAAAAGAAGGAGAAAAAAGGTTATTAAGTGTAAAAATTTGGCTATTCTTAAAGCATTTTTTATTCCAAATTTTACAGGGATAGATTTTAGTCCCATTTTTTTATCAAATTCAATATCTTGCAAACTATAGAGAATATCAAAACTTGCCACCCAACAAGCCATAGCCCCTGCAAGGAAAATAGCTATTAAGGAAACATTTTCATTTAGAGCTATATCAATAGCTATGGGTATTAAAAAATAGACTAATCCTAAAAAAAGATGAGGAAAATAGGTAAATCTTTTGGCAAAGGGATAAATAAAAAGAAAAAATATAACTATAGGGCTTAGCAAAAGGGCTAAAAAATTTATTTTATAGCAGAAAAATATAAAAAGAAGTGAGCTAAAAAGGATAATCAGTTTTATTTCCCAATCTTTTACTAATCCTTTAGCATGGGGCCAGATAGAGGTTCTTGGATTTTTTTCATCAAAAGGTTTATCAATAAGTCTATTAAAAGCCATTCCAAGTGTTCTTGCAGAAACGAGAGCACCTAAAATATATATAATTTTCCCCCAAGAAGGAAAGACTTTATAAAGAATTAATAAACTTGCTAAACCAAAGGGTAAAGCAAAAATAGTATGTTCAAATTTCAAAAGTTCTGAGTAAAGTTTAAGTTTTTTTATAATTTTTTCCATAAGATTTCAAGCAATGTTCTGTATTTGTTCCCTTAATTTTTCTATAAGTTCTTTAATTTTAACTGCTATAATAGAAATTTCAGAAGATTGTGCTTTATTAGATAGGGTGTTTATTTCTCTAAACATCTCTTGGCAAATAAAATCAAGCTTTTTACCGCAATCCTCTTCTTCCATAGTGTTTTCAAAATGGAAAATGTGTACTTTAAGTCTATCAAGTTCTTCGGTAAAATCAATTTTATCTAAAAGATAAACCAATTCTTGATAAAATCTATTTTCATCTATTTCACGAAGATTAAATTCTTTAAAAAGTTTATCAATCCTACCTTTTAACTTTTCTTTGCTATCTTTTATAGCTTTTTCTTTCAATTTTTCAATTTGTAATGTCTCATCTTTTAATTTTTCTAAATAGATTTTTAAAACATTTTTTAGATTTTCTCCCTCTTTTAAGCGAGAAGCTTTAAGAGCTTTCAAAGCTTCATTTAGAGGAGGATATATTTCTTCCCAAAGTTTATCAAGTTCTTCTTCTTTTTCTTCTAAAAGAAGATATTCTCTAAATTTTAAAAAATCAGAAAAAGTTAAAGGATCTTCAAAACCAAGTTCAGATTTTAAACGAGTAAGAGATGTTTTTAGGTTTCTTGCAAGTTCTATATCAATTAATACTTCTTTTTGGCTAAGATCAGTTCCTACACATTTGACTTGGATTTCAATTTTTCCTCTTTTAAATTCTTGAGAAACAAATTTTCTAATTCTCTCTTCCAAAAAAGTATATCTTTTTGGAAGTTTAAGGGAAATATCTAAGTATTTTGAATTTAGGCTTTTTGCATAAACAGTTATAGTATAATTATCAGATTGAAAAACACCTTTCCCAAATCCAGTCATGCTTTCCATAAAAATCCCTCAATTTGTAGCTAATTTTTCTTTTAAAAAATTTAGAATCCTTTCTTTTTCATCAGGATTAAACCAATATATATCAGGCTCTTTTTTAAACCAAGTAAGCTGTCTTTTAGCATAACGTCTCGTATCTCTCTGAATAAGTTCTATGGCCTTTTCTAAGGATATTTTTCCTTGTAAATATTGAATAATGTATTTATATCCTATGGCTTTAAAGGGTTTTAGTTTAGGAGAATATCCTTTTTCTAAAAGTTTTTTAACTTCTTCAATCCATCCTTTTTCAATCATTTTAATTACACGGAGATTAATTTTTTCATAAAGTTCTTTTCTTGGAAGGATTAAGCCAATTTTTATAAGGTTATATCTTTTTTTTCCAAAGAAGGGATTTTCTTTATGAAAGTAAGATATGGGCTTACCTGAGGTATATATAACTTCTAAAGCCCTTGTAATTCTTACTTTATCTTTGGGTGAAATTTTTTGAGCATATTCTGGATCAAGCCTTTTTAACTCTTCATAAAGAGAGGATAAATCTTGATCTGCCCTTTTTCTTAAAGTTCCTCTTATTTCTTTTGGCACCTCTATAGAAAATAGTCCATATTCAAAGGCTCTTAAATAAAGACCTGTACCTCCAACAAGAATGGGAATTTTCCCTCTTTCCCAAATTTCCTTTATTAAATTATCAGCTATTTCTACAAATTTAGCTGCATTAAATTCTTCATCAAGCTCAAGTAAATCATATAAATGATGAGGAACTCTTTTTCTTTCTTCTTCTCCGGGTTTTGCAGTTCCTATATTTAATTCTTTATAAAATTGTAAGGAATCAAAATTTACTATTTCTCCATTTAGTTTTTCTCCTAAAAATACAGCAAGTTCTGATTTTCCAACTCCTGTTGGTCCGACTATAGCAATAACCTTTTTCACTTCTAACTTTTTATCTCCTTCTTAAATCTTTTTCTATATCCTTTAAAGATAATTTTATGTAGATAGGTCTTCCGTGAGGACAGGTTTGAAGATTTTCAGAAAAAAACTTTTCAATCAAAAAATCTATTTCCCTTTCAGAAAGAAGATCTCCCTTCTTTCTTGCAAGTAAACAAGCATATCTTCTTAAAACCTCAAGTTTTAATTCTTCTAAATCGGAAAAAGGTTCTTCTAAAACTTTTTCCAAGATATCTTTTATATCTATCTTAAAAATAGAGGGGATTTTTTTTAAAATAATTTTGTTATTTTCTAAAAATCCAAGTTCAAATCCCATAGAATGTAAAATTTTTCTTTTTTCCTCAAATTCTGAAGGATCGCATGAAATATTCAGTAATATCGGAATTAACAATTCTTGAGAAAGACATTTAGAAAAATTTCTTTTTAAATCTTCATATATTATTCTTTCTGAAAGAGCGTGTTGATCAATTATGTAAAGGTTTTCTTCCTTTTCTACTAAAAGATAAGTATTTAAAAAAGTTCCCAAATATTTATGGGAAGGTTTTTTAAAATCTGAAGAAATAAATAAAGATTTTCTTTCTAAATGAAAGGGAGAAACTTCTTGAGGATAATCTAAGGGTATATCCTCTTTTATTTGTTGAGAGAAGGAATGTTTTTCTCTTTCATAGTAAAAAGTTTTTTTGTTAAAAAACTCTTCTAAAGCTTTATTTAAGGCAAGGAATAGTGTTTTTTCATCTTTAAATCTTATTTCCCATTTAGCAGGATGCACATTAACATCAACAAGATGATAAGGAGCTTTTATAGAGATAATTCCTGCAGGAAACCCCAGATTTCCATAAAAAGGTTTTAGAGCATTTATAATCATTTTAGTTAATTTCTCATCTTTTATCCATCTTTTATTAATCAGAAAATAGAGATATTTTGTATGAGAAAAAGTTTTGGAAGTATCTGTAAGAAGTAAAAAAATTGAATAAGGAGGGTGTTCTAAAAGTAATTCTTTAAAAAAAGATTTTTCTAATCCAATTATATAGCTAAGAAGCTCCCTTTCATTTCCTCCTTCCCAGAAAAAAAGAGTATTTTCTTTATTTTCTTCTATACTTTTTACTTGGTATTTAGTTTCAGGAGAGCAAAGGCTTAATCCTCTTATAATTTCCATTATTTTAAAAGTTTCAGTCCTTGGAGTTTTTAAAAAGGCTTTTCTTGCAGGCAAATTTAAAAAGAGATCCTCTACTTTTACTAAAGTTCCTTTACTTAAATGAGCTGGCTTAAAATAAATTTCTTTACCAAATTCTACTCTAATTTCATAGGCAGAATCATAATCTGCATGTTTACTTAAAATAGTCATTTTAGAAACTTGAGAAATACTTGCTAAAGCCTCCCCTCTAAAGCCAAAGGTGACAATTTTAAATATATCTGAGAGGGTTTTTATTTTACTTGTAGCAAAGTGTTTATAACAAATTTTTAAATCCTCTGGCTCTATACCTTCTCCGTCATCATAAACAGAAACTTCCTTAATTCCGCCTTCTCTTAAATTTATCTTAATAAAACTTGCTTTTGCATCAAAGGCATTTTCTATTAATTCCTTTACCACTGATGCAGGTCTTTCTACAATTTCTCCTGCAGCTATTTTTGATCTAATTTCTTCAGGAAGAATTTGAATTTTAGGCATAAAATTAAATATTTAAAAGGCTGATAAGTTTTTTACAAAAGTTTTCACATTCTTTTAAAACAGCCTTTTCTTCTGGAAGAAGCTTTATTTCTATAATTTTTTCTACTCCGTTTTTTCCAAGAATAACAGGGACTCCTAAAAATACTCCTTTTATTCCGTATTCTCCTTCTAAATAAACTGAGCAAGTTAAAACCCTTTTTTCATCTTTCAAAATACTTTCTATCATTTCAACAATAGAAAGCCCAGGTGTGATAAAAGCACTTCCTGTTTTTAAATAAGATACTATTTCTGCTCCACCAATTTTAGTTCTTTTAACTATTTCTTCTATTTTTTCTTGAGGTAAAAGTTCTGTAATAGGTATTCCAGAAACATTGGCAAGTCTTACTAAGGGAAGCATTAAATCTCCATGAACACCCATTACTAAGGCTTGAACATCTTTTGGAGAAACACCACATGCTTCAGCTATAAAATAGCGATACCTTGCTGAATCAAGTACTCCAGCCATACCTATAACTCTATTTTTTGGGAAATTAGTTATCTTATAAGCTACATAAACCATAGCATCAAGGGGATTAGAAACAACTATAACAATGCTATCTTTGGCAAATTCTTTTATTTTTTCTGCACAAGATTTAACAATTTCTTTATTTATATTTAAAAGGTCTTCTCTTGACATGCCTGGTTGTCTTGGTTTTCCAGCAGCAATAACTACCACTTGAGAATCTTTAATACTTGAAAAATCTTCAGTTCCCCAGATTTTACAAGACCTTCCAAAAAGAGGATTACTCTGAGCTAAATCTAAGGCTTTACCTTTTGCAAGATCAGGCACAATATCCACTAACACTATTTCCTCTGCCAGGTTTTTAACCATAGCCCAATTTGCACAGCTTGTTCCTACTGCTCCTGCACCAATAATAGATAATTTAGCCATTTTCTCCCCCTTCAAATAATTTGAGCCAAGCTTTAAAAATTTCTACTTTTTCTTCTCCATAATTTCTTAGATCATTAATAATTTCATCTACAGATTTCTCTCTTACACTTCCATCAGGATGTTTAGAAAAAAATTTATCTGCAAAGGCAATAATTTTTTCTTCTAAAGTAATAGGCACCATATCTCTTTCAGGAAGGGGTAATTTTTTCTTTACGATTTCTTCTTTAGTTATTCCCACTCCTATATGTCTTTCACATACAAGAGCATGCTTTGGAAGACCTTCTTTTTCAAGAAGCATTCTCCCTAAATATCCATGAGCAATATAAGGATATTTTCCTTCTGGATTAAGTTTTGGGATATAGGTAAAAATTATTCCTATATCATGAAGCATAGCTGCAGAATAAATAAAATCTTTATCTACATCTTTAAATTTTTTGGCAATTTCTAATGCCTTTTTAGCTACAGCAGAAGAGTGCTTTATTAAAACTTCCTTAAGTCTTGCTTTATCAGAATAATATTTTTCAATAATTTCAAGAGGATCCATCTAATTTTTAAGTTTCCTTTTCCAAGGATGGATTAATAATAAATTTCAAATTTTTAAAAAGAGGTTTTAAATCTGAAGGAGCAAAACTTTCAAGTCTTTCAAGAATTTCTAAAGCTTGAGAAGAAAGAATTTGAAGATAGTAATGATTTGGTACTTCAATAACCAAAGTTCCATGGTTAAAGGAGTAAGGTTTTGTTTTTTTGAAAAAGTCTGGATGAATAACTTTTTCCCAGTTTTTTTGAGCTAATTCAAGAGCAATTATACTTTTTTTAACTTCTGGAGGAAGGTTTAATTCTTTAAGAATTTCTTTAAAGGAAAACATTCTATACCTCTTTAAGAATTTCCTCTAAGGATTTATAAACTATATCCTGCAATCTTTTTAAAAATTCTTCTGTTTCTGCTTCAAATCTTAAAACAAGAACTGGTTGTGTATTTGAGGCTCTTACTAAAGCCCATCCTTCCTTAAATTCAATTCTTGCTCCATCAACATCAATCACATTTAAGCCTTCATTTTTAAATTTTTTTATTAATCTTTCAACTACTTTAAATTTTACTTCATCTGGGCATTCCTTTCTTATTTCAGGTGTAGAATACATCTTGGGAATATCTTTTAAATATTCAGAAAGAGGGATATTATTTTGAGATAAGATTTCAATAAGTCTTAAAGAAGCATATACTCCGTCATCAAATCCGAACCATTTATCTGCAAAAAAGATGTGTCCACTCATTTCTCCTGCAAGAAGTGCCTTTTCTTCTTTCATTTTATTTTTAATAAGAGAATGACCTGTTTTCCACATTATTGGTATTCCTCCAAGTTTAGCTATTGTTTCGTACAAGGTTCTGGAGCATTTAACTTCTCCTATTATTTTTGCTCCTGGATATTTTTTTAATAAATCCTTAGCAAGAATGATTAAAAGCTGGTCTCCCCAAATAATATTTCCTTTTTCATCAATAACTCCTAACCTATCTCCATCTCCATCGTATCCAAAACCTACTTCATATCCACCTTTTAAAACCTTATCTTTAAGCCATTTTAGATTTTCAGGAACAACAGGATCAGGAAAGTGATTAGGGAAGGTTCCGTCTATTTCACAAAAAAGGCATTCTACCTCACAACCGAGCCTTTTAAAAATTTCAGGAGCTGTTAAACTACAAACTCCATTTCCTGGGTCTAAAACCACTTTTAATGGTCTTTTTAATTCTATATTATTGCAAACATAATCTATATATTTGTTTAAAATCTCTCTTTCTTCAATTTTTCCATTTCCTTTTTCATAATCCTTTTTTTCAATAATTTTTCTTATTTCTTGAATTTGGGGTCCAAAGATGGTATCCTTTCCTACACAGATTTTTAAACCATTAAATTCTGGGGGATTATGTGAACCTGTAACTTGGATTCCCCCATCAGAATCTTCAAAAGCAAAAAGAGAGAAATACATTACAGGTGTAGGACAAATTCCTATATTTATTACTTCAATTCCAGTTGATAAAATCCCCTCAATAAGTGCTTCTTGTAAAGAGGAAGAGGAGAGTCTTCCATCTCTTCCGCAACAAATTTTTCTTCCTCCCTTTCTTCTGATAATTGTTCCGTAGGCTTTTCCAATTTCTTTAACTACTTCCTCAGTAAAATCTTCTCCAACTTTTCCTCTAATATCATATTCCCTAAAAATATAAGGGCTTATTTTCATAGTAATCCTCTCCTACTTAAAATTTATTTAATTATAAACTAAACCTGCTAAATAAAAACCCATACAAATTAAAATAATTCTAATTTATCTCACTTACGAAGTGCGAAAAGTTGAAAAAGGGTTAAAGGGATATAAAATAAAATTGTGAAAGTCTTTGAACATTGGATTTTAGTTAAAGCTGATTCAAAAGAAAAAGCTAAAACTCATATAAAGTCTTTTTTAGATAAATATGAATTACTTTATTATGACAAAATAGAATTCTCAGAAATTCTTAGAGGAGATGATATTAAATTTTTTGATACCCTATTTTCTTTTTTTATAAATGATTTAGAAGAAGAGGGTTATAAAACTTTTATTACATACCTTTACTCATCTTTTAGATGGTTTTATGGGAATTGATAGCTATTTTTATAATTTAATTGAAGATTCTCATTTTGTGTCAAAAAAAGAAATTTATGCCATTCAGAGGGAGCCAGAGAAATATTATTTAATTAAAATAAAAGGATATTCCGAGGTCTCAGAACCTCTTTTTAAGTGGTTAAAACCTTTGATGAAAAAAGAGAAAGATAATAAATAAAAAGGGGGAATTAAAATGGAGAGAATTTCAAAAATTTTTTTGGGTTTAATTTTTATAATTTTAATTAGTTTTTCTATAGGTTTATCTAAAAGTGATAAAAAAATTTTAATGATTATTGCTTCACAAAATTTTAGGGATGAAGAATTGTTAATTCCTAAGAAGCTTTTTGAAAAAGAGGGTTATAGTGTGGTTATAGCGGGAACTTCTTTAAAACCAGCTAAAGGTATGCTTGGTGCTGTAGTTACACCCCAAATTTTAATTGATCAGGTTAAAGTAGATGAATATGATGCTATAGTTTTTGTAGGAGGAGTAGGTGCTAAAGAATATTTTAATAATTCTATAGCCCATAAAATAGCAAAAGAAGCGGTTTCCAAGAATAAAATCCTTGCAGCTATTTGCATTGCTCCAAGAATATTAGCTGAAGCTGGAGTTTTGAAAGGGAAGAAAGCAACTTGTTGGGCAGAAGAGGGAAAGAATTTGGAAAGAAAAGGAGCACATTATACAGGAAAACCAGTTGAAGTTGACGGAAATATAGTTACAGCTTCTGGTCCGCAAGCCGCAGAGGAATTTGCTAAAATTATAATAAAACTTTTAAAAGCTAAAAAATGAAATTTAATTTCGATTTACTATTTTTTTTAATTCTAAATAGGTTTCTCTTACTTTATAAACATAATCTAAATAAATAGGAAGTTCAGAAAGTGGAATAGCTTGTGGTCCATCACAGAGTGCCTTATCAGGTTCTGGATGAAATTCAACTAATATTGCATTAGCACCAGCTATTACACCTTGAGCAGTAACATGATAAATATCTCTTATCCCATCTGAAGATTTTATTCTCGTACCAATAGGATGAGATGGATCAATACATACAGGGAGTCTTGTAAGTCTTTTAACTACCGGAACATGAGCAAAATCAGTTAAATTTCTGTGAGGATCTCCTAAATGAGTTCTTACACCTCTTAGACAAAAAATAATTTTAGTATTACCTTCTGAGGCAATATATTCAGCTGCCATAAGGCTTTCTTCTAAAGCAAGTCCATATCCCCTTTTATATAAAATAGGAAATTCTTTCTGTTTACCTACTGCTTTTAATAATTCAAAATTCTGGGCGTTTCTTGTTCCTATTTGCAAAATTATTCCGCAAGGATTTCCGGTTAATTCAAGAGCTTCTCTTATTTCATCTATATGATGAGGAGAAAGAACCTCCATTACAATTATTTTAATTCCATATTTTCCTGCTAAATCAAAAAGCCAAGGAAGGCAATCCTTACCATGTCCTTGGAAATCATAAGGAGAAGTTCTTGGTTTATAAGCTCCCATACGAGCACAGCACACATTATTTTCTTTTAAGGCTTTAAAAACTTTTTCTGCATTCTCATAAGTATCAACTGCACAAAGACCAGCAAAGATATGAAAAGAATCTTGATTAAATTGGATTCCCTTATACTCAAATCCCAAATCACTTAGTAAACCATGTCTTCCAATTAACCTATATTTAGCTGTGACTCTTATAGCTTTTTCAACACCAGGTAAACTTTCTATTTCTTCTTGGGAAATCATATAGTCTTCCCCTATAAGATGAATTTCGAGAAGATTTCGGGTAACCCCTTTATGTTCCATAACTTTTACCTGTAAATGGGGAAATCGTTCCAAATAAGTCATTAAAGATTGAAATTCGGGACTTTCTTTGGTAATATGAGCTTCCATAATAATAATCATTACTTAACCCCCCTTTTTTATTTTGATTATTAAATTCAATAAATATCAAATTTCAATTTTTGCAAGTCTTTACTTCTAATTGGAAAAGTTTTAAAATAGGTTAAAATTAAAAAAAATAATAAATAAAGGAGGAACTTTTTGAATCCAAGAATAATCTTTTTTGATACTACTTTAAGAGATGGAGAGCAATCTCCTGGTGTTTCTTTAAACTTAAAGCAAAAAATAGAAATAGGAAGAGCTCTTGCAGAACTTGGCATAGATGTTATTGAAGGAGGGTTTCCTATCACCTCACCCGGAGATTTTGAGGCAGTAAAAACTCTTGCCAAAGAAATTAAAGGGGTAACTATTGCTGCACTTGCAAGAGCAAATAAAAAAGATATAGAAGTTGCTTGGGAGGCTTTAAAAGAAGCTGAATTTCCAAGAATACATACTTTTATTGCTACTTCAGATATTCATCTAAAATATAAACTCAAAAAAAGCAGGGAAGAAGTTTTAGAAATAGCAAAAGAGGCAGTTAAATATGCACTTTCTTTTTGTCCAGATGTAGAATTTTCAGCAGAAGATGCTACTCGCAGTGATTGGGAATATTTAGCTAAGGTGGTTTTAGAAGTAGTTAAAGTAGGAGCAAAAACTATCAATATTCCTGATACAGTTGGATATACAGTTCCTCACGAATACTATAATCTTATCAAATTTTTAATAGAAAAACTTATTTTGGCAGGTTATGAAGAGGAACTTAAAAATGGTAGCTTAAGAATTTCAGTTCATTGTCATAATGATCTTGGTTTAGCAGTGGCTAATTCACTTTCAGCTATTTTAGCTGGAGCGACTCAAGTGGAAGGAACCATAAATGGAATTGGGGAAAGAGCAGGGAATGCAGCTTTAGAAGAAATTATTATGACTCTTAAAACAAGAAAGGATTTTTTTGAAAAAGAATTGGGATATCCTCTTCAAATTAATATAAATACAAAAAAAATTGTTCCTACAAGTCAGCTTGTTTCTAAATATACCGGGATGTTTGTTCAACCTAATAAAGCTATTGTTGGAACAAATGCCTTTGCTCATGAATCTGGTATTCATCAACATGGAATAATTTGCGAAAGATCAACGTATGAGATTATTAATCCAGAAGATGTAGGATGGACAGGTTCAGCAATAGTTCTTGGGAAACACTCTGGAAGACATGCTATAGGATTTAAATTGAGAAGTAAGGGCTGGCAATTTGATGACGAAGTGTTAAGTCAAATTTTTGAGAAATTCCGTACAGAATTAAAGGATATACTTAAAAAAATAGATGATGAATATTTAGAAGGCATTCTAATAGATCTATTCTGGGAAAAAGAATATAGATACCATCTTGTTTCTTCACAAGTTATAAGTGTTTATAGTAGCTCTCTAAAACCTATTGCTCAAGTAGAGATAGAGGACAAAAGAGAAGGAAAAAAAGTCTCTATTGGACTTGGAGTCGGTCCTATTGATGCAGCTTATAAAGCAGTGGCAGAAGCCTTAGGTTATTCTTTTGATAAAAAAGAAGGAAAAGAATTTTTAAATCTAATAGATTTCCATATAAGCGCGCTTAGTGGAGGAACATCAGCAGAGGGTGTTTGTGGTTTAATTATTGAAGATGAAAAAGGATTAAGAACTGCAGGTCTTGGAAAAGACGGAGATATAGTAATTGCAAGTCTGAAAGCCTTTCTTAAAGCTTTAAACCGTTTAGAAGTTTTAAAAGAAAAGGGGGAGGAATTAAAAAAGAAGGTGCTTTCTTTTAAGAATTAAGAGGTCCTTTTTAATAAAAAGAGCCTCTGTGTTGCTTTATTTGCCCATTCACTGTCAGGGCTTAAATAAATTATAGATTGCCATAATTCTTCTGCTTTGGTTTTATCTCCTTTCTTAAAATAAATTTCTCCAAGATAATATCTTGCTTCCCCAGAGGTTTTGTCCAATTTTAAAGCTTGTTGAAAATAAAATTCTGCTGAATTAAGATCTCCCTCATTTAAATATATTAATCCTAAATAAATCAAAGTTTTAGGATAACGAGGATTTTCTCTAAAAGCGGAAAGAAGAGTAGATATAGCTTTATCCTTGTCTTTAAGTTGATAATAAGCCCAACCAAGATTAGTACGAGCAATAAAAGAATTTACATAATATGGGTTTTCTAAAGCTTTATTAAAATACTCTATTGCTTCTTTATATTTCCCTTGTAACATTTGAAGAGAACCTAAATTATTATAAGCTTCAGAAAAATTAGGATCTAATCTAATAGCCTCCTTTAAATTCTCTTCAGCCTTTAAATATTCATTTTTTCCCATATAAACAAGTCCAAGAAGATTATATATCTCTGGATCACATTTGTCAGCACTCTTAGCTAATTCAAGCTCATTTAGGGCTTCAGTATAGCGATTTTCCTTAATGTAAACTTTGGCAATTTCCTTGTGAGAAGCAGCTTTTTCTGAATAATATTCTTTTTGAGCTCTACAAGAAAATAAAATTAAAACTAAAATTACAAAAGGGATTAAAAATTTTAGTTTCATAGGTCTCATCCCTCTATGAATTTTATATATACTTTTCTTGTTCTCGGACCGTCATATTCTGCAAAAAATACCCTCTGCCAGGTACCAAGAATAAGTTTTCCCTTTTCTACAATTAAAATTAAAGAAGGTCCTGTAAGACTTGATTTTACATGCCCAGGAGAATTTCCTTCAAGATGTTTATAGCTAAAATTTTGAGGAGCCATTTTATCAAAAATATTTAAAATATCCTCCTTTACCGAAGGATCAGCTCCTTCATTTACAATTATTCCTGCTGTAGTATGAGGAACATATACAATACAAATTCCATCCTTAGAAGGTAATACCTTTTCAATTTCTTGAGTAATATCTATCAATTCTTCCTTTTTACTCGATTTTATTGTAATTGTAATTATCTCCATTAAATTTTAATAATATTTATAAAAATCCTTAAAGTCAAGATTAAAAATGAAAAAATTTTTAGCCATTTTTTCTTTTTACTTAATAATTTTTTCATTTTCCTATTTAAAAGCAGAAACTATTATCTTTATTGATAAAAGCAAAAAATTTTTGGAAATTAGAGAAAAAGAAAAAATAATAGCAAAATATGAAATAGGCTTTGGTTTAGAAAGCGTGCTTCCTAAAGAAAAAAGGGGAGATTTTTTGACTCCGGAAGGGGTTTTCAAAATAATTAACATAAAACCTTCAGAATACAAATATTTTCTTGAACTTAACTATCCCAACCTTAATGATTTGGCTTTAGCTTACTATAAGGGAATAATAGAAAAAGAAAAATTTATAAAATGGATAAATATGCTTGAAAATAAAGAAATTGTGGAAGATAGTTTACTTGGAGGAAAAATTGGTATTCATGGAGGAGGAGCCTTTAAGTGGGAAAAAAGAGATGGTAAACTTTATAAGAATTACCATTGGACTAAAGGTTGTATAGCTTTAAATGACAAAGATTTATTAGAACTTTTGAAATATGTTAAAAATGGGCAAAAAGTTTTTATTTTAAATTCTCAAAAAAAGTTTTTTGATATCCTTAAAAAATTTGTCTATCCTACAAAAATAAAACCTTTTGAAATTTTTGAGGGTGAGTTATATTTAAAATTGAATGAAGATACCTATATTAATTTTTATCTTTTAGAAAATTATCAGGGATCTAAAAAATTGGTTATTAAAAAATGGGTTAGAGGTGCTCTGAAAGAAAAAATAGAAAGTGATGAAAGCGGTAATATCCCAGAAGAAGAAGATTTTAAAAAGCTTTTTATAGAAAATTTGGAAAATCTTTTAAAGCCTTATAAACAACTTGAAATATAAAAAATGGAAGTTGTAAAAGAAATTACCAAAATGAAAAAAATTAGTAAGATTTGGAAAAAAGAAGGGTATAAAATTTCTTTTGTCCCTACTATGGGCTTTTTACATGAAGCGCATCTTTCTTTGATAAGAAAAGCAAAAGAGTTGGGGGATAAAACTGTAGTAAGTATATTTGTCAATCCTTTACAATTCGGTCCTAAGGAAGATTTTAAAGAATATCCAAGGGATTTAGAAAGAGATTTAGCTCTTCTTGAAAAAGAAGAAGTTGATGTAGTTTTTGTTCCAAAAACTGAAGAAATGTATCCTTCCGATTTTCAAACCTATGTTGAGGTTACTAAACTAACTACTGGACTATGTGGTGCTTTTAGACCAGGACATTTTAAAGGAGTAACTACAGTAGTTTTAAAACTTTTTAACATTATTAATCCTGATATAGCTATTTTTGGAGAAAAAGATTATCAACAGCTTCAAGTAGTAAGACAAATGGTAAAGGATTTAAATTTGGATATAGAGATTATAGCCCATCCTACTGTAAGAGAAAAGGATGGTCTTGCTATGAGTTCAAGAAATATATATTTATCTTCAGAAGAAAGGGAATCTGCAAGCACTCTTTATAAAGCTCTTCTTCTTGCTCAAGAACTTATAAAAGATGGAGAAAGAAATTCTCAAAATCTTAAAAAGAAATTAGAAGACTTTATTCACTCCTTCCCTTTTACTAAAGTTCAGTATATTGAATTTGTTGATCCTTTAACTCTTGAGCCTGTTGAAAAAATAGAAAAACCTGTTGTTTGCGCTTTAGCTGTTTTTGTGGGAAAGGCAAGATTAATAGACAATATGCTTATAAATCCAGAATAAAAATGTTTATAAAACTTTTGAAAAGTAAAATTCATTTAGCAACTGTTACAGGGAAAAATCTTTTTTATGAAGGAAGCCTCACTCTTGATAAAGAAATAATGGAAAAAGCTAATCTAAAGCCCTTTGAAGCTGTTTGGATATATAATCTTAATAATGGAAAGAGATTTGAGACCTATTTATTAGAAGGAAATAAAGGTGAAGTAGTCTTAAATGGAGCAGCTGCAAGACTTGGGGAGATAGGAGATAAAATAATTATTGTTTCCTATGCTTGGGTAACAGAAGAAGAAATTAGAAATTTTAAAACCTATTTAGTTTATCTAACAGAAAAAAATGAAATAAAAAAAATAAAATTAAGTTCTCATAATTTTTAATGTTAAAAGTCTATCCTGTAAGTCTTGGTTGTCCTAAAAATAAAGCTGATTTTGAAAAACTTTTATATGTATTATCTAAAAAGAAGTATCAAATAGTCCTTTCTCCTGAAGAAGCAGATATTATTTGGATAAATACCTGTGCATTTATAAGACCAGCAGTTGAAGAGGCAATAGAAAATATTTTAGAATTAGGAGAGAAAAAAAGAGATACCCAAAAATTAATTGTTTCTGGATGCTTAACTGCAAGGTATGGAAAAGAGGTATTAAAAAAACTTTTGCCAGAAGTAGATGATTTTCTTGGAATAGAGCCTTTTAAAAAATTTATCAAAAAAGAACCTCTTGAAAGAATTCTTACTGAAAGTCCCTTTTATGCATATTTAAAAATTTCAGAGGGATGTAATTATAAATGCTCCTATTGTACTATTCCCAAAATAAGAGGTCCTTTAAGAAGTAGACCCTTAGAAGAAATTTTAAAAGAAGCTGAAAACCTTTTAAAAAAAGGGGTAAAAGAAATAATTTTAGTTGCTCAAGATATTACTTCTTATGGAAAAGATAGAGGAGAAAAAGAAGGTTTATTGAAACTTGTCTCTATTTTATCAGAACTTCCCTATAATTTTAGAATAAGACTCCTTTATCTTCATCCAGCTAATATTAATAAAAAATTTGTTAAAGAAATGCTTCTTAATCCTAAGGTAGTTCCCTATTTTGATATCCCTATTCAACATGTTCATCCTGAAATTTTAAGAAAGATGAGAAGACCTGTAAATATAGAAAAAATTAAGGAAATAATAACTTATATAAGAGGAATTAATCCTTTTTCAGCTATAAGAACTTCTATAATAGTAGGTTTTCCAGGAGAAGGAGAAAAGGAATTTCTAACCCTTTGTGACTTCATAAAAGAAGTAGAATTTGATCACCTTGGAGTTTTTATTTTTTATCAAGAAGAAGGAACTGTAGCTGAAACACTTTTGCCCAAAGTTCCTTATAGAGAAAAAATAAAAAGAAAAAAAGAAATAATGAAAATTCAAAGAGAAATTTCTAAAAAAAGATTAGAAACAAGAATTGGTAAAGAGGAAGAAGTTTTGGTTTTGGGAGAAGATTTAAAAGGAAAGTTTTTTGGGATAGCTAAAATTCAAGCTCCAGAAATAGACGGAATAACCTATCTTTATTTAAATAAAAAATTGATTTACCCAGGCGATTTAGTAAAAGTTAGAATAAAAAAAGCTAATTTTTACGATCTTTGGGGAGAAATTATTTAAAGAATAAATTTAATCAATTCTACATCTGAAACAATATTCTCTAATTTTTCTCTTACATATTCAGGAGTAATAACTACTTTTGTTGGGGCAATATCTGGTGCAGAAAAAGATATATCTTCTAATACTTTTTCTACTACCGTATAAAGTCTTCTTGCACCAATATTTTCCATTTTTTCATTTATTTCATAAGCAATTCTTGCCATTTCTTCTATAGCTTCCTTAGTAAATTCTAATTCTACTCCTTCTGTTTCTAAAAGCGCTTGATATTGTTTTATAATAGCATTTTCCGGTTCAGTTAATATTCTTACAAAATCATCCTTGGTTAAGGGGTCAAGCTCAACCCTTATAGGAAACCTTCCTTGAAGTTCAGGAATAAGATCAGATGGTTTGGACATATGGAATGCCCCACTTCCTATAAATAAAATATAATCGGTTCTAACCATTCCGTAGCGTGTATTTACAGTTGTTCCCTCAACAATAGGTAAAAGATCCCTTTGAACTCCTTCTCTTGATACATCAGGACCGTGAGTTTCTCCTCTACTTGCAATTTTGTCTATTTCATCAATAAAAATGATACCACTTGTTTCGGTTCTATAGATAGCTTCTCTTATTACTTTATCCATATCTATTAATTTATTAGCCTCTTCTTTAGTTAAAATTTCTAAAGCTTCTTTTACTTTGACTTTTCTTTTTTTGGTTCTAAAAGGAAGAAAAGTAGAAAGCATATCCCTTAACTGCATTTCAATTTCTTCTAAACCTGATGCTGCAAAAATTTCTATAGCAGGTGTTTTTTGGATAGGTTCAATTTCAATTTCTACATATCTTTCATCTAAGACACCATCTCTTAGCATTTTTAAAAATTTTTCTTTAGTTAAGGGATCATACTCCACTTTAGAGGAAGAAGTAGGAATAAGAAGTTCTACTAAACGTTCTTCAGCATTTTTTCTTGCCTTTTCAAAAACTTTTTTTTCTTCCTCAGCTTTTACCATTTGTACTGCAATATGAGTTAAATCTCTTATCATAGATTCTACATCTCTTCCCACATATCCTACTTCAGTGAATTTAGTTGCTTCAACTTTTAAAAAGGGTGAATTTGAAAGCTTGGCAAGCCTTCTTGCAATCTCAGTTTTTCCAACTCCTGTTGGACCAATCATAAGAATATTTTTAGGATAAATTTCCTCTTTTAAAGGACCTTTAATTTGCTGCCTTCTCCAACGATTTCTCATTGCGATAGCAACAGCCTTTTTAGCTTTTTCTTGCCCTATTATATAACGATTTAACTCTTCTACTATTTCTCTTGGTGTAAGTTCTTTATAGTTCATAACTCCTCAACTATGATCTCAGAATTAGTATATATACAGATTTCACCTGCGATTTTTATTGAAATTTCAGCAATTTCTTTAGCAGAAAAATTTGTATGTCTTAATAAAGCTTTAGCAGCTGCAAGAGCCATTGGTCCACCAGATCCTATAGCAACTACATCTTCATCAGGTTCCACCACATCTCCTGCACCTGAAATAATAAGCATATGTTCACTATCACATGCAATAAGGAAAGCTTCCAATCTTCTCAAAGCCTTATCAGTTCTCCAATCTTTGGCAAGTTCTACAGCAGCTCTCAAAAGTTGTCCACTATAGGCTTCAAGCTTTTTTTCTAATCTTTCAAAAAGAGTAAGGGCATCAGCTGTTGCACCAGCAAAACCAGCTAATACCTTTCCCTTATAGAGTTTTCTTATTTTCTTAGCTTTATGTTTTATTATAGTATTTCCCAAGGTAACTTGTCCATCTCCTGCCATTGCAACTTTTCCATCTCTTTTTACAGCAATTACCGTAGTTCCTTTAAACATGTTATAAGTTATACCATAATTCAAAAAATTAAAAAGTCCTTGATTTTTGAAAAATTAAATAATATTTTATAATAATTAAGAGTTTAAAAATTTTTTAGGGTGAGGGAAAAGATATGGAGCTAAAAAAGCTAAAAAAGATTTCTGATTATGAATGGGAAATTCCTCCTTATGGGGATATGAAAGTTCCCGGAAAGATTTTTGCTGATGAAAAACTCATTGAAGAGATGGATGAAAAGGTTTATGAACAAGTTTGCAATGTGGCAAGTTTACCTGGTATTGTAAAAGCCTCTATTGCTATGCCTGATGCTCATTGGGGTTATGGATTTCCTATAGGAGGGGTAGCTGCCTTTGATCCAGATGCAGGAGGAATTATCTCAGTTGGTGGTGTAGGATACGATATTTCTTGTGGAGTAAGAACTCTTCTAAGTCCATTAACTAAAAAAGAAGTAGAACCTTATTTAGAAAAACTTGTTAGAGAACTTTTTGAAACAGTTCCTTCTGGTGTTGGTTCTGAAGGAGAAATAAAACTATCTCCTTCTCAATTAGATGAGGTTTTAGTAGGGGGAGCTAAATGGGCTGTTGAGAAAGGATATGGAGAGCTTGAAGACCTTGAATATATTGAAGAAAAAGGATGTATGCCTGGTGCTGATCCTTCTTACGTTTCTATGGAAGCTAAAAAAAGACAACATAGACAAATAGGTACCCTCGGTTCAGGGAATCATTATCTTGAGATCCAATATGTAGCAGAAATTTATGATGAAAAAACTGCTTCTGCTTTTGGATTATTCAAAGACCAGGTAGTTATTACTTTCCATTGTGGATCAAGAGCTCTTGGGCATCAAATAGCAACCGATTATTTACCAATTTTAGCAAAAGCAGCAAGAAAATATGGAATACCTATAAAAGAAAAAGAATTAGTCTGTGCACCTATAAATTCACCAGAAGGAGAACAATATTTTAAAGCTATGGTATGTGGAGTAAATTGTGCTCTTGCTAATCGTCAAGTAATAACTCATTTAGTTAGAGAGGTTGTTAGAAAATTTTTTCCCGGGATTCATTTAAAAGTACTTTATGATGTAAGCCATAATACCTGTAAAGTAGAGTATCATGAAGTAAATGGTAAAAGACTTAAACTCTATGTTCATAGAAAAGGAGCAACAAGAGCTTGGGGACCTGGAAGAGAGGAGTTACCTAAAGCTTATAGAGAAGTAGGACAACCGATTATAATAGGCGGTTCTATGGGAACAGCATCTTATATTTTAGTTGGAACCTCTGAAGGAGAGGAAAAGGCTTTTGGTTCTGCTTGCCATGGAGCAGGAAGAACTATGAGTAGACATCAGGCTATAAAATCTTTTAGAGCAGATGATATAATAGAAAAACTTAGAAAAAAAGGAATTATTGTTATCGGAAAATCAAAAAAGGGACTTGCAGAGGAAGCTCCAGAAGCTTATAAAGATGTTAATGAAGTTATTAATGCTACTTGTAAAGCTGGTTTAACTAAAAAAGTTGCTAAACTTATTCCTATGGGATGTATAAAAGGATAAAAAATTTCAAATTGACAAAAAGTTAAAAATTACTAAAAATAATTTTAATTAAAATAATAAAAGGAGGTAGCCATGGGAGATATCAAGTTAAAATTAGCTGGATTAGGTTTGATTGGGCTATTAGCTTTTGGATGTACTTGCCCTGTTAAAGCTCCAGAAGCAACTGAAGCTCCAAAGGTAGCTCAAGCTTCAGAATGTCCTGAATGCGTAACAGAAGTAAAAAATGAACTTGCTGGTTTAAAAGCAGAGGTTGAAGCTTTAAAAACTCAAATAAATCAACTTAAAGTTGATGTAGCTAACGCAAATGAAGCCTCTCAAAAGGCTATAGCTGCCTCTCAAAAAGCAATTGAAGCAGCTAATAAAGCAGAAGAAGCTGCTCAAAAGGCAGAAACTGCAGCTCAGAAATGTGAAAGAATTTTTGAAAAGGGATTGAAAAAATAAAGATGCAAAAACCCTTTTTGAAATTAGGGGAGTACCTTGGTACTCCCCTAAATATTTCAAAATCAGAAAAAAATTATCCTTCAGAAAAACCTTTTAAAGTTGAAGAAAAAGATTGGTCTGAAATAGTTTATACTTCCAAACCTCTTAAGGAAAAAAATTTTTATTGGAAATTTTCACCTAAAAAAGCCTTCTGGGATCTCAAAAAAGAATGGCCTCCAGAAAAAATAGAAATTAAAATCTGGTTAACCTCTGAATATATAGAAGGTAAAAAATCAATAGTAAGCAAAAGAATAGTTAAAGCTTTAAGAGAAGGAAGATTTTCGATTAAAAGAACTCTCAATTTGAGAGGCATGGTCATAGAAAAAGCAAAAGAAGCTTTTGAAGAGTTTATGAAATCTGCAATATTAAATGGAGATAGATGCGTTTTGATTATTCATGGAAGAGGACTTTCTTCTAAAAGAGAGCCGGTTCTTAAAAATAAAGTAAAAGAGTGGTTAGAAAAAGGACCATTTAGAAAATATGTATTAGCCTACTGTTCAGCAAGACCTTGCGATGGTGGTTGGGGAGCAACTTACGTTCTTTTATCGTCTAAACCTATCAAAAAATAATGTTTCTTAATTCTCCCAGAAAAAAATTTTTTATTTTTGGTGCTCCAGGGGTTGGTAAAACTACCTTAGTAAAATATTTATTTGAATTTTTAAAAAATAATTTATCTTCATTTAATTTTTCAGGTTTTATTACTACAGAAATAAGAGAAGGTTTTGAAAGAAAGGGATTTAAAATAAAGGTTTTAAATTCAGATACAGAATCCATTCTTGCTATAAGAAAGGATTTAATAGATCCCAAAGAAATAAAAGATAAACCCTTTGTGGGAAAATATATAGTAAATATAGAAAATTTAGAAAAGGTAGTAGAAGATTTAGAAAAAGAATTTGGAAAAGAAAATGTCTTTTTTTTAATTGATGAAATAGGGAAAATGGAAATTTTATCTTTAAAATTTCGTAATTTTATAGAAAAACTTTTATTTTCTTCAAGATATCTTTTAGCTACGGTTGGAAAAGGAGAAGATCCCTTTTTAAAAAAGGTAAGAGATTATGAACCAGCCTTTTTATGCGAAGTTACGAAGGAAAATAGGGATTTTTTGAAAAATAGACTTAAATTTGAATTTTTGAGAAAAGGAAAGCTTATTGCAATTGAAGGTATAGATGGAGCTGGAAAGACCACTTTTGCTAAAGCTTTATTTGAAACCTTAAAAAAAAGAGGAATAAATTGTATTTTTTCTTGTGAGCCTACTTCTGGCCCCTTTGGAGAAAAAATTAAATCTGCTTTGATTAAAAAAATTAAAAAAGAAAGTAATCCTCAAGATTTAAAACTTCTCTTTTTAAAGGATAGAAAATGGCATGTAGAAAATATAATTATCCCTGCCTTAGAAGCTCAAAAATGGATCATTCTTGATAGATACTATCCTTCTACTCTTGCCTATCAAAGTTCTCAAGGTTTATCTTTAAAAGAACTTTTAATAGAAAATGAAACCATAGCCCCTATTCCTGATTTAGTTATTTATTTAGATCTTCCTCTTGAAATTGCTTTTAAAAGAATAGGAAATCGTGAAAAAAAATTAACTATTTTTGAAAAAAGGGAATTTTTAGAGAGAGTAATGGAGACTTATAAAAAATGTCTAAAGTTGTTTAATTATCTAATAATTGATGCTACAAAGCCTATAGAAGAAAATTTGGAGTATCTTTTAAAATTTTTAGATAGTAAATTTAAATGTCCCCTTTCCTAAAATATCATGAAGATGTAAGATTCCTACTAATTTTTGATCATAATTTATAACAGGTAAAACCGTAATAAGATATTTTTCCATCATTTCAAGAGCTTCTGAAGCTAAACGATTTTCTTCGATTACCTTAGGGTTTCTTGTCATTACTTCCTCAACTTTCAAGTTACTGTAAGTTTTATACTTCAAAAAAATCCTCCTTAGATCACCATCTGTAATAATTCCTGTAAGAATTCCTAAAGAATTGGTAATAAGCACACAACCTAATCGTTTTTTATCAATTTCTACTATAGCGTCTTCTAAGAGAGTACCTTCAGAAACTACAGGTATTTTTTCATCTGTAAGCATAATCTCTTTTACTTTTACTTTTAATCTTTCCCCTAAGGAGCCTCCTGGATGATTTTTTCTAAAATCTTCAGAACCTAAGCCTTTTAATTCAAAAAGACATATAGCTAAAGCGTCCCCCAAAGCTAAAGTGGCGGTTGTACTTGTAGTAGGAGCAAGATTAAAAGGACAAGCCTCTTTAGGAATTTTGGTATTGATAATTATATCAGAAAGTTTTGCTAATCTACTTTCTGGATTTCCAGTTAAACTTATTATTTTGATATTTCTTTTTTTAAGAATAGAAGCAAGTTCACAAACCTCGAGAGTATTTCCAGAATAGGAGATAGCAAGTAAAATATCCTCAGAGGTGACCATTCCTAAGTCTCCATGAAGAGCTTCAACTGGATGAAGGAAAAAAGAAGGTGTTCCTGTAGAAGAAAGAGTAGCTGAAATTTTTCTTCCTATAATTCCGCTTTTCCCTACTCCTGTAACTACTACTCTTCCCTTAATGTTTAAAATAAGTTCTAAAGCTTGAACAAAAGAATCATTTAAATTTTTAGAAACCTCTTCAAGACCTAATTTTTCTATTTGAAGAATTTCTTTAGCTCTTTCAAGAAGGACTTCTTTTTCTTTCATAGAAAATTAGTGTACTAAAAAGGGATTTGACGGAAGTTCTGGAAAAACAGCTTTTTCAGATTCAACAAAGAAAGTAAGAAGATCTAAAATTTTGTTAGTAAGTTCAGTTATTAAATCTTCTCTATATATAATTTCTGCAAGTTTTTTTTCTGCCCATTCTAAATCTTTGGGAGATAAATCTTTTTTAGGAAGGTGTTTATAGATTTGATAAAAAGCCTTTCTGGTTTTAATCCTTTCTTTTAAATTATTTATTATTTCTTCAGGATCAAGAGGTGTTTTTTTTATGATTAAATTTTGTAAATATTGTAAATCCTCTTCTTGGAAATTCCAAAAAGCATTTATCCAATCTTTTAAGTCAACTACTTTGTTTGGAGGTTCCATAATGGTTTTAGTGTAAATCAAGAAATTAAAAAATCAAGATATTTTTGTTTTTTAAGTTAAGTATAGCTAAAATTTACCGAAAGATTGAAATAAATAGTTTTTAATTTAATTTAAAAACTATTTTACAAGGGAGTTTTAAAATTGAAACTTCTAGATTTATGTAAGCAAATAGAAGAAAGATTTAAGGAAAAAGTTCAAGCGCTAATGTATGTAGAGAATGATCCAGCTTTTAGAGCCTTGTTAAATAAATTTTTAACCCAATTTAATATAGATGTGGTAGAAGCATTTTCAAAAGAGGAAATGTTTACGAACCTTGAACAAGAAAAATTTCAAATATTAATAATACTTTCTAAGGAGCTTAAAGAGGGATTTTCCAGCTTTGTTTTTAATATAAAAACGTTAGCTCCAGAAAGTAAGATTTTAATAATTCTTGATTTTATGATTTTAGAATATCTTTATCTTTTAAAAGTAGATTTTTTAGATTTTTTCTCCTGGGGAGTAGATGATTTTATAATAAAACCCTTTTCCTTAGAAGAATTCAAAGCAAAAATCTTTAAGCTTCTTAAAGAATATCTCATGTTTAAGGAAATAAGAAAAATAGAAAGAGAAGATTTGGTTACAGGGGTTTTTAATAGAAAATATTTTGAAGAAGTTATAATGGAGGAGGCTTATAGAGCTTTAAGACAAAAATATCCTCTTGTAATTTTTATGATAAGCATAGATAATTTTAAATGGTATAATCGTCATTATGGACATCAAAGCGGAGAAAAAATTTTAAGGGAACTTGCTAAGGTTCTTCAAAAATCAACAAGAGAAAAAATTGATAAAGTATGTAGATATGATGAAGACAAATTTGTAATTATTATTCCCTACATTAATTGGAGAAAATCCCTTGCAATAGCTGAAAGGATTATTAAAAAGTGGGAAGAGGTTAATAAAGAGATTAGCCTTTCTATTGGAATTTCCCAAATTTTGCCAGAAATATCCTTGGAAAGATCAGTTTCCTTTCTTATAAACCGAGCCAAAGAAGCTTTAGAGTTAGCTAAAAAAGAAAGGGAAAATTCCTATGAAGTAGATAGAGAAACCCTCAAATTAATACATTATTCTTAAAAATTTAAGATTTTCCTTCCTCTAATTTACGACTAAACTTGTAAAATTGTTCCAAAATCTCCCCATTTATAATTCTTTTAGCACCTACAAACCTCTCATTAAAATAGGGTTCGTCTAAAGAATCTATAGATAACCCCCTTCTTCTTGAAGAAAAATGAACAAATTTATTGTCTCCTATATAAATTCCTACGTGGGAAATATTATCTTTGTCTCTGTATCTGGAGAAGAAAACAAGATCTCCTGGTATTAACTCATCTTTTTTTACATTTATACCTACCAAAAATTGTTCCCGTGAGGTTCTAGGAAGGTCAATTCCTAATTCTTCATATACAAGTTTTACAAACATAGAACAATCTAAATATCCATTTCCACTCCCACCAAGTTTATATAAATAATCACTAAATTGTTTGGAAATTTCTAAGAATTTTTTCTTAAGTAAGTTTTCATCTTTCTCATCAATAAAGGATTTAGATAAAAAGTTTACACTAAATTTTTGAGATATTAATTCTTTTGGTTTTTCTTTAAATCGAATAGCAGGATTTTCTAAAGTAAAAGGTTCTTCTAAAGGATTGTAAGGTATTTTTAATTTTTGCCCTACAAAAATTACATTATCTTTGATACCATTCAGATCTTTGATTAAATCTATAGATACATTGTGTCTTAGAGAAATAGTATAGAGGGTATCTCCTTCTTTAACTTCGTAAAATATAAATTCCTTTTCCTCAGGTTTTTTTGCTACTTTTTCCAAATTTTGATATATTTTTATTGTTTGTCCAACTTTAAGTTTTGTAGATTTTAAATTGTTAATTTTCTTTAGTTCTTGAATAGGTATTCCATATTTTTTTGAAATACTATATAAGGTCTCACCTTTTGCTACCTTATGATAGGAGATTGGTTTGTTTTCTTGGGAAGAAAAGTTTTTTGAAGTTTTTAAAAATTGGGAATAATAAAGTTCTTTATTGGTAGGAATTTTTAAAATTTGCCCTATAGAAATACTTTCATCTTGAAGATTGTTTATTTTTTTAAGTTCTTCTATAGAAACTTCATATCTTTTAGCAATGCTATATAAAGTATCTCCCTTTTTTACTAAATAAGGAATAAATTTTAAATTTAAATTATGTTCATAAAAAGATTGAGATTTACAAAAAGCTTTTAAAGGAAAAAAAGATATGATTAAAATAAAGCTGAATATGTAAAAAAATTTTTTCCCCATCTATAAAAATTTTCCAGATTTGATAAATTTTAAAAATATTTATATACATAAAATTAAGCAAAAAGTCAAATAATTGTTTACAAAAGAATATGATAATTTTAAGAAGGAGGTTACTTGAAAAATGATACCCAGATATACAAGACCTATAATGGCAAAACTTTGGAGTCCTGAAGAAAAATTAAGGGTTTGGTGTTTAGTAGAATTTTATGCCTGTGAAGCTTGGCATAAGCTTGGTAAAGTTCCAGAGAGGGATTATCAAATTATAAAGGAAAAATTAATCCCCTATATAGAAAAAGGTTTTACTGAGGAAAATATAAGAAGAGTAGAAGAAATTGAAAAAGAAACTAAACATGATGTAATAGCTTTTTTAACGCATCTTTCTGAAATTATAGGACCTTCTGCACGTTATCTACATCTTGGTATGACTTCTTCTGACATGCTTGATACTGCTATGGCATGGCTAATGAAAAAGGCTATGGAAATTATTATAGAGGATTTAAAAAAAATAAAAGATGTTTTAAAAGACAGAGCTTATGAATTTAAAGATACGTTAATGATAGGGAGAACTCATGGAATTCATGCTGAACCAATTACTTTTGGATTAAAACTTGCACTTTGGTATGAAGAAATGAAAAGAAATGAAGCAAGGCTCAATCGAGCTTTAGAAAATATTTCCTATGGAAAAATATCAGGAGCTGTAGGAACCTTTGCTCATGTTCCACCAGAGGTAGAAGCCTATGTTTGTGAAAAACTTGGTCTTAAACCAGATCCTATCTCTAATCAAATTGTCCAAAGAGATAGATATGCAGAATATATGGCTTCTCTTGCAATTCTTGGGACAACGGTAGAAAAAATTGCTACAGAAATAAGACATTTACAAAGAACTGAAGTGTTAGAGGCAGAAGAATATTTCTCTCCTGGGCAAAAGGGTTCTTCAGCTATGCCTCACAAGAGAAATCCCATCCTTTCAGAAAATCTTTGTGGACTCGCAAGACTTTTAAGGGGTTATTTAATTCCTGCTTTAGAAAATGTAGCTCTTTGGCATGAAAGAGATATCAGTCATTCTTCAGTTGAAAGGGTTATTGTACCAGATGCTACAACTGTAGCTGATTTCATGCTTGCAAGATTAGAAGGGCTTCTAAAAAATTTAGTGGTTTATCCTGAAAACATGAAAAAGAATTTTAATTTATTAAGAGGGCTTATTTTTTCTCAACAGGTTATGCTTTGTTTAACTGAAAAAGGAATGACAAGAGAAGAAGCATATAGAATTGTACAAGAATTAGCTATGAAGGTATGGCAGGATAAAGAACTCAATTTTAAAGATCTAGTATTAAAAGATGAGAGGATTTTAAAATTCTTAAGTAAAGAGGAAATTGAAAAGGTCTTTGATATTTCCTATTATTTAAGATATGTGGATAAAATATTTGAAAGGGTTTTTGGGGAGTAAAATGGCTTTAAAAGTAGTTGCAGGGTTTTTGAAAAAGGGAGACCGGTTTTTACTTGTTAAAAGACCTGTAAATAAAAAAAGAGGAGGACTTTGGGAATTTCCAGGAGGTAAGGTAGAAAATGGAGAAACCTTAGAGTCTGCAATTAAAAGGGAATTAGAAGAGGAATTAGGTATTAAACCAAAAGTTAAAAAACTTCTTGGTAAGACAAATTATAAGTATCCAGAAGGTGAGATAGAACTTTTTTTATTTGAGATAGAGTCTGAAGAAGAACCTTTTCTTAAAGAGGCTTTAGAATTGAGATGGGTTAACTTTGAAGAAGTTAAAGAACTTGAGCTTTGTCCTGCGGATAAAAAACTTTTAGAAAATATAAAGAGAGACTTGTAAAAAATAAAATATAGATTAATTTAATAATAATTCAAAAGGGCGGTTAGCTCAGGGGTAGAGCGCCATCCTCACACGGTGGATGTCGCTGGTTCGAATCCAGCACCGCCCATTAACTCCTTGCCCCCTTTATATTTTTAAAGGGGGCCAAAGGGCCAGAAGGAGGGACTTATGTTTGAACTGTTAAAACCTGTCAAAAGATTCCGTAAATGGGAATCCCTTTTTATTATTCATCCAGAAAGATTGGATGAGAAAGATCAGGTTTTAGAAAAAATCAAACAAATCGTAGAATCAAAAGAAGGTAAAATTTTAAAAATTGATGAGTGGGGTTTAAGAAAACTTGCCTACCCTATTCAAAAGAAAAAACAAGGATATTATGTTTTAATAGAATTTTATGGACTTGCAGATTTGCCAAAAGATTTGGAGGAATTTTTTAGAATTGACGAAAGGGTAATAAGGTTTATTATTGTAAAATTAAAAGAAAGATTTGATCCTGCTGAAGAAAGTACCGAGGTTAAAGAAAATTAAAAGGGAGGTTAAAAATGAATGATACTTTAAGTATAAAGAGAAGATTTTTAACTAGAAAAAAGGTCTGTAAATTTTGTGTAGATCCTAATTTAAAGATTGATTATAAGAATCCAGAAATTTTAAAACCCTTTTTAAATGAAAAAGGTATGATTATACATAGAAAACAGACCGGTACTTGTGCTTATCATCAAAGAAGATTAACTACTGCAATAAAAAGAGCAAGAATAATGGCTCTTTTACCTTTTGTTGCTGATATAGAAATGGAATAAATAAACATTGGTGGAGGAATATATGGAAGTAATTCTAATTAAGGATGTCCCTAAACTTGGTAAAGCAGGAGATGTAGTAAAAGTTAAAGATGGATATGCAAGAAATTATCTTATTCCTAAGGGATTAGCTATTTTAGCTAATCAGAAAACTATTAAAGCTTTAGAAAATCAAAGAAAAATTATATTAGCTAAAGCTGAGAGAGAAAGAAAAAAACTTGAAAGTCTTGCAGAAAAACTTGAAGGAATAAGTTTAACAGTTTATAGAAAAACTGTAGAAGATGATAGAATTTTTGGGTCTGTTTCTTTGATTGATATTGTAAATATGCTAAAAGAAAAGGGAATAGAAATAGAAAAAAGCCAGGTTCTTTTAGAGGAACCTATTAAAAAGTTAGGTACTTTTGAGGTTCCTATAAAATTAAGTAGTGATAAAATAGTTAATATAAAAGTTGAAGTATTAGAAGAAAAATAAATGCCTTCTAATAAACGTTCAAAAAAAGAAATAAAAATACAATCTGAAGTTGCCTTTTCCCCAGAATTTTTACCTCCTCAAGATTTACAAGCAGAAAAGTATCTTTTAGCAAGCATTTTTGTAGATCCCTCTTCATTGGTTAAAATTATTGATTATTTAAAACCAGAAGACTTTTATTCTCCAGCTCATAGAGTGATTTACTCAGCTTGTCTTTCTCTTTTTGAAAAAGATGAACCTATTGATATTGTTACAGTTCATAATGAGCTAGATAAAATGGGAGAATTAGAGAGAGCTGGTGGAGCAGTTTATCTTTCAGAAATTGTTGGTCTTCTTCCAACTTCAGCTCACATTCTTCATTACGCTAAAATTGTTAAAGAAAAAAGTATTTTAAGAGAAATTATAAAGATAAGTCAAGATTTAATATATAGAGCTTATTACTCAGTAGAGGACTCCCAAGAATTACTTAATTATGCAGAAAAGGCATTTTTTGATCTTTCCTATTATGGAAGAAGAGAAAGTTTTTCTCCTTTAAAAGAAGTAGTAAAAGATACTATAAAACATTTGGAAAATATTTACAAAAAAGGAACATCTATAACAGGAATTCCTACTGGATTTTATGATCTTGATAGATTAACAGCAGGACTTCAAAAGGGAGATTTGATTATTCTTGCTGGACGTCCTGGAATGGGGAAAACTGCCTTTGCACTTGATATTGTAAGAAATGCTTGTAAACAAACTAATATTGGGGCAGCAATTTTTTCCTTAGAAATGGGTAAGCAACAACTTTGTGCAAGAATGCTTTGTGCTGAAGCTAAAGTGAGTTTTCAAAAATTTAGAACAGGACAGCTTGATTCTCAAGAATGGCAAAAAATAACTCAAGCAGCATCAACCTTAAGTCAACTCCATATTTATATTGATGAAACCCCAGGAATTAATATTTTAGAACTAAAAGCTAAAGCAAGAAAACTTTTAAAAGAAATACCT
Organism: Thermodesulfobacterium geofontis OPF15; assembly: GCF_000215975.1. Taxonomy (NCBI): domain Bacteria; kingdom Pseudomonadati; phylum Thermodesulfobacteriota; class Thermodesulfobacteria; order Thermodesulfobacteriales; family Thermodesulfobacteriaceae; genus Thermodesulfobacterium; species Thermodesulfobacterium geofontis. The sequence continues at coordinate 180,774 of NC_015682.1, read as the reverse complement.
TTAGGACTTTTAGTGATTGATTATCTTCAACTTATGAAAGGACTTGAAAGAAAAGAAAGAAGAGAGCAAGAAATTTCAGAAATCTCTGCAGGTTTAAAATCCTTAGCTAAGGAGCTTAATATCCCCATTATAGCTTTATCCCAGTTAAATAGAAAAGTCGAAGAAAGACCTGATAAAAGACCTCAACTTTCAGATCTCAGAGAATCAGGAGCTTTAGAACAAGATGCAGATGTAATTTTATTTATTTATAGAGACGAATTTTATAATAAAGAAACTCCAGAAAAAGGTATTGCAGAAATAATAATTGGAAAGCAAAGAAATGGTCCTATAGGAATAGTTAAACTACATTATTTCCCTCAATATACTTCTTTTGGAAACTTAGATACTTCTTTGCCTATCTAACTTTTTACTATCAATACAGGGCAGAAAGAATGAGCAATTATTTTTTCTCCTACACTTCCTAAAGATTTCTTACTTGCAGAACTATAAGCACCTATAACGATAGCTGTTGCATCTATTTCTTTTGCTGTTTCAATTACTACTTTATGAGGTTCTCCATATTTTACAAAAATCTCCACCCTAACCCCTTCGTTACTTATATCTTCTGAAAGAAAAACTAAATGAGACTCTAACTCTTTTTTAAGGGTTTCTAAAATTTCTTGAAGATCAATTATAGGCTCTATAGGAATTTTAATTACAGATAAAATACCTAAGTCTCCGTTATAACTTTTAGCTAACATTCCTGCTTTTTTAACTGCTTTATTTCCATATTCAGATGTATCTGTTGCTGCTAAAATCTTTTTAAAACTTATTTTGGTGTTTATAGGGACAATAAGTACATCAACTGGACTATTATTTATAACTCTATGTGCAGTACTTCCTAATAAAATTTTTTCAAAAGCGGTAAGCCCCCTTCTTCCTGTAACGATAAGATCACATCCCTCTTTTTGAGAAACTTCAATAATTTTTTCATAAGGATTCCCCTCTTCAAGGACAGTTTTGATAGTTAAACCTTTTTCTTCAGCTAAATCTTTTGCTTCTTCAAGAGCTTTTTCATAATTTTTTCTGATAAAATCTTTTATATGAGTAAATAAAGAAAAAGAGCTTACTAATTCTCTTTGGGGAGGAATAACACTTATAGCTATAACTTCAGCTTTAGTATTTTTGGCAAAGTTTAAAGCTTCTTCTAAGGCATACCTACTTCTTTCTGAACCATCAAGTCCAACTAAAATTTTTCTATACATAAGAAACCTCCGCTTTACATTTTTAAATTTATCAAAAATTCTTTATAAAAAAAATCTAAATTAAAGTCAAGGTGTTTTTTCTAAAAAGTTATATTTTAAATTTTCCTCTTTAGAAGGGAAAACATATATCCAAAAATGGCTTGCTATTTCAACTGGGTAGGAAGTATTCCCAAAGGTTTTAATACCTGCTCCCCTTTTAACTGTAAGAACCCACCATCCTGGTTTTTCAAGAGATACTACAAAAAACCCATCTTTATTAGTTTTTACAGTTTTCTTTAAATAGGGATAATTTATTTCTCCATAAGAATCCTTTGGTAAATCTTCTAAATTTAAAAAAACTGGGCTAAATCTTTCAAACTCTACAATAACATTTGAAAGAGGTTTATTATTATATAAAACCTGTCCCCAGAAAATACCTCTATCACTAAATCCATAGGGTCTGGTATAAGGTTTTATTTCTAAATCAAATCCACAAAAATTATCCCAACCCTTTTCTATTTCTACATGAAGAGGAACCTTAGCAAAGGATTTTGTTAATTTTAAATCTCTTGTAAGATAATAATCACTTTCTATACATATATAGTGATCTCCTTTAGTTTCTAAGGATAATTGTATTTTATATCCAATTCTTTCTAAATTTAATGCCTTGTCTTCGTATTTTGTTCTGAAAAGAGTAACTTTTATGGTTTTTTTATCTGGAGTAAGGAGGAAGAACCTTTTAGGTGGTTTTAGATCATATATAGCACCAAAAGCAGGTTCTGCTGCTCCAACATAAAATATTTTCTCTTTTTTCATTTTTCCATAATTATCAGGAAAAGAAATTATAAAGAGTTTGTAAGCTAAAGAAGGAGAGACAAAAAGGTTTATAAAGATGAAAACAAGAATAAAAATCATTTTATGTAAATCTATTTAAAATCCAAGATATTACTGCACTTTTAAGTTTTAATTCCTGTTCAGGAGTAAGACTTGAAAGCCAATATTTTATCCATTTTTGAAGTCTATTTAAATGAATCTTAGGAATTTTTTCTCCATAAATCATTTCTAAAGCTCTTAGATACCACACAAAGATCGCCTGAAGAGGCATAAATCTATATTCTAAAGTAATAGGATATAAAGTTTCATAAAAAGCTCTGGTAGTAAATTTTTTATCTGGTTCATTAGGGAAACGCCTTATACTTAGTTTAGAAGCAGGTCTTTCGTGATCAGTAGATAAGTCAAGAGTTCTTAAATATTCTAAATTTTCTTGAAATAGATCCAGCTTGTCTTTGTTTAAACGTATAATTTCATCTTGTAAAGCAAGTAAAGCAAGAGGATTTTCTCTTTCTCTATAATACTTTGCCATTTTTTGTTTTAAAATAGATTTACGAGAACGTCCTCCCATCTTAAAAACACCTCTTTTATTTTTTTCTATAAATTTAATAAAACCACATATTTAACTTTTTTCAATCTTTTTATCCAAAATAGAAATTTACAAAAATGGAGACAAAACTCATTAAAGATAAAGAAGCAGTCTCAGCTCTTAAAATATAAGGGGAAAGAAAAAGGGGGATAAAGTTTTTTTCTTTTAATAATTTTTCTTCTTCCTTGCTAAATCCTCCCTCAGGACCTGAAATCAAAACAATCTCCTTAGAATTAATCAGTTTTTCTATAAGTTTTTCTAAAAAAATACCTTTTTCTGGTAAAGCAACTATTTTAAGAGATGAGGGGAAGGGGTTTTCAGATAAAAAATTTCTCAAAATTATTGGTGGCTTAATTTCTGGAAGATAAAGTCTTCCTGATTGTTTTAAAGCATTTATAGCTTTTATCTTTAAACGTTCATCTAATTTAGAAGAAATCTTAGCTACAGAATGATCACTTTGAAAGGGAATAAATTCATTTATTCCAAGCTCTACTCCTTTTTCTATTAAAAATTCAGTTTTGTCCCCTTTTAAAAGAGGAACGAGAGCTATAATTTTTACTGATGAAGGTTTTTCTTTTCTTAAAAGTTCAAGTAATCTTACTTTTGCTTTTATTTTTTTTCCTTTTTTTATTATTTTTACAATTTCTCCTTCATATTCATTTCCTTTTCCATCAATGAGCTTTATTCTTTCTCCTACTTTTTTTCTTAAGACCCTTATTAAATGATGAGATTCCTCTTCAGAAAGAAAGCCTTCCTTCTCAAAGGTAAAGAAAAATCTATTGCCACCTTGAATATCCATAGGATTATAATACAATTTATTCAAATGACTGACAATATAATAATCTATAACGCCAGTGCCGGAAGTGGTAAAACCTATCAATTAGCTCTCAATTATTTAAAAATCCTAAATAAAATTTATGAAGAGGGAGAATTTAATCTTAAAAGTCTACTTGCAATTACTTTTACAAATAAAGCTTCCTTTGAGATGAAAGAAAGAATTATATCTTTTTTAAAAGAGATTTATAAACAAACTGAAAAAGGGAAAATTAAGACTTACGAAACAGGAATTTCTCCAGAAAGAGCTGAGTTTTTTTTAGAAGAGATATTTTTAAATTATGATTCTTTTCAGATAAAAACTATTGATAGTTTTCTTTTAAATCTTTATAGAGCCCTTTCTTATGAATTAGATATGCCTGCAGATTTTCAGATAAAAACTTATATAGAAAAAAATCTTATAGAGAAGGCACTTAATGAAATTTTTGAAGCTGCAAAAAAAACTGAAGGATTATTAAAATTTTTAGAAAATTTTGTAGATTATCTTCTTACTAACGAAGAGAAATTAAAAATTGACATAAAAAACAAATTAATAAAGGATTCAGAAAAAATTTTTCAGAAAATTACCTATAAAAAGGAACTTCTGGACACCTTAGGTACTTATCAAGAGAATAAAATAGAAAAAATTTTTTTAGATTTTAATGAAATAGAAACTTTTAAAGATCCAAAAGATTATTACTTAGTTTTATATACACTTTTGAAGAAAAAATTAGAGGAGGTTTTTAGTAGAGAAAAGACATTATTTATCGGGATTTGGAAAGAAATATTATCCCAGCATCTTACTTTTTTTCCGGAATTTATTCCCTGGATTTATGTAAAACTGGGCAAATTAGAAGGAATTATAATAGATGAATTTCAAGATACCGATCGTGTTCAATGGGAAGCGATTTTACCTATAGTTGAAGATGTACTTAGTAGAAATAAATTTTTCATTTGTGCCTGTGATCCAAAACAGTCAATTTTTCAATGGAAGGGAGGAGATCCTTTTATTTTGGCAGAGTTTATGCAAAAATTTTCTTCCTATCCCATAAAAGTTGAAGTTTTAGGAAAAAACTATAGAAGTGCAGTTGAGATCGTTAAATTTAATAATCTCTTTTTTTCTTACATAAATAAAAATTTAGAGTTAAAAAAGGAACTGTTAGAGGAGCTTATTTTTGGTAAAGAAAAAATAGAAGAAAAAGAAGAAATATTAACTTATGTTTTAAAAGATTTTGACTGGAGTTTTGAGAATGTAATTCAAGAAGCTGTAAATGATTTTAAAGGTGAGGTAGAATGTAAGTTTTTGAAAATGGAAGAAAATATAGAAGGAAAATCCCCTAAGGAAAAGGTAAAAGAATTAATAAAAAAAGAAATTTTAAATATTTTAAGGGATCTTGAACAAAAAAAAGATTTAGATGATGTTGCTATTTTAGTAAGGAAAAATGAAGATATCACTGAGCTATCTTCTTTTCTTATTTCTGAGGGATTTAAAGTAATAGGAAGTTCATTTTTAAAAATAAAAGAGTCTCCCCTTATAAATGCCTTTTTTTCTCTTCTTAAATTTTTAAATTATTTAGAAGATGAAATAGCCTTAGCTGGGTTTTTAAGTGGTGATTTTTTTGAAAACTCATTGGATATTTTATCAAAGTATTGTGAGTTCAAACTTACAGGTAGTAATATAAGTTTAGTTGAATTTTTTAAAAAAGAATACCCTTCCCTTTGGGAAAATTATATAGAAGAAATTCTTTCAGTTAGAAAATATCTTTCTCTTTATGAGCTTTGTCAATATATAGTAAAAAAATTTAAATTAGAAGAAAAAAAGAACAAAGAGTTAGCTTATCTCTATAAATTTTTAAGTATAATATTAGATTTTTCTTTTAAAGGTGGGGATTTAGAAGAATTTTTGGAATATTGGGAGAAATATTCAGAAGATGAATTGGAGATGCCTAAAGATAAATCAGCTATCAAAGTTCTTACCTTTCATTTAGCAAAGGGGCTTGAATTTAATCATGTAATATTACCTCTTTTCTGGGAAGAAAAACCATATAGTTCAGATCTTGGGTTAGTATTTTATAACGGAAACATCTATAAAGGAAGAAAAAATGAGCTTCCTGGTGAAGGAAAAATAGGGTGGTATTTAGAAAAGGCTAAAATCAAAATGGAATTGTTTAATTTGCTATATGTAGGATTTACAAGAGCTATCAAAACTCTTTATATTTTAATTCCCGAAATAGAAGAAACGAGAGATTTTTCAAAATTTGAAGTCACAAGAGTTTTTAATAAAGTTTATTCTTTTTTAAGGGATAAAACTGAAAATTTTCTTCTATAAGTTTTTTTAGTTCTTTATAATCTTTGATATAAAAATCAGCTAATAAATTGGGATTTTTAAAGGAAACCATTTTAACTTTACATTTTTCGCATAAATCTTTATCTACTTTTGAATCACCTATATAAAGGGTGGCTTCCTTTTCCACTTTAAAATGTTTTAAAATAGTAAGAAGGGCTAAGGGATTATTTTTAGGAACAATGGAAGCAGTCATAACAAAATCAAAGTAGTTTTTCAAATTAAAATGTTTTAAAAGAGGAAAAGTTGAGGTAGTTCTATTAGTACATATTGCTAAATAAAAATATTTTCTTGCCCAATTTAAAAAATCTATAAGTCCATCTTCTAAAGTCATATATTTTAAAAAGAGTTGATAGGGAGTTTCCTTTTGGATTTTTTTTGCTAATTCTAATTTTTCAGGATGATTTCTTAAAAGATACTGAAGGCACTCATCTACTGAATGCATATGAATAAATTCTATTTCTTCAGGAGTTAGAGGAGATCTACCTAATTTTTTTAAAATATAATTATAAAAATTGATATTTGCTAATTTTGAATCAAAAAGAACACCATCACAATCAAAAACAAGAAGCTTAAGGTAATTCATTTTTTTCTTTTTAAAAGATAATCACTTATAAAAAGAAGTAAATCTTTATAAAAATTATTGGGCAATTCTTTTAAACAATCCTTAGCTAAATTTATATATTGCTCAGCCTTTTCTTTACTTTTTATAAATCCTTGATTTTTTTCAATAATTTTTTTAGCAGTTTCAAAATCCTTTTTTTCAACTTCAGGAGTTTTAAGTAAATAAAGAAGTGTATTTTTTTCTTCAGTATCTGCTAACTGTAAGGCATAAATGACAGGCAAGGTTATTTTTCCTTCTTTAAAGTCTTTTCCTAAATCTTTCCCTGTTTCTTCACTTAAATAATCAAGAAGATCATCAATTATTTGAAAAGCAAGTCCTAAATATTTACCAAAATTTTTAAGTAACAAACATTCATTTGGTTTAGCTTCTCCCAAAATAGCCCCTACCTCGCAACAAGCAGATATTAAAACAGCAGTTTTTCTGTAAATAACCTCTTCATACTCAGCTTCTGTAAGAGTGGTATTATCAAGATTAAGAAGTTGCAAAATTTCTCCTTCACTCATAAGAAGTGTGGTCTGTGTAATTACATCCATTACCCTTGGATTTTCTAATAGGCTTGCAAGTCTTAAAGCCTTAGCATATAAATAATCTCCTACAAGAATAGTTGCTTGATTTCCCCAAAGATTTCTGGCAGCTTTTCTCCCTCTTCTAAACTCTGCAGAATCAACTACATCGTCATGAAGAAGGGTTGCTGCGTGTAAATATTCAAAAAGTATTGAAGTTCTATAAATAGTTTCTAAATATCTGTTATTTAAATTTTCGTTTAAAAAAAGTTTGGCACAAAGAACTGTTAATAAAGGTCTAATTCTTTTTCCACCAGAAAAAATGATGTATTCACTTACTTGATTTATAAAGGGATGTTGAGAGTCTAAATAGGTTTTGAGGGTTTCTTCTATAATATTTAATTCAGATTTTATTTTTTCTAAAATTTCTACTTCCGACACTGTAAAGTCCTTAAATTTTTTAGTAATTATAGTACAAAAAAATTTTTTTAAAAGATTAAAAAGAAAATGAAAAAACAAAAAAATTTTCAAAAAAATAAAAATCAATTTTTCAATTCAGTTGAGATTTTAAATAATTTTAAAAAATTATTTATAACAGCTTAAAATTAGGTTTGACTTTTGAAATTATTTTTTTAATTTTAGGTTTAACAAACAAATTCTAAATTTATAGGAGGTGAATATGCAGGATATAAGGATTAAAGATCTACCCCCACCTCATGGTGGAAAGCTTGTTGAAAGAGTAGTAAGAGATCCTCGTGCAGCTTGGAAACTTATGGAAAAATGTTCAGCAGTTTATGACATTAAACCAACCCTTTTTAAAGGTAATCCTGTTAGAAATGTTTATAGAGAAATTATGTCAGTTTGTTATGGATTTTTTAGCCCTGTTGAAGGTTCGATGACAAAAGCTGAACTTGAAAGTGTTCTTGAAAGAAGAAGACTTTTGAGCGGATGGGTATTCCCTTATCCAATCCTTTTTGATATTTCTGAAGATGATTTTAAACAACTTCGTGAAAAATTTGGTGAAATTGGACCAGGGGATTGGTTACTTTTAAGATTAAAGGGTGAACCTTTTGCTATTCTTGAGATTGAAGAAGTCTATGAAATAAATCCAGGTGATGTAGCAGTAAGAACTTTTGGAACACCTGAGAAAAATCCTGAAGTTGTGAAAGTTCCCTTTGATGAGAAACATACTGGCTATAACATATACCGTTCTTTGAATAAGATTATTCTTGCAGGAAAATATACTATTATTAATGAACCAAAACTTAGACCTCCTTTTGATAGATTTTGGTATCCACCTAAGAAAGCAAGAGAAGAATTTAAGAGAAGAGGATGGACAACAGTTATTGCTCATCAAACAAGAAATGTTCCCCATACTGGACATGAAGCATTAATGAAGATGGCAGCTTATATTGGTGATATTAAACCTTGTGATGGAATAGTAGTTAATGCTATTATTGGAGCAAAAAGAATAGGTGACTTCCCAGATGAAGCAATTGTAGAAGCTCATGAAATGTTGCATCTTGCTGGTTATATTAAGCCAGAAAGACACATGGTTACTATAACCCTTTGGGATATGAGATATGGGAATCCAATAGAATCTTTACTTCACGCTGTAATTAGACAGAACATGGGAATTTCTTTCCATATGTTTGGAAGAGACCATGCTGCATTAGGTGAATATTATGACATTTATGCAACACAGATTTTATGGTCTAAAGGAATTCCAAGTTTTGGATTTGATGCACCTCCTTTTGCTGTTCCTGGTGGATTTTATATAAGACCTCAAAATATTGCTGAATTTTGGTATTGTCCAAAATGTAAAGAATTTGCCTATTCTGAAAATTGTAATCATAAAGGAATTTATTCAAGATACTCTGGTAGCTTTATTAGAGGACTTATAAATGAAGGTCTAACACCACCACCAGAAATTTATAGACCTGAGGTTTATAAAGTGGTTGTGAAATGGTGGAAAGAATTTGGTTATCCTTTCAACAATGAGAAATATTTAAAAGAAAGAGAAGAAAGATTAGAAGTAGATCTTCCTCATATGGATATACCAGAACATTTAAAGAAAAAAATTTCTTAAAAAGTAAAGGAGGTGAATATGGCTAAATATTTTGCAATCATATTAGATGAAAAAAGACTTGCAGCTATAAAAGGAACACCTCTTGAAGAGAAAATTGAACCTATTTTTGGAGGAGCTTTGAAAAGATTGGTAATTGAGGTTCCTGATGATCTTGCTCAAAAAACTATTGATCAATTCTCAAGAGCAAGATTTGACGCAAGAGGTTTTATTGAAGAAACTCCAGCTGCATTTAAAAGACTCGTATTTAAGAAGGTTGTAGAATTAAAATCCTTAGGTCCAGAGGTTATCGAGAAAGCCCTTGAAGAACTTCCTTCTATTAAGGAAGAGATTGAAAAAGAAGATAGAGAGCTTCCTGTTCCAGATATTGATATAAGTGATATTTTAGAATTACAAAAAAATCCAGTACAAAAACCAGTTCAATAAAAAAACTATAAAGGGGGTGTTAATATGCCAAGTTATGTAAATCCTGAAAAATGTGACGGATGCAAAGGTGGAGACAAAACAGTATGCATGTACATTTGTCCTAATGACCTTATGATTCTTGATCCTGAAGCAATGAAAGCTTACAATCAGGAACCTGATCAGTGCTGGGAATGTTATAGCTGTGTAAAAAGCTGTCCTCAAGGAGCAATTTCTGTAAGACATTATGCAGATTTCGCTCCTCTTCATGGAACCTGTCAACCTATGCGTGGAACTACTGATATTATGTGGACAATTAAATTTAGAAATGGTGTGGTTTTAAGATTTAAGTATCCTACAAGAACTACTCCTGAAGGTTCTGCTGATCCTACAGTAGGGAAACCAACACCCGATCCTGCATTAATTAATACCAATCAGCTTTTTACTGAAGCTGCTGATGGAAAAGAGCCTGCTAAACCTGCTGCAGTATTAAACAAAAAATTTGAAGTTGGTGCACTTGGTAAAACTATGAAAATTAAAACAGCTTAGAAAATTTAAAAAATTTGAAAGGAGGTGGCACTATGCCTAAGATTTGGCATTATAATCCTGGTTTAGAATGTGCAGAACCTGAAATTGTAGAAAAGGAAACAGATATTTTGATAGTTGGTGGTGGAATGGCAGCTTGTGGTGCTGCGGTAGAAGCTGTTCAGTGGGCTAAACCTCATGGATTAAGAATTATTCTTTGTGATAAGGCTGCTATGGAAAGATCTGGTGCAGTAGCTATGGGTCTTTCTGCTATAAATACCTATATTGGGGAGAATACACCTGATGACTATGTTAGAATGGTCCGTTGTGACTTAATGGGTATTGTTCGTGAAGACCTTGTTTTTGATGTAGGTCGTCATGTTGACGATACAGTTCATTGTTTTGAAGAATGGGGTCTCCCTATTTGGAAAAAAGATCCCCAGACTGGAAAAACCTTAGATGGTGCTGAAGCAAAGGCTAAAGGGCTAACTCTTAAAGCTGGTGCTCAACCTGTTCGTTCTGGTCGCTGGCAGATAATGATTAATGGTGAATCTTATAAAGTAATTGTTGCTGAAGCAGCCAAAAATGCTCTTACTGGTTATGATAAGGCAGAAATTATTGAAAGATGTTTTATTGTAAGACCTCTTCTTGATGCTAATGAGCCTAATCGTTGTGCTGGAGCAGTGGGATTCTCTGTAAGAGAAAACAAAATTTATATTATTAAAGCAAATGCTACATTACTTGCTACTGGTGGAGCTGTTAATGTATTCCGTCCAAGATCAATTGGTGAAGGAAAAGGGCGTGCTTGGTATCCTGTATGGAATCCTGGAACAGGATATGCAATGTGTGCCCAAATTGGTGCTAAGCTTGTACTTATGGAAAATAGATTTATACCTGCACGTTTTAAAGATGGTTATGGTCCAGTTGGAGCATGGTTCTTACTCTTTAAAGCAAGAGCAACTAATGCATTTGGAGAAGATTATGTAGCAAAGCATAAAGATGAGTTAAAGAAATTTGCTCCTTATGGTGAGGCATCTCATATTGGAACCTGCTTGAGAAACCATGCTATGCTTATTGAAATGGAAGCTGGACGTGGACCTATCTATATGCATACTGAATGGGCGCTTCAGGAAGCTGCTGAGAAAATGGATAAGAAAGAATTTAAACATCTTGTTGCTGAAGCTTGGGAAGACTTCCTTGACATGTGTGTAACTCAGGCTGGACTTTGGGCTTGTTTAAATATTGAACCTGAAAAACTCCCCTCTGAAATTATGCCTACAGAACCCTATCTTTTAGGATCTCATGCTGGATGTGCCGGTGCTTGGGTATGCGGTCCTGATGAAGATTGGGTTCCTGAAGAATATAAAGCTCCTTGGAGAGAAATCGGGCTTTATAACAGAATGACCACAGTAAAGGGACTTTTCTGTGCAGGAGATACTGTAGGAGCATCTGGACATAAATTCTCCTCTGGTTCTCATGTAGAAGGTAGAATTGCAGCTAAAGCTATGGTAAAATTCTGCTTAGATCATAAAGATTACAAACCTACTCCAAAAGAAAATCCTGAAGAATTAAAGAAAGAAATTTATGGTCCCTGGTATAGATTTGAACAATTTAAGACTGCAACTACTGCTTATGAAGTTAATCCAAACTACTTGATACCTCGTCATATTCAGGATAGACTTATGAAACTTATGGATGAATACGTTGCTGGATGCTCCACCTTCTATAAAACTAATAAAGTTATGCTTGAAAGAGGTCTTGAGCTTATTAAGATGCTTAAGGAAGATATGGAGCTTGCAGCTGCAAGAGACCTTCATGAACTTATGAGAGCTTATGAAAATAGACATCGTGTATGGACTGCAGAAGCTCATCTTTTACATATTCTCTTCCGTGAAGAAACCCGTTATCCTGGATACTATTACAGAACTGACTTTCCCAATCTTGATGATGCAAATTGGAGATGCTTCACTCTTTCCTCTTATAATCCTGAAACTAAGGAGTGGACTTTAGAAACTTATCCTTATGTCCAGATTATTCCTGATCCACTTGGACCGTAAAATTTAGAATAAAAAAAAGAGGGGGCTTTAAGCCCCCTCTTTTTTTATTTTATTTTCAGGATAAATCCCCTTTGAGAGAGGGGATTTATCCTGAAAATAATTCTTAGGAGGTAATTATGAAAAAACCTATATTAGTTGTAGGAGGAGGAATTAGTGGAATAACAGCAGCAGTAGAAGCTGCTGAGGTTGGAGCTGAAGTAATATTAATTGAAAAAGAACCAAGCTTAGGTGGAAGGGTTGCTCAACTGAGATATTATTTTCCAAAACTTTGTCCTCCTAGTTGTGGTTTAGAGATTAATTATAGAAGAATTAAAACTAATCCCAGAATCAAAGTTTATACTATGACAGAAATTGCAGAAATTTCTGGCGAAAAAGGAAATTATAAAGTAAAGGCAGTTGTTAAGCCAAGATATGTGAATGACAATTGTACAGCTTGTGGAGAGTGTGAGAAAGTTTGTGAGGGTGAAAGAGTAAGTGAATTTGATTTTGGATTAAGAAAAACAAAAGCAATTTATTTGCCTCATCCTATGGCATTTCCTATGAAATATGTTCTTGATAAATCCGCCTTAGCTCCCGGAGATTTAGAAAGAATAATGTCTGCTTGTAAATATAATGCTATAGATCCAGATATGAAAGAAGAAACCTTAGAGTTTGAAGTAGGAGCTATTATATGGGCAACTGGTTGGAAACCTTATGATGCTACAAAACTTGATAATTTAGGGTATGGTAAATATGCTAATGTGATAACCAATATGCAAATGGAAAGACTTGCTTCGCCCTGGGGACCAACTGGAGGAAAAATTTTAAGACCTTCGGATCAAAGTTTTCCTAAAAGGGTTGCCTTTGTTCAGTGTGCTGGATCACGTGATGAAAATCATTTGCCCTATTGTTCCTATATATGTTGTTTAGCCTCTCTTAAGCAAAGTTTATATTTAGCTGAACAAGATCCTGAGGCTGAAGCCTTAATTTTTTACATAGATATAAGAACACCTGGAAGATATGAAAAATTTTTAAGAAGAGCTCAAAATGAGGCTCGCATTAATTTTATTAAAGGAAAGGTAGCGAAAATTGAAGAAGATCCTGAAACTAAAGATTTAATAGTCACAGCAGAAGATATACTTTCAGGTAAAAAAATACATGAAAAAGTCAACTTGGTTGTTCTTGCACTTGGTATGCAACCAAGTATAGCAGGAATAAATATTAAAGGACTTGAAGTTGATGAAAACGGTTTTGTAATTTCAGAAAACGGGATAATTGCTTGTGGATGTGCTAAAATGCCTCTTGATGTTATGACTTCTAATGAAACAGCAACTGGCGCAGCTTTGAAAGCTGTTCAAACTATATTAAGGGGGTAAAAAATGGAAAAGATAGGTGTATTTATATGCACTTCTTGTGATATTGGTAATCGTTTAGATATTGCAGAATTAGAAAATGCTGCTCGTGATCAGGGAGCAGTTGCAGTATATAGTAGGGAATTTCTCTGTTCAAAGGAGGGCAAAGCTTTTATTGAAGAAAAAATTAAAGAGAACGGACTTGATGCTGTTTCTATTTGTGCCTGTTCTCCAAGAGTTAATTATGATGTCTTTGATTTTGGAAATGTGGCTGTAGAAAGGGTTAATTTAAGGGAAGGAATAGTTTGGAGTAGATTTCTTTTAGGAGAAGGAGGAGAGATTTTAGAAGACACTGCTGACTATATCGAGGGAGTTCCTTTTAAAAATGAGCTTATGGCTTTAGCAAAGGATTATGTTAAAATGGGAGTTGCTAAACTTCAAGTTTATAAACTTCCTGAACCATTTAAACCAGAAGAGGAAATTTCTAAAACTATACTTGTTATTGGTGGGGGAGTAGCAGGATTGACAGCAGCTTTAGAAGCTGCTAATGCCGGTTATGATGTAGTATTAGTTGAAAAGGAAAAAGAACTGGGTGGATTTGTTGCTAAAATGAAGGGTCATTGCGAAGTTAAACATCCTTTTAAAAATATTGTTCCTCCTATAGTAGATGAACTTATTTCTCAAGTAGAAAGTAATGAAAAAATTAAGGTTTATAAAAAGGCAACTGTTGCAAGTATTTCAGGAATGCCTGGACTATTTAAGGTAAAGATTAATGTAGATGGAAAAGAAGAGGAGGTCAAAATAGGGGCTATTGTTTTAGCAGCTGGATTTAAACCTTATGATGCAAGTAAACTTGACTCCTTAGGATATGGAAATATTAAAAATGTAGTCACTAATGTTCAATTTGAGGAAATGGCAAAAGAAGGTAAATTTATAAGACCTTCAGATGGGGCACCTATTAAAAGTGTTCTTTTTATTCTATGTGCTGGACAAAGAGACGAAAATCATTTACCCTATTGTTCAGGATATTGTTGTTTAGCTTCTCTTAAACAGGCTAAATATATTAGAGAAGCAGATCCTGATGCAAAGGCATTTATAATTTATGACCATATGAGAACAATGGGAATTTATGAAAACTTTTATAAAACTTTGCAAGACGATCCAGGTGTCTTTTTAACTAAGGGTAAAGTGGTTGAAGTTTCTGAGGGGGAAGATGGAAAAGTAAAAGTAATAGTTGAAGAAACGCTATTGGGAGAAAAATTAGAAATAAATGTTGATTTGGTGGTCCTCGCTATAGGAATGGTTCCTGTAACAGCTGAAGGACCTGTCCTTAATTTAGAATATAGACAAGGTCCAGGGTTACCTCCTGATGAACTTGAACTCTTTTATGGATATGCCGATTCTAACTATATTTGTTTCCCCTATGAAACAAGAAGAACTGGTATTTATGCTGCAGGTGCAATTCATCAACCAATGACTATAGCACAAGCAATAGAAGATGCACGTGGAGCAGCTCTTAAGGCTATTCAGTGCCTTGTTGCTATTGAAGAGGGTCATGCAGTTCATCCAAGAACTTGGGATTTTGCCTATCCAGAATTTGACCTTAAAATGTGCACTCAGTGTAAAAGATGTACTGAAGAGTGTCCTTTTGGTGCTTTAAATGAAGATGAAAAAGGTAATCCTTTACCAAATATTACAAGATGTAGACGTTGTGGAACCTGTTTCGGTGCTTGTCCTCAGAGAATTATTAATTTTAAAGATTACTCTATTGAGATGGTTGGAAATATGATAAGGGCAACTGAAATGCCAGAACAAGGTTATGGACTTTATAGGCTTATGGCTTTTATCTGTGAAAATGATGCTCTACCAGCTTTAGATATGGCAGCTCTTCAAAGAAAAAGCATACCTGTTACTTTTAGAATAATCCCTGTTAGATGTTTAGGAGCAGTTAATGTTTCTTTTGTTAAAGATGCCATGAGTAAAGGTTATGATGGAATTCTTTTATTAGGATGTAAATATGGTGAAAATTATCAGTGCCATTTTATTAAAGGAAGTGAATTAGCTAATAGACGTATGGAAAATGTTGCAGAAACTTTACAACAACTCGCTTTAGAGCCAGAAAGAGTAACTTTATACACTGTAGCTATTGATGAAGTAGAAGAGGTAATTAAAAAGATGAATGAATTTAATGAAGAAATAAAAGGATTTGAAGAAAATCCATTTAAAGGTTGGTAAAGGAGGATTGCTATGGCTAATGAAATTATAAAAGTTGATGTAGATTTAGAAGCAATTAAGGAAATACAGAGCTTAGGAGGAGATACATTAAAAAAATGTTATCAATGTGCTACTTGTTCTACAGTTTGTCCTTTATCACCTGATGAAGCACCCTTCCCAAGAAAACAGATGATTTTAGCTCAATGGGGTTTTAAAGAGAAATTACTTAATGATCCAGCTATTTGGTTATGTCATCAATGTGGAGATTGTAGTAAATATTGTCCGAGAGGAGCTAATCCTGGTGAAGTAATGGCAGCCTTAAGACTTTCTGTTATTAAAGAAGCAACACCCTTTAAATTTTTACACACCTTTTATAATAATGCTTGGGGATTTCCTATTCTTATATTAATTGCCCTCTTTTTTATTTTAATTGCTACAATTGCTACCTTTGGAGGAATTCCCAATTTCTTTGATGCGGATTCTTTCCCTTACGGAGGTCCTTCTTATGAAATTTGGTTTATCCATCTTCCTGCAAGAGTTTTGATGATAGATGTAATATTTTTACCTTTAGCAGTTTTTGTAATTATTATTTTATTTTCAGCTATTAACAGAATGTGGAATGCCTATGTAGAAACTTATAAGATTCCTCAAGCTTATAGATATGGTATGTGGACTATTTTAAAAACTTATTTACTTTCAGCCATTGGAGAAATTTTAAATCACAATAGATTTGAAAAATGTGAAGCTAATAAATGGAGAGCTTTACCTCATAAAGTTCTCCTTTGGGCTTTTATTCTCTTAGCTTTAACTACAGCTATTGTTTTTGTTATGGCAGATATTTTAGGATTTCATACACCTTGGAATCCTCTTCTTCATCCTGTAAAATGGTTGGGGAATATCGGAGGGCTTATGCTTCTTTATGGGATTATTAGTATAATTTTAGGAAGATCTCAAGCTGAAAGGGAAAAAAGTGTAAAGACTAGTTATCCTGATAGTTTTTTAGTGTATTTAATTTTATTGGTTGGTTTAACTGGATTTGGAATCGAAATCTTTCGTAATATTTCTGCTCTAAGATCACTTACTTCTTTAATTTATATTGCCCATTTAGTATTTGTATTTATTTTATTTTTAGGTGTAGCTTATTCTAAATTTGCACATCTTGCTTTTAGAACAACAGCAGTTGTATTTGATTTATATTTTAAGGATATAAATCAGAAAATGTCTTGATATCACTTTAGCTTCTCTTGACAAAATTTTAAAATAAGTTAATTTTAATAAAAATTGGAGGGGTACCCGAGCGGCCAAAGGGGCCGGGCTGTAAACCCGGTGGCTTTCGCCTTCGGAGGTTCAAATCCTCCCCCCTCCATTTAAATTATTTGGTAATGCGGGCGTAGCTCAATGGTAGAGCATCAGCCTTCCAAGCTGAGGGTTGCGGGTTCGAGTCCCGTCGCCCGCTTTGAAAATTGATAATTAAGCCCACGTAGCTCAGGAGGTAGAGCACTTCCTTGGTAAGGAAGTGGTCACCGGTTCGAGTCCGGTCGTGGGCTTAAATAAAAATAAAAATTGGATTATAATTATATTTTTAGGGAGGAGAGGAGATGGCGAAGGCTAAATTTGAGAGGAAGAAGCCTCATTTAAATGTAGGGACTATTGGGCATATTGATCATGGGAAGACCACATTAACGAGTGCGATAACGAGGGTGTTATCGACGAAGGGATTAGCGAGGTGGGTTCCATTTGATGAGATAGACAAGGCACCTGAGGAGAAGGCAAGGGGTATAACGATACAGCTTGCGCATGTGGAGTATGAGAGTGAGAAGAGGCATTATGCGCATATAGATTGTCCTGGTCATGCTGATTATATAAAGAACATGATAACTGGTGCAGCGCAGATGGATGGGGCAATACTTGTTGTTGCAGCAGATGATGGTCCTATGCCTCAGACGAGGGAGCATGTATTGCTTGCGAGGCAGGTTAATGTTCCGTACATATTGGTATTTATGAACAAGATTGACATGGTAGATGATCCTGAGTTATTGGATTTAGTTGAGTTAGAGGTTAGGGAATTACTTACGAAGTATGGATTTCCTGGTGATGAGGTACCGGTTATAAGGGGTAGTGCTTTGAGAGCGCTTGAGTGTGGGTGTGGTAAGGAGGAGTGTCAGTGGTGTGGGGCTATATGGCAGTTGGTGAAGGCGATGGATGAGTATATACCTGAGCCAATAAGGGATGTAGACAAGCCGTTTTTGATGCCTATAGAGGATGTATTTAGTATAAGTGGTAGGGGAACGGTTGTGACGGGTAAGGTAGAGAGGGGAGTGCTTAGGCCTGGAGATGAGGTTGAGGTGGTAGGGCTTAGGCCGACGATTAAGACGGTTGCAACAAGTATTGAGATGTTTAGGAAGATACTTGATGAGGCATTACCTGGTGATAATATAGGGATACTTTTGAGGGGAGTAGGGAAGGATGATGTAGAGAGGGGTCAGGTGGTAGCGAAGCCTGGTAGTATAAAGCCGCATATTAAGTTTAAGGCTGAGGTATATGTGTTGAAGAAGGAGGAGGGAGGTAGGCATACGCCATTTTTTAGTGGGTATAGACCGCAGTTTTATTTTAGGACGACAGATGTTACAGGGGTTATAAAGTTACCTGATGGGGTTGAGATGGTGATGCCTGGAGATAATGTGGAGTTAGAGGTTGAGTTAATAAAGCCGGTTGCATTAGAGGAGGGGTTGAGGTTTGCTATAAGAGAGGGTGGAAGGACGGTTGGAGCAGGAGTTGTTACAAAAATTTTAGAATAAAAAGAGGTTTTAGATTATGGCTAAAAAGGGTGAAGCAAGAATAATTATTCATCTTCAATGTACTGAATGTAAAAGAATTAATTATACCACTACAAAAAATAGACGTAATACTCCTGATAGATTGGAGTTAAGAAAATATTGTCCATGGGAAAAAAGGCATACAGTTCATAGAGAGGTTAAAAAATAAGGTAGGCCAGTAGCTCAAGTTGGCAGAGCATCGGACTCCAAATCCGAAGGTTGGGGGTTCAAGTCCCTCCTGGCCTGCCATTTTAATTATTTAAGATTGAGAAGATATGAAAGCTAAAGAAATAGTAAAAGATAAAATAATTAAAGAAAAAGAAGGAAATTTAATATCAAAGGGTGTAAAATTTTTAGAAGAGGTTAAAATAGAAGCCAAAAAAATTACTTGGCCTCCTAAAAAACAAGTAATACTTAGTGTTTTAATGATTATGTTTTTTAGCATAATTATAGGAGCCTATTTAGGTTTATTAGATATAATTTATAATGCGCTAATTTCATTTTTGGTAAGATAAGATGAGTAAAATTTGGTATTCTGTTCAAGTTTGGTCAGGTTTAGAGGAAGATATTAAACAAAAAGTGGAAAAATTATTGGAAGAAAAAGCAAAGGAAAAAGTAGAAAAGATTTTTGTTCCGCCTCCAAAGGAAATAGAAATAGTTTTTTCTCCAGAAAAACAGGTTACTCAAAGATTTTATTCAGGATATTTTTTGATTTATGGAGAACTTGATGAAGCTCTTAAAGAAGAAATAAAAAAGATAAAAGGAGTTATTGATATAATAGGAGGAGATAAATTATATATTTTTAGAAGTGAAGAAGTAGAAAGACTTATTTCTCAGCTTGTGGTTGAAGAAATTAAACCGAAACCAAGATATCAATTTATGCAAGGAGATAGAGTTAGGATTACAGAGGGACCCTTTGCTAATTTTATAGGTATAGTTGATGAGGTAAAGCCTGAAAAAGGTAAAGTAAAAGTTTTAGTGAGTATTTTTGGTAGAGAAACTCCTGTGGAAATAGAATTTGCCTATTTACAGAAGATTTAAGGAGGGATAAAGGAATATGGCTAAAAAAGTTATAGCACAGGTAAAATTACAACTCCCTGCAGGTCAGGCAACTCCTGCGCCACCAGTTGGTCCTGCTTTGGGTCAGCATGGAGTTAATATAATGGAGTTTGTAAAAGCATTTAATGAAAAAACCCGTAATCAAGAAGGTATGATTATACCTGTAGTAATTACTATTTATGCTGATAGATCTTTCACTTTTGAACTAAAAACACCTCCGGCATCGGTACTTTTAAAAAAGGCAGCTGGAATTGAGGTAGGTGCTCATAATCCAAAAAAAGAGGTAGTAGGAAAAATTACCAGAAAACAATTAGAGGAGATAGCAAAACTTAAAATGCAAGATCTTACTGCTTCTTCCTTAGAAGCAGCTATGAAAACTATTGAAGGGACTGCTAAAAGTATGGGAATAGAAATTGTGGATTAGGAGAGGAGAAAATGGCTAGGAGAGGTAAAAAATATAGAGAGGCTTTAGCAAAGGTTGACAGAACTAAAAGATATACTTTTGAGGAAGCTGTTAAATTAGCATTAGATACTTCTTATGCTAATTTTGATGAAACTGTAGAGGTAGCAGTTAATTTGGGTGTAGATCCTCGTCATGCAGATCAGATGGTAAGAGGTTCTGTGGTTTTACCTCATGGAACTGGTAAACCTGTTAAAGTTTTAGTTTTTGCAAAAGGAGAAAAGGCAAAAGAAGCTATGGAAGCAGGAGCAGATTATGTAGGAGATGAGGATTTGATTAAAAAAATTCAAGAGGGATGGTTAGAATTTGATAAAGTGGTAGCAACTCCTGATATGATGCCTCAATTAGGTAAGATTGGTAAGATATTGGGACCTCGTGGGCTTATGCCAAGCACAAAAACAGGAACAGTGACTTTTGATATAGCTAAAGCAGTTAAAGAAATAAAGGCAGGTAAAGTTGATTTTAAAGTGGATAGGGCAGGAGTAGTTCATGCACCCGTTGGTAAAGTGTCTTTTGGTGAAAAGAAAATATTAGAAAATTTAGCTGCTTTTTTTGAAGCCCTTTTAAAAGCAAAACCCTCAGCAGCTAAAGGACAATATATAAGAGGAGTAACTATCTCTACTACTATGGGACCTGGTATAAAAGTAGACCCAAATGATGTTAGAAATTTAATACATAAGTATTCAGGAGATTAAATTTGTTAAAAATAAAAGCCCCATGAGAATCCTTCAAAAGTAAGGGTTACTCTTGGGGCCTAAGACAAGTAGGTGCCAGGTGAGGCTTAAATGGGGAAAAGTTTTTCCCAGCCTACTTAGAGGCGAAAGGGTACCCTTTCAAAAAAATTAGATGATACTTAAGGAGGTTAGCCTTGCTTACTCGAATGAGGAAACAGGAAATTGTTAAAAATTTAAAGGAAAAGTTTTTAAATTCTGAGGGGGTTTTTGTTACTTCATTTAGAGGATTTACAGTTGCAGAAAGTAACGAAATTAGAAAATTAATAAGAGAAAAGGGAGGGGAATTTAGAGTTGTTAAAAATACCTTGATCAGATTAGCTTCACAAGAAACACCTGCTCAACCAATAAATGATTATGTAGAAGGTCCAACAGCACTTGTTATTGCTTACAAAGATCCGGTTGAGATAGCAAAGGTTTTAAATAAATTTATAAAAGAGCATCCATCCTTACAATTAAAAGGTTTTGTAATACAGGGTAAGGGATTTGAAGCAGCTGCTATTGAAGAGCTTGTTAAACTTCCTCCAAAGGAGGTTTTACTTGCTCAATTTCTTGGTACTCTTCAAGCACCAATTGCTAATTTTATAGGTGTTCTTTCAGCCATTATTAGAAATTTTCTTTATGTGCTTAAAGCTATTGAAGAAAAGAAAGCTAAAGGAGAATAAAACTTAAAAAGGAGGGATTGGAAATGCCAGTAACTAAAGAAGAGGTAATTGAATTTATTGCTAACATGAGTGTTTTGGAACTATCTCAATTTATTAAAGAACTTGAAGAAAAATTTGGGGTTACTGCAGCAGCACCAGTTGCAGCAGTAGCAGCAGTAGCTCCCCAGGCAGCTGCTAGTGAGGCAGCTCCTGCTGAGGAAAAAACAGAATTTGATGTTATTCTTACTGATATCGGATCTAATAAAATTAATGTAATTAAGGTGGTGAGAGAGATTACTGGATTGGGATTAAAAGAGGCTAAGGAGTTAGTAGAATCTGTTCCTAAACCACTTAAGACAGGTGTTTCTAAAGAAGAAGCAGAAACTATTAAGAAAAAATTAGAAGAAGTAGGGGCAAAGGTAGAAATTAAATAACTTGTTTAATAAAAAATATTTTAAAAATTTAAGAAAAAATACAATAATAGGGTTCCCTTATGAAGATGGGGGAACCCTATTCAAATTTTTAAAGGAGGGTGATCTGTAGATGTCCCATAATACTAATCAGAGACCCAAAATAAGAAAAAGTTTTGTAAAGGTCCAACAAATTCAGGATTTACCAGATCTTTTAAAAATTCCTAAGGAATCTTATCAGAAATTTTTACAAGCAAATACCCCTCCAGATAGAAGACAGGATGTAGGAATTCATAGATGTTTTTCTACAGTTTTTCCTATAAAAGATTATTCAGACATAGCTGTTTTGGAATATTTAGATTATAAAATCTTACCTCCAGAATATACGCCAGATGAAGCTAAGGAGAAAGGATTAACTTATGAAGCTCCAATGAAATTAAGAGTACGTTTAGTAACTTATGATCTTGATCCAGAAACTGGAGTGAAAAGTATAAAGGATATAAAAGAACAGGAAATCTATTTTGGTACAATTCCTCTTATGACAGAAGATGGAAGATTTATTATAAATGGTACCGAAAGAGCTGTAGTTAATCAACTTCAAAGGTCTCCCGGAGTAATTTTTGAAAAGGATAAAACCCATGCTAAGGCTGGTAGATTAACTTATATTGGAAGAGTAATTCCTGTAAAAGGTTCTTGGTTAGATTTTATATATGATTATAGAGGGAGATTTTTGGTAAGAATTGATAAAAGGAAAAATATTCCTGCAACGGTATTTTTAAAAGCTATGGGATTATCGGAAGAGGAGATCCTTTCTTTATTTTACCCAACAGAAAAATATAGAATTTTAGAAGAAGGGGTAGAAAAGGAGTTAAATTATGAACTTTTAGCTGGGCAAAAAGCTCCTATAGATATTGTTCATCCAGAAACAGGGGAAGTTTTAGTAAAAAAAGGAAAAGTAATAAGTGCTGGAATAATTAAAAGATTGAAGCAGTCAGGAATAAATGTTTTGAAACTCCCTGATGAAATGCTAATTGGTAAATTTTGTGCCAAAGAAATTGTAGATAAAGAGACAGGAGAAGTATTACTTGAGGTAAATGAAGAAATTACTGAAGAAAAACTTAAATTACTAAGAGAAAAAAACATAAAAGAAGTAGAAGTTCTTTTTGTAGATGCCTACCGTTATTCTTCAGCTTTAAGAGATGCTCTTAAAACTGATAAGGTAAAAAGTAAAGAAGAAGCTTTAATAGAAATTTTTAGAAAAATGAAACCCGCAAGTCCTGTAACTCCAGAAATAGCAGAAGCCTATTTTAGATCTCTATTTTTTGATCCGTCAACTTATGATCTCTCTGAAATTGGAAGATATAAAATAAACTTGAGACTGAATTTAGATCTTCCTATTACTCAAAGAACCCTAACCTTAGAAGATGTGATTGCAATTTTGAAAGAGCTAATCCGCATGAAAGAGAATGAGGAAGAAGGAGATGATATAGATAGTTTAGCTAATAGGAGGGTTAGATCTGTAGGTGAATTAGTGGAAAATCAGTTTTTAATTGGTTTAATGAGAATGGAAAGAATTATTAAAGAGAAGCTTCAACTCCAAGAGATAGAAACTTTAACCCCTGCAGAACTTATAAATAGCAAACCTGTTATGGCAGCAGTAAAAGAATTTTTTGCTCAAGGGCAGTTATCTCAATTTATGGATCAAACTAATGTACTTTCTATGATTACTCATAAAAGGAGACTTTCTGCACTTGGACCAGGTGGTTTAACAAGAGAAAGAGCCGGTTTTGAAGTTAGAGATGTTCACCCCAGTCATTATGGGAGAATCTGTCCTATTGAGACTCCAGAAGGTCCAAATATTGGATTAATTGTTTCTCCAACTACTTATGCTCAGGTAAATCCTTATGGTTTTTTAGAAACTCCTTATAGATTAGTAAGAAACGGAAAGGTTACAAAACAGGTTATATATTTGAATGCTGCTGAAGAAAAAAACCTTATAATTGCTCAATCAACTATTAGAATTGATAAAGAAGGGAATATTTTAGATGAATATGTTCCAGCAAGGAAAAACGGAGAATTTATTATTGCTCATAGAGATGAAGTTGATTTAGTTGATTTATTTCCTGCTCAAATAGTAAGTGTTTCAACTTCGCTTATTCCGTTTTTAGAACATGATGATGCAAATAGAGCACTTATGGGTTCTAACATGCAAAGACAGGCTGTACCATTGCTTATTCCCAAAGCGCCTCTTATTGGTTCTGGAATGGAAAAATCAATTGCTTTAAATTCTGGATTCCTTTTAGTGGCTGAAAAAGATGGAGTTGTAGAAGATGTGGATAGTACAAGAATTGTAGTAAGATATGATAAAGAGGATGGCCTCTTACCAGAAATAAAAATTTACGAACTTATTAAATGGAGAAAATCAAATCAAAATACTACTTTCAATCAAAGACCTATTGTAAAACCAGGACAAAGGATAAAAAAAGGGGATATCTTAGCAGATGGACCATCTATGGATCACGGAGAGCTTGCTTTAGGTAAAGATGTACTTGTAGCTTTTATGCCTTGGAAAGGATATAATTTTGAGGATTCTATTATTATTTCAGAAAGATTGGTAAGAGATGATGTATTCACTTCTATACATATTGAAGAATTTGAATGTATAGCAAGGGAAACCAAATTAGGTAGAGAAGAAATAACAAGAGATCTTCCCAATGTAGGAGAAGAACTTATATCTAATTTAGATGAAAGTGGCATTATAAAAATTGGAAGTTTTGTAAAACCGGGAGATATTCTTGTAGGAAAAGTAACACCTAAAGGGGAAACTACTCTTACTCCTGAAGAAAAACTTTTAAGAGCTATTTTTGGAGAAAAAGCAAAGGATGTAAAAGATACTTCTTTAAGAGTTCCCGCTGGAATTGAGGGAATTGTAATAGATACTAAAGTTTTAACCAGAAAGGGTTTAGAAAAGGATATAAGAGCTAAACAAAAAGAAGACGAAGCAATAGCTAAATTATTGAGAAATCAAGCAGATATTTTAGAGATTTTAAAAAGAGGTCTGGTTACAAAACTTTCTCAGATTTTAGAGGGTGAGAAGGCGGTAAAAGATTTAGAAAAGGAAGGAGATATTTACATTAGAAAGAAAGAACCCTTTTCTTTTAAACTCCTTGATTCAATTCCAGCACCTATACTTTCAAAATTAAAAGATGTTGTTCCTCCATCTAAAAAAGAAATAGTTTCTGAATTATTAGAAGTGTATGAAAAAAGAAGAAAAGAAATCATTGAGGAGTATGAGGCTAAAATAAACAAAATTAAAAAGGGAGATGAACTTCCTCCTGGTGTTCTAAAAATTGTAAAAGTATATGTAGCTATGAAAAGAAAGCTTCAGCCAGGAGATAAAATGGCAGGAAGACATGGGAATAAAGGTGTTATTTCTAAGGTTGTTCCTATAGAGGATATGCCTTATCTTCCAGATGGAACTCCTGTAGATATGATACTTTCTCCTTTAGGAGTCCCTTCTCGTATGAATATAGGACAACTTTTAGAAACCCATTTGGGATGGGCTTGTAAAGAACTTGGGAAGAAACTTGCAAAGCTTGCACAAGATTATCAAGTAGAAAGTGTAAAAAGTCTTTTAAAAGAAATTTTTAGTGAAGAGGAATATGAAAGATTAGTTGAGGGTAAAAGTGATGAAGAGATAATAGAGTTAGCTAAAGGATTTATAGATGGTATTCCTGTTGCAACTCCTGTTTTTGCAGGTGCTAAAGAAGAGGAAATTAAAAAATGGTTAAAGCTTGCTGGTTTAGATCCAAGTGGAACGACTATACTTTATGATGGTATGACAGGAGAGCCTTTTAAAGAGCCTGTCACAGTAGGGTATATGCATATGCTCAAACTTCACCACTTAGTAGATGATAAAATTCATGCCCGTTCCACTGGTCCTTATTCTTTGATTACTCAACAGCCTCTTGGTGGAAAGTCTCAATTTGGTGGTCAAAGATTAGGAGAAATGGAAGTTTGGGCAATAGAAGCTTATGGAGCAGCTTATACTCTTCATGAATTTCTTACTGTCAAAAGTGATGATGTAGAAGGTAGAGCAAAAATGTATGAAAAATTGGTTAGAGGGAAAAACTTTTTAGAGGGAGGTATGCCTGAAAGTTTTAGAGTTTTAACTAAGGAATTACAAGGGCTTTGCCTTGATATTGAATTAATAGAAGAATAAAAAAGGGGGTGTTTTAAATAATGAAGGAACTTTTAGCTATTTTAGAAAAACCAAAAGATCTAATGAAGATTAGAGCTATTAAAATAGGTATAGCCTCTCCAGAAAAAATAAGAGAATGGAGTTATGGAGAGGTAAAGAAGCCAGAAACTATAAATTATCGAACTTTAAAACCTGAAAAGGATGGATTATTTTGTGCAAAAATTTTCGGTCCTGTAAGAGATTTTGAATGTCTCTGTGGAAAATATAGAGGAATGAAGCATAGAGGAGTAATTTGTGAAAAATGTGGAGTCGAGGTTATTCAGAGTAAAGTTAGAAGAGAAAGAATGGGACATATAGAACTTGCAGCACCTGTTGCTCATATTTGGTATTTAAGAAGTATCCCAAGTAAAATCGGACTTTTACTTAATATGACGCTAAAAGAAGTAGAATCTATACTTTATTTGGAAAAATATGTAGTAATTGAAAGTGAAATAGATGAATATCCTAAAGGAACTATTTTAACTGAAGATAAATATTATGCTTTAAGCGAAATGTATGGAGACAAGATTGTTATTGATACAGGAGCGAAAGCTATATATGAATTATTAAAATCTCTTGATTTAGATAAATTAATTCAGGAAATAACTATAGAAATGCAAACTACACAAAGTGAAGCAAGAAGAAAGAAATTAGGGAAACGTTTACAATTAGTAAAAGCATTTAAAAATTCTGGGAATAGACCTGAATGGATGATTTTACAAGTTATTCCTGTTATTCCTCCTGAATTAAGACCCCTTGTTCCTTTAGAAGGAGGTAGATTTGCTACCTCAGATCTAAATGATCTTTACAGAAGAGTTATTAATCGTAATGTTAGACTTAAAAAACTTATAGACCTTGATGCTCCAGAGATAATTTTAAAAAATGAAAAAAGAATGCTTCAAGAAGCGGTGGATGCACTTTTTGATAATGGAAGAAGAGGTCGTCCTGTAACTGGTCCTAATAGAAGACCTTTAAAGAGTTTATCTGATGTTTTAAAGGGAAAACAGGGAAGATTTAGACAAAATCTACTTGGTAAAAGAGTTGATTTTTCAGGAAGATCGGTAATAGTTGCTGGTCCAGAATTAAGAATGCATCAATGTGGTCTTCCTAAAAAGATGGCATTAGAACTTTTTAAGCCTTACATATATGGCTGGCTTGAAAGACAAGGATATGCTACAAATATAAAAACAGCCAAAAGACTTGTAGAAGAGGAACATCCAGCTGTATGGGATGCTTTAGAAGAAATTGTAAAAGAATATCCTATAATGCTTAATCGTGCACCAACACTTCATAGACTTGGCATACAAGCTTTCGAACCAGTATTGATAGATACTAAAGCTATTCAACTTCATCCTTTAGTGTGTGTGGCCTATAATGCTGACTTTGATGGAGACCAAATGGCTGTCCATGTTCCTCTTTCTGTTGAAGCTCAAACCGAAAATAGAGTATTAATTCTTTCTACAAATAATATTCTTCTTCCAGCAAATGGTATACCTATTGTATATCCTACTCAAGATATGGTTCTTGGTTTGTTTTATATGACTTTAGAAAAACCCTTTGCTAAAGGAGAGGGCAAAATTTTTAAAGACAAAGATGAGGTCATTTTAGCTTATCAAACAGGAGCTGTTGAGTTACAAGCAAAAATAAAAGTTAGAATGAATGGAAAATTGGTAGATACTACAGTAGGAAGAGTAATTTTTTCTACCATTGTTCCAGAAGAGATAGAATTTGAAGAATATAATAAACCTTTAACTAAAAAAGAATTGCAGAGATTGATAAATCTTTCCTATCATAAGGCAGGAATGAAGAAAACTGTAATTTTTGCTGATAAATTAAAAGATATGGGATTTGCTCAAGCAACATCTGCTGCCCTTTCTATTTGTGTAGATTATTTAACCATTCCTAAGAAAAAAGCAGAAATAATAGCTGAAGCTGAGAAAAAGGTTGCAGAAATTTGGCAACAATATAGAGATGGATTAATTACTGAAAGTGAAAGATATAACAAAGCTGTAGATATTTGGGCTAACGCAACTGAAAGAGTTACAGAAGAAATGATAAAAGAAATGGAAACAAAAGAATATATTGGTCCTGATGGAAGAAAGGTAATAGGTCCCAGTTTTAATCCAGTTTATATGATGGCTTTTTCTGGTGCCCGTGGTTCTAAAGACCAAATTAGACAGCTTGCAGGAATGAGAGGTTTAATGGCTAAACCTTCTGGAGAAATTATTGAAACACCAATTAAAAGTAATTTTAGAGAAGGACTTTCAGTTCTTGAATATTTCGTTTCCACACATGGAGCCCGTAAAGGACTTGCTGATACAGCTTTAAAAACAGCAAATGCAGGATATTTAACTCGTAAACTAATAGATGTAGCTCAAGATTGTATGGTTACTGAAGAAGATTGTGGAACTATTGATGGTATAGAAATTGGGCATTTAATTGAAGCTGGAGAAATTATAGATCCTGTATGGGATAGAGTTCTTGGTAGAGTTGCTTTGGAAGATATTGTTGACCCAATAACTGGAGAAGTTTTAGTAAGAGCAAATGAAGAGATAGATGAAGAAGCAGTTAAAAAATTAAGAGAGGCAGGAATTGAAAAGGTTAGTATTCGTTCCGTTCTTACTTGTGAGGCTAAATTTGGAGTTTGCAGAAAATGTTATGGAAGAGATTTAGCTACAGGAAGACTTGTAGAAATTGGGGAAGCTGTGGGTATAATTGCAGCTCAATCCATTGGAGAACCTGGTACCCAACTTACTATGAGAACTTTCCATATAGGAGGTGCAGTAGGAAAGGCTTTAGAACAAAGTGAACATAGAGCACAATCTCAAGGAAAAGTTAAGTTTATAAATCTTAGATTAGTAAGAGGAAAAGATGGGAATTTAGTTGCTCTTAATAGGCAAGGAGAAATAGCTATTGAGGGTCCTGATGGAAGGATTTTAGAAAAATATCCTGTTATTTATGGAGCAAAAATAAAAGTAGAAGAAGGACAAGAAGTTAAACCCGGAGATTTGTTAGTGGAATGGGATCCCTATACCTCTCCAATTATTGCTGAGATAGATGGAAGAGTTAAATTTGGAGATATTATTGCAGGAGTTACAGTTGATGAAAAAATAGATCCCACTACAGGAAGAGTAAGTATAGTGGTAAGAGATTATAAATTGACAGATTATCGTCCCCGTATTTCTATTAAAGATGAAAAGGGAAGAACTAAAGATTTACCCGAAGGCAGAGGGAAGGCTCGTTATGAACTTCCTGTAGGTGCTATAATAAGTGTTCAAGAAGGAGATTACATTTATGCTGGAGATGTTATAGCAAGAATCCCAAGAGAAACTTTAAAAGCTAAGGATATTACAGGAGGTTTACCAAAGGTTACTGATCTTTTTGAGGCTCGTAAACCAAAAGAATATGCTATTATAACCGAGATAGATGGTAAAGTTGTTTTTGAAAAGGAAGTTAGAGGTAAAAAGAAAATTGTAGTTCAACCCGAAGTAGGAGAATCTCAAGAATATTATATTTCTAAAGGAAAACATATAGTAGTAAGAGAAGGAGATATAGTAAAAGCAGGAGATCCCTTAATAGAAGGATCTCCCAATCCTCATGATATTTTAAGAGTAAAAGGTGTTAAGGGAGTCGCTAGATTCTTAGTTGAAGAAATTCAGGAAGTTTATAGATTACAGGGAGTTAAAATAAATGATAAACATTTCGAAGTTATTGTAAGACAAATGCTTAAAAAAGTTAAAATTAAAGAAGCTGGTGATACTGATTTTATGATAGGTGAAATTGTAGATAAGGTAAAGTTTGAAGAAGAAAATGAAAAAGTCTTAGCTATGGGAGGTAAACCAGCTGTTGCTGAGCCAGTTATACTTGGTATTACTAGAGCAGCTCTACTTACTGATTCTTGGCTTTCTGCTGCTTCATTCCAAGAAACTACAAGAGTTTTGACAGAAGCTTCTATTGCTGGAAAGGTTGATTATCTGAAAGGTTTAAAAGAGAATGTTATTATAGGTAGACTTATTCCTGCTGGAACAGGAAGAATAGTTTATGAAGAAAAAGGCTGGGTATAAGAGTTAAAAGGGGGTCTTTCCCCCTTTATTTTTTAAGACCTAAATTTTGGATAAGATTTTGGTATCTTTCAAAATCAGTCCTTTTTAAATAATTCAAAAGGGCTCTTCTTTGACCTATGAGTTTCATAAGACCCCTTCTTGAATGAAAATCTTTACGATGTATTTTAAGATGTTCCTCTAATTGTTTAATTCTTGCACTCAAAAGAGCAATTTGGACTTCAGGTGAACCAGTATCATTTGGATGGCGTCTAAATTTTTCAATAATTTCTTTCTTAATTTCTGGATCCAAAGGCATTTTTTCCTCCTAAAATTTATTTTAAAGCCTGGGAAAGGATTACCCATTTCCCAAGCAAAGTTAATTATATTACAAAAGCTGATTTAATCAATAGCTAATAAATTAAATTGAAATTATAATTAAAAAATAACAAATTTCTTTTAAGATTTGACTTTTAAAATAAAATCATATATAATTGTTTGAACAAATTCTTCAAATCAAATTCAAACTCTAAAAAGAGAGGGGTGATCAATGAAGGATAAAATAAGTATAATAATACATACACCCACTGGTAAAGAACCAAAAATTATAAGCTTTAAAATAAAGTATATAAAATATTTTTCAGTTTTAGTGCTTGTTTTCTTTTTTTTATCTTTTTTTTCTTATTTATTAAATGTCTTTTTTGTACAAAAATATTTTTGGTTAAAAGAAAAAGAAAAGAAAATAAAAACTGTTACCAAACTTAATAATAAGTATAAAGAAGAATTAACTAAACTTAGAAACAATTTAATCAAATTGGAAAATTATCTCATAGAGAGGGGAGTGATTAAAAAAGATAAAGATGCTCTTGGAGGTTTAAGTAGATTAAAAGCTGAGGAATTGTCAGATGAGGAGTATTTAAGTTTTTTGATTTCTCAAAGTGAAAAACTTTTTAATCAACTAAGGATTACTCCAACAGGCTTTCCAGTAAGTGGAGAAATAACATCAACCTTAGGTTGGAGAGAAAATCCCTTTGGAAGTGGATATGAATACCATACAGGTGTTGATATTAAAGCTCCTTATGGAGATCCTGTTTATGCTACTGCTGAGGGTATTGTTAAATACGCAGGTTGGCTTTCAGACTATGGAAAAACTGTAATTATAAAACATCCATCAGGTTATGAAACTCTCTATGGACATTTATCTAAAATAAAGGTAAGAAGTGGAGAAAAGGTAGGGGCAGGAGAAATAATAGGATATGTAGGTTCAACTGGAAGAAGCCTTGGGCCACATCTTCATTATGAAGTACGTCTCGGTTCGAAATTTTTAGATCCTCTTAAATTTATAGTTTGGAAATGATAAAGTATTTCGAAAAAATATTGAATAAATTTAATAAAAAAAGAGAAAAAGAGGATTTTGAAGAAATTAGGACATTTATATGTTCAGGGTGCTTTTTTGAAGGAAATATTTCTAT
Source organism: Thermodesulfobacterium geofontis OPF15 (assembly GCF_000215975.1). NCBI lineage: Bacteria > Pseudomonadati > Thermodesulfobacteriota > Thermodesulfobacteria > Thermodesulfobacteriales > Thermodesulfobacteriaceae > Thermodesulfobacterium > Thermodesulfobacterium geofontis. The sequence goes on along the minus strand of NC_015682.1, from coordinate 149,359 downwards.
AGGAGAAGGCATAACAAGAATTGACGGAGAAATTCAAGGTAATGTGAAAGGAAAAGGTGGTTTATTGGTTGGGGAAAATGGAATTATTAAAGGAGATGTTGAAGTGAAAAGACTTTTATTATATGGACAAATTTTTGGAAATATTAAAGCTGAAGAAGTAGAACTTTATTCTGGAAGTGTGGTAAAAGGTAATATTAAAACTAAGTCTATTTATATAGAAAAGGGAGCCTCTATAAACGGATTTTGTGAAACAGAAAGCCCTTCTACTTCTTAAAATTTTAAATGAATCAAGAATATCTCTTTGAAGTTTCCCCTGAGGATGAGGCTAAAAGGCTTGATATTTTTATAAAAGAAAAACTCCCCCAATTAAGTAGAAGTAGAATTCAGACTCTTATTAAAGAGAATTATGTATTAGTAAATTTTAAACCTTCTAAGGCAAGTTATAAAATCAAAAGAGGGGAAAAAATAAAAGTTTTCATTCCTCCTGATAGAGAAATTGAGATTCAACCAAGAGATATTCCTTTTGAAATTATTTATGAAGATGAAGACATAGCAGTTATAAATAAGCCTTCAGGAATAGTGGTTCATCCAGCACCTGGACATTATGATGATACTTTAGTTCATGGACTCATTTTAAAGCTAAAAAATCTTTCAGGAATTGGTGGTAAAATAAGACCAGGTATTGTACATAGACTTGATAAGGATACATCAGGTATTATGCTTGTTGCCAAAAATGATTTTGCCCACAAAAAGCTTGTAGAAGCTTTTAAAGAAAGATTAATTGAAAAAAACTATATAGCTCTTGTCTATGGCAGATTAACTCAGAAAAAAGGAAAAATTGAAACCTTTATAGGAAGGCACCCAATTGCTCGCAAAAAAATGGCAGTTTTAAAAGAAGGAAAATTAGCTATTACTTTTTATGAAGTTTTAGAAATTTTTAATAAAGCTTCCTTAGTTTTAGCTAAACCAGTTACAGGAAGGACTCATCAAATAAGGGTTCAATTCTCTTATATAGGTCATCCCATTTTAGGAGATCCAATTTATGGAGGTTTAAAACATAATCTTCCTAAGCCTCCAAGGCTTATGCTACATGCCTACGAAATTGTCTTTAAACATCCAAGAACTAATGAAGAAATGAAATTTAGAGTCCCTATTCCAGAGGAGTTCCAAAGTTACATAGAAAAATTAAAAGACTCAAGATGAAAAAAATAGCTATTACAGGAAGTTTAGCTACTGGGAAATCTACAGTTCTTAAAATTCTACAAAATTTAGGTTTTGCTACCTTTTCTTGTGATGAAGTAGTTAGAAATTTATATGAAGATCCGGAAATAAAAAAAAGAGTTATAGGAATTTTTGGAGAAGAAATTCTTGAGCCTGATGGAAAATTAAATAAAAAGAAAATTTTAGAAAAAATTTTAGAAAATCAAGAATTTAAGAAAGAACTGGAAGCCTTATTTCATCCTTTAGTAAAGAAAAAATGTATAGAATTTATTAATGCTAATAAAGAAGAAAAAATTCTTTTTTTTGAGGTTCCCCTTCTTTTTGAAGCTGGATGGGAAAGTTTTTTTGATGAAATATGGGTTGTAAGTTGTTCAGAAAAAGTTCAAAAGGAAAGGATATTAAAAAAAGGATTAGATGAAAAAATGGGAGAAGGGATTCTTAAATTACAGCTTCCTCTTTCTGAGAAAGAAAAAAGGGCTCATAGAATTATTTTTTCAGAAAAAAGCATAGAAGACTTAGAAAAGGAACTTAAAGAAATTATAAAGGAGTATTTAAAAGCTTAAATCCTTCATTGGTAAAACAGTGAAATAAGAAAGAATCTCCCATTTTTTTTACTTTTAAGTTTTTTAAAAATAAAGCTTCTTTAAGACTTTTAATAGGCTCTCTTTCTATTGCTAAAATTCCTTCTCTATCTCCTATAATAACAGGACCTATTATATAGAAGATTTCATCTACTAAGTTTTTTTCAAGAAAACTTCCATGAACTTTTCCGCCACCCTCTACAAGAATAGAGCATATATTATTTTCATTACATTTTTCTAAAAGGGCATTTAAATCAATTTTTTCTCTTTCTAAAGGAAGTCTCCATACCTCAATTCCTCTGGCTTTTAAAATTTTTTCCTTTTGAAGATCTGCTTTTTCTCCGCAAACTATAATTGTTTTTTTATTTTTATTAACCTCAAAAATCTTAAAATTAGGATCTAAACTCAAGTAAGTATCAAGGACGATTCTTATAGGATTTTTCCCTTTTACTAATCTACAGGTTAAATCTGGATTATCTTTTAAAATAGTATTTTTTCCCACTAATATGGCATCACAAATATGTCTTAATTTGTGAGCATATTTTCTTGCTTTTTCTCCTGTAATCCATTTTGATTCTCCTGTAGAAACTGCTATCCTCCCATCAAGGCTTGACGCTACTTTCATTATTACCCAGGGTCTTTTTCTTAAAATATGACTTAAAAAAAATCTGGTGAGAATTTTCACTTCCCTTTCTAAAACTCCAACCTTTACTTCTATACCTTTTGATTTTAAATATTCTAAACCTCCTTTAGCTATTGGATTAGGGTCTCTTATTCCACATACAACTTTTGAAATACCAGCTTCTATAATTTTTTCTGTACAGGGAGGGGTTTTCCCATAATGAGAGCAAGGTTCTAAAGTGACATAAAGAATACTTCCTTTTGCTTTCTCCTTAGCTCTATTTATAGCTTCTACTTCTGCATGGGGATAACCAAATTTTTTATGATATCCTTTAGCTATAATTTTTTTATTTAAAGGATCTATAAGAACAGCTCCAACAGGAGGATTAGGTGAAGTCCAGCCTAACCCTTTATAACCTTCTTTAACAGCAATTTTCATGAAAAATTCATCAGAAAGATTCTTAGACTTAAGATCCATGTATGAAGTTTTTTATCTATTTTTTTCTTCTTTTAAGAGCTGAGATATAAAGTTGATTTTGTAATTTAGCCCAATCAATTTCTTTAGATTTGTCAGAGGGTATTTGATGTTTAGCAAGTTTCACTTTTTCTGCTATTTTATAATAATATTCACTTTCTTCCAAATTAACAGGTCCCTTTCTTATTTGACTTAATTGGAAAATGAGAGCAGTTAATTTTCTTACTTTTAAATAGGCTTCTCCTACCTCTTCATCTAAAAGCTCTTCCATTTTAGAAATTTCCTTTCTTAATTCTACTTCCTTAGGTAAAAATCCTGCATTTTTAAGAATTCTATAAACTACTCTTAAATCTTCTGGAACAAAAGGATCTTCTTTTAATTCTATGGGTTTTCCTTTATATTCTAAATTATTAAATAATCCTTCTTCCATAGCTCTTCTTATTCTTTCTTCGGCAATTTTTTTAAAAATAGAGAGGGTCATTTTTTACTTAATTCATAAAGTTTATATTCCACAAACCCACTATTTTTGATTTTAGATTCTTTCAAATATTTTTGATAATATTCTTTTGCCAAATCAAACTTTCCTAAATTTTCTGCAATTCTTGCTATATCTAAATAGGTCAAGAAATTTAATTCTGGTTGCACCTTTGAAACCTCTTTATAAATTTCTAAAGCCCTATTAAAATCTCCGTTGATTTCTAAAGTTTTAGCTTTTCCATATAAGATTACTCCTCTCATTTTTTTGGGGTATTCTTTTTGTAATTCCTCTATAAGTTTTTGCATTTCCTGATAATTTTTTTGGGTATAATAGTAGTCTAATAAAAGAAGGGATGCTTGAAGGGAAGCTTGGGTTCCTTTGTATTTTTCTTTTACTTCTTGTAAAGCAGAAATTATATTTTCTGCTTTTACAACCTCCATAAGTTTTAAACTTGCTTCTTTTTCTTTTTTAGATTTATAATAGCTGAAACCTATCCACAAAAATGTGATTAATAAAAGAATAATTATTAATGCTAAGATTGCTCTAAGATATTTTTCAAAAAAACGAGCTAATTTTTCATGAAAAGAAAGTAATTTTTCAGATAAATCCATTTAAAAACCTCTAACCTTCTACTCCTCCAAAGAAATCGTCCCATTTGAAAATTAAAGGTTCAACACCTTCTTTTAAAACTTGATGATCAGTTACTTCACCAATGACAATCATATGATCTCCTGCTTGACATTCACCTACTACATGACATTCAAAATAGGCTATAGCATCTTTTAAAACAGGACATCCATTTAAAGAATAAGTATAAGGAATATTCTCAAATTTATTAACACTTCTTCCGCTTTTAAATCCAAAATGTTTGGCAAGATCAATTTGGTCTCTACTTAAAGTATTTATACAAAATAATCCTGAACTTTTGATGAACTCATAAGTATATCTTTGGGGAGCAATAGCCACTGCAAGAAGCCTTGGTCTAAAAGAAACTTGAGAAACCCAAGCAGCTGTCATTCCATTAATTTTATCATTCATTTTTGAAGTTACTATAAAAACCCCCTGTGGTATATAAGTAGTTATAATTTTTTGTAATCCCATTTCTTTCCTCCTTGCGTTGCCAATTTAAAACCATTCTAACATAGAAATATATAATTGCAATCTTATAAATTTTTTATTAAAATGGGCATCTAAATGGAATATTTTCAAAAAAGTGCTTCTAAAATAGAGCTTCAAAAGAAATTCCCACGGGTTTTTGAAATTCCCTTTGATCCAAAAAGAAAAGCTATGACCACAGTCCATAAAAAGGAAAATGGTTATCTTATTTTTACTAAAGGAGCCTTAGAAACCATTCTTGAAAAATCAGGTTTTATCTTAATTGAAGGAAAGGTAATTTCTATTACTGAAGCCATAAAAAGAGAAATTTTTGATAGGGCTTTAAAGTTCGCTAAAAGAGGGATGGGGCTTTTAGCTTTTTCCTATAAAGAAACAACCGATATTTCAGAGACTTCCGCTCTTGAAAGTCATTTAATCTTTCTTGGTTTTTGTGGAATGATTGATCCTCCAAGAGAGGAGGTCAAAGAATCTATAGCCCTTTGTAAATCTGCAGGAATAAAAGTAGTTATGATAACAGGAGACCATCCTGTAACTGCCTATGCTATTGCTAAGGAACTTGAAATCGTTGAAAAAAATGATCCTATAGAAGAGGTTTTAATCACAGGAAAGGAATTAGAAGAAATGGATTTAGAGGAGTTTGAGAAAAGAGTAGAAAAAATAAAGGTTTATGCAAGGACTTCTCCTGAGCAAAAATTAAAAATCGTAAAAGCTTTACAAGATAAAGGGCAATTTGTTTCTATGACAGGAGATGGGGTAAATGATGCACCAGCTTTGAAAAAGGCTGACATAGGTGTTGCTATGGGAAGTGGAACAGAAGTTTACCGGTCCACATTCTTTGGATCAATCTTATTACTGATGGGCTTCTAGGGATAGCTTTATCAGGAGAGATAGCAGAAAAAGATATAATGCAGAGACCTCCGAGGCATCCAAAAGAAAGCATTTTTGCCCATGGGCTTTGGACTCATATCATTTGGGTAGGATTACTAATGGGGGCAGTCTCTCTTTTTACTCTGGCTTTAGCTCTTAAATACCATATGCATTGGCAGACCATGGTATTTTCTGTTTTATGTTTAAGCCAATTAGGACATGTTCTTGCCATAAGGTCTGAAAAGGAATCCCTTTTTAAAATAGGAATTTTTTCTAACAAAGTATTACTTTTTTCAGTAGTATTTAGCATTTTTTTTACAACTTGCTATCATTTATTGTCCCATTTTTAATAAATTATTTCATACCCAACCCCTTTCTTTAAAAGAATTAGCCCTTACCTTTTGTTTTTCTTCCATCGTCTTTATAGCCGTAGAAATAGAAAAGTTTATAAAAAGGCATTTAAATTCTAAAAAATCTTGTTGATTATGTAAAAATTGTAGGAGGTGTTTTATGCTCAAAGGTTATAAGGAATTTATAATGAGAGGCAATGTAATTGATATTGCAGTAGCTGTTGTTATTGGTACTGCTTTTGGTCAAGTGGTAAATTCTTTAGTTGCAGATGTTATTACTCCTGTAATAGGAACTTTGATAGGTGTTCCTGATTTTTCAGGATTAAAGATTGGACCTATTGTTTTGGGCAGGTTTTTAAATGCTATAATAAACTTTCTTTTTGTTTCAACAGCAATCTATTTTCTTGTAATAGTTCCTATGAATGAATTGGCAAAAAGAAAGAAAGAAGAAACTAAAGAAACGCCTGTTGAGCCTTCAGAAGAAGTTAAACTTCTTCGTGAGATTCTTGCAGAACTAAAAAAGAAAGCTTAAGCTATTTCTATTTACCTAAAATTTGTCTTCTTAATCTTTGTAAAAGATTGTGGGCGAGTCTTAAGTCAAAGTTTAGAGTAGTTTATGCAGCATGTAACATTTCTATTTGTTCATAAATTTCAGAAGTGATTTTATTTATCTTTTCGTATCCTACTCTCATTTCTAATACCTTAGCTAATATCTCCTTTATAGCTACTTTAATTCTTGCTCTTAAAGTTTCTTTTTTATTCCAATCTACAATTTTAACAAATGTACCAATTGTTTTTTTGATTTCTTTTACTACATAAATTATTTCTTCTTTGTTTCTAAATACACCTTCTTTCAATAACATATCATAAAAAGCTAACTCTTCTTCTGTTAAATCTAATTCTTTACCTTCATTTAATTTCTTCTTTATTTCCTTAGCTATTTCTATTAACTCGTTTATTACATCAACGGTGCTTATAAGTTTTATATTATACATTTCGATCAACTTTTGCAATCTTTCATACAAGCTTTTATATCTATATGGATTTATTCTTATTCTTGTTTTAATTTCATCTTTAATAAGCTTCATTAAAAGGTCAACTGCATAATTTTTTTGAGCTAAATTTGCTATCTTAGAAAGTAGTTCCTCATTTAAAATAGATATATCTGGTTTGTCTTTTTTAATTAATGAAAAAATATCAACCGGTTCCTCTGCTGATATACTTCTCGAGATAAGTTGAGAAATTTCGTATTCTAATTCTCTTGATATTTCTTTTCTTGAAGTGCTTGAATACTTTACGATCATCTTTTTAATCATCTCAAAAAACATTATATCATCTTTTATTTTAATTGTTTCAAGATGAGGGCTTGCTAAAGCATAAGCTTTCTTAAGAGCAAGATAGTTTTTAATAAATTTTTTCTTCAAATCTTCTGAGTGTAATAAATTGTATGCTGTAACTGTTAATTGAGCTAATTCTTCGGGCTTTAATCTTTTCCAGTTTTGATAATTTAAACCATAAAACATAGAAGAAACAATATCATATTTTTCTTTTAAAACATCTATCACTTCATTTATATTGGTTAAAACTTGATTTATAGCTGAAAGGGTATATTGGCTCAAAGATTTTCTCAAATCATCAGCAATTCCTATATAATCAACGATTAAACCAGCAGGTTTATCCTTAAACACTCTATTTACCCTGGCTATGGCTTGAATAAGACTATGATTTTTCATAGGTTTATCAAAATACATAGTATGAAGACAAGGGACATCAAAGCCAGTTAAAAGCATGTCTACTACGATTACTATCTTTGGGTCTTTTTCTGGATTTTTAAAATTATTTAGCAAATCCTCTAAATCTTTCTCTTTTCTAATAAACGGATGATAATCCTCAGGGTCCCTTTGTTTGTTCCCTGATATGACTACTTCTATTGATGGAGCATTTGGAATTTTTTTAATAGCTTTATATAGCTCAACCGCAACCTTTCTTGAAATAACAACTATCATGCCTTTCCCTTCCAGTGTTTCAACTCTTTTATTGAAATGCTCAACGATGTCTTTGGCTATCTTTTCTAACCGCTCTTGATTTAAGATCAATTCTTCAAGTCTTGCATATTTTTTCTTTAAATGTTCTTTCAATTCCGGTTCAAGACCTTCGGAGAGTTCTTCAAACTCTTCATCTATAAACTCATTTGTTAAATGAAGTTCTGCAAGCCTTGGTTCATAATAGATAGGCACTATTATTTTGTGCCTGAGTGCTTTATCCATCGGATAAACACTTATTGGTTCTCCAAATACAAGGTAGGTATCACGATCTTGAAGTTCTATAGGAGTTGCGGTAAATCCCATAAATGAAGCATTTGGAATGGCTTTTCTTAAATTTTGAGCAAGCTCCCTATATTGGCTTCTATGAGCTTCATCAGCAATAACGATAATGTTTTTCCTTTCCGTAAGGAAGGGATATTCTTCAGCCTTTCTTTTACCAAATTTTTGAATGGTAGTAAATATTATACTTCCCTCAATAGTTCTAATAGTTTCTTGTAAATCTTTTATACTTTCTGCTTGTTTAGCATTGGAAAACTGCGAGAAAAGCTTATAAAGTTGTTCGTCAAGTTCCCTTCTATCGGTAATAAAAATTAGTAGTGGATTTTCAAGTTCTTTTACCTTTAAAGCTTTTTTAGCATAAAAAAGCATGGTTAAAGATTTACCAGATCCTTGAGTATGCCACACTACACCTATTCTTTTTTCTTCTGGAGTTTTACCGTATAAAACGCAATCAATCGTTCTCTGAATAGCTTTCTTAACAGTATAGAACTGATGATATCCTGCTATCTTTTTCTTATATGTTTCTCCGTCTTTTTCATAAAAGACAAAATCATTAATGAATTCAAGGATATGCTCCTTTCTAAACAATCCTTTAATCAATAGTTCAAGAGAAGTTATTTCTTTGCCATTATAGATGTATTTATAATAGCCATCTGCAATCTCTTCAACCTCTACATCATCGTCGCTTAACATACCTTCCCAAACAAAGAACCTTTCCCAATCGCTCGTAGGTGAACCGTATTTAGTTTCGTATCCATCTGAAGCAACGATAATTTGCGAATAAACATAAAGTTGAGGGATATCTTTTATCTTTCTCTGATGGTCTAAAAAGGCATCCTTTGCGGTTTCTTCGGCATTTAAACTTTTTAGCTCAAAAACTGCTATAGGTATGCCGTTTATAAACACTACAAGGTCGGGTATTTTATATTGCTCTCTTTCATACTGATATTCCACTTTAAACTGATTTGCAATAAGAAAATCGTTATTTTCTATGCTTTCAAAATCTATCAGTTTAACAATTTTAGTTCTTTCTTCTTTTCCTTCCTTAAAGGTAAGCTTTACTCCGTTTGTTAAAAGGTCATAAAATAGCTTTCCTTTGATAATAAAATCTGGGTGGTCAAGCTCTATAACTCGTTTATAAACCTCTTCTGCCAATGTATTTGTAAGCCAAGGATTTAGCCTTTGGATAGCATTTAGAAATCTCCTTTTAAGAATACAGTGTCTATAAGATTCTCTTTCGCCTGCATCAGGAATTAAATACGAGCCATGAACATAAGAGTATCCGATGTCTTGAAACCAATTAATTGCTGGCTTCTCAACAAGATAGTTTTCAGTAAGGTAAGGCATTTAAAGTTTCTTTAAAGTTTCTTTAAGTTATTATTAATCCGCTCAATTAAGCTTTTAAGCAATGTATAGTAATTTTTGACCTTTTTATATAGATTTTCCGCTATTTCTTCATCATAAGTATGGCTTGTCAAATTTCTATCATCGGTCATTTGAATGAATAACACTGTTTCTTCTTCGTTTAATAGTCCTACAGAAAAAGCTTCTCTAAAACAAGACTTAGGTGAATTGCAAACTATTCCTTCTTTATGATAGAGATATTCTTTTAAAAGCTTCCAAGCAACTTCAAAAGTATATTCAAAACGCTGAATAGTAGCATCTCGGACAATCTTAGAGTATTTTTCCATTAGAATTTCTTCTAAAGTTACGATAGCTTTCTTGGCATCTTCTAATTTTCTCTTTAGTTTTTCCAAATCAATATCCCGTGATTAAGAATTTCCTTTTTTAATTCTTCTCCAACTTCTTCAAGGTCAAGTAAATCTATTTTATAAGGAATTGGCAACTCTTCTAATTTATATTTTAATAGAGTGACTAATTTCTTATCGCTTGTAGATACCGCAAGGTCAATATCGGAAGTTTTTTTAAAGTCATCTCTCACCGATGAGCCGAAAAGATAGACTGTTCCTTTAAAATTTAATCTTGATAAAAGGGTTTTAATCCTTTCTAAAGATTCAATAAAGTATTTATCTCTTCTCATTTTCTTTTCTTTTTATTGCTTTTTTAATGCGTCTTCTACTATTTTACTAAGGCATTCTGTTAGCTTACACCTTCTCTATTCTTAATTTACCAAATACAAGCAAAGGTAAAAGAGTGTCTCTGATTTTCCGAAGGGTCATTATTTGCTTTTGATTGAGGATGATTTTTTGAAATAGTGGCTCAACGAGAGAGTGGAAGGATTGGAGGATGTGGGGAGGGGGAAGAAGGATTTCTTTTTTTTCAATATCCGAAATCCTGATATATGGTAAAGCAGTCCCACTTCTTTCCTCAATCAACTCAATAAGGATATTTTTAAGAGTGAAAAACAAAAATTCCATCAATAGCTTATTAGAGGGTAAATTGGGAATTACAGCTAAATGATTCACAATGTAAGCATTAAATGGTAATATATTAACTCGACCAAACGATAAAGATTCTCCGCTTCGCTGGAATATAATGCTTCCTTCATTATAAAGTTTTAAATTGTATTGTTCTACTGCTTCATCATTAATAAAATCGGCTTCTTCCACACATGGATAATTAGTCAGATGTTTTACTCTCACAAAAGGATTTTTACCTCCAATAAAATATTCTTCCTTTTGAGGAGCACTGCCTCCACTTTCAATTTTTACCACTTCCCCCAATCTCTTAACCGCCCACCCCTTCGGTATTTCTTTTCCCAATTCTTCATTATACACAAACTCCCCATCCTTAAACGGCTCAAAATCAATGAACCAACTTTTGAAAATTGCCATCGCCGTCTTTTCCAAAATCTCATTCTGCCTTTTCTTAACTTCTATCAAATCATCAAAATAAGATAGGACAGTAGCAATGCGTGATTGTTCAGGAAGGGGAGGATAAAAAACTAATATATTATCTTTGATTGATTTATTGATACCACCTTGTGCACTTCCAGATATTGAACTTTCAATTTGTTGTTGACCTATTTCTGAAAATAAAAAGTAAAACAAAAATCTTGAGTAAGTCTTAGAATTATTTGATTTAAGTAGAAAGACATGTTCATTAACCATTGCCTTGCCTTCTGGTGCTTCTTTAATATAAGCCAATTTCCCTATGGTTGCCCCATCTTTTACTAATAAAATATCGCCTTGTTCTATTCTACCTTTCTTTAATTTTTTATAAAAATTTTCATCAAATCGTAAACATTCAGAAAGGTCTAAACTTCCATCCCAATTGATATTTTCGCCACCAATGCTTAAGATTCCGTTCGGATTATGAGCTAAAGCCCCACCCTTCGGTCTTTTACCACTTTCTAAACTTTTCAATAACTCACCTAATTTTCTAATTTCCCAATCCTTTGGTATCTCCCCAATCTCCGTTTCCTTAAACTCTGTCTCCCAGCGAAACTTCATATATTATTTCCCTGCTTCTCTTGCTGCTTCTTCAATCCAGTCCGCAAATTTTTCGTATCCATTGTCATTAATCCAATCATAAGTCTTGGCTGAGAAAAAGTAAATTTGGTCGGTCCAATACTTTTTATCAAATCTTAATGAACATTTAAAATAAGGGGAAAAGAGATCCCATCCGGTCTCATTCCTTTCACAATAAAAACCGTTGCCATCTTTATCGATGAATACCCCTACATACTCAAAAGGATTAAGACCTATTGAATCTATCATTCCATTTTTATCTTTTATATTATGAATATAAACTCCTAATAAACCATTACCTCTATCAAAACTTTTAATAATTTCATACCTTACCCATTTTCTTGAATATGTTTCAGCACCTATTAAAACAACTGTAACTGAAGTTCCTGCTAATTGATCATCAATCCATCGCTTTATTGCTTGATCTCCTTGCCTTTTTACTTTCTCAAACTCAGCAGCATCAATAAAACCAGCCGTAGTAAAATTACCTTTTGTAACCCAACTGTTTCTTACTACATTAACTCGCCAAACATCTCTTTCATAATGAAAACTAAAAAATACTTTTCTTGCCATATTTAACCTCCTTTAATTATTAAGCAAGCTACATATATCAAAGTTAAAACAAAAATTGAACCGTAAAACCAACCAAGGGTTAAAGAAAACATAATTCTGAGTCTTGATTGTTCATCTTTTATAAATCTCCTATAGTTCATATCAAATAAATACTCATCAGTATTTAGTCTATTAGTTCTTATCCAATCATAAAGCCTTCTATATAGCCTTTCAAGCCATAAAAAATAAGTGTCAAGATACCAAAAAACTAATATGGGAATAAAAGCTATAAATGCTTGAAATTTTTCGCCTTTTAAAAGCAAAGTCGCAACTACCAAAGTTATTGTCCAGCCTTTTATTAAAAACGAATTAAGCGCCATCCTTTTGATGATATCTTGAACGATTTTTAATTCCTCAACCATAAACTCTTTAAGCTCTTCTTTTGTAAAAGACATTCCATCACCCCCCTATACCTCCCATCCTAAGCTTTTAAACACCTCTCGTATTTTTTCAGTTAGTTCTGCCTCTTTTCTTAGCAATTCTGAAAGCTCTTTTGAATATTGGCTCATTTTCTCTTCAAAAGATATATCCTCTTCGTCAAGCTTTATTCCTACATACCTTCCCGGAGTTAAAACATAGCCATTTTTAGCAACCTCTTCTAAAGTGGCAACCTTTGCAAAGCCGACCTCGTTTATCATTTCCTCAGGCTCTCCCCGTTCAAACTTCCTAAACTTTTCTACAATTTTGGCTATGTGCTCTTCGGTAAAGATGTTTTGCTTCCTTGAAATAGACTTATACATCTTTTTAGCATAGATAAACAAGATCTTACCCTTCATATGTTCAGGCTTCGTTTTTCTAATAAACCATAAAGAAGCGGGTAAAGAGACGGTATAGAACATCTTGGGTGGTGTAGCTATTATTCCATATATTAAATCATCCTGAATGATCTTTCTTCTGATTTCACCTTCTACTCCTCCTACGGACAAGGCTCCATTTGCCATAACAAAGCCAGCCTTGCCGTTTGGGGCAAGATGATAGATATAATGCTGGATCCAAACATAATTTGCGTTGTTTTCAGGAGGAAGCCCATACTTAAACCTCGGGTCGTTTGGTTTAACTCTATCCCTTCCCCATTCGCTGTCATTAAAGGGAGGATTGGAAACGATATAGTCAGCCCTTAGGTCAAAGAATTTATCATCATGGTAAGAATCTCCCCATCGTATATCTCCTTCAACTCCTCTTATGGCTAAATTCATTTTACAAACCTTCCAAACAAACTCCTTGGACTCTTGTGCGTAGATGGACAACCGCTCATTTCCTATCCCCTCTCTTTGTAATTTCTCTAAGGCTGAAATAAAAAAGCCACCTGAACCACAAGCAGGGTCAAAAATACGCCCCTCCTTTACATCTAAAATCTCAACGATAAGCCTGGTTAAAGACCTTGGGGTATAAAATTCTCCACCCTTTTTACCCTCTGCTTCAGTAAATTTCCCAAGAAAATATTCATAAATCCTACCAAAAATGTCTTTTGCCTGATGATCTTTACCAAAATGAATTTGGGAAAAGAGGTTGATTAAATAGGCAAAATCGTGGCTATCAAGATTGACGCGAGAGTAGATCTTAGGTATCACATCTTTTAATTGCTTAGGATATTCATTTTCCAAGATTTCTATAGCTTGGTCGATTATTTCACCTATGTTTGGCTGATTAGCGTTCTTTCGAATGTAATCCCAACGAGCCTTCTCCGGAACGTAAAGAGTTCCGTTAGCCATGTAAAAATCTCTATCTTCACAAACTTTAAATCTTAAATCTTCGGGAAAATGCTTAGCCTCTTTTTCTTCTATCTCTTTTCTTTTTTCTTCAAAAGCAAAGGAAAGATATCTTAAAAATATTAATCCTAAAACTATATACTTATATTCGTGAACCTCCACTTTTTTTCGCAACTTATCAGCAGCTTTCCATAACTTATCCTCAAAAATCAAGTCCTTTTCCTTCATCTCCTACCTTTACAATTTTCAAAAATTTTAAAATAAATCTTACTTTATCTTTTTTTATCTTCAACAAATATTACCTTGCTCATTTTTTATTTACCTAAAACCTGTTTTCTTAACCTTTGTAAAAGATTGTGGGCGAGTCTTAAGGGTTCGGGGATACGGTAGATAGAGGTTCTTAAAACAAGCTCTATAGCTTTCTCTAAGCTTATTTTATGCCCTATGGATACAAAAAGAGGCTTCACTTTGTCTTTTGTTCGAAGCACTACCCCAATAACTTCACCATTATAAATTAAATAAGAATAACTTCCGCGAGTTTCCTTAGGGGGTTCATAATTTCCTAAAAGTTTTTTCTTGGCAACCCCTACAGTTACAGCACCTACCTCAACCCCAAAATGGGAGGCAATCCCACAACCTCTTGGATGGGAAATCCCTTGCCCATCTATAAAAATAACATCTGGCTTAGATTTTGCTTCAGTATAAACCCTTTTCATAAGAGGAAGTTCTCTAAAAGCAAGAAAAGTAGGAATATAAGGAAAATCTACTATATCTTCTATGATTTTTTGATAAATAGGCTTTAGAGTATCTAAACTAATAATTACTATGCAAGCCCATGCTTTAGTTGGATTTTCTTTTGAACTTTCAAAGGTTACATCAATTCCACCTACAGTTTTAATTTCTTTTAAAACCTCTATTTTTATAACCCTTTTAGCACAATCTAATTGTATTTCTTCAAGTTTAGTTAAATCCATGATATAATATTTTAAAATGAATTCAAAAAAACATAAACATCATCACGCAGGAAAATCAAGTAGATCTATAATTTCAGTATCAAAAGTATTTGACCTATTAAATCTTCCTCAAGGCATTGTTTTTCTTGATGCAGGATGCGGTGACGGATACTTTTCTATAGAGGCATCCCTAAGATTAGGAAAGGAATCGTTTTTAGTTTTAAGGAATAGTTTCTACTGAGGAAAAACTTGGTTCATGCAAAGGTATTAAGATATTAACTGTTTCTCTAAATTTTACCATCTGATCATAAGCTAAGTAAGGGTCTATGTTTGTTCCTGGTGGAATAACTTCCATTCCCATAGCTTTTATTTTGTTTGGAGGATTAAAGTTTTCCATAATTACACAAAATCCAGTTATCCCTGCAAGTCCCTTTTCTGTATTAATAAGAACACTCATTCCTCCTTTGGTATGGGCAGGAGTATGGACCATGGTAATTCCTGGAACAACTTCAAAAATCTCATCTTTTATATGAATCATTTGCCCTGCCTGATCTACTTCTTCTATAAACTCAGCATTGTATCTAAAATCTAAGGGATGAGGATTGTAAGCAGATTGAAACTCAAGTTCATGGGCATAAAATACTGCGTTTACACATTTAAAATCGTTTTCACAGTGATCGTTATGAAGATGGGTATGAATTACAATATCTATGTCCTTGGGAGAAAGTCCCCATTTAGCAAGTCCTTCTTCAAATTTATATATTTTCCCTCCAATAGCCTGTTCTCTAAATTCAGATTGAATAACCTCTAAAAGACCTGTATCAATAAGAATAACTTTATCTGAACCTTCTATCAGCCAACAATAAATGGGAATGACATACTCTTTTCCGTAGTCATGTTGATAGGTCATCATCCCCTTATCAAAAACCTTAGTTCCGACTACAATAGGGTGAATTCTATAAAAAGGTCCTTTTCCCATGATTCACCTCTTGCTTAAAATTGGTTTAATAAAAATTTTAAATCGGCTTTTTATTTAAGGCAAGAAAAAAATTTATTTTTACAGTAAGTTTCCGGAGGAGCAAAAATTTTATACTTCCCTTTCTAAGCCCATAATCCTAGCAAAGATTGGTAAAATAAGACCTGCAACAGAAATACCAAAAAGAAGATCTCCTATCCAACCTTTTAACCAAATTGCAAGCATGACAAGTAAAGGAAAAGACATTACCCATACAATAAAAATCTTTTCCAATAATCTAAGTTCCTTCAATTCCTATCACCTCCATAATGGGAATTTGTTTTATTTTTAATAATTTTATATTTCATCTAACAAAATTTTTCAATAGAGTTTATTTTTACAATTTTAGGCAATCCGTAGAGTTATTTTTAAATTTGAAAATTTTTAAAAACCTATTAAAATAAAATCGATATGTTTTGGAGACGTAGATTTGGACAAGGATTTGGTTTTTTTTGGTCTTTTGGGTTTCCTTTCCTTCCGCCCTTTTGTTGGAGATTTGAACCATTTATTTCAAAATCTGAATATTTAGAAATGCTTAAAAAATATCGTGATGAATTGAGAAAAGAGTTAGAAAGAGTGGAAGAAGAAATTAAGAACTTAGAAAAGGAAAAGGATTAAATGCTATTCTTAATACATTCTTCAATTTTACCTGTTTGAAAATATCTATAAATTTTTTCTGCAAGTTCTTCTTGAATTTTCCAATCTCCAAAAAGAAGTCCTTTTCCAAGAAGTTTATTTATAGTCTTTAAAAGGTCTAAATCAATTTTACCTGGCTTTTTTTTAACAAAGGGAGTTTGAGGAAGGGGCATAAAGGTATGGGCATGAATAATGGCTCCCATTTTGGCAAGATCTTCCATTACTTTTATAGTTTCTTTTATATCTTCTTTTTTCTCTTCAGGCAATCCGAAAATAAAATCAACCTTAGCTTTAAGACCAGCTTTAATAGTTAATTTTACAGCTCTATATATATCTTCTACAGTATGTCCTCTTTTACAAAGTTTTAAGATTCTATCACTTCCTGATTGAGCTCCTATAACTAAATTATCGTTATTTGCATACTTCTTTACAAGATTTACAGTCTCTTCAGTAACATGTTCTGGTCTTACTTCAGAAGGAAAGGAGCCAAAAAATATTCTCCCTCCCATTGGGTTAACAAGTTGATGAAGTTCTTTTAAAAGAGTTTCTAAAGCTTCTAAATTTAAAGTTTTTCCATCAATAGATCCGTAACTAAAAGCATTAGGAGTAATAAATCTAAAATCTTTAATGCCTCTTTCTAATAAAAGTTCTACATATTTTAATATATTTTCTATGCTCCTATGTCTTACTTTTTTTCCAAAAATTCTTGGTGTTTGACAGAAATAGCATCCAAAAGGACAGCCTCTTGTAATTTCAATAGGATTTAACCGGTTTAGTTTTAGAGAAAAGGGTGGATAAGAATTTAAATTTATTTTTTCCGATTTACCTGTATAAATAAATTCTTTATTTTCATTTAAATAGGCTAAGCCTTTTACTTGTGAAAAATTTTCCCTAAATTTTAAAGTTCTTATAAATTCTGAGAAACTTTTTTCTGCTTCACCAGTAAAAACAAAATCAAATCCCCAATTTAAAACACCCTTTATATCTCCTGTAGGATGAGGTCCTCCTGCAATTAAAATTAGTTTTTTTCTTTTAGATGCAAAAGTTTTTTGAAGAGTTTTTATAACATCATTTATATCCCAGAGTTGGGTTGTAAAAAAAGAAAAGGCAATTATTATTTTTTCAAATTTTTCTAAAAGTTCTTCAACTCCTTTTAAAAGAGCTGATTTATTTTTAAAAAAATAAATGGGTATTTCTTCAATAAGAATTTCTTTTTCCAAGGCAGAAAGGAGTGCATTTATGCTATAGCGATTTTCTTTAAGATCAAATATGGTTAAACAAAAATTCATTAAAGAACTGTAATAATTTCTTTAAAAGTTTCCATAAAAAAGTCTATCTCCCTGTAAGTAATGATTAAAGGAGGAGAAAGTCTTATAACATTTGGTTTAGGTTGAGTAACTAAAATCTTTTTTTCAAGAAGTTTTTGATATATTTTTTCAGCAGAAATGTTAAATTCTATTCCTATAAGGAGTCCCAATCCCCTCACTTCTTTTATGAGGTCAGGTCTTTCTTTTCTAATTTTTTCTAATTTTTCTTTTAAAATTCTTCCTTTTAAATCAACTTCTTTTAAAAAAGAGGGATTACTTACTATTTCAAGCACTTTTAAAGCAACTGCGCAAGCTAAGGGATTTCCTCCAAAGGTTGAGGCATGAGTTCCTGGTTTAAAAGCACTCATTACTTTTTCCTTAGCAAGCATAGCTGAAAGAGGAAGGCCATTAGCAAGAGCTTTAGCAAGGCACATAATATCTGGTTCAACCCCAAAATGTTCATATGCAAAAAGTTTGCCAGTCCTTCCTATTCCTGTCTGAACTTCATCAAAGATAAGAAGGGCATTATATTTTTGACAGAGTTCCTTTGCAAGCTCTACAAATTCTTTATCTAAAGGGTAGACCCCTCCTTCTCCTTGAATAGGCTCTAAAATAATAGCACAGACTTTTTCATTGAAGGAGGCAGATAATGCCTTTTTATCATTTGGTGGAATAAAGATAATTCCAGGAAGTAAAGGCTCAAAGCCTTCCCAATACTTAGGTTGACCCGTTACAGATAAGGCTCCATAAGTTCTTCCGTGAAAGGAATTTTCAAGAGCTATAAATTGATTTTTTTCTTTTCCAAAATTTTCATAAGCCCATCTTCTTGCAAGTTTAAGCCCAGCTTCTATTGCCTCAGCACCACTATTAGCAAAGAATACCTTCTCTGCAAAGGAAAGTTCTACGAGTTTTTTAGCAAGTTTAGCTTGAGGTGAAACATAATAAAGATTTGAAGTATGCCAAAGAAGCTCTGCTTGAGTATTTAATTCTTTTATTAGTTCTTGATTTGCATGCCCAAGATTGCAAACTGCTATTCCTGAAGTAAAATCTAAATATTCTTCACCGTCTTCAGTAAATAATCTTGTTCCAGAGCCTTTTACAAATGCAAGTTTTTCTCTTTTATAATTTCCAGCTAAATAAATTTCTCCCATTTCAACAATGTATCCCATATTCTGCCTCATTCTAAATTTACTTTTTTTAATTTTATAGGTCTTCCTAAAAATAATTTAGCAATTTTTTCAAAATTGGGAGTAATATCTGAAACATAAATTTCTGGTTCACCATTTTCTTGAAGTTCCTTAGCTAATTCTGGAGTATTTTCAATGAAATTTTTCACTTCTAAAGCTATCTCTTCCGAAGGATCAACAAGTTTAATCCTTTTTCCTGCTTTTTCTTGAATAACTTTCTTTATTAATGGATAATGGGTACACCCTAAAATAAGGGTGTCAATTCCTTTCATTTTAAGAGGAATTAAGTATTTTTTAACAATTTTTCTTGTTTCTGGTTTTTTTAGCCAACCTTCTTCAATAAGTGGAACAAGAAGAGGGGCTGGATTTGAATATAATTTTATTTCAGAATCAGCTTGAGAAAACAATTGATCATAGATTCCACTTTCAACAGTAGTTCTTGTTCCTATAAGACCAATTTTTTTATTTTTAGTAAGTTTTAAAGCCTTTTTAAATGAAGGAGTTACTACTTCAAAAAAGGGTATATTTGGGAATTTTTCTTTAAGAACAGGTATAGCTGTACTTGATACAGTGTGACAAGCAACTACAATAATTTTGGCACCCCTTTCCAATAAAAATTTAGTATTTTCTATGGCATAACGTTTTACCGTTTCTGCGCTTTTAGTTCCATAGGGAGTTCTTGCAGTATCACCAAAATAAATGATTTTATATTGAGGTAACTTATTTAATATTTCCTTTACAACTGTTAAACCACCAAGACCAGAATCAAATATACCAATCACTTTCTCAATCCAAAATAAAATTCAAGACTTGCAGCCAAAGCAGTAATTACAGCTAACCAAAGGGCAATTTTGATAAAGCTATCTCTGGTCAAAGTTTTTTTAGCAAATTTTGTTAAAAGTCCATTAATTATTATAGTCATTCCTAATCCATAAAGACCACAACCTATAAAAATTTTTCCTGAATGAAGAAGGGTTTTTGAGATATCTGAAGGATAGAATCTAAAACTTAAAAGTATCCATAAGAAAAAAGGTAAAAGATATTGAGAACTAAGGTATTTTAATTTATTCATTTTTTAACCCTTATATTGATCTTTTCAAGAACACCACTTTTAAAGAAAGAAGTTGCTCCCTTTCCTTCGCAAACCATTCTAAATAAAAGTTCAGGATCTCTTACTATACTTCCACAAAGCCATGTTATAGGTGTAAATCTAAATACTTCAGGATTTAAAGGAGTTGTAGGACCTATTAAAAGGATTTCAGGAACACTTTCCAAATTTTCTAAAACTGAGTGGAGCGTTTTATTTACTAAGGTTGAAGATGTTATTATAGCTAATTTTATTTTATCACTTATATCAGAAATCTTTAAACTTGTTTCTTCAAGGGGTTTATCTATTACCCAAATTTTTTCTACTTTTCCTTCAAGTTTTTTGAAAAGAGGTTCAAAATATCCAATCATTAAAATCTCATCTTTACTGTTTAACTTAATTTCTGAAAATACATCTCCAGGAATAGCATCTTTTAAAAAGTCTTTTTTATGGTTAAAAACAGCATTTATAGTAGCAAGACCGATCACTTCTTCTATAGGATTGCCTGATAAATAACCTTTTACTACCATATCTGCAGAGCTTTTCCAAAAAGTAATTTCGTTTCTCAATTCACAACATTTTTTTACTTCTTGCAAGAAGGTATAGGCTAAACCTACACCTCCTCTTTCAATTTCAACCATAGTATAATGAATTCCCACACAAACCCTTTTTAGTCTTTTTGCTCTTGCTAAAGAAAGACCAGCTTCTACTAAATTTTTATAAATATCTGTATAAGCCATCAATATTACTTAATTCTAAAAACTTTATCAAGCACCTTTTCAGCAATGGTTTCTAAAAATTTTTGTTTTTCAGAAGATTCAAAAACTTCTGTTAAATTTTCTGTTTTTGAAAGCTCTTTTAATACAGGGATTTCAAATAAAACATTTAATTTTTGCTCATTCAAAAAATCTTGAAAGGAGGTTTCATCTTCAAAAAAATCAGCCATATTTTTAACTACTCCCAAAATAGGAACCATTTTTTCTTTTAGGATAGAAAGGGTTCTTTTTGCATCTGAAAGAGCTAATTTATGTGGAGTGGTTATTAATATAAATCCTTCAGGATTAAAAAAATCAAGCATGGTAAGAAATATATCCCCTGTGCCAGGAGGTAAATCAAGAATTAGAAAATCAAGGGGACCCCATTCTACCTTTTGAAGAAGTTCCTGAAGCAATTTAGAAGCCATAAGACCTCTCATAAAGATAGGCTCTTTCTCTGCAATCATTAAAGCTAAACTTAAAATTTTTATATTATCAGAACTTACAGGTTTAATTTTTCCAAATTCTACCATAGGTTTTTTATTGACACCTAATACAAGATGTAAATTTGGTCCATAAAAATCAAGATCAAAAACTCCTACTAAATAGCCAGCTTTTTTTAGAGCAAGGGATAAAATAGCAGAAACTGTTGTTTTTCCTACACCACCTTTACCACTCCCGATAGCTAAGACAAAACGAATATCCTTTATTCCTGTATGTTTTTTAAATTCTCTTTTAAAAAATAATTCAGCTGAAGGGCAAGTTTTTTCTTCCATAGATTCCCAAAATTTATAAGTTTTTTAAACCTAAAACATCATGCATATTATAAACTCCGGGAGGTTTTCCTACAACCCATAAAGCAGCCTTAAGTGCTCCACGAGCAAAGGTTTCACGACTACTAGCTCTATGGGTAAGTTCTATTCTTTCTCCAATTCCTGCAAAAAGAACTGTATGTTCTCCTACTATATCTCCTCCTCTTATAGTTTGTATTCCGATCTCTGTTTCTTTTCTTTCTCCTATGATACCTTCTCTGCAGAATCTGAAATCTTTATCAGATCTCCCAAGAACAGTAGCTATGGCATTAGCAAGTTTTAAAGCTGTTCCACTTGGAGCATCCTTTTTCATTCTATGATGAGCTTCAATTATTTCTATGTCATAACCTTCAGAAAGCACTTTAGCAGTTAATTCAACCAATTTTACTAAAAGATTAACTCCCATACTCATATTATAGTCTTGAACCAAAGGAAAATGTTTTTTAGCAAGCTCGTGAACCTCAGCAAGCTCCTCTTTAGAAAAACCGGTTGTTCCAATTACCATAGCTTTTCCATATTTAGCATTTATTCTTGCATGTTCTAAAGAGGCTTTGTGAAAAGTAAAATCAATAATTACATCACCTTTTTCTATAACTTTCTCTAAGGAATCTTCAACTATTATTCCTGTTTTAGGAAGTCCTACTACTTCTCCTACATCCCTTCCTACTGCAGGATTTTCAGGATGTTCAAAAGCAGCAATCAGATCTATTTGCGGATTTTGAAATATTAAATTAATAATAGTTTTACCCATTCTTCCTGCAGCACCTGCTACTATAGCTTTTATGGCCATGATTTCACCTCCTTTTGGTTTTCTTTAAATTCTTTTAAATACTTTTTGAAAGCTTCAAATAATTTATCTTCGATCTCCTTTTCTTCTATATATTTGTAAAATTTTTTAAAAAGCTCTTCCTCATTCAGTTCCATTTTTTTGCTTTCTAAAAATTCTTCCATTATAAAATCCTTACTAAAAGAAGAAATTTCTGTTTTTTTATCTTCATATTCTAATAATAAAAGATTAGGAAAAACGGTTTTTAATCTTTCAAAGGGATGTAAAACAGGTTCTTCGTCTTTTAGGATTATCTTTATATAAGCTTCATCCTTAGGAGAGTTTATTAAATCCTTAAAATAACCTTTTACAATTTTCATTTCAAAGGATGGGGAAAGATAAATAGGTTCTTCCTTTACTAATACACTATTTTTTATTTCAAAAAACCAAACTCCCTTTTTGTGAACCGATTCTTCAAAACTATAAGGAAGGATAGATCCAGAATAAAAAACCTTTGAAGATACCTTTTGAAGTCTATGAAGATGTCCTAAAAGAAGAAAATCAAAATTTTTAAAAAGTTCCAAAGGAAATACCTCTTCTAAACCCATAAATTTAAGAGATATTTCTTCTCCAGTAAAGATCCCTTTTTCTATTGCAAAATGTCCAAGAGCTATAGCAGGTCTATAAAAATTATCTTTAGTTAAATTTAAAAGGAGCTCTACTAAGTCTTTTAAAAGAAGTTGAGATTTTTTAACAAAAAAATCTACAACAATTTTATTTTCCTTTCCCCAAAATATTTCAATATTTTCCTTAAATTCATAAAGAGGAAGATAGGGTAAAATGTAAAAATAAATTTTTTCACCCTTTTCATCTTCCCAAATAAAGGGAGCTTTAAAATGATAAAGATTATCAATCATATATAAATAATTTTGTTTTAAAAATTCCTTAAATAAAGTAATTCTTTTGGAATCATGATTTCCGAGAATAAACAGAGAGGGGATTTTTTCTTTAAATAACCAGAAAAGAATTTCAGAAAGAAGTTTTAAAGTTTCCAGATCAGGATTTGGTTTATCGATTATATCTCCTGTAATTATCAAAATATCAGGTTTTACATCCTTTACCAAAGGGAAAAAAGTTTTTTCAAAAAAGAGTGCCTGTTCATCTATTAATTTTTTTCCAAATAAACTTTTCCCTAAATGCCAATCTGAGGAATGAAGAATTTTCAATCTATCCCCTTTTTAAAAGGTATTTTTTAAATCCTTGAGCTATAATAAAAATTTCTTTACTTTCTTTTCTTGAGCTTTTAGGTTTAAAAAATTTAACACTTTTGAAGTATTTTTCAATTTGCCTTTTTAAAATAGGTATTTTTTCTCCTTCAAAAACCTTTACTACAAAAGAACCACCTTCTTTTAAATAATTTTTTGCTATTTCTAAAGCTTTTTCAGCAAGTCTCACAGATCTCACATGATCTCCGAATTTATCTCCTGTTGTTTTTGGTGCCATATCGCTTAAGAGGACATCAACCTTTTCTATTCCCAAGTTTTTAAAATCATTTTCTTCTAATTCAAAAACATCTTTTTGAAGAAAATAAAAATTAGGATGGCTTATTTTTATAGGTAAGATATCAATCCCAATCACTTTTCCTTTTTCTCCCACAATACTTAAAGCATATTTAGACCATGATCCAGGAGATGCTCCTAAATCTAAAACTATATCTCCCTTTTGAATGATTTTGTATTTTTCTTGTATTTCCATAAGTTTAAATACAGAGCGAGCAGGATATCCCTTTTCTTTAGCCTTTTTAGCCCATTTATCAAACCAAGGATTTTTTTCCATAATTTTTTATTTTACTATTTACATTTAATAAAACCAAACTTGACTTTTTAATGAAGAATTTTTATGGTATGATTTAAAATAACTTAAATTTTTAGGAGGGGAAATTTATGAAAATGGTAGAAAAAGAGTTTGATAAGAAAAAAGCTATAGAAGCAGCTATTTCCCAGATTGAAAAGCAATTTGGGAAAGGTTCAATAATGCGTTTAGGGGAGAGTGAAAAAAAGATTGAAGTAAGCACCATTCCAACAGGTTCATTAAGTCTTGATATTGCAACAGGAATTGGTGGAATACCAAGAGGTAGGATTACTGAAATTTACGGAGCAGAGGCTTCTGGAAAAACTACCTTAGCTCTTCATATGGTAGCTTCCGCTCAAAAATTGGGAGGAGTTGCAGCTTTTATCGATGCAGAACATGCTCTCGATGTGAATTATGCTAAAAAATTGGGTGTAAAGGTTGAAGATTTACTTATCTCTCAACCAACTACAGGAGAAGAAGCTTTAGATATTGCAGAAATCTTAATAAGAAGTGGAGCAGTTGATATTGTAGTCGTAGATTCTGTAGCTGCTCTTGTTCCAAAAGCAGAATTAGAAGGGGAAATGGAAGATCAACAAGTAGGATCTCAGGCTCGTCTTATGTCAAAAGCTATGAGAAAGTTGACATCTGCTATTTCTAAAAGTAATACTGCTGTAGTTTTTATAAATCAAACTCGTATGAAAATAGGAATAAATACCTTTGGGGGACCTCCTGAGACTACACCTGGAGGCATGGCACTTAAATTTTTTGCTTCCTTAAGATTAGAAATAAAGAAAATTTCTACTATAAAAGAAGGATCAGAAACCTTAGGTCATAGAGTAAAAGTAAAAATTGTTAAGAATAAACTTGCTCCACCTTTTAAAGAAGTTGAATTTGATATTTACTTTGGAGAAGGAATTTCTAAAGAAGCAGAATTAATTGATCTTGGATTAGCTATGGGGATTATTGAAAGAAGTGGGGCTTGGTATACTTATAAATTTGATGGAAAAGAAGAAAGGTTAGGACAAGGAAGAGAAAGTGTGAGAAAACTTCTTAAAGAGAGGAAAGATTTAGCTCAAGAAATAGAAAGAAGAATAAGAGAATTAGCAGGATTACCATTATTAGAAAATATGCCTTTTCAAGAAAAGATTCTTAAAGAAGCAAAATAAAAATGCAGTCTTTTTCTTTAGAAAAAATTGAAGAAAAACTCAAGAATGTAAAACTTCTTGTTATAGGGGATTGTATTCTTGATAGATACTTTGTGGGAGAGGTTAATAGAATTTCTCCAGAAGCCCCGGTTCCGGTGTTTGATTTAAAAGAAATCTATTTTAGTTTAGGTGGAGCAGCCAATGTTGCTGCAAACTTAAGAGGTCTTAAAGTTAAAGTTGAATTGATGGGAGTTGTGGGAAGGGATGAGCACGGTAAAATTTTAAAGGATCTTGCTAAAAAAGAGGGAATAGGAATAAAAGGTATTTTAGAAGAGAATTCTCGTCCTACTACTATTAAAACAAGAGTAATTGCTCAATCTCAACAACTTCTTCGTATAGATAAAGAGGAGAGGAAACCTATTAGTAAAAATTTAGAAAAAAAATTTCAAGAAATTTATGAAGAAATTCTTCAGGAAGTTGATGGGGTAATTCTTTCTGATTATGCTAAAGGTATGTTTTTATCTGAAAGTTTTTGTGCATGGATAGTTAAAGAAGCAAAAAGGAAAGATAAATTTCTTATGGTTGATCCTAAAAGTGTAGAATGGAAAAAATATGAAGGTGCAACTTCAATTACTCCCAATTATAAGGAATTTAAGGAAACTGCTTTTAAAGAAAATCTTTCCCAAGATAATCTGAAAGAATCTGCAAAAATTTTGGTTGAAAAATACAATCTTGATTTTCTTGTTATAACCTTAGGTAAAGATGGAATATTTTCCTATCATCCTAAGGAAGGAGCCATTTATTCTCCTTCTCAAGCAAAGGAAGTTTATGATGTTTCAGGAGCTGGAGATACAGTAATAGCCTCCTTAGGAGCTTTTTATGCTATAGGTTTACCTTTAAAACAAATTCTTGAATTAGCAAATATTGCAGCAGGAATAGTGGTTGGTAAGATAGGAACTAAACCTGTTTATTGGGAAGAGATAAAAAATTTTATTAAAGAAAATTTCAAAGAAAAGGAGGGAAAGAAATGGGCAAAATTTCCCATATAAAGGCTCGTGAAGTACTTGATTCAAGAGGTAATCCTACAATTGAAGTAGAGGTTTGGTTAGAAAGTGGTTTTTATGGAAGAGTATCAATTCCTTCAGGGGCTTCAACTGGTAAACACGAAGCTCTTGAATTAAGAGATAAAGATCCAAAAAGATATTTTGGGAAAGGGGTTCAAAAGGCGGTTTTTAATGTAAATGAAATTATAGCTCCTCAATTAGAGGGTTTTGAATCTTCTAAACAGGTAGAAATTGACCAAATGCTTTGTGAACTTGATGGAACCGAGAACAAATCAAAACTTGGAGCTAATGCTATTTTAGGAGTTTCTCTTGCCTGTGCTAAAGCCACTGCTGAAGAATTAGGAGTACCTCTTTTTGCTTATATTGGTGGATTAAGAGCAAGAGTTTTGCCTGTACCTTTTATGAATGTTATAAACGGTGGTGCTCATGCAGATAATCCTTTAGATTTTCAAGAATTCATGATTGTTCCCTGGGGAGGAGATAGCTTTTCTACAGCTTTAAGAATGGGAGCAGAAACATACCATTCGTTAAAAAGCCTTTTAAAAGAAAAAGGATTAAGTACTTCTATAGGAGATGAAGGAGGTTTTGCTCCTCAAATAAAATCTCCTGAAGAGGCTTTAGATTTTTTAGTTAAAGCTATTGAAAAAGCAGGTTATAAACCAGGAGAAGATATTGCTATTGCTATGGATGTAGCACCTTCAGAATTATACGAGGGAAACGGAATATATAATTTTTCTGGTCTTGGTAAAAAAATGGATAGAGAAGAACTTCTTAAATACTATGAAAAATTAGTTAAAAATTATCCTATTATATCAATTGAGGATCCCTTCGCAGAAGATGATCCTGAAGGGTTTAAACTTATTACTAAAAGTTTAGGAAATAAAATCCAAATTGTTGGAGATGATATATTTGTAACCAATCCTAAAAGAATTGAATGGGGAATTAAAGAAAAACTTGCTAATGCAGTTCTAATTAAACTTAATCAAATAGGTACACTAACTGAGACAATTTCTGCTGTAGAATTAGCTTATAGAAATAATTGGAAATGCATGGTTTCTCATCGTTCAGGGGAAACAGAAGATACTTTTATTGCTGATTTTGCAGTAGCTTTGAATACAGGACAAATAAAAACTGGAGCACCAGCAAGAAGTGAAAGAGTAGCTAAATTTAATCAACTTTTAAGAATTGAAGAATACCTTGGTTCTGCAGCTATTTTTGCTGGAAAAAGCATTTTAAAATAATATTTATGGAATTTTTAAAAGAAATTAAAAAAATATCTCAAAAAGAACCTGTTGAATTTTGGATAGAAATTGAAGAGGGTTTTGAATTAGAAAAAAGGGATAGAAAAGATTTTTTAGAAGAAAAATATAAAGATCAAAATATTTCCATAAGATATTTAAATGAAGATGGAAAAGCTGGTCTCTCTTATAGTACGTCCTTTAACTTTTTAGACTTAGAAGAAGCGGTTTTAAAAGCTAAAGCTCTTTCAAAATACGGTGTGCCTTCTATTTTTCCGGAAAAAGAAAAAAAATATCCAGAAATTTATTTTTCAAAAGACCTCAATATCTCTGTAAATGAAGTTAAAGAAAAACTTACTGAATTAGAAGAAAAAGCCTTTGGTTTTGATTCTTCAATAACAAGAGTTGAAAAAATTAAACTTTCTTTTGGGAAAATTAAATATATTTTAATTAGAAATGAACTTGAATTGTTTTGGGAAAGTCCCTTTTATAGTTTTATTATCTCGGTAGTTGCTAAAAATAATAAAGAAGCCGAAGCTTATGAATGGTATGAAGGGGTTGAATTTAATTACCAAACTCTTTTAGAAAGGATTGAGCTTGCCTGCCAAAAGGCTATAGCTCTTTCTAAAACCAAGAAAGGAAAAAATTTAAAAATTCCTATTCTTTTTCCTCCATTTTTAGTAGTTAATCTTTTAGAGCTCTTAGAATTTTCTTTCTTGGGAGACGAAGTATTAAAAGGGAGATCCTTTTTGAAAGATAAACTGGAGAAAAATGTTTTTAATGAAAAAATTACTTTATTTGATGATGGAATTAATCCTTCTTTACCTGAGAGTAGACCCTTTGATGATGAGGGGGTAGCACAAAATAAAAAAATACTTATAGAAAAAGGCATAGTAAAAACCTTTTTATTTGATACTTATTGGAAAAGAGAAGCAGAAAAAAGAGGACTTAAAGAATTTAAAGCTGGAAATTCAAGAAGACTCGATTTTTCATCTTTTCCTAAAATTTCTTCTACTAATCTTTACCTTAAGAATGGAGAAGTTTCTAAAGAAGATCTTATTAAAGCAGAAAAAGAGGTTTTTGAAGTTTTAGAATTGTTGGGGGGTCATACTGCTAATCCTATTTCTGGAGATTTTTCTTTTGGAGTTTCAGGAATTTATTATAAAGAAGGAGAACCTATAGATTATTTTTGTGAAATGGCTCTTTCTGGGAATATTTTTGAATTATTTAAAAATGTTTTAGAACTTGGTTCAGATCTCACTTTTTATGGGTCTATAGGTTCTCCAAGTTTGCTTGTAGAAAAAATGGATTTAGGAGGTTAGTTTAAATGGAAATTAAAGAAGCTATCGCAAAACTTAAAGAAAGAGAAAATTTAAAGAAGGAGGAAGCCTATGAAGTTTTTAAAAAAATAGCTACTAATAATTTCGAAGATGAAGAAGTAGAGTTATTTCTTGATCTTTTAAGAAAAAAGGGAGAAACCTGGCAAGAAATAACCGGTGCAGTAATGGCTTATAGAGAAATTATGATAAAAGTACCTCATAATTTACCTGAATCTGCAATAATTGTTGATACCTGCGGAACAGGAGGAGATAACAAACATACTTTTAATTTTTCAACAGCTGTTGCTATAGCTCTTTCAGCTTTAGAGGGAATTTATGTTGCTAAACATGGAAATAGATCTGTTTCAAGTAAATGTGGAAGTGCAGATTTGTTAGAAGCTTGTGGTATTCCTTTAGATTTAACTCCTGAAGCAGGAGCTTTAGCTCTTGAAGAAATTGGATTTTCTTTTCTCTTTGCTCCTCTTTATCATCCAGCCTTTAAAAGGGTTGCAGGAATAAGAAAAAAACTCGGTAGAACTATTTTTAATACTCTTGGACCCCTTTTAAATCCAGCCTTGGCTAATTATCAATTATTAGGAGTATATGATTTTTTGCTTACAGAAAAAATAGCCTATGTGCTTGATAGTATAGGAGTTAAAAGAGCTTTGGTTGTTTTTGGTGAAGAAGGATATGATGAAATAACTATTACTGGCTCTACAAAGATCTCAGAATTAAGAGATGGGAAAATTACTACCTATTATGTAGATCCGGAAAACTTTGGTTTTGAAAGATGTACAATTCCAGAGGAATTAACAATTAAAGATCCTTCTCAAAGTAAGGAAATTTTAGAAAATTTACTAAAAGGGAAACTTGAAGGTCCTATTATGGATATGTTTCTTTTAAATCTTGGAGGAGCTATTTATCTCTGTGAGAAAGCTATAGATTTTAAAGGAGGAATAAAAAAAGCCAGAGAGCTTATCCAATCAGGTCAAGCCTGGGAAAAATGGCAAGAAATTCTGAAATATTATAAAAAATTTAAAAATTAAAGGTAGAAAATATTAAGAGTGGGTTATGAAAATAAGATTTTTATATTTTAAAGGTTGTCCTAATGTAAAACCAGCTTTAAATTTATTAAAAGAAGTACTTAAAGAAAAAGGGATTGAAGAGGAGATTGAAATTATAGAAGTTAAATCAGAGGAAGACGCAATTAAGTATAGATTCTTAGGTTCTCCCACAATTCAGATTAATGGCTTAGATATTGAAAGAGAAAGAAGAAATGATTTCCCAACTATGGTATGTCGTATTTATAAAACTAAAAATGGATATAGTGGAATACCTCCAAAAGAGTTAATTGAGAAAGCTATTGATGAAGTGATGAATTTATAAAAATTAGGAAATTAATTTTTCTAAAGCTTCTAAAACTTCCTTGGGAGAGATTGATTTTAGACAATTATAGTGTTCGTATTTGCAAGTTCTTTTAAAACAGGGACTACAAGAAAGATTAGCCTTTAAAACTATAGCTTTTTTATTTAAAGGTCCTGTTTTTTCTGGGTCAGTGGAACCAAAAATAGCAATTTGAGGTACCTTTAGAGCTGCTGCAAGATGCATAAGCCCCGAATCGTTAGAAATAACAGCTTTAGCTAAGGAGAAAATTCCTGCAACCTCATTCAAATTTGTTTTTCCGCAAAAATTATATATTTCCTTTTTTCCATCTTTTATAAAAGCTCCTACCTCTTTTTCTTTTAAACTTCCTACAACAATTACGGTAAAACCTTTTTTCACAAGATTGGAAGCAAGTTCTTTGTAATATTCCTTAGGCCACATTTTAGCTGGTCCATAAGCAGCACCTGGTGCTATAATAACAAAGGGTTTATCTTTAAGTTCTTTTAAAAAAGCTTTAGCCATCTCTACTATTTTTTCATCAAGAGGTAAGAGTAACTCTTTATATTCATAAGGAAGTCCTAAGGCTTTTAAGAGATATAAATAATAATCTCTTTGGTGGATTTTTTGACGAGGAGGTTTGATAGCCCTTGTTAAAAGAAAACTTCTAAAGTCTTTTGCATATCCCCATCTTTCTTGAATACCAGCTCTAAAAAAAAGCCAAGCTGAAGAAAAAGAGTTAGTAAGAAGAAGTCCAATCTCCTTTTTAAAAGGTTTTAAAATTTCTAAATTTTTTTTGGTATTACCTTTTTCATAATAGAGAATTTCTGTATTAGGAAAAAATTTGAAAAGATTTACTATAGGAGAAGGTCCAAATAAATAAATTTTTTCTTTTTGGCAAAGATTATAATATACAGGGGTTGCCATTAAGGCATCACCAAGCCAGTTAGGGATTCTGATAACCATAACAAAGCCTCTTTACAACTAAAGTTGCATAAGCTCCTTTTTCTAAAGTAAATTTTATTTTTATAGTTGTGTTATCAAGTTTTTCCCATTCTAATTTTTCTGGAAAAATAACCGCTGGTCTTGGATAGGTTTTAAATATAAGTCCTTTTATAAAGCTTCTCAAATTTTTAATATTGTCTAAGCCTTCCCTTTTACATATTTCATTATAAATTTCTTCTAAATTTAAGTTTTCAAACTTTTCTTTAAATTTTAGCTTAGGGGATGGTAAAGGTAATTTTAAATTTTTCAATATTTCCCATTTATCAGCTGGTACTTCTTTATAAAAAAATAGTTTTCCTAAAAGATAAGAAATTTCAAAATATGGTATTTCAAGCCTTAAAATGACTTCTTTTAATACTTCATTCCACAAATAACTTTGGTAGGCATTTCCTAAGAAAAAGAGATATTCTTTATCTACTAGATTTAAAGCTCGTTTAAAAGTCCTTTTAGAAGGTTTATGAGTTATTAAAAAATTTAGCAAATTTTTTTCCCAATTAACTTTAGCAAATTCCAAACATTTTTCAAAATTTCCCCAATGTTTTTTTAAGCAATCTCTAAATTTTCTTGTTTTTTCTATATCAACAGCACTTCCTTCAGCCATCATAAGATATAGAGCCCTTTCGTAATTTCCTAAAATAATTTCTTTTGCAGCAAATTCCTTAGAACTTTTAATGGAACCAAATCTTTGTTCGTTAAAATAATTTGAAAGTCCAAATTTTCTTACCAACTCTACTTCTCTATCAAACTTTTTTTCTTCTATTTGAAAATCTCTTACAATAATCTCAAATTTATTTCCTATAAGGAGATCCTTCGACATAGGTTTAGTTGTTTTTCCTAAATATATAAGCTCAAATTCCTTTTCTTTTATATCTCTTTTAGGTCCTCCTTTAATGGTAATAAATTGATGAGCTATTGCCTTTTTATCTTTTAATCCTCCATAATTTATAGAATCCATGGAAATTCTCAATTTTTTTGCAATCTTCCCCAGTGCGTCCCAAGTTGAAATATTTAATTTTTTAAGCATATAAAGGGAATATTCTCCCTTTCCTTCAGGATAAATGTCTGCAATTTCTGAAACAACAAAATCTTCTAATTTTTCTTTTATTTTCATCAAGCCTTA
Organism: Thermodesulfobacterium geofontis OPF15; assembly: GCF_000215975.1. Taxonomy (NCBI): domain Bacteria; kingdom Pseudomonadati; phylum Thermodesulfobacteriota; class Thermodesulfobacteria; order Thermodesulfobacteriales; family Thermodesulfobacteriaceae; genus Thermodesulfobacterium; species Thermodesulfobacterium geofontis. The sequence goes on along the minus strand of NC_015682.1, from coordinate 116,934 downwards.
TTTTAAAAGAAAGGAATCTAAAAAACAAGGTAGGTTGTTTTATAAAGAAAAAGTATTAAATTATTAAAAATCCAAAAAGGTGAGAATTTTATTATGATTGCTCGAGTTTTAGCAAAAATTGTAGGAACAAAAAACGAAAGAGAATTAAAAAGGCTTAAACCTATAGTTGAAAAAATAAATTCTTTAGAACCTGAAATGCAAAAACTTTCTGATGCTGAACTTTCAAGAAAAACTGTAGAATTTAAGGAGAGATTGGAAAGAGGAGCTACTCTTGATGATATTTTGCCAGAAGCCTTTGCTGTAGTAAGAGAGGCTGCAAGAAGAGTTCTTGGAATGCGTCATTTTGATGTTCAAATTATGGGTGGAATTGTCTTACATGAAGGTAAAATTGCTGAAATGAAAACAGGAGAGGGGAAAACTTTAGTTGCAACTCTTCCTGCTTATTTAAATGCCCTAACAGGTAAAGGTGTCCACATAGTCACAGTTAATGATTACCTTGCTAAAAGAGATGCTGAATGGATGGGGCCTATTTATAGATTTTTGGGCTTAACTGTTGGATATCTTCAAAATCAAATGAGTGATTCAGAAAGGAAAAAAGCTTATGCCTGCGATATAACTTATGGAACAAATAGCGAATTTGGTTTTGACTATCTCCGTGACAACATGAAATATTCCTTAGAAGATATGGTTCAGAGAGGGCATTATTATGCCATCATAGATGAAGTAGATTCTATTTTAATAGATGAGGCAAGGACTCCACTGATTATTTCTGGTCCTTCTGAAGAATCAACAGATCTTTATTATTACATAGATGAAATTGTAAGAAAACTTAAAAAAGACATTCATTTTACTGTGGATGAAAAAACTAAAAATGCTTTTTTAACAGAAGAAGGAATTGCAGAATGTGAAAGACTTCTCGGTATAAAAAATTTGTATAATCCAAGATATGTTAGACTTATTCATCATATAAATCAAGCTTTAAGAGCACATCATCTATTTAAAAGGGATGTAGATTATGTAGTTAAGGATGGAAAAGTAATAATTGTAGATGAATTTACTGGAAGGTTAATGCCTGGTAGAAGATGGAGTGACGGTCTTCATCAAGCTATAGAAGCTAAAGAAAGATTAAGAATTGAGGCTGAAAATCAGACCTTAGCTATGATAACCATTCAGAATTATTTTAGAATGTATGAAAAACTTGCTGGTATGACAGGAACTGCAGAAACAGAGGCTGCTGAATTTAAAGAAATTTATAATCTTGATGTAGTAGTTATTCCTACTCATAAACCCATGATAAGAATTGACTATCCTGATGTGGTTTTCAGAACCCAAAAAGAAAAATTTGAAAAGGTGGTTGAAGAAATAGAAAAATGTTATAAAGAAGGAAGACCTGTACTTGTAGGAACTACAAGTATTGAAAAAAATGAACTCCTTTCAAAAATGCTAAAAAAGAGGAAAATTCCTCATCAAGTTTTAAATGCAAAGCATCACGAAAAAGAAGCCCAAATTATCGCACAAGCTGGAAGATCTCATACTGTAACCATAGCTACTAATATGGCAGGTAGAGGAGTTGACATTATTTTAGGAGGTAATCCAGAGGGGCTTGCTAAAGCTCAGCTTGAAGCAGAGGGGTATGATTTGTCTGAAATTGATGAAAGAGCTTGGAATGAAGTACTTGCTATGGCAAGACAAGGACTTGATCCTACTACTAAATATAAAGATTACTGGGCGAAGGTTCTTTATGAAAAATATTTAGAATGCCAAAAAGATGCTGAAAAAGTAAAGGCTCTTGGGGGTTTATATATTATTGGAACTGAGAGACATGAATCAAGAAGGATAGATAATCAATTAAGAGGAAGAGCAGGGAGACAGGGTGATCCAGGAGCATCTCGTTTCTTTTTATCTTTAGAGGATGATCTTTTGAGACTTTTTGGATCTGAAAAACTTAAAACCTTTATGGAAAAACTTGGATTACCAGAAGGGGAGCCTTTAGAACATCCTTGGTTATCAAAAGCTATAGAACAAGCTCAAAAAAAAGTGGAAGCCTATCATTTCGAAATAAGAAAATATCTTTTAGAATATGATGATGTAATGAACAAACAAAGAGAAACAATATATTCTCAAAGAAAAGAGATATTAAAAAGTGATTCTATAAAAGACTGGATTATTTCTATGATAGAGGAAAAGTGTGAAGAAATTGTAGAAGAGGCATTTATTGAAAATAAACATTTTGAAAAGGAAAATTTAGAGACACTTTTACAAAGATTTAAAGAAATCTTCGCTTTTAGTCCAGAAATAGATGTGAATTTTTCAAAAAAAGAAGATTTAGTAAAAGAATTAAAAAATTCCGCTTTAAAAAGATATGAGGAAAAAGAAAAAATAATAGGTTCTGAAACTCTAAGAGGTCTTGAAAAATATTTTCTTTTAACTACTATAGATACCTTATGGAAAGAACATTTATTAATGCTTGATCATTTGAAAGAAAGTACAGGATTAAGAGGATATGGGCAAAAGAATCCTTTACAAGAATATAAAAAAGAAGCTTTTTATTTGTTTGTAGACTTAATGAAAAGAATAAAAGAGATAACTCTTTCCTATCTTTTTAGAATAGAAATTAAAGAAACAAGGGAGTCTTCCGAAGAAATAATAGAAGAATTAGAAAAGGAGGAAATTGATAGTAAGAAGCTTCAATATAAAAGAGAAGATCCTTTTAAAGAAGGTGAAGAAGCGGCTTCTCAACCTATAAGAGTTCAAAAAATAGGAAGAAATGATCCATGTCCTTGTGGAAGTGGTAAAAAATATAAAAAATGTTGTGGTAAAAATTTAGAACAAGGAGAGATAAGAGATGAAATGTCTAAAATGTAATTATATTTTTTCTGAAGAAATTAAAATTTGTCCTAAATGCGGATCTGATATGGGTATGGTGCTTGAAAAATTAGGATATTTTCCTCCCTCAGCTTCTAAGCCCTTTTTAACTGCAGATGATTTTAAGGAAAGATCTATCCTTGAAACATTTGAAACAGAGAAAGAAGCTAAAGAAAAAAAAGAAGAGATAGAATTTACTTACGAAGAATAATTAAGGAACCTTATCCCCCCAAAAATCTTTTTTAGTTCCCTCTGCAAATTCTTTAGTTTCTAAAAGGGCTTTCTGATAATAAGTTAATACAAGTTTTTGGGCTTCCTTTGAAGCATAAGTCTCGGGATAGTTATTTATAATGTAAAGAATTCTTTGGTATGCACCTCTATAATACTTAATCTTATAATAAAATTTAGCTATGTACAATTCATGTTGAGCTAAAAGCTCTCTAAGTTCTTTAATCCTCTTTTCTGCTTCAGCTCTATAGGGACTATCAGGAAAGTTTTGTAATAGTCTTTGATAAGTAGAGATAGCTTTTTCTGTATAACTTTGATCTCTATCATAAGAACGTTTCATCTTATAATAACAGGTTCCTATTTGATAAATTACATAAGGTATTGCTTCATTATTTGGATAAAATTTTTCAAACTCCTCATAAAGAGCTATAGCTTCTAAATAATCTTCTTGCCAGAATTTTGAATCTGCCATTCTTAATTGAGCAAGAACAGCTTGCGGAGAACCTGGGAACTTATCTCTTATTTCTTTGTAAGTTTCATAAGCTTTTTCATAATTTCCTTTAGCAAAATTTTTTTCTGCATCTCTTAAAAGTTCAATAAGTATAGGTTCTTCTTCTTTCTTCTTCTTTTTCCCAAAAGCTTCAGAAAATTGAGTTTCTATACCAGATGAAATTTTTGAAAGGGTCCCGCAAGAATTTAAAGAGATCGCAATAAAAAATAAAAAAATAATTAAAAAAGATTTTTTAATAAAATCAAAAAAATTCATCTCATAAAAATTTAAGAAGATAATGCTTTATTTAAGGCATTTAAAATTACACTTTTTGATACTGCTCCAACGATAACCTCTATTGGTTCTCCCTTTTTAAAAATAATTAAAGTAGGGATAGCCCTTATTCCGTATTTACCAGGTGTTATAGGATTTTCATCAACATTTATTTTGCAAACCTTTACTTTCCCTTCTAATTCTTCTGCTATCTCGTCAATAATGGGTGCAATAACTTTACATGGTCCACACCATGCTGCCCAAAAATCTACTAATACAGGAACCTCTGATTTTAAAACCTCTTTTTCAAAATTTTGATCAGTTACTATACAAGTTGCCATTATAGCCCCTCCCTCCTCAAAATATAAAAACCTTTAAAAAAATTAATTTAATACAATTTTTACAAACTTCAATTAATATTTAAATTTTGTAAGAAATAAAACCCCTTTTCAAAATAAGAAGAATTCTTTTAAAGAGAATCTCAAGAGTCTTAGAAGTTTCTTCTTTTTTTAAAAGATAATAATTATAGGCTATTACTGCAGGAATAGCACAAAAAAGCCCCATAGCTGTATTAATAAGAGCTTCTGCAATTCCTGGTGCAACAGTTGCTAAACTTGCGCTACCTTTTAAGCCAATGTCATGAAAGGCTTTCATTATACCCCAAACAGTTCCAAAAAGACCTATAAATGGTGCTACATTTCCTACTGTAGCAAGAACTCCTAACCCTTTACTTAATTTCATAATGATATTTTCTTGCTCTATTAAAGCTTTTTCTATAAGTTCTTTTTCAGCTAAATTAAGAGCTATTTCTAAATTAAAATTTTTAGATTCATCCCTTTTTTCAAAATAATTTTCATAAATTTCTCCAAAAGAAGCTACAATTTTTTTTATGCTATGCCCTAAAAGATGAGCTTCCATTTCTTTAGTTTCTTTTATTAAAGAGGATAAATCTTTAGTCTTTTTTATTAATGAATCTATCTCGTAGAGAAGATTTTTAAAAGCTTTATATCTGAAATAATTTGCGATAATTATATACCAGCTTTGAATACTCATAATAAGTAATATTAAAAGAACAAATTTTCCCACATATCCAGTTTGTAAAAATACTTTCCATAATTCCATAAAATTAAATTCCCCAAATGAGATCTTTTAAAGATTTTTTAATATTTAAGAAGTCCTTTAAAATTGTCAAGCCTTCTAAAGCAAAATCTTTTAATTCATAGGTATACTCATTTACATAGGTATCAACATGTTTTTTAATAATTTCTTCTTCCATTTCTTGAGCATAATTTTTTAATAAAGGAAAAACCTCTCCCCAATTATTTTTAGCCCAATTAATACTTTTTCTAAAAAGATTAACAATTTCGTTTTTAATTTTTTTTGATAAGGCTTTTTTAATAAAAAATCCTCCTAAGGGAAGAGGGGCTTTAGTAATTTTTTCCCAATATTCTCCCAGATCTAAAATTTTATGTAAACCATATTTATAGTACAAAAATCTTCCTTCATGAATAAGAATCCCAAGTTCAGTTTTACCTTCTAATAAGAAGGGAATTACTTGGTCATATTTTACGAAGATTTTTTCTATTTTATCTTGATAATAAAAATTAAAAAGCATATGAGCAGTAGTATATTTTCCAGGGATAGCAATTTTTAATTTGCTAAAATCTTCAATTGAATAGGATTTTAATCCTACAAGTAAGGGGCCTACACTAAATCCAAGGGCAGAGCCAACAGGTAAAAGCTCATAATCAGAAAAGATAAAATTCCATATAGCAAAAGAAGCTTTAATTATTGGAAAAACTCTTTTTATAGCTAAATTATTTAAAGTTTCTATATCTTCAAAATAAAAATTAACCTCAAAAGGAGATTTAATTTTTTTAAGAATTATTCCTGAAACTATAAAAACATCATTAGGACAAGGAGAAAGAGCTATCTCCAATTTTTCACTAAGCATTCCCAAACCTTTTTTAAAACTTCCGAAGCCTTTGTTTTATCCCACTCCTTTTCTGGTTGAGAAAGAAGGTTACTTATCACTCTTATTTCAACCATATGAACCTTTAATTTTTCACAAGCTTTAGCAACTCCAAAACCTTCCATGTTTTCTGCTATAACATCAAATTTTTCCTTTATAAAATAAGCTCTATTTAAATCATAAGTTGCTGAACATACAGTAGAAAAACTCCCAACAACAGGAGTTAAATCAAAGTCTTCTAAAAGTTGAATAACTTTCTCAGTAAAAGCATGGTTTAAAGAACAACTATTGCAAACTTTTAAATTTTCAGGGAAAGAAGCATAGTGAGTTTTATATTTTCTTCCAAAATCAGCAAATATTTCTTGAGTTGCTACTACTATATCTCCTATATCTAACTCAGTTTCTGGATAGGCTCCAGCCCAACCAGTTAAAAAAACTAAATTAGTTTTTTTGTTTAGTAAAATTTCATAGGAAGATAAAGCAGATTCAATTGGGCCAATTCCAATAATTTGCAAATCTAAATCAAGATCTTTTAAAACCTCTGCTTCTAATTCAGAAGGAACAAAAACTGTTAGTTTATGCATTTTTAATTTTCCTCAAAGATTCCCACATCATCTATATATTTAACTTGAGCCCTTATTCCAAGATCTATTAGATTTTTTAACAAAAAATCTACTTCGTTTACTCTTATTAAATTTCCTTCAGAATAAAAGGGAAATTCTAAAATTACCTCAGCTGGTTTAATTTTAATAACTTTAATCTCGATCTTACTTTCTGGAGGAAGGCCTTTTAAATTTTCTTTTAAAAATCTTTTTATAAAGAGTTTTAAATCCTTTTCATTTTTGAAATTTTTAACCAAAATTTAAAAAAATCACTTTAAAATTTTTAAAAATATTCTACTTTAAAGGATATGAAAGTCAAGTATTATATTGGAACCTGTGGCTGGAGTTATTATTCTTTTAAAGGCTATTTATACCCTTTTGAAAGTAAACCCAGAGAATGGTTAAAAATTTATTCTCAACAATTTAATACTGTAGAGATAAATGCTACTTTCTATAAAATCCCAACAGCAAAAACTTTTAAAAAATGGTATGAAGAGACTCCCAAAGATTTTATTTTTTCTGTTAAAGCTCCTAAAGCCATAACTCATATAAAAAAACTTAGAGAAGTAGAAGAAGATTTAAATAACTTTCTTAAAGTTATATCTCCTTTAAAAGAAAAGGGGAAGATTCTTCTATTTCAGTTACCTCCCTCCTTTAAATATCATAAAGAAACTTTAGAAAAATTTTTAAAGATTTTACCTTCAGATTATCTTAACACTATAGAAATAAGAAATATTTCTTTTCATAACGATGAGTTTATAGAACTTTTAAAAAAATATAAAGTATGCTTATGTTTTTCTGATTGTGCTGGAAAATATCCTTCTTGGTATGAAGTGCAAACTACAGACTATTTATACATTAGACTTCATGGATCAAAAAAACTTTATGTGTCAAGCTATGAGGAAGAGGAACTTCAAAAGCTTGCTGAGAAAATAAAAACTTTCAAAATTAATTCAGCTTTTATCTATTTTGATAACACAGCAGAAGGCTATGCTGTTCCTAATGCTTTGAGATTAAAAGAAATTTTAAAAACTTAAATTGTTTTTTTCGTCTTTGAAGAGAGTTCTTATTTCTATAATTTCATCCTTAATTTTTAAAAATATCTCAACTAATTCGGGATCAAAGTGTTTGCCTGATTCATTTTTAATAATTTCAAAAGCCTCCTCTACAGAAAAGGCTTTTCTATAAGGTCTATCAGAGGTTAAAGCATCAAAAACATCAGCGATGGATACAATTCTTGCAAAAAGAGGTATCTTTTTCCCTTTTAATCCATAAGGATAACCAGTTCCATCCCATTTTTCATGATGTAAAAGTGCTATTTTTTCTGCAGCCTTTAGATATTTTATTTTTGAGCCTTCAAGTATCTTTGCTCCCATAATAGTATGTGTTTTCATTATTTCCCATTCATCTTTAGTAAGAGGACCAGGTTTTAATAGAATATGATCGGGAATTCTCAATTTGCCAATATCATGTAAAGGGGAACTATATTTTATAAGTTCGACTTGTTCTTTACTTAATCCTAAATGTTCTGCAATTTTTGTAGAGTAAAAACCTATTCTTTGAATATGAAAACCTGTATATTCATCTTTAAATTCAGCAGCCTTAGCAAGTCTATAAATTATCTCTAAGGAAAGATCTTTGATTTCATTGTAAGCTATTTGTAATTGTAAGTAAAGTTTTTGAAGTTCTGAGGTCTTTTTTTCAACTTCTCTTTCTAACAGATTTTGATAATTTTTTAAAAAATCTCTATATTTTTTAATTTTAGAAAGAGAGGCTATTCTTGCCTTTAGCTCCGGAATAAGAAAAGGTTTATTAAGAAAATCATCAGCTCCTCCTGCAAGCCCTTTAATTCTTGAATCTATATCATTAGCTGCAGTGATTAAAATAATTCCTATATCTACAGTTTCAGTATTATTCTTTACAATTTTACATAGAGATATCCCATCTAATTCAGGCATAAAAAGATCAACAACCATTATATCTGGATTGAGATGAGATAACATCTCTAAAGCCTCTTTTCCATTTTCAGCAGTATAAACTTGATAGCCTTCTAATGAAAGAATTTCTTTAAGGTTTTCTCGAGTAGAAGCATCGTCGTCAACTACTAAAATTTTTACATTTTTTGGTTCTTCAGCTTCTGGTAAAAACATATTTCTGCTCTTTTTAAATCTTCTAAGGTATTAATATTTATAAATGTTTCAGTTTCTATTTTTTGATCATTTTCAATAAAAAAAATTCTTTGATTTGTAGTTAAATATTGAAAAAATCTAAAAAGGCTTTTTTTGGGGGAATTAAATAAGAAAGTTTCCATTTCTCCTTTCAAAGAACAGGGATAGACCCCGGGGAAGGGATTTATTTTTTCTCTTCCTTTACTTACTATTACGAATTGATTGCAAAAAATATAAGAAAGTAGATCTAAATAATTTAAAAAATTTTTACTTATTAAGGGTTGATCTACTGCTGCCACTAAAAAAGCAGATTCTTCTGAAAAAAGTTTTAAAGCTGAAATTATACCTGACAAAGGCCCCTCAATTTCTGGATATAAATCTCTAATAAATATTATTTCGTCAAATTCTACTTTTTCTTTAATTAATTCTTTTTTAATTTCTTCTTCTTGAGTCTCATTTTTTACTGAAATATAAATGGGAGAGGAAAGATCTTTTAGATTTTTAAAAACCCAATAAATAAGAGGTTTTCCAAAAAATGGTATAATGGCCTTTTTTCCTCCTAATCTACTTCCTTTACCTCCTGCTAAAATAAGCAGTTTTAATCTCATTTTAAAAGTTTTTATTTATTTTTATATAACTTCCTGAAAATTGATTTTTATAAACCTCTAAAACTACAGGAAATTTATCTTTTAGTTCCTTTAAATGAGATATAATTCCAATTATCCTTCCACTATGATGAGCTAAATTTAATAAGGTGTTAACTACTTTTTCAAGAGTATTTTCATCAAGGCTTCCAAAACCCTCGTCAATAAAAAGGGATTCAAAAGGACGGGTCCTATATAAATATAAAATTACATCTGAAGTTCCAAGGGCTAAAGAAAGAGTAGCTAAAAAGGATTCACCTCCAGAAAGAGTCTTTGTCTCCCTTTTACTCCCTGTATAATGATCAAAAACTTCTAAAATAAATTTTTTTTGTAATACTTCATCTTCTATAAATTTATATCTACCAAAGGAAAATTCTTTAAAATAAAAATTAGCCCTTTTTAAAATAAGCTGGGCAAAAAGGGAAAGAACAAAAGAATGGAAAGAAACTCCTTTTTTATTTTTTCCAGCAATGATATTGTATAAAGCCTCTAAGAATGGATACTCATCTTCTAAAGATTTTTTATCTTTTATTAATTTTTCATAGGCTATTAAAATTTCTTGAAAATGTAATATATCTTTTTCTACTCTTCCTATATCTTTATTTAAATTTCCTAAAGCCTCTTCTAAAAGTCTTTTTTCATTCTTTTTTAATTCTAATTCTGAATATAATTTTTCTTCTTCTAAGGTTTTTTGAGTTAAGGGTTCCCATTTTTTTTTATAAATTTCTAAATTGTTTTTAACTTCTTTAAGTCTCTCTTTAATTCTTTCCAATTCATTAAAAAAGTCTGAAATTTCCTCTTCAATTTCTTCTATTTTAGATAATGTAGAAGCTTGAGTTTTGAAATCATTTATAGAACTTAGAAAGCCCTCTCTTTTTAGACTAATCAATTTTTTAATAATCTTTTTGTATTCCTGAAGATCTTTTTTTATTGATTCTTTTATATTTATTAATTGGGTTTGAGTTTTTATTTTTTCTTCTCTTAAAAGACGAATATTATTTTCCAATTCCCCCTTTTTATTTTCCCATTCTTTAATTTCCCTTTCTAAATAATCTATTTTTGACTTAAATTCTTGAGAAGAATAATTTTTGATAAGTTCTTCAATAATATTTAAACGTTCTCTTAATGCTACTTCCTCTTTTTTTAAGTTTTCTAATTCCTCTCTTCTTTTTGTTTCCAAATTTTCAAAATAATTTAATTGAGTTTTTAGATTTTTGATTTTTTTTTCTATTTCTGAAAGTATATCAAAATTTTTTGTAGGATTTTGAAAATATTTTTGGGGCAGATTAGAAAGTTCCTTTTCTATATTTTCAAAATCTTTGTTAAGTTTTTCCTTATCCTTGTTCTGTAAAATTTCTTCAAGATTTTCTATTTTAGCTTGTAAGCTAAAAAACCTCTTTTCTTCCTTTTCTAATTCTTCTTTTTTTTCTAAAAGTTCTTTTTCTCTTCTTTTTAATTCTTCTATAAAATTTCCGGTTTTAATTGGATGGGGATGAAAAATTGAGCCACAAACAGGGCAGGGTTCTCCTTCTTTTAAAAACTTTGCTAAATATTGGGCACTATTTTTTATTTCTAAATCTCTTTTTAAATTCTCAAGATTTTCGTAATAAGCTTTCAATTCTTTAAATTTTTTTTCAGTTGTTTTTAATTCTGATATTGATTTTTCATATTCTTCAAAGGCTTTGAGTGATTCGGTGATTATCTCTCTTTCTTTTAATAAAAAAGTAGCTCTATTTAATTGGTCTTTTTCTTCAAAAGCATTTTCTACTTCCCTTTTTAAAGTATTTATTTTTTCTTTGATAATCTCTAATTCTTTTGCCTTTTTTTGAAAAAGCTCAACTACTTTTTCCAAATTTTTGTGTAATATTTCTTTTTCTTCAAAACGTTTTTCTAACTCTTTTAAAGTTTGAAGTTCCTGTTTCTTTTTTTCTATTTCCTTTTCCTTTTGATAAACCTCTTTAATTTCAATCTCAAGTGATTCAAGTATTTTTTCAATCTGGCAAAGATTTTTTGCTAAATTTTTCTTTTTTTGATGATTATTTTTTAACTCAATTTTAATTTTTTCAAAATTTTCGTAAAAAATTAGGTTTTCTTTTAATATTTTTAATTTTTTTAAAACTTCCTTTTTGATACAAATTTCCTCTTCTTTACTTTTAAGATTTTCAAATTTTTCCGAGAGTTCTTTAATTTCTCTTTGAAGTTGCAAAATATGTTCTATTTCTTTTATTTCTTTTTCAATTTTTTCTTTTTTAAGGATATAAAATTTTAATTTGTTTTCTAAATCCTTTTGTTTTCTTTCAAGTTCTTCGATTTTATTTTTTAGTTCTTCAAAATTAGATACTTGAGCAATTTTTTTTAAATCTTCTTCTCTTTCATTTAATGACTGATAAAGTTCTTTTAAATCTTTTATTTTATTTTTTAAAAAATCTTCTAAATTAGAAAAAAGAAAAGTTTCAAAGATAGTCTCAAGAAGGTTCTCTCTTTCTTCCTTCTTAGCAATTAGTATTTTTCTATATTCTCCTTGAGGGATAAGAAAGACTTTTTTGAACTGTTTGGCATCAAGTCCTATAAGTTCCTTTATTTTTGCTTTTATTTCCTCTTTTTTTGCTGAAAAAAGTTTATTTTCAATCCATAAAGAAACATTTTCAGCCCTTCCTTTAAAGGAAGGACGTCTTATGATTTGATAAGTTTTACCATCTAAAAAAAATTTAAAATTAATTTCAGGAATTATATTAGGTTTATTTTTAATAAAATGGGAAATAAGATCAGCTGGGTTACGTCCTTCTATAGTGCTTTCTCCGTAGAGGGCATAGACAATTGCATCAAAAATAGTTGTTTTACCCGCCCCAATTTCTCCAGAGATTAAGAAAAGTTTATTTTCTGTTAGAAATTTAAAATCATCTTCTTTTATTTCAGCTTTGAGATAGGGTCCAAAGCCTTTTATGGAAAGATAAAGGGGTTTCATTTAATTTTAAACTTTCTTTTTAATTCTCTTTCTAAGTCTCTTCTTTTAATTTCTTCCCTTCTATCATAAACCTTTTTACCTTTAGCCAAAGCAAGTTCTACTTTGGCAAGTCCTCTTTCATTAAAATAAATTTTTAATGGAATAAGAGTATATCCTTTTTCTTGAACCTTTCCTGCTAATCTTTTTATTTCAGATTTTCTTAAAAGGAGTTTTCTTGTTCTTGTAGGATCTATATTTTGAGCTTCTCTACTATGGGGATATGGGCTTATATGAAGGTTATAAAGAAAAACCTCACCATTAACTACCCTTGCAAAACTGTCATTTAAGTTAGCTCTCCCTTGTCTTAGAGATTTCACTTCACACCCAAGAAGCTGAATCCCAGCTTCATAAGTTTCTTCTATATTATAAAGATGATGAGCTTTTTTATTAGTACAAACTATTTTTTGTGGCATATTTTAAAAATAGCACATATTAAATTCAAAGTCAATTTTACTTTATAATTAACTTGACAATAATAGCAACCTTTGCTATTATCCTTTTAATAGAAAAACATAGCTTTAGGGGGAGGTAATTTTTATGGTAGCTCATAAACCTTTTATATTATGGTTTGATGAAATTACTTATAAAGATGTTCCTCTTGTAGGAGGTAAAAATGCCTCCTTAGGGGAAATGTATACAAAACTTACAGAAAAGGGAGTAAAGGTACCTTATGGATTTGCTGTAACCGCAGAAGCTTATAAATACTTTATAAAAGAAAACCAACTTGATGGAAAAATAAGAGAACTTTTAACAGGGCTTGATACTCACAATGTATTAGATTTGCAAACAAGAGGGAAAAAAATAAGAAACCTTATCTTAAAGGCAAAAATGCCTGATGATTTAGCAGAAGAAATTAAAAAAGCTTATCGGAGATTAGAAGAAATGTATTTCCAAAATGTTGATGTAGCAGTAAGATCCTCAGCTACTGCAGAGGACCTTCCAGATGCATCCTTTGCAGGTCAACAAGAAACCTATTTAAACATAAGTGGAGAAGATAACGTAGTAAGAGCGGTTCAAAGATGTTTTGCTTCTTTATTTACAGACAGAGCTATATCTTATAGAGAAGATAAAGGATTTAATCATTTTGCAGTTTATTTATCTGTTGCTGTTCAAAAGATGGTAAGAAGTGATATGGCCTGTTCAGGAGTTATGTTTACTTTGGATACTGAAAGTGGTTTCAGAGATGTAGTCTATATTACAGGTTCTTGGGGTTTGGGAGAAGCTGTAGTTCAAGGTAAAGTAAATCCAGATGAATATTATGTTTTTAAACCTACTTTGAAATTAGGATATAAACCTATACTTTCAAAAAAACTTGGAAGTAAACATATAAAAATAATATATGGAAAGGATAGAAGAAATCCCATTAAAACAGTTAAAACTTCTAAAGAAGAAAGAAAAAAGTTTGTATTAACTGATGAGGAGATTTTAACTCTTGCTAAATGGGCAATCATTATTGAAGAACATTATGGTAGACCTATGGATATAGAATGGGCAAAAGATGGTGATGGAGTGAATGTAGGTACAGGAGAACTTTATATTGTTCAGGCACGTCCAGAAACAGTTCATGCTATAAAACAGCAAAGATATTATGAAGTGTATAAATTAAAAGGTGAGGGTAAAGTTATATGTACTGGAAAAGCAGTAGGCAGTAAAATAGGTCAAGGCAAAGCAAGGGTTATTTTAGATGTGAGCGAGATTTCTCAATTTCAAGATGGAGAAGTTTTAGTAACTACTATGACAGATCCAGACTGGGAACCCATTATGAAAAAAGCATCAGCTATTGTAACTGATAAAGGAGGTAGAACCTGTCATGCTGCTATTGTTTCAAGAGAACTAGGCATTCCCTGTATAGTAGGAGCTGAGGTTGCTACTCAACTTATAAAAACAGGAATGGAAGTTACTATTGATTGTACTCAAGGAGAAGAAGGTAGAGTTTTAGAAGGATTAATCCCTTATGAAGTAGAAAGAATTGGTCTTGAGTCTTTACCCCAAACCAAAACAAAAATTATGATGAATATAGGTATTCCCGAACAAGCTTTTGCTCAAGGACAAATTCCAAATGATGGTGTTGGACTTGCAAGAATAGAATTTATTATAAGTTCTCATATAGGGATTCATCCTTTAGCTTTGATAGAATATGAAAAATTAAAAGAAAAAGCCAAAAATGATAGAAAGATTGCTAAAGTAGTATCTATAATAGAGGAAAAAACATATGGATATGAAAATAAAGCCGATTTTTATGTAGATAAACTTGCTCAAGGGATAGCTATGATTGGTGCTGCCTTTTACCCAAATGAGGTAATTGTAAGATTTTCAGACTTCAAAACTAATGAATATGCTAATCTTGCAGGAGGATTTTTATATGAACCTATAGAATCAAATCCTATGATAGGATGGAGAGGAGCCTCTCGTTATTATGATCCTAAATTTGAACCCGCTTTTGCCTTAGAATGTAAAGCTATTAAAAAAGTAAGAGAAGAAATGGGATTGACTAATGTAAAGGTAATGATTCCTTTTTGTAGGACTGTAGAAGAAGGGAAAAAAGTTATAGAGGTAATGAAAAAACATGGACTTAAACAGGGAGAAAATGGACTTGAAGTTTATGTAATGTGTGAAATCCCAAGTAATGTAATTTTAGCAGAAGAATTTGCTAAAATTTTTGATGGTTTTTCTATAGGGTCTAATGATTTGACCCAATTAACCTTAGGCCTTGATAGAGACTCTGAATTAGTTGCTCATATTTATGATGAAAGAAATCCTGCAGTTAAAAAACTTATAAAAGAAGTTATAGAGATTGCGAAAAGAAATAATAGAAAAATAGGAATATGTGGACAAGCTCCCAGTGATTTTCCAGATTTTGCTGAATTCTTGGTAGAATGTGGGATAGATTCTATGAGTTTAAATCCAGATACTGTTGTTAAAACAAGACTATTAGTAGCAGAAAAAGAGAAAAGTTTAGAACAGAAGAAATGAAATATTTTTTGATTTTGATTTTAATAGTTTTCCCCTCTTTAGTTCTTGCTCAAATTAGAATTGGTATTTTACCAACTGAATTTAAAGGGCAAGGAGTTCCCTCTCAATTTAAAGAGAACATAGAAAATACAATTTATAACACTTTGACAGTTCCTTCTCAAATAGAAATTATAAGCTTAAAAGAAAGGGATTTTAAAAAAAAGAAAGTTAATGTTAATTATTTTTTAAAATCTTTTATTGAGATTGCAAAAGATAAAGCAAAAATTGAACTTAATTTAATAGAAGCTTCTTCCTCAAAATCTTTTTATTCGGTAAAAGAAAACATAAGTTCTTCTGAAATTTCATCAAAATTAGTTGCTCATCTTGAAGAAATTAAAAAAAGACTTTTATCTTTGGAGACAGCATCTTCTTTTTCTTATTCTGAGGAGAAGCCGTTTTTGTCTAAAATCAATCCTTTTTCTATGATAAGTGGTTTTTTTTCGAGAATATTTTCTAAAAAAGAAGAATTTGATATAAAAGTTCCTGTTCCTCCCCCACCTCCCCCTCCTGGTTACATTGCAAAACCTTACTCTCCTCCCTATTATCCTTATACTCAAACCACACCTAAGGTATCTCCGGAGATTCCATCTGATAAAAAAACTTCTACACCATCTCCTTGGCAATGGTTTTAGGTAAAAATATGCTAAGCAAACGCAAGTCTCAGATTATTATTAAACCTTACAAAAAAAAACGAAAAAAAAGAAAAAAATGGTTTTTAGGGATTTTGATAATAGTGATTATCTTTACTCTTTCTACTTATTTAATTCTTAGTTTTATGGTAAAAAGAGAAATGAAAAAAATCGAAGAGATTCAAAAAGAAAACAGATATTATAAAAAGGAAATTCAGAAACTATCCAATTCTGATATACCCTATGAAGAACTTTTAAGAACAAAATATGGATATATAAAAAAGGGAGAAAAGATAGTTATATATTCTCCTTATTATAATAAAAATGAAACCAAAGAGGGGGTAGGAGAATGAAATGTGTAGTGTTAGAAGGTATTTATGAAGGAGAAGGTGTAAAAATAGGTATAGTAGTAAGTAGATTTAATATCTTTATAACCCAGAAACTTTTAGAGGGTGCTTTGGATACATTAAGAAGGCATAAAGTTTCAGAAGAAAATATATATATTACCTGGGTTCCCGGAGCTTTTGAAATTCCTCTTATAGCAAAAAAATTAGCAGAAACTAAAAAATTTGATGCAATTTTATGTTTAGGCACAATTATAAGAGGGGCAACACCTCATTTTGAATATATAGCAGCAGAAACCTCAAAAGGTATAGCGCAGGTAATGCTTGAAACAGGTATACCAGTTATTTTTGGTATCTTAACTACAGATACTATAGAACAAGCTATAGAAAGAGCTGGGACAAAGGCTGGAAATAAAGGGGCTGAAGCAGCTTTAGCAGCTTTAGAAATGATTAATCTTATAAAAAAGATTACCCATTTCTAATCAAAGGAGGGTATTTAATGAAGACCCTAAGCGATTTTGATTTAAAAGGCAAAAAGGTTTTTATTAGAGTAGATTTTAACGTTCCTATGGAAAATGGAAAAATTACTGATGATACGAGAATAGTTGAAACACTTCCTACCATTAATTATGTAGTTCATTCCTTTGGTAAAGTAATTCTTTGTTCTCATCTTGGAAGACCAAAAGGAAGAATTCCTGAATACTCCTTAAAACCAGTTTATGAATATTTAAAAAAGGTTCTTAAAGCACCAGTAAAATTTTTGGAAGATATTATGAGTGAAGAGGCTAATAAAGTTTTAGAAGAATTAAAAGAAGGAGAAGTTTTACTTTTAGAAAATATAAGATTTTATGAAGGGGAAACAAAAAACGATTTAGAATTTGCAAAAATTTTGGCCAAATTTGCAGATATATTTATTAATGATGCCTTTTCTGTTTGTCATAGAAATCATGCCTCAGTAGTAGGAGTTCCTCAGTTTGTTTCTGAAAAAGGTATAGGATTTCAAATGGAAAAAGAATTAAAATATCTATCTAAAATTGTAGGAAAACCTGAACGCCCCTTTTATGCTATAGTAGGAGGAAGTAAGGTTTCTACAAAAATAGGAGTTTTAAAAAACCTCCTTAATAAAGTAGATAAATTAATAATAGGCGGTGTTATGGCAAACACCTTTTTAGCTGCTAAAGGATATTCAGTGGGAGAATCTCTATTAGAAAATGATTATATAGGGGTTGCCAAACAAATAATGAAAGAGGCTAAGGATTATGGAGTAAAAATTTATCTTCCTGTAGATGTAGTAGTTGAAAGAAACGGGGTTGCTAAGAAAATAGAATTAATTGAAATACTTAAAGAAGATAAAATTTATGATATAGGAGAATCAACTATAAAATTGTTTTCTCAAGCTTTAGAAGGAGCAAATACTCTCGTATGGAATGGTCCCCTTGGTTACTTTGAAAAACCACCTTTTCATAAGGGCACTGTTGCTTTAGCAAGAAAAATAGCAGCTCTTCCAGGTACCACTATTGCAGGAGGAGGAGATACAATTTTAGCTATTAAACTTGCTGGAGTTGAGACATCATTTTCTTACATCTCTACTGCAGGAGGAGCCTTTTTAGAATATCTTGAGGGTAAAGAACTTCCCGGATTAAAAGTTCTTAAAATTTAAAGAAAAAATGAGAAAATACCTTTTTGCCGGAAATTGGAAAATGAATAAAACTTTAAAGGAGACAGAAGAGTATTTTAATAAATTTCTAAAAAGACTTTCTGAAATTGATTTTTCCGATAGAGAAATAATGATAGCTCCTCCTTTTACTGTTTTAGCTTATTCTAAAAATTTTATAAAAAATACCCCTTTAAAATTAGGAGCACAAAATTCCTGCTGGGAGGAAAAGGGAGCTTTTACAGGAGAAATATCTCCTGTTATGCTTAAAGAGTTAGGTGTTGAATATGTTATTTTAGGACATTCTGAAAGAAGACATATTTTTGGAGAATCTAATGAGTTGATAGCTAAAAGAGTGGAAGGGGTATATAAATTTGAACTTATTCCTATTTTGTGTGTAGGAGAAACCTTAGAAGAGAGAAATAAAGGTAAAACCTTAGAAGTAGTAGAAAAGCAACTTTTAGAAGGACTTTCAAATATTAAAGATATAAAAGGCGATAAAATTGTTATTGCTTATGAACCTGTATGGGCTATTGGAACCGGAATTAATGCTACTCCTGAAGAAGCAGAAGAGGTTCATTCTTTTATTAGAGAAAGGTTAAAGAATCTTTATTCAAAAGAAATAAGTACCCAAATTAGAATTCTTTATGGAGGGAGTGTTACCCCAGATAATATTCAGGATCTAATGAAAAAACCTAATATAGATGGTGTTCTTGTAGGTGGTGCCTCCCTTGACCCAGAAAAATTTTTTAAAATCTGTAATATAAAAGTGGAGAAGGAATAAAAATGTTAGAAGAAACATGCCCATTACCTGATTATTCAAATATCCCTAAAGAAATATTAGAAATTCCTAAAAAATATAAAAATATTGTCATAGTTGGAGCAAGTCATAATCCTGAACGTCCTAGTTATATGGTTATGGATTATCTTATTAAAGAAGGATTTAATGTAGTTCCTGTTAATCCTGCAAGAGAAGAAATTTTAGGGAAAAAGGTTTATCCTTCCTTATCAGATTTGCCTCCAGATTTTTATCCCGAAGTTATTATTATTTTTAGAAGATCTGATCAAGTATTACCCATTGTGAAGGAAGCTATAAAATTAAAACCAAAAGTAATATGGATGCAAGAAGGGATAATTAATGAAGAGGCTAAAAATTTAGCAGAAAAAGAAGGTATAAAGGTAATTATGAACAGGTGCTTTAAGAAAGTTCACATTTTAAGTAAGAAAATTTAAATAAATGTCAATTTCAGAACCCTCTTTAGAACTTTACAATAATCTTGAAGAGCTCAAAAGTAAAATTTTTAAAAATAAATATGAACTTATAGATTTAAATCTTACTAATATAGTCCTTTCTGCCCAGAAATATTTGTCTTTGGCAAACTTAAATGAGATATTTTTAGAATTTTTGATAAGACTTTCTGAGGCTATTTATTTAAAAAGTTGTTTGTTACTTAATATTCATAATGGAAACGAAGAAAAGGTTGAGGATTTAGAAGGAACCTCTCTTAAAGAATTTTTTTTAGAAGAAAGATTTAATTACTATCAAGCTTTACCTTTGGGAAGGATCTTATTTGAGAAAGTGTTTTTAAGTAGAATTCCTTATGTTTTTGAAAAAGAGGATAAAAAAATTTTTGCAGGAGAAAGAGAAAAAAACTTAATTTTAAAAGCTATATTATCAGTTTTAAGCCGTGAAGAAGTTAAAGGAGAAATACTTAAAAATTTTTCATCTCCCTCTATAAATTTTTATATAGAAGATCTAAAGGAATATTTAGAAAAAAAATTGTCTTTTTCTTTTAAAGAATTAATAAAGGAAAGGAAAGAAGTTAGATTTTTAGAAGTTGTTTATTATTTCTTAGCCCTTTTATTTTTGTATTTAGAAGGCGTTTGTTACATGGTTCAAAATAGTGAAAACGAGGATATTATAATTTTTTCTAAGAAATATTGATAGTAAAAACGCTTAAAATAAAAAAATAAAGAAAAATTAAGAAAATTGAATAAAAATTAAAAAATTTCTAAGAGAGAAGGGGAATTATAAGTGTTTATCACTTTTTTAAAACTTGACTTTTTAATGAGCAAAATAAAAAATCCAAAATAATCTAAAAATTAATAATCAGGGAAGGATATATGTCTTATAAAATTCAACATAATCCTGAAGTTTGTGATGGATGCGAGGAATGCGTAAAAGCTTGTGCTGAAAATCATTTTGGATTAAGTAATTGTGGAATTTATAAAGTAGGGGATAAATTCTATTATTTTTCTTGTATGCATTGTAAAAAGCCTCAATGTGGAGCTGCTTGTCCTGTAGGTGCAATAAGTATTAAGGACGGAGCAGTAACTTTTGATATGATGTTATGTGTAGGGTGTAAAAATTGTGTTGAGGCTTGTCCTTGGGGTGTTCCTAAATTTAATTTTAATACAGGAACAATCAATAAATGTGATCTTTGTTATGATAGGATTATTAAGGGTGAGCTTCCTTTTTGCGTGAGTGCTTGTCCTAATAAAGCTTTAGAAGTTAAAAAAGTGGAAGTTAAACCAAAACCAAAGGCAGAAGAAGGAGCAAAACCAGAAGAGGAGAGTGGCTAAAATGGGACCATATTTTAATCTTTTTATTTTTGCTTTACTTCTTTTAGTGCTTGGTATAGCTCTTGTTGCACTTAACCTTCTTTTAGGTCCAAGAAGAAAACATCCAGAAAAATTAATTCCTTATGAATGTGGTCTTGATCCTTCAGGTGATGCGAGAATCCCTTTTAGAGTGAGATTTTATTTAATAGCAGTTATATTTTTGGTATTTGATGTGGAAATAATATTTCTTTATCCATGGGCAGTTATTTTTGAAGAATTAAGCTGGTTTGGATTTATAGAAATAGGGGTTTTTGTATTAATGTTATTAATAGCCTATATTTATGCTTGGAGTGAAGGAGCATTAAAATGGGAATAGAGAAAGAAACTATTGAAATAGCACCAGGCATTAGACAAATTCCAGGAACACCTGTAGTTTTGAGTCCCATTGATAAGATAATCAATTGGGCTCGAGCAGGTTCAATGTGGCCTGTAACCTTTGGTCTTGCTTGCTGTGCTATTGAAATGATGGCAACAGGAGCAAGTCATTTTGATTTAGACAGGTATGGAATAATTTTTAGAGCAACACCTCGCCAAGCAGATGTTCTTATTGTTGCAGGAACAGTTACTAAAAAAATGGCTCCTATTGTGAGAAGAGTGTATGATCAAATGCCTGAACCAAAATATGTAATTGCTATGGGAAGTTGTGCTTGTTCTGGCGGTATTTTTAAAACTTATTCTGTTGCTCAGGGAGCAGATGAATTTTTACCTGTAGATATTTATATTCCGGGCTGTCCTCCAAGACCAGAGGCATTACTTTTTGGACTATTAAATCTTCAACAAAAAATAAAAAGTGAAGCTAAAAAATGGGGATTTTGGAGATAAAAGATGGAAGAATTATTAAATGAACTAAAAGAAAAATTTTCCTCTGTAATTATAGAAATTCAAGAAAAAGATTATCCTACTTTAATTTGTAAAAGAAGTGGTTTTTTAGATTTAATGAAATATCTAAAAGAGGAAAAGGGGTTTAAATATTTAATTGATCTTTGTGGAGTGGATTATTTAGATTACAAATACAAAAATTTTGAAGAACGTTTTGAGGTAGTTTATCATCTTTATAACCTTGATACTAAAATTCTTTTGAGATTAAAAGTAAGGATTCCAGAAAAGGATTGTTGGCAATATTCAGTAACCCTTTTATGGGAAACAGCTAATTGGTTTGAAAGAGAATGTTATGATATGTTTGGTATAAATTTTAAAGGACATCCTAATTTAAAAAGAATTCTTATGCCTGATGATTGGGAGGGGCATCCTTTAAGAAAGGATTATCCAGTTTATTTAGAAGAAGAACAAGAATGGAAAACATATAAAGAATTAAAAGAAAAGGTTAAACAACAAAGTTAAAGGTGAGAATATGGCTACATATTTAGAAATTAATAAAAAACAAGTGAATGAAGAGAAATGGGAAGAGCCCTTTTATCTTAATATGGGGCCTCAGCATCCTTCTACTCACGGAGTTTTAAGACTTTTTCTGGAATTAGAAGGAGAAACTATTGTTAACTGTACACCTATAATAGGTTATCTCCATAGAGGAGTTGAGAAATTAGCTGAAACTCTAAATTATAATCAAACTATTGTATTAAGTGACCGTTTAGACTATATAGCTTCAGCTGCAAATAACACTGCTTTTGCTTTAGCTTTTGAAAAACTTATGGGTTTAGAGGTTCCCAGAAGAGCAAAACTGTTGAGAACTATTGTTTGTGAGATGGCAAGAATTTGTAATCATTTACTTTGGCTTGCTACTCATGCACTTGATATAGGAGCTATGACGGTATTTTTATATTGTTTTAGAGACAGAGAATGGCTTTTAAATATTTATGAAAAAATTTGTGGTGCAAGACTTACTCATACTTATGTTAGAGTTGGTGGAGTAAGGCAAGATTTTACCCAAGAAATTATAGATGAGCTTTATAAATTTACTGAAGAATTCCCATCAAGAATTTATGATTATGAAACTTTAATTGATGTAAATAGAATTTGGCTTAAAAGAACTAAGGGAGTAGCAGTTGTTCCTGCAGAAGATGCTATAAATCTTGGATTAACTGGTCCAGTTTTAAGAGGTTCTGGGGTACCTTATGATGTAAGGAAATTTAGACCTTATGATGCCTATGGGGAAGTAGAATTTATTGTTCCTACAGGTAAAAATGGTGATACCTACGATAGATATCGTGTTAGAATGGAAGAATTGAGACAGTCAAACAGAATTATAAGACAATGTTTAGATAAACTTCCTGAGACTCAAGGAGAACCAGTAGTTGCAGAAAATGCTCCTGATCTTTTAATGCCTGAGAAAATAAGAAAACCTGAACCTAAACCTGTACCTAAGAAAGGGGTTATTTTTAAGGGAGAAGAAGTTCCTGTAATTCCTCCTGGAGAGGCATTTGCTTCTATAGAATCTCCAAAAGGAGAATTAGCAGTTTATGTAGTAAGTGATGGTTCAAATAAACCCTGGAGATTAAGAGTTAGAACACCTTCTTTTGTTCATATTTCAGCTATTCCATATATGGCTAAAAATCACTTAATTGCAGACCTTATAGCAATAATAGGTACCTTAGACATTGTTTTAGGTGATTCTGATAGATAAGGAGGAAAGATGTTAGAGAGATTAATATATTTTTTAATAACTGCAGTTATCTTATTAGTTATCGCCTTACTTCATGTAGCCTATTTAACCTATGCAGAAAGAAAAATTATAGCTCGTATGCAGCAAAGGCTTGGTCCTAATAGGGTTGGTCCAAGGGGGTTACTTCAGCCTATTGCAGATATGTTAAAATTATTAACTAAGGAGGATCTTGTTCCTTATGGAGTTGATAAACCTATATTTTATATAGCTCCTTTCATTTCTCTTGTTTGTGCAGGAACAGGCGTTGCTCTTATTCCTCTTTGGGAAAAATTTGTAATTAGTAATATAAACGTTGGATTATTGTTTATTTTAGCCTTGAGTTCCCTTAGTGCCTATGGAGTAATTCTTTCAGGATGGGCATCTAATTCAAGATATGCTTTTTTAGGAGGTTTAAGAGCAAGTGCTCAAGTTATTAGCTATGAAATTGCTATGAGCCTTGCTCTTTTGAGTGTAGTTCTTATGGCAGGAAGTCTTAATTTAATAGATATTGTTAAGGCTCAAATTTATTCTCCCTATAAAATTTATCTTATTCCTCAGATTATTGCCTTTTATGTATTTATAATTTCAGCTATAGCAGAATGTAATAGAGTTCCCTTTGATTTGCCAGAAGCAGAAACAGAGCTTGTTGCAGGATACTTTGTAGAATATAGTGCTATGAGATTTGCTATATTTTATTTAGCAGAATATTTTGGTATGGTTGTTATGAGTGCACTTGCGGTTACTTGTTTTTTAGGTGGTTGGGTTGGGCCTTTTGAAGTTCCTTATGTTCCTTTTTTCTGGTTTCTTATAAAATTATATTTTCTCTTATTTGTTTATATTTGGGTTAGAGCAACTCTTCCTCGTTATCGTTATGACCAATTAATGGGACTTGGTTGGAAAGTATTAATTCCTGTTGGAATTATTAATTTGTTTTTAACTGCTCTTTTGAAACTAATATTCTAAGAGGGTAGAGTAATGAAGATATTGGAAAAGGCTTTACTTATTGAAATCTTAAAGGGACTTGCTTTAACTCTAAGAAAGATGTTATTTGCTAGACCAGTAACTATTCAGTATTACGATAAGGTGAGACCAGTTCCTGCTCCAGGTTTTAGAGGACGCCATGCATTAGTAAGGGATGAAAATACAGGAGATACTTTATGCATAGCTTGTTTACGTTGTGTAAAAGTTTGTCCCTCAAGATGCATAAATATAGAATATGAGACAGATCCAGAGACAAAGAAAAGAAAAATTATCAAATATGAAATAGAAGCTCTAAGATGTGTTTATTGCGGTTATTGTGAGGAGGTTTGTCCAGTAAATGCAATTGTTCTTACAGAATATTATGAATATATAGGATTTAAAAGAGAGGATCTCTTTTTTGATAAGGAAAGGCTTCTTAAAAACTGGGATGAATTTATAGTTACTCAAAAGAGACCCTATTTAAATCCTTTCTGGAAACCAAGAGGTATTCCTGAAAAGTTTTTACCTGCAAAAAAACGCCAATTTACAGGGGTATAGATATGAATTGGGATTTGATAATTTTTTATTACTTAGCTATTGTAATGATATTTTCAAGTATTTTTGCTATCTTTTCAAGACATCCGGTATATACAGTTTTATTAGTATTAGTGATGATAATTCATCAAGCTTTCTTACTTTTAACACTTGGTGCAGAATTTCTAACTGTTGTCCAGATAATAGTTTATGCAGGTGCTATATTAGTTCTCTTTTTATTTGTGGTTTATTTAATAAATTTAAGAAAAGAGACTAAAAGAAATATTTTTATAAGAAAAGCAAGTTTAATAGCTATAATTTTCTTAGTTTTTGGAGCCTTTTCAATGATAAATTTTTTTAGCTTAATATCTTTAAAACCATCCTTTAAAGCCTATTTACCTTTTACTGTAGAGGAAAAAAGTAATGTATGGTGGATAGCAAATTATCTTTTTAAATCCTATCTTTTACAATTTGAAATAATAGGTGTGATTCTATTAGTAGCTATACTTGGTGCTGTGTTTTTAATAAGAAAAGTAAAAACTTTTGAATAAAAATAAGGAGGTAAAATGCCAAGCTTAGAGCAATATATTATTTTAGCTATAATTCTTTTCTTGATAGGACTTTTCGGATTTCTTACCAGAAGAAATCTCATTGTTATTCTTATCTCTATAGAGATAATGCTCAATGGACTTATTGTGTTATTTGCTGCTATCTCTCATTTTACTAAGGATATAAGTGGATATATTATAGTATTTTTTATTATAGCTATGGCTGCAGCTGAAGCTGCTATAGGACTAAGTTTAGTTGTTTTGATATATAAAAGGCTTAAAACGGTTTATTCAGATGAGATTACAACTTTTAAGGGGTAAGGTATGGTTGAAAAACAATTTGAATTAATTACCAATTTTGATATTTATGTGTTTTTGATTCCCTTTTTACCTTTAATAGCAAGTGTTATAACTCTTATTTTTGGTAAGAAATATTTTAGAGACAAAGCTCACCTTTTACCTATATTAGCTTTATTTTTTAGCTTTTTACTTTCTGTTAAAGTATTAATAGAGGTTATAAATGGAAAGATATATCAATTTGATATCTATACCTGGATGTTTGCTTATGATCTAAAGGTTGGATTAGGATTTTTAGTTGATCCTCTTTCTGCGGCAATGATAACTATGGTAACTTGTGTATCATTTCTTATTCATGTGTATTCTGTGGGATATATGGGAGGGGATCCAGGATATTATAGATTTTTTGCTTATATATCGCTTTTTACTTTCTTTATGTTAATGCTTGTACTTTCTAATAATTTAGCTCAGCTTTATTTAGGATGGGAGGGAGTTGGACTTTGTTCTTATCTACTTATTGGTTATTGGTATCAGAAAAAGAGTGCTTCTGATGCGGGAAAAAAGGCTTTTATAGTTAATAGAATAGGAGATTTTGGTTTTGCTTTAGGAATTTTTACAGCCTTTTATTTTTTAGGAACCTTATATTATTATGAAATCTTTCCAAAATTTCCAGAAATTTCTAATAAATATATAGAAATCTTAGGTTACCAAGTTCATGTTCCTTTTTTAATTGCTTTTCTTTTATTTTGTGGAGCTATGGGGAAAAGTGCCCAATTTCCGCTTCATGTATGGCTTCCTGATGCTATGGAAGGTCCTACTCCTGTTTCAGCTTTAATCCATGCTGCTACCATGGTTACAGCTGGAGTTTTTATGGTATGTAGACTTAATCCTCTTTTTGAATTATCTTCTGCTATGATGTTTATAGTTGCTATAATTGGGGCGTTTACTTGTTTTATGTCAGCAACTATTGCTCCAACCCAATTTGATATAAAAAGAGTTATTGCTTATTCAACCCTTTCTCAGCTTGGTTACATGTTTATGGCTTGTGGAGTAGGAGCATTTATAGCGGGAATGTTCCATCTTCTTACTCATGCTTATTTTAAAGCACTTTTATTCTTAGGAGCAGGAAGTATTATTCATTTACTTCATCATGCACCAGATCCAAATGACATAAGAATAATGGGTGGATTAAAAAAGTATATGCCTATAACTTACTGGACCCTTTTAATAGCGAGTTTATCTATTTCTGGAATTCCTGGATTTGCAGGATTTTTTAGCAAAGACGAAATCTTAGCCCAAGCTTTCTTTTCTAAATATCCCTGGGGTAAATTTATATGGTTTATAGGATGGATAGTTGCAGCAATGACTGCCTTTTATACCTTTAGGATTATTTTTAGAGCTTTTTATGGAGAGTTTAAAGGCTGGGAATATGTACATGGAAAACCTCATGAGTCTCCAAGAGTTATGACTGTTCCTCTCATTTTTCTTGCTATAGGTTCTATAGTTGCTGGTTGGATAGGAATTCCTCAAGCTTTAGGTGGAAGAAATTACATAGAAGAATTTTTAGTACCTGTACTTGGACATCCAAGAGTTGTTCACGAAGTTTCCCATTCAACAGAATACTTACTTATGCTTCTTTCAGTATTGGCAGGTCTCTTTGGAATCTTTTTAGCTTGGTTAGTATATATTAAGAAACCAGAACTTGAGACATTATTATCTAAAAATGTTAAACCTCTTTATACCTTTTTATTTAGAAAATGGTACTTTGATGAATTATATCATTATACAATTGTAAGACCTACCTTATGGATTTCAAGAAAGATTGTAGTAGCTATTACAGACAATACAATTATAGAAGGAATTGTTAATGGTAGTGCAAAACTTGTAAATATAACCGGAACAGGATTAAGAATTTTGCATACCGGAATTATTAATCATTATTCTACTTTTATTTTGATTGGTATAATTGTATATCTTTTAGTTTATTTATATTTGAAATAGTTGAGATGGGGGAGTACTATGGAATTTTTATTAAATAATTTGCTTTCTTGGATTCTTTGGTTTCCTCTTATTGGAATATTAATAATACTTTTCACTGATAGAAAGCATGAATCATTTATAAAATGGATATCCCTAATTACTATTGTTATTGATACTATTTTGTCTATTTATTTACTTGTGAATTTTGATTTTTCTAAAACTGGATTTCAGTTCGTAGAGAAAAAGCGCTGGATAGAGTTTATTAATTCCTATTATTTTTTAGGTGTTGACGGTATAAGTATTCTTTTTATCCCTCTTTCAACTTTAACTACACTTCTTTGTATATTAATTTCCTGGGATTCAATTAAGGAATTGGTGAAGGAATTTTATTTAGCTCTTCTTTTTACTAATATTGCTATGGTGGGAACATTTTGTGCTCTTGATTTGGTTATATTTTATCTCTTTTGGGAAGCTATACTAATTCCTATGTATTTAATTATTGGAATTTGGGGCGGACCAAGAAGAATATACTCTACTATAAAGTTCTTTCTCTATACCTTCTTTGGTTCGGTTTTCATGTTAATTGGAATAATATATCTTTATATCAAATTTGGCACTTTTGATTATACTATTCTTGTTAATCAAAAATATCCCTTTTTAGTTGAAAGTCTTCTTTTCTTAGGTTTTGCTATTGCTTTTGCTATTAAAGTTCCTATGTGGCCTGTTCATACATGGCTTCCTGATGCTCACACAGAAGCTCCTACTGCAGGATCTGTTATCTTAGCTGGTATCTTGATCAAATTAGGAGCCTACGGATTTATAAGGTTTGCTTTACCTATGTTTCCACAAGCAGCTTTGTACTTTTCAAAATTAATGTTAGTTCTTTCAGTAATCGCAATTATTTATGCTGGTCTTGTATGTTTAGTAGAAGAAGATTTGAAAAGGCTTATTGCTTATAGTTCAGTAAGCCATATGGGATTTGTTACCTTAGGCATTTTCTCCTTCAATCCCATAGCTATGAAAGGTGCAATTTTACAAATGATAAATCATGGTATCGTAACTGGTGCCCTCTTTATGTGTGTAGGGATAGTTTATGATAGGACCCATAGTAGAGCTATAAGCTATTATGGAGGGCTTGCAACCTCAATGCCTGTATATGCTGCATTTTTTATGATATTTACTTTAGCCTCTATTGGTCTTCCAGGAACCAATGGATTTATAGGGGAGTTTCTTATTCTTTTAGGAACATACCTCTCTAATAAAACTATGGTAGTTTTTGGAGCCTTAGGAGTAATTGTAGGAGCAGCTTATATGTTATGGCTTTATCAGAGAGTATTCTTCCAAGAACTAAATCCTAATGTTGCAAAAATGCCGCCTTTAAAAATTAACGAATTAGCAGCTCTTATTTTACCAACTATATTGGTATTTTGGATTGGCTTATATCCCAATTTATTTTTAAACTTTATGACTACTTCGGTTCAAAATTTATTGATGAATTTGAAGTAATTTGGGGGGATTTATGGAAATTACTTTAAACTTTTCTGTAATATTAACAGAAATAATTTTTATCCTCATTTCTTCTTTTATATTTCTTATAGACAAATTTGTTAAAAATAAAAACTATGCTTTTTATATTACTTTCATAACTCTTATTTTAGCCTGTTATTTAATTTTATTTGTTCCATTTGGAGAATTTACCTATTCGTATAAAACAGATTTTTATTCTTCAACTTTAAAACTTTTCTTAGTAGTAGGTACTTTATTAATTTCTTTAATTTCTTATAATTACTTACAATATTACATTAATTTAAATTCTGGTGAATACTACGGATTAATGCTTTTTTCTATAGTAGGAGCATTTTTAATGCTTTCTGGAATGGATCTTGTTACTATATACTTAGCTATGGAATTAATGAGTTTTCCTGTTTATTTTCTTATTGCTTTAAACTATACTTATAATAGACCATCCTTAGAAGGAGCTTTAAAATACTTTATTGTGGGAAGCCTTGGATCAGTTTTTATTCTTATAGGGTTGGGAATAATATATTATTTTACTGGAACTTTTATTCTTCAAGAAATTTCTCAAAACTTAGAAAAAAGTTTATATTTAAGGGAGCTTTTAGTTGGATTTATTTTTATTCTTATAGGTTTTTCTATAAAACTTTCTTTAGTTCCTTTTCATATGTGGGCTCCTGATGCCTATGAAAGTGCTCCAGTTCCTATAACTTCTTTTATAGCAGGAATTGTTAAGTTTGCTGTTATAGCTACCTTAGTGAAAATAATTTTAGTAGGATTTAATTCTTTAAGAATAGAAATAGGAGAAGTTCTTATACCTATAATTTTGGCAAGTATTTTAGTTGGGAACATTATGGCAATTAAACAAGATAACATAATAAGAATGTTAGCTTATTCATCTATTGCTCATGCAGGTTATGCAGGATTAGGACTTGTTAGTGCTGATTATATAGGTTATAGCTTTACTGTATTCTATATGTTAGTGTATTTAATTATGGCTATAGGAACATTTTCTATTTTGGTCTTTTTAGCCAATTTTAAAAGAGAACTTCTTCACATTCCCAGTATGGCTTCTCTTTGTGAAAAAACACCTTTTGTAAGTCTTTTACTTTTAGTTTTTATGTTTTCTTTAGCAGGTATTCCTCCTACAGCAGGATTTATAGCTAAATTTTATATTTTCATGAGTTTAATTAAAGCTAAATATGTATGGGTAGCTCTAATTGCCATTTTATTTGCTGTAATAGGAGCTTATCCTTACTTAAGAGTTTTGAAAGTTGTATATATGGATAAGCAAGAATTCGAATTTAAATTTAAATATGATTTTACCTTTTTAATTCCAGTATGTATCACTGTTTTTTTAATAATTATAATTGGTATTTATCCTAAACCTTGGACAGATATTATCTACAAAACTATGTATTTTTATATTACCTCTTTGTTTTATCCCTATTAAAATAAACCTATTAAAATAAATTAGAAGGAAATTTTTTATCTGAAAATATTTCCTTTTTATTTTCAAATAGGAAAAAATTTCTTTAATTTCATTTAAAAATTTCTTAAAAACCTTTAGAAATTTCTTTTCCTTTTTGGGCATATTTTTTGCTATTTTATTTTTAGCTATTTATAGAGGAGATAAAAAATGATTAAGGTTTCAAATAATCTTTTAAGTTTAAATGTACAGAATTTAAATGCACAATCTTATAATAAAATATCTGATCTATTTTTGTCTATTCTTTTAAATTTAATAAACAACCAATTTTCAGAAAATCAAAGTTTTTCAGAAAATCTTTCTATTTCCCAAATACTTAATGGGAATCTTAATGAAGATCTTAATCAATGTCCAAATTTAGTAGAAAAATCTTATGGAAATAAAGAATTAGATTTATTGAACTTATATTTGTTTTATCTATTTTATTATAATAATTTTAATTCTTTGAACGAAAAAAAATTAGTTAGTTTAGAGCCTGACAAGATAGATGAAAGTAATAATTTTCAATTTAACAAAGATAAATTCCTTTTTATTAAAAAACTAATTTCTTTTTTAATAAGTCATAAAGAAATTGATTTTTCTCAATTTAATCAAATTTTTGAGAAAATTTTTTCTTATTTTAATACAGAAAACTTAACCCGTGCTGAACATGTTAGTTCTTCCTCCGCTTTTGACTCTTTTGATTTTGACGTAGAAAATATAATCAATAAAGAAGAAGTTTTTCAAATTTTAAATATTTCTAAAAATAAAGATCTTAATAAGGAAGAAAATTTAGTCAAAGAAAAGTTGGATGAGTTAAAAGTTTACGAATTTTTGAGGCAGATAGGAAATTTAAGCAAAATTAAAGGTAACAAAATCTTTTATATTCAAAACAAAGAAAATAACCAACCAGATAGGGAAACTTTTTCATTTTATACAAATACTTTTCAGGATAATAATCAACCTAAAATTGAAGAAAATCTAAATTTACAAATTAAAAATATAGAAAATAATCCTCAAAAGCTTAACCATAATTGGCTTAGTGCTTCTTTAAGTAAAGGATATATGAACCAAAATGTAGATCAAAGTGGATCAGAAGTAGATTTCAATGGAAAAAGTTTAAATATAAGGAAAGACTTTAATGACTTTACTTCAAGTCATAATGATTTAGAAGTAAAAAAAGGAGAGATATTGAAAGAAGAATTCAAACTTTATAATTTCTTAGAAAGGAAATTCAAAATGGAAGAAAATAATTTTCAGAAAATTTTTGATGTAAATTTAATAAAAAGTGATTTTAGGATGGAAAATTTAGTTAAAGTAGAGCATACCAAAATTATAGATTTTCAGAAATTTCCAGAAGGCTTTTTAGAGATGATTAAAGAAATGAGTTTAGAAATACAACCTGAAGGTGAGAAAAAAGCTTTTATAAAACTTGAACCACCTGAGATGGGTTCTCTTGAGTTAGAAATAAAGGTCAAAGATAAAAATATAGAAATAATAGCCCGAGTTGAAAAACCTGAATTATTGCAAGAATTAAAACACAATTTGCACCTTATTAAAGCTGGATTAGAGGATTCAGGTTTTAATTTGAAAGAAATTCAACTTTTCTTAGGATCTAATTTTAACGACAAAAACTTAGTGAAAGACTTTAGTAAAGAAAAAAGAAATTACTCTCAAAAAGCAGAAGTTGAAGATGTAAAAGAGATTGATAAAAAGGCACTTAAAAATTGGGATTTACTTAAGTTTTATAATAGGAATGGTAAATATTATTATATTGTTTAAAGGAGGGAACTGATGGTATCTCAAGTAAAGAGTATCGCTACGGCTAATAATCCAAATACCCAAAGAGTTCCAAAGAAAAGTTTAGATATGCAGGATTTTATTCAGCTTTTTATTACTCAACTTCAGTATCAAGACCCTATGAATCCTATAGAAAATAATGAAATGGCAATTCAGCTTGCCCTTTTTAATCAAGTAGATCAACTTTTTAAAATTAATAAGACTCTTGATGCCTTAGTTAATATGGCTAAGTCCTTAGATTTGGCTTATATATCAAATCTTGTGGGTAAAAAAGTAAAAGTAGAAACAAATGTAGGAAGGGTAGAAAATGGAAAATTTCTTGGAGGAGAGTTTAATTTAGATGAGCCTGTTAATTATTTAGAAATTGTAATAAAGGATGACAAAGGAAATGTGGTAGATAAAATACAATTAAATGGACTTAAGGCAGGAAATTATAAAATTCAATGGGATGCTACAGATCTAAAAGGAAATAAAGTTCCTGATGGTAATTACCTATTCTCTATAATCATTCCTGAAAATACCAATAAAACTATTACTCCAACTATGATAGCAAAAGTGACAGGAGCTAAACTTGGAGATAATACCCAAATAGTAATCAATGGAAATTACACCTTAGATCTAAAAGATATAAAAGAATTAATAGGAGAGTAAAGATGGGAATATTTGGAACAATTTATACCTGTTATAGTGGTGTTTGTACTACTACTACTGGTATGAGAGTAACAGCTGATAATATTGCTAATCTTAATACAACAGGATTTAAAGGAAGTAGATATGAATTTGCGAATGAATCAATATTAGCAACTAATGAAGTATTTATGAAAGAAAAGGGATTAGGAAGTAAGGTCAAAGACATTAGAACTTTATATACTCAAGGAGGAATTAATACCACAGATATTCCTACAGATTTAGCTATTTCTGGGAAGGGATTTTTTATAGTTTCAGACAAAAAAGGAGATATCTTTTACACCAGAGATGGACAATTTTTTGTAAACCAAGTAGATGAAAATCACTTTGCTCTTCAGAATAGTTTAGGGCTTTACCTTTTAGGAGCTGATCCCACAGCTCAAACTGCTGATTTAGCATCTTTAAAACCCTACCTTATTCCTAAGGTTATGCCTCCTAAGGGAACAGATGAAATAAATCTTCAAGTAATTTTTGATAGTAGAAAACCTGTAGAGGGAATAGATGATCCTTTATGGAAAAATTATGATGCTACTCAAGAAGTAGCTCTAAAAGAGGGAAGATATGACTTTGTATGGAGTTTACCTATTTACGATAATTTAGGAGAAAGAAGGATTCTTCAACTTTATGCAGACAGAACTTCTAATTCTAATGAATATGAAATTTTAGTTGCCCTTGAAGATCCTACTCTTGATGGAAGAGGAGAAGGTCCTTATCAAGGTGTTTTTCTTTATGGAATCTTAAGTTTTGGAGGAAATGGAGATATTACAGATGCAAGATTTTGGGAAATTACTAATCCCTCTTCTTTTGATCCTAATATAGATCCCCCCTTGGACTTAACCACCTTAGGAAGACCACAATTTAATTTAAATATTCAAGGAAATACTCAAACCATAACTTTAGACTTAGGATTTAAGGTAGAAAAAGATGGGAGTATTACAAGGGCTTCTTATGCCAGCAAACTTTTAGCTAACCCTTTTGTCCAACTTTATTATAATCAAAATGGATATTCTCAGGGAATATTTGATAAAATAGAAGTTATCACTGAAGAAGGCTTAATAAAGGCTTGGTATACAAACGGACAAAATATAGAGGTAGCTAAAATATTTTTAGCTGATTTTACAGGATATGAAGACTCTCTTATTAAAATAGGTTCAAATTTATTTTTAGCTAGAGATGGAGCAACACCTTTTATATTTGCTCCAGGTCTTTATGAGAGAGGTAGACTTATTTCGGGTGCTTTGGAGGGATCAAATGTAGATTTAGCTACAGAAATGATAAACTTAATTGTTTTACAAAGGGCTTTTCAGAGCAATGTAAGGACGATTGTTACTGCAGACCAACTTTTAGAATACTTTTTTAATAAAGTATAAATAACCGATATTATAATAAAAAGGAGGTGAAAAAATATGGGTTTAACTGATGCCTTATTTACAGGAACAAGTGGACTTAGGTCCTTAGGGCATGGTATGAGTGTTGTAGGAGATAATGTAGCTAATCTTAATACTACAGCCTTTAAAGCTTCAAGAGTTTCATTTAGTGATATAATGGCACAGAGCATAAATACTGCTTCTGGTTCTGGTCAGCTTGGTAGAGGAGCAACCCTTCAGGCATTATATCCAATTTTTACTCAAGGCTCCTTTGAGTCAACAGCTAATCCAACAGACCTTGCTATTGCAGGAAATGGCTTTTTCATAGTAAATGATCCCAGAGCAACAGGAAGAGTTTTTTATACCAGAGATGGTCAATTTATGATTGATAAAGAAGGATATTTAGTTAATGCAGCAGGACTAAGAGTTCAAGGGTGGAAAATCGATGAGGCAACAGGAGATATAACTGGTGCTATAACTGATATTCGCATTGATAGAAGTTCACCCCCTGTTAAAACAAGCTTAGTTGATGTAATTACCAATCTTAATGCAGAAGTTGAAAGAAATACAACTATTGATAATACTAATAATGCTATTTTTGGGGATAATTCTATTACAGACAATAACAAAGTTACTCTTTGGGGGAAATGGGATGCTACATTGGCTACACCTCTTGCAACAACCGATTATAATTATAGAACTTCATTGTATATTTATGATTCCTTAGGAACACCTCATGAAATAACTATTTATTATAGAGCTGTAAATTTAACAGATGGAACTACAACCAAGCCTGTTTATGAATTTTTAGTTACTTGTAATCCTAATGAAGATTTAAGACAAGGATTTTCTGATAACACAAAGAAAGGTGTATTAATGTATGGGATGCTTGAATTTGACACTCAGGGAAATGTTAAAAACTTTCTTAATGTTTATAGATATGGATGGGATGCCAATAATAACCAATATCAATTAGTTAGAATAGTTAATAATAACGGGATTCCACAAAATCCACCTCCTAATGATGCATTTGCAGAGAGCAATTATTTTACCACAACTATAGGAGCACTTGGAGCAAATAGTTATCCTATACTTATAGCAGATTTTTTAGGAATTAAAATTGCAGATAATAATGGTAATGAAGATCCATCAGCTACTCGTAATTTACAACCTATAGAGCTTAATTTTGGATATTATCATGATGGAACTTCATGGCGTTCTGAAACAGTTAGAACAACCCAATACTCCGCTCCTTTTGCTACTTTATTTTATGACCAAAATGGATATGGACCAGGGACTTTAGAAAGTATTGCTGCTGATAATGAAGGAAGGATAACTGGTTATTATTCAAATGGTAGAGTAATTCCTCTTTGGATGGTTGCTCTTGCTAATTTTAATGCCCCAGAAAGACTTCAGAAAGTAGGAGGTAATCTTTTTAAAGAGACCACCCATTCAGGACCTCCTGTCACAGGAAAACCAGGAACTAATGGACTGGGAACAATTGCTCCCAATTCTATAGAGCAATCTAATGTAGACCTTGGAGAACAGTTTGTTAAGATGATAATCTTTCAGAGAGGGTTTCAAGCAGATGCAAGAATTATTACTGTTTCAGATAGTATGCTTGAAGAATTGATTAATCTTAAGAGATAATAAAATCACCAGCGGAGGAGGGCTCCACCAAAGGTAAACCCTCCTCCAAAGGCTACAAGTAAAACAAGATCACCCTTCTGAATTTTCCCTTCTAATTCAGCTTCATATAAAGCTATTGGGATACTTGCAGCTGAGGTATTTCCGTATTTATGAATATTTATATAAACTTTTTCTTTAGGAAGATTTAATTTTTCTCTTAGGTATTCTATAATTCTCAAATTAGCTTGATGAGGAACAAGAAGTTTAATATCTTCTGTAGTTAAACCGGTTCTTTCTAATAGTTCAAGAGAAACCTTCTCCATCATTTTTACTGCTATTTTAAAGACCTCTCTTCCTTGCATTTTGATATAATATTCTTCTTTAGGAAGTCTCTTATCAAAAGGCGGGAAACAAGAGCCCCCTCCTTTTAAAGTAAGTAAATGCCATTGAGAGCCATCTGTTCCAAGAATGAAATCAATAATTCCTCTTTTTTCAGGTTCAGGACTTTTGCCAATTACTACAGCTCCTGCACCATCTCCAAAAAGTATACAAGTAGTTCTATCCTCCCAGTTTGTTTTACGGGACAAAGCTTCAGCTCCAATAACAAGAATTTTCCAATCAGGGTTATTTTTTATAAACTGATCAGCCACTGCTAAACCATAAATAAAACCCGAACAAGTAGCAGAAAGATCAAAAGCACCTGCATTGTGAGCCCTTATTCCCTCTTGCACCAATACAGATAAAGAAGGGATTAAATAATCTGGAGTTAGGGTTGCACATATAATAAGATTAATCTCTTCTGGAGAAACTTTTGCTCTTTCCAACGCTTCTAAGCTTGCCTTTATAGCATATTTGCTTATATTTTCTCCGTCTTCTAAAATTCTTCTCTCTTTTATTCCTGTCCGTTCTGTAATCCATTCATCTGAGGTATCTACCATTTTTTCAAGATCAAAATTAGTAAGAATTTTTGAGGGAACCCCTATTCCTATGCCAAGAATAGCAGATTTTAAGGTATTTGAAATCATGATTCTTCCTCTATTTTAAGAGTCTCTATGATAGCTTTTTCTAAATGTTCAATTGGATTAAATTTTATAAAATCGATAGCAACTTTTATAGCATTTTTAATAGCAATTGCATCTGATCTTCCATGAGCTATTATAACATTTCCTTTTACTCCCAAAAGAGGAGCTCCGCCATGTTCTCTCCAATCAGCTTTTTTCTTGAAATTTTTAATAGCTCCTTCAGCAAGTTTCATTCCTAAAATATAGATAAAAGAATTTTTTACTTCACTTTTTAACATTTCTAAGATAACTTCTGCTAAACCTTCAGAAAGTTTAAGGCATATATTCCCAATAAATCCATCACACACAACTACATCAACATCTCCCCGGAAGATATCTCTACTTTCAATATTTCCTACATAGTTTAAATTTGAACTAATAAAGAGCTGGTGAGCTTTTTTTACCAAGATGTTTCCTTTTCCCATTTCCTCTCCTATAGAAAGTAGGGCGATTTTAGGTTTTTTTCTTTTCCAAACTTTTTCAAGGAATATACTTCCCATAAGTCCAAATTGAAATAAATCAAAAGGTTTTGAATCTACATTTGCTCCTGAATCAATTAAAACAAAAGGTTCTTTTAGAGAGGGGATTAAGGTAGCAATAGCAGGGCGTCTAACACCCTCTATTCTTCCAAGAATAAATATAGCACCTGCAACTATTGCTCCAGAATTTCCGGCAGAAACAAAAGCTTGTGCCTCTCTATTTTTTAATAATTCAAGTCCTTTAAAAATAGAAGCATTTTTCTTTTTTAAAGCATCTTTTGGACTTTCATCCATTCCTACAACTTCTTCAGTGTAATATAAAGAAACCCTTTCCTCATTTTTAAAACTTTTTAGAACAGTTTCTTTACCTACCAGACAAAGATGAAGTTCTGGAAATTTTTGAAGAGCTAACTCAGCTCCTTTTAGAGTAGAGAAGGGGGCAAAATCACCCCCCATTACATCTAATACAATCCGATACATTTTTGACTTTAGGAAAGATCTGGGCTTTCCTTTTCTATAAAGGCTTTTCCTTTGTAATATCCACAGTTAGGGCAAACTCTATGAGGCATTTTTGGAGATTTACATTTTGGACATAAAGAAAGAGGAAAAGCTATTAAATGTTTATGAGCTCTTCTTTTTCCTCTTCTTGATCTTGAAGTTTTTCTTTTTGGAACTGCCATAGGAAATAACCTCCTTTTATAGTTTTTTTTCAGAAAAAAGTTCTTTTAAAATAGCAAAAGGGCTTTCTTTTTTATAAACATTGCATTTACATATATTTTCATTTAAATTTGTTCCACAAACTGGGCAAAGACCTTTGCAATCAGGTTTGCAAAGTTTTTTATATGGTAAACTCAAAAATATCTCCTCCTTTAATAAATCATAAAAGGAGATCCAAGAATTTTCATAAAAACTAACCTCCATTTCTTCATCAGAAAGTTCCTTTTCTTCCTCTATATTAAGAGAAGCAAGTGGTAAAATGTTTATTTTAAAAGCATGTTCAATAGGAAATTCATAAAAAGTTAAACATCTATCACATTCAAGAAGAACTACACCTTTTAAAAAGCCTTCCAATTTTACCTCGATTCCCAATTTTTTCAATCTGAAATATCCAGAAAAGGGTTCTTTTATAATAAGTTCATCTCCAAGGTCTGAAATATTTTCAAAATCAAATTTAATCCCCTCTGGAGGAATCTCCTCTAAAAGGATCCCCCAATTTTTAAGATCATTCATGATATTATTTCCCCTTTATAAGTTTGTTAAAAGATAACTCCAAAAAAGATTTTGTCAAATGATAAAGATATTAAAAAATCAAACGAATAGGATAGTAATCACCATGTCCAGGCAGAATTAATAGACCTTTTCCCTTCTCTAAT
Source organism: Thermodesulfobacterium geofontis OPF15 (assembly GCF_000215975.1). Taxonomy (NCBI): domain Bacteria; kingdom Pseudomonadati; phylum Thermodesulfobacteriota; class Thermodesulfobacteria; order Thermodesulfobacteriales; family Thermodesulfobacteriaceae; genus Thermodesulfobacterium; species Thermodesulfobacterium geofontis. Next base: position 78,130 of record NC_015682.1, on the reverse strand, counting down.
AAATAGGAGTCTATTTTTTGGGCAAGATTTTTTAATAACTCCATTTCTTCTCTAAATACTTTAGAATTTACATTGGTACTTGTCATCAATAATTTGGGAATATTTAGAAAGCTTTTTTCTTCTTCACTCAAACTGGGAACATAAAGGAGATAGTCTCCAGTAAAAAATAAACCCAATTCTTCAGATAAGAAAAAGACTTGTCCAGGAATATGTCCTCCCAAACTCTCTAATATTTTAAATTCTATTCCATCTAATCTAAAATAATCTATAACAGGAAAAGCTCCACAAAATTCTTTTGGTTTTATATCAAAAAATTTCCCATCCTTAGGAAATTTGGATTTGGTAAAATAATTTACCAGAATAGTAAAATAATGATTTAATTGAAAAAGAGGGGTATCGGTTCCGTAGGCTCTATTTTCATTTTCTATAATACCCTTTGATGCAGGATGAAGATACACCTCTGTTCTATATTCTTCTTCAAAATAACCGCTTACACCTGCATGATCAGCATCAGCATGGGTTAAATAGATTTTTTTAATTTTAGAGGGATCAATTTGATTTTCCGCAAGCATTTTTTTTACATCTTCATAATAAATTCCATAAGAACCATCTATCATTATTGTTTCAGTTTCTCCTTTTAAAATATAGATATTTCCTCCTGTAGGAGGTCGAAAAGAGTAAACAAGAATTTTTCCTATAGGAAGAGTAGGTAATCTTTTATAATTAAAATTTTTTCCTCTTTTTGAAATTGAGGAGATAGCAAAGGTTAAAATTTTATTGAAAATCTGACCTATTTCTAAATTTTTTCCGGATTCTCTATTGAAATTTATTAATGTTTCTGATAGCATCTTAGAAGTCATTATAATTTCTTTTACTTTTTCAGTCTCTTCTTCTCCTATTAATTTTTTAAGACTTAAGAAAAACCTTTCCAAAAGATTGAGACCTATTATTTTATTAGTTTTTTCTTCATCTGTTCCTGAATATTCAAAATTATAATAATATCCAAGTAAATTCATTTCTTGAGCAAGGGCATTTATTTGTTCAGGTTTTTTAACATAAAAGGCTATTTCACCTCTGTTTTCAGAAATAACTTCATTATAGATCATGTAAATTACATTTGCTTCATACTTTTTAAGCAATTCAGCAAATCTTGCTAAGGTTCCTGGTTTATTTTCCAAATAAACAGATATTTTGAGAATATTGTTTGGATTGACTATTTGAAGGTCTTCTTCATATTTCTCTTCTAAAAAATTTTCTTTTTTAAGCTCTTCAAAAAGGAGTTTAAAAGGACTGAGTTCTTCATGTTTTGCCTCTATTATTACTTTATTAGGATGTTCAGAGCGGTTATAATAAAAGTAGGTTATATTTATTCCATATTTTCCAAAAGAATTTGCCAATTTAGCAAGAGATCCTGGTTTATCTGGGACATAAAGAACTGCTTTACATAAAAAATTAGAATTATCTAAGGATTGCCAGAGTTGGAACATAATATTATTTTATCCTAATATTTTAAGGTATAAACTGCCAATTAGTGGTATCCAAAAATTATCTCTTTTAGTAAAAGCCTCAACTAAAGACAAGATTATAGAGCATAAATAAAGGGAAGAAAAAAGGGTTTTTATATTAAAAAAAAGGATTAAAAAGGAGGTTATAAAAAAAGCTAAGCTACCTTCTAAGGTTTTACTGCTTTTCAATTTAATTCTACCAAAATAATATCCAATTATAGAGGCACAAGGATCTGCTAAGGTTAAAATTAAAAGAATAATTTGAAAATATTTTAAATCTAAAATGAACCAGCTGAAAAAAATTCCAGCTAAAAAATACCAAGCATCACTTATTTTTTTATATTCTTCCTCTTTAAGAAGAGGCAACCACAAAAATTTTAGAGGAAGATATTTATAAAAAAACAAACGTAAAAATTCAAAAAGAGATAATCCTGTCCATAAAAGTATTAAAATTAAACCCAAAGAAAAATAGGAGATTTTATAGCTTAAACCATATATGATTAATCCTACAAGAATATGAAAAAGTTTTCTATAAAGATTTATTCCCATTCAATAGTAGCTGGTGGTTTTGGAGAAATATCATATACAACTCTATTTACACCTTTTACCTCATTTATTATTCTATTTGAGAGCTTTTCTAAAATTTCATAGGGAAGTTTAACCCAATCTGCAGTCATAGCATCTTGACTTTCCACACATCTTATAGCTATTACATATTCATATGTTCTTAAATCTCCCATAACACCAACAGTTTTTATAGGGAGAAGAACAGCAAAACTTTGCCACACCTTATAATACCATCCTGATTTAAGCATTTCTTCTGTTACTATTGCATCTGCTTCTCTTAAAATATTAAGTTTTTCTTCATCAATTTCTCCAATTATCCTTACAGCTAATCCTGGACCAGGGAAGGGCTGTCTCCAAACTATATGTTTGGGTAATCCTAAAAGCTCAGCAATTTTTCTTACTTCATCTTTAAAAAGCTCTCTTAAAGGTTCTATTAGTTTTAAATTCATTTTTTCTGGAAGAGCACCTACATTATGATGGGTTTTAATTGTTGCAGAGGGTCCTCTAAAAGATGTACTTTCTATTACATCAGGATAAAGAGTTCCCTGAGCAAGATATCTAACATTTTCAAATTTTTGGGCTTCCCTTTCAAAAATTTCAATAAAGGTTTCACCAATAATTTTTCTCTTTTTTTCTGGGTCTTTAATCCCTTTTAAACGAGATAAAAATATAGAACTTGCATCCACATAATGAACCTTTAGTCCAAGACTTCTCATTAAATCTAAAACTTCTTCGGGTTCATTTTTTCTTAAAAGTCCATTATTTACAAAAATTGGGATAAGTCTATCATCTATAGCTTTATGTACAAGTATAGCTGTAACAGTAGAATCAATACCTCCTGAAAGGGCACATATAACTTTTTCCTCATCTTTAACAAGGTTACGAATATATTTTATGGTTTCTTCAATAAAAGAGGGCATATTCCAATCAGCTTTACATTTGCATATTTCAAAAAGGAAATTATGTAAAATTTTTTTACCTATTTCAGTATGTATTACCTCTGGGTGAAACTGAACTCCATATAAAGCTTTGGTTTCATGAGCTATTGCTGCAAAGGGAGAATTTTCAGTTTTTGCTAAAGCATAAAAACCTTCTGGCAATTTTTCAATTCTATCACTATGACTCATCCATACTTTATATTTTTTGTTTTTTTTAAGCCCCTTAAAAAGCTTATTTGTTTTTAAGATTTCTATATAAGCTGGTCCAAATTCTCTTTTATCACTTTTTTCAACAACCCCTCCTAAAATATAGGTAATTAATTGAGCACCATAACATATTCCTAAAATTGGTATTCCAAGACTAAAAATTTCTTTATCAATAAGAGGTGCATTTTTATCATATACACTACTTGGTCCACCAGAAAAAACTATACCAGAGGGGGAAAAGCTTTTAATTTCCTCTAAGCTAATAAAACAGGGTTTAATTTCACTATAAACTCCAAGTTCTCTTATTCTGCGAGCAATAAGCTGGGTAGTTTGAGATCCAAAATCAAGAACTAAAACCTTATTTTGGGGATGCATTTTTTTCTTTTCTTGTTTTTCTTAAAAGAATTAATCCTAAGAGTAAAGCTAATACTAAAAAACATATTTCTAATAATTCTATAAGAAAATATTTTAGTTTTTCAATAGGAATATCTTTGACATGAGATATTTCAAAGCTTAAAATAAGAAGTCTTCTTATTAAAGCAGTTATTGCTACCAAAAGAAAGGGCTCTACACATTTTATTGCACTTTCTTCTAATAAAGCAACTTGAACGGTATAAAAGATTTCTATAAAAATTAAGGCAATTAGAATTTTATCCAAAAAAAGAATAGCAGCTTGGCTAAGGTTTTCATAGGAAAAAATATTTAAAAGGATTTTAAAGCCGTCGAAGACAAGTAATGCAAATCCTATCAATAAACCTACAGAAATTAAATAATAGCCTATTTCTTCAGCTTTTAAAAGAAAGGTTTTACCAGAAATTTGCAAAAGTTTAAGATTTTTATTAATTTTCATTCTAAAAGTTCGTTTAAAGAATTGTATTTTGTCATGGTTTTAAAAAGTCCTAAATTAAGAATATCTTCTAAAGCAGAAGAAGAAATTTCTAAAACCTTTATTACTTTTGGTTTTTCCTCGTTTGAAAAAGGGGAAAGCACATAATCTATTACTGAACCATTTGAAGGTTTTCCTATCCCTAATCTCATTCTTGGAAATTCTGTAGTTCCTAAAGATTCAATTATAGAAAGCATTCCTTTGTGTCCTCCTGCTCCACCTTTCGGTAAAATTTTAATCTTTCCGAGTGGTAAATCTAAATCATCATAAATTACAAGTAAATTAGTAAATGGTATATTTTCTTTTGTTATCCATTTTTTAACAGCTCTTCCTGAAAGATTCATATAAGTTAGAGGTTTTATTAAAATTGCTTTATCTTCATAAAAGGCAGCTTCACTTTCTAAATCTTTATAAAATTTAAAATCTAAACTATGTTTTTTAGCAAAATTATCTATAACTAAAAAGCCAAAATTATGTCTAGTATCTTTATATTTTTCACCTGGATTTCCAAGACCACAAAAAAGCCACATTTAAATTATTCAGTTGTTTTTTCTGAAGTTTCCTCTTCTTCTACTTCTTTAGCTTCTGTTAATATAGTTGCTACTGTTTCTTCTGGATTATCAACCACTTTAATTCCTTTAGGAACTTTGATATCTTTTACATGTAAAACATCTCCGATATCAAGATTGCTTATATCTACAGTTATTTTATCAGGTACTTCAGAGGGTAGGCATTCTATAGTCAATTCATGTAATAGAATTTCTAAAATACCACCTTTACTAATTCCCACAGGTTTACCTATGAATTCTAAAGGAACATCTATGGTTATAGTTTCTTTTTCATGAATAGCAAGAAAATCAATATGGATAATTTTATCTGTAACTGGATGGGTTTGATGATCTTTCAAAATAGCTTGTATTTTTGAGGGTTCTCCATTAGCTAATTGTAGATTAAAAAGAATGGTTTCACCTTTATGTTTTATTAATGCACTTTCCAATTCGCTTGATTTTACAGCAATAGGTAAGGGTTGAAAATGGGGTCCATATACTATAGCGGGAATTAAACCCTGTTTTCTTAATTTTTTACAAATTTCTTTGCCTGTTTTTTCTCTTTTAATAGCATTTAAAATAACCTGCTTCATTTTTTATCACCTCCTGCAATTTTTAAAATTAAATTAAATAAATAGAGAACTAATAGATTCATCGGTATGAATTCTTTTTATAGCTTCACCTAAAAGATTAGCTACAGATAGGACCTTTATTTTTTCTAAGGCTTTAGCTTCCTCTTTTAAAGGTATGGTATCACTAACAAAAAGTGCCTTCAAAGAGGATTTTCTTATTTTTTCTACAGCATTTCCTGATAAAACTGGATGAGTAGCCATTCCATAAACTTCAATTGCTCCTCTTTCCATTATTGCATCTGCTGCTTGACACATTGTTCCTGCTGTATCTATCATATCATCTATAATAATAGCTATTTTGTTTTTTACCTCCCCTACAATATTCATAACCGCACTTTCATTGGGTTTTTCTCTTCTTTTATCTACAATAGCAATTCCTGTATTTAATCTTTTAGCGTATTCTCTTGCTCTTTCAACTCCACCAGCATCAGGAGAAACAATAACAATTTTCTCAATAGGGAAATTTTCTTTTATGTATTTAAGGAACACTGGTAAAGCATAGAGATGATCTACAGGGATATCAAAAAATCCTTGAATCTGACCAGCATGAAGATCCATAGTAAGAACTCTTCTTGCACCAGCAACAACTATCAAATTGGCAACCAATTTAGCTGAAATAGGAGTACGAGGGGCTGTTTTTCTATCCTGTCTTGCATATCCATAATAGGGAACCACAGCTGTTATTCTTCTTGCTGAAGCCCTTCGTGCAGCATCTATCATAATTAATAATTCCATCAAATTTTCATTAACAGGTGGACATGTGGGTTGAATAATAAATACATCAGATCCTCTTATATTTTCTTTTATTTCTACAAAAATTTCTCCATCACTAAACCTTCTAATTATACATTCTCCTAAAGGAATATTTAAATAATGGCAAATTTTTTGAGCAAGCTCTGGATTAGCGGTTCCTGAAAAAACTTTAAACTGATTTATAGGCATAAAAATCCCTCCTCCTAAAGATTATTCTAAATTTTTCACTAAGAATAATTTGCAATCCTTCAAAAGAGATTTCAAAGTTTTATAAGCAAAAAAGGGTGGCTCTTCATAAAATACACCAAAAATTGAAGATCCTGTTCCACTTATACTCACTGCACAAGCTCCAATTTTTTTTAAAATCTCTTTATACTCCTTTAATCTTTCATATTTTTCAAAAATTAAATTTTCAAAATCATTAATAAGTCCTTGAGGTTGATGCCAAGGGGGGATTTCGCTGGTATAATAAATCGGATTTTTTGACTTTGTCAATCCTAAATTTTCATAAGCCCATTTAGTGCTAATTTGAAAATTAGGATATATTATAATGTACCAAGATGAAAAATTGGGAAAAGGCATTATTTCATTTCCTATCCCTAATCCTATAGCAGAAAGGTATGGGCTTAAAAAGAAGGGTACATCAGCTCCTAAGATTTTAGCTAAATTATAGAGTTTTTCTAAATTTATACCATAAAGATAGGCTAATCCTTTTAAAATAGAAGCCGCATTACTGCTTCCTCCTCCTAACCCTGCACCAATAGGGATAGTTTTTTTAACTTTTATAGCTAATTCCTCTTTTATACCAAAGGTTTCCCTAAATAACTTATAGGCTTTATAAACTAAATTTTCCTCTAAAGGAATAGGATAGTCACAAAAAAATTCTAAAGAAAAACTTCTTACTCCTCTTTTTATTTCAATTTCATCAAAAAGATCAATTTTTTGAAAAATAGTATATATTTCATGATAATTATTTTCTCTTTTTTTTAAAACTTGAAGAGTAAGATTGATTTTTGCAGGAGAAAGAAGGAAATAACTTTTCATGATAAAATTATTCAACTAATTTTAAGAATTTAAGTTTGAGCTCATAAATAATACTTTGTAAAAGTTTCTCCTCATCTAAAGAAAGATTTCCTTTTGTCTTTTCTCTTAACATTTCTAAAGTATCTATAGTTTGTTTAGCAAGGGTTAAATTAACCTGCTTTTTATTAGTTATAGGATCAGGTATTTCTCCTAGATGAACCAAAGCAGCAGTATTTAAAGAAAGAATAAAGGTACTAAAAGTGATAAGATTTGAAAAAATCTCATCATGTTCTTTACCCATAACTTATTTCTCCTTCTTTTTAGTTACTATAAGTTCCGTTCTACAAATATACCCACCTTTTATAGGTTTTCTTGTTTCTAAGGTTTCGTGAAGTTTTTTTATCCTATCTGTAGGATAAAATTCCTTAGCCTTCTCTAAAAAGCGTTTTGCATCTTTTACTTTTCCATCTATTAAGTAATCTCTTGCTCTTTTTAAAATAGCCCTTTCTCTCTCAGAAACTCTTGCACTTCTATCTTGGAATCCAAATATAGAAGGCAATTTTATTACATAATTGGAATTACATTTAGGACAAGAGGGGAAATCTTCACCCATTTTTTGGAAGGACTCAAAAATTTCTCCACATATTTCACATTTAAATTCATAAATAGGCATGTTTTTATTATAATATTTATTTTAAACTTTACAACAAATCCTAAATTGGAGATTTTAAAACGCTTTTAAATTTGCCAAAATGTTTTATACTACCAAATTAAAAAATCAAAATTTTAAAAGTTTATGTTTAAATATTTAGACAATTGGATATTACTAATTTTGGTATCAATTGTATTGGGATTATTTGTATATTTACTCAGTCCTTTATTTTATATTTTTTGTTGGGCAGCAATTTTAGCTTTTTTTATTTACCCTTTATATAAGCGTATTAACTTAAAACTTAAAAATCATAAGAGAATTTCTGCTATCATTGTTATAATAGGTCTTTTAGTTTTTATTATAGTTCCCTTTGGATTTGTTTTATTTAATTTTTATTCCCAGATCTTATCTTTTTTAAAAAGTTTGGAACCACTTACTCAAAAGGATTTAAAAGAATTTATTGAGGATTTAAAACAATACCCTCATATTTATGTATTAGTTTCTAAAATAATTGACCAGATTCAGCCCTATATTCCCCAAATTCAGGAAAAAGTTGCTCAATTTATTTCAATTTTACTTCAAAGTAGTTTGGAATATTTAAAAAGTTTTATTAAATTTCTTTTTTCTTTTGCTTTTCAAATGGCATTTACATTAATTACCCTTTATTATCTTTTAGTTGATGGAGAAAAATTTGTAAATGAAACTATAAAACTTATCCCTGGAGAAAGAGAAGAAAAAGAAAAAATTTTACAAAGGGTATCTTTTATTTTAAAAGGGGTTTTATATGGAAATATTTTAACAGCCCTTATCCAAGGGTTTTTGGCTTTTTTTATGTATTTTATATTAGGTATTCCTCAATATTTACTTTGGGCTTTTTTAACTACAATCGCTTCATTTCTACCAATTTTTGGAACAGGTTTAATCTGGCTCCCTTTAACTATTTATTTGCTACTTGTAGGAAGTTATATAAAAGCTCTTATCCTTCTAATTTATTCTGTTTTAATAATTGCTCAAGTAGATAATTTTTTAAAACCACTTTTAATTGGAGGAAGAACAGGGATTCACAATCTTCTTGTATTTTTTTCGGTTCTTGGTGGTCTTGCTAAATTTGGACTTTTAGGTCTTTTTCTTGGTCCAGTTATCTTAGGTTTGGTTATCTCAATAATAGAAATTTATAAAATAAAAATTCCTCACTAAATTTTATGCCCGAACTTCCTGAAGTAGAAACAATTAAATTAGGTTTAGAAGATAAACTAATTGGACAAAAATTAAAAAATATTGTAATTTTTAATCAGGAATTTATTTTAAAAAATAAAATTCAAAATTTAGATACTATTGTTAATACAAAACTTATTTCCATTAAAAGAAAAGGAAAGTATTTAATTTTTTTCTTTGAAAAAGAATTTCTTCTCTTTCATTTGGGATTGACAGGTGCGTTTTTTCTTTTTAATGATAAAAAAGATGAAGAAAAAATAACAATTAAGAAAAAAAAGCATTTTATATTAGGATTTCATTTTGAAAAATACAAATTAATCTATTTTGATATAAGAAAATTTGGTAAAATAAAAATGGCAAAAATTGAAGAAATTTCAACTCTTAAGGAACTAAAAAACCTTGGTAAAGACGCTTTAGAGATAGATTTTGAAGAATTTAAGACCATAATTTTAAAAAGAAATAGGAATATAAAAAATTTATTAATGGATCAAAAAGTTATATCTGGTTTAGGTAATATATATGTAAATGAGCTTCTTTTTAGAGCTCAAATAAGTCCATTTAAAAATTCTAAAGATCTAAAAGAAGAAGAGATAAAAAATTTATTTTTTCAAATGAAAGAATTACTGAAAGAAGCTATTAGTTTTAGAGGGTCTTCAATTAAAAATTATGTGGATGTGCAAGGTAAAAAGGGAGAATTTCAAAATAGATTTTTAGTTTATGGCAAAAAAAATAATGTTTGTCCTAAATGTGGAGAAAAATTGAAGTATCAAAAATTATTTCAAAGAGGGACTTTTTATTGTCCTAATTGTCAGTATATATAAATTATCTTTATAAAAATTTTGAATAAAATTTTAATTTTTTTTTCAAAAACCCTTGACAAAATTTAGAAAATTCATATAAAAAATAAAAATAAGAAAAACTCAATAAAAGGAGGGTGGTATGAACAAGGCAGAATTAGTAAAAAGAATGGCAGAAATTGCAGAAGTACCAAAAGCAGCTGCAGAGAAACTTTTAGATGCTTTTATGAAAGCAGTTGAAGAGGCGGTGTCAAAAGGTGATAAAGTTGTGTTAGTAGGATTTGGAAGCTTTCAAGTAGTTAAAAGAGCTGCCAGAGAGGGTAGAAATCCAAGAACCGGTAAACCTATTAAGATTCCTGCTAAGAAGGTGGTAAAATTTAAACCTGGTAAAAAGCTTGAAGAAGCAGCTCAAAAAAGTTAAAATTTTTTAATTTTAATTGGGGGATTTTTCCCTCAATTAAAATTTATTAGTTAAAATTGACAATTTTGAAATCTAAGATATTTCTTTTTTGTAAATAGAAAGGTAGTTCCCAATTTTTTATTATTAAATCTCTTTCAATAAATATAATAAATTGTTTAGAATTAAAGATTTCTAAAAGTTTTTTGATTTTTTCTGCTAAATCTTCTAATCTAAACACTTGAGCCTCATAAAAATTTTCAAAATTAAATTTTTGTAAATTTTCTGAAGCCATAAATAATGAAGATAAATACTTTTTATAAGAAGGATTTAAAATGTCTATCTCAGGTAATTTTGAAAGTTCTTCTTGTGAAAGGCTTTTTAATCCATTATTTAAAATTTTTAAAAATAGCTCAGAATCAGTACCAATAGTAAATACTTTCACTTTGTTCATTTTTGCCCAATTTATTATTTCTAAAACTACTTCCGTATTGAGATAATCTATATTTTTAAAATTTTCTTTAAACTGAGATTCCGAAATTTTATTTTCAAAATAATCCTCTAAAAACTTCTGAAAAGAGGGTGGTAAATCTAAGGCTAAAACGATATTTGTGTTTAAATTATAAATACTTTGTAAAAAATTTTTAAAATAATCTTTACAAAAAGGAGAATCTTTTTCTATTCCAACTAAAACCATTTGAGAATTGATCAATTTTAAAGCTTCTTCTCTAAATGAAAAATTCTCTTTAATACAAGATTTCCCTAAGGGGGCGGGTATAAATATTGGTATACCTTCTAAAGTTTTGTCTTCTTTTTTTGAAATAATTTTCCCAGATTGTATGAATATTTCTGAATAAAAATTTAGAGAAGCTAAATTTTTTAAAGCCCAATCTAATTCATTTTGGGAAGAAACATACAGATATCCTATTATGTAATTAGAATTATAAGGATTGGGAAGAACTTTTAAATAAAAGCCTTCAGAAGGTGGGGTAAACTGCCAAAGAAGAGGAGAAATGTTTAAATAAATTAAATTTTCAGAAAAATTAGAAACTTCTGAAAAATCAACAAAAGAAAAAGATACCTTATAACCTAATTTTCTAAAATAATCAATTAATTTTTTATAAATGGGAAGATCGTCTCTTTTGAGAATAATGGTACCTTGAGAATAAAAAAGTTTAGCTATGCAATTAGGTATTTCTTCAAAATTTAAATCTCTCCAAAGTTTATATTCTGGATCTATAAATATTGCTTTCGGTTTTTCATTAACAGAAATCTGAAAATCTTGAGTTTCCTTTTCTAAATTTAAAACTAAAAATTTACTTTCCCTTTCAGTTTCTATTTTAAGGGGGATGGGTATAGGGGTAACCAGATTTTTCGAATTTAAATTAGTATAAAGGGTTAAGTTTATTAAATAAAAATCTTTTTCTTGTGTGATAGCTTTTATTTCTCCCCTTAAACTTAGTTTCTGAAATTCCTCATAGGGAATTATGAAATTTTTAAATTCTGGATAATTTTGTTGAACAAAAATTAAAAAATCCTTTAAACTTTTATAATTAAAAATACTTTCTTCATAAAATTTTTTGAAAAGGTTTATAAAGTTTTTTTCACCCAATTTTTCAGCTAAAAATAAGAAATAAAAGAATGCCTTTGTTTCATTTTTAGGAAATAGAGCTTGTAATTTCCTAAAATCTTTTTTATTCTCAGAAAATTGATAATCTATTAAATAGGTAATTAAACCTTTTTTTATTTCTTCCTCTTCTAAAAGTATTTCATCTTCAAATTCTTTTTTAGCTAAACAGTGGATGAATTGTTTTATATCTTTTAGGGATGAATAATTAATAAATAAAGTATTTGAAAAATCTTGAATTTTGGGGAAATCTTCAGGAACTAAAATAATATGAAATGTTTTAGGAGAAGAGGGAAAAATTTCTAAATTTTCTAAATATTGTGCAAAGTGTTTAAAATTCTCGAAAAACCTCTTAAGATCTTTTTCAGATAAATTATAAAGCTGTGGGAAATAGTAAAAATGAAAAATAAAGTTTTTATAAGAAAATTTAATTTTTTCTAATTTAAGAGTACTTATAATTATGCAGGGATCTAATAGAGGAGTTTTAGTTTTAAAGGTATAAAGCAAAAAGTTTGACTCTCTTTTTATTTCTGATTCTTCTGATGGAATTAAAATTTCTATATTTTTTAAATTATCCGGAATTTGGAGTTTAATTTGGTAAGTAAAAGGTTTGTTAGGATAGGGGAAAGGTGGATGGATAATGGTTATAGGTAAAAGAAAGGGATTGAGGGCTTTTTCAAAGGAGATATATAAAGAACTTTCTTCTTTAGCAAAAATTTTTAAAAATTCTTCTTGTTCAAAAATAAACTCAGAGGAGGTTTGGATTTCATTAATAGTTAGATCTGAAGTTATAAATTTATATTCTCCCTTTAATTTATCTATAAAGAAAGAACCTTTAAGAGAATTTGACTCCGGATAAATTTCTAAGTCTATTTCAAGAAAAGGAGGAGTTCCTAAGGAAAGATTTGGTAAAAAAAGAGCTAAAAAAAATAAAATATAAGTAAAAAGCCTCATAGGAGATAAAAATTTTTTGAAAAATAATTTTTTTGAAATATAATAACAGAGTTACTATACTAAGAAAATCTAAATTTGTAAAGAAATATGAAAAAAGTTAAAGTTCTTGTTTTTTGGGGATATGGAATAAACTGTGAGGTAGAAACTGCTTATGCTTTTAAAGTATCTGGAGCAGAGCCTGAGATAGTTCATTTATCTGAAATTTTTTTTGGAGAAAAAAGAATTTCTGATTATCATATCCTTTGTTTTCCTGGGGGGTTTTTAGATGGAGATCATTTGGGTAGTGCTCAAGCTTGTGCACATCGTTTTAAATTTCTTAAAATAAAAGGAAAAATACCTCTTTGGGAAGAATTATTAAAATTTTTAAATCAGGGCGGACTTATATTAGGAATATGTAATGGGTTTCAACTTTTGGTGAAAATGGGTTTACTTCCTGGTGGAAAATATTTAGGACAAAGAAAAGTAACCCTTACTTATAATATTTCTGGTAGATTTGAAGATAGATGGGTCTATTTAAAAGTAAATCCTAATACTCCATGTATTTTTTTAAAGGGACTTGAAGAAATTTATCTTCCTGTAAGACATGGAGAGGGAAATTTTATAGCTGAAAATGAAGAAATTTTGGAAGAACTTAAAAAAAATAACCAGATTGCTCTTCAATATATAGATCCTGAAACCAAGGAACCTACTTTAAAATATCCCTTTAATCCTAATGGTTCTCAAGAAGCAATAGCAGGTATATGTGATATCACAGGAAGAATATTCGGACTTATGCCTCATCCAGAAGCTTTTAATCACTGGACTAATCATCCTCGTTGGACCCGAGAAAAAAACAAAGTAGCGCAAGGACTTTATATTTTTAAAAACGCTGTAGATTGGGTAAAAATTAACCTTCTCTAATGAACCCTAAAAAAATAGCTCAATTTTTAAAGGGATTTTTAAAATTATGGAAAAATAAAGGTATTTTAATAATATTTTTATTAATTGCTATTTATCTAACTTTTTTCTTGTTATCTCCTTATATTTTAAAACATCTCCAAACCAGCTATAATCAAAAATTTGTCTTTTATAGTGTTTCAGAACCGTTAGTTTCACTTTTAAAATTTTCTTTGGTTTTGACCTTTATACTTTTATTTCCTTTCCTTTGGTATTTTTTAATTTCTTTTTTCAATTTTCTTTATTCTTTTAAAAAAAGCCATTTTTGGTTGTTTTATGTATTAGGACTTTTTTTATTTTATTTAGGAGTGGTTTTTTGTTATGAAGTTACTCTTCCTTTCGGAATAAAATTTCTCATTTCTTTTAAAACAGAAAAAATTGAGCCAGCTATTTCTCTTGGTCATTTTGTTAATTTCTTTAGTTTTTTTATTCTTGCTTTTGGACTAATTTTTGAGTTACCCTTATTTATCTGTTTTTTATCTATGGGAAGAATTATTAATCCTTCAAAACTTGGTAGTTATAGAAAAGAAATATTTTTTATAATAGTAGTTATTGCAGCTTTAGTTACACCTACTCCAGATGCCTTCAATATGTCTCTTCTTGCTATTCCTTTATATATATTATTTGAACTTGGTTTATTTTTAAGTAAGCTTATTCAAAAATCAGAGACTACTTTAAATACTTCTAATACTCCTTTGGAGGATAACCAGAAAGAGCTGCAGAAAGATTAGCAGCTTTATCTGGAGGCATAGCACTTAAAATACTTGCTATTTGTTGACTTTTTAATTGACTTAATATTTTTACAGCCATATCTTTATCCATATTTATTAAAATTTCAGCAGCCTTTCCTGCTCTCATTTCAGATATAGCTCTGGCTAAAAGTTTAGTTCTTTCATCTTGTATAGCTTCAAGTTTATTGAGTTTTTGGTCTATAGTAGCTTCTAAATCTTTTAAAGCTATCATTTGTTCACGAATCCTTTTTTCCATTAATTCTAACTCTTTTTCTCTTATTTCTATTTCTTTAGCCTTCTCGGAGAGTTTAGCTTTCTCTAAATCAAGGACTTCAAAAAATTCAGGAGGACATCCTGTAACAGTAGGTCCCTCTTTTGCAGAAACCCTACTTACTTCTGAAAAAATTAAAGCTGTTACTAATATAAATTTAGTTATACCTAAAACCATTAGAAACCAAAAAAGATTTTTAGTTCTCAACTTAAAATTTATTTTAAATCTAAAAAACCTATACATAATCTCTTCCTCTTCTTAGAAGAACTAAATCGTCCATCTCTTTATAAAATCTTTTAATATTTTCTAAATCCCATATATGTTTGACCTTATTTTTTACGTTCTCCATTAATTTTCGCTCTTTATAAATTTTTTCTAAAAGTTTGAGAAGGGTTTTTAATTCTTCATTTTGCATATCAATCTTTTTATTTAATAAGTTTTCAAATTCTTTATTTTTTTCTATTTGAAACAATTTATATTTAAATTCTTCAGCAGTAAAAACACATTTTTTTTCTAAGGAATCGTAATAATTCTTTCTAAGAGAAATAATAGTTTCTTTTTCTTGTAATAGTTTTTCAAGGTTTATTCGGCAATTTATAACTCTTATTTTAGCTTGTTCCTCCTGAAGGCCTTTATACCAAGTCAAAAGTTTTAAAATTTTTAATTTTTTTTTCATAATTTTTTATTAATAATTTCTTTTAATAAGTTAACTGAATCTTCCAAAGAATATTTTTCTTCTACTGGTTGTTTTAGAAAATTTTTTAGATCACCTATTAAAGAAATAGCTCTGTCTATATCTGGATTGGAACCTTTAACATAAGCTCCTATATTAATAAGATCTTCGGCTTTTTTATAAGTAGCTAAAATTGCTATAGTTTGATAAGCTAAATCTAAATGTTCCTTCGGGACGATGTCTCTCATTACTCTGCTTATACTTGCAAGAATATCAATAGGAGGATAGTGTCCCTCATGAGCCAGGTCTCTTGAAAGTACAATATGTCCATCTACTATACTTCTCACTGAATCAGCTATGGGGTCATTAAAATCATCCCCTTCTACCAAAACATTATATATTCCAGTAATATCACCTGCACCGATTTTTGGACCGGCTCTTTCTAAAAGCTTAGGAAGTATTGCAAATACAGAGGGAGTATATCCACGAGCTGTAGGAGGTTCTCCAGAAGCAAGACCTATTTCTCTTCCTGCCATACAAAACCTGGTTAAAGAATCCATAAGAAGAAGCACTTTATATCCTTTATCTCTAAAATATTCAGCAAGAGAAGTAGCATAATAGGCAGCTCTTATTCTTATTGATGGGGCTTCGTCAGAGGTTGCTACTACAACAACTGATTTTTTTAACCCATCTTCTTTTAAATCTCTCTCTATAAATTCTCTCACTTCTCTTCCTCTTTCTCCTATTAAAGCAATAACATTTACATCTGCACTGGTATATCTTGCTATCATTCCAAGAAGGGTACTTTTTCCTACTCCAGAACCTGCCATTATAGCTACCCTTTGTCCTCTTCCTATAGTTAAAAGTGCATTAATAGCTTTTATCCCTACATCTAAAATTTCTTTTATCGGAGCTCTTTCTAAAGGTTTTAAAGGTTCTCCATAAAGGGGATAAAAATCCGAAATTTTAGGCTTTCTCTTATTATCTAAAGGTTCTCCTAAAGCATTTACTATTCTTCCAAGAAAATCTTCTCCTACAGGCGCATAAGAAGAACCTATAGGAAAGACCTTTGCCCCAACTTCAATTCCCTTTATATCACCCAAAGCTGTTAGCAAAAGCTTATTATCTTTAAAACCTATAACTTCTGCAATTAAATTTGTACTTTGCCCCTCAATTTTACAAAGATCCCCTACTTTTAAAAACGGTCCAGTACTTTCAATGGTTAAGCCAATGAGTTTAGTAACGTATCCATAAATTTCAAAAGGAATTATTTGCGAAATCTCTTTTTTGTATTCTTCTAAATTTTTAACCTTCATCTTTAAAAAGACTATCTAAAAGTTTTTTCCATCTCTTTTCAAAAGTTGCATCAATAACCCCTAAGGAAGTTTCAATAAATACTCCTCCCTTAGAAATCGATTCATCAGGGATTAATTTAATTTTTTGAGAAGGAGGTATATGTTTTGACAAATTTTTTTCTAAAAAGCTGTATTCTTCAGGATTTACCTTAATATTTAATTCTGTCCCTTCAGCAATGTAATTTAAAGCTTCTTTTATTATTCTTAGTGGAATTTCAGGATCTGTCTTAACTTCTTTTAAAGTTATTTTATTAGCTATATCTAAAGCTAAGTTTAAAATTTCTTTATCCATATTTATAATCAATTCTCGGGTTTCTTTTTCTATATTTTTTAAAAAGGTTTCTACTATTTTAATTTTTTCTTGAAATTCCCCTTCTAATTTTATTGCTAAATTTTTATATTTTTCTTCAGCTTCCTTTTTTCCCTTTTCGAATCCTTCTTTATGCCCCATTTTATATCCTTCAAGATAACCCTTGTTAAATCCTTCTTTATAACCCTTTTCAAATCCTTCTTCTTTAGTTTTATTTTTTTCTTTAGAACTAACTTTTAAATTTACTTCAAAGAGAGACTGAAAGGTTTCATTTTCTGTAGGAACTAAATCAGGTTTAATAATTGAAACCTCAAGCTTTTTCTTAGTTTTTAGAATTTTAGACAAATTCCTCTTCTCCTCTGGTAAGAACTATTTTTCCTTCTTGTTCTAATTTTTTGGCAGTTCTTATAATATTTTGCTGAGCCTTTTCAACTTCTGTAATTCTAACAGGAGGCATTAATTCTAATTCTTCTTTAAGTAAGTCAGCAGCACGTTTACTCATATTTCTGAAGAATTTTTCCTTTACTTGAGGTGAGGCACCCTTTAGAGCTAATTTCAAATCATCAGTTGAGATTTCTCTAAGGAGAGTTTGTATTGCAAAATCATCAACTTTAAGAAAGTCTTCGAAGGTAAAGAGGTGTTTTCTTATTTCTTCAGCTAAAGCGGGATTTTCATCCTCAATTTCAGTTAGGAGTTCATCTTCTAAAGTTCTTCCGGCATGTGCTAAGATTTCTGCAGCCTTTTCAGGTCCTCCAATTTTTTTACCTAATACACCTCCAACACTTTGTAATTCAGCTTCTAAAGAATCACTTATTTCTTTTACAATTTCAGGATCAATTTTATCTAAAAGAGCAATTCTCAAAAGTACATCTCCTCTTATCCTTTCTGGGAGAAGTTGTAAAACCTGTCCAGATAGATAGGGATCAAGATGAACTAAGATAATAGCTATAGTTTGAGGGTGTTCATTAGCAAGAAAGCTTGCAATAGTTTTAGGATCAAGTTTTCTTAACTTTTTAAAAATTTCAGGTCCAATTTCTTTTTTAATTTCTTCATAAAGTTCTTTACCTTTTTCTCCATAAGCTTTTAATAAACTTTGTTTCAAAAATTCCTCTGGAGAAACATTGATGTTTCCCAGAACTTCTCTTACTTCTATATTGGCTTCCTCTAAAACCTTTTTAACTGCTTCAGCAGGTATATATTCAATTTTAGCCATTTCAATTCCTATTCTTTTAATATCCTCTTCATCTAAATATTTATATACTTCGGAAGTAAATTCTTCGCCCATTAACATAAGAAAAATAGCTGCTTTTTGTGGTCCAGTTAATTTATTAGGATCTATTTTAGCCATTTTTAATATCCAGCCTCAGATAGAGCTTTTTTCCTTTCTTCTAATGTTTCTTCTAAAAGCCACTTTTTAACAAGCATAGCAGCTCTTTCTGGTTGACTTTTTATAATTCCTAAGGCAATCTCTTGAGGTAAAGGAGCTAATTCTTCTTCCTCAGGAGGGGTTGGTATACTAGGACGGGCAGGTGGTGCTTCTACAGGAACAGGTTTTGGCGTAAGAGCTTTAATAAGAGGTCTAATAACAAAAAGATATAACAAAATTAAAGCACCAATTAATAAAAGAGGTTTATAAAACTGAGATACATAATCTATTATACTAGGTTTTGGCATAGGGATTTTAGCAAATTCTTCTGTTTGTATTTTCACTTCATCTCCTCTGTCAGGATTATATCCTATAGCACCCTTCACCAATTCTTCAATCCAGGCAAGTTTTGCAGTAGCATTTTCTCCTAAAACACTTTTATCAACCAAAACAGCTACACTTATTTTTTTAATACTTCCAGGTGAAATTTCAAGATTTCTAACCTTTTTACTAACTTCGTAATTTTTGAGAATTCTTTTTTTAGAATATGTCTCTCCTTGGGGTTGAGGTGAAGTGGCTTCCATTTTCTTAAGGAGAGTTCCTTTAACACCAGCTTCTCCACCTTCATCTGGTATTTTACTTATTTTTTGTTCTTCCTCTGTTTCTTCAGAAACTATTGCTGTTCCTTCAGGATCATAAATTTCTTCTGCAATGTTTTCTTTATCAAAGGAAATATCTACCCATACTTGAGCTATAGCCTTTCCATATCCTAAAGCTCCTGAAAGTATTTCTTCTATTTTATCTTTTAATTGCTTTTCTATTTTTTCTTTATAAGCAAGCTTAGTAACTGGTAATTCTTCCTCTTCTGAAGGAGTATAAAGACTTTTTCCAGTATTAGCATCTATAACAGCTACATTTTTTGGATCAAGTTTTGGCACAGCTCCACTAACTAAATTAACAATACCTTTTATTTGAGAGGAAGTGAGTTGATAACCAGGTTTAAGTTCTATTAATACTGAAGCCTTAGGAGGCTTTTCCTCCTCTATAAATAAAGTTTCCTTAGGTAAAGCAAGATGAACTCTTGCAGATTTTATTCCTTTTATTCCCATAATGGTTCTTGCAAGCTCTCCTTCTAGAGCTCTTTGATAAGTTACTTTTTCTTGAAACTCTGTGAGCCCCATTTTTTCCTTATCAAATAGTTCAAATCCAGGACCACCTCCTCCAATCAACCCTTTACTTGCTATTTCCATTCTTATCTCAGGAACTTTATCCTTTGGTACATAAATACTTCCATCCATTTCTACTTTATAAGGAATTTTTTGTTCCTTAAGGTATTGCACAATTTGTCCAGTTGTCTGTTCATCAAGACCTCTATAAAGAAGTCCCCAATTAGCCTGATTATATAACCAAATACTTAGTATTAAAAGCAAAGTAATTCCAATTGATCCACCTATTAAAAGTATTTTCTGCCTTTTATCTAATCTTTTCCAAAAATCTATTAGTTGATCAGGAATTTTTCTTAAATCCATGAACTTCTCCTATAAAATTGTTTTTAAAATTTTAGATCTGCATTCTCATAATTTCTTGATAAGCTTCTAAAACTTTATTTCTTATCCTAAGAAGAAGTTTAAAATTTAAATCGGCCTTAGATATTGCAAGCGCAACTTCTGAGAAATCTATATCTTCACCTTTAGCCAGAGCTTCTAACATTTTTTGAGCTTCCTTTTGAGAGGTGTCTATATCTTTTATTTTTTGAAGAAAAAAATTTTTAAAATCTAATTTGTTTTCTAAAGTTTTATTTTGAAGATTTTGTAAATTTTTAATTTGAATATTTGGATTAAGATTAATTTTCATTTTAAGCCTCTCTTTTTATTTTAATAAATCTAAAGTTCTTAGAGTCATACTTTTAGTAGCGGAAAGAACAGTTAAATTTGCTTCATAAGCTCTTCCTGCAGATAAAAGTTCAACCATTTCAGTAATTACATCTACATTGGGATACTTCACAATTCCTCTTTCATCAGCATCTGGATGTCCAGGATCATAAACCTCTTTAAAAGGAGAGGGATCATCAACTATTTTTTCTACTTTTACAGCTTTAAGTTCAGGATTCTTTTCTGAAATAGGGATAGCTTTTAAAACTACAACTTTAGCTCTATAAGGTCCTCCTTCTAAAGTCCTTGTTACTTGGGAATTTGCAATATTTGTGGCAGCAATATTTAATCTTACTCTTTGAGCTAAAAGTCCACTACCTACTATTTGTGATATTTTAAGTAGGTTCATCTTTATCTACCTCCTTCAGTAATTGCTTCTTTCAACCTTTCTAATTCTTTTGAAAGGGCTTGTAGTGTGGCTTCGTATAGCATTTGATTTTCTGTAAGCTGAACCAATTCTTCTTCAAGATTAACATTATTTGGAGTCCCTAAAGTTTCTTCTTCATAGGCTTTTAAAAGTTTATTTATATTTTTAAAAGATCCATCAAAATGCTTAGGATGAGTAGTTTTGAGACGGTTTTTCTCAGAAAGATAACTTTGAATAATTTTTTCAAAGGGAATATCTTTTCTTCTATACCCAGGAGTATCAACATTAGCTATATTTGATGCAAGAAGAGAATGTTTATAAGATCTTATCTTTAAAGCAGTTTTTACAAGATTGAAAGTTCTTTCAAATACACCTAACATAGAATTTTACCTCCCTATAACAAGCCTTCTCTTTCATATTGTTTAAGCTTATTTCTTAAAGTTCTAACAGTAATTCCTAAAAGTTCTGCTGCTTTAGTTCTGTTTCCTTTACATATTTCTAAAGCCTTTAAAATAGCTTCTCTCTCCAATTCTGAAAGCGGTTTTACTTCTATAGAATTTTTTGCAAAATTTGTGCCTGTATAAGAAGAAGGTATGTTTTGAGAAAAAGGATCTATAATATTTTCTAAGTCTATTAATTTATCTTCGCAAGTGAGAACAGCACGTTCAATCATATTTTTTAATTCTCTCACATTTCCGGGAAAGTGATAATTTTTTAAAAAAGAAAGGGCTCTTTCTGTAAAGCCATTTATATTTTTATGATAAAGAGTGGAAAATTTTTCCAGAAAATAAAAAGCTAAAAGCTCTATATCTTCCTTTCTTTCTCTTAATGACGGAATTTTGACAGTAATAACATTTATTCTATAAAAGAGATCGCTTCTAAAGCGTCCTTCAGAAACTTCTTTTTCGATATTTTTGTTAGTAGTTGAAATTAGCCTTATATCTACTTTTATAGGTTGATAACCACCTAAACGATCTACCTCTTCTTCTTGAAGAACTCTTAAAAGTTTGCTTTGAAGATGTGGGTGCATTTCTGTAATTTCGTCTAATAAAAGGGTTCCTTTATCTGCTAACTCTATTTTTCCTTTTTTTCTAAAATTAGCCCCAGAAAATGCACCTTTTTCATAACCAAAAAGTTCAGACTCTAAAAGAGATTCTGGTAGGGCTGCACAGTTTATAGCAATAAAAGGGCCAAATCTTCTGGGACTTTTTTGGTGAATATATTTAGAAAGGAGTTCCTTTCCTGTACCTGTTTCTCCTACTAGAAGAATAGGAGCTTTGCTTTGAGCAACCTCCTCTAATTTTTTAAGAATTTTAAGCATATAGGGATTTTTAGTGATAAAAGCAGAATCTTGCCAGAAAATCTTTTTTTCTTCTAAGGCATATAAAATAGTTTTTTCCATAATTTCAAAAGGGGTTGAAAGAAGCTTAAAATCATAAGCTCCTCTCTTAATAAATTCAATAGCATCTTCCAAATCTGCTCTTTCAGCTAAGAAAACAATAGATTTTAATCCTAATTTAAAAAAATTATCTACTAACAAAGGATTTTTAGTTTCTTCATAGGAAAGTTCGTAAACCATTACATCTATGGATGAGGGGATCTTTTGAAAATCAAATTCAGATTTTTTAAAAAATAAAACTTCAAGTCCCCTTTCTAAGAGAGAATCTCTAAGAAGTTTTACTTCTAAACTATCTCCAGTTAAACATATTTTTCCCTTCATATTAATTATATTAAAATACCGTTTGATGAGTTCTTTCTACAAAATTTCTCATTTTTTCATAACTTTTAGCAAGTTCACTTTCTAAAGAATTCCCTTTCGTTAACTCTTTCCACATTTCTGTAGAAATCTTAATATTTCCTTTTTTTTCTAAATAGTAAGCTTCTAACCATTTTATTTTTAAATTATCGGGAAATTTTTCTTTAGCATATTTTAAAGTATTTTCAAAAACAACTTTATCAGTATTAAAAGTTTCCAAAAGTAAAAGGACATAATCATCGGCTTTAGCTTTAAAAAAGGGATTATTTGTATAGGCTAAGGCTTTACCATATTGTTTTAAATAAAGAGCTCTGTCACGAAAATATTTTAAGAGTTTTTCTTTAAATTTTTCTGATAAAGTTGAATTTAAAACTAAATTTAAATAATATTCTCCACTACTTAAGTTTTTTTGCCCTTCATAAAAAGCCTTTAAATAAAAATAATAAGGATCTTTTATCGAGTCTTTATATTTGCTTTTATCTAAAAAATTAAAAATATCATTAAATAGATCTAAGTTTTTATCTTCCAAGGCTAACAATCCTAATTTAAGCAAAATCTTAGGAATTAGTTCCTCTTTATTATTTAGTTCATAAGCTCTAATAAAACAATAAGAAGCTTTAGTGTAAAGGTTATAGTTAAAATAAATATCTCCCAATGTATAATAAGCTTCTCCACATTTAGTTTTTTCAAAAAGATCCTTATCTTCTACTTCCAGTTTTGTTACTAAGGAAAGATTTTTCTTTTCATAATTTTCTTCAAAAAGAGAGCTTACACTTTTACAATAATAAGTTTTGACTACATCAATTAATGGACTTCTTTCATAGGTTTTTAAAAATTCTATAGCACCTTTTCTTGCTGAGAAATAGTTTTTATCTTCAAAGGAAACTTTAACAATCATAAAGCTTGCTTCTTCAGCTATTTTTTCTTCAGGATATTTACTTTTAATTAGAGTAGCAAACGAAATTAAATCCTCTTTAGTTTTCTCAGGAAGAAGTTCTTTAATTAAGCTCTTTTCATAAGCTATTTGATAGAGTCTAAATTTAGAAAAAAGGGCTTCTTTGGTGCCATCCCAATTGGTAATAATTAATTCATAAAAAATTTTTGCCTTTTCTTCGTCTTTCTTTAAATAAGCTTCAGCTAACTGATATATTACTTCTGGGGCTTCCTTATAAGTTCCATATACATTTATAAAAGTAAAAAAATCATCTTCAGCTTTTTTAAGTTCTCCTTTTTTTATGAAATAAATCCCTCTAAGTTTATAAATTTCTCCAAAATTTTTTATAATTAGATTTTTATCTAATTTTTTAATTTCTTCTGCAGGAAGTTCTTTGATAAAATAAAGGAGAACTTTGGCTTCCTTTTTTAAACCTTCATCACAATAAGAATTTAAAAAATCTTCCAAATTTTTTTTGGCAGTTTTATATTCACCTCTTATTATATAGGCTTTTATATTTATTAAATTTGCTAAGCAGGCTTCATGAGTTCCAGTTTTTACTGAAATAACTTTTTCAGAGAATTCAGAAGCCCTTTCTGGAAAACCAGACCTAAGAAAACTTTCAGAAATAATTAAATTTTCTTCAGGAGTAAGGGAAAAATCAGGGGGTAGTTCTTTTAAAAGATCCGTGACCTTTTCGTAAAGTTTTTGATTAAAGGCAGTCTTTATTTTTTGTATAGTTTCTTCAGCTTTTTTTAATTGAGCTTCTTTTTCTTCGGTTTTATTATAAGAAAATAAAATAATACCCAAATCTTTTGGGCTTTCAGAAATTGAAATAGAAAAGAAAATAAAAATAGATAAAAAACTTAAAAGGATTAAGAAAGCCATAAAAGAAGATTTTAATTTTTTCATTTGCTCAATAAATTATCAAAAATTATACCAAATTATATTTTTTAAGTTTTTCTATAAAGGTTGTGCGGTTTAATCCTAGTAATTTAGCTGCTTTAGTTTTGATTCCCTTTGATATTTCAAGAGATTTTTTTAGATAATATATTTCTATTTCCCTTAAAAGTTTGTTTAATTCAATTCCTTCTTCAGGTATTTCAGGAAGTGTATATTTTAGCTCTACCTCTTTTTTTTCAATTAACTCATCTCTTACAGCAAATTTTAAATCTAACGAGGACATAGAAAGATCTTCAACTCCGATAACATTATTTTCTGAGAGTATCACTAATCTTTCTATTAAATTTTCCAATTCTCTTATATTTCCTGGCCAATGATAATTCATAAGAGTTTCTAAGGCTTCAGGAGTAATAGTTTTTTCTTCTATTCCTTCTCTTTCACATAATCTTTTCAAAAAAAAATTTACTAATAAAGGGATATCTTCTTTCCTTTCTCTTAGAGGAGGGAGCCTTATAGGAATTACATTTAATCTAAAAAAGAGATCTTCTTTAAATTTCCCTTCTTTAACCTCCTTTTCCAAATCTTTATTAGTTGCAGCAAGAATTCTTACTTCAATCTTAATAGCTCTATCTCCACCTAATCTTTCTACTTGTTTTTCTTGAATTACTCTTAAAAGTTTAGCTTGAAGTTTAGGGCTTAAATCTCCTATTTCATCAAGAAAAATAGTTCCTTGGTTGGCAAGCTCAAATTTACCTGGTTTACTTTTTATTGCTCCTGTAAAAGCTCCCTTTTCATATCCAAAAAGTTCAGCTTCTAAAAGATCCTCTGGGATAGCAGCACAATTTATAGGAACAAAAGGACCTTTTCTTTTACTACAAAAATGAATATATTTTGCTAAGACTTCTTTTCCTGTGCCTGATTCTCCAAGAATAAGAACTGTACTTGAAGAAGGAGCTACTTTTTTTGCTAATTCATAAATTTTTTTCATTTGCGGATTTCGGGTCTCTAAAAGAAACATATTTAGAATTATATCACAATTTTGACAGATATGTCAAATTTTTGATTATTTATTTTTTGATATATTTATGGGCATATTTTCTTACATGATGTCCTTCAAGAACATGAAATACCCTTATTTTTTCAAGAAAATTTTTAGAAAATGAACCAATAGGTAAAAAAATTACTTTTTTACCTTGAAGAGAGGCAAATTTTTTTGCAAGGTTACTGGGAGGTTTTTTAGCTACATAAATTATATATTTTTCTAAACTATAATCTATACCAGCTAAAAGAAGTCTTTCAGCTTTATTAGTTGCTATATCAAAATAGGGGTCTTCCCATATATCATATACTCTCATAGGAGGATAAGTGAGCATGAAACCCCCATATTTAGCTTTAGCAATACCAGGACCTACTACGTTTTCTTTTGGATCTGTAGAATAAAAGGCCATATCCGATTCTTGATGATGCTCTCCATGCCAGGTAAAATTCCAAGGATACCTTTCCTTTCCTGTTAATGGGTCAGGATCTTCTTCGAAAATTATTACTACTGAACCTGCTTTTGCATGGGCTTGAGGTTCTTCTTTTACATAAGGAGTCTCATCAAGAAACCATTTTCTTATTGTTTCCCTTATATCCAAACCATCTTTTAATGAAGTTGTAAAAGGTTCAATTTTTCTTAAATTTTCTGTAATAACCTTAAGTCCTTTTTCCATCACCTTTTTTCCAAAAGTTTCAACTACTACATCCTCTGGAGGAAAAGAACAAATAACCTTTCCAGTAAAACCTTTTTTAAAAATTTTTCTTTCTTCTCTTGTAGTAAATTTTTGTAAGAAATTTAAGCTACTTCTTATGCTTTTTATTTTTCTTGAAATTCTTAGTCTTTTAGAAGGAAGTCTTAAATCTTCAGGAGAGAGATTTATAATAGGGAAGGGGGAAAGCTCTTCTTTTTGAAATTCATAGAAAGTTGCAATCTCCCAAAACCAGAAAGCAAATTCATCTCCTCCTATTCCTCTTACTGCTAAAATTAATGTATAAAGATCAGGAACATACTGACCTTTTATTAAAAGAAGATTTCTTAAAAATTGTCCAAAAACCTGGAGATCCTTAGGAGAGAGTTCTGTTCCTGTTTCTTTAAAATATTTTTGTCTTACCTTTTCAAAAATTTCTTCATATAAAGTAATTCTATCAAGAACAAAATTTTTATTTTCTATTAAATTTTTCCTATTTTTTTCATAGGTAGATTGAAAATATCCTGGCTCAGAAAGAATTTCTCTTAAGCTTTTTAAATTTAAAGTATAAATTTCTATTTCCTTAGGTATATTTTTAGGAAGATAAAGCAAACCTGAAGCTCTCTCAAGAGCTCTTATTACTCCCTTTACTTGATAAAAAGGTAAAATAATAGCCATAGAGTCGTATTTTTGAGAAATTTCAAGAATTTTTTCTGCAATGTATTTTTCTCTTTCTGTTAAATGCTCTTCAAAAAAGGAAAGGGTTAAATCTACATATTTAGTAAATTCTAAATCTTTAATTAGATAGGTAGGTAGAGGAGTAAAATTAGCTAAATCTTCTTCTTGTGCTTCCTTTGGAAAATCTATAAAAAAAATAGGAACACCAGAAAAAATAGCATATCTTGTTGCCTCAACCAAAGGGCATAAAGGTTCTACAATTAGATACTCGTTTTCTTTTGTTTTATAAGTAAGGGAAAGAACAGAAATAGTAGGAAGGCTTTTTACAGCAAGTAACCATTTATCTTTTATAAAAAATGGAAGTGTAATTGCTATAGCAGAGGGTTTAACTTCAGCTAAAAGTTTTATAATATTTTGAGTAATTTCAAGATTACTTGGGAAAAAAGGCAGAAAATATAAAATTGAGGTTCTATTTTTAAAATTTTTTTCAATTTTAAGCATATTTGGATTAATCTAAGGGACGCAACAGAGGCTTAGTTGGTTTCTTATTTTCCAAAAGTTCTTTTAGATATATTAAAGCTTGAGGACCAAGAATTACTGAAATAGCCTCTTTAAGAAGTGGTAAAAGATTTGTTAAATCCTTAGAAGATTTATTTGAGAATTTAATTTTTTTAAGGACATAACGTCCTATATTTACCCCATCTCTTACACTATAAAGTTCTCCATATTCGTGAGCCATTTGTAAAAACCTGACTATATAATCAAGAAGTCCTTCATCAGCCCAAGGTAAATTAGTTTTTAGAATAGCCTTTTCTTCTTCATAGGAAGGAAAATCTATAAAAATTTGAGGTTGCAGTCTTGAGTGAATATATTCAGGTAATTCAAAAGTTGAAGCATCTTCATTCATAGTAACACAGAGTCTAAAATCTGGATGAGCCTTTATTTTTATTCCTGCAATAATAGATTCTACATATCTTCTAGCATCAAGAAGAGGAGCAAGTGAAGCCCAAGATTTTTCGCTCATTCTATTTGCTTCATCAATAATAGCTACTCCACCTTTTATCATAGCAGTAACAATAGGGCTTGCTACATACCTTATCTTTTTATCTTCTGAAATAACAGGAGTTATAATGAGGTCTTCTGGTCTTGTATCAACAGTTGCTTGGAAAATATAGACCTCTTTATTTAGCCTTTTTGCAGCTGCATAAGCAAGGGTTGTTTTACCCACTCCAGGTTTACCAACAAGACGAGGTGTAAGAGGAAGGTCTTTTTCATCTAAAACAAGCCAGCAAGCAAGTATTTGTTCAATGATTTCATCCCTTGGATAAAGAGGAATGTTTAATTCATCAGGATGAGAAAGATATATGGTTACACCATCAATTACAACGCTTTCCATATAATTTAAATATATTTCTTTTTTAAAAATTTGCTATATCAAAATAAAAACAAAAATTATTGACAAATGTAATTTAAAGGACTATTAATTTTAGGATTATGAGAAAAAGAGAAACTTGGGCAACTAAAATTGGTCTTATTTTAGCAGCTGCAGGTAATGCTATAGGGCTTGGAAATATCTTAAGATTTCCTTCTAAGGTTGCATTATATGGAGGGGGGAGCCTTTATGGTTCCCTATTTTATTTCCCTTTTTTTGTTAGGACTTCCGCTTATGATTTTAGAATGGGTTATAGGAAGGTATGCAGGTTCAAAAGGACACGGTTCTATGGTTGGGATAATGGGGGTGTTTTTTAATCAAAATTCTTTACCAAGAATAATAGGTAGTTTAGGTGTGTCTATTCCCTTTCTTATCGTTTGTTATTACATATATATAGAATCTTGGACTCTCGGATTTGCCTTTTTATCCCTTTTTAAAAAACTTCCCCAATCTATTGAATACACTGATCCTAATCTTGCATTAATACCCTTTTTAAAATTCTATAAAGAATATACTCAACCTTCTCTTTTAGCTATCTTTTTTCTTTTAATAACTTTAGTGCTTAATTGGTATGTTTTAAAAAGGGGAGTGGTTAAGGGAATTGAATTTACAGCTAAAATTGGATTGCCTTTACTCTTTTTAATGGGTATTTTCTTATCCATAGTTTCACTTTCTATAAATAATTGGAAAGGAGTTGAGGGGCTTTATTTTATATTTAAACCTGATTTTTCAAAATTGACTGATCCTCAAGTTTGGGTAGAAGCTTCTGGTCAGATATTTTTTACCCTTTCCTTAGCTATGGGTGCTATAGCTACTTATGCAAGCTATGTAAAAAAGAATGAAGATGTAGTGAAAGTAGGGATTTATACAGCTTTATTAAATGAATTGGCAGAAATAGGAATAGGTGCTTCTATTGCTATTCCTGCAGCTTTTGCTATTTTTGGAGCCTCCTCTATTCCTCAACTTGCTCAAGAAGGGACCTTTAGACTTGGTTTTATGAGTATGCCAGCTATTTTAGCTATTTTACCCTTTGGGTATATTTTTTCTTTTATATGGTTTTTTTTGCTTTTTATTGCAGCTTTTACTTCATCTTTAGCTCTTATTCAGCCATTAGTTGCATTTTTTGAAGATGAATTAGAAATATCTCACCATTTAGCTGTTAATCTTTCTATAGTTATGGTAGCCTTTGGTGCCTTTCTTTCTGCTTTTGTTCCTGGTTTTCTTGATGAGTTAGATTTTTGGGCAGGAGCAGTATTTCTGATCCTTTTTGCCTTTATAGAAATATTAGTTTTTGTTTGGTTATTTGGGGTAGATAATTTTTATAAAGAACTAATTAGAGATACCTTTTTAAAAATTCCCAAACTATTGGTTTATGTTTTTTATGGAACTTCCTTAATTTTTATAGGAATTCTTTTTTACTTTTGGATTTTAATGAAATTGCCTCAGCATTTTCAAAATATTACCTGGAATATAATTGTAGCCAAAGGGTTTATTATAATAACTCTTTTTATTTTGGGTTTATTAGCTATAAAAAGTAAATAAAATAGTTATCTTGACAAAGAAAAAATTGAGAATATATTAAAACTTAAAGCCGAGGTGGCGGAATTGGAAGACGCGCTGGCTTGAGGGGCTAGTGGACGTAAGTCCGTGCGGGTTCGAGTCCCGCCCTCGGCACCATAAATTACTTTCTCTCCCTTTTAGGATTTAAGATTTCCTGTAAAGTCTCTCCTAATAAAGTAAAAGCAAGTATAGTAATTAAAATTGCAAGCCCCGGGAAAATAGATAACCACCAAGCAACCTCTAGAGCTTCTTTTCCTTCTATTAAAATATTACCCCAAGAAGGGATTGGCGGTTGAACCCCTATTCCTAAAAAAGACAAAGCAGATTCAATAAGAATAGCCTGTCCCAATCCTAAGGAAGCTGAAACCATAATAGGTGGTAAGGCATTGGGAAGAAGATGTTTAAATATAATTCTAAAAGTTCCTGCTCCATAAACCTTAGCTATTAGAACAAAATCCCTTTCTTTTAAAGACATTATTTCTGCTCTGATAAGTCTTGCTATTCCCATCCAGCTTGTAGCTCCAATTACAATCATTATAGTTAAAATAGAAGGCTCTAAATAAGCAATTACTGCCAAAATTAGAAATATAGTTGGAAAACAAAGCATTATATCTATAAAGCGAGATATAATCTGATCTACCAATCCTCCTAAATAACCAGCAAGAGAACCTAAAAAAACTCCTATTCCAATAGAAATTCCTACCGCAACAAGACTCACTTCTAAAGAAATTCTTGAAGCATAAATCATTCGACTTAAAACATCTCTTCCAAGTAAGTCTGTTCCCAATGGATGTTTAAAAGATGGAGGAAGAAGAATTTTATTAACATTTATTTCAAAAGGGTCATAGGGAGAGATATAAGGAGCAAATAGAGCAAGAATTACTAAAATTGAAATTACTATTAAAGAAGCAAAGCCTATTTTATGTTTTATAAGTTCCTTGAAAACTTCTTTCATTTGCTTTCCAATCTTATTCTTGGATCAGCAAGGGCATAACCTATATCTGCAAGAAAATTCCCAAGAAGGGTAAGAAGGGAGATTAAAAATAGATTAGCCATAATTACAGGATAATCTCTTGCCATAACCGCTTGCCACATTAGTTGTCCAACTCCTGGAATACCAAAAATGGTTTCAAATATAACACTTCCTCCAATTAAGCCAGGAAGAGAAAGTCCTAAAATAGTTATAAGGGGCAAAAGAGCATTTCTTAAAGCATGTTTATAAATTATTACCTTTTCAGGAAGACCTTTAGCTCTGGCAAAAAGAATAAAATCTGATTTTAAAACTTCATAAGTTGAATTTCTTACATACCTTAAAACTCCAGCCATTCCACCAAAAGTAGCTACAAATAAAGGACAAATAAGATGTTTAGCCCAATCAAAGACTTTTTGTAAAAGGCTCATTTCATCATAATCAATAGTTGAATGAAGTCCTGAAATGGGAAGTAACTGAAGTTTTACTCCAAAAATCATCATTAATACTATAGCTAACCAAAAACTTGGCATGGCATACCCTATAAAAGTTATAATGGTAGTTATTCTATCAAAGGTACTTCCTGCTTTTACAGCAGAATAAACACCTAAAGGAATACTAAATAAAAGAATTAAAATTAAGGATAAAGCATTTATAAAAATAGTTATAGGAAGTCTTTCTTTTATTTTATCCCAAACAGGTCTTTGATCTAAAGAAAAGGATTTTCCAAAATCAAGCTTTACAATCCCCTTTAACCAGTTTAAATACTGTATATAAAGAGGTTTATCAAGTCCATACATTTTTACTAATTTTTCTCTATATTCAGGTGTAATTTTAGGATTGAACTCAGTTAAAGGACTTAGTGGACCTCCAGGAGCAAGATGGATAATAGAAAAACTGATTATAGTTATTCCTAAAAGTGTAATTATAAGGGTTAAAAATCTTTTTAAAAGAAAGGTTATCATGTTATCTTTAAACCCCTTTTTCTTTCAGCTTCAGAAGGTTTCAAATAAAGGGGTAAAAGAGATTCAGCAGACTTTAATTTCACTATCCCTTGCTTTAATTTAATATAAGCTAACTTAGCTACTAAACCAGCACTTAAATTAGGAGAAAAGGGTGGTTCAAGTAAAAAATTTTCTAAACTACTTTTAAGAAAATCTCTCCATTTTTCTAAGGTTTCACTTAAAAATAAAGAGGGAGTATTTATATAAAGAGGTAAATCTTTTAAAGGTATACACATAGGTGCAATAATGGTTTTTAAATAAAAATTTTCCCATTTATAAGAAGCAAAAAATATCTCTTTACTATAGGCATCAACAAGACTAACTATATTTCCAGGATAATTGAGAAAATTAACTGTTAAAACTTCTAAACTTGAAACAGGAATAACAGGTTTGGGATAAACCAAATTCAGTCCTTTTAATATAGAAAGTCCAATCCTCAATCCTGTAAAACTTCCTGGTCCTATATCTATAGCATAATAATCTAAATCCTTTAAAGAAAAGTTTAAATTCTTTTCGAGAAAGGGAAGGCTTTTAAAAATGATATTTGAATAGGATTCCTTAGAAAGTAAGGTTAATTCACCTAAAATAATTTCCCTAAAAAGGGCTATTCCTCCAGTTTTTCCAGAGGTTTCAATAGCAAGAATTAGGGGAGATTCCATTCTTTTAAAAGCTTTAAAATATCATTATAAAAAACTGCTATGCTAAGGGCAATAATCAAAACAAGACCAATTTTAAAAATAAGTTCTTGAGTTTTTAGAGAAAGGGGTTTTCTTCTAATAGCCTCAATTCCAAAAAGAACGAGATGTCCTCCATCAAGCATAGGGAGAGGTAATATATTTATTACACCTAAATTTACAGAAAGAACAGCTGTAAATGAGAATAAATAGGATATTCCCATTTTTGCAGTTTCTCCTGCCATTTTTCCAATAGTAATAGGTCCTCCAAGGGTTGAAAAAGGCATTTCTCCTGTAAAAAGTTTATAAATAGCTACAAAAATAAGACCTGTAAGTTCTATTACCTTTTCAATAGCTAAATTAAAAGCAGAAATTAGATCATGTTTTTGGTGAATTATTTCTTCAGAGGATTTAATTCCTATTACAGGAATTTTGGTTTTTTTGCCAAAAATATTATAGTCCTCTTTAAGTTCTGGTTCAATTTTTACTTCAAAAATTTGATCATTTCTTCTTATTTTTAAAGTGATTAAATTGGGGGGTTCTTTAGTTCTTAAAAAAAATACAAGTTCTTGAAAGGATTTAACTTTCTTTCCATTTATTTCTAATATCTCATCTCCAGGTTTTAGTCCCACTTTTTCAGCTGGAGAGTTAGGCAATACCTCACCAATTTTAGCAGGCACTATATAAGTACCTATAGTTGCAAAAAGAAACCAAAAAATAAAGATGGCTAAGATAAAATTAGCTAAAGGTCCTGCAATTACTACAATAGCTTTTTGTAGAGGCGATTTAAAAGCAAAGGCTTTTTCAGGGTTTTCTAAAAGAGAAAGATGCTCCTGATGTTCTCCATAAAGTTTAACATAACCTCCTAAGGGTATAAGAGAAAGCCTATATTCTGTTTCTTCAGTTCTAAATCCAATAAGACGAGGTCCAAAGCCTAAGGAAAAAATTTCAACCCTCACACCTATTAATTTAGCAGCTAAGAAATGTCCTAATTCGTGAACAAAAATAAGAACACCTATTACTAAAATAGCAGTAATTAAAGTGATCATCTATTTACACCCTCAATAAGATTTTCAGTAAATTCACAAACCCTTTTATGAAGCTCTAAAACCTCATAAATATTTTTAAAATTAATAGAGGGTATTTTAAATTCATTTAAGGTTTTTTCAAGAAAATACGGAATTTTATCAAAACTAATTTTGTAAGAAAGAAAAGCAGAAACTACTACTTCATCTGCAGCTTCTAATATTAAAGGATAAGCTCCTCCAAGTTTTCCTACTTCATAAGCGAGTTTTAGGCAAGGGAATTTTTTAAAACTTGGCTTTTTAAAAATAAGTTTTGCTTTCGTAAGATCAAGATTTTCTACTGGTACTTCAGTTCTTTCTGGATAATTTAAAGCATAAGCTATAGCAATTTTCATATCAGCAGGACTTACATGCATTAAATAACAACCATCTATAAGTTTAACTATACCATGGACTAATCCTTGAGGATGAATAACTACTTCAATTTTATCTAAAGGAAAATCAAATAATACCATAGCTTCAAGTACTTCAAAACCTTTATTCATTAAAGTTGCTGAATCAACAGAAATTTTTTTACCCATTTTCCATACAGGATGAGATATAGCTTTTTCGGGTGTTATTTTACAAAAATCCTTTAATGGAGTTTTATAAAAAGGTCCTCCTGAAGCAGTAAGAATAAGTTTTTCTACATATGTTTTTTTCTCTTTTTGTAATAATTGAAAAAAAGCAGAATGTTCACTGTCTACAGGAATGAGTTCAGCTTTATTTTCTTGAGCAACCTCCTTTAAAAGATTTCCTACAGAGATAATACATTCCTTATTCGCTATAGCTACCCTTTTTCCTGATTTTAAAGCATAATAGGTAGGAATAAGAGCTTTTATTCCTGAGATTCCTATAACTACTGTATCTACAGAATCTAAAGAAGCAAGTTCTTTTAATCCTTCGTCTCCCCATAATACTTTTGCTTTGTAACTTAAAGAGGAATTCAAAAATTTTGCATCTTCTTCCCTTTCTACGACTATATAAGGTACTTTAAAAGTTTCTGAAAGTTTTTGAAGTTCTTCAATTTTTGATTTCGCTGTAAGTCCTATAATTCTAAATCTATGAGGTTGGTTTTTGATATATTTTATAGTTGCTTTTCCTATGGATCCTGTAGCTCCAAAGATTACTAAGTTTTTCATTCTGAGATGGATTTATTTAGTACTTTCTGGAAACTTTAAAGGTTCCTTTGGAGGTATAGGTATAGAAGGAGGGGTGGGGGGGAAAGTTTCATTGGAAACCGGAGACTGAGGAATCCCGGTTTTTAACATCAAAGGTTTATGCTTTTCTGTAAAAACTTTGGTAAGAAGGATGGAATTTAAGAAAAAAAGTAAAACAAGAATCATAGTAACTTTATTTAAGAAATTAGTAGGTCCTGCACCACCAAAAATTGCTTCTGCACCTCTAAAGACTGCTCCATATTCAGAACCCTTGGTTACATTTATTAAAACTATAAGAATAATAAGAATAGCTAAAATTATCTGTGTCACAATTAAAAAGGTTTCCATTTTTTTCCTCCCAAGATTATCTCATAGGAAAAAGTTTTGCTCCAGGTAAACTCTCTACAGGTTCAGTTAAAAACATTTCTCCGTTTCTGATCCAGTTTTTGAGTATCTCTGCAATTTTTCTTGCTTTAAAAAAGCTTGATATAGGATAAGTTGGGACCTCGTTTCCTAAAATATTTATTTTTCCACTTTTTAATTCTGCATAACTTACAATTCCATAATTTCTTTTTATTCCATTAGGATAATCGTAAGAATAGTCTATTACTTGAGTAAAGAGATCCTCATCAGAAAGCCCTGCCCATTCAGCCACTTGTTCATTTAAAATAGGTATGGGAATTCCTAATCCTACAGCTAAGGAACATCCATAACCTATATGACTTGTTCCAACCAGCCATTCAGGACTCATCTCTTTTAAATTACCTATAACCATTAAAGTCGCTGCTGGTTGAATAGGTGCTCCTTTGGGAGTTCTTTTTACATCCATATTATGTTGAGTTCCACACCAGATTACATATCCCTTTGCTCCCCCAAGAAATATTCTCGTTCCTATACCTATAGTTTTTAAGTAAGGATCTTTAAGTAAAGGAGAAAGAACTCCTGCAGTAGCATAATTAGCATTTCCAAGATTAGGTTTTAAAACCCCCATATAGGTATATAAAATCTTATCTGAGAGGTTTATTGCACAATTATAATTTTGATAAGCATTTCTTGGATTACATAATATTGCATTTTTTAAATCATGGATAGTTATTTCTACTTCATAAGTTCTTCTTGGATAACAATGAGTTCCATATCCAAGAGCTCTTAAATATATTTTTTTCCCAGCTACTAAATCATGAATTACATGACCACCACCATAAAGAAATTGTCCAGGAAAAACTTTATTAAGTGGATCATCTTCTCTTGGTTCAGTTGCACCTATATAGAGATCAACAGCAGCAAGTCCTCCGTAAGCAGGAACATCATTTAGCCATACTCTATAGGCTTTAATAGTGGGGATAGTGTGTCCAAAATTAATGAAAGCACCTGAAGAACACATAGGAGAAAATGTTCCAGTAGTAACTACATCAACTTCCTTAGCTGCTTGAACTGGTCCTACCTCTTTTACAAGTTTAGAAAATTCTTCTGCAGTCAATACTACTACTTCACCCTTTTCAATTTTTTTATTTATCTCCTCTATACTTCTTTTTACTTTAAATTCATTATTCATCTTAAATCTCCTATTCAACTAAGGATACAACCTTATGTCCTAAGGTTTCTAAATCTGAAGCTATTTTATCAAGAGCTATCTTTTCGAGTCTTATAAAGTATACCTTTTCTCCATTTAAATTGACATCCATTCCAATAGAAATTATTTTTCCTCCACCCTTTCTTATTATTTCAAGAACTTCATCTAAATTATCCTTTTTGGGAATTACATCCAAACGAGAAGAAGATTTAAGAAGTCCCATCAATTCAATAAAAGCCTCTAAAATATCAGTAATGGTAATAATTCCTACTAATTTACCTTCTGTAATAACTGGAAGTCCTCCGATTTTATATTTATATATAATTCTTGCTGCTTCATCAATTGAAGTTTCAGGATCTATAGTAATAGGATTTAAGATCATAATTTCTTTTAAAGGAAGTTGTAATTTTTCAGATGAAAGATAAGCTCTTAAATTGCTTTCGGTTACAAGTCCTACTAATTTTCCATTTTCTACAATTGGAAGATGTCTAATAGAAAATCTTCTCATTAGTTGTATTGCATCTTCCACTGTATCTTCTGGAGAGGCTGTTATTACTTCTGTAATCATCCAATTCTTAACCTTCATAGGGTTAATCTCCCTATTTGTTTTTTGAAAAAACTATACCATAAAAATTAAAAAATACAAAAATAAGTTACTTAATATTCAAGTAATTCCTTAATATCTCTGAAGTAATAGTATTAGTTTTTAAAAATTCTTCAATAGAGCCTTCAAAAAGAAGGTAACCTCCCTTTTCCCCACCTTCTGGACCAAGTTCAATTATCCAATCTGCCCATTTAATAAGTTCAAGATTATGTTCTATTACAATAACTGTATGTCCTTTATTAATAAGTCCTTGTAATACATTTACTAATTTTTCTACATCATTTATATGAAGCCCTGTAGTAGGTTCATCTAAAATAAAAAGAGACCCTCCTTTTGAAGATTTGACAAATTCCTTAGCAAGTTTTATTCTTTGAGCTTCTCCACCAGAGAGAGAAGGACTTGGTTGACCAAGGCTCAAATAATCAAGACCAATTTTACATACAGTGTCAAGCTTTTGATAAATAGAAGAGAAGTGTTTAAAAAATTCCCTTGCTTCAGAAAAATCCATACTCAAAACTTCAGAAATATTTTTTCCTTTAAAATAGACTTCAAGGGTTTCTGGATTATATCTTTTGCCTTCACAATATTCACAAACCTGGTATACCTCTGGTAAAAATTTGATTTCCACTTTAAGATATCCTTGCCCTTTACAGTGAGGGCATTGTCCTTCTTCTGTATTAAAAGAAAATCTGCCTTCTTTATAGCCCCTTTGTCTTGCTAAAGGAGTATTTGCAAAAACTTCTCTAATATTAGTGAAAACATTTATATAAGTTGCCGGAGTAGATCTTGGTGTATTTCCAATTGGAGAATGATCAACTAAATAGACTCTTTTTATATTTTCAAATCCTTTTATATTTTTAATTCCCCATAAATCTAAATTTGCTTTATTTTTTGTTTTTGTGCCTAAAAGTGTTTTTAAATTTTCATAAAGGAGGTCACATATTAAAGTTGATTTTCCAGAACCAGAAACTCCTACTACAACTGTTAGTGCATTTAAAGGAATAGATACATCTATATTTTTAAGATTTCTTAAATGAGCTCCTTCCAAAAAAATAAACTTAGAGGGTTTTCTTTTAAAACTTTTTAGCTGTTTTCTATTTATATCTCTAAGAGCTTTTGCAGTTTCTGAAATTTCATTTCTGAGAAGTTCAGAAGGAGTTCCTATAAAAACAACCTCTCCTCCCTTTTTTCCTCCTCCTGGACCGAGATCTACAACATAATCAGCAGAAAGAATAGTTTCTTCATCATGCTCAACTACAATTATGGTATTTCCCTTATCTCTTAAAGATTTTAAAACTTTTATTAGTTTAGCATTATCTTTGGGATGAAGTCCAATTGTTGGTTCATCAAGAATATAGGCAACTCCTGTAAGATTGCTTCCTATTTCAGCTGATATTCTTACTCTTTTAGCTTCTCCAGAAGATAGGGTATCTGCTGATCTTCCGAGGGTTAAATATCCTACACCAAGTTCAACTAAATATTCAAGCCTGGATATTATTTCAGAAATAAGTCCTTCAGCTAAAATTTTTTCTTTACCTTCAAGTTTAAGCCCTTTTAAAAATTCAATTGCTTTTTCAATACTAAGCTCACAAAATTCAGGAAGGGAAAGTCCATTTATTTTATAATAAAAGACTTCGTCTTTATACCTACTCCCTTTACATAGAGGACAGACACTATCTTCTATTTTTCCAAGACCTTGGCAGTAAGGACAAGCTCCGATTTTCGAATTAAAAGCAAAAAGTAAGGGATCAGGTTCAGGAAGGCTAATTCCGCATTTTACACAAGCTCTCTTCTTACTAAAAAGAAATTCCTTAGAATTTACCAAAAGTAAAGCTTCTCCTTTACCCTCCTTTAAAGTTTTTAAAAATAGCTCTTCAAAATTTTTAGTTTTTTTAAAATAACTTTTACCAATTACAGCTTCAATTGTATGTTCTTTATATCTTGATAAAGAGGGTATAGGTGGGAGTTTATGAAAAGTTGAATCGATCCTTACCTCATGATATCCAGAGTTTAAAAGTTTTTCAAAAAGATTTCTATAAATTCCTTTACGATGTTTTACTAAAGGTGCAAGAAAGGTAATCTCAACATTTTCAAGATTTTCTTCTTTAAAAAGTTTTTTAGCAAAATCAAGAAGTTCCTCTTCTGAACGAGGTATTAGTTGGGAATTACATCTTGGGCAATAGGTTTTACTTATCTTTGAATAGAGAAGTCTTAAATATGGCAATATTTCTGTAAGGGTACCGACTGTAGAACGGGGAGACAATTCTCCTGATTTCTGTTCTAAAGCTACTGTAGGAGGGATACCAGAAATAAGGTCATAATCTATTTCTTCATAAAGTTTTAAAAATTGTCTTAAATAGGCGGGTAAAGTTTCTAAAAATCTTCTTTGTCCCTCAGTGAAAATAACATCAAAGGCAAGAGTTGATTTTCCAGATCCAGAAACTCCTGTAATTACAATAAATTTTTCTCTGGGCAAATCTACATCTATATTTTTGAGATTATGATGCCTTACACCTCTAAGTTTTATATAAGTATCTTCATAATTGTATTTTTTTTCTTTCTCAGCCTTTTCTTTAAGTTTTAAGCCATTTAAATATTCTTTTAAATAATAAGCAGTTTTACTTTTTTCATTTTTTAAATTTAAAAATTCTTTTAAAGGTCCTTCAAAAAGAAGATAACCTCCTTTTTCTCCACCTTCAGGACCCAATTCAATTATCCAGTCTGAGGAAAGTATTATTTCTGGGTGATGTTCAACTACTACTATAGTATGCCCTTTTTCTTTAAGATATTTTAGAGATGAAATAAGTTTTTCTATATCCTTTAAATGAAGTCCTACTGTTGGTTCATCAAGGAGAATAAGTGCTTTTTCACTCTTTATTTGAGATAAAATTTCTGCAATTTTTAATCTTTGTGCTTCTCCTCCTGAAAGAGTTGAAAGAGGTTGTCCTAACTTTAAATAACCAAGCCCAAGTTTTTGCAATATAATTAATTTTTCTTTTATAAGAGGATGATTCCCAAAAAATTCAATAGCTGAATCTACAGTAAGTTCAAGTATTTCTGCAATATTTTTATCTTTCCATTTTATTTCAAGGACCTCATCTCTATATCTTTTTCCTTTACACACTTCACAAGGAACAATTAAATCTGAAAGAAATTGCATTTCTATTACTTCAAAACCAAGTCCTTTACATTCAGGACATTGTGAAATTTCAGAATTAAAAGAGAAAAAAGCTTCAGTATATCCGTATTTTTTAGCAAGAGGAGTACTTGCAAGAAGTTTTCTAATATAAGGAAGAATTCCTATATAAGTAGCAACTATACTTCTTGGAGAGCGTGCTAAAGGTTCCTGAGTAATAAAAAGAACTTGAGAAAAATATTCATAACCTTCAATAACTTCACAGGAATCAAAACTTGAGTTTTGTTTATAGGCAGTAATACCTTTATAAATTATTTCTTCAAGAAGGGTTGATTTTCCAGAACCAGAAACTCCTACTATAGAAGTAATAGCTCTAACAGGAAAAGAAACTGATATTTCTTTTAGGTTGTGTTTTTTAGCTTTTATTATTTTTAATTTTTTGGGATAAGAATCAGAAGTATAAAATGGGGTTTCTCTTGGAGAGCTTAAGTATTTAAGTGCTAAAGCAGTGGGAGTGTCCTTTTCAAATATTTCTTTTGGGGCTCCTGCATAAAGAAGATAACCCCCTCTTTCTCCACCTTCAGGACCAAGATCTATTAAAAAATCAGCTTGAGTAATAATTTCTGGATCATGTTCTACTACCACTACAGTATTATTTTGAGAAACCAGATTTTCCATAAACTTAAGTATTTTCTGAGTATCAGTGGGATGAAGTCCTGTAGTAGGTTCATCAATAAGATAAAGGGTTTCTACTAAATTAGAAGAAAGAGCTCTTGTTAAAAGGCATCTACTTGCTTCTCCTCCAGA
Source organism: Thermodesulfobacterium geofontis OPF15 (assembly GCF_000215975.1). NCBI lineage: Bacteria > Pseudomonadati > Thermodesulfobacteriota > Thermodesulfobacteria > Thermodesulfobacteriales > Thermodesulfobacteriaceae > Thermodesulfobacterium > Thermodesulfobacterium geofontis. The sequence continues at coordinate 37,507 of NC_015682.1, read as the reverse complement.
AAGGGTTTTACTTGCTCTGTTTAAAGTTAAATAGGAAAGTCCAACTTCTTCCAAATAAGAAAGCCTCTTTAAAATTTCCTTAGCAAGTCTTTCTTCAGCTGGAAGTTTATTTTTAGAAAGAAAATCCTTTATAAATTCTTTTGCTTGTAATATTTCTAAGTTGTAAAAATCTCCTATATTTAAGTCTTGAATATAAAAAATAAGTGTTTGTGGATTAAATCGGGTTCCTTTACATATAGGGCAAGTTATTTCTCTTCTAAGTTTTGAAAGAAGTATTCTTATATGAGGCTTATATTTTTTACTTTCAAGCCAATCTATAACTTCTTTAAGTCCATACCAGTCTCCTTCTCCAAAAAATATCTTTCTTTTTATTTCTGAAGGAAGTCTTTCAAAAGGTAAATTTAAATCTATATCCTTCTTTTTTAAAAACTCTGTGAGATCAATTTTTACCTCTAACATAAAAGGATAATCAAGAAGGGGGATTGCTCCATCTTTTATTGATTTTTCAGGATGTTTTACTAAAGCTTTAAAATCAACTACTAAAAGATTCCCAAATCCTTTACATTCAGGACAAGCACCCTGTGAAGTATTGAAAGAAAAAAGATTGGGAGTTTTTTGGGGAACTTTAAATCCACAGGTAGGACATATTAATTCTCGAGTGTAAATAACTTCTTCACCATATAATGATTTCACTTTTATGGAATCAGAAAGTTTAAAGGCAAGCTCAATAGCTTGAGCAATTTCTGAAAGTTCTTCTTCAGAGGGTTTAACCCTATAAATAACTACCTCTATTTCTTCAACAGATGGGGGGTTCTCTATTTCTTCAAGCTCACATACTTTACCATCCCAAAGAATTCTACTAAATCCTGCAGAAAGAAGCCCCTCTTTAAGATAATTGAAATCTGTTTTTATTTTTTGGGGAGAAATTAAGTAAATAGGTATGTTTTCAAAATTTTGGATAATTTCTTTAGCAATCAAGTGAGGGTCTTTAATGTAGATATATTGATTGCATTTTGGGCATTTTGGAATGCTTGCTTTATAGTAAAGCATTTTAGTAAAATGACTTATTTCAGTAAGTGTTGCTACTGTTGAACGAGAGGTTTTAATATAATTTCCTTGAGGAAAGGCAAGAGCTGGAGGGATATTATTTATGGCTTCAACTTTTGGTTTAGGGAGTTTTTCAAAATATTGTCTTACATATGAAGAAAAGGTTTCTAAATATCTTCTTTGTCCTTCAGCATAAAGAGTATCAAAAACTAAACTTGATTTACCAGCACCAGAGATTCCTGTAACTACGATGAGCTTATAAAAGGGTAATCTTAAATCAAAGCCTTTAAGATTGTTTTGGGAGACCTTAATAACTTCAACAAATTTCATTCGCCCTTGATTCTTTCCATCCGCTCCTGTGCCCTCTTACAATCAATACAAAGAGTAGCCTCAGGACGAGCAATAAGTCTTTTTTCATCTATTTCCGTTCCACAGGCTTCACATATTCCATAAGTTCCCTCTTCTATTTTTTTCAAAGCCTTTTCTATTTTCTTCAAAAGTTTTTGCTCTCTATCTCTCAACCTTAATTCAAAAGCAAGATTACTTTCTCTTGTTGCTTGATCTAAGGCATCAGGAAGAGGTTCTCCTATCTCTGTCAATTCTTTTTTAGTTTCCATAACCTCCTTTAAAATTTCCTCTCTCCTTTTTAAAAGTAATTGTTTAAAAAATTCAAGCTTTTCTTTTTCCATAAATACCTCCTAAACTTTTTCTTCTAAAATAAGTTCCCCACTCTTACCCCCGCTCTTATAAATTAGACGGATATCTGTAATTTTTATACCTTTATGTAAAGACTTACACATATCATAAATAGTTAAAGCTGCTATAGAGGTAGCTATTAATGCTTCCATCTCAACTCCGGTTTTAGCTACAGTTTTAACTTTACCTGTGACTTCTATAGCAAATTTTTCTGGAATAAATTTAAATTCTATATCGATTTTAGTAATAGGTAAAGGATGACAAAGAGGTATAAGTTCAGGTGTTTTTTTAGCTGCAAGTATGCCAGCTACCTTAGCACAAGCTAAAAAATCACCCTTTGGAATATCTTGAGAAATAATTTGAGGATAAATTTCTTCTGGGAAAATTACTTCTGCTTTTGCTATGGCAACCCTTTCTGTATCTAATTTTTCACTTACATCTACCATATGAAGTTCGCCCTTTTCTGTGAGATGAGAAAATTGAGACATTTTGAGGACCTCTTATTTATTTCCAAAGATAAATTTTTCCCAAAACTTGTTTTTCTTATTTTTAGAAACCTTTGAATTCGAAAGTAATTCGTTCTCAGAATTTTTTATTCCTTCTAATTCAGCAAATTTCCTCAATAGTTTTTCTCCTTCTTTACTTATTTTTTTAGGTATCTCTATTTGAATTTTCAAAATTAAATTACCCTTTTTACCTGTTTTTATGTCAGGAAGTCCCTTTCCTTCAATAATTATTTCCTCTCCTGGTTGTATCCCAGGAGGTATTTGTATTTCTAACTCCTCTCCAAAGTATGGGATTTTTATTTTGTCTCCCAAAATAGCAGATATGAAATTAATTTTTAATTGTCCTATTATATCGTTTTTTTCTCTATAAAAATAGCGATGAGGTTTAACCTTTACTCTTAAAAATAGATCTCCTGGTTTTCCACCAAAAAGCCCTGGTTCACCCTCTTTTGGTATTCTTAATATACTTCCATCCTCTATACCAGCAGGAATAACAACTTCAAGCTCTTTTTTCTTCCAAACTTTTCCTGAACCTTTACACTTTTCACAACGTGCTATATAAGCTTTCCCTTTTCCTTTACAATCTGGACAGGTATAACTTATTCTAAAAAAACCTTCTGTATAAGTAACTCTTCCTGTCCCTTTACATACTTCACAAGTTTTAACTCCTTTTTCTGGATCATAACCTAATCCTTTACAGAAATCACATACTTCAAATTTTTCAATCTCCAATTTTACTTTCTTATCTTGGAAAAGATCTTCTAAGTCTAAAGCTATTTCATAAGAAAGATCAGCTCCGTCTCTTGGTCTGGTATGAACTTTTTCTTCAAAAGAGAAATCAAAAAATTCTTCAAAAATATCGGAAAAGGCTTTAAAAATATCGGAAATATCTTCAAATCCTCTATAACCTGTTGATCTTAGTCCAGAATAGCCATAAGCATCATAGATTGCTCTTTTTTCTGGATCTGAAAGAACTTCGTAAGCTTCTGAAATTTCTTTAAATTTCTCTTCAGCTTCTTTATTTCCTGGATTTCTATCAGGATGATATTTTAGAGCAAGCCTTCTGTAAGCACGCTTTATTTCTTCTTGGGTTGCATCTCTTGGGACTCCAAGGATAGCATAATAATCTTTATAAACCATTTTATTTATTTAAACTTCTTTGTTTTAAAATTTCAGAAATTTCATAAGGAGAGGTAACCTTTTCTTTTTTATTCAATTCCTTTATATTTTCTGGAGTGACTAATCCTGCAGCAATTTCCCTTAAAGCAGTAACGATTTCTTTATTATCACATTCTATTAAAGGTTGAGCCCCTTCTCTTAATTGTTTTACCCTTTCTATAACTAAGTGAATTAATCTAAATCTGCTTGGTATTTTTTTAAGACAATCTTCCACTGTGATTCTTGCCATTTTTTATCACCTCAACTAATTTTATTAATTATTTTTTAAAAACCAATTAATTTTAAAAATATTAAACAGCTATTACTTCAGTTACTTCAGGGATTTCCTTTTTAAGATATCTTTCAATTCCCATTTTAAGAGTCATAAGAGCCATAGGACAAGATCCACAGGCACCCTTTAATTTTACCTTTACTACCCCATCTTCTGTAACTTCTACTAACTCTACATCTCCTCCATCTGCTTGTAAATAAGGTCTAACCTTTGATAAAGCTTTTTCAACCTCATCTTTAAGCATTAAGATTACCTCCTTGATTTAATATCTGATTTTTAAAAATTTAATACAATTTTTCTTGACAGCAAGGTTACATTTATTTAAAATTAATTAATTTTAAAATAAGGAGATTTTTTATGAGAAGTGATAGAGTTAAAAAGGGTTTAGAGAGAGCCCCCCATAGGTCTTTGTTTAAAGCACTTGGATTCACTGACGAAGAACTAAAAAAACCACTTATTGGAATTGCTAACTCTTTTAATGAGATAGTTCCAGGTCATATTCATTTAAGACAAATTGTATCTGCAGTTAAAGCAGGAATTAGGGAGGAAGGAGGAGTTCCTGTAGAGTTTGGCGTTATTGGAGTGTGTGATGGCATAGCTATGAATCACGAAGGCATGAAATATTCTTTGCCCAGTCGCGAAATAATTGCTGATTCTATAGAAATAATGAGCATGGCTCATGCTTTTGATGGTTTGGTTTTAGTGACAAGCTGTGATAAAGTCACTCCTGGAATGCTTATGGCTATGTTTAGACTTAATATTCCTTCTATAATTATAGCTGGTGGACCAATGCTTTTAGGAAATTATAAAGGGAAAAGAGCTAATTTAATTTCTGTTTTTGAAGGAATTGGTAAGGTTAAAGCCAAAGAAATGACTGAAGAGGAATTAAGAGAACTTGAAGCTTGTGCTTGTCCTACATGTGGTTCCTGTGCCGGTATGTTTACAGCAAATTCTATGAATTGTCTTTGTGAAGCTATAGGGCTTGCTCTTCCTGGTAATGGTACAATCCCAGCTGTATTTGCTGATAGAATAAGACTTGCTAAGGAAACTGGTAAGAAGATAATGGAGCTGGTTAAAAAAAATCTTACTCCAAAAAAATTGATTACTAAAGAATCTTTTGAGAACGCAATAGCTGTTGATATGGCTTTAGGTTGTTCTACAAATACAGTTCTTCATCTTTTAGCTATTGCTAAGGAAGCAGGAATAGATATTAATTTAAAAACTTTTGATGAAATTTCTAAAAAAACACCTGTTCTTGCAAAACTTATTCCTGCAGGAGAGCATGGAGTTGTGGATCTTCATTTTGCAGGTGGTATACCAGCAGTGATGAAAGAACTCTCTAAATTAGGAATAATAAATCTTGATGTAAAAACTGTTACAGGAAAGACTTTAAGAGAAAATCTTGAGGGGGTAAAAGTTCTTAATTATGAAGTAATAAGACCAGTTGAAAATCCCTATCATAAAGAAGGAGGAATAGCTATACTTTATGGGAGTTTAGCACCTGAAGGTGCAGTAGTAAAAACAAGTGCAATTGTTCCGAAGATGTTAAGACATTCTGGAAAAGCAAAGGTTTTCAATTCAGAGGAAGAAGCTTACCAAGCTATTTTAGATGGAAAGATAAAACCTGGTGATGTTGTAGTTATTAGATACGAGGGGCCTAAAGGCGGACCAGGAATGAGAGAGATGCTTTCTCCTACTTCAGCAATCATAGGTATGGGATTAGGTGATTCTGTAGCTTTAATAACTGATGGAAGATTTAGTGGTGGGACACAAGGAGCCTGCATTGGGCATGTTTCACCAGAGGCAGCAGAAGGAGGTCCAATTGCACTTGTTGAAGATGGGGATATCATAGAGATAGATATTCCTCAAAGAAGACTTGATTTAAAAGTTTCAGAAGAAGAATTAGAAAGAAGAAGAAAAAAATGGAAACCCTTGCAAAAAAAATTAAAAGGGATATTGAAAAAATATTATACCTTGGTACAATCAGGAGCTAAAGGAGCTATCCTAGAATGAATCCTTTTTCTCTCTTAGGAAGAGCTTTTCTTAAAATTCTTAGTGATTGTGGTGGAATTTTTCTTTTCTTTTTAAAAAGTTTTATTTATTCTTTTTCCCCTCCTTATAGAATAAAACTTCTTATAAAACATATGGAATTTATTGGAGTAAAATCTTGGTTAGTTGTAATTTTGACTTCTCTTTTTTCTGGAATGGTTACTGCTTATCAAGTGAATATAGCTTTAGCTAAGGTAGGATCTCAAAGTATTCTTGGAGGTGTAGTTGCTTTAACTCTTACCAGAGAATTAGGACCTGTTCTTACCGCAGTAGTTGTCATTGCAAGAGCAGGTTCAGCTATTTCTGCTGAATTAGGAAGTATGAGAATAACTGAACAAATTGATGCGCTTAAAATTATGGCTATTAACCCAATTCAATATCTTATGAGTCCAAGACTATGGGCTGCTATAATAGTTTTACCCCTTTTAACAGCTATTTCAGATTTTGTGGGTATTGCAGGAGGTTATGTAGTAGGAACATTTTTACTCCATATTGATCCTGGGCTTTTAACAGCAAGAATGGTAGATATGGTAGAATTAAAAGACATTATGAGTGGAATTGTTAAGTCTATTTTTTTTGGTGCCTTTTTAGTGACAGTTTGTGGATATAAAGGATATTATGCTTCTGGAGGAGCAGAAGGTGTAGGTAGAGCAACTACTGAAGCTGTGGTTATTTCCACAGTAGGGATTTTGGTTTCCGATTATATATTAACTACTCTTTTCTTTTAATAAATATGATTACTATAAAAGAACTCAAAAAGAGTTTTAACGGACTTGAAGTTCTGAGAGGAGTTAATTTATCTATTCCTGAAGGAAAAGTTACTTTTATAATGGGACAAAGTGGAACAGGTAAAAGTGTACTTTTAAAACATATAGTTGGACTTTTAAAACCTGATAGTGGTGAAATATGGTTTGAAAATAAAGATATTACTAAACTTTCCGAAAAGGAATTACAGAAAATAAGAAGAAAAATTGGATTTTTATTCCAAGAAGGTGCACTTTTTGATTCTATGACTGTAAAAGAAAATGTGATGTTTCCTTTAAAAGAGCATTTTAAAATGCCTAAATCTGAAATGGAAAAAACAGCAGAAGAACTTCTATCAGCAGTAGATTTACTATCTGCCAAAGATAAATATCCTTCTGAGCTTTCTGGAGGAATGAAAAAGAGAGCAGCCCTTGCAAGAACCCTTGCCCTTAGACCACAGGTAGTGCTTTTTGATGAACCAACAACAGGACTTGATCCAATTTTACAAGTTTCAATCTTGGAGTTAATCAAAAATCTTAAAGAAAAATATAATCTTACCTGTGTAATAGTAAGCCATGACCTAAATCTTGCTTTTAAATTTGCAGACTATATTGCCTTTTTACATCAAGGAGTTATTATAGAAGTAGGGACCCCTGAAGAAATAAAAACTTCTACAAATGAATTTGTTAAAAAATTTATAGAAAGTGCTTTAGTATAAAAATAAAAAGGAGGGGATTTAAAAATGGCTATAAAAGGAGGAACAGAAATAAAAGTTGGTATATTTGTATTTATAGGAATTGTAGCCCTTTTATATCTTACTTTTAAGCTTGGTGAAGAAGCCTTTACTCCAAAGGATGTTTACAAAATTTATGCAGTATTTGATAACATTTCCGGGCTTACAAAGGGAGCAAAAATAGAAATGGCAGGGATTCCTATTGGAAGGGTAGGAAAGATTGAATTAACCCCCGAAGGAAAAGCAAAGGTGGAGCTTTTAATTTATAAAGGTTATAAGATTCAGGAAGATGCAACTGCAGCTATAAGAACCTATGGTGTATTAGGAGATAAATTTATAGATATTAAACCTGGATACTCTAAGGTCTATCTACAACCTGGTTCCATGATAGCTTATACAGAAAGTGCAATTTCTGTTGATGAAATTTTAGCAAGTATAGGTCCTACTGTAGAGGGATTAAAAGAATTAATCGGTACTAAGGAAGGAAAAGAAAATTTAAAAATTTTAGTGGCAAATATTAGAGATGCTTCCCAAAGTTTTAAAAATATTGCAGAAAGAATAGAAAAAGGGCAGGGTACTTTAAGTAAACTTATAAGTGATGATAGGCTTTATAAAGATTTAACTGCAACTGCGGAGAATTTGAAAAAAGTTTCAGCTCAGATAGAAAGTGGGCAAGGGACTCTTGGGAAACTGGTCAAAGATGAAGAATTGTATAAAAGCTTAAAACAAACCGTAGCTAATTTAGAAAGTGTCTCTAAGAGACTTGAAAGAGGAGAAGGGACTCTTGGTAAATTGATGACAGATGAAAAACTTTATAAAGATTTAAAAGCCATTTCTGAAGATTTAAGAAAGATAACAGCTCAGATAGAAAGTGGGCAAGGGACTCTTGGGAAACTACTAAAAGATGATTCTCTTTATACAGAAGCTAAAAAAACTTTAAAGAGTGTTAATAGAGCTGCTAAAGGAGTAGAGGAACAGGTACCTATTACTGTTCTTGGAGTTATGGCTGGTGCAGCTATGCAATAAAATTAAATTTCAAAAACTGCTTTTACTTTAAATTTTTTTATAGCTGGGAAAAGCTTTATTTTTATTTGAAATTTTTCCTCTAAATTTTTACAAAATTCTTTTAAATCCCTTTCTGATTTTGTAACCACTGTAAACCAGAAATTGAGTTCATGTTCTCTAAGATAAGCATGGGTTATTTCCGGAAACTTTGCTATTTCATAAGCTAATTTTATTTTGTCTTCAGGTAAACTTGTGGCACATAAACAAGTGATATAACCCAGTTTATAAGAATCTATAGTTGCTCCAAAATGTCTTATTATTTTTCTTTTTTTTAGATTTTTTAAAAACTCTATAATTTCTTTCTCTTCAAGAGAAAATTTTTTAGCTAAAATTTTGAATGGTTCTGGAACCAAAGGAAAATCCTTCTGTAAAAAATTAAGAAGCTCCTTTAGTTTTTTTTCTTTAAGATTATCCATTGTTTCCAAATTACCAATAAAATTCAATTTTTCAATAAAAAACTTCTCTTTTTGTATAAAAATTTTATGATATTATAGGATAACCTAATAAGATAAAAATTGGGAGGTAGTTAAAAATGGGAGAAGGTGAGATAACCATAAAAGAGATTTTTGAGCTTTTACCTCATAGATATCCCTTTTTAATGATTGATAAAGTTGTAGAGATAAATGCAGAAAAGGAATATGTTAAAGCAATTAAAAATGTTACTATTAATGAGCCTTATTTTATAGGGCATTTTCCAGAAAATCCTATTATGCCAGGAGTTTTAATTTTAGAAACTATGGCTCAGGCTGCAGGAGTAGGACTTATGGCTCTATTTCCAGAATATAAAGGAAAGCTTTTTGTTCTTGCAGGGATTGATAGGGCAAGGTTTAGACAACCTGTTTATCCTGGAGATACACTTATTATTGAAGTTCAAGGCTTTAGAAGAAAAGGGAACATAATTAAAACTGCAATTATTGCTAAGGTTAATGAAAAAATAGTAGCAGAAGCAGAAATTACAGCAGGAATTTTAAATAAGGAGAAAAACAAATGAATAAGATTTCACCTACAGCTTATATAGATCCTTCGGCTGAAATAGAAGATGATGTAGAAATAGGTCCCAATGTATATATAGGACCAAAAGTTTATATAGGGAAAGGAACAATTATTAAGGCTCATTCTTATATTGAAAGTAATACCAAAATAGGGAAATACAATCAAATAGGTCCTTTTACTGTAATCGGGACACCTCCTCAACATATTAGTTATAAAGGGGAAGAAACAAGGGTGGAGATAGGGGATCATAATATAATTAGAGAATTTGTAACTATTCATAGAGGAACTGCTTTTGATGATGGGATTACTTATATAGGAAATAACTGTTTACTTATGAGTTATGTCCATGTAGCTCATGATTGTAAAATAGGAGATCATGTAATTATGGCAAATAATGCTACCTTAGGAGGGCATGTAAGAGTAGAGGAAAAAGTAGTTATGGGAGGTTTTTCAGCAGTTCATCAGTTTTGTAAAATAGGAGCTTATGCTTTTATTGGTGCTATGAGTGGTGTAGATAAAGACGTTCCTCCCTATGTGAAGGTTTTTGGTATTCCTGCAAAGATACAAGGGATAAATCTTATAGGATTAAGAAGAGCAGGTTTTACAAAAGAAGATATCAGAAAGATTTCTCAAGCTATTGGTTATTTTTTAGATGCTCCTTCAACCATTAAAGAAATAATTACAGAATTAAGAGATATATTTGGTGAGGATCCAGTTATAGAAAGACTTATTCTATTTTTGGAAAAACCCTCAAAACAGGGTATAATGAGAAGAAAGCCCTTTGAAGGAGAAGAGGCATTTTAGTTATTTATGGATTTAGAAGATAATAAAATAGGCTTAATTGCAGGAGAAGGTGAATTTCCCATTATTTTAGCTCAGAGTTTAAAAGATAAAAATTATGAAATTATTGCTGTTTGTTTTTCTAATGATCAAAAGGAAAAATTAAAAAAATTTACTCCTCAGATTTTTAAAATTTCCATTGGTCAATTTGGAAAACTTATTGAAATTTTTAAAGAAAATGGAGTCAAAAAGCTTGTGTTTTTAGGGAAAATAGATAAAAGTCAAGCTTTAAAAGTTGGTATTCCAGATTTTAGAGCTTTAGCTTTATGGAGAAAGCTCAAAATTAAAGAGGATAATTCAATTTTAAAAGGAGTTATAGAAGAATTAGAAAATGAAGGATTTATAATAAAGGGTCCTTCAGAATTTTTACAAGAGTTTCTGACTACTGAAGGAATATTTACTAAAAGAGTTCCTACAAAAGAAGAATGGGAAGATATAGAATATGGATTTAAAATTGCTAAAATAATTGGTTCTTTGGACATAGGACAATGTGTAGTAGTAAAAAATAAAATGACAGTTGCTATAGAAGCTATGGAAGGGACAGATGCAACAATTTTAAGAGCTGGTAAACTTAGAAAAGATACTGTAGTTATAAAAGTAGCTAAACCTATTCAGGACTTAAGAATGGACCTACCAGTAGTTGGGTTAAAAACTATAGAAACACTTATTAAAGCACAAGCTAAGGTTTTAGCTTTAGAAGCAGGAAAAACATTTTTTTTACAAAAAGAGTCTGCTATCAAATTAGCTGATAAAAACAATATTTCTATAGTTGGATACAAAAGTAAAGAAGAATAAAAATGGGTAAAGTAAAGGTAGCAGTTATAGGGGTAGGACATTTAGGGAAATTTCATGCTAAAAAATTTACTGAAATTCCATCCGCAGAGCTTTTTGCTATAGTAGATATAAATCCAGAAAGAATTAAAGAAACTCTTGATTTATTAAAAGAAAAAGGAAGCTCTGTAAAAACTTTTACTAATTATAAAGAGGTTATTCCCTTTGTTGATGCAGTAAGCATAGTAACTCCAACCATTACTCATTATGAAATTGCTAAAGATTTTTTATTTGCAGGTAAGGCTGTTTTTTTAGAAAAACCTCTTGCTCATGAATTAAGTTTAGCAGAAGAGCTTGTTGAAATTTCAATCAAAAAAAATCTTCCTCTCCAAGTGGGTTATATTGAAAGATTTCAAGAACCTGTCAAAAAGCTTTTGCAAAATGTAAAAAATCCTCTCTTTATAGAGGCTCACAGATTATCTTCTTTTACAGAAAGAAATCTTGATATAGACGTAATTTTAGATCTTATGATACACGATCTTGATTTAGCTTTACTTTTAAAAAACTATAAAAAAATTGAGTTTATTCATGCTGTAGGGGCTCCACTTTTTACCCCCTTACCAGATATTGTAAATGCAAGAATAGTTTTTGAAGATGGAACCACCTGTAATTTTACTGCAAGTAGAGTTTCGCTTAATAGACAAAGAAAATTTAGAGTATTTTCTAAAGGTGCCTATTATGTAGTAGATACAATAGAAAAAAGCTATTTAGAGGTTAGAGTTGATCTTCAAAAAAGAGAATATAAATTAGATAAAAAATCTTTTCCAGAGAGTGATCCTTTAAAAGAAGAACTTGAATCTTTTATTAAATGTATAACCAATGGAGAGAAAGTTAAGGTGACAGGAGAATCTGCCTTAAAATCGCTTGAGCTTGCCTTTCAAATAAAAAAGCAAGTAGAAAATAATTTAAAAAAATATCTATGATTTATCAAACCTCCCCTCGGGTTTTAATAATTACAGGTGAGATTTCTGGAGATATCTATGGATATTTACTAATTAAGAGAATAAAAGATCTAAATTCAGCTTTTCAATTTGTTGGAATAGGTGGACCTAAGATGAGAAGTCTTGGTATTGAGATATTATTTCCTGCTGAATCACTTGCTTTGGTAGGGTTACCAAGTTTTTCTGAGCTTAAAAAATATTGGTTTGTCTATAAAAAAATTGAAGAATTTTTAAGAAAAAGAAGGGTAGATGTAATAATATTAGTAGATTTCCCAGGTTTCAATTTAAAGATTGCCAAATTAGCTAAAAAATTAGGATATCCCGTAATATATTATATAGCTCCTCAGGCATGGGCTTGGAATAAAAAAAGGGTTCATATTTTAAGAAAATATGTAGATAGATTATATGTACTTCTTCCTTTTGAAAAGGAATTTTTTTCTTCTTATGGTATTTCTACTGTTTATTTAGGACATCCCATTTTGGATTTAATAAAAACTAATCTTTCAGAAAGGTTTTTTTATGAAATATATCAATTTAATAAATCTAAACCTTTAGTAAGTTTCTTTCCCGGTAGTAGAGAAAGAGAAATAAGTCGTCATATACCCATGTTTTTAAAAATTTTTGAGAACCTAAAAAAAATAAATCCTCATATTCAAGGAATAATGGTTAAAGCTCCAGGTCTTAAAGATTCTTTTTTGTGGGATAAAGCAAGGTCTCAAATTAAAGTTATAGAAAATACTCAATATGAAGTTTTAAAATATTCTACAGTGGCTCTTCTTGCCTCAGGAACTATTACTTTAGAGGCTGCACTTCTTGAAACCCCTGCTATAGTTACTTATTCTTTACCTTCTTGGATGTATTTTATTGCTAAAAAATTAATTAAAGTTCCTTATATCAGTCTTGCTAATTTAATTTTACAAAAGGAAATATATCCAGAAGTTATAAAAGAAAAAGATAAAATTGGTGTTATTACTCACAAAATAAAAGAGCTTATAGAGAATGAAAAAGCAAGAACAGAGATCAAAAAAGAACTTTCTACTATAAAAAAGCTAATTGGTTCTCCTGGAGCTAGTTGGAGGATTGCTGAAGATATGATAAAGTATATCTTGTCTCTTAAAAGGGGTTAAGCATATTGAATTTTTAAAAATTGTAGGAGGTTTACTTATGGCTGAAGATCTAAAAAAAATGTATAGAACGATTGTAGAAGACCCCTTTCCTTCAGAATTAAGAATTACTTTTGGAGACCAAACTCTTATCTATAAAAAGAAAAGATGGGAAGTTGAAATAGAACCTGGTGTATTTGAAAAAAAAGGTTTAAGATATGGAGAAAATCCGGATCAAGAAGCTGCACTTTATGAATTAGTTGCAGGTAACTTAATTTTAGGAGAGTGTGAATTTATTAAGCCTGGGCTTGGGTTAATTTCCAGTTTAAAAGAAAGTGATTTTATTCAATTTGGCAAACATCCAAGTAAAATTAATCTTACTGATATAGATAATGCACTCAATATTTTAAGATATTTAACTGAAAAACCAGCTTGTGTGATTGTAAAACATAATAATCCTTCTGGAGTAGCCTACGGAACTACAATAGAGGAAGCTTTTTTAAAAGCATATAAGGCGGATAGAATAGCTGCTTTTGGTGGAGCAATAGCTTTAAATAGACCTGTTGATAAGGCTTGTGCATCCGCTATAGCAGAACAATATTTTGAAGTCTTGGCTGCACCTGAATATGAAGAAGGAACTATAGAAATTTTAAAGAAAAGAAAATCTTTAAGAATTATAAGAATTAAAAAATTGGATAAATTAGAAGAATATGCCAAATATAGAGTAATTGAATTTAAAAGTCTTATTGATGGGGGTATAATTGTTCAGGTTTCTCAACTAAATAAAATTAGAAAAAAGGAAGATCTGCTTCCTGCAGTAGCTATAAAAGATGGAATAGAATATAGATGTCTTAGAGAACCTGATGAAAGAGAAATTAAAGATATGATTTTTGGTTGGGCTGTTGAGATGGGTGTTACTTCTAATTCAGTATTATTTGTTAAAAATGAATGTACAGTAAGTATAGGAACAGGGGAACAAGATAGGGTTGGCTGTACTGAAATAGCTATTTTTAAAGCTTATACCAAATATGCTGATCTTCTCTGCTATGAAAAATATAAAATACCCTATAAACAATTAGAATTAGAAATAGAAAAAGGTCTAAGACCTAAAGCTCAAAAAGAGGAAATTGATGAAGAAACTAAAGAAAAAAAGGCAGGTCTTATAGGTGCAGTTATGATTTCAGATGGATTTTTACCTTTTAGAGATTCTGTAGATGTAGCAGCAAAGCATGGTATTACAGCTATTTTACAACCAGGAGGTTCTGTAAGAGATTGGGAAGTAATTCAAGCCTGTAATGAATATAATCCTCCTATAGCTATGATGTTTACTGGACAAAGAGCATTTAGGCATTGATTAAAACATGTAAAAGGGGTTTCCTATGAACAAAATACCTTTTACTCCAGAGGGTATAGAAAAGATTAAAAAAGAGCTTGAATATCTTATCAAAGTTGAAAGAAGAAATGTGGTAAAAGCTATAGAAGAAGCAAGGGCTCACGGAGATATTTCAGAAAATGCTGAATATGAAGCAGCAAAAGAAAGACAAGCCTATATAGAAGGTAGAATACAAGAATTATCAGGAATTTTAGCTAATGCAGAAATAATACCAGCTCTTACTAAAGTTCCAGATAAAGTTCAGTTTGGAGTTAAAGTAAAATTATTAAATTTGGATACTGAAGAAGTGATTACTTATAGAATCGTTGGTCCCTATGAGGCAGATCCAGCAAATGGTAGTATTTCTGTATATTCTCCTTTAGCAAGGTCTTTAATAGGAAAAGAGATAGGAGACGAAGTTCAAGTAAATACACCCTCAGGGATAAAAAATTTTGAAATTTTGGATATAGAAATTTAGTTATTAGAGGAGGATAAAGTGGAATTTTTAAACAAAAGGTATCTTTTTACCCCAGGTCCAGTTCCTGTAGCAGAAGATGTACTTTTATCTATGGCTCAACCTATTACCCATCATAGATTGCCAGAATTTTCAGAAATTTTAAAAGAAATTAGAGAAGATCTAAAATATCTTTTTCAAACCAAAAAAGAAATTTATTTTTTTGCCTCTTCAGGAACAGGTGCTATGGAATCAGCTATTGTTAATCTCTTTTCTCCACAAGACAAAGTAATTATAGTAGTTGGTGGAAAATTTGGACAAAGATGGTTGGAACTTTCTCAAACCTATAATTTAGATCCGATAGTAATAGAAGTTCCTTGGGGGAAAGCTGTTAAACCTGAGGAGGTAGAAAAGATTTTAAAAACTAAAAAAGATATAAAAGGGGTTTTAATACAAGCTTGTGAAACCTCAACAGGGGTTAAACATCCTATAAAAGAAATTGCAGAAATTGTTAAAGATACCCCTGCAGTAATTGTAGTTGATGCTATTTCTGCTCTTGGAGTTTATGACCTTCCAATGGATAAATGGGGGCTTGATGTAGTGATTACAGGTTCTCAAAAAGCCTTAAGTTTACCTCCTGGTTTGTCTTTTATCGCTTTTTCAGATAAAGCCCAAGATATGGCTAAAAAATCAAGACTTCCTAAATATTATTTTGATCTTCAAAGGGAAAAAAAGGCTTATGAAAAAAATACTACAGCTTTCACTCCTGCTGTAAGTTTACTCATAGGATTAAGAAAAATGCTTAAACGCATAAAAGAAATAGGACTTGAAAAATTATTTAAACACTATCAAATCCTTTCCCTTGCTTGTAGAAAAGCAGTATCAGCACTTAATTTAGAAATTTTTCCTGAAGTTCCTTCTGAATCTCTTACAGTTATTAAGACTCCAAATGGACTAAATACAGGAGAACTTTTAAAATTTTTAAGAAGTAAATTGGGAGTTGTTTTTGCAGGAGGACAAGATCATCTCAAGGGAAAAATTTTAAGAATTACCCATATGGGTAATCAGTCTCTTTTTGATCTTTTAATAGCTCTTTCAGCTTTAGAGATGGGGTTGAACCTTTTTGGTTATAAAGTCCCTCTTGGTAAAGGAATAAAATCTGCTGAAGAAGTAATTTTAAATTATATAAAGGAAGAATATTTATAAAAAATTTTCAAAAGGAGTGGGGAATGAAAGTTTTAATTTCAGATCCTATTTCAGAAGAAGGAATAGAAATTTTAAAAAATGCAGGCTTAGAAGTTGTTTATAAACCAGGTCTTCCTTATGAAGAATTATTAGAAATAATTCCTCAATTTGATGCACTTATTATAAGAAGCTCAACCAAAGTAACTAAAGAAGTGATTGAAAGGGCAAAAAATTTAAAAGTTATAGGAAGAGCAGGAACAGGTCTTGATAATGTAGATTTACAAGCTGCAAACGAAAAAGGCATAGTAGTTATGAATGTCCCAGGAGGAAATACTCTATCTGCAGCTGAACATACCTTAGCTTTAATTTTTGCAATTGCAAGAAAAATTCCTCAGGCTGTAGCATCCCTAAAAGAAGGAAAATGGGAAAAAAAGAAATTTATAGGAGTGGAACTTAATAATAAAGTCTTAGGAATTATTGGTTTAGGAAGAATAGGAAGTATTGTTGCAGATAGAGCCCTTGGAATGAAAATGAAAGTAATAGCTTATGATCCCTTTGTTTCTCCAGAAGCAGCAGAGAAAAAAGGAGTAGAACTTGTAAGTTTAGAAGAATTACTTAGAAGATCAGACTTTATAACTATTCATACACCCTTAACTAAAGAGACCTATCATCTTATAGATGAAAAAGCCTTTTCTATGATGAAGGATGGGGTGTACATTATAAACTGTGCAAGAGGAGGAATTATAGATGAGGAAGCACTTTATAGGGCTATGGTTTCAGGGAAAGTTGCAGGAGCAGCTCTTGATGTTTTTGAGAAAGAACCAGTAGATCCCAATCACCCTTTACTTTCCTTAGAAAATTTTATTGGAACCCCCCATCTCGGTGCTTCAACTATAGAAGCTCAAAAAACAGTTGCTATAGAAATAGCAAAACAATTAGTTGACTACCTTCTTAAGGGAATAATAAGAAATGCAGTAAATGTTCCTTCTTTACCTCCAGAAATTTTAAAAATCATTACACCTATACTTACTCTTGCAGAAAAAATCGGTTTACTTGCTGCCCAAATCGCAGAAGGAGCTATTCAAGAAGTAGAGATTACTTACAAAGGTGAAATCTCCCAGCTGGATGTTAAACCTATAACTCTTGCTTTTGTTAAAGGACTTCTTTCTCCATTTTTAAAAGAAGATGTAAATTATGTTAATGCCCTTATAAGAGCAAAGGAAAGGGATATAAAAATAATAGAATCTAAAACAGAAATTTCAGAAGATTTTACCTCTCTTATAAGTGCTAAAGTAAAACATACCGAAGGTTATACAGTGGTTGAAGGAACTATTTTTGGTAAAAAAGAACCTCGTATAGTTAGAATTAATGGATTCAGACTTGATGCTTTACCAGAAGGACATATGCTTTATATTTTTAATGAAGATAGACCAGGGGTAATAGGAAAAATAGGAACTATTCTTGGTAATCACAATTTAAATATTTCAAGAATGTATGTAGGGCAAGACCCTATGAAAAAAACAAATGTAATACTTCTTAGTTTAGATCAACCTCCCACAACAGAAGCTTTAAAGGAATTAAGTGAGCTTACCACAGTTTATTTAGTAAAACCTTTAGAACTTTAAAAATTATGAATAAACCAAATTTAAGAAATTATCAATTAGAAGAATTAAAAAATTTAATGGAAATCATTGGAGAACCTTCCTATAGAGGAGAGCAGATTTTTCATTGGATTACTTGTAAAAATGCTATAACTTTTGAAGAAATGACAGATCTTCCAAAGAGCCTAAGAACAAAACTTTCTGAAAATTTTTCTCTTGAACTTCCAGAAATAGTTGATAAAGAAGAAGATATAGATGGAACAGTTAAATTTGCTTTAAAACTAAAAGACAATAATCTAATTGAAACAGTTATAATTCCAGAAAAAGATCATTATACTCTTTGTGTTTCAACTCAAGTAGGATGTCCCATAGGTTGTAAGTTTTGTGTTACAGGGAAAATTGGTTTTAAAAGAAATTTAGAAGTTTATGAAATAATTTCTCAAGTGGTTATTGCAAGAAGGTATTTAAAAGAAAAAGAAGAAGAGCTTCCTTTAAGAAATATAGTTTTTATGGGGATGGGGGAACCGCTTTTAAATTTGAAAAATCTTATAAAAGCTCTAAAAATACTTGCTCATCCTAAGGGATTTAATTATTCCAGAAAAAGACTTACTGTTTCAACTGTAGGGCTTTTAAAAGAAATGGAAATTCTTGCTAAGGAGTTTTCTACTGCCCTGGCAATATCTCTTCATGCTCCTACAGATGAAATTAGAAGAGAACTTATCCCTATAGCTAAAAAATATTCTGTTGAAGAGCTTATTTTAGCTTGTAAAAAATTCCCTCGCATTAAAAATAGTAGAACTACTATAGAATACGTAATAATAAAAGATGTAAATGATAGTTTGGAGTCTGCAAAAAAATTAGCGGATCTTTTAAAGGGATATCCTTTTAAAGTGAATCTTATTCCTTTCAATCCTCACCCTGAAATTCCTTTTGAAAGACCTTCTCAAGAAGTGGTAGAAAGATTTCAAAAATATCTTCTTTCAAGGGGAATATTAACTACTGTAAGAAAAAGTAAAGGTCTTGGTATTGATGCTGCTTGTGGACAGCTGGGTGCAAAAATTTTAAAATCTTTAACTCCACACTCCATTAATAAAGAAACCGCAGTTGGGACAGGTTAGATCAGGTTTAAGATCTATCTTTAAAACTCTAAAACCATATCTTTCAATAATCAAATGATTACATTTTGGACAATAGGTATTTTCATATTGATTCCCAGGAACATTTCCTATATAGATATAATAAAGTCCAACTTCTTTTCCAATATAATAGGCTTTTAATAAAGTTTCTTCAGGAGTATAAGGTTTATCTAAGAGTTGATAATGGGGAAAAAAGCGAGAAATATGCCAGGGAACATCAGGACCGAGCTCAGTTTTTATAAAATTCGCAAGTTCCCTTAATTCAGCTGGATCATCATTTTCTTCCGGAATAATAAGAGTAGTAATTTCTACCCATATACCTTGGCTTTTTAAATATTTTAAATTATCTAAAACAGGCTGCAGTTTAGCTTTACAAAACTTTTTATAAAATTCCTCTCTAAAAGCCTTTAAATCTACATTTATTCCATGAAGATAGGGTTTAATATAGTCTATAGCTTCTTTTGTCATATAACCATTAGAAACAAAAACATTTTTTAATCCTTCATTTTCTGCTAATTTGGCACAATCATAGGCAAATTCAAAAAAGATAGTAGGTTCTGTGTAAGTATAGGAAATACTTTTTGCCCTTTGTGCTTTAGCTATTTTTACAATATCTTTTGGTGAGGTTAATTTTCCAGGAATGCCTCCATAAATATGAGGATATTGAGAAATTTCAAAATTTTGACAAAAACTACAGCGAAAATTACACCCTACAGTTGCTATAGAATAGCTCCATGAGCCTGGTAAAAAATGATAAAGCGGTTTTTTTTCTATAGGATCTAAATGTTCTGCAATTATCTTTCCATAAACTAAGGAAAAAAGAACTCCTTCTTCATTTTTTCTAACTCCACAAATCCCTGTATGATTGGGATAGATAACACAATGATGATTACATAAATTGCACTTTACCTTTTTATCTTCCAAACGTTCATATAAAAGAGCTTCTCTCATATTTGATTATTTTAAGACACTTTTTAATTCTTATCAATTCTTTTTAGAAAATTTTTTACCTCTTCGGTATAATCACCTTTACGTGATTCATAAATATAAAGAGGTGGAAGAATTCTTATCTCTTCCTTAGCTTCTTTAACTGCGCATAAAAGAACAAGTTTTGCCTCCGAACCAGGATAGGAATAAACCAATCTTAAAAGCTTTGGCTCAAGTCTGTGGTTTTTAAGAAGATATACTAATTCTGCAAGTCTTAGAGCTGTAAAAACTAAATAAAATTTACCCCTATTTTTTAAAAGATAGTTTACCTTTTTTAAAAATTCATTAAGATCACACTCTATATCTCTTCTTGTAATATTTTCAATTTCATAAGGACTTTTTCTTCCAGCTTCACTTTTGAAATAGGGAGGATTAGAAAAAACTACATCAAAATTACCAGGTTTAAAAGGTGGATTTCTTATATCTCCTTTAATTACAAATAGCCTTTCTTGCAATTTATTTTCAAGAACATTTCTCTTAAGGCATTCTATATAAAGTGTTTCAAGCTCTAAGGCAAAAATTTTTGCATGAGAAAATCTCTTTAAAGCGATAAGTGAAATAATACCAGAGCCTGCTCCAACTTCTAAAACTATATCCTTTGGTTTTAAATTTAAAAAATAGGCTAATAAAATAGAATCTATACCAAATCTAAAACCCCTTTCAGGCTGATAAACAATTATAGAGCCTTCTAAAAAAGGAGTAGGAACTAACTGCATAGCTTTTCCCATAAATAATAAACCACTTGATTATGAAGAAGTTTTCCTTTAAAGGTTAAAGATATTCTTTCCTTTTCTTCTTTTATTAAGTTTTCTCTTATCAAAGTATCTAAAGCATTTTTTGGCAGATAATAATTATATTTTCTTTTTAATTCTTTTAAACTTATACCTTCTTTTAATCTTAATCCCATAAATATATATTCCTTTGCTAATTCATAAGAATTAAGATTTTCAATTATTTTTAAGGGAAGTTTTTTTTCTTTTAAAAGGGAATTTAAATAATAATTTAAATTCCTTGGATTTTCCCATCTTAGATTTTCTACTCTTGAGGTAGCAGAGGGACCTAATCCTAAGTAAGGTTTAAGTTTCCAATAAAGAAGATTGTGTTTACATTCATAATTAGGTATAGCATAATTGGAAATTTCATATCTTTCATATCCGTTTTTTTCTAAAATTTCCTCAATTGTTTTATAAAGATTCATTAACTTTTCGTCCTTTATCCAATATTTTTCCCCTTTAAAAATTTGATAAAAGGGTGTTCCCTTTTCTAAGGTTAATTCATAAAAAGACAAATGGGGAGGATTAAATTTTAAGGCTTTTAATATTTCCCTTTTAAGGGTTTTTTCTCCTTGTCCTTTCCATCCAAATATAAAATCTAAAGAAAAATTTTTAAAACCACTTTTTTTAATAAATCCTAAGGCTTTAAAAATATTTTTTTGAGTATGGAGTCTTCCCAAAAATTTTAGCCCCCTTGAAGAAAAACTTTGTACTCCTAAGCTTATACGATTAAACCCTACTTCATAAAAAGCTTTTGTCTTTTCTAAAGTAAGTGTTTCAGGATTTGCCTCTAAGGTTAATTCTTTGGGAGAAAAATTAAAATTCTTGGTTAAAAAATTGAAAAGGTCTTCATAAAAATAAGGGGAAAGAAGAGAAGGAGTTCCACCACCTGCATAAAAGGTGATAAAAGAAAGAGCTTTTATTTCAAATCTTTCTTCTAAAAAGTTTTTTAAAAGTTTTAATTCTTCCTTTAAAGCTTTTAAAAATTTATTTTCTAAATATTTTGTAACCTTTGTCTCAATAGAATAAAAATCACAATAGGGACATTTTTTTAAACAAAAGGGCACATGAAGGTATAATCCCAAATTTACTTTTTTCATTAAGGTTTCTTCAAATTTATTAAAAAGAATTTAAAATTATTTAGATGAAAATTTTCTGGAAATATCATCTTAGAGAATATACTTTTTATACTTTTTCTTTTTTTTTAATATTTAGTGCTATTATAACTCTTGTTCAAGGAATAATCAAATTGCAAGATTTTTTAAATTTTAATCCACCTTTTAATGTGATCTTTCAACTTTTTATCCTTGTCTTTTTTCAGCTTCTATCTTTTATTTATAGTTTATCAGTCTTTATGGGAGTTCTTTTTGCTATTCATAGGCTAAAATATGAAAGAGAAGTACTTGCCTTTTGTTCTTTAGGTTTTTCCTTAGAAGACTTTATGAAACCTCTTCTTATTTTTTCTTTAATTAGTTTAATAATAACCTTTTTAGCCCATTTTTTTCTTTCTCCTTGGTCTAAAAGAAGGGTAAAGGAGATTCAGATAGAACTTGTTAAAGCTCAAGCAGAAAAATCTTTTCCCGAAAAAAGACCTATAGCCTTAGGAAAAGATTATTACCTTTATGTGAGAAAATCAGATTTAAAAGATAAAGCCCATTATTTTAAGAATATATTTCTTCTAAAAAGAGAAAAAGAAGGTAAAAAAGGTTTTTTCATTGCTCAAGAAGGAAGTTATTCTCCCAAAGAGAATATATTTATTTTAATTAAGGGATGGGGAATTTTTAGAGATCCTCAAAATAATATAGAGGTTTTAAAATTTGGAGATTATAAATTTAAACTAAATACAAAAACCTTTGAAGAAGAAAAGCTTTATTTCAAAAGAGGAGAAAAAAGTTTTACAGAATTAAAAGAAGAAATAGAGAAACTTAAACCAGGAACTTCAAGCTATTTTAAATATTTTAATGAATATTATCAAAGATTTTTTTTTCCTCTCTCAGTTTTATTTTTAGCTTTTCAAGCTTTTTTTCTTAGTATTTATCTTAAAACCTCTTATAGATTTTTGCTCTTTTTTATAGGAATTGCAGCCTTTCTGATATTTTTTATTTTTTATAATTTTTTTTCTTCCTTAGGAGAAAATGGGAAAATTTTTCCTTTGTGGAGTTTTGTTATATTTTATTTTTTAATTAGTATTTCGCTTGTTTTTCAATATGTGGGATTAAAAAGAAAAAGAGAGCTATATTTATGAAGATTTATAAAAGATACCTTTTAGTTGACCTTATAAAGATAAATTTACTTTTATTGTTTATTTTTTCTTCCTTTTATTTTTTAGTTGATTTTTTTGAAAAATTGGGAGAGTTTTTATCTTTTAAAAAACCTTTTTACCTTTTTTTGACTTATATTTTTTGGAAATCCTTAGCCAATTTATATGAATTTTTTCCCTTTGCTTGTGGATTATCAGGAATAATTTTATTTCTTTGGTTGACAAGAACAGGGGAATTACTTGGTTTTTTATCCCTTGGATTTTCAAAAAAAGAACTAATAACTCTCACAGGAAAGGGAATTTTTCTTTTTTCTTTATTGTTTGGATTAGCAATAAGCATCCTTTTTCCTAAAGCAGCTTTTATGAGTCTTTATACTTGGGATTATAAGATAGCTGAGAAAAGAGAACAATATTTAGTATTTAATGAACAAATTTTTATTAGAGGTCCTGATTTTTATCTTATAGCTAAGCCTTTAGAACCAAAAGGTGAATATTTACAAGATATACTTCTTGTTTTCATAAATAAAGAAGAGTTAAAAAAAATTATATGGGCTAAGGAGGGATTTTATAAATCTGAAAAATGGATTCTAAAAGAAGTTATTACTCAAGAAGAAAATAAAAATTTTTCTCCTGAGTTTTTTAAAAATTTATCCGCTAACCTTTCTATAAAGCCAGAAACTTTAGTAATGGTAGAAAAGCCTTTAAAATTTTTGTCTCTGAAGGAGCTATTTGAAAGATATAAATTTTTAAAAATGGTTAATAGACCCTATAAAGAAGAAGTTGCAGAAATATTTTTAAAGGTGATTTATCTTTTTTTACCTCTTTTTTTAGGGTTTTTTCCAACGATGGTTTTTGTTAAAAATTATACACCTTCTCAAGTAATAAGTCCCTTTTTAAAAGGGTTAATTTGGTATTTTATCCTATTGACTTCCTATTTATTTTTACAAACCCTTTTAAGGAAAGGTATATTTGTTGCAGGAATTTTATTATCTTTTTTGGTATTTATTAGTTTTTTCACTTGTTTTTTTAAGAAAATCTGGTAAAAAAGTAGGAAAAAAAATTTTTGGCAAGGAGGTTATCTATGTCAGTAGAGGAAAAAGTTATTGAGATTATTTCTCAAAAATTAAATCTTTCAAAAGATCAGATTAAACCTGAAGCATCATTTGTAGATGATTTAGGAGCGGATTCTCTTGATCTTGTTGAACTTGTTATGGCTATGGAAGAGGCTTTTGGAATGGAGGTTCCTGATGAAGAAGCTGAAAAATTAAGAACAGTTAAGGATGTTATAGAATATATAAAAGCCAAAACAGGGGAACAATAATTTAGGAGTAAAGTTGTGAAAAGAAGAGTAGTTGTAACAGGTCTTGGTGCAGTAACTCCTCTTGGAATAGGTGTTGAGGAAACTTGGAAAAATATTAAAGCCGGTAAATCAGGGATAGGGAAAATTACCAAGTTTGATGCCTCAACTTTACCAAGTCAAATTGCAGGTGAGGTAAAGAATTTCAAGCCTGAAGAATTTATGCCTGCTAAACTTGTTTCTCGTATAGATACTTTTATCCAATATGCTATAGCAGGAGCAAGAATGGCATTAGAAGATGCAAAGTTACCTTTAAAAGATCTTGGAGATGAGGTTGGAGTTATTATAGGTGTTGGAATGGGAGGGGTTGGACTTATTGAACATTATACAAGAGTTTTTGATGAAAAAGGTTATAAAAGAGTTAGCCCCTTTTTTATACCCATGATTATTCCTAATATGGCTGCTGGTCAGGTAGCTATTTTATTTGGGGCAAAAGGTCCCAATAGTGCAGTATGTACTGCTTGTGCAGCTGGGAATCATGCTATAGGAGAAGCTTTTAGAATAATAAGAGAAGGCAAAGCAAAAGTGATGATTTGTGGAGGAACAGAAAGTGTTATAACTCCCCTTTGTATAGCTGGATTTTCGGTTATGAAAGCTTTATCTACAAGAAATGAAGAACCTGAAAAAGCATCTCGCCCCTTTGATGCCCAAAGAGATGGTTTTGTAGTAGCAGAAGGTTGTGGAATATTGATTTTAGAAGATTTGGAACATGCTCAAAAAAGAGGGGCTAAAATATATGCAGAATTAATTGGATATGGTTTTAATTCAGATGCCTATCATATGACAGCCCCACCCCCTAATGGTGAAGGTGCTGCAAAATGTATAGAATTAGCTCTTCAAGATGCAGGTATTGAACCTTCTCAAGTAGATTATATAAATGCTCATGGAACAAGTACCCCTCTCAATGATGTAGCTGAGACAAGGGCTATAAAGAGTGTTTTTAAGGAACATGCTTATAAATTAATGGTTTCTTCAACTAAATCAATGACTGGGCATTTACTTGGAGGAGCAGGTGGTTTAGAAGCAGTAATAACTGTTCTTGCCCTTTATGAAGGAATAGTTCCCCCAACTATAAATTTAGAAAATCCTGATCCAGAATGTGATCTTGATTATGTTCCTAATTATGCCCGTCGTGCAGATATTAAAATAGCCCTTTCTAATGCCTTTGGTTTTGGTGGTAATAATGCCTGTTTGGTTTTTAAAAAATGGGAAAATCAATAGTAATAGCCTCAGATCACGCAGGCTATTTCCTTAAAGAAAAAATAAAAGAATTTTTAAAAAAAGAAAATTATGAAGTTATAGATGTAGGTTGTTTTTCTCCTGAATCTGTAGATTATCCTGAATATGGAGCAAAGGCTGTAGAAAAAATTCTTAATAAAGAAGCTGACTTAGGAATTCTTATTTGTGGAACAGGGATTGGGATGAGTATCTTTGCTAATAGATTTCCTGGGATAAGAGCAGCCCTTTGCCATGAACCTTTTTCTGCTAAAATGGCAAGACTTCACAACAACGCAAATATCCTTGTTCTTGGAGGAAGACTCATAGGTGAAGTTATGGCAATAGAAATTGTAAAAACCTTTTTAGAAACACCCTTTGAAGGAGGAAGACACGAAAGAAGAATTAATCTTATAGAAGAACTTGCTAAAAATAAATGGATCTAATAGGAATAGGAATCGACTTAGTTTATATTCCAAGAATTCAAAGATTGCTTAATCAATATGGAGAAAGATTTCTAAGAAAAATATTCTCAGAAGAAGAAATAGAATATTCTCTTAAAAGAAAAAACACTGCCTTTCATCTCGCATCTTCTTTTGCCTCAAAAGAGGCTTTTTTTAAAGCTGTAGGTGGATATAGCCCCTTTTCTTTTAAAGAAATAATTTTAAAAAGAGATTTTGAGAAAGGAACCCCTTTTTTAGAACTTAAAGGTAAAGCCGAAGAAATATTTAAAAAAAGAGGTGGTAAAAAAATCTTACTTGCCCTATCTCATGAAAATGAATATACTATAAGTATAGTTGTAATTTTAGGAAAATTAAAATAAAAGCTAAGTATTACAAAAAAGCCATCATGAAAGTTGTCACTGGTTCTGAAATGAAGGAACTTGATAAATTTGTAATTAATTTTCTTGGTATTCCTGCAGAGATTTTAATGGAAAGAGCTGGTTTAGGAGTAGCAGAAAATATTCTAAATTATTTCCCCTTAGAAAGATATAAGAAGGTTTTAATTGTTTGTGGACCGGGGAATAATGGTGGAGATGGAATGGTTTGTGCCCGTTATCTTTGGGATAAAGACTATGAAGTGAAAGTAGCTTTACTTAGTGATAAAGAAAAATATAAAGGAGAAGCTCTAACTAATTTAAAAATTCTTGAAAAACTAAATTTTTCTTTAGAAAAACCTGAAAATATTTTTGCTTTTAAAGATTTACTTTATTTTTATTCTCCTCAAATTATTGTAGATGCTATTTTTGGCACAGGTCTTAAAAGAGTAATAGAGGGATTTTTTAAGGAAATAATAGAGGAGATAAATGCTTATAAAATAAAAAAAGAAGCCAAAGTTGTGGCAGTTGATATACCTTCTGGAGTATGTTCTGAGACTGGACAAATCTTAGGAACTGCAGTAAAGGCTGATTTAACAGTAACTTTTGAACTTCCTAAGGTAGGGCATTTTTTTTATCCTGGAAAAGAGTATACAGGAAAGCTTGAAATTGTGCCTATTGGTTTCCCAAAAAAAATTATTGAAGAAAAGGCTCCTCAAAGAGAATATTTAGATTTTAATTGGGCTAAAAAGGTTTTAAAACCAAGAAAAGGTTATACCCATAAAGGAACCTTTGGGCATGTGCTTATTTTAGCAGGAAGTAGAGGGAAAAGTGGAGCAGGAGCTCTTTGTGCCCTTGGTAGTTTAAAAGGTGGTGCAGGACTTGTAACTCTTGCTTCTACTAAAACTCTTCAAAACATATATTGTTCCTTAATTCCTGAAATTTTAACTGCAGGCTTTGAAGAAAATGATAAAGGTGAAATATCTTATAAAAATTTGAAAGACCTCTTAGAATTAGCTAAAAATAAAAGTGTATTAGTTATAGGTCCTGGATTAGGATTGAGTGAAGAAATTAAAAAACTCCTTTTTGAATTAATATCTGAGTTAAACATCCCCTTAGTTATTGATGCTGATGCCTTAACTCATCTTTCAGAAAATCCTGAAATTTTAAAAAATTATAGGGCACCTAAAATTTTAACCCCCCATCCTGGAGAAGCAGTAAGACTTTTAAAAATTCCTAAAGAGGAAATTATGAAAGATCGTTTAGGTTCTGCTAAAAAACTTTCTGAGATAACAGATTCTATAGTGGTTTTAAAGGGACCTCACAGTATTATATATTCTCCTGATGGAAGATGTGGTATATCTTCTATAGATGAACCTGGTCTTTCTCAAGGAGGTCAGGGAGATATTTTATCAGGTCTTATAGGAGCTTTTATAGCACAAAAATATGAACCCTTCATAGCAACCTCTCTTGCAGTTTATTTACATGGATCCGCAGGAAGATATTTGAGCAAAAATTTAGGACCTTTTGGCTATACCGCTACAGATGTAGCAAAAACTATACCAAAAATTTTAAAGGAGCTAAGCGATGATAGACCTTAGAAGATATCCAAGATGTTTAACTAAGCTTCGCGCCTTTTTCCCTGAGGAAGATAAGCCTTATGAAGTTCAAAATATTTCCTACAAAGGATGTTTTATAAAAACGGATAAGAAAATTCCCATTGAAAAACTCGTTTATTTTGAAGTAGAAATACCAGATATTGGGGTTGTGCCTATTTATGGAGTAGTTGTCCATCACGGTACTCCTGAAAACCCTGGGCTTGGTATAGAAATAATTGATATAGATAAAAATATGCGTCCTGTATGGAACTATTATTTAAAGGCACTTCTTTATATAGAAGAAGCTAAAAAAGCCTATCAAACCGCTCTTAAAGAAATTGGAAAAGAAGAAGTTTCAGAAAAAACTTTTACAGAAGAAAAAATAGAGGAATAACTTAAAAGATCTGAAATGAAATTTATTATTTTTGTTTTTGGTCTTTGCATAGGTAGTTTTTTAAATGTAGTAATTTATAAGTGGAGCAAAGGTTTATCTATTAAAAAGCCTTTATTTTCTTTTTGCCCCTATTGCGGAAAGACCCTCAAATGGTATCATAATATCCCGCTTTTATCCTATCTCATTTTAAAAGGAAAATGTGCTTATTGTAAAGCTCCTATTTCTATTATTTATCCCTTAGTAGAAATTTTAACTGCAGTTTTTTTACTTTTAGTTTATCTAAAATTTAAGTTTCTCTATGGATGGGGCACCTTTCTTTGTTTTTCCTATTTTGTAGTTTTCCTTATTCCGATCACCTTTATAGATTTAAGGATAAAAGAAATTCCTGATTTTTTAAGTTTTGGGCTTATTTTGGGAGGCTTAATTTTTTCTTTAATAAATTTTAATCCTTTGCTTAATTTTGGGGAAAGTCTTTTATCTTCCCTTTCAGGGATTGGACTTCTTTTTTTAATAAATGAGATATATTATCAATTTTCTAAAAGAGACGGAATGGGTATGGGAGATTTTAAGCTTATGGGAGGAATAGGAGCTTTCTTAGGATACAAAAGTTTTTACTGGATTTTGGTTTTAGCCTCTTTTACAGGAATTTTAGCCTTTTTAGGGGTATATCTTTTTTATAGATTTAAAGGGATATCAAAGGAGCTAAATTTAAAGACAGAAATTCCTTTTGGTCCTTTTTTAGCCTTAGCAAGCCTTATCTATCTTTTTGCTTATTAATAAGTTCTTATAGTGAAAAGAGTAAAAAGATTTTTTGGCCTACTTGTTCCGCATACAGGTGTTTTAAGAAGATTGTAATTTCCTAAAAATTTAGCAAGTTTTGTTAAAGTTGCAAAGTTAAAACGGATTTCAAAATTACCTGTTAGGTCTATATTATTACCGGTTAAAGAATTACTGATTATTGCTCCATGGATCTTAAAATCTCCGTTACCAGTATTTAAATAAGTATTATTTTGAGTTGCAAATATTAATCCCCAAATATCTGGATTTCCACTTCCACTTATACTAATTTGATTATCAGATATTATAAGAACAGGAAGGTCCTGTGTACCAAGCTGGGAGCCACTTTGTAAGTTTATAGTTAACATGCCATTTTCTCCTCCATTATAAATTATCCCACCATTTACAGTTAAATTATTAGCAGTAATACTATAATTTTTTGCAAACATAAAGGTATTAGAAATATTTATTTGGTTCTTACTAAGAGAAATTTGATTTCTTGCAACTAAAACAAGAGGTGAAGTAGCATTAACATTGGCCTTTTTATCAAAACTTATATTACCGCCTGCTATATAACCTCCTCCTTCAAACTTACCCATGAAAGTTATTTGAGCATTTTGTCCAAAGTCTATCTTTGAATAATAATTATTGTCTTTATTGTATCTATATGCTCCTTTTGTAGGGTTCCAAGTAAAAACATCTGCATTGCTTCCTGATCCACAGGTTATAGTATTACCCGAAGCAGTGCAACTATTTACATTTAATTTAATTTCAGGATCTACCAATCCTTTAGGCATTCCATTTTCAAAATCCACCTTAAAATTATCGCTTAAACTTTGAAGTAGTTGATCCCTATTTTCTGCATTAAAAAGTTGAGAAGTTAAATCTTTATTGTATAAATTAGGGTCATATACATAGGGATCCACAGTTGAAACAAGACCTCTCCCAAGGTTATTTGGGTTAGTATTACAAGCAATTACAATATTTCCTGGATCAATCCGGTTTCCTGTTACAAGAGCAGAAGCTATACAGGAATTAGGGTCAGTACAATTGTTTTCCGGACTATCATATCCTATAATAGCAGCATTTCCTCCTCCAGGACTTCCCCCCAAGGATAAATTATTTAAATTTCTAAACATGGTTCCGCCCCAGTTTGAAGCCTTTAAAGAAAAAATAGTAGTTTTTACAACCTTTGCCCCCAAATATCTTCCTTCTGACCAAACAAAACAATAATTGTATCCATCGTCTTTTACAGCAACTACTCTATATCCGCCAAAAATACCTTCGGAGGTATCATTACTACAATTCCCATTTTCTAAAGCTTTCATTAACCCTTTATTTGCATTTTTTTCTGCAACACTATATTTAGCCTCTGAAGCTATAGAAAAATATCCCATTTGAGTAATAATTGCTCCTCCTACACCTAAGATTAATAAAACCAAAAAGAAAACTAAAACAGTTATTAGGGCAAAGCCTTTTTCTTTTTTCTTCATAGTTACCCCCTATAAACGGGCAAA
The DNA here is from genome assembly GCF_000215975.1 of Thermodesulfobacterium geofontis OPF15. Classification (NCBI taxonomy): domain Bacteria; kingdom Pseudomonadati; phylum Thermodesulfobacteriota; class Thermodesulfobacteria; order Thermodesulfobacteriales; family Thermodesulfobacteriaceae; genus Thermodesulfobacterium; species Thermodesulfobacterium geofontis. The sequence goes on along the minus strand of NC_015682.1, from coordinate 7,066 downwards.
GTATCTTATTATTTTTAAAGTTTTTTCTGGCTTAGATTGGCTCTGAAACTCAACTTCCACTTTTATAGCTCTTCTCTCTCCATAAACTTTGAAAGAATTTGAATCTTTTACTCTTCCAAGCTTTGTTGTATAAGTTGTTCCTCTTCCCATATCAAATTTTTTAATATAAAGCCAATATCCTTTATCATCGGAGTCATAATCTACATACAACCTTACTTTATAAAGCACTCTTGTTATCATATCTCCTGGCTGAAGTGTGTAGTTGCCGGTTCCATTAACTAAAGCATTAACTTGAGCATTAGAATCTCCTGTAAAATTTATACAGTCTTGATTATTAGGATTTAATCCTAAAAGTTGATATATAGGAGGAGATCCTGAACCATTGTAGTTTACTATTTTTTCTCCTTGCCAAATATAATAATAATTATCATTCTCATCTGTAGAAAGTCTACAACTTATAAGATTTGCCTGAGTTCCATTAACACTAACCACAAACCCATATCCTTCAAGATTTGCATAAAATTCTATATCACTACATCCTGAAATAAAATCCCCGCTATTGCAATTTATACAAAGTGGATCAGAGGGAGGATAACTTGTACAAGCGGCTATATTAGTTCCTATGGTACAATTATTGTTATAACAAGGAACCCCCACTCCCCACCTTGAGAAAACAAAATCTAAGGTTGCTATAGCACTTCTCATTTCTTCAAGAACATCAGAAATGGGTCTTGTTTGCTTAAAAATTTTATCTGAGGCAAAATAAAGCCCAAGAGCAGCCATTATAATAATTGCACAAAGAACTATTACTACTAAAACCTCTATTATAGTAAAACCTTTTTGTTTTTTAATAAAATAACTCATTTTAAATTTAATCAAAATTGCAAACTTTATCAGTTAAAGAAAAACTTAATCCCTTCACCGTAGCAGTTGCTGTAATTTCCGAACAGTTTCTGGAGGGAGGATTACAATTGCCATTTATTTCTATTTGAACTGTATAACCTCCGCAATTAATAGAATTTATACTATTCCCACCTTTACAAGCAGAAATTCCAGAAGAAGCTCCCTCTACTAAGCAAGAAAGAATTACTCTATCTGAGGTTTTAAAAGCAAAGCTTGTAAGAAGTCCTGCAATAATTACTGCTAAGATAGCAGTAATTAATATAGCAATAAGTGCCTCAATTAAAGTAAATCCTTTAATTTTTAACATCTTCCACTTCCACTCTTAATCCCTATAGCTCCTCTATCACTTTGTAATACTGCTTTAAAGTATCTCTCACCATCTGTAATACAAACATTACCACCATAAATAGTTAATCCTCTTGGATCAAACATAAGACCAGATTGACTTAAAGCAACCGAAATACTAGGAGTGATCCAGGTATCATTTATTTTCATAATTCTTAATAAATTTCCAGAACAAGAAGGGCTCCTTTTAGTTCCTTCATCATAAACTCTTATTTCATTTCCATTTAAACAAATAGAAATATTAGAACTTCTTTCCATAGCAGTAATCTTTGCCCATTTTACTGTATTTTCAAGTTCAAAGGCATATTGATTAAATTTATAAACTCTATAAAGTTTTTGAATAGAAGGAAAACCTATACTTGCTAAAATAGCAAGTATTGCTATAACTATGAAAAATTCAATAAGGCTAAAACCCTTACACTTTACTCCCATAATATTAATATTACGCATAATTTTTTAAAAGTAAACTTAAAAGGTTCAACATTTTGAGACCAAATTTTAATTTTTATGTTTTAGATAAACTGTTCTTATAGGAAATGGAATTTCAATCCCTTCCTCTTTATATCTTTTATGAAGTCTTTTCACGAATTCGTGAATTACAGGATATCTATCTGTATAACTTTGAACCCTCAAAACTACTGTAAAATTAATGCTAAATTCTCCAAAGGTATGATATCTTATAAAGGGTTCAAAATCAGGAACTCCTCCTGGAACCTCTTTCATTACTTCTTTTGCTACCTCAAGAGTTATTCTTTCAACCTTTTCTAAATCACTATCATAGCTTACTCCCACCTGAACAGGCACAGTTAAACCCTTATCAGGAAGAAAGTAATTAGTTACAATTGAAGAAGCAATTTTAGAATTAGGAATAATTACTAAGTTATTAGAAACTGTTTTTATGGTAGTATTTCTCCAAGTAATATCTTCTACAAATCCTTCAAATCCTCCCTCAATAGAAATATAATCTCCTGGTTTTATTTGTTTAGTCATTAAAATATGAAGCCCTGCAAAAAAGTTACTTAAAGTATCCTGCAAAGCTAATCCCACTGCTAAACCTGCAATCCCTAAGGAAGTTATAAAAGGAGTAATATTTATGTGTAAAGTGTCTAAAATTAAAATAAAACCTATAAAAAGGATTACAATTTTTATAATTATCTCAATAATAGAAACTTTTGGAGGAAGCTCAGTTTTTTCTCTCATGTAAAAATTAAGAAAACTTACAACAATCTTTGCAGAAACCCAAGCTAAGGTAATTATAAAAAGAATGATTAAAAGTTTATTTATAGAATTAATTATTTGCTGAAATTTTGCAGGAAACTCAACTATGGAAATAGAAAGATAAATACCAAGTAAAATAATCCAAAAAAAGCAAATGTTTGAAAAAAATACTATTGTTTTAAAAGAAAGTCCTAAATTAAATTTCTGATTAAAATAGGAAATCCTATTTTTAAAAATTAGCCTAATAACAAAGCCAGTAAATATAGAGATGATAAAAACAAAAATAGGATATAGATAGGTTTTAAGCATTAATGTTTAATATTATATAGATTTTTGCCGAAAAGTCAAATTAAATATAATAAAGTAAGCCTTGACAAAAAATAGAAAATTTATAATAATTCTTGATAATATGAGCAAAATCTTAAAGCTTTTGATCTTTTTATTAATTTTAGGTTTTTCTAAAGCTTATGCTGATATTTATAAATGTGAAGATCCTCAAACAGGGGAAGTAATTTTTACCAATTTTAAAGGTGTTTTTCCAGAAAAAATATGTCAAGTTTATGTAAAAGAGCCAAGAAAATTTATTTCTAAAACAGGATTTTCTTCAAGTTATTATAATATAGATGAAAGATGGTTTAATGAAGTTGCTCAAGCTTATTCTTTAGATCCAGCTTTACTTAAAGCTATCGCAAAAGTAGAATCTTCTTTCAATCCAAAGGCTGTCTCCCCCAAAGGTGCTCTTGGTCTTATGCAGCTTATGCCTACTACCGCAGAACTTGTAGGAGTAAGTAATCCTTTCGATCCTTTAGAAAGCTTAAAAGGTGGAGCTTTATACTTAAAAAAACTTCTTGAGGAATTTAGAGATTTAGAACTTGCTCTTGCTGCTTATAATGCAGGTCCTGAAAAGGTAAGACTTTATAAAGGTATCCCCCCTTATTCAGAAACTCAAAACTACGTACGAACCGTCCTCTATTACTACAACCTTTTCAAATAACCCCTCCCTTTTCTCACTTCGCAAGTGCGAAAACATAAAATAATTCTAATTTATCTCACTTCGTAAGTGCGAAAAGGGTTACCAGACTTTGCGGGGTAAATATTCGATTTTAGGATTAAAAATAGCAGTAGCTATGTTTCTTTTAATTTTGGGATTTAAAGGATAGATGCAAGTATTTAAAAGATTTTCTATTTCTTTTCTCTTTGTCTCCTTAGAAAAAGGACAGGGATTTTCAAGCACTTTCCAATTCATTTTCTTTACAAAGCGAGAAATTAAATCCTTTTCCACAAGAATTAAGGGTCTTATAATATAGAGCTTCCCTTTAAACATTTCTTGGAGAGGAAGAATAGTAGAGAGTTCTCCATGATAAAACATGTTTATAAAAAAAGTTATAATTGCATCATCCAAATGATGCCCAAAGGCAAGTTTATTAGCCCCCCTTTCTTGAGCTAATTTAAATAAATATTTTCTTCTATGCCAGGAGCAAACAAAACAAGGAGCACTTATATCTTTTTCAAAAGCCTCTATAGCTTGAATTCCACAATCAGTTTTGGAAAAATAAAAATCAATCTCTAAGGATTTACAAAATTCTTCAAGTTCTTTTACCCCCTCTTGATATTTATTTTCATCCTTTGGAAATCCCATATCTAAATGAACAGCTAAAAATTTACAATCAATTCTCATTTTCTTTTGCCAATCCTTTAAAAAATAAGCCAATACTAAACTATCTTCTCCCCCTGAAAGAGCTATAATTACATAATCTTTATCTTTTAACATTTCATAATGAAAAAGAGCCCTTCCAATTAGTCTTTTCAATTTATTATAAAGGGTCATAAGTTAAAGCTATATTAATCTGGAATTTTTACTTGTGGATTAAGTATCCCCTCTGGATCAAAAACTTTTTTGAGTTTTTTCATTATTTCAATCTGTAAAGGACTAAGCTCCCAATTGACAAAGCCCCTTTTTATATAACCTATTCCATGCTCCCCTGAAATAGTTCCAGAAAGCTCTATAACCTCTTTTAAAACGTTCTCTCTCACCTTTATAGCAGATTCTTCATTTTCCGAATCAAAAAGTATATTTACATGAAAATTCCCATCCCCTGCATGACCAAAACAACAAATATAAAGTCCCCAATCCTTTTCCAATTTTCTTATTTTAAAAAGAAGATCCTTCATAAATCTCCTTGGTACAACCACATCCTCAGCAAATCTTTTTTTACCAAGAACTTTCAAAGAAGGGGAAATAGTTCTTCTTATTTCCCATAGGTTTTCAATATCACTTTCATCTTCAGCCTTTTCAAAGGAAATTCCTAAATCTTTATAAAATCTTTCTATTAAAACTTTTTCTTTTTCAAGAATTTCTCCCTCTCCATCAAGTTCTAAATATAAAAGAGATGAAAAATTTTTATTCTCAAAAATTGGTAAACTTCCTTTGCTTTTAGAAAGAGCTAAAATTGTTGTTTTATCAATAAATTCAGCACAAGCAGGAGTTAATTTTTTCCTAAGAATTTCTGTAATTATCTCCAAAGGTTCTTCCTCTCTTTCATGAGCTGAAACAAAAAGAATTCGCTTTTGAGGAAGAGGAATTACTTTTAAAACAATTTCTGTAAATACTCCTAAGGTTCCTTCAGAACCAACAAAAAGAGAAGTCAAATTATAGGGAACTACGCATTTTAAAGTTGAGGGACCAGTTTTTAAAACCTTTCCTCCAGGAAGAACTACTTCTAAGGCAAGTACATAATCTTTGGTAGTTCCATATTTTAATCCCCTTGGCCCTCCTGCACCAGTTGCTACATTTCCTCCTATAGTTGAAAATTCATAACTTGAAGGATCTGGAGGATAAAAAAAGCCATATTTTTTTAAAAATTTTTTAAGCTCTCCATTTAAAACCCCTGGCTCAACTCTTACAATCCTTTCTTCCTCATTGAATTCAAGTATTCTATCCATTCTTGAAAAACAAATTACTAATCCCCCTTTATGCGCTAAAGGACTTCCTGTAGTTGCAGTTCCTGCTCCCCTTGGAACAATAGGAACTTTATATTCTTGAGCAAGTCTTAAAATTTCAATTACTTCCTCTTTCCTTTCTGGTAAAGCAACAGCAGAAGGCAGTCTAATTAAAGAAGAAGAATCATAGGAATAACTAAAAAGATCTTCTTTTTCTTTTAAGAGCCTTTCTTTTCCTAAGAGATTTTCTAAGGCTTTTAAAAATTTAGAAGGAAAAAGCTCATTCATTTAGTTCATATTTTATTTCAAGTTCTTCCTGAGACAACTCTTTTGAAATTTCCTTAAAGAGATAATCTACCTTTACTTTTAAACCCAAATCCCTTTTTAATTTATTTTCAAAGGTTTTAAGATTATAAATAACTGTAGAATGTTCCTTTTTGAAAAGAGATGATATTTCTTTTAAAGACTTGTTTAATAAGTTCCTCAAAAAATAAATAGTTACTTGTCTTACAAGGGTTAATTCTTTTTTTCTGGAAGAAGAAAAAATATCCTCTCTTGGCACCCCAAAAAATCTACATACCGTCTCAATTATCATTTCTACCTGATTAGAGCTTTCTTTTATTCCGATTTCCTCTACTAATTCTTTTGCTAAGGAAAGATTGATAGGTTCTTTAAGTAAGCTTGAGCGGGCAATTAAACCAAGTACAGCACTTTCAAGCTGTCTCACATCTCCTCTTATCTGACGAGCTAAGTATTCAACTACCTCATAAGGAAAATTGTATCCCTGTTTTTTTGCCTTATGTCTTATAATTTTTTTTCTGGTTGCAAAATCAGGACTATTAAGCCTTATTAATAATCCAGAAGAAAGCCTTGATCTTAAAGAATTTTCTATTTTTTGAAGCTCCTGAGGAAGTTTCAAAGAAGTAAAAATTACTGTTTTTCCTTGATCAAGAAGATAATCTAAAAGAAAGGCAAGTTCATTTTGAGTATATTCCTTTCCAGATAAAAAGTGTATTTCCTCTAATAAAAGAATATCACATCCATTTTTTATCTTTTCTTTAAAATCCTCAACCATTCCAGAGCGCAAATACTTCATCATATAATTAAGAAAATCCTGAGCAGTTAAATAATAGACCCTCTCAGATCCCTTAGAAATTAAAACATTTCCTACAGCCTGTGTTAAATGAGTTTTCCCTAATCCAAAATCACCATAAAGATAAACCAAATAACCTTTGGGTCTTTCTTCAGCTATCTGATAGCAAACATTATAAGCAAATTCATTACATTTTCCTACGACAAAATCTTCAAAAGTATATTTAGGAGAAAGCCTTCTTCCAACAACCTGAATCGGATTGTAAGGAATAATTAATTGTTCTGGGCTCTTTTTTTCATTCACCAAAAATTTAATATCTTTAAGACCAAATTCCCTCAAAACTTGATTAATAACATTTTTATAATTTTCTTGTAGCCAAGTTTTAGTAAATTCATTAGGAACCTCTATAATTAAACTATCCTCTAAAATATCCCCATTTAGAGAGGAAAACCAGACTCTAAAAATCGTTTCCGGCAAAAGCTCTTTAAATCTTCCTTTAATCCTTTCCCAATTAGGACTCATAGATAGACCCATAGATAAAATTAAAGTTATCCTAAAAATTTTTTA